>NZ_JBIARV010000012.1:0-1427 GCF_042890295.1 Streptomyces sp. NPDC002232 | reverse complement strand
CTTCAGAACTAACACAGTGGACGCGAGCAACTGAGGACAAGCCCTCGGCCTATTAGTACCGGTCAGCTCCACCCATTACTGGGCTTCCACATCCGGCCTATCAACCCAGTCGTCTACTGGGAGCCTTACCCTCTCAAGGAGGTGGGAATACTCATCTCGAAGCAGGCTTCCCGCTTAGATGCTTTCAGCGGTTATCCCTCCCGAACGTAGCCAACCAGCCATGCCCTTGGCAGGACAACTGGCACACCAGAGGTTCGTCCGTCCCGGTCCTCTCGTACTAGGGACAGCCCTTCTCAATATTCCTACGCGCACAGCGGATAGGGACCGAACTGTCTCACGACGTTCTAAACCCAGCTCGCGTACCGCTTTAATGGGCGAACAGCCCAACCCTTGGGACCGACTCCAGCCCCAGGATGCGACGAGCCGACATCGAGGTGCCAAACCATCCCGTCGATATGGACTCTTGGGGAAGATCAGCCTGTTATCCCCGGGGTACCTTTTATCCGTTGAGCGACGGCGCTTCCACAAGCCACCGCCGGATCACTAGTCCCGACTTTCGTCCCTGCTCGACCCGTCGGTCTCACAGTCAAGCTCCCTTGTGCACTTACACTCAACACCTGATTGCCAACCAGGCTGAGGGAACCTTTGGGCGCCTCCGTTACCCTTTGGGAGGCAACCGCCCCAGTTAAACTACCCATCAGACACTGTCCCTGATCCGGATCACGGACCGAGGTTAGACATCCAGCACGACCAGAGTGGTATTTCAACGGCGACTCCACCATGACTGGCGTCACGGCTTCAAAGTCTCCCACCTATCCTACACAAGCCGAACCGAACACCAATATCAAACTGTAGTAAAGGTCCCGGGGTCTTTCCGTCCTGCTGCGCGAAACGAGCATCTTTACTCGTAGTGCAATTTCACCGGGCCTATGGTTGAGACAGTCGAGAAGTCGTTACGCCATTCGTGCAGGTCGGAACTTACCCGACAAGGAATTTCGCTACCTTAGGATGGTTATAGTTACCACCGCCGTTTACTGGCGCTTAAGTTCTCAGCTTCGCCCTGTCGAAACAGAGCTAACCGGTCCCCTTAACGTTCCAGCACCGGGCAGGCGTCAGTCCGTATACATCGCCTTACGGCTTCGCACGGACCTGTGTTTTTAGTAAACAGTCGCTTCTCGCTGGTCTCTGCGGCCACCCCCAGCTCAGAGTGCAAGACTCATCACCAGACGTGGCCCCCCTTCTCCCGAAGTTACGGGGGCATTTTGCCGAGTTCCTTAACCATAGTTCACCCGAACGCCTCGGTATTCTCTACCTGACCACCTGAGTCGGTTTAGGGTACGGGCCGCCATGAAACTCGCTAGAGGCTTTTCTCGACAGCATAGGATCATCCACTTCACCACAATCGGCTCGGCATCAGGTCTCAGGCT
>NZ_JBIARV010000010.1:0-31441 GCF_042890295.1 Streptomyces sp. NPDC002232 | reverse complement strand
CGCGCGGTCTCCTGCGGAGACACGACGCGGAGTGACTGCGTCACTCCAAGGGGACCGCGCCGCTGCGCGGCGCCGGGCGGAGTGAGCCCGGAGGGCAGTCACCTTCGGTGACTGCGGGGCAGCCCGGCTACACCGGGCCTGCGGGCCCCGGTGTGGGGGCCGGCCTTTCGGTCTCGGCCGCCTGCGGCGACCGTTTCCGCTGGTCAGGAGCCTGACTCTTGCTCGTGGTCCCGGTCTGGGTGGGGGTTTCGCCTCCGTCCCCTGCGGGGCCGGAGGCTCCTCGAACACCCTCGGAACCGTCTACCTGGTAACAGTATGCAGGGGCCGGAGGAGCCTGTCCAGCCCCTCCCCCACCCGAAAGGGTGGTCACGCTCCGTCTCACACGAGGAGCATACCCGGCCCCAGGTGGTCTAAACCTCTCTACAGACGGCAGCAAGAGGGGAGGGGGTCCCCCACCGCCCACGAATGCAGCCCGCCATTCCAGAGAAATGCGAAAACCGCAAACTGACAACACGTCAAGAACGCCACTCCGAAAGCCTCATGACACACCACCAAAAACCCCATGCACAACCCGCATAAAGCACCCCCACAACACAGAACGCCCCCACTACAAAAGGAGCAGGGGCGTCATGCGGCTGATGTATTCCTGAGGTGGTCAGGCGCCGATTCCGACGGAGGCGACATAGGCGTGGGCCACCAGATCGGGGACCTCTTCGACGGCCGGGGCGGAGGCCTGCGTCGTGCTGGCGGCGGCGACGGCTGCCGCGCACTCTTCCGCCGTCAGATGCTGCGGGAAGCCGTCCAGTTCGCCGGGACTGAGCAGCACCAGGACCACGACCAAGGTGCTCGCGGTGAGCACCACACAGCCTCACAGTACGCCCACCCACCAGGGAAGACGCCCTACGAACCACACAGGGCAAGCCCCCCAGGCAGCCACGCTCACCACGAGGCGGTCTGCGCTCCGCCGGCCTGTACCCCGGTACCGAGGACCCGGCGCGCAGACAGAGTCAGGGAACGGCGTCCGCCGAGGACTCCCCGGCGGCGCCGGGACATCGACCATGGCTCCAAGCTAGGCGCTGGCCGCATGGCTGGCCCAGAGCAGCACCAAGTTCTCTGGAACTTGGCGGTCATGCCTGGGACCTGCCCTCTGCTCCACAACTATCAGCTGCGAAGCCGAGTGCGGAGCCGAGTGTCCAGCAGCAGCAGGTTGGAATCCAAAGCCTCGATGTCCGCGTCCATTTCTGGGCTGCCTTTACGCACCGTGTTGTGGATATGCAGGAGTCGCCCGAGGGCGGGGGCGCAGGCCGTGACTGTCTCCGCTGCTTCGAGATACGCTCTCCCCGCGGCAACATGTATCGGGGAAAGGTCTTCCCATTCGATCCCCCGTTTATTGAAATTAGGAATGACCACATCGGGTAGCTCGCCGAACTCGAACCGAGCCAGGTCTCGCATGTAGGTGGCATAGAGCTTCAAGGAATCCCGGAGCGTGGATTTCCAGTACCCGCCTGAGGGGAATTGTGGGGGCAGCGGCAGGTGCCGATAGTTGACCTTCACCCAATCCACGATGCGCTGGGAGAGGTCGGTAAGCATCACGACCGCTTCCTCGTAGACCTCTGTGCTCGGCGGCAGGCTTTCGAGCTGATTCAGTCGCAGGTGCGCTGCGCCAACTTCGGACAAGAGGGGGTTCCAGTTCGGGGTCTGCGCCCTGAGCCGAACGGTGTCCCAGTTGCTCGGCGTACCGTCGTCGGACGGGGGCAGGCAGTACCCCCCGATCTCGTGGAGGAACCTCCACCAGCGAGGTGGAAGATGCGACACCGACCTGCGCTTCTCGCGGACCTCTGCGACTCCTTTCTCGTACTCTCGCCGATCGGCCTCGCGCTCAGGGCGCTCCTTCTGCCATTTCCAGACCAGGTGACCCACCTTGGCCAGGGTTATGAGCAGATGCTCGGGTTCTTTTTTCTGCCAGTCTCCCGGCGTCACGTATTTTTTGGGCATATAGGGCTTCCCGATATCACGCCGTTCCCTGATCTGAGCCAGCGTGGGCGGGTCGAACTCCCTGAACCAACCCCCGAAGGGGTAGCCCGATTCCTGAAATCCGATCGCTTTATATCTCTCCGCAAGAGGCCAGAACGATGCACCCGCAATGATCTTTTGGGAGTGCTGGGCAGTCATACGCGAGAACCACCAATCGCCAGGATGTTTTGAAAAGGGGTGGAATGCTCGACTAACCCTTCTGTCATCGCGTCCCGTCGTCCTCAACCCTCCCCACCCAACGGACGAATCAACCGCCGGGCCGGGGGCGAGGCAGCACACCGCCTTCGAGGGCCCCGCGCGACCGCGGGAGCGGCCGTGTGCGCGCGGCGCAGTGCGGTGCATCGGGTGCCGTCGGCGGGGTGCCATTCCATCGCGGGTGTGACGGCGGTGCCGTGGTCGGTGCAGTACGCGGTCGGGATGATGCCCCTGCAGGTCTGCCGTGCGCAGCGGCACCCGGTGCTGGGGGTGGTGTAGGGCAGGACGTGGCGGATGACGCCGCCGGAGGTGCGGGGTGAGGCAGTGCCGCGCAGATGGGACGGCCATCCGAGGGTGACGTGCAGGCCTTCGGATCCGGCCCGGAAGCGCTCGGTCACGCGGACCGCGTCGGGTACGGCGAGCGGGGTGGTGCCGGGGGCGGTGAGCCTGCGGAGGGCCGCCCCCTCGGCGGTGAGGTGGGCGAGGGTGTCAGCGTCGGTGTCGGCCATCCAGCCGGACAGGCGGTCCTGGCCCTCCTGGTCGTCGGACAGGTCGAGGAGCGGGTCGTCCATGCGGAGGACCACGGGCGCCCCGGGGCCGAGGGCGGGGCCGACGGTGAGGGTGGCGGCCGGGACGGCGGTGGGGACGGCGATCTTGTCGTGCGCGAGGAGCCACGCGACGACCTGACGGCGGTCGAACTCCGGGTGCACGGGGGCGCCGGCCGCGGGCGTGGGGAAGTCCGGGTGACGGCGCCGCCAGTTGACCACGGCGGCCCGGCCGACACCGGCGATCTGCGCGACCCCCGCCAGGAGCAGCCGGGCCTCGCCCTGCGGGTCGGGGGTGAGCGCGGCGAGGGGTGAGCGGCGGCCGGCGGTGAGGGTGCGCAGGGTGTGCCAGTCCACGGACGGGCGGATGACGGGCAGGAGGGCGACGTCCTCGGCGGAGTAGAGCGGGACCGTGGTCACCCCGCCCTGCCGCTTGTAGTCGACGTCCACGGAGCCGACCGGGGCGATCCACCCCAGGCGCACGACCTGGTCGAAGTCGGTGCGGCGCACGCCGAGGCGGTGGGCGGCTTGGTCGGGGCCGAGGGGGACGTGGCGGTCGAGGAGGGCGAGCAGGTCGCGACGGCGGGCGAGCATGTTGACCTGGTCGGGGTGGACGTCGGGGTAGGCAGGCTCGCCGCTGAGGTAGGTCAGCAGTCCGGCGCGGACGAGGTGGCCGACGGCGGCCGGGGTCACGCGCGGCCGGAACCGGAGCGGCTCCCCCAGCGCTTCGGTCAGCCGGTCGGCCGCCCAGGTGGCTCCGGCCGGGCCGCGCAGGGCGGCGCGGACCGCTTCCGCGTCGGTGCTCTCCACGGCCGTCCGGGACCACAGGCGGGGCCCGGCGTCGGCGGCGGGGGCCACTCCTGAGGCGGTGGCCCAGCGCCATGCCGCGACCGGCACCCGCAGCCGGCCCGCGGCCTCTGACTCGTCGTACGTCTCGCGCATCACTCACTCCGATCACGGTGGCGTGGCCCGCTGATCGGGCCACGCCGGAAAGATGACGAAAGATCCCTCTTCGTGTCAATAGGCATGTTTTTAGGGCGAGTTGGGGGTTTGCCTCACAAGTCGCGTACGTGTACGCGAGGGCAAAAATCCACCCGGCCGGGTGACCCGGAAGAGGGCCGGGAACGACGAAACCCCCGCCGTCACGGCGGGGGTCGACGTCGGGTGCGGGAGCGGGCCCGTGCGGGGGCGGGCACACCGTTCGGGGCTCTGAACGCGGCCGGTCCCCTGCGTGGGGGGCGCAGGGGACCGGCAGGCGGCTGCGGGGCGAGACCAATCGGCACCCGGGGCCGTGGGTCACGGTAGCGGCTCGACGATCGTCATTCGCCGTGTTGTGGATGGTTGGCGCCCGAGATTGGGGGCATGCGGCGGCTGTGTCATGTTCTTCTCAGGAAGTCGCCGGACTCGTGCGTCACGTCTTGAGCCAGGCGGGGTTCCACCTGCTCGATGATGCTCCGGCCGACAGATCAGGCCTGCGGGTGATCGAAGTACCGGCCGGGGTGGCGATCACGTGGACCGCCTCGCAGGGGTTCACAGCACTCGCGGCCGATCACTCGCACACCGCGATGCACCACATGCGCACAGCCGTACAAGCGGCGGTCCTGAGCCTGATATCCCACCTCGGACACCCGGTGACCGTGCCTGCGGACGGCGCGGACCTCATCGTGCTCGCCACCCCCTCCGCAGAGCTGAGCCAGCCGTCCGTGAGGCCCTCACCGTCGTGAGTCCGGTCCCCTGCGAGGGGGGGTCGGCAGGGGACCGGACGAGGCAGCGGGGCGAGAGACCGATCAGCACCCGGAGCCGTGGGCCACGGTAGCCGCTGAAGGGCACCGCCGCTGGCTGTCACTCGCCCGGCTGCCTTGATCTTGCGGGTGCCGGGCAGGCGCCTAGCCTGGAATCGGCCGGCGGGCCTGCCTCTCCGGCCCGCCGGCCGGGCCTGCGCGTTCAGGTCCTTGACGTCGTTGCGTCCCCGGTCGCAAGTTGGATTTGACTACCCGGTCCCCCGGCCCGCCGCCCTACACCTGCTCGGGGGAGTGTGGCGGCCTGCCGGTCTGGCGGAAAGGCGGTGTGCCGTGCCTGTGGAGTATGCCGACGAGGGCCAGGTCCTGGCCGTGAACGTCCCGGCCGATCTCGATGTCGCTGCCCGGGCCGCTGTGGCGCTGCACGTCCAGCGGCTGGCGTTCGCCTACCGCCCGCAGGGTGTGCGTCTGCACGTCGCCCGGCCGGCCACCGACGCCTCGCTCAGCATCCTCGCCCGGGTCCACCGGCTGTGCGAGGCGCTCGGCATCCCCCTGACCCTCACCACCCACCCCTGGAACCCCGCCATGGCGAAGGCCGGGGCCGGGCATGAGACCGCCGGTGCGGAATCCGAGGGGAGTGCAGCCGCGTGAAGGGCGACGACTGCGAGGTGCTGTTCACACAGGTGCCCAGCGGACAGGTCTACAGCGCCCCGGGCGGAGCCGGCGTCTACCGGCAGGTGACGGGGCCCGACGGGACCGCGCTCGTCCAGGCCACCGGAGAGTTCGACACCGACAGCGTCGCCTGTCTGCGCCAGGCTTTCGCGGACGCGATCGACGAGGGCGCCACCTGCCTCCGGGTCGACCTGACCGCGATCGCGTTCGGCGACGTCGCCCTGGTCGACGCCCTCCTGCACGCTCAGGACGGCCCCGCCCGGCTGGTCCTGGTCGGGCCCCTGTCGGGCTACCTGCGGCGCCTGTTCGAGCTCACCGGCACCACCGACCTGTTCCACGTCGAAACCTGAAGCGGACCCGGAGCAGCGGTTCACCACGTGGGCGGTGAGGCGCGGTTGTACGTCTCGTGCGGTGGCTCGGTCCCGTCCCAGCCGATGACCCCCGGCACGGCTCCACGACGAACGCGTCGTCGGGCTCACCAGAGTGATCCGGGTGGGCGGCGGCGAGGTGCCGGCGGGCAGCGTCCTGGAGCGGGCCCGCATCGTCGTCCAGGGCGGCAGCCGGACCCATGCCCAGGCACACGGTGCACCGGACGGTCAGAAAGGCTGCGCCGTCGAGAAGGAAGAGCACGCCTGCTCAACGACCACCCCTCAGGGTGGTCGCGGCGGCCTGACCGTGACCACCCCGCGGCTCAGGCAGTCGGGTCCAGCACCTGCTCCCGTGCCTCCGTACCGGCGGGCAGGAGCAGTGCATCCGCGCCGGTCAGCGCCAGTACCCTCATCGGCGCTTCACGCACGCCCGTGAGTTCGAGCCAGCCATCGCCCTCCACCAGGCGACGGCGCAGGGCCAGAAGTAGGTTGAGTCCGGAGGAATCCATGAAGGTCACCCCGGACATGTCCAGCCGCAGCGACGATCCGTCGGCCATGGCCCGGCAGGCGGCGTCCTCCAGTGCCGGGCAGGACGTCAGGTCCAGATCTCCGGCCACGGTGATGACCGTGCACTGGGAGTCTTCGTGGGTGGTGAGGTTGAGATTGCTCATGGTTCGCCCCTCTCATCAGGGGTCGAGCCCGCCGCACCCGGTTGTGGGTGCCAGGAGCGTGACGTGGGGTCACGCACAGACCAGCAAGACCACCCGAACCGCATCCCGACCCTCCGCAGAGAGCCTGCGCGGACGGCTCGGGGTCTCCTACCAGACCAGGCTGGTGTCCCACGACCCTCGCACACCGACCCCACACAAGGCCAGAGACCCTTCAGCCACCGGACCTCGTGAGTAACTGCCCAGCCCGTCGCCCGCGCCCTCCCCTAGGGCGCCCAGACTGTGCACACACGTCGCCCGGCTCAACGTCCCCCGTGTCCGTGGGACACGGTCAGCGTCAGCATCGTGACACGGCGAGCGGAATGCGGCGCCGTACCGGCGGCCTGTGCATGACGTCCGAGTCGCCGCCGCACGGGAGCCCACCCCGTCGCCCCTGCCAGGCCCGGAACAGGTCCGGTCCCCTGCGAGGGGGGGGTCGGCAGAGAACCGGACGGGCGGCGGGGCGAGAGACCGATCAGCACCCGCAGCCGTGCGCCACGGTAACCGCTCAAGGGCATCGCTCCGGCCCGACACTCTCACTCCCAGCGATGCCTCCCGGCCACTCGTTGGAGTGAGCGCACCGCACGGGCCCATCCATCCCTGAAGCTCGTCCGAAGAAAGCCGTGAAGGTCGTCGTCGGCTCCTCCCGGTGCTGTCCGGTGAGCGGGAGGAACCGACCGGCCTGCCGGACCGGTCGCACCCCGCCTGACGCGGAGTCATAGGCGCGAACGGAACGGCCAGAGGGCGGAGGACGGTGCGAGCCTCCGCCCTCCCTCTTCGACCCGCCGAGGACCGCCGCACGGTCATTCCCCCTCGGTCAGCATCCCCCGGCCCGACCCGGCACATCGCCCGGCGGACCGAGGGCCCGCGCGGCCGGCTGCCTACGGTAGACACGTGACGACACCCCCCGAGCACCCCGGCTCCCCCGAGTTCGAGCCGGTCCCGATCCACGTGATCCTGCCGGACGAGCAGGAGGTCACGGGACGCCTGTACGCGCGCCGGCAGCTGCCCGAGGGGTGGCTCTACCTGGTCTCCATCACGCTGTACCGCACGCCCGAGGACGGCCACATCGAGCCGGTGGAATACCGGATGTGGCTGCGTCCCCAGGACCACCTACGGCCGGTCGACGGCGTGACATACGACGACATCCCCACCGAGCGGCTCCCCCGGCCCACCGTCGTGGAACGGATCCTCGGCCCCCGCCGGCCCTCCGGATGGGTCCTCCAGCAACTCGGCGGACGACGCGGACAGGGACAGGCCGTCGTGCACGCCGTCGACTGCACGGAGGCTCCCTCGAACGCGCCCCGGCTGTCGCTCGACCAGGCGCTCAGCGCGGCCGAGCGGCCCGGGGTCCGGCTCTGCTCCCTGTGCAGTGTCTCCGCCGAACTGGACCCCGTCCTGCGGGGATTCACCGAGGGCTTTGACGGCAGAGCCGACGACGACCCGCCGTGAGACTCAGCCGCTCCCGTCCGGCTCCGGCCGCATACGGGTCATGATCGTTCTCGCCCAATTAGGCGAGAACGATCATGGTCGCTGCGCTAGAGCGTTTCCTTCGGATCATCTCGCCGACCAGATGAAGATGGCGGCGAGATGAGTCCGGCGAGGCAGGTCAGTCGATGGCCACGATCCCGCCCTCGCCGCCGCCCACGGCGGTGTCGGTGGCCCAGCCGTCTCCGCCGCCTGCGGTGAAGATGTGCGACGTCTCGGCGAACCCGGCCCAGTGACCGGCAACAAACGGCTCGTCAGCAGCAGCGACGACGCCCTCATCTCCCCCACCGGCAGCGACGTCCGCGTAGGCGGGAGCGGCAAGGCCGGTCACGGTCAGCGCGACGGCGGAGGCGGCCAGCGCGACCTTGGCAAGCTTGATCTTCATCAGGTTTCTCTCCGAACTAGAGCTGCCGGGCGGTTCCCGGTTCCCACGACAGTCCTAACTCCTTCTCATGATCAAGGTCACGGAGAGCTACCGATGTGCGACAAAGATGGCGTAAGGGTGTGACGACCTTCAGTCGGTTACCTCTGAGTCGGAACACCTGAGTCTGAAACATCGAGCGGGATCCGCGCGAGCGCCGCCGTCTTCATCTGGTCGGCGAGGTGATCCAAACGAAACGCCCTAGGGGAGCGGGGCGGTGCCGGGGTCGGTGGGACCGCCTCCGAGACGGCGCCGTGCGGGCCGTGGAGCGTCCAGGAGCGCGGGGGCGGGGGTCGCCGGTCCATTCGCCGTTTGCGGCGCGCTCAGCGGCGCTCAGGGCCCGCGGATCGCGGGCCGGCGGCTCGGGGACATCGGGGCCGGGACCGAGGGTCCGGCGGTGTCGTGCAGTGTTCACCGCGCGATTCTCCCCCGAGGGCCAGGCGCTCCGGCTCCTCCTCGGTGTCGCCCTCCTCGATGTCGCCCTCCTCGATGTCGTCCGCTTCGATGTCGTCCGCTTCGACGTCGCCGTCCGGGGTGTCGAAGATCTTGGAGAGAACGAGCGGCTGCCCGAGCTCCTCCAGCTCCTCCGGCTGCTCCGGCTGCTCGGCGGTGGCCTGCTGTGCCGCGCGGCGCCGTGCGGAGGTGTCGGTCAGTGCGGCTTCCTCCTCGGTGAGAACGGTCTCGATGATGTCGACGTAGTGCGGGCCGGGCACTCCCCGGCCGACGGGCCCGCATTCGAGCCGGTGCCGATCCGCGTACTCCTGCCGGACGGGCAGGAGGTGGTGGGGCGCGTGTACGCGTGTCGGCATCTGCCCGGCGGCTGGCATTGCCAGGTGTCCATCCCCGTCTACCACACCACCCAGGACGACCACACGACGATCAGCGTCGGCCGCCCCTGGAGGCCCGCCGCTGCACACACCATCCTCTTCGGCACATCGGAAGCGCGCTAAGGGCGTGTTTCGAAAGTGCCTGGTGCTGAGCGTGATGTCGGATTTCTGCCAGACAGCGTTGCCTGCGTCGACCAGCCTCGGTGTATGGCAACAGCACAAACGACTGACGCAACGGCTGTTCTCCGCGGCATGTATGAGGCCGAAGCAGAGTACTTGGCAGCTGGAGGCCCGGGGGTGGCGTCCTTCGACCCACTCGTTCCCTTCTTCGCGCCTGATGTCATCCTGCATCAGGCCGAAGCCCTCCCCTATGGCGGGACGTGGCGCGGCCACGCGGGCATGACGGACTTCTTCCTCGCCATGAGTGCGGCCTGGGAATCGTTTGACATGAGGGACCAGCGATTCCTTGCCACTGGTGAGACCTCGGTGGTGCTTACGTGGGTCCGTGCGCGGGCTCGGGCTACTGGCCGCGAGCTCACCTTCCCCATCCTTCAAACCATCACGATCATGGACGGGCGGATTACCGAGGTCCGGCCCTTCTACTGGGACACCGCGATGATTGCCGATGCGTGTGCGCAGCCGGTCGCGTAGGTGCGTTAGCTGTCCTGGGGCCTGGCCATCGAGGCTTGAATGCGCTTGGTCACAGCCACTCATGGATGGCTGCTACGAGGACGACCGCTTCGTAGCGGACGGCGAGTCTTTCGTACCTTGTGGCCACGGACCGGTGGCGCTCTAGGCCGTTTCGTTTGGATCACGTGATCGTTGGCCCAGATGTGCCGTTGAGTGACGCGCAGTGGGCTCGGATCGAGCTCCTACTACCTGACCGGACGCCGAAGCGGGGTGGGCGGTGGCGGGATCATCGGGAAGTGATCGATGCGATCGCCTGGAAGTTTCAAACAGGGTCGCAATGGGTGTATTTGCCTTAGAAGTACGGCAACTGGAGGGGCGTCTACAACCGGCTGCGGATGTGGGCCGTGGACGGCACCTGGGAGCGCGTGTTCGCCGCGCTGATGGCCGATGCCGACGCTGACGAAGACCTGATCTGGGTCGTCTCGGTGGACTCCACAGTCGTGCGCGCTCACCAGCACGCCGCCGGGGCCCGTAAAAAGGGGCCCCGGTCGGTGAGCCGGACGACCATGCCATCGGCCGGTCCCGTGGTGGGCTGACCACGAAAGTTCATCTCGCAGCCGACGGCAACTGCCGCCCCTTGGCCTTCGTCCTCACCGCCGGACAGGCCGGTGACGCACCCGCCTTCGCGGACGTAATGGCACGCTTACGGGTCCCACGTCGACGCGGACGGCCCCGAACCCGGCCAGACATGGTCTTGGCCGACAAGGCGTACTCATCGCGCGCCATCCGCGAGCACCTGCGTAAGCGCGGTATCCGCGCGGTGATCCCTGTCCCTGCGGATCAGCGGGGCCACCGACTGCGTCGAGGCAGCCGGGGCGGCGGGCCACCCACCGTCGACCGTGAGGCATACAAACAGCGCAACACGGTCGAGCGGTGCATCAACCGCTTGAAGCAGTGGCGCGGCGTTGCCACCCGCTACGAAAAGACCGCGACCATCTACCTGGCCGGGCTCCATGTCGCGGCAATCTTCCTGTGGTCCGCGCGGTGAGCCACCGCGCGCCGGCCAAGGCGAGTGCCGCGACGGCGGGGCGAGCGCGGGAGCCTTGTCAGCGGACGACGTCGAAGACGTTCTTCTGCAGGCCGTTGGCGTAGGCCTCGTGCTCGACGAGCTTCAGCTTCTGTGCGTCCTTGTCGGTGGCGCTGAAGAGCCGCTTGCCCGCGCCGAGCAGCAGCGGGAAGACCACCAGGTGGTAACGGTCGATCAGGCCGATGTCCGAAAGGGCCTGGTTCAGGGAGGCACTGCCGTGGACGATGATCGGGCCGCCCTCGGTCTCCTTCAGCGCGGCGACCTCGTCGAGGGAACGCAGGATCGTCGTCTCACCCCAGTTCGACACCAGGTCGCCCTCGCCGAGGGTGGTGGACACGACGTACTTCGGCATCACCTTGTAGTCGGCGAAGTCCTCCATGTCGGGCCACACCGTGCTGAACGCCTGGTAGCTGGTCCGGCCCATCAGAATCGCGGCGGCTTCCTTCTGCTCCCGGCCCTTGATCTCAAAGGCCTCGGGGAGGAACTCGACGTCCTTGAAGGTCCACCCCGTGTTCCGGTAACCGGGCTCGCCGCCGGGAGAGTCCACGACGCCGTCGAGCGATATGAAGGCGGTGCTGATCAGGGTACGCATCTCAGGTTCCTCGGTGTCTCGTGACTGGTTCTCAGCGGGTTCGGCCGGTGCACGCTTCGACCACACTCGTGGCTGCGGTGCAGCAATCATGATCTATGACTGTGGATCATGGAGAAACTCATCGGTCGTCGTCCCCCCTTGCCGACGGCCTCGGCCATCTGGCTCACCTCGGTGAGCCACACACATGCCCAATCTTGCGACCTGGCCGCAACCGGTGGCGCGGCATCTTGATGTAGTCGCACTCGGTGATCCAAACGAAACGGCCTAGGGGGTGTCCGGAAAGTCCTGGAGCCAGAGGCGGAGGCAGGCGATGGTGACCATGGCTTGGTAGTGGGCGGCGCGTTTGTCGTAGCGGGTAGCCAGAGCCCGGTTCTGCTTAAGCCGGCTGAAGCAGCGTTCGACCACGTTGCGCCTGCGGTAGGCGGCCCGGTCGAGGCGGCAGCGGGCCTCGCCGCGGCGGATGCGGCCGTTGATCTGGTCGATCCGCTCGGGGATCGTGCAGGCGATGCCGCGTCGCCGCAGGTAGGCGCGGATCTTGCGGGCCGAGTAGCCCTTGTCCGCGACGACACGGTCGGGCCGTGTTCGGGGCCTGCCCGGTCCCGGCCGGGCGATCTGGATCCGGTCCATGACCGCCTCGAACTGGGTGCAGTCATTCGCATTCCCGCCGGTCAGCGTGAACGCCAGCGGCCGGCCCTGTCCGTCGCAGGCCAGGTGGATCTTGCTGGTCAGCCCGCCGCGTGACCGGCCGAGCGCTTCGCCCTCCCAGAGCCCCCTTTTCGGGCCACTGCCGCATGCTGATGCGCTCGGACCGTGGTCGAGTCCACGCAGACGATCGACCAGTCGACCGTCCCGACAGCATCGGAATGCTGCTGAACATGGGCCAGCAGCCGGCCCCAGGTGCCGTCGGCCGACCAGTGCCGGAAGCGTTCGTAGACCGTCTTCCACGGCCCGTACCGTTCGGGCAGGTCACGCCACGCGGCCCCGGTGGACAGCTTCCACAGAATCCCGTTCACCACCTGGCGCCGGTCCCGCACGGGCCTGCCCATCCGGCCCGGCGCCAGCAACGGAGCGATCAACGCCCACGACTCATCCGTCAATTCATGTCGACGCACCACGAATGGAACAACGAGCCATCGACTTTACGGACACCCCCTAGGGGAGTGGGGCGGTGCCGGGGTCGGTGGGACCGCCGCCGAGACGGCGCCGTGCGGGCCGTGGAGCGTCCAGGAGCGTGGGGGTGGGGGTAGCGCGGTCCATTCGCCGTTTGCGGCGCGCTCAGCGGCGCTCAGGGCCCGCGGATCGCGGGCCGGCGGCTCGGGGACATCGGGGCCGGGACCGAGGGTCCGGCGGTGTCGTGCGGTGCTCACCGCGCGATTCTCCCCCGACTCCGTACTGCCCGGCGGCCGGTGTCTCTCAGTGAGAGACACCGGCCGCCGGGCAGTACGAGATGCCGTGTCGACTCCCGAATACGCGCCACGTTCGATGCACTCGAACACTTCCTTCCAAATTTGGAAGGGTGCCGATCGAAGGCTCTACTGCTGGCCCGTGGCTCGGGCGCGGCCCTTCATCCAACGGACGAGCGCATCGTAGACGCGGGTGTCGGCCGGGTCCGCGAACGCCTCTGTGAGAGCGCGGGCCACTTCCTGCTGAGGGATACGTCCACGCTTGAGGTCGTCAGCGAGCTGACGTGTTCGGCGGGTGACGGCCTCGCGGAGGACCGCGTCGGTCGTCCCGTCGAGGGGGGTCTTCACATCGTCTTGGCCAGGGTCGGTGAGTACCTTCTCGGCCTGGTCCCGGATCTGTCCGGAGAGGTCCGCGTCCGGCGCCTGCGGGCCGGGAAGCTCACGGACTATTTCGGTGATCGCCTTCGCGGTCACCTTGGGCAGAGCCTCGCGGAGGACACCGTGCAGGGTGGCGGCTGCTTCGACGTCGTACCGCTCGACGATGGGGAGCAGTGCCTCCACGTGGGAGCGGGTGAGCTTGGGGACGTCGGGGAGGAGGAGGGCGGCGAGACGCCATCCGCGCCGCATCCGGCTGGAGTCGGCCAGGGTGACGTCCCAGTCCTCCAGGAGCGCTTCGAAGGTGGGGTACTGCGCCCGGTACAGGTGCCGGTGCGCGACGGCGTCCAGGGCCTTGCCGGTCATCCAGAACGACGCATGGTGAGAGCGGATCACGCTCTCGCAGAGGGCGTAGTCCTTCAGCTCTGCGTCCGTGAGCGGCTGATCGGGCGTGGCGGCGAGCGATGGATCCGGAAGGGAATCCAGCGTCAGGGGCGCGGATCCGTCGGCGGTGCCGCCTGCGGCAGCCGCACCCTTCTTCCGTGCGAGGCCTGCCAGTCCGGAGGCGCGTCGGGAACCGTCGGTGAGGCCGAAGCGATCTGCGGTGGTCTCGTCTGCGGTGGCGGTCATGCGGTGTCCTCGCGGCTCTGGTCAAGATCTCCCGAGCGAGCGTAGCGAGGTCCTCCGCGACCGAGGCGGAGGTGGTCGACACAACGGTGCCGGCCGCCGCGCGGCCCGCACGCTGTCTTCACATGTGTGCAGATGGCGGGGTGGGGAAGGGGCCGGGTTGCCCGGAGGATGACCGGTGAGGGATCGTTGCCTGAAGGAAATGATTCCTTTCGAGTTGGTGAGGTGAGGGATTCGCCTAGCGAGTCCTCGATATTTGGTCTCCACCCGAGCGCAGCCCGTCGCGGCCACGGAGCCGGACTTCCCGTGGGCCCGCGCCCCCTACCCGGCCCTGGTTGCTGACGCGGCGGGTCTCATCCTGCAGTGCAACGACGCCGCGCGGGCGCTTCTGCCCGAGGCCCAGCCAGGATGCCGTCTGGCGGATGTAGTCCCGTCGTGGCTTGCCACGGCCCACCAGGCGATGCGCCTGCCCGGTCCGCGGGCCGCGCGGGAGCCGGACGCGCCGCTGTCTGGTGTGATCGAAGCGCGCTGTTTCGAGGCGCACCCCAGCGTGCGGGACGACGGCACGGTGGCGTGGTGGCTGGTGGACGACACCGACCACCAGCTGGCCCGTGAGGCCCTGCACATGGAGCGGGAGCGGACCACGTTCCTCACGACGGCGTCCAACAACCTGCTCTCCTCTCTCAATCTGGGGCGCTGCATGGATGTGACCGCGCAGATGGCTGCTGAGAGTCTCGCCGATGCGGCCCTGGCCATCGCGCCGGCCCGCGGCCACCGCCTGCCCGTGGTGACCTGCCTGCGCGGTGGCACTCCCACTTCTTCGCAGGAAGCGGTCGACCCGGACGCCGTCCCGGGCCTCGGTGAAGCCCTGCGGGGGTTCCCGCCGGTGCCGTCGAGGTGGATCGACCCGGCCACGGCCCCGGCCTGGATGATCCCCGAGGGCTTCGGTCCCATCGGCGCGATAGTGATCACTCCGCTGCCGGGCCACGGTGTCCCGGCCGGTGCGCTGGTCCTGCTGCGCAAGGAGGGCAGTGCCGCCTTCACCGAGGAGGAAGAGATCTTCGCCCGGCTGTTCGCGGCGCGGTCGGGGGCGGCGATGTCAGCGGCCCGCCTGTACGCGGAGCAGACGGCCATCACCGAGGTGCTGATGCGGGAGCTGCTGCCCCCGGCGCTGCACCAGATCTCCGGGGTGGACTTCGCCGGCAGCTACCGTCCCTCGGCCGACCATGAGCGAATCGGCGGGGACTTCTACGACGTGCACCCCGCCACGAGGGAGGGTGAGCCGTCGCTGGTGACACTGGGCGATGTGTGCGGCAAGGGCCTGGAGGCCGCTGTCCTGACCGGCAAGATCCGCAACACCCTGCACGCGCTGCTGCCGCTGGCCGACGACCACCAGCGGATGCTCACGCTGCTCAACACCGCGCTGCTCAGCTCCCACCACACCCGGTTCGCGACGCTCGTCCTGGCCTCCGCCGCCCGCCAGGGCAACGAGGTGCACGTGCGGCTGACCAGTGCCGGCCATCCCAGCCCGCTGATCGTCCGCGCGGACGGCACCGTCGAGGAGGCCGACACCCGCGGCACCCTGGTCGGGGCGCTGCCGGACGTCCGCGCCCGCACCACGACGATCACGCTCGCCCCCGGGGAGTCCTGCATCCTGTACACCGACGGCATCACCGAGGCCAAGGGCGGCCCGCTGGGCGACACGTACTTCGGCGAGGAGCGCCTCATGCGGGCTCTCGCAGGATGCGCCGGGATGCCGTCCGAGGGGATCGTGGAGCACGTCCAGATGCTCGCCGCCCAGTGGCTGGGCAACCGCCGTCACGACGACATGGCCGTCGTCGCTATCTCCGCGCCCCGCACCCATCACCTGAGTGCGGTGGACGGCCACACCCGGGGCAGGTACACCGCATGAGCACGCACGCCACGCCCCGCCTCCCCGACAGCACCCGCCTGCGGGAGCTGGCCGACCGGTTGTGGGAGGCCGTTTCGGCCGGCGACGAGTACACCACCACCGACCTCGTCCTGCGCGCCCTGGACGACGGCATCGACCCGGAATCCGTCCTCCTGGACGTGATCGCGGCGGTACAGGGGAAAGTCGGGGAGGAGTGGGCCGCCAACCGCATCAGCGTCGCCCAGGAACACGCCGCGACCTCGATCAACGAACGCGCTGTCGCCGCGCTCGCCCTGCACCCCGCCGCCCGCACCAGCCCCTACCGGGGCCGGATCACGGTGGCGTGCGTGGACGGTGAATGGCACGCGCTGCCCGCCCGGCTGGTGGCAGAGGTGCTCAAGCTGCGTGGCTGGCAGGTCGACTACCTCGGCGCGCAGGTCCCCGCCCCGCACCTCATCTCTCACCTGCACATCACGAAGGCCGACGCGGTCGCCCTGTCCAGCTCGATCGCCACCCGGCTGCCCACCGCGCACGCGGCGATCACCGCCTGCCAGGCCGTCGGCGTGCCCGTCCTGGTCGGCGGCGCCGCTTTCGGACCCGACGGCCGCTACGCAAGGCTGCTGGGCGCCCAGGCGTGGGCGCCCGATGCCCGTACCGCGGCCGACCGGCTCGCCCAGGGGCCGCTGCCGCGCCCGCAGGTCGACCACCAGCAGATCGACGACCTGCCGCACCTGGCCGACCAGGAATACACCATGGTCGCCCGCAGCAGAGACTCCCTGGTGCGGACGGTCTTCTCCGTCCTTGAGGACGCGTTCCCCGCTATGCGCGCCTACGACGACATTCAGCGTGAACGCACGGCCGAAGACCTCGCGCACATCGTGGAGTTCCTCGCCACCGCCCTCTACCTCGGCGACGAGGAGCTCTTCACCTGGTTCATCAGCTGGACCGCTCAGATCCTCCAGGCCCGGGGGGTGCCCGCACAGTCCCTGCCGCCGGCCCTGGACCTTTTCGCCCGCGAGCTCAAGGACTTCCCCCGGGCGGCCCGCACCCTTCAGCGCGGCATCGACGTCCTCACCACCGACCATCCCACCGCTGGAACGCCCGTATGACCACGCTGCCCTCCACCCTCCACCTGTCCACCGTCGACACCGCGGACACGGTCCGCATAGAGATCACCGGAGATCTCGACTACGACACCGCTGACCTCCTCCTGGAGGAGGCCACCGCCCAGCTCTCGGCCCGGCCGGGCCTGAAAGACCTGCACCTGCACTGCGCGCAGATCGGCACCGTTGATTCCATGGGCCTGTCCATCCTGCTGATGATCGGCCGCCGCGCCGCCGCGGCAGGAACGCGTCTGCACCTGGACGACCGGCCCGCGAGACTGACCCGGATCCTCGACATCACCGGTACGCTCGACTATTTCGCGGCCGCGCCCCCCACCAGTGCCGCGAACCCGCAGCACCACCACACCGAGCCCCAGACGGGCGAGGGGACAGCACAAGCGGCCCGCCCCACCGGACCGGACGGCACCACCTGAGCCACGCCCGGCCGGCCACCCCGGCATAGCACCCACCTATGGGGAAGTCATGCCCGCACCCGAAGCCGCACCCACCACCATCTGCTTCCAGGCCACCCAGAGCGCCAGCCACATCACCGAACTCCTCGACGTCCTGTGGGAACACTCGAAGGACGCCACCGCGCAGGCCACCGCGCCCGCCTCCCCCTCACAGCTGCGGCTGATGTACGTCATCGACCGGCAGGACGGCATACGGATGCGAACCGTCTGCCACCTGCTGGCCTCCTCACCCCCCAACGTCAGCCGCATGTGCGACCGCCTCCAGGCCATCGGCTTCCTCCAGCGCCTCCCCTGCCCCGACAGCGGACGCGAAGTCACCCTCCGGCTCACCCCCGCCGGCAAACGACACCTCCAGCGCATCCGCGAGCAACGCGAGACCATGCTCCACAACGCCATCCACCACATGCCGGCCGCCGAACGCCGAGCCCTCGCACGCGGCCTCACCGAACTCGCTGTGCAGCTCGCCGCCAACGACGGTGAGGAGCACATCAGACCCAGCGCCCACCCCGCAGCCTGAACCCTGCCCGGCTCGCAGGCCGAGCTCTCCGGCACCAGCCGGACAACGAAGCCCTCCCCCAATCGGGCCGCCTGTCGGCAACCGGTCCTTTGCCGACAGGCAGCCGAACCGGGTCAGTGCCCTCACGCCCTGACCATGATCGTCCCGCGGGCGGGCCGCCGGTGCGCGACGGCCGCGGAATCGGACCTGTAGTCCTCTCCTCACCAGGTGGGCGAGACGCGGTTGTACATCTCGTGCGGTGGATCGGTCCCGTCCCAGCCGATGACCGCCCGGCACGGCTCGACGACGAACGCTTCGTCGGGCTCGCCGGAGTGGTCCGGGTGGGTGGTGGCGAGGTGCCGGCGGGCAGCGTCCTGGAGGCCGGCTCCGCTGTTCGGGGCGGCGGCCGGGCCCGTGCCCTGGCGCACGGTGCACCGGACGGTCAGAAAGGCGGCGCCGTCGAGAAGGAGAGCATGCCCGATCAGCGATCACCCGGTGGAGTGATCGCGGCACCCGGGGCCGCTCGCCACGGTAGCGGCTCAAGGCGCTGCCCCTGGCTGTGGCTGTTCCAAGGCCCCCAGCCGCGAGATCCCGATGACTGCGCCAGGGCCAAGATCCCGGGCGGGGGCTACCGATGGGAGCTTGTCAGTGACCGGCCGACTGCGCGTCGCCGGAGTGATCGATGACGTTGCCGTTGGAGCAGTTGTTCTTGTGGTTGCCGGTCCAGTCGCTCAGGGCCGGCACCACGGCGAGTTCCTGGATGCACACGTCGGCGGCGGTGAAGTTCCAGTTGTTCGCCGCATTGACCCCGCTGCCGAAGTTGCCGTCGTTGTCGGCGAAGGCGGGTGGGGCGGCGAGGACGGTGACGGCGGCCAGCAGACCGCAAGTGATGATCTTTCGCATGCCCGGTGAACGTGTTCTCGCCAAGGCAGGTCACGCTGCAATCGACCGAACGTGCGGAACCCGGATTCAACTGCCGCACATGTGCGAGATCTCGATTCGCCCCAGCTCAGCAGGAGCCGGACCACAGAAGTTGAGCCAGGGCCCGAGGACGGACAGCAGATGTTCACCACTTCGGGAGGCAGCTGGCTGTCTGCGGTCGAACGCCTACCGGTGCCTTGGCATCGGTGGGCGGCTGGTCGAAGCTCGCCTGCTGTTACGGCAGCTGGTCCAGGAGCCAGGTGGAGAGTTCCTCGGTGATCAGGGTGTGCAGCTCGCTCTGCGAGGCGAGCCTGACGGCATGGAAGGGCGTCTGCTCCAGGTCGTCGTCGCTGATCGGGTTGTAGAGGTCGTCGTGTGTGGCCGGCTCCCGCAGGGCGATGGCGCTGACGGCCGGAACAAAGCAGTGCTCGCGGATCGGGTTGACGACGCCGAAGCCCAGCGCGGGCGGGAGCTCGTTCAGCGTGTCGGCGAGGATGCCGAACCCGTGGAGGGTCCCGCCGGGGGCGCCGTCGATGTCGGGCAGTGCGCTGGTGCGGATCTCGCGGGTGGGGAGGGTGACCACTCGCAGCTTGGCCACCAGCTGGTCGTCGCCCTGGGACTGGGTGTACAGCTCGGTGCCGGTGATGGCCAGTCCCTTGCCTGTGAGGGCTTCGGCGCCGGGAGCCACGCCGTTGCTCTCGCCGGTGGCGGGACCGTTGGCGAGAGCGATCAGCCGGGTCTGCCTGGACCGGGGCCAGTTGCCGACTTCCTCCAGGGCGCGCAGGAACGCCAGGCGCCGCTGGCTGGTGGCGGGCTGGTCCTTCCAGTCCTCGATGTGCTGCCAGAGCAGTTCCTGGGCGGCCGGGCTGTTGATCTGCTCCGAGAAGCGGGCATCGAGCTTCTTGGTGTAGTGCGCGAACGCCTGGAGGGCGATCGGGATCCAGGCGCCGGTGTGCGGGCTGTCCCAGGAGAAGTAGAGCTGCGCCTCGTGCTCGATGCCCTGCGTCTCCATCTTGGCGAGGGCGTACCGGGTGACCAGACCGCCCATACTGAAGCCGCCGACCGTCAGCGGATGGTCGCCGACACGGCGGTCGATCGCCTCGGTGACGGCCGCGATCACGGTCTCGGCGTTGGTCAGGATCGACGCGCTGCGCTCGTGGTAGCCGACGAGAACCACGTCGCGGCCCCGGCGGCGGAGCTCGCTCAGGAGCGGAAACGGGCCGTGCTCCAGCTGCTCCCAGGTGAAGGCGAGGTCGCTGGGTCCGGTGCTGAAGCCGTCCGCCATCAGGACCGGGCGGGTGAGCGCGCTGTTGCCCTCGCCGTAGTAGACCCAGGCGGTGCCGCCCGGGAGGTCCCAGACGTCGCTGGGCGGGGGCGGGACGCGGTCGGTCGTGCGCGGGCCGGGCGCCAGGACGATCGGGGAGGCGGACTCGAAAGCCTCGGCGGCCTGCTCCTCGGTGGTGCTCATGACGTTTCCTTCGTGGCAGTGCGGGGGGCGGTGCCCCTTCTTACGGATTCGGGCCGGGCCCGGGCCTTGTGGCGTCGCTCCGTTTCCGGCAGCACAACCACAGCAGATCGTCACTTTCCGCACAAGATCGAATCCGGACAGTTACATCCTCCCGGCTTGCGCATGGCCGGAGGCGATCGAACAGCTGCCACCTCCGATGCCTCGCGAAGTGGTGACCATCTGCTGTCCGTTCTGGTTCTGGCTCAGGTTTTGTGGTCCGTTACGTTGGGTTACCGGCTGGGGGTCTCATTCGGTATGTTCACAGCGAACCGAGGAACTCGTTGACAGCTGCGGCGAACTCGTCCGGGACGGTCTCATGGACGGTATGTCCGGCGGGAAGTTCCATGAGCTGGGTATGGGGGCGCCGCGCCGCCATGTCCTTCGCGTGCTCCTCGCTGAGCACCGTGCTCCGGCTGCCGCGGACAAGCAAGGCTGGGCAGTCGCTGGAGATCCAGTCGCTCCAGTGGTCCCCGTTGAGCTGCTGCTGCGAGGCATTCATATCCTTCGGGTCGAAGGCAAGGCCCCATCCATCGGGATACTCACGGACGGCGCCTATGAGGTATCGCGCCGAGGTGCCGAGTCCTTCCAACAGTTCGGCCCGGGTCGGTGCCCGGTGCGGCCAGGACAGGCTGAAGGACAAGCCGTCATCGACCTCGGCGCCGATGTCCTCGACGATGAGTGCGTCCACAAGTGCGGGGAACCGAGACGCGAGCTGGTAGGCGTTGACGCCGCCCAGGGAGTGGCCGAGTACGGCCGCCCCGTGGATCCCCAGATGTTCCAGCACCGCCGCGGCGTCCTCGATGTAGCCGGTGCGGGAGAAATCGGACGACCTGTCGGAGAGGCCGTGTCCACGCTGGTCGAGCGCGATGGTCCGCCAGGAGTCCCTCAGCTCCCGGGCCAGGTGCGCGAAGGTGCGGCCATCTCCGAAGTGCCCGTGCAGGGCGAGTAGAGGACGGCCCGGACCGCCGAAGTCGAGGAAGGACAGGTGACGCCCTGCCACCGTCAAGGACGCGCGCTTCGGCTCGGGCGGAATCGTTGACGTCATGGCCGTCAGTATGCGGGGATTCAATCGTCCAAGGTCACGAAGCGAGCAGTACTCGCTTGCGCAGGAGCTTGAAGCCGGCGCGTCCGTACATCTGCCGCTTGATCATTTTGATGCGGTTGACGTGGCCTTCCACGACGCCTGAGCTCCAGGGCAGGGTCAGGCCGGCGGTGACGGCCGCGAGGTCGCGTTCGAGGCCGTTGACGAAGGTGTGAAGGCTGGGCAGGTCGTCGACCCGGACCGCCGCGATCCACTCGGGGAGCCGTTCTCCCTGGAGCTGGTAAGCATCTGCCCGAAGGAGCGGACGTGCCCGGCGAGGGCGTCCAACTCGGGGCACCGGCCAGGACGGACTTCAGCTTCAGTCGCTCCTTCTCCGCAAGGGCGTCCGGGTGGATGAGGATCCACCCGGCAACAGTCCTGGGCCACGCCGGCCGGCCATCCGGCACGGCGTCACGGAAGGGACGAAGGTAAGCGCGGATGGCGCCATATCCACCTGCGTATCCGTGGCTCTGGATCTCCTTCCAGAGGTCCAGGCGTTCGTGCAGCCCCTAACCCACCGCTCGTGCAAGTACGGCTTGAAGTCGTCGAGCTTCGTTCTGCGGTTCTGCCGCTCAAGGAGAGCCGTACTGAAGATCAACAGTTACGGAGCGTGGATACACCACAGAAGTTGAGCCAGAACCCGTTCTTCGTGAACAAAGCCACCGGGGCTCACCAGGTGGACGGTGAGACGCGGTTGTACGTCTCGTGCGGAGGCTCGGTCCCGTCCCAGCCGATGACCGCCCGGCACGGCTCCACGACGAACGCGTCGTCGGGCTCGCCAGAATGATCCGGGTGGACGGTGGCGAGGTGCCGGCGGGCCGCGTCCTGGAGCGGGCCCGCTCCGCCGTCCAGGGCGGCGCCCGGGCCCATGCCCAGGCACACGGTGCACCGGACGGTCAGAAAGGCGGCGCCGTCGAGAAGGAAGAGCATGCCTGCTCAACGACCAGCCGTCAGGGTGGTTCGCCAGGCACGCAGCCGCTCAGGTACGCGTAGTGCGTCAGGCGGGATCCGGCGGCTTTCTCCGTCGTGCCGAGTGCCTCGGCGAGGCGGGGCAGCGGGACGGCGTCGCCCTTGATGTACCGGGCCGCGAGCGGCCCGAAGTCGGCGACGATCGCCCCCAGGTTCTCGGCCGTCTTCAGCACCATGACCGGCTCTTCGTCGACCATCTCGTCCAGGCGCTCGCGCAGGGTCCGCAGCAGGACGGCGACGTCGTCCGGCAGCGGGAGAGCGCGCGCGGCGACGTCGTCCATGTGTGCCTCCCAGTCCTCCTCCGCCGTGGAGACGTCGTACGCGTCGCGGCCGACGCGCTCGACCTCCTCCCAGTCGAGGGAGACGGTCCGCTCGCCGCGCCACCCGCACGCACACCTGCCCCGCAGTGCCGTCGCGGTCGGCCGGCGCATGGTCCCGTCGTACACCCACCAGTCGCTCGACTCGTGGAAGTACGCGGTGCTGCCCAAGTCGAAAATGACCGGGCGCGGCTCGGTGCCGTCCGCCAGGAGTACTCCGACCGTGCCCTCGTGCGTCTCGAACCCCTCGCGCTGCCAGCCCATCGAGCATCCCCTCATCGCAGGTGGAGGCGGCGCCCCCTGGGGCCCGCCGACTCCACGATGGGACAGCGGAGCGGGCCTCCGCAGGAGAGTTGGCATATTCCATCAGCACATTGGGAGCGCGTCAGGTGCCGTGCGCCCCCGACTAGGCAGTTTCGTTTGGATCAGCGGGCGAGTTTCGATGCCGTTGGTGATCTTGAATTGGGTATCTACCGTGCTGCGCAGCAGATCTCCGCTGCGCGTGGCCCTGACGGCGTGTTGACCGGCTCGGATGGTCCTCAGGATCGGAAGCTGGCATTGCGGCAGGCAGTGTCGGGCTCGGAGCCGGAACCGCGTGATCGCCCTCAAGATCGCCGAAACCATTCAAGATGCGCGCCAGGGACAGCTGGGGCTTGCGTCCCCCGTATGGGTGCGTCTCTCATCTTTCCGGGTTGACGCCGTGTATCCGATGGAACAGTTCACGTGAACCAGGGTGCGGAGCCGGTGTGGAGTCCCAGGCGATCACCGGTTCGCTTTCCCGTGGGTTCCCGCTCCCGGGACCACCGAGGAAAAGGCCCGCATCGATGGCGACGAACGACGATCAGGCAGAGGCACGGGACATCGCAGGCGGGGTACGCGACCTGCTGCGCGGGACCGGGTCACGCGCGGACGGCAAATGGATGCGGGGGCTGCGGCAGGCCCGGGAGAGCAACGTGCTTTTCGGGGTGGCCCTGCACGCCGCGGAACGCCGCAACCAGGGTCTGGGCCTGAACAGTCTGGAGCGGGACCTGCTGGACGCGCTCGGCACGATCCTCACCGACGCGGAACTCGCCGCCGCCGGCTCGGAGTACCGGGCCGCAGTTTCCGACCTCGGAGAGGTGGCGGTCCTGCCCAAGGTCGTCACCGACAAGCCGGTCTCCCAGGGATTTACCGTCGAAGACCTGAAGGCGCACCTGCCCAGGATCCGCGCGCAGAACGCCGGGCGGGCGAACTGCGCGGTCGTGGACCTGGGCGCGGTGAGCGCGGGGGCGCCGATGGACAGCCCCGGGTTCGAGGCGGCGGTGGGCGACGTCGGTTTCGGCACCACTGTGGTGGTGGGCCCGCCGCAGGTGGAGGCGGACACCGGCCCGGAGTATCCCGCCTACAACGCCAAGTTCCAGTTCGAGAGCTTCACCTGCCGGCGCGCGGTCGGCGACCAGTGGGGTGGCCGGGACGAGATCTACTGGACGGCCGGCTTGCGTTCGGACAAGCACGTCGCCCCGGCGTACAAGTCTTTGGAGTTCGGGGCGGTCAAGGAGGGCCAGACACGGGCCTTCGCCGGCGTCGACAAGGTGGTGTTCGATGCGGAGGCCGCCAAGTTCGTGGCCGGGACGGTCATGGTGTGGGAGGCCGACGAGAGCCCGTCCGCGTTCTACCGGGCGCTGATGGGGTTCATCGACGCGTGGATGAACAAGCCCGTCTGGGTGGACATCACCCTCGGCATCATCACGGCCACTCCCGGCGGCGGCTACGCGGGCGTGGTCATGGACGTCATGGACTACGCGTTCCGGATCATCGTGGATCTGAATGAGGCGTTCCGCAACGACGACGACCTGTCCTGCCAGCGCACGTTCTTCTTCGACCGCAACGCGCTGGTGACCATGTACAACAAACGGGACTTCGACTGGGACTTCAACGGCGACGGACGCCACACCCTGCGGGTGAAGTACGCCGGCGAGCGACCGGTGTTCCCCACCGGAGCCCTGAAGTACCTCACCGTCGACGACGGCGCGACCGCTTGGAGCGCCCCGGTGTCCCTGGGCTGGAGAAGCGCCTCACCCGCGTCCCTGGTCTCCTTCGGCGGCAAACTCCACTGCATGTACGTCCGCCCGGGCGACCGCGCGGTGATGTGGAGCAGCATGACCAACGGCGCGTGGGCCCCGCCCCAGCGCGTGAACTCCTGGTCCAGCGACTTCGTACCGGGCCTGGTCGCCTTCAAGGGCAGGCTGTACGCGACGGTCATCGCGCTGAACGGCGACGTGCTTCTGAGCAGCTGGGCCGGAAGCGGGACGGCGTGGAGCACCACCACCCACCTCGCCGGGACGGCCAAGTCCGACCGGGCCGCGTCGATGTCCGCGAAGGATGACTACATCTACGCCACGTACTACACGTACAACTGGCAGGGCAGCCGCAGAGGGGGGCAGATCGCCTACTCCTCCGACGGGCAAACCTGGAACCAGCTCTACCCGTGGCCCGCCGCCCACGAGACCGACCACAGGGCGTCTATGACCGCCCACGGCGACAGGAACTGGTTTGCCTTTCGCGAGCATGACGGAGTCAACACGGTCGCCGAGATGCTCGGAGTCGCCGGCGAATTCGTGCACCCGCCGTCGGGCTGGAACACGCCGGAAGGCCCCACCCTGGCCACCCACAAAGGGAAGGTCTGGCTTGTCGCCCGCGGCAACGCGGGGCGCCTCCACGCGCTGAACACCCCCGACCGTCACGGCCCGTGGGTCGGCATGCCGGACGCCGACGTCGGCGCGATGGAAGGCGAACCCGGCGTCACCTCCCACAACGGCAGTCTCTACGCGATGTACCGCTAGGCAATCTCGTTCGGATCAGCGGGCGGACCAGAGGAAGATGCCTGCGATGTGGAGTCCGGCGAGGTAGATGGTGGCGGTCTTCTCGTAGCGGGTGGCGATGCCGCGCCACTGCTTGAGGCGGTTGATGCACCGCTCGACGGTGCTGCGCTTCTTGTAGGCCTCGCGGTCGAAGGCGGGCGGCCTGCCGCCGAGGCTGCCGCGCCGCAGCCGGTTCGCGCGCTGGTCCGCCGGAATCGGAATCACTGTGCGGATACCGCGTGCGCGCAGGTGGTCGCGGATCGCACGCGAGGAGTACGCCTTGTCGGCCAGGACCACGTCGGGCCTGGTGCGAGGCCGTCCGCGTGGTCGGGGGACGCGCAGGCGAGCCATCACCGCGGTGAAGGCGGGAGCTCGCCTGCCTGGCCCGCGGTCAGCACGAAGGCCAGCGGCCGGCACCGGCCGTCCGCGGCGAGGTGGATCTTCGTGGTCAGCCCGCCGCGGGAGCGTCCGATGGCGTGGTCGGCGGGCTCGCCGGCCGGGGCCCCTTTTTGCGGGCCCCGGCCGCGTGCTGGTGCGCACGAACGATCGTGGAGTCCACCGACACGGCCCAGTCGAGGTCCTCGTCAGTTTCCGCCTGGGCCATGAGAGCGGTGAACACCCGCTCCCACGTGCCGTCGAAAGCCCACATCCGCAGCCGGTTGTAGACGCCCCGCCAGTTGCCGTACCTCTCCGGCAAGTGCACCCATTGCGAACCGGTCCGGAACTTGAACGCGATTGCGTCGATCACCTCACGGTGATCACGCCACCGGCCACCGCGCTTCGGCGTCCGGTCCGGCAGCAACGGCTCAATCCGCGCCCACTGCGCGTCAGTCAACGACACACCCAGACCAACGAGCAGAAGATCCAAACGAAACTGCCTAGGGGGTGTTGTGAAAGTGCCGACCGTGCAGCACAACGATGTCTGATTACCGCCAGCAAGGTCCTGCTGTGGTCCTCGATGCTGGCGGCATGATGATGTCATCCACTACGGAGTCAGTAACTGTTCTCACCGGCATGTACGCGGCTGAGGCGGAGTACCTGGCGGCGGGAGGTCCAGGCGAAGCTTCATTCGACCTTCTCGCCCCCTTCTTCGCGCCGGATGTCCAGTTGCATCAAGCAGATGCCCTGCCCTACGGAGGCTCTTGGCGTGGGCACAACGGCATGACGCAGTTCTTCCTCATGATGGGAGAGGTGTGGGAG
Organism: Streptomyces sp. NPDC002232; assembly: GCF_042890295.1. Classification (NCBI taxonomy): domain Bacteria; kingdom Bacillati; phylum Actinomycetota; class Actinomycetes; order Kitasatosporales; family Streptomycetaceae; genus Streptomyces; species Streptomyces sp. NPDC002232. Next base: position 4,933 of record NZ_JBIARV010000010.1, on the reverse strand, counting down.
TCGTTTGAGATGGTGGAACAGGAGTTCCTGGCCACCGGTGAGACTGCGGTCGTGCTCACACAGGTCCGTGCTCGCGCTCGCGCGACCGGCCGTGAACTCAGCTTCCCCATCCTGCAAGCGATCAGGGTCAAGGACGGGCAGATCACCGAGGTCCGTGCGTTCTACTGGGACACGCGGGCTATCGCCGATGCCTGCGCCGCGCCGACACCGACACCGACACCGACAGACTGAGGTCGACGGCAAGACCCACGGTCACAACCACTCGTTGAGGACTGCGACCAGCACGGTGGCTTCGTAGCGGACGGCTAGTTTGTCGTATCGCGTGGCCACGGCCTGGTGGCGTTTGAGCGTCAGCATCGTGACGCGGCGGGCGGAATGCGGCGCCGTGTCGGCGTCCTGTGCGTGACGTCCGAGTCGCCTCCGCGCGGGAGCCCGTCCGGTCACTCCTGCCAGGCGCGGAACGGGTCCGGTCCCCTGCGAGGGGGGGTTGGCAGGGGACCGGACGGGCGGCGGGGCGAGAGACCGATCAGCACCCGGAGCCGTGGGCCACGGTAGCCGCTCAGGGGCGTCGCTTCGGCCCGACACTCGCCCGGCTGTCCTGATCTTGCGGGTCCCGGGCGGGCGCGTAGCGTGGAAGCGGCCGGCGGGCCTGCCTCTCCGGCCCGCCGGCCGGACGCCGGGCCGCCTGCGCGCCCGGGTCCTTGACGTTCTTGCGCCGCGGTCGCAAGTTGAGGTTGACCCGGTCCCCCGGCCTCCGCCCTGCCCCACGGGTGTGGTGGTCTGCCGGTCTGGCGGAAAGGCGGTGTGCCGTGCCTGTGGAGTATGCCGACGAGGGCCAGGTCCTGGCCGTGAACGTCCCGGCCGATCTCGATGTCGCTGCCCGGGCCGCTGTGGCGCTGCACATCCAGCGGCTCGTGTTCGCCTACCGTCCCCGGAGCGTGCGTCTGCACGTCGCCCGTCCGGCCACCGACGCCTCGCTCAGCATCCTCGCCCGGATCCACCGGCTGTGCGAGGCCCTCGGCATCCCCCTGACCCTCACCACCCACCCCTGGAACCCCGGCATCGCCCCGGTGGCGATGGGGCACGATCCTGTGGGTCCGGAAGCCGAGGGAGGGGCAGCCGCGTGAAGGGCGACGAGCATGCCGACTGCGACGAGGTGCTGTTCACACAGGTGCCCAGCGGTCATATCTACAGCGCCCCGGGCGGCGCCGGCATCTACCGGCAGGTGACGGGGACCGACGGGACCGCGCTCCTCCAGGCCACCGGAGAGTTCGACACCGACAGCGTCACCTGCCTGCGCCAGGCCCTCGCGGAGGCCATCGAAGACGGCGCGACGTGCGTCCGGATCGACCTGACCTCGATCGCCTTCGGCGACGTGACCCTGGTCGACGTCCTCCTGCACGCTCAGCAGGGGCCCGCCCGTGTGGTCCTGGCCGGGCCCCTGCCCGGCCACCTGCGGCGCCTGTTCGAGCTCACCGGCACCACCGACCTGTTCCACGTCGAAACCTGAAGCGGACCCGGAGCAGCGGTTCACCACGTGGGCGGTGAGCCGCGGTTGTACGTCTCGTGCGGTGGCTCGGTCCCGTCCCAGCCGATGACCGCCCGGCACGGCTCCACGACGAACGCGTCGTCGGGCTCGCCGGAGTGGTCCGGGTGGGTGGCGGCGAGGTGCTGGCGGGCAGCCTTCTGGAGCGGGCCCGCTCCGCCGTCCAGGGCGGCGGCCGGGCCCGTGCCCTGGCACACGGTGCACCGGACGGTCAGAAAGGCGGCGCCGTCGAGAAGGAAGAGCATGCCTGCTCAACGACCACCGGGTGAAGCGGTCGCGGCACCGGGGTCGCTCGCCCCGAGGGCCCGCCGCCTCCGGGTGTGAGTAGTTGGAGTGCAGGAAGTCCCGGTGAGAACGATCATGGTCCGGTCGAGGTGAGGGTGCCGAGCTTACTGGGGGCCCACAGACCATCCCTCTGCGCGGAATGTGTCAGCGATGGTCAGGTCAAGCCTGTCCCGCAGATAGGACACTTGCTCCTTCCAAAGGGCCTCACGTTCAGCGCCGGAAGTCGCAGGAAAGCGTAGCCGCAGAGCTCCGCACTGCTCCACGATCCTTCTTGCGGACCCGAAGACCATGCGCGGTCCAACCTGCCTGACAAGGTGCTCCGCGTTGTGGAGTTCCTGAAAGGTCTTGCTGGCGAGCTGCTCGTCATCTCCAGTGAAGGCCGCACGGAACTCGGCCAAGGCGATATTGAACAGCTTGTACGTGACGCTCCGCGCTTCGGTTGTCCATCGCTTCTCCTCCACCTCCGACTGATGCCGCGCCACTTCCAACGCGGTGCGGTGGCTGGCCTCAGCGGTAGCCAATGCGGTTCGGTGGTTGGCCTCGGCGGTAGCCAATGCGGTGCGGTGGTTAGCCTCGGCGGCTTCCAAAGCAGCTCGATGTGTCAACTCCGCCTGTCTGAGGGCTGTCTGCTTCTGCCATCGGCCTATGAGCAGAGTCACTGGGATGCCTGCGAGCGCAACTACTGCCGCTATGCCAGAGAGATCCATGCCGCTCATGATGCGCTCACTGGTCCTCGGCGGCCTCGTAGATGGCGTCCTGGAGCGCGTCGCGGCCTTCCTGGTTGCCTTGCGCACCCTCACACCGACCGGACCATGATCGTTCTCGCAGGGATTTCCTGTCCTCCAACTACTCGCACCCGGCCTCCACGATGGGCCAGCACGACGGCCACCCCCAGCAGAGTTGGCATATTCCATCAGCGCATTGGGCGCACGCGAGATGCCGCGCGCCCCCGTCGGGACCAGCGCTCGGTCACCCGTCGAGGTGGTCGCAGCAGACTGGCCGTGACGCGCGGCCGGGGCGCGGGTTGGGCCGCCCATGGGACGACTCATGATCTTTGGTGCGGCGACGGCTGTGGTGTCGGTGGCCGTGCTCGTGGCGGGCGCGGCGACGTCCGCGATCGCCGCCGTGCCTGCCTCTGTGGTCCGGGCGGCCGCCGCGCTGCTGAACGTGTGCGGGTACGACGTGGCCGGCACGAACGTGAACCTTCGGTCGGGCCCGTCGACGTCGCGTGCGTCGCTCGGGCACCTGACGCGCGGGGACCTGGTCGACGTCGACCGGGAGCAGGGCGGCTGGTACCGGGTGACGCTCTCCGAGCGCTCGCGGTCCGGGATCCGCTCCGGGACGGTCGGGTGGGTCGCGGAGCGCTACCTGACCCCCTCGGCGTGCATGCAACTGGACTGATCCCCTCAACCTCTCCCCTGCTCCCTCGGGGCCCTTGCCGGAGTCGGCGAGGGCCCCGTCTGCGTCTGCGCGGAGCAGCGCTCGTACGCGGCCGGGCAGGGCGCGGGCAGATCCGCGGGGCCGGCTGCCTACGGTGGACACGTGACGACGCCCACCGAGCCCTCTGGCTCCCCCGCGTTCGAGCCGGTACCGATCCGCGTGCTCCTGCCGGACGAGCAGGAGGTCACGGGACACCTGTACACGCGTCGCCAGCTGCCCGAGGGGTGGCTCTACCTGGTCTCCATCACGGTGTACCGCACCCCCGAGGACGGCCACATCGAGCCGGCGGAGTACTGGATGTGGCTCCGCCCGCAGGACCACCTTCGATCGGTCGACGGCGTGGCCTACGACGAGGTCCCCACCGAGCGGCTCCCTTAGCTCATGGGCGTGGAACGGTGGGCAAGGCGCCCGCGACGACGGCCCGGAGAGGGGAGCTTCCGGCCCCGTCGCTGGGAGATTGCAGCCGCCGCCTCCCAGAGCGGTCGAGAGCGAGTGGGTCAGACTTCGCCGCGCCAGGAGCCGGTCTCGTGGCCCCGCTCCTCGATGTACGCCTTGAAACGCTTCAGGTCGCCGGTGATCTGCCGCTTCACGAAGCCGAGCTTGTCACCAACTGTCTCCGCGAACCCTTCCGGGTCGTAGTCGAGCTGCAACATCACCTTCGACTTGCCGTCCGCGAGGTGGTGGAAGGTGACCACGCCGGCCTGCTTGACCTCCCCGCCCACGCTGGTCCAAGCCACCCGCTCATCGGGAATCTGCTCGGTGATCTCGGCATCGAACTCGCGGTCCACACCGCCGAACTTCGTCACCCAGTGCGTCAGAGTGGCCGTGCGCTGCTCGATCCGCTCGACCCCGTCCATGAAGTGCGGGAACGACTCGAACTGCGTCCACTGGTTGTAGGCGGTCCGCACGGGGACGTCGACCTCGATGGACTCTTCGACCTTCGACACGGCAGCATCCTTCCTCTACGCAGGCCAGGCAGAACGCCCGGCTGTATCCAGGAGCCTTTCTCCCTCACCTGCGCCCCTGCCCGCTCCCGTCCTTCTCATGGCCCCCTCCGGAGAATCTCTGCCAGGTCGCGTAGTGGGGGGCTACGGCCTATCCCCCCTTCTGCGCTGGTCGCCTCGTGGCCTCTTAGACGTTCCTCAGAGGGGCCTGTTCGATCAGGAAGGACGGCCGACGGGCGCGGTGCTCGCCGAGATTCTTCCTGCGGGTGTCCGCATCGGCTCCCAGCCGGCCTCCCTCCTGCCCTCGAACCGCACTCCGTGCCCCTGCTGAAGGGCCCGGATCGACGAAGGCGAGCCCCGCACCCGGACTGAACCGCTCCCGACCGGACCGCCCGACCGGGGGCCTGAAGGAGCGACCACAGCGATCTAGATCCCGCTGCGCCGCTAGTCGACGAGTCCCGAAGCGACGGCGCGCGATGCGTCGGAGCCGGCGCCGGGCGACGTCGCCAAGGGCCGGCGCAAGGCGGTGAGCCCCCTGGTCCAGGCGGAGCGGATGTGGTCGGCGAGGCGGTCCTCCAGCAGGACGGTCGCGGCGCAGCCGAAGGCGACGTCGGCCTCCAGGCCCGGTTCGTCGGCGAGGAGTCCGCCGATGACCTCGCGCCGTACGACCTGCTCGTGCACGGCGTCGGCCTCCACGTGTTCCGCGTAGAAGTGTTCG
>NZ_JBIARV010000009.1:0-201978 GCF_042890295.1 Streptomyces sp. NPDC002232 | reverse complement strand
GCGCGCGGTCTCCTGCGGAGACACGACGCGGAGTGACTGCGTCACTCCCACTGCTGCCGCGCCGCTGCGCGGCGCCAGGTGGAGTGATCCGACGGGCAGTCACCTGCGGTGACTGTGGGGCCGGCCGGTTGGACCGGGCCTGCGGGCCTGTTGTGGGAGGCCGGCCCTTTGGTGCCATGCCCCCTGCGGGGGCATTTCTGCTGTTCATAGGGCTAGTTAGGGTCTGGATCCCGGGTGGTGGGGCCTCCGGTCCCCTGCGGGGCCGGAGGCTACCGGGTCGCGCTACGGCGCTCCCTTGCAGCAGCAGTACGGGCTCTGGTCACTCTCTCCGTCCAGCTGACATCTGACCAGAAACCAGTCACACGGAGTGTGAAGGCTTGGACCTCCCCGTCGCAAGTGGTCTAAACCAAAAAGAATCGCCGAAAGAGGATGAGTAGGGTTTTTGGGCCGAAAAGCAGGTGCCGGCCATCTGTCAAATGCCAAACCCGCAACTCCACATGACGCAACCCCAAATCGCTTTCAGAAACTCATGCTGACACCCCACCAAACGCCATACCGAAACCGCATAAGAAAGGCCCTCATCTCCGAGACGGAATCCGCATGAGGATTCCGTATTCGGAGATGAGGGCCATGAGTCGGTCGCCTTCTCGCACGAGTGCGTAGGCCCGTGCGGGAACCAAGCAGCGCACCCGCCCTCCAGCTGCCGGCCGACGAGCCGCCGTGAGCACCGCGGTCCCCGCCCTACACCCCCGTCCTCGACCTCTCCCGTCCTGTTTGCGGCAGCCCTTCTGTCAGGCGCCCGAGGAGTCCACGGCGTACATCTCGTCCGCGAACTTCAGGTGGTAGCCCGCGCCGGGGCCGCCCGTGGTCACAGTCGTGAGACGGGCTGGGGTTGCAGGGTGTTTCCCAAGGTCAGGCGCGTGACGCTGGCTTGTGTGACTTCTCGTGTGACCGTACCTGTGACTGCATAGAGAACCTCAGTCCGTCGACACGAAGCCGGGCCCCGGCAGCAGCCATCGCCGGGGCCCGGGGGAATCTGCTCAGGCGCCGATGCCGACCGAGGAGACGTGCGCGTAGGCGTTGTAGTCGGAGTCGAGGTCGCTGATGACGTCGTCCCAGATCTCGTCGACGGTGTGGGCGTCCTGGGCGGCCCAGGCATCGACGAGGTCGCCCCAGATGTATCGGACGGTGATGGAGCGCTGTTGGAGGTTGGGGCGGGCTCGTTCGGTGGGGACGTGGGTCTGGTCTACGGGGTAGATCTCCATGCGGCGGCCACGGCCGTTGTTGTCGAGGTGGCGCTTGAGCCATCCGGAGCGGATCAGGTTCACGCGCCGGCGGTGCCAGTAGGCGCTGTCGATGCGCTCGCGGTTCGCCGCGGTGGGGGTGGACTTGCCGCGCATCCAGGCGCGGATGGTGCGGGCGGTGACGCCCTGGTCCTTCAGCGCGGCGCGGCCGGCGGGGCTGTCGAGGTAGCGCAGGCGGGCGCCCAGGCCTCGTTTGGTGGTGATGGGCGAGGCGATGCCGGAGGAGTAGACGATCCGGTTGAGTTCGAGGATGAGGGCCTCGCCGCCCTTCATTCCGCGAGAATTGAACTTGCCGAATTCTCCCCATCGGGTCCACAGGTCGGGCGATCCGGCCATCAGCGCTTACCTCCCAGGATGTAGGTGGTCTTTTCCTTGACCTGGTTCAGATCGCGGCCCTCAGGGAACACCGGGCGCCAGTCTCCCACGACGTGGAGCTCGTCGGTGCCGGAGATCTCGACGACCTGGAGTCCGGCCTTGTGTGCCTTGTGGGCCTTCATCCACAGGTTGGCGAACGCCTTCGCACGGATGATGTGCATCCAGTCCGGGCGGCGCAGCTCCCTGTTCGCACTCGACTCGCCGATGGTGGAGACGAATTTCGAATACATGGCCTTCACATAGGCCACGGTCACCTCGTCGCCCTCGGCGAGGGCGGTTTTCCGGGACTCAGCCAGAGCCCTGCGGAGCTTCTCCAGGAGAGCTTCGGAGGCTCCGGAGACAAGGGAGCGGTGGATGACCGGGGCGTCCGTGAGACCTTGGCGGGCGCAGTCGAGGAGCAGGCGCAGGGTGGACTCGCTGACCCAAAGCTCCCCCGGTTCCATGCGGTTGCCCAGCGGGTTGGGAAGGTCAGGGTGGTCCCAGTCGGCCGGGGTGATGAGGTGCACGCCCGCCTTCTTCGGGTTGTGCACGCCGCTGGTGTCTTCGAGGAGCTGGCCGATCGGGAGCCAGGACTTGAGTGCCGAGAGATAGGCCGCGTTCATGTCGAGGGCGGTCACCTCGATCAGCTCGCCCTTCTTCGCCGCTGCGAAAAGTTCTCTGTTACGCCATTTCGGGCGACCTTCCCAGATTTCGTCGGCGCCTTTCTGGGAGCGCTTTTGCAAGATTCCGTCGGTCGGGGGAAATTCGGAGTGCTCGTAGCGGCCGCCCACGCGGGACTTCTTCAGCAGCTTCATCACGTCCGGGATCGCGCGCTTGACCAGCTCCGCGTGTGCCGTGTCGACGTCGCCGGAGCATGCGGCCAGGACCTCGTGCACCGTGTCGGTGATCTCCTCGACCAGAGTGGTGGAGGCGTACCCCGGGGCAGAGCGCTGACGTACCGGAGCCGGCTCCTGCACGGCGGGCGATGTCGGCGGAGCGGGCACGGGCGACTTGGGGTGGGCGGCCGGCGAAGCGAGCGGCTCGGCGGACGCGGCCGGGGTGCCCGTCATGGTGGGATCGGCTGCGGCGGCCGGAGCGACCGGGGGTTCGGCGACCGCCGACGGCGGGGCGACTTCAGCTGCGGGAGCCGGGACCTCTTCGGCGGCCGGAGCGGCGGCGGGGGCCTGTGGCGTGCCTGCGGCGGCGACAGCCGCCGCACACTCCTCCGCAGTCAGGTGCTGCGGGAAACCGTCCAGTTCGTGGAGGGCGGGCTGCCCGCACAGCACGCACGGCCCCGTGACGACTACGGGTACGGACGCTGGCGGTTGTTGGGGCAGGTCTTGCTTGATCGGCGGGGCCTGATCCGGCTTGGTCTTCGGTTCCGTGGCGGTGAGTGGGGTCTGTACTCGTGGTGCGGGTGGTGCGGGGAAGGTGGGCGTGCCGGCCTGGAGGCTGGGGACGGCGCCGTGCAGAACGCTCACCGCGTGGGTGGGGCCGGCCAGCAGGTCGAGTACGTGGAGCCGGTAGTGCGCGGCGAGGAGGTCGAGGTCTTCCAGGGACCAGTGGCTCTTGGCGGCCTGCTTGCGCGAGACTTGCGCCTGCGATTGGCCGAGGGCGGCGGCGAGGTCGCCCTGTCGTTCACCGGTCCGCGTCATCAGCGCGGACACCGTCAGTCTGAGGGTGTCCTCCGTGCCCATCATGGCCGCGACCATAGCACCACAGAATGCGAAATCCGCATAGGGGATGCAAATAAGGGTTCTGAATGTCGCGTGAGCATGGCAGTGACGGTCGCACGTCATCCCCAGCGAGACGACCGGCCTGATGTGCCGTCCCGGGCCGTCGCCGCGACGCCGTCGACTGCGAACCGCCACGTGCCTGCGCTAGCTGCCCAGTCGGCGGCATGCGGCTTCGATGAGGCCGCCGCCGGAGTGGGTCAGGGGGTCTGTCAGGACGGCATCGATGATGTGGGCGGTGATCTGGGCGAAGGCGCGGAAGTTGCCGCGGGCGCAGCGTTCGTCGGCCCGGGCGATGTGCTGGGGCGGCACCCTGTCCCACATCGGGTGGAAGGCGGGCAGGGCTGCCTGTGTCTGGGCGGGGGTGAGTGGCGCGATGTACTGGCGGGCCAGGACGCGGGAGGCGAGTTCCGGAATCCGCTGCAGGGCTCGGGTGCTTCCCGTTCCGGTCAGGACGAGGGTGGTGGGCGCCTCGGGATGGGTCGCCAGGCGGCACAGGTATTCCAGGGTGGGTGGAGAGAGCCTTTGGATGTCGTCGCAGACCAGCACGTGCGGACTGCGCAGCGCGGTGGCCAGGGCCTGGTCAGTGGTGTTGCGTCGGTTGTCTTGGCGCACGGTGAGCGTGAGTGCTTCGGCGATCGCGTGGCGCAGCTGGGAGACCGTGGCGCCCACGGGCATCGGGACGCGGCGCACGTCCGGGCCGGGTGGCAGGAGGGAGAGGGCGTACTGCAGGGCGATGGTCTTGCCGGCTCCCGGGGCGCCGTCGATGCTCATCACGCCGCCGGCGGCCACGACGTGCCGCAGAGCTGCGGCGGTCTGTTCCAAGGCTTCGGTGACCACGACGTCCGCTTCGGGGATCAGCGTGTCACGCCCGCCGCGGCACAGCCGGGGCCGGCTGTGAAGGGGTGGTCGCCCTCGCAGGGGCAACGGCGGGCCCGGTACAAGGGGGTGGTCAGATCGACGGTGGGGCGGGGACCCTGCTTTCGGGCCCAACGCAGGTCGCATTCGGCTGCCACCAGGGCATCCATCCGTGCCCACGTGATCTCGTCCCAGGCGGGGGCCTTCAGCCACCATCCCGCGCGAGCCGCCCGGGCCCGGGGCGGGGGCTGGTCGCGGGCCTGCCACAGCCAGCGGGTCACCGTCTTCACCGGCACCCGGGCAAGGTGCGCCGCGGCCTGGCGATGCGGGCCCAGCAGCCGACCTGCCTCGTCGATCGCCAGCAGGCGCTCCACCAGCACCGCATGGGCCACCATGCCCTCCCGGATCACCTGCACCATCCGTCATTCCTCACAGGACGAAGGAAGCCGGCGCCGTCGCGGCGGCCGGGGTCGGGGGCGTGTGGACGGGCACACGCTGTCCGCTGGCCGTGGTCGAAGGGCGGTGAGGCTCGGTCGCGGCGCAGGGAGTCGTGTCGGCGGTCATCCCAGGCGGCTGAAGGCCCACCTCAGAACCTCCCGGTCCACTCGTGCACGCCCTGTGCGGGCCAGGGCGGTGCGCAGATGGGCGGTGAGTCTTGCCCAGTTGCGGAAGTTGCCGTGGGTGGCGTGTTCGTCGGCGAAGGTGATGTCGCCGGGGTCAGTGTCCTGCCAGATGGGGTGGAAGAGAGGGACGACCTCCAGGACCTCGTTCGGGGTGAGGCGGGTGAAGTGCTGCCAGATGAAGATCCGGGAGGACAGCATCGGCTCGCGGCGCAGCACGGTGTGGCAGCCCTCGCCGCCGACGAAGATGATCGCGAGTTGTGTGGCGGGTTCGTCCCACAGGTAGCGGAAGTACTCGAATGCCTCCCCGTTGAGCCACTGGGCCTCGTCCACCAGGAAGGTGCGGGGGCGTTCGGCCAGTGCGGTCTTGAGCAGGCGGTCGAACTCACTGGGGTGACGCGGCGGCTCGCCGGGCAGGCCGAGCGCGGTGAACAGCTCGTAGCGCACCGCTCGGGCGGTGGGCCGGGCCCGGAAGGTGATCTTGCGGACGTCCTCGCCGGGCTCGAGTTCACGCAGGCAGGTGTTGACGGCGAGGGTCTTGCCGAAGCCGGCGCCGCCGTGAATGCACATCATCGCGCGGGCGGCGACCGTATCGCCGATGTTCTCCCGCGCGGTGAGCAGAGCGCGGGTGGTAACCACGGACGCATCAGGCAAGTCGACGTACTGGTAGGTGGCCGCGGTCACGAGGCGTCTCCGTCTTCGTCGGTGGTGGAAGGCGCGGCCCGTCCTGCCGGGCCGTCGGGGACCGCAGAGGCTGATTCACGGTCGGACGGGCGCGGGGCGGGCCGGCCCGGCGTGGTCAGCAAGGCCAGGGAAGCAGGGGTGCGCCAGTCGGCTGGCGGCGCGGCTGGCGGGATGAGGTCCGGCAGCGCAAGGTCCGACAGGTCAGTGTCAGTGGCCTGGGCCAGTTCGCTCCCGGCCTGGGCGGTGGTCAGTGCGCCGAGCCGCTGTGGGGCTTCGGCCTGCGTGGAGGCGGCATAGCGCTCGCGCTGGGCAGCCTGAAGATCCTTCTTCAAGCGGCGGGCGCGGGCCGCCCGCGCCCGCCGTACCGCGCTGGCCTGCGCCTCGGTTGCCTGGTCGGCCAGGTCCGCGGGACCCAGGTAGCGGCCGGTGGCCACGTGGTAGACCTCGATGCGGTGGTCGTGGTGGGGCATGAAGCGGACCCGGACCTGAATTCCGGTATGGCCGGTCATCCACTGGCCCACGTAGTCGCGTTTCCTGAAGCGGATGCCGCGAGTGGTCAGCGTGCGGGTGCCGGCGTCCTCCAGGGTGAACGTCCACAAATCCGCGGCCGGCACGTCCCGCAGCGGGGTGGGATCGTCCTGCCACGCCTCAAGCGGGGTCTGGCCCCGCAACGGCGCGGGCTGGTGTTCGGTGTTCCACCACCGTGTCCAGGCGAGCAGACGGGCGGTGAAGTCCTCGAAACTGAGCAGTACCTCGTCCTTCGGGCGGGAAGGCCGTTTGCCGGGGCGCGGCTGACGGACGTAGCCGGGCAGCGCGGCCAGGAACATGCTCTCCACCGCCCGGTTCAGGCCCTCCACGGTGCCCTTGAGGTGCGGGGTGTAGGCGGGCAGGTCCTCCACAGTGACGTCGAGGAGATCGAACGCTGCGGTCACCGTCCGGGACAGGAAATCCTTGCCTCGGTCGACGCGTACCTTCTCGGGCAGGCCACCGAGGGGTCCGTAGGGGTCCTCGCGCAGGACCGCGGAGCGCAGCGCGGCCAGCACCGACTCCCGCGACGGATGCACCGGCGTCACCGCGACACCGGTGATCGCATTGGTGGCGCAGTCGGTGAACCAGGTGATCCACGGCCTGCGGGCCCTGCCGTCGACATCGACCAGCACCGGGGCCTGCATGTGGTCGGTCTCCCACACCTGGTTACGCCAGCCCCGCGGCCGAGCCAGAAACACATCATGCTTACGGGCCTCACGTTCACCACCGGCAAGCCCGGCCCGCTCCCCCGGCGACAGATCACGGCGGATCGCCCGATGCAGCGTCGGAATCGACGGCGGCGGATCCCCCTCTCCCCTGGCCGCGCGAGCGGCCAGCTCACGATGAACCGCCGCGACGTTGCCCTTCCACAAGGCCAGCAGGCGGCGCACTTCCGGGGTGACGGAGAAACGGTCTTTGCTCTGGGCTCGCGCCCCAGGTTCCGCGGCCGCGGACTCGTCACGCTCGGCAGCGGCAAGCCACCGCCACACCGTGCGCTCGGTCACTTCCAACGACTGAGCCATCAGCCGCACATGCCGCGTTGTCAGTTTCTGCTCCTGCCGCAGGGCGAGCAGCCGGCGCACGGCGGGGCCGCGCAGCGCCGACAGGGAGGAAGAAGGCAGGCCTCCCCGCACGCCCGGTCCCTCCCCGTGCGCGCCAAAGCGGGAAGCGTCCTCTGCCGGCTCGGGCGCGCCGGTCACAGCGGTCCCATGAGCCGTGCGCAGGCCCGCTCCAGCATCCGGCGGTCCACCACCGCCCGGCTCTTGCCGTAGGTCTCGGCGGTCAGGTGCGAGGTCAGCTTCGCCCAGGTCCGGAAGTTGCCGTGCCCCACATGCTCGTCCACCCACGCGACATCGTCCGCGGTCACGTCCTCCCACAGCGGGTGGAAGGCAGCCATCACGGTGGCCACCTCCCGCTGGCTGAGGCGCGGCACCAGCTCCCAGGTCAGCACCCGAGAGGCCAGCGCAGGTACCCGGCGCAGCGCCCGTTCGCTGCCCGCACCCGCGAGCACGAGTGCCGTATCCGTGTCCGGGTGGTCCCACAGCCCGCGCAGAAACTCCAGCGCCGGTCCCGGAAGGCGCTGTGCCTCGTCCAGGACCAGCACGCGGGGCTGCCGCAGCGCGTTCACCAGCGTCAGGTCGGCCTCCCCCGCCCCGCGCGGCAGCCGCCTGCCCAGCTCCAGAGCGTCCGCGAGTACCCGGCGCAGTTCCGGAACCGTCGGATGCACACCGACATGGACTCGGCGGACCCGGGCCGGGTGCGGCAGCTGGGACAGGGCGTACTGCAACGCGACGGTCTTGCCCTGACCGGCGTCGCCGTACAGACACACCACCGCCCCCACCGCGGCCGCGTGCGCGACCGTCCGCAACACCGACCGCACAGCGGACGTGTGCACCACCTGGGCGCCCGGCACCAGGACCGGGACCTGCGCCAGATGCTTCTGCTCCCGCAGAAAAACCTGCCCACCGCCACCCTGCTCGGCCACCACGTTCAGGCCCAGCTCGCTGAGGGGATCCGGCCGGCGCGACCCGGCCACCACGGGCTCCCGCCCGGTCAGCAAAGCCCGCCCCGCCCGACGGTCCCTGCGGATCACCCGGTGCAGAGTCGACGCCGACGGAACCGACGCCCCGCCAGCCGCGGCCAGCCGGCGTCTCAGCTCAGCGACGTTCCCTCCGACCTCGCCCAGCAGCGCCCACACATCGTCCGACACCGCATACCCCTGCCGGACCGGAGCCTCCACCTGCCCGGTCGCCTTCGCCTGCTCCAACCAGCGCCACACCGTACGCTCCGAGACACCCACCGTCTCACCGACCGCACGCACATGCCGCGTGGCCAACTCCCCCGCCTGCTGCCGCTCCAGCAGACGACGCACCACTAACCCCCTGGGCAGCACAGGCCCACGGCCGGCCCTTACCTCTTGATCCACGCCCCGATCACACTGGCCGGGCCCACCTCACCGCATAAGAACTCTCGAACCTGAGACAACATCAGGTGCCATGCGATAAAGCCCCACGACAGCGATCCCACCCAACAACCTCTCACCCCATGACAGCGGCATGCCCACCCGTAAACACCCACTGACCAGCCCCGCAACACCCATCCCCAGACCAGCGCGACCGACTCTCACCACCACCGACACCAACCCGAGAGATCGCACCCACGCGTGCGGGGAGCAGCCGATGAGGCTGGAGACCCCGCGTGCGCCCCCAGGATCCATCCCCGCGGGCGCGGGGAGCAGCGGGTCGTGACCTCGAGGTAGCCGGTGTCCGGGGGACCATTCAGGCGTTCAGCTCGGTCGTGGTCGGCGCGTTGATGGGACCATCGCTGCAGGCGCAGGGAGCTCACCACCGACCAACACGCCGCCTCACGAAGCTCGGCGTCGACGGGACCTGACCAAGGCACGCCCGGCTGCCGTTGTGGGGCTGGTGCTCACTGCCTGAATCGGGGTGGGAAGAATCCTTGGCGTTCCGAGCCGTCCACGCTGAAGGCGTGGACGGTGGCACGCCCTCTGATGCTCGCTGGCGGTGTCGGGTTCTCGATCACGATGACCTGACCCGGCGGATTCTCCAGGAGGTCGCGATAGAAGTTCTCGGCGACGTCGGCGGTCATGAGCTCGGGGCAGTCTTCGTGAGGGTCTTCGGGCCGGCGGTAGGTGAGAACCGGAGTGTCAAGCACGACGAAGCCCGGGTGGATCAGGTCGCGGGCTGTGTTCCGGCGCGCGAGTGATACGGCGAAGGCGGCGTGAAGAATAGACCTCATGCCCCTGCCGCGGCTCTTTCGCGGTTGTCCGTCAACGGAGAGCTCGGCAGTCGTCGGGTCGTAGCGGACTTGGTTGCTTCCTGGAACATGCCAGGCTTCCAAGGTCTCATGGATCATGCGCTCGAAGTCGGCGACGTCGGCGGCGGGGATGCCGTCGGGGCGGGCAGCTGGCGGAGCAGGAGCCATGGTGGACAGCGATGCCTTGAGGTCTTCGAGCTGCTCGATCTGAACGTGCAGGGCAAGCTCGTTTTCCACCCGGGAGCGGGCGTTCAGCAGTTCGGTGGCGTCCGTGTCGACCGGTTGGATCCGTTGATCGAGTGCGCGGAGCTCCGCAGCGTTGTGCGTGAGTTCTTCGTCTCGGGCGGCGCGGGCCGATTCGATGTCCGCTGCCTGCTCTTGCAAGTCCTCGATCATGAGGAGGAGGTCGTTGAGCAGATCCTTTGTCTTACGTGTCTCGGCAGATACAGACGCTGCCAGCTGCGTGCTCTCGGCGAGGTGGTGCTCCGGGTGCTGGTGCTGGGGCTCGGCACCGCAGAAGACGCAGGTCCCGGTGTGGAAGTAGCCCAGGAGCGTCCCGGCTTCACCGACCATCTGGAGCCGGGCCAAGTCGGACTCGTATTGATCTTTCAGCAGAGCGAATCGTGCCAGCAGCTGCTGGACCTCGTCACCGTGCTTCTGGGCGGCGAGGTTGATCTCTTCCAGGCCCCGGCGGTCACGGAGAAGGCTGGTGCGGACTTCCGCGAGGGCGACGGCGGCGGTGGTCACCTCGCCGAGGGCAGCCTGCAGGCGTTCGAGCTGCTCCCGCAGTTGAGACTGGTTCGCCTCCATCGTGAGCCTTCCGCGGTTCTCGTCGATCAGGTGGTCGATGACCGCGATCTTGCCCTTGCCGAACTGCTTCTCCAGATTGCTGGGCGCTGCAGGTCGTTCCGGCTCCTCCTCTCCGCTGATGAGGAGCTTGAAGACGGACTTCTCCCTGGTCTCGTTCTGGGGCATCCGGGTGCCGAGCACGGGGGACCTCTGGTCGGCCATACGCGTGTCGTTGACGACGGCCAGGCGGGCCAGGTCCCGGAAGTTGAGCGGCAGCGCCTTGCCGGTCGAGTTCTGGAGAACCCTTCGGCCGTCGATCCCCAGCACGGTCAGCAGATAGCGGGAGATGTTCTTCTTCGATTTGGGGTTGTGCTGGTAGCCCAGGGTCTCATCGGCCGGCTGGGAAGGGACGTCTCGGAGGTCGCGGTTGAACACCTCGATGGTGTCGCCGCCGACGGCGCGGGAGAGGGTCAGGCTGCGGCCGTCGCTCACATGCAGGCCGAGGAGGATGCGGGTGTAGCCGTCGTCTTCCGGGATGGACTTGAGTTCGCTGGCGCCCAGCATGTAGTCCACGGCCTCTTCGACGTAGGACTTGCCCGTGTCGGAGGCTCCGTAGATGACCGTCAGGCCGGGACTGAATTCTACGGCCGCCGGGGGCTTGTCCATGCCGAGGAAGGTCAGGTGGACGAGCGTCAGTCTGATCACAGGACGTCCTCTCCGAGGTCGCCGGGGCTCACGTGGATGCGGTCAGACCAGCGTTGGGTGATCTGCTTCATGCCCTCGCGGACGTCCGTTCCTTCATGCATGTAGGTGCTGGTGAGCCAGTCGGCTCTTTCGATGAGCTGGCCGACATAGGGAGCTTCCAGGGCGCTGAGGAAGCTCGCTGCCTCGTCTGTGGCCCCGTACATGAAGCCGTGGTCGGTGGTCGTCATGTCGGCGAGGCCGGCGCGCAGCAGGACCATGAGTCCCTGCTCGATGAGGCGCCGGCGCAGGCCGAGCTCGCCGGGGCTGGCCGGGAGGTCGGGGTGGAGGCTGACGGGGCCGTGATCGAGGTCGCCGCTGTGGAGCATGGCGTGGTCCAGGTAGACGAGCTGGGCGACGTCCAGGCGGCGGGGGAAGGTCTCCGACAGGAGCACCAGAGCACGCATCCCGGCCTCCACGGGGCTGTTGAGAGCGGTCACGGGGTCTCCTCTTTGCACCAGGTCAGCCGGTCGGCGTTGGCCAGGCGATGACACATGCCCTTGAGGTCGATGACCTTCACCACGGGGGCGAGGATGTTCGCGGGGTTCGGCTGGTGGGCGACCGCCGCGTCGAGCACGGCTTCGAGCCGTGCGTAGCCGCTGACGTGATCTCGGTCTTCGATCTCGATCACGGCGTCGTACAGGTCGGTCTCGATCGCGGTGTAGGTCGCCTCCGGGACGCTCTCCTGCGCGAAACGCCACAGCGACTCGGCGTGGAAGAAGGCGGCACGCTGGCGGAAGAGGTGGCCGCTGACCTTCGCATGGTCGCGGGCCGCTTGCAGTGTTTCCAGGGCGAGGCCGTGTTTCGCGTTGTAGGCGTCCAGCAGCTTGCGGACGTAGACGGCTTCGTGGGGGGCCTGGTCGGTTGGGGCCGGGTCGGCGGCGGGGCGCTCCTTAAGCGGTTTCGGGAAGCGTCTTACGTGGTGGGGAGTCGCGGCGTGCAGTTCGAGAATCTCTTCGAGGTCCCTGGCTTTGAACATCGAGAAGTCCGTTTTCTGCGCCAGCTCCCCCACAGCTGTGCGGATCTCTGGGGTGAGCTTCTTCCCAAGCTTGGAGTCCTGGTCGTTCCACGCCTCGAAGAACCCGTCCTTCAGCTGTGGCGGGTTGAGCAGGAGTCGCTCCAGTGTGGTGCCGATCTTGGGCGCGACGAAGACGTACCGTGTGGGCAGCTCGTAGGTGCCGAGGATCTTCGCGACGAAGATTTTGACCATCTCCGGGAAGGCGTCCGCCTGCCCGAGTGCCTTGGCGTAGTGCTTGCACTGGTAGCAGTGCCATTCACCCGCGGTGCCTTGCTCGGAGAGGCAGGCTGCGACGTCCGCTCCGCGGTCGCCGGCGCCACCCATCCTCTGCACCCGGACGTAGGGACGCCCAGCCCACGTGCCGAACTGGTGGACCCACTCGACGGTGAAGTCCTCCCAGTCGTCTGCGTTATAGATCCACTGCAGGTACACCTGAGGGGTTGGCAGGGGAGCGCTATGGGTCGGCGGGGCAACTACGACGACGTCCGGGGACTTGGGCTCCGGAAAGCCCTCAAACACCGGTCGAGCTCCGTTCCGCCCCGGCTCAAGCCCCCCTGCCATTACCCACCCCCGGCCCCACCGCCACGCAAGATCACTCACGGTAGTGATATCACCCCGCATGGTCCATCAGGAAGGCACCGGGGCAACCTCACCACTTGGAATTGGTGGTCGATCACTCCCAGCCCCCGGGCCAGCCAAGTGGCGGAAGGGGTCGAGCAAGGTGCATGCAGCAGGCGTTCCAGTACGGCTTGGCAGCCCATGCGCAGTAGGTGAAGCAGGGCCGACGGGACAGACCGCGCTGGCGCCGACCAGCCTCAGGATCCCTGTGCCTGGCGCCCGCAGTACCCGGAAATCTTGGGTGGCAAGAAGCCTGTCGAGCGAGCGGCTCGCCGTCGACGGTGAGGCGGACCCAGTGACCGTGAAGCTGGTCGTATGAGTTTCGAAAACGAAATCCAGGAGGGATCGGCTGAACGCCATCCAGCTCGCCGCACCCGCGAAGCTGGGTCTTACGGGGTGCGCGTCACCGCCATAGGGCCAGTTCAGCGCGCGTCACACGCTGCGGCTGATGGCCCATTAGTCTCTTGGCGACTTTGATCAAGCACATAGGTGACAGTGCATGCGGAGGAGCGTCCATGTCTGAGCACGTCCAGGCATCAGAGGTTGAGGCCACGGTGATCGCGATCATCAAGGACAGCCTCAGCCCAAAGGTGGAGATCACCCCGGCCACCAAGTTCAAGGAGGACCTCAAGGCCGACGAACTGGAGGTCTACGAGGTGATCTACAGGATTGAGAACGAGATGGGCACCACCATTCCGGAGTCCGAGGCGAACGACGTCGAGACAGTCGCCGACCTGATCAAGCCCATCCAGTCTCGCCCGGCCCGCTGACTCTGAACCTGCGGGTACCTAGACCATCAACCAAGAACCCTGGTTGCTGGCGGTTTCATTACCCGGGCGGGCTGGGTCCGCGGACCACGAGCACGGGGATGCCCGCGAACTCGAGCCAGCCGGTCTCCTACTGCCGCAGGGTGTCTTTCTCGGCCGCGACGTACCGGGCGTGCTTCTGGCCCGCCGTGCGGTCCAGGCCGGCCAGGCCGGCGGGACGTGGACCTCGCGCATGGTGTCGATCAGGTCGGGGAAGCGGCCCTCGCGGCGGGCCTGGGCCAGCTGCGAGGACAGCCGCCGGTACATCGGCGGCGTGTACGGCAGGACACCTTCGGCCGCGAGCCGGTACATGACCTGCCGCAACGTGACCTTGAGCGGCGCGTACCCGTCCACGATCTGCCGCGCCCGTTCCACGACGAGGGGCCACCGGATCCGTTCACGGGCCATACCGGTACATGTACCCCTCCGCGCCGCCGCCGGCCCCCGGGATACGGATCGACCTCTCCCCTCGGCTATCGCGAGGTAAGAGGTGTCGTTTTCCGAAGGGGGCTTGCCCACGGATGCTGACCTGCGCGAATGGAAGATCACCGGATTCGGGGGGTCCCACTCACGGTCACACCTGCGGTCCCCCGCCTAGTGCACCCGTGCAGACACCTCTCCAGACCCCTTCCGGTGCAACCCTCCTGCGGGTCGAGGTGCGCCCGGCGGCCCTCCCGGCCGGGGAGGCTTGTCCAGGTGCGCTGAACGTGTGGAGGCCGGGCCTGAGGCGTGCCTGGGTCGCCGCGCAGCGATTGGGCTTCAGCGAGCCGATCGGCCCGTGCACGGACCATATCTGCGAGACAGGGCATGGGACGACACAAGCTGCACAAGCCACGCGCGCCGCGCGATGAGGTTGGGCAGCCGACGGAGTGGTTCGGCACCTCGTTCCACTCCGTGCGCGGGATGCAGCACCTGGACGTGCGCCGGTCCGGCAACGGCATCCTGATCGCCTCCTCCCCTGCCGAGATCAACGGCTCCCCGGCCTCGTGGCAGCTGCGCCTGCGCAACGACGACGGCGGCCAGGGCCTGAACGAGATGGGTGCGGCCATGAAGGCCAGGCGTGGGCACGTCTACAGCATGAGCGAGGAGCCCGGCGTCAAGACCGTCCTGGCGTTCCTCCCGAACCACCCCGCCGAAGCCGTCGGCACGCTGGCCCGCGTCCATACCGGCGAAGGCCCGGACGGTGACGTGGTCTTCGAACGGTCCGCGGAGCGGCCGATGGGGTTGTGGGCCGAGGCCGGGGAGAACCTCCTGCGGATCGTGCCGCAGCTCGGCCCGGACGCGCCGGCCGACGGAGTTGGCGACTGCCTGCCGTGCCCCGGCTGCTACCGGCCCGTCTACGAGAGCTCTTCCTCACACACCCTCATCGGCGCCGGACCGTTCCCCCTGGCCGGGCTGTGCGGGCTGTGCGGGCTGTGCGCCGACGGCAGCACGCTCCGCTCGCTGCGCCAGACCGAGGGCGTCCCCGTCGGCCCGGATCAGCTTCTCGTCCTGGAGACCGTCGCCGCCGCGATGGCGTAGCCCGGCACCTGGGCAAGCCCGCCCGCGCGGAGGGCTTACCCAGGGTCGCCTCAGGCTTGCCCAAGCGCTCAGACTTGCCTGGAGGCCGGCTCCCACAGCGGGTGGGCACGACCGGTGCCGTCGCAGTGGAAGCACCGGCCGCCCTCGGGCGTGCTGCGGGCCCCGATGGCGTCGACGGCCTGGCGCAGGAGCCGGGTGAGGCAGTCGACGTGGGCCGGGTGCAGGGCGCGTTCGTGGCGCTTGCCGACCATGACCTCCAGGGCGACCCCGGGCCCGGCGTAGCCCAGTTCCGCAGTGACGCCGTGGGGGACCGTGCGGATGAGGTCGTGGAGGTGGCCCATCATCTCCGTCCCGGACAGCTCCACCCGCGCGGTGAACCGGACATCATCCGGCTCGGTGAGGGCCAGCAGCGCATCCGGCCGCTCGAACGGCACGAGGCGGCCAACCGGGTCGCGGTGTGCGGCGTGAAGGCGCGCCAGGGCCAGCCACATGTCGCCCGCATCGCTCTGCCCGAGCACGGCCGGGATCTCCTGCTTGTTTCGTCTCATGGCTCTGGTGTACGACCGGCGAGGAGGGGTCGGCCGGCTCCGGGCCGTCGCGTCCCAGACGGTGACTCCACGACCTCGGAAGCCGTCCCGTCACCGGGCGCTGGGCGAGCCCTCCGAGTCGAGGGCTTGCCCAGCAGCACCCGTGACCGATCCACGGGCCGGCTGTGACCGATCCGCCTCCCTGGATCAGTCAACCAGCACGTCAGCGCCGTGACCGGTCCATGCAACTTCCCGCCGAGACGGTGACCGGTCATCGGTCACACGTCATCGGTCAGCCGGGCCCTCGCGGGGAAGACCAGAGTGGTTGTGACCGATCCCGCCTGCCGGGAGCGCCTCCGGCCGGGGTGGGCAAGCCACCCGCGAGGGTGGCTTGCCCAGGCTCCCCTTGGGCTTGCCCAGCGCCGGTCACCGGTCAGCGGCCGACCGCTTCGGGTAGCGGGCGCGGCGCCTGTGCGGGTCGTCGACGCCGATCTCGTACCAGGGCTCGCCGCGCTGGAGCCGGGGCAGGGTGTTGACCCACACCGCGATGGTGACGCCCTCCACGGCAGCCGTGAGCGTCTGGCGGCGGTTGTTGAGGAGTGTTCGGCCTTGCCCGCCAGGACGACGTGCAGCCGCGGGAAGGTGGTGGAGCGGGTGTAGCGGTGGCGCTGCCAGAACGGGTACGTCCCGCCGATCGTGCCGCAGGCTCCTTCCCAGACGCGGTGCCCGGCGTAGCGCTCGTAGTCCCAGACCTCGTTCGCGAGGCGGGCCTGGGACATGGTTCCGTTGTCGAGTTCGAAGAGGCGGACCTCGCTGGTCTTGGTCGGCACGGCGAGGACGGCATCGATGTTGAAGGACAGACCCGTCTGCTTGATGGCGTGGTTGACCTCCACCAGTTGGCCCTCACCCTCCGGCAAGGAACAACCCCCACGCCACCATCACCCACCGCACCGCCGGTGAGCGGGGCGCGGTCAGTGCGGGCGGGAGGCCCAATTGGCCGAGCGATCACTGGAGACGGCCACGCCCTCACCCACCCCTCCCCCATCGTCCCCTCCGCTGGCGCCCCTGGCGGGCCCCGAGCGGCGCGGCGCCGGGTATGCCCGGTGAGCGGGAGTCGAGGCCGCAGGCTCGATCGGCTAAGCCATAACCGGCGACGCACCCAAGCAGGACGGACTGTCGAACCAGCCGTGAGCTCCCTGTGGCCCAAAGCACGGTGGAAAGGGGGCGGGAGCGCACGCTGCGGCCTGACGATCGGGCGGATCAGCCAGTTTTGTGATGGATCAGGACAACGGCCTGACCTCGGCGGACCTATTCGATCAAGCATTCGCTAGAACTGGGTGACGCGGTTGGCCGGGAGGCCTGCCGCGTGACTACACCTGACCGCACGTCTCTTGGGGGGAAAATCAACAGCTCGATACGCCTTCGCTCCTTACGTACCCCTGTGTTAGCCGTGGCCACAGCGCTCGCGATAGTGCCACTCTCTCCTGCCACGCCCGTAGCAAAGGCCGACAAACCTGTCGGCCAGGCCCGCACCTACGTCGTGCCAGCAGGATCCCCGCTGCCGTCTGTGGCGGATCTTCGTGCGGGCGCCGAGCAGCAACTGGCCGCGGCTGAAGGCCGCGTGGGACCGACGACGCCGCTCGAAGTGGTTGGTCCCGCCGCCGGCTACGGAAGGAAGACCACCGTTCCTGCCGTGACGCCCCGGCCCACTGCCCTGGCCTCCAAAGCGCTGCCGACTCTGGCGGCAGTGTCATATCCGGAGCCGGCACGCACCATGTCCCTGGCCGAATGCAAGGCGAACATGGGCGGCACCGCGAAGGTTTACATCAAGTCCCGATTCGCCGTGTGCACCGCTCTGCAGGTCACTACGGTCTGGGCCAGGTCATCGGGACAGGTGGGTACCAGCTCCTACACCGTGTACATCCGTGGCACGGTGCCCAAGGAGTCCGACCGCACGATGTTCTTCGACTACGACCTCACCAACTTCGTCTCCGTCGGCACCACAGGCGCGGCCGGGATGCGTATCGGCCTGAAGGGCGTCATTGCTCAAGACTGGCCCGCGGCTGCGAGGCCCGTCCTCAGTAACACGCTCCCCGTCACCAAAACGCTGACACAGATGAAGGCCAGTCCTCACTACACCCACACGGTGCGCTACGCCCCCGGCCAGGGCAGCGGCGCGGGCGCGGCAGACCTGATAGCGGCGGTCTACCAGCCCGAGATCGTCAGCACCATGCCCCCGGGGTGGGTTGGGCCGAGCCCGGTGACCGGCAAACCGTTCATGTTCGCTCCGCGCTGGGACGCGGCCTCTTACCTCCGTAACTCCACCGGCAGCGGTAACCCCGCGAACAAGGGCGGAGCCGCGTTCAGCATGGTCGGCACCCTGGCATACAGCTCCAAGGCCGGCGCACCTGAGAAGGCAGTGGCCGATCACATCAAGCAGGCGTTCGCCAACCCTGTGGCGACTAAGCCGCTGAACGCCCACAAGAACGTTCCTGGCGACAACCTGCAGGAGCCTCTGCACCGGCTGTTCCTCGACAAGAGGCGCCGGGACCGAAACCGTGCGGTCGCAGTCCGCGAGTGCACCCGCTACTGGGGTACGAACTACACCTCCGGCGGCACCAAGGAGTGCGACGAGTTCCCCTTCGCCACCACCTATGAGGGTTCCGCCGCTTCCGAGTTCGACGTACATGTCGAGAAGAACAACTTCTCCGTCCTGCCCGTCCCTGGCGTACAGAACGGCGCCGCAGGCAACCTGCTGAGCGGCTTCTACAACGCCAATCGGATCATCGATGGTCTGGAAGACGGCTTCATCGTCAAGATCAACTGAAACCGGGTGTGTGGCCGGCAACAGGGCGCCGGCCACACACGTCAGACTTTCGGCCAGAAATCGATCACGTACTTCTCCACGCCGTAGGCGACGCCCTCCGTCTGTGTCACCCGGGCCACCTCGGCGCGCCCGGTGCAGCCAGCTCTCACCCGCCACCACCCCGGCTTGCCCAGACGGATCAGGTGGTCCGATCGGCCCAGGGTCATCGTCCACACAGCAACATCCCCGGTGGTCGTCTCAAAGTCGACCTCGCCGTGCTCGTCCCACGCGTCCCTCGTGGCAGGTGGTTCTGAGTCCCATACGCTGACCTCCACGCTGGCGGTGTGCGTGTGGCCAGCGCTGAAGAAATCGAAGCGGCGCTCGTGCTGCCGAAGGAACACACCCCACTCGAAGTCGTCTCCGAACGGCACAGGGACCGCGTTGTCATCGGACTCCTGGAAACCGAACCCGCGGAACGCGACCTCGACGTCAAGGAGTTCCTTGAGTAGTACCTCGGACACGGTGTCTCTCCTCCCCTGCAGGCCTCTCAACAGGCCCCTTGCTGTGTCCATAGGTACATGGAATTCCGGCGTCGCCCTCTTGGATCCCGCCAATGTGCCCTGGTCCCCCACCGCCCGCAGCAGGGGACCTCGTTCACGGTCTTGCTCGACGCGGAGAAGAAGGAGGCACACGCACCACCGCTCGTCCGATGTTGAACGAGCGTGAGGCCGCGGCCGCGTGTGTGATCAGTCGCTCCACCATCCGCCAGCACCGTGAGGCAGGACCGCCAACGGGTCAGAGGAGGTGCAGAAGCGTCACTGGCTGATCCCGGTCGAGGTGCGGGACGGTATCAACCCCCTCTGCCATCCGGCCGAAGGGACGCCTATAGACGGAAGCCCCTGCTCTTCACTCTGAAGAGCAGGGGCTTCTGGCCGGGCTACGCGTCTCGGAGAAGGCCAGCAGCAACTTGCTGGAGGATGCCTGCGAGTGAAGCGCGGGCCTGCGGGGCGAGGTCCCCTCGCATATCAGTGATGACAGCTTCCACGCCCTGGCTGAGTCGGAAGTAGCGCAGGATGAATGCGCTCCGCTGAGCCGGGTCCAGCTGGCCGAATGCGGCGTCCATGAGTGCGGAGCCGTCCTGCCCTGCCGCCTCGGCAGCCGGCGGTTCCTGAACCGCGGGCGGAGTGACCCGAGGTTCAGGAACCAGGACGACGGGCTCGCTGTGGGGGGACGCCACCGCCACCACTCCCCCGGTGCCCATTGCCGTTTCCGGGGCGGCCTTCAAAACCGGGTTTTGAACCGGCGAAGCCTCCGGAGCGGCCGTGCGCTTCCGCGGGGCCTTCGGCTCCTGAGCCTTGCGCAGCTCCTCAGCAGCGAGAGCCTTCTGCTGCTCCGGGTCCTGAATCTTGGCGATCTTCTCAGCGGTCTTCACCTTGAGCTGCTTGGTGTCGACGGCGTCTTGGAGCTCGGGCGGCAGGTTGAGCAAGGCCAGGCGGTTGGAGACGTACATCTGCGACTTGCCGATGCGCTCCGCGACCTTCTCCTGGGAACCGTGGCGTTCCACCATCCGCTGCAGGAACTCGGCCTCCTTGTAGGGAGGGATGTTCTTGCGGTGGATGTTCTCGATGACGACGGCTTCGTCGAGCTTGTCGTCGTTTTCGTTGCCGAGGCGGTCCCGGACTCGGATCTCGAACTTCGTCCACCCGAGCTGCTTGGCCGCGTGGAAGCGCCGGTTGCCGAGAATGACGACCCACTCTGCGTCGCCGAGCCGGGAGCCGTGTTCGGGCTTGACTCTCAGGAACGCGTCGCGGGACATGACGACGGCCGGCTGGAGCTGTCCGACGGACTTCATCGACTCCTTGAGTTCCCGGAAGTCGGGGTCGTCGTCGCAGTAGTCGGCGTCGGTCCGCGGGTTCTCCGGATTGCCGACGAGCATGTGCATGTAGACGGTGTTCGGCGGTGTCTCCGCCTTGACCGGCTCGTCGGCAGAGGCTCGCTTGCTGCCGGGCTTGCCCGGTCCGTCGAGGAGGTCGGCCCAGGGCTTCTTCGTCGCCATCAGCGGGCGCCCTTCTTGCCGGCGCCGAGCTCGAGGGCGAGCTGGTAGAAGTCCTCGCGGGCTTCCATGGCGACCCGGTTCTTCTTGTACTGCGTGACGACGGTGCCTTCGAGCGCTGCCCGGGTGTGGACCTTGTAGTGGCGGACGACCGTGTTGGCGAGGTTCCAGCCTTGGGCTCGCACGAAGTCCTTGGTCTGGTCGAGGTCGGCTTCGCCGTCGCGCGGGTCCCAGTTGTTAATGACGACGAGGTAGGGGATGCCGAGGGGCTTGACCACTTCCTCGATGGTGTCGCGGGTCGGCATGAACCCGAGCGGCTCAGGCTCGACGGGCACGATGATGTCGTCAGCGTTGGACAGCACGGCGCGCATGGCGTCGGCAGCGGTGCTCTTGCCGAACGGGTCGCCAGCCTCTTCCTTCTCGTCCTCGGGGAGGTCCATCCATCCCGGGGTGTCGATGAAGGCGTGCTTGATCTTGCGGGACTTCTTCAGAGCGGAGAAGAGCTCCAGGTCGTCCTTGGAGTTGATCTGCTCGAAAGAGAAGGGCAGCTCGTTGCCGACCCGCTCCGACCACCAGGTGGTCGAGCCCTGAGGGTCAGCTGAGACGGCTGCTACGTAGTGGGGGTCGCCCTCGGGGGCTGTGCCCAGAACGTGGGCGGTGATGGCCGCGGTGTTGACGGTGAGAGTCGACTTGCCGACTCCACCCTTGCGGTTGATGAGCGCGGTGATCCGTGCCATGGGTGGTACTCCTGATGCTCCGTATGCTTCCCAGCCGGACTGGCTGGTACTAGCGGACCGGGACAGGATGCCACGTATCGCCCCGCATGTAGGTACTGCGCCAGCGTTTCAAAACCGGGTTTTGAGATCTCTTCCTCGGATCGCAGGCTCCCAGCAGGTCCTCCACCTTCAAAACCCGGTTTTGACACGCTCGCGGTGAGCTTCTGAGTGAGTAGACGGCTCCGCGGGGCGGACACCAGGTGCGTGGTCTCACCGAAGTCTGACTGGCCAGTGAGGTCACGTACCTGGCCCAGTCATACGCCGGGAATGCCTGCTTGCCGCGCGTGCAGTTCGGAGCGGACGAGTTCGAGGAGACGCCCTGCCCAGTTGCGGCCCCGGCCGGCGTTGTCACCCCAGAAGCTCGAGTTCATGTCGTCGTAGATCAGGGTGGCATCGTCCGTGGCCAAGAGGATCTTGGCCAGCATGGGGTGCTGGTCGTACTTGGCGCGCAGCAGGCTCGTCATGACGGCGGTTCGGGCGTCTTCCCAGCCCTCACGGCGCGGGGCCTCGGTCGCGAGCTTGCGCGCCGCGGCAGCGGTTTCCGCCGTCGTGATGGCATGCCGGGTCTCGGGCCCGGTGACCGACAGAGCCCAGTAGGCGTGCGCGACGGAGGGGTACGCGCTGTCTGCGACCGTGATCGGGGCGGGATAGTCGTGGCGCAGGCCGAGCTTTCCGGGGTCCTCCACCGGCTTGTTCGGAAACGAGTGGTAGAGCTGGAGGGCCGGAGCCTGCGGCATCGCCGGTCCGTCCGCAGGGACATGGGGGGACCGCTCGGCCCTCCAGCGGACCCGTTCGTCGAAGTATGCGAGGGCGCTGTTGTAGTCCTCCTGCGTGACCGTTCCATCGAACGACAGGTAGGTCCGGCCGCCGGGCCCTGCCACCAGTACCCGCAGTGGCCAGTCTTTACTGTCCATGTCTCCCAGCGCGTAGCGGCGCTGCGTCTCCGGGACGGCTAGGAACGCGGTCCGGGCCACAGCTCGGTTCTCCTCTGTCCGGTCGGTGAGGAAGTAGTGGCCACCGTTACGGATGAAGGCATGACGCCAGGTTCCGGGTATGCGGACGCCGTCCGCTGTGCGATGGGTAACACGGTTGCCGATCGTCCTGGGATTGTGTCGCAGCAGCCGTAGGCAGGCCGTGAGTTTCCTTCGGGGTGGCCTCCGGCAGCTCCGGGCGACAGACATCGTTGGGCGCTGGATCGGGCAGGCAAGTTCGATGAGAGTCGTCCAGGCATGGTGAGACGTGTCACCAGGTTTGCCGCCCCTCGCTGAGGCTGCTTCATGGTCGAGCCGTTCAAAACCGGGTTTTGACGGAGGCGCTGGGGGAGACCCACCGATGAACGCGATCTGGAGGCCAGCGCATCCAGATCACTGAGGTGCCGGCCTTCGGCATTTGGGCGGTTGCGCCGCTGCTCCTCAGGGGTGAGCGCGGCAGCAGGTGAAGAGGTGAGCCGCCGTACAGAGGGCGATGCGGGGCGCGGGCCACGGTAGCGAGGGTGCTTCAGGCGGCGTCGGCCCGCTCGTGGCGGGGTTGGTCCCAGGAAACCGGCACTTCGATCCGGGCGGGTCCGAGGCCGTCGTTCAGGCTCCTTTCCAGCCGGTTGCGCTGCCCGGATGTGGTGCCTGCGAAGAGGCGGGGTGCGGGCGAGGCAGTTCTGGGTCGGCGGTCAGACAGGAACACCGGCCTGGTCCAGGACGGCGGGCATCTCGTCCTCTGGGAGCGCCGGGTTGGCACCCGCGCTGGATGCCAGTTCGGGGACGTGTAGGGCCTCGCGGAGCCGGTGGAACGGGAGGCGCGGGTCGCGGGTTGCCGCCTGACGCGTCCAGATGGCGGGGTCGTGGCTGAGCCGCTCGATCAGCTCCGGCGTGGCGGCCGAATCCCGTACGGCCAGCCGGCGGTAGTTCTCGTTGGGGTGGTTTGCGTAGCGGGCAGCCAGGCCCTCGCGGGGGAACCGAGGGTGCGTCTCCGCCATCCAGGCGGAGAACGTCCCGCCGAGCCTCGCGAACACGCGCATCAGGACCTCCTCGGGGGTGTCGGGGTGGTGAATGCTCAGGAGGTTCTCGACCACCGGGTCCTCGACGCGTGCAAGCAGGCGCAGCAGGTCGGGTGGCAGGTGGGGGCTTCGGGCGGCGGCGCGCTGGAGCAGCGGGTGAGCGGAGGTCGCTGCCCGGCGCATGACCTCGGGGTCGGCGAGCCCGTCCCGTACCCACCACACGCCGTCGCCTCTGTCGAGGGCCCTGGCCGTGAAGTGGATGGCCGTGCGCCGTGTCTCGTCCAGCTCGGGTCGAAGGGAGACGGCGAGCCGTACGGCCTCGTCGGGGTCGACGGCGAGCCGCTCTACGAGGTCGGCGGGCAGCGACGGGTTCTCGGCGAGGGAGGCCAGATGCGTCCGCTCGGCAACACACCGCTCGGCGTCGGCACGGTCAAGGAGCCCGCGGCGCAGCGCCTCGGCGGCGGACTTCGGGTCGCGGAGGAGTGCGGCGGTCACGCCAGCGTCCCGCTGGCACTCCTGTAGCTCGGCGGCCCGTCGCACCTTGGGGTCGGGGTCGGCCAGCAGCGCCGGCCGCTCGCCCGCCGACAGGGCCTCCCATGCACGTACCGCTTCCCGGCGCGCTGCCGCACGGTGATGAGTGGCCATCGAGGCCACGAACGACGGCGCCAGATGGGCGACTCCAGCAGTGCCGCGCGTACGGATCGATCCGGGTCGTCTAGGAGACGGGCGCACACGGCATCCGGGAGCGGCGCGACCTTTGCGCGCGGATCGAACACCTCGGGTCCATATGCGAGAGCTGCCCGCACCTTGGGAGAAGGATCGTCCGCGAGCCGAGCCCGTTGTGCAGGCTCCGCCTTGGCACTCATGGCGAAATCGATCCGGGCCCCCGGGTTCGGGTGGGCCAGGATCAGCGCGACGGCCGACTCGGGGAGATCGGCCCGGTGAAGAACGTCACGGGGCGGACGGTCACCGTCTGCCCCAAAGGCGAGCAGGCCCAGGAGCAGCGGCGTCGGCAGCGTCGGATTTCGGGCCACTCCGTCCAGCGCGGATGCGTGGAACGCCACCATGATTCCTCTACCCCCTGTGTCTTCCCCGGTCGGTCCGCGCCCATGATCTCGTATGCCATGCGTGACATCTGTCGATCACCGTTGCACCAGTCCTTGAGACTTTGACCAGCACAGATGCCTGCCGAGGGGAGGGCTCCCAGGTCACCAGCCCAACAGAAAGGACGTGGTGGAGACAGGCCTTACGGCCGTCGGCCGTGCCGTGGACCGTCTTCTTCTCGGTGGCCGGGTCCTCGTAGGTGACCGGGTGGTCGTCGGACGCGCCCTTCACCCGTGCGCAGAAATCCGACTGCACCCAGAAGTCGCCGGCGGCGCTGGCGGCGCGGGTCAGTCCGAACAAAGCGGCGAAGGCGGCGGGACGGTGAGCCTGCTTGGGATGGTCCTCGGGTCAGGCGGCCAGCAGGTGCGGGGCCGGGGGAGGGGTGTAGCAGGCGGGGTCGGCGGGCGTGCCGTCGTGGCGCTCCAGGCACGAGCCCAAGGTCTTCAGGGGGAGGCGATGCATCAATCGGCTCAAGCAATGGCGCGGCCTGGCATGCGCACCGACAAACTCGCCATCGCCTACCACGCCGCACTCCACCTGCCGCCCTCCTCATCTGGGCGCGAGGACCAGGAACCGCGCAATAGCGGACCTGAGAGAATCTCCGGCGTATGCGTCCGGGTTGTCAGGAGGAGTCGTCCATGTGGCTGGAGCGCAAGGTGGTCCCGGACGAAGACCGGGACCAATGGACCTGGACTCCGCTTGAAGGCGTAGGGCCCTTGAGGTTCGGACAGACGGTCGAGGAGGTCGCCGCCGCACTGCATGAGCCGATCAGCGGACGGGACCCGAGCGAGCAGTGGGTTCCGTTCTCCAGCTTGGGCGTCGATACCTACTACCGCTCGGAAGACTGGAAGCTGGCCGCAGTCGCTATCGATGCCTGTCACGGACCGCAGATCTCGTTCGGAGAGGTCCGGCTGGTGGGCCGACTGCCGTCGGAGCTCACGCCGTGGCTGGAAACAGGCGCGGATACCCACGAAGGCAGGCTGCGTTTCGGTCTGAACGGAGAGGCTGGCCTCCCCGGCCTCGGCCTGGTCATGCGCTGCCAGCAGAACGGCGACTTCACTCGCACCCGCCCCGTCATGGTGGCGCCCGAGTGGGCTGACATGAGCGTGGACAGCTGGGAAGGACCCCTACCCAGCAGGGAATGGCTTGTGTGCTGACATGCAGCCCACAAGCCCGGGCGCGTCCCGCTCCGCAGACACACCAGCACCGGCCAGAGAGGCAGGCCCTATGAGGCGCCGCGGAAGCCGCGTGGGTCATCGCCTGTCCTCGGACAAGCAGGGCAGGGAACGGGATGGCTCAGGTCCGCATCAGCGGGCAAGGTCGGTCGCGTGATCGCGATCTTCACGACGATGCCGAGTTGCTGGCCTTGGTTCGCCGCTATGTCACGCCCGAGCGGCGCTACCTGAAGCTCGGCGGTGGCTTGCTACGCATGCAAAGTCCTGATTCCGACCGATTCATGCGAGATCTCTGTGAGGACGCAGGACTCATCAACGCAGATGAGATCGCCAAGCTCCTTGAAGGCGGATGGCGAGAGCGGAGGACTGCGGCTTGGCTCGTAGCTGTCTCGCGCCGGACCGAGTTCCGTGAGTGCCTTGGGGAACTGCTGCTGGCCAGCGAGGTGTGCTGCACTGGGCTGGCCTACAGCGTGGCCATGGCCAGCTTTGGAACGGCGCGCGACGCTGACCTGCTCGCCGCCTACCTGGATCGCTACCTCCGTCGTCCTGATCTCGGATACGACCAGACTGTCGTCATGGGCGCTCTCCAGTTCATCGATCTGAACCTCGGAAGTGGTCAAGCCGACCGCTTCCGGCAACCGGGGGGCCTGTGGAAGCAGTGGCTCCAGGACGCACCGCACATGCAAGACGACCCGGACCCCGCTCCCCACTTTCTGAGCCTCATCCGTCGGCTCTGCGCACTCGTTGACGAATACGCAGAGGCGCTTTGACCGCTCCCATCTCGTGGTGGTCGCTGGACCATGGCCGCCGCCCGGTGAAGTAGTCAGATCTGCGTGCGGTACTCCATGTAGTCGAGCCAGTCGCGCCTGGCGTATCCGGCCCAGCAGGGTGGCATCGGGTCAGAGGCTGCGGGCGTCGGCGAGGCTGGCGGCCTGGGCGAGCATGCGCATCGGGATCCGGTCGGAGCCGTGGGCGTCGTTGAAGGACGGCACGGAGTCGACGTGCTCGCCGAACTTTCTGCGGATCGCGTCCAGGAGCACGGAGGTGGCGTCGGTTTCCAGGCCGCTCTGGCCGATGGCCTCGGCGCGGATGGCTCCGAGCATGCAGTGGGCGCCGTCCTCGTCGGCCAGGGCGCCGGAGCACCAGCCGCCGGTGAGCAGGCGGTGGTGGGCGCGTTGCAGCAGGGCGGCGACCGGGGTCGGGTAGGTGGCTGGTGGCGGCTGGAGCGTTGGGGTCAGCGGGACGGTGACGATGTCGGCCAAGTCCAGGGCTTCGATGGGGATGTGCGCGGTGTTGACCGCGTGGGCGACGGCCGCTTCGTTCAGGCGTGCGGTCATCTTCATGTTCACGACGGTGAGGCGTTCCTCGAGGGTCAGTGCCGCCGCCGGCGGCGCGGCGGCCTGGTGGGTGGTCGGGGCGGGCGGGTGGATCGCGGGGGAGGGTGCGGTGTCGGCGATGGCGGGCTCCAGGCGGGAACGCGAAGGGCGCCGCCGGGATCGTTCCTCGGCGGCGCCCTTCGGCGTCGTGCAGCGGGGGAGGGGAGAGGCGCGTTAGTCGTCGGGGGTGTAGTTCAGCGCGCCGCAGTTCCAGCAGTCCCATTCGTCGGGGACGTCGACCAGGTCGCAGCAGTTGCAGCCGTCGCCGTGCACGATGCAGTCCTCGGCGCAGCTCCAGCAGGTGTAGTGCAGGTGTGCCATGGCCTTGTCCTTTCCCCAGTGATCGTGGTGGGGCCCGACAAGAGCATGCGCCAGCTACCGGCGTTTTATTGCTGAGTTGATGATGCTGGCCTGGATGGATTGGGTCAGAGGCTGGCGATCAGTCCGGCGAGCGAGGCGAGGCCGTTGTTGATGGTGGGGGCCAGGCCGGTCGCGGCGAGGGTGAAGCCGAACAGGGCGCAGGTGGCGGCGGAGCCGACACGGACGTAGCCGCTTTTGACGAGGACGACGACGATGATGCCCAACAGGACGGCGGCGGAGATCGACAGGGCCACGGCGGGTGCTCCTTCGGGTTGGAGGTGGTGCCGGCCGTGCTCGGGTGTGCCGGCCCCGGGGTTGGGTGCGTGTGCGTTCAGGCGTCGGTGAGGCTCTTGATGGCCTCCAGTGCCTGGCGGGGCGAGGTGATCTGCCGCTCGGTACGTCGGCTGCTGCTGCGCTTGCCGCTGCCCTTGCCTCCACCGCTGCCGCGTCGGCTGGACTTGCCCTCGCCGTCGTCGCCTTCCTCGGGCTCGGGCCAGAACTCGCCCGGCCTGACGGGCTCGTTCCAGTCGAACCACAGGCCGCGCTTCTCCAGTTCGCTGATCTCGTAGTGGGTGAGCCTGACGACTTCGTCGGGGAAGAGGGTCGTGAGGTCGGTGTCGAAGTCCGCGAAGAGGCTGCGCATGAGGACGGCGCGGCCGTTGTCGAGGACGATGACGGCGACGCCGCCCGTGCTGACGCCGTTCTCCGGGTCGGCCTCGCCGCGCATGGCCCGCTCGATTGCGGAGCCTTCGCTGCGGGAGTAGCGGGCTGGGATGGTCGGCACGTCGTGCGGGTTCTCCATCGTGCCCTCCGCGGCCTTGCGGGTGGCGCCGGGCGAGCCCATGTTGAAGATCACGGGCCTGGAGTTCTGCCGGAGGTTGTCCTTCATCTCTGTGCTGAACCCGTTGTGGGCGAACGGGCTCTGGCCGGCGGGCTTGAAGCCGATGCCGTACTTGAGGCCGGTGACGGTGAGGTCGTCGCCGTCGGTCTGGATGAATTCGCCGAAGTCCCCGTCTTGGGCGGCGGTCATGTACTCGTCCGCGTATACGTTCAGCTGCTGGTAGGGGCAGCGTGGGTCGCCCGGTTTGTAGTCGTGCGGCTTGCCGTCGTGGGGCCAGGGCATCTCGGCCCTGATCTCGCACAGCGCCTTCGCCGCCCGCAGTTGGCGGGCCATCCACAGGGCGTTCGAGCCCTGCCGGTCGATGTACTGCCCGAGCGTGGTCGTCTTCTCGTCCTTGCGGACGGTGGACAGCCACACCACCTGGCCGGCCAGGGACTCCGCCGCCATGTTGATCGCGAAGAACTGCGTCTTGCCCGACCGGCTGACTCCGAGGACCAGGCCGTGGGCGGCGGCGTTCTTGTCGTGTTGGAACACCATGTTCTTCACCGGCTGGCCGGTGATGGTGAACCCGCAGACGAACATGCCCTTCTCGTCCGGGGTCAGCAGTTCGCGGGTCGCGGGGAAGATCTGGGACAGCGGGGGAGTGTCGAACGCGCTGATCAGGAACTCGGAGCCGTCGATGAGAACGAACACGCAGGAGTCGTCCTCGGACAGGCCCAGGGCGCGGCAGAGCTTGGCCTGGTCGATGCGCGGCGTCTCGGTGGAGTCGGCCATCTTCGCCCGGTAGAACGTCACTGCGCGCTCGGTGTCCCGCGTCCGGTGGACCAGGACGGAGCCGGGGGCGCCTCCCTTGGGGCCGGCCACCCGGTCCACCCACCGCTCGGCGTCGGTCGGCCTGGTGCGCCGCCGGAGGTTGGCCTCGGGGGTGATGCTGGCCTCCATCCAGCCGGGACCGCCCTGTCGGCCGGTCTGGAGCGGGACGTCCGCGAGGGTGACGTCGGCCGCGGGCACCCCGAAGGCCGCGCCGACGGCCTCCGGGGACAGGCCGGTGATGGGCCGCCCGGTCTCCGAGGCCCGCAGCAGCAGGGTGAGGTCGTGCCGCATGCCGGGGTGCCTGGTGGCCTTGACGACGTGGGTGCGGGCGGGCATCCCGGCGCGCTCCCACAGCATCCGTGCCTCGTGGGTGAGCCGGTCCGCGCCGGCGTCCGGGAATGCCGGGGTCGGTTCGGGGGCGGCCTCGGCGGGCAGCAGCTGCGGGGCGGGGGCCGCGACGGCGGGACGGTGGCGGCGGCGGGCGTGGCGGGAGTACGGCATCACCAGGTAGCCGGCCACTGCCCATCCGGCGGCGAGCAGTCCGTCCGTCCAGTACGGGCCCCAGCCGGTGGTCGTCTTGGCGGCGACGTCGACGGCGGCGGCCAGGACCAGCGGGGCCCACCGAAGGATCTTGCGTCCGGCGCCGGTCTCCTCGCTCTTGGATGCGAGGACGATGCCGCCGATTCCGGCAGCGCCGGCCAGCTGCACGACCTGGTTGACGGGGCTGTCGGGGTAGAGGTTCGGGGCCACGGCCAGCACGGGGGCGGCGAGGCTGTAGGCGAGGCGTTCGAGCGTGACACTGCGCGGCGTGGCCACCGGTTTCTCCTTGGGGGCGAATGGGACGGGCGGCCCCGCTGGTGTGCGGGGCCGCCCGTGGCGGAGGTGGGGGAGTGGGAGTCAGCGGTTGAAGAACCCGGGCCTGGGCGTCTTCTCGCGCCGGTTGGAGCGGATGTCGTCCAGCGCGCCGTAGAGCCTGGCGTGGGTCCGCCGGGTCTCATGGGTGAGGTCGGCGGTCTCCTGGGCGGTGTCGCACAGCGTGCGGACCTCGCGGGCGGCGCCGACCAGCGCGCTCTCCACGTTGTTCGTGAGCGACACGAACTTCGGGTCGAGGTGGGCGTTTGCGATGTCCTGCGCCATGTCGCCGGTGTCGTTGGCGTTCTTCTGCATGCTGCGCTGCAGCGCCTCCAGCTCGAGGCCGGCGTCGTCCATGGCCTGACCGAGCTTGTCGAGCTTGGCCTGGACGGCCTTGTACCGGTTGTCGTCGTCGGCCATGACGGGTGCCGTGCTGCTGCGGGGCGCGAGATCGCTGTTCATCAGCGGGATTCCTCCGGGTCGTTCTAGTCGTGGTGGGCCGCGGCCGACGCGTGCGCGAGCCCGGCGTCTTCCTTGGCGGCCATGTCCTCGCCGTACACGCGGGCGACTTCCTTGGCGGCGATCCGGGCGGCCTCCTTGGCGATGCCGCACTGCTCGGCGCACCGCTCGGCCTGCGCCTTCATGCGGGCCGCGGAGTCGGCCAGGTCCGCGATGAGGTCGGTGACCTTGGTGTCGATGTTGTGGTCGCCGACCAGGTCGGCGGCCATCTCCCGTAGCGCGTCGGCGAGCTTGCCGAGCGCCTCCATCAGGGCCTCGGCGCGCTCTTGGTCGGAGGCGGCCTTGATGGCGACCTTCGCCATTCCCATCAGGTACTCGTCGAACGTGATGTCCGTGTGGTGCTGGGCGGCCAGTCCGCTCGCACCGGTCGGTCTGCTGACTTCCGAGCTGCTCACGCTGCTCCCTTCCGTGCTGGTCGGCCGACTGGTGCCGGGTCGTGCGGTGTGCGGTTCCGGCGCTGGCGGCAGGCTCTTCACGCCGGTGGTCACGGGCGCGGGCCCGTCGTGGGCGATGTCCGCGTCGACGGTGTCGTCGTCGCCCTTGCTGCCGGTGCGCGGCGGGCGGGTGGGCCGGTCGGGCCACTCCACCGTCGGCGTGGAGTCCTCCTTACCGAACGGGCTGTCCGCCGGGCGGCCGTGCCGCCGGGGCCGGCCAGCACGCCCGGTTCCTGCCCGCCCGGTCCGGCTGGTGCGGCGGGCGCGTTCACGCTCACCGGCCCGGTCGGCTCCGGTGCGTCGCCTCCGGAACCGGCGCCGCTTCTTCGAGCCGTCAGACGCCCCGTCACCGGTGTTGGAGTCCTTGTCCGTTTCGTCGGTCGCCTTGCCGTCTTTCGTGGCGCTGGAGCGCTTGTCAGGTCCGTCCTTGGCGGTCCTCTCGCCCGCGCCCTCGGCGTCCTTGACCTTGGCGTCCTTGTCCTTGGCGTCCTTGTCTCTGTCCTTGGTCAGGCTGACCTTCTCGGTGCCCGCCTTTCCGACCTTCGCGTCCCTGGCCGCCTTCGCGTCGGCCCGGCGCTGGTCGAAGCGGCGCTGGGCCTCTTCCGCGACGGCCTGGCCCACGGTCGTGCGGCCCGGCCCGGACGACGCCGCGGATTCCCGCTTCGCCTTCCGCGCCGCGTCGCGCTCCGCCCGCTTCGCCCGGCGGTCCTCCCACTCCTGCTGCCGGTTGGCGCGGGCCTGGTCGCGGTCCTTGGTCCGGTCGGCGAGGCCGGCGGTGTGCCCGGCACTACGCCGCTCCTGCCGCCCGGCCTGCCGGACCCCGGCGCGGTCCTGGCGACCGCGGACCCGCTCGGCGCGGGCGCTGGACGCCGGACCGCGGTCGGTCCGGCCGCCGCCGTCGCCCTTCGAGGTGCCGCTGCGGCCGGAGCCGCCCGAGCCCGTCTGGGAGCCTTTCGAGCCCCCGGACGACCCGTTGCGCCCGGAACCGGCTGTATGGCCGCCAGAGGACCGCTCAGGGCCTTTCTTGCGGTCCTTGCCTCCTCCGCCGCTCCCGGTTGAGCCGGCCCCGGAACGGCTCCCGGACTCGCCGGAGTTGGGGCCGCGCGAGGACCCGGGCTTGTTCGGCCCCGGGCTCGAGTGGGAGCGGGAAGGCCCCGTGCCGCCACCGCCGCGCGGGGACCCGCCGCCACCGCCGCCGGCCTTCGAGCGGCCCTTGTCCGCGCCCATGCCGGAGCTGGACGCCTTCGTACGGTCGGCGTCCGCTTTTCCGCGCGCCGCCGCTTTGTCGCCCTTCGCTTTCATCATCGCGGCGTGGAGCTTTCCGTTCTGCTCCATCATCGCGACTTCCTGCGCAGTGCGGCCCTCGATCAGCGCGGCCTTCCGTGCGATTTCAGCCTCACGGAAAGGAGCTTCGCCTTCATGAAGCGCCCGCGACCTTTCCAGCCGGAATTCGAGCCAGTCACCGAGACGATCGGCGAGGGAACGAGGCTGGGCGTATTCGCCTTCCTCGTATTCGCCGTATTCCTCATTGGCTTCCGGTTCCGAAATCCCTTCCGACCGCATGGCCAACGCCGGGTCCGGGGCAGCCGGGATCGGCGGCAACTCCATCGTCGTCTCCTCCGGGGACTCCGGCGGAGCCTCCGGAATGCACGCGGGCGGAATGGTGTCGGCGAAATCCGGAATCGGCGGTGGCGCGTACGAGGAATCACCGCTCCAGGGGCCGCGGACCAGGGTCCCGCTGCCGGACTCATCGGGCTCGTCGGACACGGTGCACCTCCCTCCAGGGGGACTTGACAGACAGTGGGATCTCGTGTGCACGCGCGTGCACGTGCACGTGTGCACGCTTTACGCGCGCGAGGCCCCGCCGGAGCCCGGCGGGGCCTTCGTTGGTGACGGTCAGTTACGCGGGGCCGTGCTGCTCCAGCACCTGCTGCGCGTACTGCATGAGGTGGTTCCACAGCCGCCCGTCGCCCTCGGCCCGCTTGTCGATCGCGAGCTTGAACAGGCGGCACACGCTGGTGAATCCGGGGATGACGTCACTGCGCCCGGCTTTGACGTCCTTGGAGATTCGGGACCGAGTAACGCGAAGCCAGAATTCCATCCGGCCCATCTCGCCGCGACTTTCGATCGCCTTGCGCTCCTCTTCCTGCAACCAGCTGTTCCGCCCTTGAATGGAGCGTTCGACGCTGGTGAGGGGCCGCGTCACGCCGACTCCCTGTTACCCAGGTCGAAAATCGACGTGGGACCAACATAACCGGGATTCTGGCTCTGCACACCCTGCTGTGACGGACTCGGAGCGGCCTGGAGCGGCTGCGGGTTCTTCTTACGCCACTTCTCGAGCTCCTTTTCCTTCCTTTCATTGGCCGTATTCACCACCACCTCGTCGTGGGTGCGGCGCTTGTAGGCGCTCTTTTCCAGGCCGACGGTCAGGTTGTGCAGGTTCTTGAGAACCTGCCCGAGGGCCTTTTCGACGGGCATGGCACGCAGTCTGGCGTGGTACCAGCGGTCGCCCTCCACGTGGGTGTCGCGCAGGTGCACACGCGTCTCGTGGGCGAGGGTCTCCAGGTTCTGGCCGATGTCCAGCAGGACCCTCTGGACATCGGCCAGATATCGGGCCGTGGCCTCCGGGCTCTGCGCGACGTCGCGCAGAGGGGAGTAGTTCGGATGGTTGTTGCTGTTCACGTCGGGTATTCCCTCCTGGTGTACTGATGGGGCTATGACTGCTTCCGGCAGTCGCAGCGAGGGCCAGCCCGATTCGCGCGGGCTGGCCCTCACTGGTGTGTGCCGGACGGCGGGTTCAGGGGCGGTCGCCGCCGGCGGGCAGCTCGGCCGTATCCTTGCGCTACTCCGGGTCTGTTCGTGCAGGTCAGGCGACCTCTGAGGGCAGCTCTCCGGTCTCCTGGAGGAGCTGGATGGCGCGCTTGCGGCGGCCGGAGGCGGTGGCCTGGGAGAAGCCGAAGATCTCTTCGATCCGGCTCAGCGTGATGGCCTTGACGCCTTCGTTGCGAATCATGTCGGCGATCTGCCGGGCCTCGCGTTCAGGCGGGGTGAGGCGGGCTTCAGCTTCCAGCATGGCCGCCTTCAGCTCGTCCTCCGCCGCCTTCAGGCGGGCCGTCTCCGCGGCCGCCTTGTCCTCGGCGATCCTGCGCTCAGCGGCCTGGACAGCGGATTCCGTTTCAAGTCCCCTCAGCCGGTCCCGCTTGGCCTTCAGGTCGGCCTCAGCAGCGATCCGGCGGGCTTCAGCGGCCTGCTTATCCAGCTCGGCGGCCCGCGCGTCCTCCTCCCTCTTCACCCGGCGGGCCGTGGCCGCCTCCGCGCTCTCCTTCAGCTCGACTTCAGCTTCCAGACGGCGGGCTTCAAGCTGCCGTCGGTGCCCGTCCTCCTTCTGCCGGGCCAGCAGGTCGGCACGCTCCGACTCCCAGCTGAGGTGGTCCTTCTCCCGCTTACGGGCCAGATCGTCCTGCCGGGCCTGCTCTTGGGCCTCCAGCTCACGAATCGTCGCCTCGGCCTCCGCCTGGACGCGCCGCGCCTCGGCCTCGGCCTGCGCGCGGCGGACCTGAAGGTCGGCTTCAGACTGCTGAACCGCCACTGAAGCCGCCGCCTCGGCCTCCGCCCTGGCCTTGGCCAGATCGCCCTGGGCGCGGACCTTGGCGGCTTCCGCCTGAAGCTCGGCCGCCTTGATCTGAGCCTCCGCTTCAATCCTCTGAAGCTCTGCCCGGGCCTGCTGAAGGCTGCGCTTCTGCTCCCGAAGGTTCTGCGCGGCCTCCTGACGGTCGGGCTCTTCGAGGGCCTGCTCGACCGTCATGCCGTAGGCGGCGAGCCGCAGCGGCTGAAGCCGTTCCTCACTCGACCTGAAGCGCCACCGCCGGCCGTACTCGTTGCGGAGTCCGGAGCGGTAGACCATGAGCTGCCGGTCGCGCTCCAGCGCTTCCTCGTAGGAGGTGATCTCCCACGACTTCATCAGCCGGTTGACCCGGGCTGAACTGACCGGCTGGTAGAACCAGCGGGAGAAGCGGATCCGTTCCATCTGGCGCCGGTTGCGCAGCCGGCCGATGTGCGCGGCGTACAGGTGGGCGGCGATCTCGGAGAGCACCACCCACAGCGCGGCGAGCGCGGCGTGCCCGAGCTTGCCCTCCGTCGTCGCACCGGTGTTCCAGTTCAGGACGATGGTGACGACGGTAAGGGCACGCGGCACCCACTTGACCCAGGCCAGCGGCTTCTCCGCCTTGACCAGGAGCAGGTTGACGATGGAGAACGTCAGGATGCCCAGGTCGATGCCGACCGGAAGCATCCAGGCGTACTCGCCCCAGCCCCAGCCGCCCTCGGCGGCCGTCCTGGCGGCCTTCTCCTCCAGGGCCTTGTAGGAGGAGGCCAGGCCGAGGGTTCCGACGCCGACGCCGGAGGCGATGCCCGAGCGCAGCAGCCACTTCTCGCCCCGGGACCACGACAGGGAGGGTCCCGCCGGGGCCGTCTCGTCGGTCGTGTCGGGGGAGTGGGGGCGGTGACCGCCGGGGATCTCGGTGACCGGTTCGGGAGCGGGGCGGGGGAGGGGGTAGTGGTCCGGTGCCGCCTCGGCGGAGCGGACCGGGTCCGTGTGAGTCGTCATCAGGTGTGCTCCGTAAGCAGTCGTGCCGACGATCCGGCAAGAGGGGAGTGGTCAGAGCGGCGTGGTCCCGAGGTCGCCGGCGAGCACGTGGGCCAACCGGTGCCTGGTGCTCCCGGAGAGGGGGCAGGGAGG
The DNA here is from genome assembly GCF_042890295.1 of Streptomyces sp. NPDC002232. NCBI lineage: Bacteria > Bacillati > Actinomycetota > Actinomycetes > Kitasatosporales > Streptomycetaceae > Streptomyces > Streptomyces sp. NPDC002232. Next base: position 166,764 of record NZ_JBIARV010000009.1, on the reverse strand, counting down.
GTAGTCAGCTCGTATGGAGCTGGGCGCCGTGGCGGCGGAGGTCGTCAGTGGTGATGCCGTAGATCCGGCACTTGTCGATCAGCGGCTTGAGCGCGGTGCCGGCAGTGCGCGCCTCGGGCGATCCCTCGCCGAACAGCTTCTGCGAGTTCAGCAGGTCGTTGATCGCGGTCGCGGTGCGGACGGCGTGCCGCTCGACACGGCCCTCGCCCTCCCACTCCTCCGCGATGATGTGGAGGGTGGTGCGCCAGCTGCCGTCGTAGTCGTCGGGGCCGATCGGCGGAATGTCGCTGCCGAAGATCGCGAAGACGCACGCCTGGGCGGTGGTCTCCGTGCCGGGCTGGAGCGGGGGCATCGTCGTGGCCATGAAGGCCTCCCTTTGACTGTTCGGTCCGGGCTGTCCGGCTCCCCTTCGCTGCCCGTCCCGGCCACCGTGTTCCAGCGGCCGGGACGAGCAGATCAGGCAGCCGCCAGAACGGTTCAGGCGGCGCTCGTGTGGGCGGTGCGGCGCTTGAGGGACCGGCGCTCCCTCTCCGACATGCCGCCCCACACCCCGGCGGTCTCGCCCCGGTCCAGCGCGCCCTGAAGGCAGGGGGCCTGGAGCGGGCAGCGACGGCAGACCGCCTTGGCCTCTTGCTCCTGGAGCAGGGTCGGTCCGTTGTCGCCGGTCGGGAAGAACAGCTCCGGGTCGACGTCGGCGCAGGCCGCTCGGGGGCGCTCGGGCGTGGTCGCGGTGGAGACCGCGCCGTAGTAGACGGTGCGTACGATGGACGTGCGATTCATCAGGGCCTCCCAAAAGGTCCGGTGCAGAAGACAGCCCCGGGGCGGCCACCCCGGGGCTGCTGCATTTCGCTGCGTGCGGTCGAACGGTCAGAGCGAGCGGGGGACGTCGTTCAGTCGGCGTGCTGCGCCTGGGGGGCGTTGGGCCCGTAGGTGCGGGCGAAGCGGGCGCCGGCGGTCAGCAGGGCGCTGACGTCCTGGTGGGTGCGGTGCTGGCGCTCCGTCCAGGGCGTGGCCGCGGCCTGGTCGTGCCGGGTGAGGGCGCGGATCAGCAGGGTCAGGACCTCGGAGGCGACGTAGCGGGTGTCGCTGTCGCCGTCTTCGCCGTGCGCAACGTGCTCCAGCGCCATGGGCAGGGTGCGCGGGGCGCCGGCGGTGGTGATCTCGTCGCGGACCACGATGAGCATCTCGCTGAGCATGTCCTTGATGCTCATCGTCTGGATCGCGGGCAGCGCCGTGCTCACGGGCGTGGGGGAGGGGTAGGTCCGGGCCCAGCCGGTGGTCGCCAGCAGGATGTTGGCCGCGTCGAGGTGGCGGGCGATCGACTCGCCGGTCGTCTCCTCACCCGAGCCGCCGGTCCACACCGGGCGGTAGGAGTCGCGCGCCAGGTCGGCGGCCCGGGCGAGGATCTCGTTGGTGAACACGGCGGCGGTGCTGGTGGTGGTCATGGGGTTCCTCTCTGGGGAACGGAGCCGCCCCCGCCGGGCGGCGGGGGCGGAGCGGGCTCACTTCTGGTTGAGCTGGTTGAGGTACCTGGTCTGAAGAGTCGAGAACGACTCATACAGACGCGCCCCGTCGCGGCAGGCCGCGCCGGGGGCGGTGGCCGTGCAGGCCGCGCAGTTGGAGGCGTGCTGGCGGTAGGCGGTGTCCGCGGCCATGTACCGGCGGTACAGGTCGCTCGTCTGGCGTCCGGTCACCGGCAGACCGGGCACTGCGGGCTCTCGAACCAGCCGCTGCACGTGCTGCACTGCCACAGGTGCCGCAGAGGCGCGGCCAAGACGGCCAGGAGCGTCTTCATGCCTCCGCCTCCCTTCGGGCACGTGCCTGGTTGCGTGCGGCGCGTCGTCCGCGACAGATCCAGTCCACGACAGTCACTTCCCCTGCCGGACGCGGCGCAGGGCCTCGTCCATGTCGGCGTCGGAGTCGGTCGGGCGCTGTGCGAAGCTGTTCTTCATAGGTCCTCCGCGTAGGTCCTGGACAGCCTCGGGGGCGCAATCCCCGGGGCTGTCGCTCGTTTTGGCGGGTCGTACGACCAGCCACGACCAGCGGCCACCCTCGGTGCAGAAGGGGGTGGCCGCTGATCGTGGGCGTCGTCCGGGGCCGTCTGGTCAGGCGGCGGCGTACTCGGGGCGGCATTCGGAGCGGATCGACCGGCGCAGGCGGTCGGCATAGGGGAGCAGGACGTCGACCAGGCGCTCGCGGACGCGGGCGGTGATGGTCGGGTCGGCGGCGAGGATGTCGCGGCCGGCGTCGACGCGGGCGGTGATCTCCACGCCGTGCGCGAGGGCGAGCTCGTGGCGGCGGTCGGGCGGGACGGTCAGGACCGCGGCCGCGTACCGGCGCATCTCCCGGGCGGTGCCCGCGGGCTCGTACATCGTCAGCGGCGTACCCCAGACGGCGTCGCGGTCGACCTCGGCGTCGGTGAGGTCGACGGGGAGCGGGACGTCGAGCTCGTCCAGGAGCGCGAGCGTCTCGGCGTCGAACACCTCGCCGCCGCTGGGCCGGTGGGACGTCAGGGTCAGGGTGGCGGGCATCAGGACCTCGGGGGTGCGGTGAGCGGGCGGGGACGGGAGCAGACGGCCCCGGCCTCGGCCCCCGCGCGGTGCGGGAGCCGAGGCCGGGGCCTGGGCGGTTGGTGGGTCAGGCCGCGAGAGCGGGCTTGCGGCGGCGGGCGCCGAAGGCGGGCTTGCGGCAGCGGTCGGTGTACGCCGCGGCGGTCTCGCCCGGGGCCGGCGAGGGCAGCTCGGCCCGGACCGCAGCCACCAGCTTCGTGTGCTCGGGCTGGTCGGCCAGGGTCAGGGGGCGGCGCCAGAGCGTGGCCAGGTGCGTGTAGGCGACGCGGGCGAGGTGCTCCTCGAGGGCGTCGCTCGCGGAACGGTCCGGGGCGGCGTCGGCCAGGACGCGGAAGGTGCCGGCGGCCAGGGCGCGGACGGAGCGGTCGTCCCCGGCGTCCTGCCCGATCATGGCCGGCAGGGCGCCGGCGGGTCCGTCGACGGCCCGGCCGCGCGTGGTGGGGATCGCGTCGGTGGGAACCGTACGGGCGGCGTCGGCTTGGCGAGCGGCGGGAACCGCACGCTCCCACTGGGCTCGCCGGTCGGCGGGGCGCTCCTGCGGCCGGGCGACCTTGAGGGTCTGGACGGTGGCGCGCCGGTGGCGGGTGACGTCGACGGCGAGGCGCTCCTCGCGCGCCCACTCGTCGTACTGGTGGTTCCAGGCGTCCGGGGTGATGTCGACCTCGACGAGCCGGTTGCTGGAGTTGCAGCGGATCGCGTCGGCGGCGCCGGCCTTGCCGGTGTGGTGCGGGACGAGCTTGAGCAGGTAGGTGCCGCGGTGGGGGGTGACGGCCACCCAGGTCTTGCAGGCCGGGCAGACCAGCGAGATGCGGCGCTTCTCGGTGGACTCGACCCGCCGCATGTCGATGTGACCAGGGGACAGGGTCGAGAGGACGATCGCGTCGAGGGGACTGACTCGGGAGGTACGGGTGCGGCCCCGGCGCTTGGCGGCCTTGGGCATGGCGAGCTCGGGCATGGCGACTCCTCGGCAGGAAGAGGGAGGGGGTTCGCAGGGGCGGATGCTCTCTCCACCCACCAGGTCCACGAGCCAACGGCCCGAATCCCGGCGGACAGACAGCGCATCAGCGCTGAGGTCGTTTCCAGTCCTGCCAGCCGGGGGGTTTGATCGTGCTACCGCCTCCGACCACCTGCCCGCCTCCAAAGAGACAAGCTGCAGAAACTGTGGTGGTGCTGACTCGGTGCTCCCGAAGGACCACGAGCTTTACGTACAAGGTGCACTATGTGTATAAGGTTGTCAAGGAGGTGTTCCCATGACGACCCAGACCCTGCACCGACTGCCCACCGAGCTCATGTGCTGCACTATGAGCAGCTCAAGCAAGCGGCTATATGAGGAAGGAGCAGTGGTGGGGAACGGTCAGCCGGAGTATCAGCGCGTCATGGAGGACCTCCGCCAACGGATCGCCGACGGCCGTCTTGCAGTCGGAGACACGATCCCTTCGACCGCCAAGCTGGGGTCGCAGTACGACGTCTCCAGCACCGTGGTACGGCGCGCCGTCACGGAACTGACCGCCGAGGGCCTTCTCTACGGACAGGCAGGGAAGGGCGTATTCGTTCGCGCCCGACCGACGCCTGTCGCAACGCAGCCTTCCACGGCTGAGCTTGCTGCCACCGTCCAGAGGCTTGAGGCCAGGCTTGACGCGATGGCTACCCGACTCGAAGAACTTGAGCGAGAGCGGAAGACCTGATCGCGCCACGCCAAACGAAGCAAGTCGACTGTGCACCGGACACCTCCTCATCCACCATCCGGCTGCGCTGCTGGAGCAATCACACCGCGAGTGCTTCGGCAAAGACATCACAGCGCGCTGTCGAAGCACGTACATGAGCTCGTTCACGGGTTTTCAACATCCGTGTACACATGGGATTTCAGGCCCGAGCTCTAGGCTCGCAGGCATGACGATGACGGAGGGGCAGAGGGTGGGGAAGCAGCGAGCGGGGTGGCGGCCGGACCGGCTGCGTGAGCAGCGTGAGGCTCACGGCCTGACCCTGGAGAAGGCGGGCGAGCGGCTGCGGGAGGTCGCTGAGCAGGCCAAGCTGAAGGGGATCCCGGCCGCGAATCCACAGACGTTGTGGCAGCACGAGCAGGGCGAGGTCTACCCAGGTCCGCACTATCGGCGCGCTTACTGCCTCCTGTACCGCGCGACCGAGCCCGACCTGGGGTTTCGTGCCGCACTGCCGGGGGAGGAGACGTCGTCCTTCAGGCTCACGCCGGCGGATGACCGCATCAACGGGTCCCACGTTCTGGCGGTCGAGCGTGCGATCCACCGGATCACGCCCGGTTCGAAAGAGGCTGACCACCTCGGTCTGCAGCAGCGGATCATCGACGCGTGGAAGCGCCGTCACACCGGCGGCGATCCGCACCGTCCCTCACTCATCTTGGTCGGCGGATTCGCCGGGTCCGGGAAGACGGAGTTGGCGCGCTTCTTCGTCCAGCTCACGGGCTGGCCACTGCTCGACAAGGATCCCCTGACCCGTCCGTTGGTGGAGCGCCTGCTCGTCGCGCTCGGCGGTGACCCACACGACCGGCACAGTGAGCTCTACCGAGAGCAGGTGCGGCCGGTGGAGTACGACTGCCTGATGCAGTCAGCGCTCGCGAACATGCGGTGCGGGATCTCCAGCGTGCTCTCGGCGCCGTTCATCGCGGAGATGACGGACGCGAACTGGATGCAGCGCCTGGTCAACCGTGCGGGCTCGCTAGGTGTCGATGTGTTCCCGGTATGGGTGCGCTGCGACGAGGAGTCGATGCGGGAGTACATCACGTTCCGCTCGGCGGCCCGCGACGCGTGGAAACTTCAGCGGTGGGACGAGTACATGGCCACGGTCGATCTGGACCTGCGCCCGGCAGTGCCTCACCTTGTGGTCGACAACCGGTTGGGCACGGCAATCTCGCTCGCGGATCAGGCCCGTCAGGCAATCGGGGCGATGTACTCGTGACCGGGCTTCAGGGGGTAGTCCTGTACGGCCCGCCGGCGGCAGGTAAGGACACCATCACGACCGCGCTCGCCGAGCTGCACCCGCAGTACGTGCAGTTCACACGGCTCAAGGTCGGGACCGGCAAGTCCGCCAGCTACCGGATGGGCACGGCGGAGCAGCTGCGCGAGCTGGAGGCCGCAGGCGACGTCGTGTACGCGAACTCGCGGTATGGCAACACGTATGCGGTCGACCGGCCGGGAGTTGATGCCGCGTTCGCGGCCGGTGTGCCAGTGGTGCACCTCGGGCAGGTCGATGGCATCCAGTCCCTGGTCAGCGGTTACCCGGCCCAGTGGTTGGTGGTGCTGCTGTGGTGCCCGCGTGAGGTGACCGCTCGGCGGTCCGCCGAACGCGGCGACGGCGACACCGTTGCGCGGCTGGCGGCGTGGGACGCGACCCGCGAGGATCTGAACGCGCACCCGAACCTGGCTTGGGACCTGACCGTGGACACCACTACCGCCTCGCCGCAGGACGCGGCGCAGCTCATCGACCAGCTGCTGGTGCAGCGGGCGGGAGCGGCGACGGCATGAGCGCGGGCTACGGCTGGGCGAGTCGGTTCAGGGCGTCGGTGAGCGTGAGCTCGCCGTCGTCCTTGACGTCGTTCCACCGTGCCAGCGTGGTCGCGGCCGCGCGCAGCATCTCCGGTGGGAGGCCGACGGCCTCGAGGGCGTCGGCGGCTTCCTCCAGTTCCGGGCCCCAGCGCCAGGCGCGCGCGGCGGTCTTGGCGACGTACTGTGGCTCGGAGAGGTACGAGTCGGTGCGTCGGGAGGCGATCTCGATGAGCTCCTGGTCGACGCCGTGCTCGTGCGCCATGCCGACCGCGAGCGCCACCAGCACCCGGCTGGTCTTCTGGAACGAGGCGTACGCCAGCTTCAGCGCGGACGCCTTCCCGACCTCCGTGCCCAGCACCGCCGTCTGGACGGCGGTGCCCATGAACAGCGCCTCGATGCGCTCGGTCGCCAAGGCCGGGCCGGACAGGTACAGAGTCGGCGTCTTACCCCCGATCGGCGGAGAGCCGACGACACCGCCGTCCACGACGGTCGCGTCCGGTGTGAGCAGCGCAGCGATCCGCTGGGTCCGCTCGGGGTTGACGGCGTTCGCCTCCACGTACACCCCGGTGAAGCGATGCGCGGCGACGTCGCGTGCCAGGTCCTCGGCTACGGCCGGCGGGCAGAGACTGATGACGATGTCGCTGCGGTCCAGCAGGTCAGACAGCGTGGCCACGGGCGTCAGGCCGAACTGGGCGGCGCGCTCTTGGGACGCGGTGCTGCGCCCAGTCTCGCACCACAGGACCGCGGCCGCGTTGGTCGCGGCGCAGGCGGCAATGGCGGCGCCCATGCTGCCGGGGTGGAGAATGCCGACGGTCGGCTGGTCCACGGTGTCACTCCGTCTCGGTGAGCAGGATGGTGATGGCGTCGGTGACGTCGTCGACGACGTGCTGTGCGGCGGGGAGACCGTCGGGCCAGGGGCGACCGCGCAGCCAGATGGTGCGCAGGCCAGCCTGGTGGCCGCCGCCGATGTCCCCGGCCGCGTTGTCGCCGACCATCCAACCGCCATCCGCGAGGCTCACTCCGCAGCGGGAGGCCGCGAGTTCGAAGAGGCGCAGGTCTGGCTTGCGGATCTCCAGGTCGCCCGAGACGGCGACGCTGTCGACCAGGTCGGCGAGGCCGGTCGCGGCCAGTTTGGCGCGCTGAATGTCGCCAGCCCCGTTGGTAACGATGCCGATCGTCCATCTGGCCGTGCGCAGGCGGGCCAGGCCCTCGAGGACGTCAGGGCGGCAGGTGACAGTGGTCGCCATGAGGTCGACGTACTCCTGCCACAGGTCCGCCGCCGACGCCTCCAGTCCGAAGGTGTCCCGCAGCCGTACGAAGTCGTTGACGGTCGCGCGGTCGGCCAGCTCGTTGCGCAGCCACTGATCGGCGTCTGGGGAGAGCCCGCGGGAGCAGCACAGGGCGGTCAGGGCGTCGCCAAGTGCCGACCGTCGGTCGACCAACGTGTTGTCCAGGTCGAAAAACGCGAGGCGGGTCACGGGCACGGACCCTACCCGGCTTGTGGCAGAGCTGGGTTCGCGCTGCGGACGCCTCCCGAAACGAGATCACCTGGTGTATGTTTTCGGAGAACATCAAGTGAGATGGAGGGTGCTATGTCGGATCCGCTGCGTCGAGACGATGCCCTAGTGGATGCTGACACGCTGCCCCCGCCGCACATTCGTCGGCAGCTACGCATCGCCGCGAACCTCACCCAGGCGGAAGTCGCCGAGGTCATCGGCGTCAAGCGCCTCGCCATCGTCGGATGGGAAGCTGGGCACACCCAGCCCCACCGCAGCAATCGCCTGAAGTATGCGGAGTTCCTCCGCGGCTTGGCCAAGGAGCACCCGACCGTCGCCCAGGGAGGGCCGCGTGAGGACTGATCTTGCTCCCGGTTTCGGGTACGCCGACTCCGCCTTCGGTATCGAGGGGGTCGGGGTGACGTAGCCGCCACCGGCCGCGCGCGCCAAGTGAGTGGACTGAAATCCACTCCGGCCTCGCGCGGCCCTTCGCGCCGACCATCAGGTCGGCCGCCCAGTCCCCGGTTGGCCCCGGTTCTGGGCTCCAGCTCATTGAGCTGGATCTTTCACTCATTGCATTACCCCGCTTTGGCAAGCGGGTTGCTCCACCCGGTCGTCCCTTGGCAAGGCGACCACCCCGGCTTTCCAGGAGCCCCTTTGGCAGGGGGCCTCTGTTGAGCCACCAACGTCACCCCGGGTTCGGCGGTCTTGGCAGGCCGTCGGGCTCGGAGCTTCAGCTGTCCGGTTGTCCGGTGGTTGGGGTGTCCCTCACACAAACCGCTCGGCCGTGGTCGGGTCCCTTGGCAGGGGCCCGGTCGCGGTCAGGGCGATGCATATGAAGGTTGGTGTCTTCGCCATAGTGCCCGATCTGGTGTCCCCTGAAAAGTCGAGCACTGCCCGTTTCGGTGCGGTTCGCACCTTTAGCGATTTTCATGTGACGGAACAGGCGTCCCCGATCCGACACTTCGCGGCTTTTGGACAGGAAGCGGCTCTTCCTGTAGGAAGCCACAACTCGGCCAGGTCTGTCCGGTCGGTGTCCGCCCGCGTCCGCAACGACTCCGTCGGCGGCATCGAGAGGCTCGTCCCGTGTGGCGGGACTCGTCCCAATGTTTCTGCCCGCAGTGCGGCAGCGCTGAGGGCAATCGGAGCTTCGTGGCCTCTGTCCACAGGCCCGGTCACCGAGCCTGTCCGAATGATCTTCACGACCTACTGCGGTGGACCGGGCCGGCGAGCGCTCTCGATGTCAGTGGGCAGCGGCAAGTTCCGGCGGCGCGTCCATCTTCTTTTCGACAAAGGACCACTGGCCGTTCGGCGCGGAGAGGGGGGTTCCGGGCGGGACTGTCAGCCAGAGGGAGCCGTCGTCGGCGATGAGCAGCAGGCCCTGCGCGTGGAGGGAGTGCAGAGTGTCGCGGATCTCGGTCCGTGCGGTGCCCATGGACTCGGCCAGGACAGTGGTCAGGGTGGTGTCCTCGAGGATCAGGTCGAGATGCCCTGCGGCGCCCAGCGGGATGTACGGCCCGTAGATGCTGCGGTAGTCCAGAAGGAGCTGCATGGTGCGGGCTTCGCCCGACTTGGGCCCGAATGCTGCGGCGATTGCGCTCATCACGTCGTTGTCGGAGCCGACGGGGCGCTCCCAGTCCTCGTAGAAGACGCCGGGCGGCTTCATGTCGTACAGGCTCTTGGGCTGTCGGGGGCGGGGAGCCCGAGCCGGGCGGGGGCCGATCCGCTGTGCGGCCGCCGTCCTCCGGGCGGACTCTCGGGCACGGCGGGCTGCGGGTCCTTCTTCTTGGCTGCCATGTCCCGCACAACGATTTGTTCGGCAGCAGGTTCCCCTGCGCGCCGGTGTGCTGCGTAGACGGGGGTGTGTCCCTGTGATGTCGAGGGCGACGCTCGTCGCGCTGCGGCCGGCCCCGGCAGACGACTCCGTAGACAGCCCTATGGTCATCCCGCGGCAGCGGGCCGCGCTGCGGTCGGTGTCGGCCTCTGGACAGCCGGGTGACGGAGGCCTGGAGGACCCGTTGCGCCTCGGTCGTGCAATGCGGCTGCGGCTGCGCGCTGCGGTGATGGCGCTGCTGACGGACCCGTCGATTGCCAGGTTGAAGGACGCGCCAAAGTTGGCGGCGGTGGTGCTGTACGCGAAGTCGCGGGCTCCGAAGGGCGCGAAGAGCGACAACCAGACGTCGATCTGGGTCGCGGAGCTGGGCCGCTGGCTGGGGGTGGGCGAGTCGACGGTCCACCGCAATGTGCTGGGTCCGATGCGTGCGACGGACGGGCTGCACACCAAGGTGGTGACGGACGCGCAGGGTCACCCGACCGGCCTGGACTGCCTGGTCATGCCCCTGTGGCGTGCCCGTAACGAGGGCGGGGTCGCGCATCCTCTGGCGCTGTCGAAGGCGGAGCTGGCGACGCTGCTGCGCCTCATCGAGGCGTTGTTCGGGCCGGGCTGGTCGCCGGAGGGTAAGGAGCCGACGCCGCCGGGGCTGCTGGCTGGCCGCCGGGGCAAGGGGGCTGCGACGGACCGGCTCGGGCTGCTGCTGATGGTGCTGAACACCCGGGCGTCGGGCTGGCTGCAGCTGTGCGGCGGGTCGGTGAAGGTGCGGGAGGGGCGTGTGGCGGCGACGCTGGCCCGGCTGCTGGGCTGCTCGCCGGCCGGGGCTCGGAAGGTACTGGCGCGGCTAGCTGAGGCCGGGGTCGTGGCGCGGGAGCACAGGGACACGGCGACGCGTATGCGCGGCAAGGGCAGGGTCATGCTCCTGCCGGTCGCCCACGCCTATGGCCGCCGCTCACGCTTCCTGGAGGCTGTTCAGGAGCCCAAGCCCTCATTTTCGGTGCGTCCCGTTAGTGCAGTCGGAGATCATGGTCAGGCCGATGATGCTGCTGCCCTTGGTACGTCTGGGATCGGGGGTGCTGAGGGGGCCGGGGATGCGGCGGTTCAGGAGCGTCCCGATAGTGCAGAGCTCCACGCAGACCACGCTTCTGGGGTTACTCCTGTAGTTCCTCCGCGGCTCTCTGGTGGCTTTTCCGGCGAAGGCCGTGGGGGTGAAGGCCGTCGGCCGGAGCGCGCGTGCGCAGTGGAGGACCAGACCGTCGACGGCGAGACCGCCATGGCCGGGTCCGGGAGCCCGACGGCCGACGCTGACCCGCTTCGCGGTGAGAAGCCGAAGAAGTCACCGGTCGACGAGCAGGAGCAGGCAGGCGCCGTTGCCGCTGGTGCTGGTGCCCGGCTGACGGTCGTGGGTGGTCGAAAGACGCAGCAGAGGCGGTCGGAGCTTCCTGCCGATCTTGACCTGCGAGTGGCTCTGACGCCGGTGGCCTGGCTGTGGCAGGGGCTGAACCGCTGGCAGCAGCATCGCGTCGTGGAGGCGGCGAAACTGGAGCTGGCGCAGCTGCGGAACGTGTTGGAGTGGCCGGCGCAGGCCCCCTCACTGCTTGCCGCCCGGCTGAAGTCCCGGCTGGAGGAGACTGGCGGCGAGGCCCTGGTCACCCGCGCGTTCGGCTGGATCACCCACCGGGGGCTGGTGCGCCGGCCGTCGTGCTCGGACGTGCGGTGCGACGACGGTGCCCGGCTCGACACCGGCGCCGACTGCGACAACTGTGCCAACATCCTGCACTCGCGCCGGGCGTGGCGGGTGCGGATCGCGGCCGAGGTCGACCAGGAGTCGCCCGGCCTGGAGGCGGACGCTCGGTACCAGGAGATCGAGGCCCGGATGCGCCGTCACGCCGAGGCTGAGGCAGCCGACTTCGTGGCCCGTCAGGCCGAGGCCCGGCAGCGGGCGGAGCGGCGTGCGGCGGCTCGTGCCGAGGCCGAGGCGCAGGCCGCAGTCGAGCGGGAGCGGGCGGCGGCCGAGGCGGCGGTCCGGCAGGCCGTGGCGTGCGAGGACTGCGGCCGGCAGCAGTCGGCCGGGCTGTGCGAGGCGTGCGACCACCGGCGGAAGGCCGAGGTCCTGATCGGCGAGGCCGGTCTCCTCGCAGCCACCTGGTCGGCCGACCCGAGCGACCCGGTCGCCGTCGCGGCCGTCGCCGCCGAGGTCCGGACGGCCATCGAGGCCGCCATCGCCGCCTCGTGGGTGGAGTTCCAGCAGATCACCGACCCGGCCGCCCTGGAGGCAGCTGGCCCGGGCGCCGTCGAGGACGCCGCGGCGCACACCGCCATGCTGACCGCCGAGAGCGCGGCCGCGGAGTACCGGCACGAGGCCCTGGTGATGCTCGGCCGCAGCGAGGACGCCCAGGCGGAGGCCCGCAAGGCGTACGCGACCGAGCTCGCCAAGCCCTGGCACCAGGCCCTGCCCGACAGCGACGACGCCCTGCGCGCCGCGACCGAGGCCGCCGCGCGGGCGCAGACCCGCACCGCCGAGCACCTGCTCGCCGTGCGGCTGGAGCAGCTGCACACCCAGGCCCGCCCCACCCCGGTCCGGCCCGCTCCGTGGTCGCAGCGCCTGCCCGAGCTCGCCGTCCGACCGCTGCATGGAGAGGCCTTGGAGATGATCGCGTGAACGCCGTACCGGAGCTCTCCGGCGTGGACCTCGCCCGCCAGGCCCTGCTCGCCGCCCGCGAGGCGGCGAAGGCGCAAAAGGGCAAGGTTCGGCAGAAGCCGCAGCGGCCGGACCGCTACCGTCGTCCGCGACGGCCGCGCCCCGCTCTCCTTCGGCACGGCCATCGGCATGATGATGACCGAGCGCGGCCTGGTCTCCCCGGCCGCCGGCGGCGGCGTTCTGGCCCAGTGGGACACCATCCTCACCGCGGCCGCGCCCGAACTCGCCGGGCACGTCCGGGCCGTCGCGGTCGACGAGAAGTCCGGCCGCCTGGACGTCGTCCCAGACGCCCCCGCGTACGGCACGAAGACCCGCTGGATCGCGCCGAAGCTCATCGAGGCCGCCAACAGCACGGTGCCCGAAGCGGGCATTCGGACGATCACCGTCCTGCCCCCCGCCGTCCGCACCGCCACCACGGGGACGTCCTCGGCCGCCGCCGGTTCGGCCCCGGGTCCGGTCGTTCCGGCCGGTCCGGTGAAGACGCGGGAGACTGCGTCGGCCGGCTACCGCCGGGCCCTCGAAGCCCACCGTGCGGTCGCCCCGCCGCGCCAGGAGGACTCGGCCCTGGCCGCCGCCGTCGAACGCCAAGAGCACGTCCGGCGGGAGCTCGCCGCCACCGTCTTCCCTGACGCCGAGCAGGATCTGGAGGGCGAGGTGCCGCCATCTCTCGAAGATGTCCGCGCCCAGCAACGCCAGAGCGCCGAAGCCGTACGCACCGCCGCGATCCAGCGGGCTCGCACCGAGCGCGCCGGACGTACGGTGCCGCCCGCCGTGCCCGTGCTGCGGCAGGCCGGGTGAGCGGTTTCCGCTGCCCGAATCCGGCGGGCTGCACGCCTGTTGTCCGGGACCGTTTGACGAGGCGGCCGTTGTATCGACCCGGTTCGATCAAAGGGGCTAGCTTCCTTAGATGGGTCGCGTAGCTGGCGGACGCGGTCTCGGTGCTGGCGAGACTGCACGTCCTCCGACCTGTCGAGCGTCCCTGATTCGGGGACCTCTAACACGATTCTGACTGCCGCGCTACGCGGACTGGACGTGCCCCGAGTGGAGGTTCTCTTAGCTCTCAGGCACTGGGCGTTCAGTCCCTGAAGCTTCAGTCCCTTTGAGAAACCGCAGGTCAGAAGCTTCTTTGCAGGCTTGCAGGGACTGAAGGGACTCAAAATCGATGTTTCTAGTCTTTACGTGTGTGCGTGTATGTGCGGGCGTATAAAAGGACTTGAAGCGTGAGCGGCTCATAACTAGAGATTTGAGTCCCTTCAGTCCCTGGTTTCCTCGCGTCGGCGCCCTGACCTGCGGGTTAATGCAGTGACCGAAGCGATAGGGACCGAAGTGGGCAGTACTGCATCAGCCCCTCAGGAGGGGCAGGCGCCCCCGGGGGAGGGGCTTCCATTTCCCGGACGTCCACGCCGGACGCCCTCTGCAGGCCAGTGGAGCCGGGGAGCGGACAGAGATCAAAGGGACCGAAGGGACCCAGTTTTGAAAGAACAGTGGCGTCATGTGCGAGCTGCCTGTGACGCTGCGCTAGCATCCCGGATAGGGAATCTTCAGTCCCTTCAGTCCCTTTGAACACCCCCTGTGCCCTCGAGGAAGAGCCTGTGCCCGTCCGTCCCCAAGATGTCGCGGCCTGGATGGCCCGGCGCGGGTTCGCCGTGCACCCTTTGGCTCCTGGCGTTAAGACACCAGCCCCCAACTGCGGAGCGTGCAGGCCCGGAACACACCAGGCACAGCACTGTCCCTGCCATGCCCGGCGCGGCTGGTGCCACGGGTTCCACGCCGCCACCACCGACCTGGCCATCGTCCAGCAGTGGTGGACCGCTCAGCCCAACTTCGGCATCGGTGTCGCCTGCGGACCCTCACGTCTGGTCGTCATCGACGTAGACGCCCACTCCACTCTTGTGCCCGAGCGGTCGCGTCTTCTGCCCGGAATCCCTGTCCACGACGCTGTCGACCTGACCGGGCTCAGCAGCGGGTTCGACACCCTCGCCTTGCTGGCTGCTTACCAACGCAGGCCCAACCCCTGCACGGACACCACAACCCTGCGCGTACAGACACCTTCCGGCGGCATGCACATCTGGTACCGCGTCCCCCGAAACGGGCCCACGTTCAAATCCTCCAGCGGATCCGGAAGCCGGACCGCCCTCGCGTGGCAGGTCGACATCCGCGCCACCAATGGATACATCGTCGCGCCCGGTACCCGCACGACAGCAGGCATCTACCAAGCCCTGCCCGGACCCAGGACGCCCGCCCCGCTGCCCCTGTGGCTCGTGGCCGAGCTCACCCGCACCGGACACCACGAAGGACCACCACCAGCTACGAGACCCACCCCGTCACCTCCTCGATTCCGAGGCGGTCCGCATGTTCTCGCGAACCTCCTCAAGGAGGTACAAGCCTGCGGCGCCATCCCAGAAGGGGCGGCCTTCAGCGAGAAACTCAACCGAGCAGCCTTCACCGCCGGCGGACTCGTCCAGGGCGGATATCTCGCCGACGCCGAGACCCGGCAACTACTCCTCGAAACTGCTACACGAGCCCGACCCCATCAGCCCCGCAGGAACGCCCACATCATCGAGACTGGCATGCGGGCCGGCACCGCCCGCCCCATCCGACCCGAGGAACGCACATGAGCAGCGCCGGAAGCACCGGGTTCAACGCCCAAGCGGCTGCCGAACAGCTCGCGGCGTTCGGCAACGAGCCCGCAGCTGAACACCCCAGGCGACTTCCTGCCCAGCAGAAGACCAGCGCGGCGACCCCCCTGGACCCCTCAGATTTCGTTCAGTCCGGGCTACTCGCCAACCTCAGCGACCGCGGCAACGCCAAGCTCTTCGCCCACCTCTACCACGACCGCTTCCGGCACGTAGAAGGGCTGGGCTGGTACGTCTGGGACGAGTACCGATGGAAGCGCACCGGCGGAGAAAAGGCCGCCATCTGGGCCGCAGGAGACATGGCCGAGGAACTCCCCACCCACGACCCCCGCGGCATCTTCACCGACCGGGAACTCGCCCAGCACCGCAAGCGGGCCATGTCCACCTCAGGTGTGAAGGCCATGCTGACGCAGGCCAAAGCCTCGCCCGAACTCGCCCTCGACCCGGACAGCCTCGACGGCGACAAGTACGCCCTGTGCACCCCCGCCGGTGTCGTGGACCTGCGCACCGGCGAACTCCACAAACCCGACCCCACCCGGGACCTGCACTCACGAGCCACCTACCTCGCACCCGAAGCCATCCCCACGCCCCGGTTCCACAGCTTCCTCGACCAGACCTTCGGCGAGGACGACCGCGGCAAGGAAATGATCAACTTCCTGCATCTCCTGCTCGGCTACTCCATCACCGGCGACGTCGGCGGCCAGGTCCTGCCCTTCCTCTACGGAGTCGGCGCTAACGGCAAGTCAGCGCTCCTCGACGTCGTCATCAAGATCCTCGGCAACTACGCCGACGTCGCACCCCCCGGCTTCCTCATGGAACGCGGAAAATTCAACGAGCACTCCACAGAGCTCACCGAGCTCCACGGCCGCCGGCTGTTCGTCTGCAGCGAGCTGAAGCCCCACGACAAGTTCGACGAGGCCCGCGTCAAACTCCTCACCGGCGGCGACCGCCTCAAAGCCCGCCGCATGCGCCAGGACTTCTTCAGCTTCGAACCCACACACAAACTGTGGCTGCTCGGCAACCACCGCCCCGAGGTCGGCACCGGCGGACACGCCTTCTGGCGACGAATCCGCCTCATCCCCTTCGACCGAGTCGTCCCCGACCACCGCAAGATCGACAACCTCGCCGAAATCCTCGTACGCGACGAAGGCCCCGGCATCCTCCACTGGATGATCCAAGGAGCCAAGGCCTACCTGGCCACCAAGCCCGCCCTGACCGGCCCCAACGTGGTCCGCACCGCCACCCAGGCCTACGCCACCACCGAAGACCACATCGGACGCTTCCTCTCCGAATGCTGCACCACCGGCAGCGACCTGGAAGAACCCCGAGACCTGAAAGTCGAACAAGGCGCCCTCTACCGCGCCTACAGCACCTGGTGCCAGGACGGCGAAGGACTACGCCCTGCCACCACCCGCGCCTTCGCCACACGCATCCGAGCCGAGGTAGGCGTCGCCTCACCCAGCGAGATGCTCCGCTCCAACGGACAGAAGTTCTACCCCGGCCTCGCCCTCCTGGCCGACGACGAACCGGCCCGGCGCGCAGCAGACGGGTAAGCCTCAAGGCGAAGCCAGAACGCGTGCTCCCCGAAGACGACCGAGACACATACCATGGACGAGGAATGATCCGATCCATCCAAGCGCCCGGCTCTGTGACGGCTGGCCGTATAACGACACCAGCGCCGAGCTCGGCGTGGAGGAAATCGGGCTCCTCGCGAGCCGATATGACCGAGAAGGGATCCAGGCCATGAGTTCGCTACTGACAGCAGGCGACCTCACCCACGAGGACAAAGTGGTGTGGCTGGAAGATCCCGAAGAGCTTGACTACGTACGCCAGGCCCTGGACAAGACCCCCCGCCGCCGAGGAAAGCCCAGGTACCACCGCGACGGCCGCATGATCGGCTTCGCCGAACTCGGCGACAGCGCCGAGGCCGACCCAGACAGCGGGCTGCAGAAACGGCGGGTCTTCTACCTACTGCCCCACGACCGGGACGCCGAGCCCGACGGGCTGTACCGCGCAGGGGCCCCCGGCGAGGCGGTGGACCCGCGCACCATCCGGCCAGGCCAGGTCGGCAGCAAGACGGCCCGTTCACAGATGGGAGCCGAGGCAACGGTCGCGTGAATCGGCTTCTTCAGTCCCTTCGGTCCCTGCCGATCGTCAGGCTGGAAGCAACAAGAGGCAACCGTTCCGCTATCCCGCGTTGAAGGCAGCTATCGACTGCAGTCAAACGTCTATCGTGACTGTCGCCTTGGGCGACCATGCACCCCCGAACTAGAGGCCTGTTGCGAAAGTGCAGGCAGTGGCGGTTGTGGTGCTGAGAGTGCTGTGGACAGCGGTCCTAAGGGGCCGGTCAGTTCCCAAGTTGGTGAGGGATCGGGTTTCCTGGTTGGTGAGGGACCCTCGCGAATGAGGAATCACCTAGGACTGACTCACAGGAGGACGGGCGAGCGCTCTTCTCATCCGCCGACGGCGAAGAAGAACGGCGCCGCCCAGCAGGACAAGCTCAGGCGCCGCACCCGGATCGTGCCGCGCGACGGCAGAGGCGCTCGGCCTGGGCGCGGCGATCAGCATGATGATGACCGAGCGCGGCCTGGTGCCGCCGGCGGCAACGGGCCGCTTCGGCCGGAGTCAGCGCGCCGGATCCCAGATCTCGCTCCCGGCCCAGTGGGAGACCATGCAGCCGCAGCCGCAGCCGCAGCCGGGCTCGTCAGTCACGTCCGAGCCATCGCGTACGACGAGGAGTCCGGTCGTCTGGACGTCGTCCCCGACGCCCCCGCGTGCGCCACCAAGGCCGTCTAGGCGGCCCGAAGTTGAGCGCGGCTCCCAACCGCACTGCGCCCGGAGCGAACGTGCGGACGGTGAACGTCCTGGCGCCCGTCGCCCGTACGGCGGATACGGCGACGTCCTCGACAGCTGCCGACGAACCAGCCCCGCAGCCGGTCGGTCCGGACAGGCCGGTGAAGGCAAGGGAGAGCGCGTCAGCCGGCTACCACCGCGCTCTCCCCGCCCGCCGCGCGGTCGCCACCGAGCGCGGCTCCGAAGCGGATCACCACACGTCACGGGCCCTGTCAGTGGGGCCTGCACCGTCCTGCCGAGCTGATGGGCAGCCAGGCCGACGTGCGAGGATGTGCGTTCATGGAGCTAGAGGTGCTCAGCTGCTCGCCCTGGACCCGAACCCAGCGCAGACCGAGGCCTTCGCCCGGCGCACCGGAGCGGCAAGGTGGGCGTTCAACTACACGCTCTCCGTGAAAGTGTCCGCGCACCGGCTATGGCGGATGGAGGTCGCCAGGCTGGTCGCTCAAGGGGTGGAGCAAGCGGAAGCGCGGCGGCGAGTGAAGGTGCCCGTGCCGTCGAAGCCACAAATCCAGAACTGCGGTCTCGGGCAGCGCGGACTCCGAGGAGCCGTTGATGCTCCCGCTGGAAGCTATCGAGCTGGACGTTTTCGCCAGCAGCACGACCTCTGGATCGCATGAACTCAACGCCGAGGAGCTCGTGCTCCCTGCCCGCCGTCAGTTCGTTCGGACCCTCGAGTCCCTCAAATGCCCTCACCACTTCTCTGTGAGGACGTCGCTTCGGTCACTCCAGTCTCTCTAGGTCTTCAGTCGCTGGGCTCTCAGTTTGCCCCTGAGAGCCCAGCGACTGAACGGAAGACCCCTCGCTTGGTCAGTCGCTGAGGAGAAACTGCAGGTCAAAGCCCATAACTCCATCAGGAGCAGCGACTGAAGCGACTCGAGCTCCACATATCAGCCGTACAGATCGCGTGTATGCGCCTGATATATGGGTTCCTACAGTCGCTTCAGTCGCTGCATTGATGACTGGGCACTCCTTGACCTGCGGTTTCCTCAGCGACTCACTGTAGCTACCAAGAGCGACTCAGTAGCTTCACCGACCGCCCAGTCGCTGGCTCACCCGGCATGGGCAACGCGCCCTTCTCCAAGTGGCATGGCTGAGCGTGTGTCTTCGCTAAGGGCTGTCCCGCAATGCTCGGTGGGGTGCCACAAGGCGGACAACCTGCTGTCGGCGGAGGCTGGGGCGAGGATGAGCGGACCCGCCTATGCTTCCGCCATGCAGCAGCCTGGATCCATAGCGATGACCGACGACCTGGTTGCGGCGTTCCCACACCAGCTTGCCAGTGACGTTCGGGCGGTATCGGCGGTCATGCCGGCGGCCCGGATCGCACCCGTGTCACCGTTCTCGGTGTACGTGGGCGATGAAGCCGTCGCCATTCCGTATCGGATCTATCAGGATGAGCTGCCCGACGACGTGGTGCGCGACCTGACGGGGGTGCAGCAGGCGATTCACCACTGCCTGTACTCGCGGCACAGCGACGGGCTGGTCCGCCAGCGTCACCTGGAACAAATCGCTAGTTTTGACGAGCCGTGGGCGGTGCCGTTCGTGGTGCAGTTGGCCGGCGAGTACGTCTTGGAGATCCTGGAGTCCATCCAACACGGCCTTTCCGACCTGCCCTTTAAGGGGTCTGCCCAGCGGCTGGCATACGGAGACTTCATCGCGCGCAATCCGGCGTTCTTCGCGCGGACCGAGCGCCGGGTGGTGAGCTACTGGTCCTGCTACTCCGGTGGAAGTTCCCCGTGTTCGGCACATACCCGGGCTGCCATCTGCTGGAGCTGCTGAGGGCCGCCGCAATCGACCGCGCGGGCAGGGCATGGCCCCGTCACACCCCGCTGGCCTAACGGCCAGACGGACCCGTGAGATCAACACCGTCGCCGTCACCCGGTGAGTGCGAGGTTGTGCAGGTGGTCGATGCCGAGCACCGCGCGGTGGACGCCGTCGCCTTTCAGTCGGCAGTCGCGAAGGATCTTCCACCCTTTCATGCGGGCGAAGACCTGCTCGGCACGGGCCCGGACCTGCTTGCGGGACTTGTTGTGCGCCTGCTTCCAGGCGGGTAGTTCCTCGTTGTTCGCGTGGCGGCGATGCGGGATGACCAGCCCTGTTCCCCGGTAGCCGCCATCGGGCAGCTCCTTCGCGTTGCCAGGCATCTGTGGCGAGCACCCGCTGCGCGGGCCCGTCGAGACCCTGCACAACCCGGTGAGCGACGCCGCACTCCAACTCATACGTTACGGCCAGCTTGCTCGTCCGCCGAGGTTGTCGGGCAGAACCCGCAGGACGAACGTACCGAAGCCCAGGCCGACAGCTCCGCAGAATATGTCCGTTCCGCCTACGCAGGCGGCCACGATTCCCCTGCATGACGGCACCGCGCTGATGGACCTGGCGTTCGACACCCTGGCACCTGAACAGCGCGGTGCGTTCATCCAGCAGTACTTCAAGCGCAGCACGGGAGTGGGTGCTGTCATGACAGATCTGAGGTCCGGCCTCGGACGACCTGCGCGTGCCTCACTCGCGGCTATCCTCCAAGAGGCCGCCACCGGGCTCATCCGAGACGCCTAACCCCGAAATACGAGGTCCTCGCCCTGCCCTCACTCACGTTCGAGAGCCAGGGCCTGCCGGGGTGGGGTTCCGACCGCCACGTAAGTCTCGGGCCCGAGCACGTTCGGGACGTCCGCCCCCCTGGGCGGGGAGAGGGAGAGGTCAGATGAGCGGCTCAGCCGGGGAGGGGACCGTCGCTCGGAGCGCGGGCAGGTCGGTCGGCCGCCCGTTGAGCGACGTGCGGGTGTGGGCCCTGCGGGTACCGGACGGCTCCTCGGCATCGCTCGACCTGTCAGTGCTCGACCGGGAGGAGCGCCGTCGGATGGACATCTTCGTCCGGGACGCCGACCGGTTGCGGTACGGGTTCGCCCACGCCTCGCTTCGTACGATCCTGTCCGGTCTCACCGGAACGGCGCCCGACGCGCTCCGCTTCGCCCGCTCCTCGTGCCCCGGCTGCGGCGGCCCGCACGGGCGTCCCGTGCTCAGCACGCAGGCAACCGAGTTCTCACTGTCCTACAGCCGCGACATGGTGCTCGTCGCCGTGGCGTCCGAGCCGATCGGCGTCGACGTGGAACCCACGCCGGAGCCCGAGGTGGCGGAGGAACTCGCGAGAATTCTGCACCCGGCGGAACGAGCGGAGATCGAGGCCGCTCCGCCCCACGGCCGGCCGGTCGCCTTCGCCCGGCTGTGGGCGCGCAAGGAGGCCTATCTCAAGGGCCTGGGCACCGGGCTCGGCCGGGAGGTCGCCGCGGACGACGTCCGCGGCGACCTCCCGGGCTGGCGCCTGACCGATCTCCCTGTGGGCACCGGTTACGCCGCCGCCCTCGCGGTCGCCTGCCCGGTCCCTCGCCTCATCCGCGTACACCGGTCTGTCCCGGTGTGATCGACCGTGCGTGCCGCATAGCCGTACGCGAAGTCCGCACGTATGGAGTGGCCTGAGGGGAACCCGGGTCCATAGCGTGGCCGAAGCTTCACTCAGGACCGATCGACCGAGACCCGGACAAGGAGTCCACCCATGGACCTTGCGCAGATGGCGCACGAAGGACATGGAGCGCACGGTGGCCACGACATGGGAGGGGCGGTCTCGTCCCTCGACTCCGTGGGTGCCGTCCTCTTCATCGGATGGGCCGTGGCCATGTGGGCGGCCGTCATCGTCCTCGCCTACGCGAACCGGGGCGCGGTGCGCCCCTGGCTGTACAAGACCGCGGTCGCTGTCATCGGTCTCGGAGTGATCGGACAGATCGGCCACTTCCAGGAGCACGTGACGCAGGCCGGGTACTGGGTGGCGCACCCCTACTCCCCGGCCTGGATGACCCCCTGGGCGACCAGCCTCGCCCGGGGCATGGGTCAGGTCGACCCGACCAAGCCCGCTCTGGGCATGGAGATCCTGCACCTGACCGGCAATTTCATCTTCCTCGCGGGTCTCGTAGGCATCGTGCAGATCACCCGGCGAGCGACGGGGCAGCTCAAGTCCCGGAAGTGGGCCAAGATGGGCGTCTGGATGCAGGGCATCCACGGTGTCGAGCACATCGTCCTGACCCTGTCCGTGGCGCTGGGCGCGAGCCGCGCGATCGGCCTGTCCACCTGGTTCGGCTTGATCGAGCCGGGGCCGGCGCTGGTGACCTACCGGGTGTGGTGGCACTTCGTCGCCAACCTGATCGGCACCGCCATCCTCGCCGTGTCGCTCTACCACCTGCGGAAGGAGAAGCGCGCGGTCAAGGCCGGCTACCAGGAGACCGAGTCGGAGAAGCCCACCCAGCCCGAGACGTGCTCGCTGTTCCCCGTATCCGAGGACGGCGTCGTACGCGAGCCGGCCGGAGTGAGCCGCTCTTAGCCGGACGTCGACCGAGAGGTGGGCTGCCTGCCTCCGTGCGGCCCGTGTTCCTCTCAAGCCTCGGCACCGTTTCTCCCCGTCGTGACGAGCGTCGGGGACGAGGCGGTGCCGCTTCCGTTCCGAGCGAGGCCACGCAGAGCGGACAGGAGCACGTCGCCCAGTGCGGCGCCCACGACCGTGCTCTCGGCACGGTCCCCGTCGCAGGTCCGCAGGATCTCCTCGTCGATCGCCGCCGCGCACTGCGCCACCTCAGCGTAGTCGTCGAGGCGGTCCGTGAAACGGTCCTGGCCGAGTTCCCTGAGGGTGTCCAGCACCTCGACGATCGTGGCGAACTGCGGGCCACCGGCGGGAGCAGTCCAGCCCCGCCGTTCCGCGAGGGTTCGGACCATCGCGACGGTCCGGGGATCCGCCAGCGTGGTGGCGAGCGGGCCCGCGTGCGGTCCCCTCGCCACCATCGCCCCCAGGTCGATCGATCCGGCAGGGCTGTCCAGCGCCGACACGACGTCCCTGGCCCTGGAGATCGTCAGGCCGCCGAGCTCGAGTAGCGCCCGGAGCAGGCGGAGGCGGTGCACATGATCCTCGGTGTAGTGGGCCTGGTTACTGCGGGTGAGCCTGCCGGACGGGAGCAGTCCCTCCCGGATGTAGTACTTGATCGTGGCGGTGGAAACACCGCCGACGCGGCTGAGTTCCGCGATGCGCATGCGAGCTCCTGGTCGGTGGGGGTCACGACGTGCGGGCCGGGCCGCGCTCGTCCTTCGGCAGGCCGTCTCCTGTGGACTCGAGGCGGCAGCGCCAGCACAGGCCGCGGGGGGCAGGGCGACCGCAGGCTCCTTCGCGGCCCCGGCAGCCGATCCCGGTCGCCGCGTCAGGGACGGGAACCGCAGCGAGGTCGGTGCGACACCGACACTCGGCGCACAGACCGGAGTTGCCGGGAAGGTGGGGTCGCTCGCAGTCCGGGCAGGACTCCACGACCCGTAGAGGGGTGGCTGCTGGTCGAAGCTCCGAGGGGTCGTGCCGGCTGCCTTCCGTGCACGGTGTGGCCGAGGATTTCGAGACGTCCTCCCGGCGGCTGGCCGCTCGTTCGGCGATCGCCTCCCGGCAGGCACGGCATTCCGCGCCGGTCGACCAGAGAGTGCCCGTCTCGCAGTCCGGGTCGGAGCAGCCCCAGCGGGGGAGTGCCACGCCTAGCAGCCAGCGCCCGGGGTCCCTGATGTCGGCGAGCAGGGTCCGCGCCAGGCGCTGGGTCAGCCGGGCGCGCAGGCGGTGGACCCCGGTGCCGTCGTCGAGTTGCCGGGCGATCTCCTGGCCGATGCGGCGTTGCACGTACGCGTTGATGCCGGTGAGGAGGAAGCGGACCGGCTCCAGGACTTCGTGGAGTCTGGAGCTGAACGTCAGCTGGGGTCCCTGGTAGGTGCTCTTGCCGCTGCCGCGTGTGGTGGGGGAGGGGCTGGGGTTCTCGCCGCCCGCGCGGAGCGCGCGATCACCTTCAGTCCCGACGGGGAGTGTGGTTCCGGGACGATTGTCCACAGGCTTGACCACCTGTACCTCGCCTACGGCGGATGAGGCAGACGGTGCTTCGTTCTCGGGTCGGTCAATCCTCAGGTCTTCCTTGTACGCGAGCGATCGGGCGCCAGGGTCCTGACCTGATTGGTCATCAAGAGCGGGAGCGGCCTTCTCCTGTGGGCCGTGGACGAGGAAGGTGTGGCGCCCCTGGACTCCGGCCCGTCGCTGGACGGTGATCCAGCCCGACGCCGCCAGCTCGTCGACGATGCGGCCGGCCGCCTCGGTGGTGATCGCGCATCCGACACGTGGGCCGGAGTGGTGGCGCAGGAAGCCGGCGAGGGTTCCCTCGGTCAGGGGGATGTTCCGCATGACGGCGTACGCGATGACGGCGTAGGCGCGCAGCAGACGGGGCCGCAGATGTTCGCTCGCGGCGACGGGCAGCCAGATGAACCGCTCGGTGGACCGCAGGGGACGGACCCGACGGCGCGCGGTCGTTCCGCGCCCGCCGGGCAGGGACCGTCGGCGGCTGTCAGGCAGCTCGATGACACCGTCGGGTGCGGGGGTGCGCAGCTGCGCGAGGCCTCGCTGCACGGTGGAGGCGGAAAGGCCGAGGTACGACGCGAGAGTGGCGATGCCCGCGGTACAGCCCTCCGGACGCAGGCCGAGCGCCTTGACCTTGATGTAGACGCTCACGGCGGCATCGGTGTAATGGGGGGACTCCACGAGCCGCATCGGCACCTTCACCCGGCTGCGGGGAAGAGTGCTGGGAGCCACAGGAGCGTTTTCAGCACCATTCTGGCTGGAATCTATGGGTGAAAAATGGCCATTAAAGACACTATCGGTCGTGAAAAGGTGCGCAGAGGGCTGGAGAATCGCGGAACTTTGGTTCATCATGAGGGAGTCTCCGTACAGGGAGGCATGGCAAAGCCGCTGTGCGGCGGCTGAGTGGTTCTGGCAGAACCTGTCTGCGCGCGTCTCTGGGGTGGCACCCAGAACGGGCCTTCGCCCGTCGAGTTGGCAGCTCGGCGGGCGGTGTGAAACGACCTCGGACCTCAGTGGTGGCTCACTGGGGGGTAGGTCTGGTTCTCGCAGTCCCTAACATCACCTCCTCTCCGTGCTCCTTCCGCCTATCGAGGCGGCCGACCGCAGATCGGTCTCGACGATCCGGCATCGCAACCACTCACAGAGCGGCGATGTCCATGACCTCGACCGTTCCGTTGAACGCGAACGCGCCTCCCTGGAGCGCGTTGACGCGGAGGGTCCGCCGCTCGGCGGAGGGTCCGGCGGTGTCCACCGGCTCCGCTTCGATCCAGCACGGCTCGTCGAACTCGACGTACCGGTTGAACGATATGTCCATGGACGTCGGCATCGCGGGTCTTCCCAACGGTTGCGTGGCGTTTGACGCCTGCCGGACGGCCTCGAGGAGTACCATGCCCGGCACGTGGTCCACGGCGTGATCGAAGAGGACCGGGTGGCTGGTGTCGACACGGAGCTGCCAACGGCGGTGTTCCTCGGTGGGCGACAGGACGATGTCCTGCTTCCGCAGCCGGCCGACGCTGCTGCGTGAGACGGGCTCCGGCGGCTGTGGGGCGCCGGCGAAGATCTCGGCGACGTCGCTGCGACCGGCGCGCATCCGCTGGTAGACGGCGGGGGAGTGACAGCCGAAACGGGTGGTCACCATGGCGACCAGGGAGTCGTTCCGCACCACTTCGAGGTGCATGGTCATCATGGCCGGCAGCTGCTTGTGGTAGCGGATGTCCGAGAACACCGCGTGTATCTGCAGATCTGCCGGGGTGCGCTCCATCCGCAGCGCCTGCGGGTTGACCGCGAACTGGAAGCGGGACCAGCTGAGCTGGTGGCCGAAGGGGACGCTGTACGCGACGTGCGTCAGCAACGGGAACGTCTGCCGCACCGTCTCGCACAGCAGGAGCGGGTCGTACATGTCGTACTCGGAAACGTAGAAACTGTGGCTGCGGGGCCACTGAGCGCTGACGGTGAAGGTGTCAGGTCCGACCTTGTTCCACCCCGTCAGAAAGACCTCCGACAGGGCTGCTCGGTGCACGTACTCCTTGGCGACCGTGGTGGTCAGCGTCGGGTGTGCCACGGCAGGACGTTCCGATGTGATGAGCATGCCTCTCCCCTGGGGCGTGCGTATGTGGAGGCCTTGTGCCGGGCTACCGATCGCCAAGGCCAGTCTGTAAAATAAGGGCGTTCGTTTTTTTTGTCGAGAGAGGCAGGTCTGGTCCTATGGACGAGCCGAAGCAGGAACGGGCGGTGAAGACACGGGAGGCGATCCTGTACGCGGCAGCGGAGGTCTTCGACTCTTACGGGTACAGCGGCGCCAGCATCAGCAAGATCATGGACCGCGCCCAGGTCACTCAGGGAGGCATGTACTTCCACTTCAAGTCCAAGCTGGGACTCGCAAAGGCGGTGCTGGCACACCAGCAGGAGTTCGTACACTTCCCGCCACAGGGCCATGACGGGCTGCAACTGCTCATCGACCTGCACTTCTTCCTCGCTCGCGAGCTGCAGACCAACGTGCTGTTCCGGGCCAGCGTCCGGCTCGCCGTGGAGCAGGGCGACTTCGGGATGCGGGACGACACGGCGTACCAGGAGTGGGTCGAGCAGTTCCACGGGCTGCTCTGCGCAGCGCGTGACAGGGGCGAACTGCTGCCGAGCGTCGACGTGCGGGAGTTCGCGAACGTTCTGGTGGGGGCCTACAGCGGCATCCAGGTGTTCTCCAACGTCGCCTCCGGGCGGGCCGACCTCCAGTCGCGGATCGCTTCCATGTGGCGCTACTTCCTGCCGGCGATCGCCACTCCTCAGGCCATCGCCGATCTGCGTTTCCCGCAGGACGCCGAGGAGTTCGCGGCGTGAGACCCACGCGTCTGGTGGTGACGGGGGCCACCGGGTTCATCGGATCGGCTGTCCTGCGGGAGCTGGGACGGCTGCGGGACGAGGAGGCGCACGACCTCGTCGTGCGCGCGGTGGGGCGCCGGCTACCTGACGGCCTGTCGGAAGCAGACGAGTGGACCGAAGCCGATCTGGCGGATCCCCGCAGTCTCGCGGGGGTCTGCGAGGGAGCTGACGCGTTGCTGCACCTGGCCGCACTCGTCGATGCCGCCGAGTCGCCGTGCGTCACCGTCAACGAACGAGGCACCGCCGCCCTGATGGGCGAAGCCATGCGCTCCAAGGTGAGCCGGGTGGTGCACCTCTCCACGGCGGCGGTCTACGGTGTCGGGCCACACCGAGGGATCGCCGTGGACGAGGTAGCGCCGGTGCCTGTGTCGGCCGCGAGCCGGACCCGCCTCGCCGGCGAGGCCCATGCCCTGGCAGCTGGAGCGACCGTCCTTCGACCCGGCCTCGTGATCGGGGCGGGTGACCGATGGGCCGTGCCCGCGCTCATCGAACTCATCGACGCGGTCCCGGCCCTGTGGGACGGGGGACAGGCCACGCTGTCCCTCGTGGCCGTCGAGGACCTCGCCCGGCTGATAGCCCGTCTCGGGTCGGCCGATGCTCTGCCCGGCGGGCGGATCTGGCATGCCGGGCACCCCGAGCCCGTGCGCCTGGCCGAGTTCGTCGGCTCTCTGGCCCGCCACGGAATCATGCCGTCCCCGACGCGGGAACTGCCGCTGGACGCCTGTCTGGATCAGCTGCGGGCGGCGGACACCCACCTGAGCGAGCGACAGTTCTTGCTCTTCGCGCAGGACTTCTGGTTCGACAGTCGTGATCTCTGGCGCGTCGCCGACTGTCCCGCAGGTCCTGGGCCGCTGGACCGGCTGGCCTCGGCGACGGCGTGGTACCGGTCCCTGCCGATGGACCGGACGGCCTGACCGGCGCCGTCTGGTCCATCGGACTTCAGCCCGTCTGCGCGGGGCTCTCCGGTGAGCCCGTCTGCCGAGGCAACGTCGACGTCTCGGCGGAGACGCCGACGAGCGCCAGATGCCACACGCGCTTCAGCTGCGCGACAGCGCTCTCGAATGCCGGGTCAGAACCCATTCTCCTCCGCAGGTAGTCCTCGGCTCCGCTCGTCAGATGTTCCACGAGCGTCGTCACGTCCGCGGGCAGTGCGTCCGTGCGCAGTTGACCGCTTTCGTACGCCCGGTCGAGCAGCCCCCGTACGGTCGGCAACCAGGCGTCGGACCAGGCCTCGGTGCCGGGGCGTTCCCGACCCAGGCGGATCGTGGCGCGCACCGACGGCTCCTGTTCCATCAGCCGGGTCAGTTCGAGGGTCAGATCGATCACCATGCGCAGCGGTGTCATCGTCTCGGCCGACAGGCGCTCCAGGGCGGCCAGTGTGACCGCACGTCCCTCCTCCTGGACCGCGTCCGCCAAGTGCACCTTGGTCGGGAAGTGGAAGGTGACGGCTCCTATGGACATACCCGCCACCGAACTGATCCGGGACAGCGACGTCCCGTCGTACCCGTAGAGGTCGAACTCCTCGGATGCTGCCTTGATCAGGGCCTGGCGCGTACGCAGAGCCCTCTCCTGTTTCACCACACCGTCTCCCGAGGAGGGTTCGTCGCCGCCGGACTTGTAAGGACGCTGACTCTGGCCCGGCGGCGCACCGTCGGGGTGTCCCGTGAGGAACAGACCTTCACCCTCCGGTCCAACGCTGTCCGTCCTTCCTCTTGGTGGCAAGGGCGAGTTGCCCAAGATGTCGTCGATTGCTGCAGGTCACAGCGATGGGCCGGGCTTCGACGCGTAACGCGGCGGAGGCCGACTTGGCGAAGTGCATACGGCAACTCTCCTGAGTCGCAAAAAAAAGAGGGTGTTCGCTATTATTTTAGCTCGGACGGCCGCCAGGGCCGAGAGCAGGGGGAGGGAACAAGCCATGGTCGCGTACGCTCTGACGGCCACTCGCACCTCGGTGCCGGTGTTCGCCGAAGGGATCTTCGAGGACCTTTCACGCGCCGACCAGCGTCGTTGGGCCCAGGCCTACATGCAGGGCCTGCTGACGACCCCAGGGAAGAAGTCGGTGCGCCGGCTCGCGGCCGCCATCTCGCCCGAGCCGGCGGTCTCGCAGTCGCTGCACCAGTTCGTCAACGCCAGCCCGTGGGACTGGATGCCGGTGCGGGCGGAACTCACCCGGTGGGTCGAGCGCGAGCTGACGCCGCGTGCCTGGGTGATCGGCCAGGCCGTCCTCCGGAAGCGGGGTGAGCACTCCTGCGGGGTGCACCGCCGCTTCCTGGCCTCCACCGGCCGCTCGGTGACCTGCCAGGTCGGTACGGGCCTGTTCCTCTCGTCGTACGACCAGGCCGTACCCGTCGACTGGCGCCTGATGCTGCCCGGCTCCTGGGCGAAGGACCCTGAGCGCCGCGCCCGCACCCGCATCCCGGCCGACGTCGGCCCCCGCTCCGTCGAGCAGCACGTCCTCGACCTCGTCGACACGGTGGCCGGAGCCAGCCGGACCGCGGCTCTGCCGGTCGTCGCCGACCTGGAGGCGCTCGGCGGTACCAGCGCGACGGCCCTGGTGAACGGACTGGCCCTGCGCGGGCGCGACTTCGTGGCCGCGGTCCCGGACAGCCTCCAGGTGGCCGTCGGACGTCACCTGCGACTGCAGCGCCCCCAGGGAGGCGAGGGTCAGAACCTGGTGCTGGCGGCGCGCAGCCTCTTCGAGTTCGATGCCGGCACGCTGACCCGCGTGGAGAGCGTCGGCCCCTGGGACGGCCGCGGTCGGCCCAGCACCGTCATGTCCAGCTTCGTGCGCCTGCCCCATGCCGGACGGGGAGGCGAGCGGATCCACCGCACCTACCGGCTCTTCGCGGTCCGCCCCGACAACGGGCGGCGGCCCGTCCAGCTGTGGCTGACCAGCCTCACCCACGCCCGCATGGAGTCCGTGCTCGCCCTGACCCGGACGCTCGAGCACGCGGGGGAGTCGGTGCGGGAGCTGTCCGACGACTTCGGCCTGCAGGACTTCGAAGGGCGCTCCTACCCGGGCTGGCACCACCACATGACCCTGGTGTCCGCCGCGTACGCCTACAGCCGTTTCAACCGGCGCCCCGCCCCCACCGGTGGCGGAGAGCGGCTGCTGGTCGCCGCCTGAACACACCAGGCCGATCCCGGAACGACTTCGCCAACTCGGGTTCCTTCACGCAACCCGCTCCGTCCTAGAGTGAACGCATGCTGAAGCACACGTACGAGGGACAGGACTGCAACCTCGCCCGGTCCCTGGAGGTGATCGGCGAGCGCTGGACCCTGCTGATCGTTCGTTCGGCGCTGCTCGGCAGCACCCGTTTCGACGGTTTCCTGTCCCACCTGGACATCGCACGCAACGTGCTCTCCACCCGCCTGACCCGGCTGGTCGAGCACGGGATCATGGAGCGCGTGGCCTACCAGGACAAGCCCGTCCGGTACGAGTACCGGCTCACCCCCGTGGGCCGGGACCTGACGCGGGCCGTCGTCGCCCTGATGCAGTGGGGGGACCGCAACCTTCCTCAGGAGCTGGGGCCGCCGCGCCGCGCCGACCACATCGGCTGCGACGGGGCGGTCCACGTCGAGCTGCGGTGCACGCACTGCGGGCGTGCCGTCCACGACGAGGAAGTGGACGTCCGCCGCATCCGCTGAACACCGCACGGGAGCGCAACGGGGAAGATGCCCCGCCGCGCCGGGCTTGCCCACCATGGCAGCCCCCGCCGCCCATGACCATGGCGGCCGTACGAGGAGGCGACCGTGCCCGCACTGGGAACGCTGCGCAGGCTGATCATGGCCCCGTCCCTGGACGAGGTGAGTTTCGCCGGCCGAGGGTTCCGGGTGGAACCGACGGAGCGCACCCGGCAGCTGGAGGCCGTGCCGCAGGCCGTCGTGACCGGCTTCGAGTGGGGCATCGAGGACAAGGACCTGGCCACCACCGAGCGCCGACTCGCGCTCGTCGACCCGCTCAACCGGGGCTTCGCCTACGAGGGCGCGACCATGGCCTGCGCGATCCGCGACACGATGGGCCCGAAGGGCCACCGCACCAGTGACCTGCTGCGTGGCGGCGGTAGGCCGCACATCTTCCTCAACTACATCGGCATCGGTTTCGCCATGGCCAAGCTGCCCAGGCCGCTGTGGAAGAAGCTCGTCCCCGACCTGGCCGAGCCGGAGCTCTACCCGGCGATGAGCTGGCTGTGCGTGGATGGCTACGGCTTCGACCGCGCCTACTTCGACACCGACACCTGGGTCGGTGGACAGCGACTGGACACCCCGTACGACTGGGACGGAGACGCGTCCTACTGGCAGCGGGCCTTCGACCAGGGTGTCGGCCGCGCGCTGTGGTTCATCCACGGCGGTCACGTCGGCAACGTCTCCGCGGCCGTCCGGGCCTTCGCCGGCGACCGCGGGGCGGACCTGTGGAGCGGCGTCGGTCTGGCCGCCACCTTCGCCGGCGGCACCACCGCCACAGACCTGGCCGCGCTGCGGGAGGAGGCGGGGGAGCTCGCACCCCACCTGGCACAGGGAGCGGTCTTCGCCGCCAAGGCCCGGCACCACGCCGGCTTCGTCCCGGAGCACAGCAGCGCCGCCGTGCACGCGTTCACCGGGCGCACCGTCGAAGCCGTGGCCCGCCTCGCCGACGACTGCGCGGCGTCCGCTCCCGAAGCCGGTGTCGGACCCGCCTACGAGGTCTGGCGTGCCAAAGTGCGCACGCAGTTGAGCACCGTCGTCGTTTGAGCACATCTGGAGTAGACGCCCCTCCCGGGCCCCTGGCTAGATTCGCTGGAGGATTTCAGGGATTCGAGAGGGGCGGTTTACCGCTGTGTCCAGTGCTTTCGGTGCACTCCGCCGCAAAATTCTTACGCCTCCGGTTTCCGAGACGACCATGGAAGTACGTGGATTCCATGTGAAGAACGCGGAAGCCAAGGCGCGGCTTGAATACATCGGGGAGGTGTTCCTCCAGGGGTACGCGTACGCCGTGGAGGCGGGATCGCCCGCCGAGGCGGAGGACCTGCTGGAGACCGTCCCGAGAGACATGCGAGGCTTCGCCTACGAGGGCGCCGGCATGGGCGCGGCGGTGTACGACTCGCTGCCCGGTCACAGTGGCCGTCTGGAGGGGCTGCTCGCCGGCAAGGGCCGCGACCACGACTACATGATCTACGTCGGCGTGGGCTGGGCGATGGCCCGCCTGCCCAAGCTCCTGTGGCCGGACATCCGCGCCACGGACCCGATGCTGCGCTGGCTCGCGCTGGACGGCTACGGCTTCCACCAGGCGTACTTCAAGACCGGCGCGTACGTGCGCACCCCGGAGATCCAGCACCCCTTCCGCTGGAACGGTGGGCACAACCCCTACACGCTCAACGCGGTGGACCAGGGGATCGGCCGCGCGCTCTGGTTCGTCGGCGGCACCGACCCCGACGTCGTCACCCGTCTGATCCGTGCCTACCCCGAGCGCCGGCACAGCGACCTGTACGCGGGCGCCGGGCTCGCCTGCGCCTACGCGGGCGGCGTGACCGAGGACGAGCTCGCGCGCTTCGTCGAAGGCGCCGGCGAACACCGCTGGGCGCTCGCCCAGGGATCCGCCTTCGCCACCGAGGCCCGCGTCAAGGCGGGCACGGTCATCGACCACACCCACCTCGCGGCCCGTGTCGTGTGCGGCACGACGGCCGAGCGGGCCTCTCAGGTGTGCCGGGACACCCGGCCCCAGGCGTCCACCGAGGGCGCGTCCCCGGCCTACGAGACATGGCGGCACGACATCGCCGCAGAACTCGCTTCTCTCTCGCTCATCTCGAAAGGTGCCGACCAGTGACGGTCACAAAGAACTGGCTCCGCAGGAATTCACCGGGAATCGTCGCGCTCGCCCTGATGGTGAGCACGTTCTACGCCGTCCGGCTTCCCGAGTCCTCGGCCGCCGAGATCGACAAGCTGGCGAAGAATTTCGCATTCGAGCCGATGTCCATCGCCATGCCCGCCGGATTCGAGAAGCAGGAGGTCCGGAAGGTCAACAAGGCGTACCAGCACATCGAGGCCTGGATCTCCTCGGTCGGCGCCGGTATCGCCGTCAATGACCTCGACGGCGACGGGCTGGACAACGACCTCTGTGTGAACGACGTCCGGATCGACCAGGCCGTCGTCACCCCGGCACCGACACGTCAGGACAAGTACGCCCCGTTCGCGCTGAACCCGGCGCCGCTCGGCACCAGCAAGACGATGGCACCGATGGGCTGCATGCCCGGCGACTACAACGAGGACGGCCGCATGGACCTCCTCGTCTACTACTGGGGCCGCACGCCCGTCATCTTCGTGAACAAGGGCGAGAAGGGGAAGCCGCTGACCGCCGCCTCCTTCACGCCCACCGAGCTGCTGCCCGGCAAGCCCGGCAAGACCTACACCGGTCCGCTGTGGAACTCCAACGCGGCAGCCGTCGCCGACTTCGACGGCGACGGCCACGACGACATCTACATCGGCAACTACTTCCCGGACAGCCCGGTCCTCGACCCGTCCAAGGACGGCGACGTCACCATGAACGCGTCGCTGTCGCACGCCCAGAACGGCGGCGGCGGCCACATCTTCCGGTGGACGAAGGACGGCTACGAGAAGACCGAGTCCGCCCTCCCGCAGAACCTGAACAAGGGCTGGTCGCTGGGCGTCTCGGCGGCCGACCTCGACGGAGACCGGCTGCCCGAGCTGTTCCTCGCGCACGACTTCGGCACCTCGGCGCTGCTGCACAACACCTCGACACCCGGCAAGATCCGGTTCTCCGAGGTCAAGGCCTTGCACAGCGGCACCGTGCCGAAGTCCAAGGAGCTGGGCCGCAGCTCCTTCAAGGGCATGGGTGTGGACTTCGGCGACCTGAACCACGACGGCATCTACGACATGTTCGTCAGCAACATCACCACGTCGTTCGGCATCCAGGAGTCGAACTTCGCCTTCATGAGCGAGGCCGACAGCAAGGAGGAACTCGCCGGCAGGTTCAAGAAGGGCGAGGCTCCGTACAAGGACGAGTCCGCCGACCTCGGTCTGGCCTGGTCCGGCTGGGGCTGGGACGTGAAGATGGGCGACTTCGACAACAACGGCGACCTCGAGATCACCCAGGCCCTCGGATTCGTCAAGGGCAAGAACAACCGCTGGCCGCAGCTCCAGGAGCTCGCCACGGCCAACGACTCCCTCGTCCCCAACCCGCTGTGGTGGCCGAACGTCAAGCACGGTGACGACCTCGCCGGCAGCCAGCGCATGCGCTTCTTTGCCAAGGACTCCGACACCGGCAGGTACCACAACCTCTCCGTCGCCCTCGGCATCGGTGAGCCCACCCCGACCCGCGGGCTCGCGACCGGTGACGCCGACGGCGACGGCCGTCTCGACCTGGCGGTCGCCCGCCAGTGGGGCGAGCCGATCTTCCTGCACAACGTCAGCAAGAACCCCGGCTCCTACCTCGGCCTGAAGCTCACCCACCCGGACGGTTCCCCGGTGGTCGGCGCCGAAGTCTGCGTCGAACTGCCCGACGGCACCAAGCGCGTCGCCCGCCTCGACGGCGGCGGCGGCCACTCGGGCAAGCGCAGCACCGATGTGCACATCGGTCTGGGCAAGGGCGTGAGCGGACCGCTCGACGCCATGGTCACCTGGCGTGACCGCGCCGGTGAGGTCCACGAGCAGAAGCTGAAGCTCACGACGGGCTGGCACAGCCTCGAGCTGGGCACCCAGGCTAAGGAGAAGTGACGATGTCCGCAACGAAGACCGCCGCCCCACGGCACAACCCGAAGGTCACGACGGCCCTGCGCCGCTTCGCGATCTCCATCTCCGTACTCAACGTCTTCGGCTACAGCGTCCTCGGCTTCGAGCAGCCCTGGACCTGGCCGCTCATCGCCCTGGCGACCGCCTACACCCTTGAGATCGTCCTGGAGGTCCTCGGCGCCCGCTCAGAGGGCCGCGCGCCGCGCTTCCTGGGCGGCGGGCCCAAGGGCGTGATGGAGTTCCTCTTCCCGGCCCACATCACCGCGCTCGCCGTGAACATGCTGTCGTACGTCAACGACAAGGTGTGGGTGATGGTGTTCGGCGTCATCGTCGCCGTCGGCACCAAGTGGGTCCTGCGCGCGCCGGTCAAGGGCCGCATGCGGCACTTCATGAACCCGTCGAACTTCGGCATCGCCGTCATCCTGGTCCTCTTCCCGTGGGCCTCGATCGCGCCGCCGTACCAGTTCACCGAATACCTCGACGGCGGCTTCGACTGGCTGGTGCCGGCGATCATCATCAGCCTCGGCACGATGCTCAACGCCAAGCTCACCGAGCGCATGTGGCTGATCCTCGCCTGGGTCGGCGGATTCGCCCTCCAGGCCGTCGTGCGCGGCCTGCTGTTCGACACGTCCATCCCCGCGGGCCTCGCGATGATGACCGGCGTGGCGTTCGTGCTCTTCACGAACTACATGATCACGGACCCCGGCACGACCCCGTCCTCGAAGTGGGGCCAGATCGCCTTCGGCGGCGGTGTCGCCGCCATGTACGGCGTGCTGACCGCGATGAGCATCGCCTACGGCCTGTTCTTCGCCACCGCGCTGGTCTGCGCCATCCGCGGAGCGTTCCTGTGGACCGCCGACATCGTGTCCAAGAAGCGTGCCGAGGAGGCCCTCGCGCTCGCCGCCGTCACCCGGTCCGTCGTACAGGCCGACGCCGCCCTGGCCGACGCAGCCGCGTGCGCCTGCCCCGAGGGCGCCTGCGCCTGCTCCGCCCCGGCCACCGCCGAGGCCCAGACCCCGGCCTGCGCCTGCCCCGAGGGCGCCTGCGCCTGCCCCGCCCCGGCGACCGCCGAGGCCCAGACCCAGAAGATTCCGGTGGCCGCATGACCAGGATCGCCATCGTCGGCATGGCCTGCCGCTATCCCGATGCCACGAACCCGAGCGAGCTGTGGGACAACGCCGTCGCCGGACGGCGCGCGTTCCGCCGCCTGCCCGACGTCCGGATGAACCTGGACGACTACTGGGACGCCGACCCGGCCACCCCCGACACCTTCTACGCCCGCAACGCCGCCGTCATCGAGGGCTACGAGTTCGACCGTATCGCCCACAAGATCGCGGGCAGCACGTTCCGCTCGACCGACCTCACGCACTGGCTCGCCCTGGACACCGCGGGCCGCGCGCTCGCCGACGCCGGATTCCCCGGCGGCGAGGGCCTGCCCCGCGAGCGCACCGGCGTCGTCGTCGGCAACACCCTCACCGGCGAGTTCGCCCGCGCCAACGTGATGCGCCTGCGCTGGCCCTACGTACGACGCGTGATGGCCTCCGCCCTCAAGACCGAGGACGGCTGGGACGAAGACCGGATCGCCGAGTTCCTGGCCGACGTCGAGACCTCCTACAAGGAGCCGTTCCCGGCGATCGACGAGGACACCCTCGCCGGCGGCCTCGCCAACACCATCGCCGGCCGGATCTGCAACCACTTCGACCTCAACGGCGGCGGCTACACCGTCGACGGCGCCTGCTCCTCCTCGCTGCTGTCGGTCACCACCGCCGGCACCGCCCTGATCAACGGCGACATCGACGTCGCCGTCGCGGGCGGGGTCGACCTGTCGATCGATCCGTTCGAGATCATCGGCTTCGCCAAGACCGGCGCCCTCGCCAAGGGGGAGATGAAGCTCTACGACCGCGGCTCCAACGGCTTCTGGCCGGGCGAGGGCTGCGGCATGATCGTCATGATGCGCGAGGAGGACGCCCTCGCGGCGGGCCACCGCATCTACGCGACCGTCGCCGGCTGGGGCGTGTCCTCCGACGGCCAGGGCGGCATCACCCGCCCTGAGGTGAGCGGCTACCAGCTCGCCCTCAGGCGGGCGTACGAGCGGGCCGGCTTCGGCATCGAGACCGTCGGGCTCTTCGAGGGCCACGGCACCGGCACCGCCGTCGGCGACGCCACCGAGCTCAGCGCCCTCATGGGCGCCCGCAAGGAGGCCGACCCCGACGCCCCCGTCGCCGCCATCACGTCCATCAAGGGCATGATCGGGCACACCAAGGCCGCCGCCGGCGTCGCCGGTCTGATCAAGGCGGCCCTGGCCGTCGACAACCAGACCCTTCCGCCGGCCATCGGCACCACCGACCCGCACGAGCTGCTCGCCGACGAGCACGCCAACCTCAAGGCCCTGCGCAAGGCCGAGGCCTGGCCCGAGGGAACACCCCGCCGGGCCGGCGTCACCGCCATGGGCTTCGGCGGCATCAACACCCACGTCGTCCTCGACGAGCCGGCCTCCCGGCGGCGCGCGGCCCCCAGCCGCCGCTCCGCCACCCTGGCCCACTCGCTCCAGGACGCCGAACTGCTCGTCGTCGACGCCGACTCCCCGAAGGCGCTGCGCGCCCGACTCGCGGAGGTCGCCGCGTTCGTCGCGACCGTCTCCTACGGGCAGGTCGCCGACCTCGCCGCCACCCTCCAGCGCGAACTGCGCGGACTGGCGCACCGCGCGGCCGTCGTCGTCACCTCCCCGGAGGACGCGGAGCGCCGCCTGACGCACCTCGCCGACCTCCTGGAGGCCGGCGAGGGCACCTACACCGCCGCTGACGGCCGCAGCTTCCTCGGCCGCGCCGCCGGCCGCGCCCGCGTCGGCTTCCTCTTCCCCGGCCAGGGCTCCGGCCAGGGCACCGGGGGAGGGGCGCTGCGCCGCCGCTTCCCCGAGGTCGCCGAACTCTTCGACCGGGCCGCGCTGCCCGCCACCGGCGACATGGTCGCCACCGACGTGGCACAGCCGCGCATCGCCACCGGCTCCGCCGCCGGTCTGCGAGTCCTCGACTCGCTGCGCCTGGAGGCGTCCGTCGCCGTCGGACACAGCCTCGGCGAACTGTCCGCCCTGCACTGGGCGGGCGCCCTCGACGAGGAGACCCTCCTGGAGGCCGCGCGCGTGCGGGGCCGTGCCATGGCCGAGCACAGCTCCTCCGGCACCATGGCCTCGCTCGGCGTCAAGGCCGAGCGGGCCGAGGAACTCGTCTCGGGCCTCGGCGTCGTCATCGCCGGATACAACGGCCCCGAGCAGACCGTCGTCGCCGGACCCGTCGAGGACATCGAGGAGGTGCGGCGCCGGGCCGAGAGGTCCGAGGTCGCCTGCATCCCGCTGAAGGTGTCGCACGCCTTCCACTCGCCGCTGGTCGCCGCCTCCGCCGCCTCCTTCGGCGCCTGGCTCGGCAGTGCCCGCCTCGGCTCCGCCGCCGGCCGGGTCTTCTCCACCGTCACCGGTGAGGAACTCACCCCCGGCGCGGACCTGGCGGCCCTGCTGCGCGACCAGATCACCGGCCCCGTCCGCTTCACCCAGGCGGTGAGCGAGGCGGCCCGCCACGTCGACCTGTTCGTCGAGGTCGGTCCCGGCCGGGTGCTCAGCGGCCTCGCGCGGGCCAGCACCAGCGTCCCCGTCGTCGCGCTCAACACCGACGACGAGTCGCTGCGCAGTCTCCTGCAGGTCGCCGGGGCCGCGTTCGTCGCGGGAGCCCCGGTCGCCCTCGAACGGCTCTTCCAGGACCGGCTCATCCGGCCCCTGGAGGTCGGCCAGGAGTTCTCCTTCTTCGCCAGCCCCTGCGAGCAGGCGCCGCGCGACGTGGCCCCGGCCGACAAGCGGCCCCGGCCCGTCCGCGCCGCCGCCCCCGCACCGGCGGCCGCCGCTCCCGTCTCCGCCGCTCCGCGCGCGGAGCGGACGCGGCAGCCCGAGGAGGCCCCGGCCGCCCCGGGCTCCGGCGACGACGCCCCCGCCGCGCTCGACGTGCTGCGCACCCTCGTCGCCGAGCGCGCCGAGCTGCCCGCCGAGCTCGTCGACCCGGACAGCCGGCTCCTCGACGACCTGCACATGAGCTCGATCACCGTCGGACAGATCGTCAACCAGGCTGCCTCCCGCCTCGGGATCGCCGCGGCACAGGTGCCGACCAACTTCGCCACCGCCAACCTCGCCGAACTGGCCGAGGCTCTGGACACCCTCGTCAGCACCGGAGGCGTCGAGGAGGCCGCCGCCCCCGTCGTCGCGGGCGCGGCCCCCTGGGCCCGGCCGTTCGCCGTGGACCTCGACGAGGTCGCCCGGCCGTACGCGGTGCCCGACGGCGCCGACGGGGCCTGGGAGCTGTTCGGCTCCGATAACCACCCGTACGCCGAGGCCCTCCGCGGGGAGCTGGCGACAGCCGGTCTCGGCGGGGGCGTCCTGGCCGTCCTGGCCAAGGGCTGCCCGCGGCAGGAGGTGGAGCTGGTGCTGGCCGCCGCCAAGAACGCCCTCGCCGGCGACCGTACGCGGCGCTTCGTTCTCGTCCAGGACGGCCGCGGCGCGGCAGGTCTGGCCAAGACCCTCCATCTGGAGGCCCCGCACCTGCGCACCACCGTCGTCCACACCCCGTCGTCCGAGGACGTGGTGGAGCGTGTCGTGGCCGAGGTCGCAGCGACCACCCGCTTCGCCGAGGTCCACTACGACGAGGCAGGGGTGCGCCGTGTACCGACGCTGCGGGCCCTGCCCGTGGCGCCCGAGCGGACCGACGTCCCCCTGGACTCCTCCGACGTCCTCTTGGTCACGGGCGGCGGCAAGGGAATCTCCGCGGAGTGCGCCCTGGCCGTCGCCCAAAAGACCGGGGCGAAGCTGGCCGTGCTCGGCCGCTCGGACCCGGCCCGGGACCGCGAACTCACCGACAACCTCGATCGCATGCGCGACAGCGGCGTACGCGTGCACTACGCGCGCGCCGACGTCACCGTCCCCGAGCAGGTCGCGGAGGCCGTCACGGAACTGCGCGAGGCACTCGGCCCGATCACCGGCCTCCTGCACGGCGCCGGACGCAACGAGCCCGGCCCGCTGACGGCGCTGACTCCCGAGGACTTCGAGCGGACCTTCGACCCCAAGGTCGAGGGGCTGCGCACGGTCCTCGACGCCGTGGGCGCCGGCGACCTCAAGCTGCTCGTCACCTTCGGCAGCATCATCGGCCGCGCGGGACTGCGAGGCGAGGCCCACTACGCCACCGCCAACGAGTGGCTGGCGGACCTCACCGAGGACGTCGCCCGCACCCATCCGGCCGTGCGCGCCCGCTGCATGGAGTGGTCGGTGTGGTCCGGGGTCGGCATGGGCGAGAAGCTCTCGGTCGTCGAGTCGCTCTCCCGCGAGGGAATCACCCCGGTCTCCCCGGACCAGGGCGTGGAGATCCTGCTGCGCCTCATCGAGGACCCGGACGCCCCTGTGGTCACGGTCATCAGTGGCCGCACCGAGGGCATCGACACCGTCCGCCGCGACCTGCCCGCGCTGCCGCTGCTCCGCTTCACCGGCAACCCGCTGGTGCGCTACCACGATGTCGAACTCGTCACCGAGGTCGAGCTGAACGCCGGCACCGACCCGTACCTGGCCGACCACCTGCTCGACGGCAACCTGCTGCTCCCCGCCGTCATCGGCATGGAGGCGATGACCCAGGTCGCCGCCGCGGTCACCGGCCGTACCGGGACCGCCCCGGTCATCGAGGGCGCGAAGTTCCTGCGGCCCATCGTCGTGCCGCCGAACGGCAGCACGACGATCCGAATCGCGGCGACCGTCACCGCCACCGACACCGTCGACGTGGCCATCCACGCCGAGGACACCGGATTCGTCGCCGAGCACTTCCGGGCGCGGCTCTTCTTCTCCGACGTTCCGGCACCGGCCGGCCCGCCCCTCCAGGTACCGGACGACACCCCTGTCGTCCCGCTGGACCCGGCCACCGACTTGTACGGCAGCGTCCTGTTCCAGGGTGCCCGCTTCCAGCGGCTGCGCCGCTTCCACCGGGCCGCGGCCCGGCACGTGGACGCCGAGGTCGCCGTCCAGCGACAGCCGGAGGGCTGGTTCGCCGGCTTCCTGCCCTGTGAACTGCTGCTCGCCGACCCGGGCATGCGCGACGCGCTCATGCACGGCAACCAGGTGTGCGTTCCGGACGCCACGCTCCTGCCCTCGGGCGTGGAGCGGATACACACCCTCGGATCCGGCGACGACGTCCCCGAGCGGCTGCGGTACACCGCGGTCGAGCGCAGCCGCGACGGCGACACGTACGTGTACGACATCGCGGTCCGCGACGAGCACGGCACCGTCGTCGAGCGTTGGGACGGTCTGACACTGCACGCCGTGCGGAAGACCGACGGGTCCGGCCCCTGGGTCGCCCCGCTGCTCGGTCCGTACCTGGAGCGCTCGCTGGAGGAGGTCGTCCGCAGCCGCATCGCGGTCGCCGTCGAACCGCACGGCGACGCACCGGCGGGCTCGGTCGCCCAGCGGCGCGGCTTCACGGCCGACGCGGCCGCCCGGGCTCTCGGCAGTCCGGTCGCGGTCCGGCACCGCCCGGACGGACGACCCGAGTTGGAACCCGGCCGGCACATGTCGATGTCGGCGGCGCACGGCCTGGGGGTCACCCTCAGCGCCGTCTCCGACACCGAGGTGGCCTGCGACATCGAGGCGGTCAGCATGCGCTCGGCCCATGAGTGGCGCGGGCTGCTGGGGGACCACGCGCCCGTCGCGGAACTGGTCGCCACGGAGACGGGGGAGGCGCCGGACACCGCCGCCACCCGGGTGTGGGGTGCCGTGGAGTGCCTCCGGAAGGCCGGCATCATGGCCGGCGCACCGCTGACGGTGCTGCCGCGCCGCAAGGACGCGTGGGTGGTGTTCGCCGCCGGCGACCTGCGGATCGCGACCTTCGTCACCGCACTGCGCGACGCCCTGGAGCCCGCCGTCTTCGCTTTCCTCACCCATGAAACGCCTCTCGTCGAAGGGCAGTCCTAGGCCATGGCGGACGACTATTTCGAGTACCGGCACACGGTCGGCTTCGAGGAGACCAACCTCGTCGGCAACGTCTACTACGTGAACTATCTGCGCTGGCAGGGCCGGTGCCGGGAGCTGTTCCTCCAGCAGAAGGCGCCGGACGTGCTGGCGGAGGTGCAGGCCGACCTCAAGCTGTTCACACTGAAGGTGGACTGCGAGTTCTTCTCGGAGATCACCGCGTTCGACGAGCTGTCCATCCGGATGCGCCTGTCCGAGCTGGGGCAGACGCAGCTGGAGTTCACCTTCGACTACGTGAAGGTGACGGGCGGGGTCGAGGTGTTGATCGCCCGGGGCCGCCAGCGGATCGCGTGCATGCGCGGCCCGAACACCAACACCGTTCCCTCCCGCATCCCCGAGGGCCTGGCACGCGCTCTTGAGCCGTACGCCACCCACGGGCCGGCGCTGGCCGGGCGGACGGCATGAGCACCCTGGCCGCCGCGCCGCCGCGGGAAGCCGTCACCGGCGACCCCGCGGCGTTGCGGCGGGCCTTCGGGTCCTTCACCACCGGCGTGACGGTCGTGACCGTCGGCGGACCATCGCCGCGGGGCATGACCGCCAACTCCTTCACCTCGGTCTCCCTGGACCCGGCTCTCGTACTCCTGTGCGTCGGCAAGGACGCGGTCATGAACCGCGTCCTCTCCGAGGCCGGCACCTTCGCGGTGTCGGTTCTCGGCGCCGGCCAGGAGGACGTGGCCCGGCACTTCGCCGACCGCTCGCGGCCGCCGGGCGCCGCCCAGTTCGACGCCGTCGACTGGCTGCCCGGCGCCGCCGCCGCGGCGCCCCTGATCGCAGGGGCGGTGGCCCACTTCGAGTGCGCCCGGTGGCATGCCTACGACGTCGGCGACCACACGATCCACGTCGGTCGTGTGCTCGCCCTGGAGGCCCTGCCGGACCGCGAGCCGCTGGTGTTCCACGGTGGCCGCTTCCGCTGGCTGGCTCCTGAGCCGAGAGGAGACCGACCATGAGCGTCCACCCGCCCGGTCCACCCGTCTGGGCCCTGCCCGGTCTACTACGCAAGCTGGCGGTCGACCGGCTCGGCATGATGCGGGACGCCGCCGACCTCTCCGACGCCGTACGCGTCTCCATGGGCCCGAAGAAGCTGTACATCTTCAACCGGCCCGACTACGCCAAGCACGTGCTGGCCGACAACGCCGCCAACTACCACAAGGGCATCGGCCTGGTGGAGTCCCGCAAGGTCCTCGGCGACGGACTGCTGACCAGCGAGGGCGACCTGTGGCGAGACCAGCGCCGCAACGTGCAGCCGGCGTTCAAGCCGGGCCGGATCGCCGCCCAGGCGGGGGCCGTCGCGGAGGAGTCCGGCCGGCTGGTGGACCTGCTGCGCCGGCGCGTCGGGGACACGCCCGTCGACGTCCTGCAGCAGGTCACCGGACTCACCCTCGGTGTACTGGGCCGAACCCTCATGGACACGTCCCTGGAGGGACACGGCGGCATCGAGCACGCCTTCGAGGCCGTCCAGGACCAGGCCATGTTCGACATGGTCTCGCAGGGCCTGGTGCCGACCTGGGTGCCCTTCGGCACCCAGCGGCGGTTCCGTGCGGCACGCCGGGAGCTGACCCGGATCGTCGACGCGCTGGTGGCTGACCGCAGCGAGCGCATGCGCGACGGGGACGGAGCCGACGACGCGTTCGCCCGGATGATCCTCGCCTCCCGCGAGCGCGAGGATCCGGCACTCGGGCGCCGCCTTCTCCAGGAGGAGCTCGTCACGCTGCTGCTGGCCGGGCACGAGACCACGGCGAGTACGCTCGGCTGGACCCTGCTGCTGCTCGCCCGGCACCCGCACGTCCGTGACCTGGTCCGCGAGGAGAGCCGCGTCGTGCTGGCCGG
Source organism: Streptomyces sp. NPDC002232 (assembly GCF_042890295.1). Lineage (NCBI taxonomy): Bacteria > Bacillati > Actinomycetota > Actinomycetes > Kitasatosporales > Streptomycetaceae > Streptomyces > Streptomyces sp. NPDC002232. The sequence goes on along the minus strand of NZ_JBIARV010000009.1, from coordinate 123,780 downwards.
GGGCCGCCTCCCGGAGGCCGACGACCTGCACAAGCTCACGTACACGACCCAGGTCGTCCAGGAGGCCATGCGCCTGTATCCACCCGTGTGGATCCTGCCCCGGATCGCCCAGGGACCGGACGAGGTCGGTGGGTTCACCGTGCCGGCCAAGGCCGACGTGCTGGTGTGCCCGTACACCCTGCACCGCCATCCCCAGCTCTGGGACGACCCGGAGCGGTTCGACCCGGGTCGCTTCGAACCGTCGCGGGTCGCGAACCGGCCCCGGTACGCGTACATCCCCTTCGGCGCTGGACCGCGGTTCTGCGTCGGCAGCAACCTCGGGATGATGGAGGCGGTCTTCGTCACCGCGCTCGTCACCCGCGATCTCGACCTGACCCTGGTGCCAGGGCACCAGGCGATCGCCGAGCCGATGATGTCGCTGCGGATGCGGGGAGGACTGCCGATGACGATCAGGTCCGTGGACTGAGCGGACAGGGACACGAAGAGGGCCGGCCACGGCGGATGTCGTGGCCGGCCCTCTTCGTGAGGCGGCGGATCAGCCGGCGAGGCGGTCCAGGGCATCGGCCCGCAGATCGAGCAGGGCCATCAGGATCGGCGGGTCCAGGGCGTTCAGCGGACGCAGCGTGATCTCGGCCGGCATCAGCAGCGTGTCCTCGTGCGCGGTCACCGGTCCGTAGGAGCCGACCGACACGATGTCCTCGGCGCCTGTGCCGGAGGGCACGTGTTCGTGTCCGTAGGGGACGGAGTGCACGAGCACATGCCAGGTGCCGGCCGGGACGTCACGGAACTCGAAGGAGCCCGGGCCGTCCAGGACGGCGCAGCGCACCGGCTGCCCCTGCGGGACGGGCGTGGGGAAGAGGCCCACGAAGCAGTGGCCGGGCATGCGGTTCTCGGGCAGGTGCACCCGGCCGCGCAGGATTCCACGCGTATTCTCGACAGGAACGCCCGGGCTCTGGGCCGGGCTGATGTGCGGGGTGAATCCGTCCAGCTCGCGGAACATGCTGGGTGAGACGCCGACGCACGATTTGAAGCGGGAACTGAAGGTTCCGACGCTGCTGTATCCAACCTGGCTGCTGATGTCCGCCACGCTGAAATCGGTTTCGATCAGAAGACGCTTGGCCTCCTGAAGGCGAAGTGCGGAGAGAAAGCGTCCGGGTGAGGTCCCCATCACGTCCCGGAACACCCGGGTGAAGTGGAACTTGCTGAACATGGCGGTGCGCGCCATGTCGTCGATGGTCAGTTCCTGGCCGAGATTCGCATGCATTTCGTCGATCACTCGAAGGACGGCGGCTTCGATGGGGGTGGTGGTCACCGTTTCTCCCTGTCGTTGGATCATGCTGCCGGCCGAGATGCGGAGGCCGTCTGCGGGAACGGAGCGTTGGTCGTGTCGGTCAGCCGTCGCCGGCCGAGGTCCTCGGCGAACCTCTTCCAGGCCTGGGAGCACTGGAGGGCCAGTTCGGCGACGGTGTCCGTGCAGTGCGCGGGCACCGCGTCGGCCTGCCGGCGCCAGGCCTCGTCGACCACGTAGTGGGTGTGGAGCCAGCGCAGGAACTGGCGGCCCGAGTCCGAGTGCCTCAGCGACGGGTCCCCGGCGAGTCGGCGCAGGGTCTCCAGCGAGCCGCGCGAGCGGTTCGAGCCGGAGGGTGCGGCCGGGGCGCGAAGGGCCGGCAGCGGGATGGCCACGTCAGGGGCGGCCTCCGGGGCCGGAGGGCGCAGTCCGGTGGAGGGCCGGCGGCCCTGGGGCACCGGCGCCTCACCACGACGGAGTCGCTGACGCACGTCGTGGGCGGTCCCGAGGGACAGACCGGTCTCCTGCACGATCGCGCGCAGAGGCAGGTCGGGGCGCTTGGTCATGAGTTCCGCGGCGCGGAGCCGCTCAGCCGTGCGGTCGAGCGGGTGCACCCGGCCGTCGGCTCCCATCCGGATGTTCGCGTGCGGAGAATCCGCGGTCGAACGCGGACGGATCGAGGCGACCGTCTTCGCGTCGAGGCCGGTGTAGGTGGCGACCGACCGGTCCGAGAGTTCGGGACGGGAACGCAGGACGCGTTCGGCGGCCGCCTTGCGGTCCGTGACCGACAACGGAAGACCGTGGGCGATGTTGGCCGTCACTGACCGGAGAAACGCTTCTTCGTCCGCGCCGTCGAAGTACTGGACCTCCACGGAGGGCAGGCCCATCGAGACGGCGGCCGCGACGCGGTGCATTCCGTCGATCACGCGCATGGTCGTGCGGTGGACGAGGACCGGGGGCAGAGAGCCGTAGATGTCGGCGAGACGCCGCACGTGCTCCTCGTCCACGCCGTTCAGGCGAGGTGAGTCGGCGGGCAGAAGTGCCTCGATCCGTACCTGGTGGGTGAAGTTGGCCGGCAGCGTCAGAGATCTGTCGTTGCTTTCCACCTCTCCCCTTCCCCCTGGCGAGATCGAGGCCTTTCCTGCTTGCCCCCTGAGAATCCCGTGGAAAGAGGCCGCCCCACCACGGACTTCGTTCATCCGGGACGAGCATAGTGAACGACCTGTTTTTTTCTGAGGCCCTCGCGGGGAGATGAGGCGACTCCGGTTAGTTGCATGAAGGGACTCGCGTTCGGGTGAACGGTCCCGGGGTTGGTTGTTTGAAAAGACTCAACACTTCTAGCTTTCTTCTCACGCCAACAGAAACCCCCACCCGACCGGGAGGACGAGTTGCAGACAGTACGGAGAATCCCCGAGCGGAGGGTCGACATCGGGGAAGAGGCGACCATCACCCTCGAGGCCTACGCGGACACCATCGTCCCGGGCGAGAAGCGCTGGCCCGGAGACCGGGCGATCGCCGGCGTCAGCACCGGCGGCGGCTCGGTCACCGCCGGCGCCCTGGACCTCCTGCGCTGGGACGCCACCGGCATCCACGACGGCCTGGAGGACCTGGCGAAGCTGGTCAACGGCCACGCCACGGCCTACGCCGCGAAGACCGGCCTCGCGCTCGACACCGACGTGCCGCCCTTCGTCGCCCTCGACTACGACGACCGCGTCGCCCTCATCGTGGAGCTCACCACCCCTGGCCACGAGGAGAAGGACTTCTGGGTCCTGCTCTCCCTCTTCTGCAACATGGCGTACGACTCCGCCGCCCACCTGCACACCGCCGAGGCCCTCGCGGCCGGCCACCCGGGCCTGGAAGCCATGGGTATCACCCAGCCGGACGCCGACGGACTCTGGCGGTTCCAGGACTTCGGCTACGGCAGGCAGCTCGCCGCCCACCACCCCGACACCACTCTCTCCGGGAGCCCAGCATGAGCGACACGATCGAGAAGACCGACGTCCTGGTCATCGGGAGCGGCTTCGGCGGAGCCATCACCGCCTACCACCTGGCCGCCGGCGGTGCGAAGGTCACCGTCCTGGAGCGGGGTCCCTGGCTGAAGAGCGACGAGTTCGAGCACGACTACAAGCTCGGCTCCTCCTACACGCGGATCTTCGACTTCGTCGTGGGCGACGGCATGAGCGTGCTGGGCGGCAACTGCGTCGGCGGCGGCAGCGTCGTGTACTTCGCGGCCATGCCCCGGGCCCCCAAGTTCGTCTTCGAGCGCAACGGCAGCATCGGCCGCAGGATGTGGCCGGAGTCCATCAGCCGCGAGAGCCTCGACCCCTGGTACGAGCGCGTCGAGGAAGCCCTCTCGGTCAGCAGGCAGGACTGGGACGACGCCTCCTACGCCGGTGGGCTCTGGGCCGCCGCCTGTGATCACGCCGGGCGCACCGCGAACCCGCTCGCCGCCGCCATCGACAACTCCAAGTGCGTCAACTGCAACTTCATGATGGCCGGCTGCCGCTTCGAGGCGAAGCAGTCGCTCACCGTCAACTACCTGCCCGGCGCGCTCGCCCACGGCGCGGAGATCCGCCCGCTGCATGAGGTGCAGTACGTGTCGCGGACCCCCGAGGGCGACTATCGCGTCCACTACAACATCGTCGACGACGAGGACTACCGTCTGCAGCACGGGTCCGGCGTCATCGAGGCCAAGATCGTCGTGATGGCGGCGGGCGCCGGCGCGACCCCCGTCATCCTCCAGCGCAGCGAGGCCCACCTCGGCACCATGCCGCACGCCGTCGGCCGCTACTTCTCCGGCAACGGCGAGCGCCTCAACACGGCCGTCATCAACGAGGACAAGGCCGCCGAGATCCTCGGCCTCAGCCGCGGCGAGGGCCGGCTGCCCTACGGCGCCAACGCCATCGGCAAGGGCCCGACCGTGGCGAGCTGGGACAAGCTCGACGCCTCCCTGCCGGAGTACTCCCGCTACTCCCTGGAGCAGCTCTACTTCCCGCCCGGCCTCGGCACCATCCTCGCCCAGGTGCCGGACGCTTCCGGGCCGACCTGGTTCGGCAAGGAGAAGAAGGAGATCCTCAAGAACTGGAAGTCCTGGCTGACCATCTTCTGCATGACGGAGGACGACAACGAGGGCGTCTTCGGCCCGCCGCCGGCCACCGGCAACTCCCACCGCATCTCGCAGCAGATGCTCGGCCGCGGCAACCTGTCGTACAAGCCGACGAAGAACACGTGGCACGGCTGGAACCAGGCCGACGCCGACGTGAAGGAGATCCTGGAGAAGGACGGCCTCGCCAAGGTGATGCCGTGGACCAACGACCTGGTCGGCGCCTATACCGTCCACCCGCTGGCCTCCTGCCGCATGGGTGACGACCCGGAGACCTCGGCGCTCGACGACACCAACGAACTGCGTGGCCACTCCGGCATCTTCGTCACTGACGGCTCCGCCGTCCCCGGTGCCCTGACCGTCAACCCGGCGATGACCATCGCCGCGCTCGCCGAGCGGGCCGTGCCGCACATCGTGGCCGCCGCCCAGGCCAGGGGAGTCGCGGTCACCTACGGCGCCCCGGCCCCCACGGGCTACAAGGACGGACGCAAGGGCGTGCTGCCCCTCCTGAGGCAGAAGAGCCTCGCCACCGTGTGACACCCCTGACCGGCTTTTCGCCGACCAGTGAGTTGCATCAAGAAACCTTCCCATGACCAGTGAGTTGCTTCACGCGACTCGAAGCCGAACCAGGAGGCGGCGGTGCGACCGCTCGTAAGAATCATGCTGAGGGACTCCCTCCGGCAGATCCGGCACATCGCGGCCGTCCCGCTCACGGAGGCCCGCGGCCCGGTGGCCGAGGTCTACGCCCAGGCCCGGCGCGAGTTCGGCGTCGTCGCCCCGCCCCTGGCACTCCACTCGCCGGCCCCCGAGGCGCTGGCTGCCTCCTGGCTCCTGCTGCGCGAGACGCTCCTCGCGCAGGGCCGGGTGAGCCGGGCCGCCAAGGAGGCGGTAGCCACTGCGGTCTCGCGGGCCAACGACTGCCCGTATTGCGTCGAGGTCCACGAGGCCAAGCTCGCGACCCTCACCTGCGCGGACGCCCACGGGCCGCTCGCCGACTGGGCCGGCCGCAACGCCCTGGGCCCGGTCCGGGAGGACGACCCGCGTCCCTTCGACGCCGACGACGCCCCCGAGATCCTCGGCACCGCCGTCACCTTCCACTACCTCAACCGGATGGTCCGGCTCTTCCTGCCGGACTCGCCCGTCCCCGACGCGGCTCCGGCCAGGGGCCGCGGACCGGTGATGCGGATGGTCGCCCGGGCCATGCGCCCCGACGCCGGCACGACCGTCACCCCCGGGACGGCGCTCGGTCTGCTGCCCGCGGCCCCGCTGCCGGCCGGACTCGACTGGGCGAGGCCCAACCCGGCCGTCGCCGGCGCCCTCGCCCGGGCGGTCGCCTCCGTCGACGCGGCGGCCGAGCGCTGGATCCCCGAGCCCGTACGCGACCTCCTGCACACCGAACTCGCCGTCCACGACGGCCCCACCCCCGGCCCCACCCGGACCTGGCTCGGGGAGGCGACCGAAGGCCTCGACGCAAGACATGTGCCCGCGGCCCGCCTCGCGCTCCTCGTGGCCCTCAATCCCCACCAGATCACCGACGCGGACCTCGACGAGTTCCGCGCCCTCCACCCCGAAGACCGGGAACTCGTGGAGCTCGCCTCCTGGGCGGCGCTCACCGCGGCCGTCCGCATCGGAGCCCGCTTCACCGAGCCCGCCCGGCCCCTGACATCAGCCGCCGGTTGACCGACGGCCCTCCCCCCCACCCCCACCCACCGCTTCGCCTTCGAGGAGACAACGATCATGACCACGCTGAACGACGTGCTGAAGGACCTCGCCACCGAGATCGAGGAGACCGCCCGCCTCGTCGAGGGCCTCGACGAGCAGGCCTGGCACACCGCGACCCCCGCCCCCGGCTGGAGCGTCGCCGACCAGATCGCCCACCTCACCTTCATCTTCCACCTGGCCGGCACCGCGGCCTCCGACGCCGAGGGCTTCGCCCAGCTCGCCGCCGGCGCCGCCGGTGACTTCGACGGTGCCGTCAACGCCGCCCTGAAGCAGTTCAACCCGTTCCCGCCGGCCGAACTCCTGGGCCGCTTCCGCGCCCTGGGCCGCAGGTCCGTCGACGCGCTCGCCGCCGTCCCCGAGGGGCAGGTCGTGCCCTGGCTCGTCAACCCGCTGCCGCCGACCGTCCTCGCCTCCGCCGGAATCATGGAGATCTTCGGCCACGGCCAGGACATCGCCGACGCGCTGGGCGTGCGTCGCGAGCCCACCGAGCGCCTGCGCCACCTCGTCTTCTTCACCTTCCTCACCCGGGACTTCGGTTACCTCTCCCACGACCTGACCCCCCCGGCCGAGCCCTTCCGCTTCGAGGTGACCGCCCCGAACGGCGAGATCTGGGCGTACGGCCCCGAGGACGCCGCGAACCGGATCACGGGACCCGCCGAGGACCTCTGCCTCCTGGTCACCCGTCGCCGCCACCGCGACGACCTCGCCGTCGTCGCCACCGGTGACGAGGCCGAGCGCTGGCTCGACATCGCCCAGGCCTACCGCGGTCCCGCCGGCGAGGGCCGCACGCCGGGCCAGTTCGCCCACGCCCACTGCGAGCACTGACCGGCCGTGACCGCCCGCCCGGCGGCCGAGCGCCGCACCCCGACCGCGTCACCCGGCCCGCTCACGCGGGCCCGGAGCCCACCAACCCCGCCCGACCGGACCGCAGCCCCCGCCAGGAGCCCCCCATGACCACCACCCCCCTGCGCACAGCCGTCGTCATCGGCTGCGGCACCACCGGCACCTCCGTCGCCCTCGCCCTCACCGCCGCCGGCGTCGACGTCGCCCTCATCGACGAGGACCCGCGGGCGACCGCCGAGGCCGTGGCCCTCGGCGCCGGAGCCGCCTGGACGGAGCGGCGCCCGCCCGCCGACCTCGTCGTCGTCGCCACCCCGCCGTCCGAGGTCGTCGACACCCTCTACAGCGCCCAGAGCAGGGGCCTGGGACACGTCTACACCGACACGGCCGGTACCAAGGAGATCGTGTCCGCCGAGGCCGAGCTGCGCGGCTGCGACCTCAAGGGCTACGTGCCCGGCCACCCGCTGGCCGGGTCCGACGGGCCCGGCCGGGACGCCGTCGACGCCGGCCGCTTCACCGGGCGGCCCTGGATCCTCTGCCCGTACGACACCACGCCCGGCTGGGCCCTGGAGACGGCGGCCGCGCTGATCGCGCTGTGCGGGGCGGACCGGCTGGACCTCGCTCCCCACGTGCACGACCGGATCGTCGCCGAGCTGTCCCACGCACCGCACCTGGTCGCCGCGGCCCTGTCCACCCGGTTCGCCGACAGCTCCTCGGCGTTCCTGGGTCTCGCCGACGAGGAGCTGCGCGACGCGGTCCGCACCGCGGGCGGCGACCCGTGGCTCTGGAGCGACCTCCTGGCGCACAACGCGGGCCCGGTGGCCGACGTGCTGGAACGGGTCGCCGACCAGCTCGCCGGGGCGGCCGCCATCCTGCGCGAGGGCGACGACTCGGCGCCGCTGGAGCTCGCCCTCACTCTGGAGGAGGGGCGGCGGGGCGAGGCGGCGCTGCGGCAGGCCGGTGACCAGCGCACGACGCGAGATGCGCGCACCGGCGGGCGGGTGTGACGGTCGCGTGATGACCTCTCCCTCACCCCTCTCCCCCTACGACGCCGGGAACCGATGGCCCGCCTCCGCCCTCCGGGTGGCCAGGACGCTGTTCCGTTCCGCCTACTGGACCGTGTCCGACTTCGGGTGGGTCTGGCTCGGGATGACGACGCTGACGGTCCCGCTCGTCGACGAGCCCGCGCCCGACGGTCCGCCCCCCGGCCACCCCGAGCGGCTGAGCGGGCTTCCCCTGACCGAGGTGGAGCGCGATCTGGAGCGGCGGCTGGAGGGCTGACCCGACGGGGCCGGTCGTTCCCCGTGTGGGGCGCACCGGACGGGCGTCGCGCGGGGCTGAGCAACGTCAGAGATGCTCGGCACCGCGCCTGCTTGAAGCATGAGGGACGAAGGGTGACCACCCGTGAACCGGCCCGAGGACGAGGTGCTGAGAGCAGTGACGGTTGACATCGCACAGGGCAACGCACGCGGCATTGCCTCCATCTACAACTCCGCCGTAGCGGCCTGGGCGATCGCCGCCGCCTGGGAGATCGGCGCGCTCGACGAGCTGCACCGGGCGAGGACGCTGGACACCGCGGAGTTCGCCGGGCGCAACGGCCTGGACCCGCAGTCGACCACCGGCCTGTTCCGCGCCCTGTCGGCGGTCGGCCTCGTGGCGCGCGACGGCGCGGTGGTCCACACCCTCGACGGCTTCGACGACATGTACCGCAACAAGTCGTTCTTCCACTGGCTGACCCGCGGCAGCGCCGAGCTGTTCCGCCAGATTCCCTCCGTGCTGCGCACTGAGAACCGCACCGGGGATGACCACCTCCGCGACCCCGCGGCCATCGCCTACGCCTGCCGCGAGATCGACCAGGTCACGTACGCGCCGACCTTCTGGGCCGCCGTGGACCGGGTCGACTTCCCCTTCACCCGCGTCGCCGACCTCGGCTGCGGCAGCGGCGCCCGGCTGATGCAGGTCCTCGACCGCCACCCGGGCACGACCGGCGTCGGTGTCGACATCGCCCAGCCGTCCATCGACGTGGCTCGCAAGGAGGCGACGGAGGCCGGGTTCGCCGACCGGGCCGACTTCGTCCAGGGCGACGTGCTGCGCCTGGAGCCCCGCCCCGAGTACGCCGACATCGAACTGCTCACCTGCTTCATGATGGGACACGACTTCTGGCCCCGCGAGAACTGCGTGGCCACCCTGCGCCGGCTGCGCGAGGTGTTCCCCGCGGCCAAGCGACTGCTGATCGGCGACGCCACCCGTACGGCGCTGCCCGACACGGAACTGCCCGTCTTCACCCTCGGTTTCGAGCTCGGTCACGACCTGATGGGCACCTTCCTGCCCACCATCGACGACTGGGAGTCGGTCTTCGAGGAGGGCGGCTGGAAGCTCGTGCGCACCAACCGGATCGAGATGACCGTCGGAGAGGTCATCTTCGAACTCGCCTGATCCGCCCGGACGCGTGCGCCGCTCAGGCGGCGCCCTCGTCCGGGACCGGTAAGTTGCTTCACACCACCCAGGGAGTCATGTACATGTCCACACTCGCGGAAGTCGTCGGACGGACCCTCGCCGACAGCGGCATCCGGCACGCGTTCGGGGTCGTGGGCGGTGGGAACATCCTGGCGACGGCCGCGCTCACCGCGTCCGGCGTGCACTACACTGCGGCCCGCCACGAAGGCGGCGCACTGGCCATGGCCGACGCCTACTTCCGGGCGACCGGCGACGTCGCGCTCTGCACGACCACCCACGGGCCCGGCGTCACCAACACCATCACCGCCCTCGCGGACGCCGCCAAGAACCGCAGCGGGCTCGTCCTGCTCTGCGGCGACGCGCCTGTGAGCGGCCCGCGGCCGCACGACATCGACCAGAGCGCGCTCATGGCCGCCGTCGGCGTCCGGATCGTCCGGCTCACCGACCCCCGGACGGCCCGCGAGCACACCGCCGCCGCGGTACGGACCGCCCGCGACGGTCACTGCCCCGTCGCCCTGTTCCTGCCCGGCGACCTGATCGACCGGCCAGCCCCCGACGGCGGTTCCCCGACGACGGCCGGGGCGTACACCCCGAGCGCCCCGGAAGGCCGGGACCTGGAACCGGTCCTCGCGGCCCTGGCCGGCGCCCGCCGCCCGCTGCTCCTGGCCGGCCTCGGCGCCTGGCACGCGGGAGCCGGGAAGGTCCTCCGCGAGCTCGGCGACCGCCTCGGGGCGCTGTTCGCCACCACCGTCATGGCGAGCGGCCTGTTCCGCGAGAGCCCCTGGTCACTGGGGGTCTGCGGCGGATTCGCCGCACCGCCGGCCGCCGCGCTGATGGGGGAGGCCGACGTGGTCCTCGTGTTCGGGGCGAGCCTGGACACCTTCACCCTGCACGGCGGCCGGATCCTCGACCCCGCGGCCACCGTCGTCCGGATCGACCTCGCGGAGGAGGACCGGTCGGGGCGCGCCGACCTCACCGTGCGCGGCGACGCCCACGCCGTGGCCGTCCGGCTCCTCGACGCGGTGGGGGAGAGGGAGCTGCCCGCCTCGTCCTGGCGCGGGAACCGCGCACCGGCCGTCGCCGGAGCGCGCGCCGGATGGGCGGCCCTCGCCGCCGAGGACGCCTCCGGCGGCGGCCGCATCGACCCGCGGACCCTGACCCGCACCCTGGCCGGGATGCTCCCCGCGGAGCGCACGGTCGTCCTGGACGGCGGGCACTTCATCGCCTGGCCGGCGATGTACTGGCCCGTGCCCGACCCCGCCGCCTTCGTGTTCACCGGCGCCGCCTTCCAGAGCATCGGCCTGGGCCTCGCCGGGGCGGTCGGCGCCGCCGTCGGACGCCCCGACCGGCTGACCGTGGCGGCGGCGGGCGACGGCGGCGCACTGATGGGCCTCCCCGAACTGGACACGCTGGTCCGCTCGGGGCGGCCGGCGCTCGTCGTCGTCTACGACGACGCGGCGTACGGCTTCGAGGAGCACATGTACCTGCCTCGGGGCGCCGACCCGGCGACGACGTCCTTCGCGGACACCGACTTCGCGACGGTGGCCCGCGGCCTCGGCGCGGCCGCGGTCACCGTGCGCCGCACCGGCGACCTGGACGCCGTCCTCGCGTGGCGCGAGGCGGGCTGCCCGGGCACGCTCGTCCTGGACTGCAAGGTGGTGCCGGGCGTCGTCGCCCCGTTCCTCGCCGACCTGCTGGCCCGCGCCTGACGGCCGACCGCCTGCCGGGCCGTTCCTGACGGCCCGGCAGGCGCGTCAGCCGCCGAGCAGGCCGGTGCGGGCGTCGCGCAGGTCCTTGAAGGAGTCGAGGTCGGGGACCGTCCAGCCGTCCAGGTCATACTCGGACAGGCACTGGTCGACGAACGCCTTGTAGTCGTCGATCTGCCCGCTCGCCGTCTGCGCGAACAGGAGCTCGGCGCGGACGGCCTCGTGGTTACCCGAGTAGTTGCGCTCGTACAGCTCGTGGCGCCCGCCGAACTCCGTCCCCACCGCGTCCCAGAGCAGCTTCAGGACCTTGACCCGCTCGACGGCCTCGATGCCGTTCGACCCCCGCACGTACTTGTCCAGGTACGGACGGATCGCCGGGTTCTTGAAGTCCTCCGCGCTGGAGTTCAGGTAGATCAGGCCGCTCGCGACGTCCTGCTGGATGATCTCCTTGATCCGCGGATAGCCGATCTGCATGAACCAGCGATAGGCCATCCCGTACTCCGGGTTGGGCAGGACCGCACCGTTGCGCCACTTCACCGGATTGCGCGCGGCCGCGTCGGACAGACCCCAGAACAGGTTCCGCCAGGCGAGGACCTCGCCGAGCCGCGTCTGCACGCCCCGGAAGTCCTGCGTGCCGGTGATCTCCAGGGCCTTGGCCAGCGCCCCGGCGATGAACTCCAGCTTCACCGCGAGGCGGATGCACCCGTGGAAGGTGAAGCGCTCCAGGAACCCGGACTGGCCCGAGAACATCTGGATCTTGGCCATGTCCCCGTAGACGAACACGTCCTCCCACGGGATCAGGACCTTGTCCATCACCAGGATCGTGTCGTTCTCGTCCAGCCGGGACGACAGCGGATAGTCGAACGGGCTGCCCATCACGGCGGACGTCGCGGTGTAGGACGGCCGGCAGATCAGCTTCACGCCCGGCGCGCCCGTCGGCACCGTGGCGACCAGGGCGAACTCCTTCTTCCTGACCGGAAGCCCGTAGTGCGCGATGAAGTTGTGGTGCGTCAGCGCCGAGCCGGTCGCGACCACCTTGGCGCCGCTGACGACCAGACCCGCGTCCGTCTCCTTCTCCACGTGGACGAAGACGTCGGAGACCTCGTCCGCGGGAAGGCTCCGGTCGACCGGCGGGTGCACGATCGCGTGGTTCCAGTACAGGACCTTCTCCTGCGACTCGCGGTACCAGCGGCGCGCGTTGTCGGAGAACGGCGCGTAGAAGTCGGCGTTGGCGCCGAGCGTGCCGAGGAAGGCGGCCTTGTAGTCGGGGCTGCGCCCCATCCAGCCGTAGCTCATCCGGGACCAGGCGGCGATGGCCTTCTGGTCGGCCACCAGGTCCTCGGCGCTGTGCGGCGTGGTGAAGAAGCGGTGCGTGTAGCCGCCGCTGCCGGTGTCCGTCGTGGTCGTGAGGACGCTCTGGTGGGCCGGGTCGTGCAGCGCGTCGTACAGGCGGGCCGTCATCCGCACCGGATTGCGGAAGGCGGGATGCCTGGTGACGTCCTTGACGCGCTCCCCGTAGATGTAGACCTCGCGGTCGTCCCGCAGGCTCTCCACGTACTCGTCACCCGTCAGGGGGCGCGAGCGGGGCGCCCCCTCCTGGCCTGCCGCGGCGTGCTGCTGATCGGTCATGCGCCTCATCGTGGCAGCCCCGGGACCACGAGGCTTCTTGCTGCGTGCGGCAGCCGGGGCCGCCTCCGCGCGGACGTGCCGAAGTCGCGTCGACGGGCCGATTGCGCAATCCGGGAGGTGTCCCGGAGGCGCTCGCGATGTGAGCGTCGGGGTCGGAAACTGTCCCGCTTCGACGACCGACACCTCAGTCACCTCCCGGGAGGACCCCACGATGCTCACCGCCGACATCCCCACGCGCACGGACCTGGTGCAGCGCGCCGGCGAGCTCGCGCCGCTGCTGAAGAAGAACGCCGCGCAGGCGGAGGAGGACCGGCGGCTGACGGACGAGACGATCGAGGCACTGGCCGGAGCGGGCCTGTTCAAGCTGCGCGTGCCCAAGCGCTACGGCGGCTACGAGGCGGACACCCGCACGCTCGTCGAGGTCGCCGCCGAACTCGGCCGCGCCGACGGCGCGACCGCCTGGACGACGTCCGTCTACTGGATCCCCACCTTCATGGCCTGCCTCTTCCCCGACAGCGTCCAGGACGAGGTGTTCGCCACCACCGACGTGCGCATCTGCGGCACGCTCAGCCCGTCGGCGTTCGCAGCCCCGGCCGAGGGCGGCATCGTCGTCAACGGCAAGTGGAGCTTCGTCAGCGGCGCCCGGCACGCCCACTGGCAGGAGATCATCGCCGTCCAGCCGACGCCCGACGGCCAGCACCTGCCCGTCATGGCCCTCGTGCCGATGTCGGACCTCCAGATCATCGACGACTGGGACACCTCGGGCCTGCGCGGCACGGGCAGCGTCAGCACCGTCGCCCAGGACGTCTTCGTCCCGCAGGAGCGGGTCATCCCCCTGCCGGCGATCCTCCAGGGCCAGTACGCCTCCGAGCTGAACGCCACGAGCCCCGTCTACCGCGTCCCGCTGCTGCCGGTCGCCGCCGCCTCCTCGGTCGGCACCGCCCTCGGCCTCGCCCGCGCCGCGCGCGACGTCTTCTTCGACCGGCTGCCGGGCCGCACCCTCACGTACACCGCGTACGAGACGCAGGCCGAGGCGCCGATCACCCACCACCAGGTCGCCGAGGCCACCCTCAAGATCGACCAGGCCGAGTTCCACGCCTACCGCCTCGCCGACCTCGTCGACTCCAAGGGCGTCGCCGGCGAGGAGTTCACCCTGGAGGAGCGGGCCCGTGCCCGCGCCGACATGGGAGCCGTCGTCCGCCTCGCCAAGGAGGCCGTCGACATCCTCGTCTCCGCCTCGGGCGGCTCCTCGATCTACCGCGACGTCCCGATCCAGCGGATCAGCCGCGACATCCAGGCCATCGGCCTGCACGCGCTGATGAACCCCCAGACCAACAACGAGCTGTACGGCCGGGTCCTGTGCGGCCTCGAGCCCAACACCTTCTACATCTGAGCCACCAGGCCGACCGAAACCAGGAGCAGCAGACATGACCACGCAGACCCTCGAGCACACCGTCACCGTGACCGACGAGGACAAGGCCGCCATCGCCGCCCTGCCCCAGCGCATCGTCGAGGCCTGGGCCGCCCACGACGCCGACGCCTTCGCCGAGCTCTTCACCCCGGACGGCTCGATGATCATCCCGGGCTTCTTCCAGAAGGGCCGCGAGGCCATCCGCGGCTTCATGGCGCAGGCCTTCGAGGGCCCCTTCAAGGGCACCCGCGTCACCGGCACCCCGGTCGACCTCCGCTTCGCGAACAGCGAGTCCGGCATCCTGATCACCCAGGGCGGCATCCTCGCCCCCGGCGAGACCGAGCCGAGCGCCGAGCGCGCGGTCAACGCCTCCTGGATCGTCGTCAAGCGCGAGGGCCAGTGGTTCCTCGCCGCCTACCAGAACAGCCCGCGCAACGCCGCCTGACGGCACCCCAATCCGCGAGAGAGGTGGAAGGTCCATGACCAACAGGGTGGGCGAGCGCGCGGTGGTGCTCGGTGCCAGCATGGCCGGTCTCCTGGCCGCGCGCGTCCTCGCCGACGCCTACGACGAGGTCGTCGTCGTGGAACGCGACGCGATCACCGGGACGACCACGGCCCGCAAGGGCGTGGGGCAGGGACGTCACGTCCACGGGCTCCTCGCCCGAGGGCAGCAGATCCTCGACGAGCTGTTCCCGGGGTTCACCCAGGAGGCCGTCGAGGCCGGCATCCCCACCGGCGACCTGGGCGAGCTGCGCTGGTTCTTCAACGGGCGCCGACTGAACCCGGGCACGACCGGTCTGATCTGCGTCTCCGCCACACGCCCGGTGCTCGAGAGCCGAGTCCGCGACCGGGTCGCGGCGCTGCCCGGCGTGACCCTGCTGGAGCGGCACGACATCGTCGGCCTCGTCACCGACGAGGGCCGGGACAACGTCACCGGCGTCCGCGTCCAGTCGCAGGAACAGGGCTCCGAGGAGCGGACGATCGACGCCGATCTCGTCGTCGACGCGACCGGCCGCGGCTCGCGCACCCCGGTGTGGCTGGAGGAGTTCGGCTACGAGCGCCCCGCCGAGGAGCGCATCCGCATCGACCTCAGCTACACGACGCGCAGGTTCCGGCTGCGCGACGAGACGGTGCTGAACGGCGACCTGTCGATCAACCCCGTCTCCTCGCCGAGCCACCGCCGCGGCGCGTTCCTCTCCCGGATCGAGGACGGTCTCGTCGTCGTCTCCCTCACGGGCGTACTGGGCGACAGCGCCCCGGCCGACCTGGAGGGCTTCCTGGAGTGGACCCGGACGCTTCCGGTGTCCGACATCCACGACGTCATCCACGACGCCGAGCCCGTCGACGACGGCGCGGTGTTCCGTTACCCGGCCAGCCAGCGCCGCCGTTACGAGCGGCTGTCCCGCTTCCCCGGCAACTTCCTCGTCGTGGGCGACGCCGCCTGCAGCTTCAACCCGGTGTACGGACAGGGCATGACCGTCTCCGCGCTGGAGGCGCTCGTGCTGCGCGAGCACCTGGGCCGGGGCGCGGTGGACCCGAAGGCGTTCCTCGCGGACATCGCCGGGACCATCGAACTGCCGTGGCAGCTCTCCGCGAGCGCCGACCTCGGCTACCCCGAGGTCGAGGGCGAGCGCACCCCCGAGTGGGAGGCGGCCGGCGGCTACATGGCCGCGCTGCACGCCGCGGCCACCGTCGACGGCGAGGTCACCGCCACGTTCATGCGCGTCATGGGCCTGGTCGCCACACCGGACGCGCTGATGAGTCCGGACATGCTGCGCCGGGTCGAGGAAGGTGCGCAGAAGGCCGCCGCAGGCCTCGTCGCCGCGTAACGGGCCCACCGGCCGTGCCGCGACGGAACCCGCCCCGCGTCCCGCGCGGGGCGGGTTCGCGCGTTCAAGATCACGGCTGTCTACACTGCTGCGACCTACAGGGAGGCGACACGACAATGGGGACCGGTGTGAGCGCGATGGCAGCGGTGGGGGAAACCGGGGAAGCCACGGCGGTGACGGAGCCGCGCTGGCTCGACGCGAAGGAACAGGAGGTCTGGCGCGCGTACCGACAGGCCGTCGACCTGTTCGAGGACGCCCTGGACCGGCAGCTCCAGGGCGACGCGGGCATCCCGCACCTGTACTACGCGCTCCTCGCCCGGCTGTCGGAGGCACCACGCTGCCGGATGCGGATGACCGATCTGGCGGTCCATGCCAACATCACCCGCTCCCGGCTCTCCCATGCCGTCACGCGCATGGAGAAGAGCGGATGGATCCGCCGCGACACGTGTCCCTCCGACCGCCGGGGCCAGTTCGCCGTGCTCACCGACGAGGGCTCCCTGCTGGTGCGCCGCGCAGCACCCGGCCATGTCGACGCCGTGCGCCGCGGGATCTTCGACCGGCTCACGCCCGAGCAGGCCGCGCGGTTCGGTGAGCTGTGCGGGCTCATCGCCGGGGGCTTTCGGGACGAGGACGGCGACCTGCCCTGGCGGCGCTGAACATCCCCACGACGTCGAAGGGCCGCCGGGACGGGTGTCCCGGCGGCCCTTCGAGAGCTGCGGGCCGTCAGCGGGCGCCCGCGCCCGCCGGCACCCTCGCGTTCAGCCGGACCGGCAGGCTGCGGTGACCGTTCATGATGAAGGTCGGCAGCGGCTGCAGCTCGTCGCGCTCGACGGCCAGCTCAAGATCCGGGAAGCGCTCGAACAGACGCGACAGACCGGTCGTCGCCACCAGGCGGGCGATGCCCGCGCCGAGGCAGAAGTGCGGACCGAAGCCGAACGACAGGTGCGACTTGTCGGTCCGCGTCAGGTCGAAGGTGTCCGGGGCGTCCGCGTGGAGCTCGGGGTCGCGGCCGACACCGGCGTAGTTGACGAGGATCGGGTCGCCCTTGGGGATCGTCACCCCGTCCAGGTCGATGTCCTCCGCCGCGTACCGCAGCGGCAGATGGGCGAGCGGCGACTCCACGCGCAGCGTCTCGTCGATGACGTCGTCCCAGGTGGCGCGGCCGGAACGGACCAGCTCCAGCTGCGAGGGGTCGCTCAGCAACGCGGTGATCGCGTTGTCGAAGAAGTTGATCGTGGTCTCCGAGCCGGCGCCGAGGATCGCGAAGATCGTGTCAGCGAGCTCGTCCTCGGTCAGGCGCGAACCGTCCTCGTCGCGCGCGGCGACCAGGTCGCTGGTGATGTCCTCGCCCGGTTCGCGACGCTTCTCGGCGATGAGCTCGGCCATCGCGCCGCGCCAGCCCGCGAGCACGGCCTGGGCCTGCTGCGGCGTGATGGTGGTGTCCACCATCGCGTCGATGACCTTCGCCGTCTTGGCGCGGGCCTCCTCCTCCATGCCGATCAGGTCGGCGACCAGACGGGCCGGCAGCGGGTAGGCGAACTGCTCGCGCAGATCCACCGTCTCGCCGGGCTCCGCCCGCTCCAGCGCGTCGAGCAGCTGGTCGGTGAGCTCCTCCACACGCGGACGGAAGGCCTCGGTGCGGCGCGGGGTGAACGCCTTGCCGACGAGCTTGCGCAGCCGCACGTGGTTCTTGCCGTACGCCGTCACCATGTTGTCCATCGCGACCCAGCTGATCAGCTCCCAGTCCGGCGGCACCTCACCGCTGACGAAGGCCGGCCAGTGGTTGCGGGCACTCTTGGTGACGCGCGGGTCGGCGAGCACACGCTTGATCACGTCGTGGCCGTTCAGCGACCAGGCGAGCACACCGCCCGGCAGCTCCACCTGGGTCGCCGGGCCCTGGGCCCGCAGGACCGAGGCCTCGGCGTGGATGTCGCGGCCGGTGGTGTCGAGGGCGAAGGGGCAGCCATGTGCCATGGGTTCTTCCCGATCTGTACGGAGTGAGGTCTGGGGGCCGCCGTGCGGCCAGGGGACGACGGCGCCGCTCATCGGCCGGCCCCCCCGAAGTGCGCCTGCGCGAGCTCGCGGTTGGCGAGCGTCGACAGGAAGACGCCGTTGCCTGCGTGGCTGTGCAGCGTGGAGAGGTCGCGCCACACGCGTTCCACGCGCTCACCGGCACGGACCGAGCTGGAACCCGCGGTCGGGAACAGCTGGCCCTCGACCGCCCGCCAGGCGAGGCGCACGGCCTCGCGGCTGATGGTCGCGAGGCGCAGCTCCTCCTCGCGGGTGAAGGCGTCGGCGTCCCGCAGACACAGCGCCTGCCACTGCTGCGTGGCGTGCAGCACCGCCGCCTCGGCCGCCGCGATCTGGCCAGTGGCCTCGCCGTAGCGGAACTGGAAGTCGGGGTCCTCGGTGCGCGGTGTGATCGGGAAGAACGCCGTCGTGCGCGTGAGCATCAGCTCCTCGTACGCGTCCAGGGCGCCCTTGGCCATGCCCACGGCGAGGACACCGAGTTCCAGCAGCATGAAGCTGAGCGGGCCGCCGCCGTACTCCGGACCATGCAGGGTCCGGCCCGGCGTCTCCTCGGTGATCGCCATCTGGCTGAGGTGCCCGCCGAGGGCGAAGCGGCCGGGGATCCGGCCGTCCTCGATACGGATGCTGTGCGATCCGCTGCCCTTGAGACCGAGCTGGGCACCCCAGTCGTCCAGGCGCTCGAACCGGTCGCGGGGGGCGATGAACAGCATCGGCGCGGGCGGCTGCTCCTCGCCCTGGGAGACCAGGGTGTGGCCGATGAAGTGGGTCGCGTACGGGGCGCCGGAGCAGTAGTTCCAGGTGCCGTCGACGATCCAGCCGCCCTCGCCGTCGGGCCGGGCCGAACCGGCCGGGGCCACCGTCGCGGGGCAGATGAAGTCGCCGTCCGCGAACAGCTCGGCCTGGGTGGCCTCGTCGAACAGGGTGCCTACGACCAGCGCGTGCGCCGCACCGAAGAGGTACATCCAGCCCGTCGAGGGGCATCCCCGCGCCAGAGCCATGGAGACCTTCATGAAGGTCTCGGGGCCGAACTCGTACCCGCCGTACGCGCGCGGCACGAGGATGCGGTAGAAGCCGGCGCGGGCGAAGGCCTCGTGGGTGTCCTCGGCGTAGAAGCCGCGGCGCTCGGTCTCGGCCTGCCGATCGACCAGGGTCGCGGCGAGGGCCTCGGCCCGGGCGACGATGTCTTCGGGGGTCAGGTCGGGCTCCGGGGGAGCCACGGGAGCGAAGGGAGCCAGGGTTGTCATCGTCGATCGGATCCTCTTGCGTCGGAAGGCCCTGCGGCCCGCGGTCAGGACAGCTGGGTCTGCGGCGCGTGGACCAGCGAGCCCAGGAGCTCGCGGAACCGGTCCACCAGCTCCACGGCGGTGGATTCGTCGAACCGGTTGTGGTCGAACTTCAGGCTGCCCGCGAGCTCTCCGCTCGGCAGCACGTCCATCGCCCACAGGCCGCCGTCCGGGATGGCCGAGCTGACCTTCTGCGACAGGTGACGGTCGCGGATCTCGGCGAACTCCAGCCCGCCGACCTGGCTCCCCTCCATGGGGAAGGCGGTCTGTAGCACCTCGAACGCGACGACGGCGAGGAACCCGTCGGCGAACGGGGCGAGCAGCGCGGGGCTGTCCTCGGCGATCCGGGCGAACGGGATCTCGTACTGGTAGGCGCCGACGCACGCGGTACGGGCCTGGTCCAGGACGTCTCCCAGGGTGGCGCACCCGGTGGTGTCGATGTGGATCGGAACGAAGTTGAAGAACGGTCCGACCGAGTCCGTGAACCGCTCCTCGTAGCGGCCGGAGGAGAAGGTCGGGAAGACGATGTCGGTGGCACCGGTGCGCTCGCGCAGCAGCGCGCTGTAGGCCGCCGCCATCACCATGAACGGCGTGGAGCGGGTCGCCTTGGCGAACTCGACGACGTTCGAGGACAGCTCGGCGTCGAAGACGAAGCGGTGCACGCCGTAGGCGCTCACCAGGTTCTCTTCGCGCGGCCGGTCGGAGGTGATGCCGGTGATCTCGGCGCCCGCGAGCCGCTCGCGCCAGTACGCGCGGGCGGTGTCCACCCGTCCGCTTCCGGCGGTGTCCTGCTGCCAGCGCGCGAACTCCTGGTACTGGACGGTCTCGGCCGTCTCCGCCGTCCGGCCCTCGACCCGGGCCGCGTACGCGGCGGCGAGGTCGCGCATGATGACCTGGAGCGACCACGCGTCGGTGGAGGTGTGGTGGGTGGCGAGCACCAGGACCGCGTCGGTCGCGTCGAAGCGGCCCAGGGCGGCGCGCAGGTGCGGGAGCTCGCGCACGTTGAACGGGCGGGCGTCCTGCTCGTTCAGGAAATCCTCGGCCCGTACGTCCCGCGACGCCTCGCCGTCGGCGTCCAGGTCACGGATCTCCAGAGTGACCGGCGACGCCGCCCGGATGACCTGGTGGCCGCCCTCCTCGTCGTTCAGCAGCGCGGTCCGCAGCACCTCGTGGCGGGCCACGACGTCGTCGAGGGCCAGCTGGAGGGCGGTGAGGTCGACCGCGCCGGACACCCGCCAGCCGCAGACCAGGGTGTGACGGTGGCCGAAGGCACCGTCCGTCTCGCCCTTGTCGAACGCGCGCAGGAATTCCTGGTTGTACGAGAGCGGAATCCGCTGGTCTCGTCCGCTCGTCTCGGGCGGCGCGGCGGTGATGCTCACAGTGACGGGTCCTTTCGGTGATGGCTGAGGGGGTCAGGCCGCGGAGGCCGGAAGGGGAGCGAAACGGCCCGGGCTGGGGGACCGGCGGATGAAGTCCAGGCACTCGCTGCGCACGGCGGGGCCGTGCGCGATGGGCCAGCCCACCGGGGTGTCGTAGACCCCGGGCCACAGGGTGTGCGTGCCCAGCTGGTTGACGAGGACGAGATAGGGGCGTGGCGGAGCTCCGTAGTTGCCCGCGTCGTCCGGGTTCATCGGGCCGCTCCCGCCGGCGCGAGCTCCTGGAGGCGGCCGTCGAGCTCGGCGACCGTCGGATGGTTCAGCACGTCGCCGACCGAGATGTCGAACCCGAGCTCGGCCTCGATGCGGGAGGCGAGACGCATGGCTTGCAGCGACTGCCCGCCGAGTGCGAAGAAGCTGTCGTCGACGCCCACACCGGGGACGCCGAGCACCCGGGCGAACAGCGCGCACAGGGTGTCCTGGCGCCCGGTGCGGGAAGGGGCACCGGCCCCGGAGCCGGACGCGGCGGGATCGGGCAGCGCCACCCGGTCCAGCTTCCCGTTCGCGGTCAGCGGCAGCTCGGAGAGCTCCACGAACGCCGCGGGCACCATGTAGTCGGGCAGCACCGCCAGGACGGCCGCCCGCAGCTCCGCCGGGTCCGGAGCGGGCGTCTTGGGCACGATGTAGGCGAGGAGGCGCTTCTCGCCGCCCTCCTGCTCCCGCGCCACGACGGCGGCGTGGGCCACGCCCGGCTGACGCGCCAGCACGTGTTCCACCTCGCCGGGCTCCACCCGGTAGCCGCGGATCTTCACCTGGTCACCGACGCGGCCGGCGAACTCGAGGAGTCCTCCGGTGCCGCGGCGCATGAGGTCTCCGGTGCGGTACAGCCGGGAACCGGGCACGCCCGGCTCCTCGACGAAGCGCTCGGCGGTCAGGTCGGGCCGGCCGTGGTAGCCGAGCGCGAGCCGCTCGCCCGCGATGTACAGCTCACCCACCTCGCCGTCCGGCACCGGCCGCAGGTCCTCGTCGAGCAGCCGCGCGTCGACGGTGTCCATCGGGCGGCCGACCGGGATCGCTCCGGCCGGTTCGAAGGGCGCGGTGAGCGTGGCGTACGCGGCGAAGGACGACAGCTCGGTGGCGCCGTACATCGCTCGGACGGTCAGGCCGGGGCAGGCGTCGAGGACGCGCCGCACGGCCGTCGGGGAGATCACGTCACCGCCGGTGAGGACCTCCCGGACCGTCGCGAAGCTGTCCGGCGCCTCCTCGGCGAAGAGGCGGAACAGGCCGGCGGTCACGTGCAGGCCGGTGATGCCCTCCCGCACGATCAGCTCGCGCACGGTGCGCACGTCCAGGTCACCGGCGGGCGGCAGTACGATCCGGCCGCCGCGCAGCAGCGGCACCCAGACCTCGTACGTGGAGACGCCGAAGGCGTACGGCGCGAGGGCCAGGACCCTGCTGTGCGCGTCCCCGTCCCAGCAGGAGTCGTCGGCCAGGCCCAGGATGCCGCGGTGCGAGACCGCGACGCCCTTCGGCTCGCCGGTCGAACCTGAGGTGTACATGACGTATGCCGTCGCGTCGGGTCCGGTCGTCACGCCGACGTCCGCGGTGCGGGCCACCGCCGTACCCCGGCCGATGGCGGGGAAGCGGACGGCGCTCGTGCGGGGCAGGCCGCGCTGGTGCATCGCCGGATCCGCGAGCAGCAGCGGGGACCCGGCGCGGTCCAGGATCTGCTGCATCCGCTCCAGCGGGTAGGCGTCGTGCAGCGGCAGGTAGAAGGCACCGGCCTTGAGCGCGGCCAGCATCGAGACCACGACGTCGGGAGACCGCTCCATGAGGATCGCGACCGGGTCCCCGGGCCGCACACCGGCCTGCAGCAGGCCGCGCGCGAACCGGTTGGCCCGCTGGTCCAGCTGACGGTAGGTCAGGGTGACGTCGCCCGACGACACCGCCACCGCGTCCGGCGTCCGGCGCGCCTGCTCGGCGAAGCGCGCGTGAATCGAGGTGGAGACCAAGGTGTTGTCCAATCGCTCGTCCCTGCCGACTCGCAGCCCGCACGGAACGGTCAGGTCTGCCGGAACGCTCACACAGCCCGCTCGGGCCCTGCATCTCTTGGATTGCCGTCGTGCCGCCGCCCCGTCCCGGACCCGTACCCGCCCCACGGGCGCGTTCCCGAACACCGCACGGCAGGAGATGGCGCGGGATTTGAGCCACGCCCATCCTGAACGAGCCACCGAGACGTAGAGGAGCTCTCCGCAGTGAATTCCAAGCGGGCCGCGGCACCGGCCCACCAGACCCAGAGAGTCGGGGGACTCGACGGTGTCCGCGCACTGTGCGCCCTCGGGGTGGCGGGCGTGCACACGTCCTTCGCCGCCGGCGTCATGGGCGCCTACGTCATGCCGCCGGGCAACGAGGCACTCGCCACCCTGCTGGCCGGCCTGAGGCCGCTCGCCCTCGGCCCGTTCTTCGTCCTGTCCGGGATGCTGCTCTACAAGCCGTTCGCCCGCTGGACCCTCAGCGGCAGCAAGCGCCCGCAGATCGGACCCTTCCTCGCCAAGCGCCTCGCCCGGCTGTGGCCGGCCTACGTCCTGCTCGCCCTCGTCTGCGTCTTCCTGCTCAACTTCGACGCCGTCGACGGACCCTGGTACGTGCTGCGGCCGATCCTGATGCTCCAGGTCTACGACTACACGTGGATCGCCGGCATGGACCCGGCCTGGACCGTACCGGCCGAGATGCAGTACTACCTCGCCCTACCGCTGCTCGCCGCGCTGATGCACTGGCTGGCCAAGGGCGTCAGCGACCCGGTGCGCAAGGCCCGCCGCATGATGATCCCCCTCGTGCTCATCACGGTGGGCTCCGCGGTGTGGACGTACTACATCCACCGCCCGGCGATGGGCATGTACCCGCAGGAGTACTGGTGGCCGCTGGCCGTGGGCGGCGCCTTCGCCCTCGGCATGGCGATGGCCGTCCTCCACGTCCTCGCGGAGATCAGGCCGGACCACAAGCCCGCGCTGTACCGGATCGCCGGTGACCACCCGCTCCTGTTCTGGATCGGCGCCCTGGCCATCTACGCATTCAACTGCTCCCAGCCGTTCGGCCGCCCCGGCTACGGCGACTACGAGGGCGTCGGCCTGGCCCTGACCCAGTACTTCCTGCTGCTGGCCTTCTCCTACCTGACGGTCATGCCGCTGTCGATTCCCGGCTCCAAGTCCCGGGTCGTCGACGCGATCGTCGCCAACCCGGTCTCGCGCTACCTCGGCCGGATCTCCTACGGCATCTACCTCTGGCACTTCGCGATCATGTACTTCTGGTTCGAGACGGGCAGCGTGTTCGGCACCCAGCCGGCCCTGATGAACCAGCTCCGCGGCACGATCGGCTTCCCCGAGCTGATGACGGCGGTGCTCGTCGGCAGCATCCTCGCGGCGACCGCCAGCCACTACCTCGTCGAGCGTCCGATCGTGAACGCCGTCGGCCGGTGGGCCACCCGCAAGGAGCGTGCCGCTGCCGCGGCCGGTACTCCGTCGCAGGACTCCTACACGGTCGCCGGACCGCGCTGACCTGCGCGACCTCCCGGTGACGGAGCCCGAAGGCCCTGGCGGCCTTCGGGCTCTTCGTGCGTGCGCCGCCCGGACGGAGCAATTCCGAAGATGCGCCCGCCGTCCCGCCGTCCGCAGGCTGGACCCGGCACACCCCACACCCCATCGGATCTCCGCCCGACCGCGGACCCGAATCCCAGGAGAACAATGAACACGGTTCAGTCCGCCGACGGCACCACGATCGCCTACGACCGCTCCGGTGAGGGGGAGCCGCTCATCCTCATCGGCGGTTCCTTCAGCGAGCGCGCCCACCCGGTCATGACGCAGCTGGCCGGAGAACTCGCCCCCCACTTCACGGTCTACAACTACGACCGGCGCGGCCGCGGCGACAGCGGCGACACCGCCGAGTACGCGGTGGAGAACGAGATCGAGGACCTCGCCGCGCTGATCGCCGAGGCCGGTGGCTCCGCGAAGGTGTTCGGCATGTCGGTCGGCGGCGCCCTGGCGCTGAAGGCCGCGGCCGCCGGCCTGAACATCACGCAGATCGCCCTCTACGACCCGCCGTACGTCGTCGACGAGACCGGCCCGCGCCCGCCGGCCGACTTCACCGAGAAGCTCGCCGAGCTCAGCGCGACGGACAAGCGCGGTGAGGCCGTCGAGTTCTTCATGGTCGAGGGCATGGGCGCGCCGGCCGAGGCCGTCGCCGGCATGAGGTTCGCCCCCTTCTGGGCGGGTCTGGAGGCCCTGGCGCACACGCTGCCGTACGACACCACCATCCTGGGCAAGGACTTCGCGCTCCCGTCCGAGGAACTGAACTCGGTCACGATCCCGGTGCACGTCGTCCACGCCGGTGAAGCCGAAGCGTGGCTGCACGCCTCGGCCAAGGCGGTCGAGGAGACCGTCCCGGGCGCCTCGCGCCACACGCTGGCCGGTCAGGGCATCGCCGTCGACCCGGCCGTCCTCGCGCCCGAACTGAAGGACTTCTTCGCCAACTGAGGCACCAAGCCCGGTACGGGGCCCGGCCCAGGGCCGGGAACACATCCGGACAGCGCCCGTGGAGCACGGCTCCACGGGCGCTCACGCGCGCGCCGAAGTGCGCAATCCCGAAGATGCCCGCGCGGTTGAACACCCGCCACGATGGACCGTCCCCCGCCGCGCGGCCGCTCCGCGTGAGGCAGCGGAACGTCCCCCCCCGAAGGAGATCCCCCATGCGAGCATGGCTCGAGCGAGGCGCCGCCGTGCCCGGCGGACGCCGCGGAAAATGGCTCGTCCTCGCGATCTGGCTGGTCGCGGTCATGGCGCTCGGCGCACTGGCCGGAAAGCTAGGCGAGGTCCAGGACACCAGTGCCAACGCGTTCCTGCCGCGCGGTGCCGAATCCGCCCGCGTCAACACGGAGCTGGAGAAGTTCCGCACCGACGAACTGATGCCGGCCGTCGTCGTCTACAGCGGTCAGGAGGCCCTCGGCGACGCCGCCCGCGCGAAGGTCGAGGCCGACCGCACCGCCTTCGCCAAGCTCGCTGCCCACGGCGAGCAGGTGTCGCCCGCGATCGCCTCCGAGGACCGCAAGGCCCTCATGGTCGTCGTGCCGCTGCTCGGCGAGGAGCAGGCCGACGTCGCCGACACGATCGACAGGATGCGCGACGTCGCGGACGCGAACGCGCCCCCGGGGCTCGACACCCAGGTCGGCGGCCCCGCCGCCTCCATCGCCGACGCCTTCACCGTCTTCGGCACCCTCGACGGCACCCTGATGATGGCCACCGGACTGATCGTCGTCGTCCTGCTGCTGCTCACCTACCGCAGCCCCGTCCTGTGGCTGTTCCCCACGCTCGCCGTCGCCTTCGCCTCGGTGCTGACCCAGGCCGGCACCTACCTGTTCGCGAAGTACGCGGGCCTCCCGGTCGATCCGCAGAGCTCCGGCGTCCTGATGGTGCTCGTCTTCGGCGTGGGAACGGACTACGCGCTGCTGCTCATCGCGCGCTACCGCGAGGAACTGCACCGCCACGAGGACCGCCACGAGGCCATGAAGGCCGCCCTGCGCCGCTCCGGCCCGGCGATCCTCGCCTCCGCCGGCACCGTCGCCGTCGGCCTCGCCTGCCTCGGCTTCGCCACCATCAACTCCTCCCGGTCCATGGGTCTGGTCGGCGTCATCGGCGTTCTCTGCGGCTTCCTCGCGATGATCACGGTCCTGCCGGCGCTGCTCGTCATCGCGGGGCGCTGGGTCTTCTGGCCGCTCGTGCCGCGCCACGGCGCCGCCGTTCGTGCCTCCCGCCCGTTCTGGGAGCGCGTCGGCAAGTCTGTCGCCGCCCGCCCCCGCCGTTCGTGGATCGCGTCCCTGGCCGTCACCGGCGCTCTCGCGCTGTGCTCCTTCGGCCTCGACATGGGCCTGAGCCAGGGCGACTGGTTCCAGACCAAGCCGGAGTCGGTCGTCGCCCAGGAGAAGCTCTCGGCACACTTCCCGTCGGGCGCCGCCGACCCGGCGACGATCATCGTGAAGACCGTGGACGCGGACGAGACCGCCCGGGCCGCCAAGGCCACGAAGGGCGTCGTCGACGTCAAGACCGCCGGCACGACTCCGAACGGCGAACTCACCCGGCTCTCCGCCGTCCTGGAGGGGACCCCCGACAGCGACGCGGCCAAGCACACGGTCGAGGCCCTGCGCGAGAAGACCGACGCGCTCGTCGGCGGCACCGCGGCCCAGGCCCTGGACAAGGAGACCGCCACCGCCCGGGACCTCAAGGTCGTGGTCCCGCTCGTCCTGCTCGTCGTCCTGCTGGTCCTCATCTGGCTGCTGCGGTCGCTCGTCGCCCCGCTCGTCCTGCTGGCCACGGTCGTCGTGTCGTACTTCGCGGCGCTCGGCACCTCGAACCTCATCTTCGAGAACCTCATGGACTACCCCGGCGTCGACTGGTCGATCCCGCTCCTGGGCTTCGTCTTCCTCGTCGCGCTCGGCATCGACTACAACATCTTCCTCATGCACCGCGTGAAGGAGGAGGCGGCGGTCCACGGCCACGCCAAGGGTGTCCTGAGCGGTCTCGTCAGCACCGGCGGTGTGATCACCTCCGCCGGTCTGGTGCTGGCCGCGACCTTCGCCGTCTTCGCCGCGCTGCCCCTGGTCGCCATGGCGCAGATGGGCTTCGTCGTCTGCATCGGCGTCCTCATCGACACGTTCCTGGTCCGCACGGTCATGGTGCCGGCCCTCGCCCTCGAACTCGGCCCGCGCTTCTGGGCGCCGGGCCCGCTGTCCAGGGCCGGCGCGTCCGGCCCGGCCGCGGAGCCGTCCGAAGCCGTGAAGGAGCGCGCCCTCGAGAACGCGTGACGCCCCGTCGCCCGTCCGGCGCCGCCGTCGTCCCCCGCCCGGGGACGACGGCGGCGCCGTCTCGTCGCCGAAGCAGGCCAGCAGCGCAACGAGGGAGATGGGACGCACGGGCCCATACGCCACGATGAAGGACGCGGGCTCGCCAGGAGCCCCCTGACGAGGGAGTACACGCCGTGCTGGGTGACGAGGACGGTTCGGCCGCCAAGCTGTGGACCATGGCGGGCCTGGGCACGCCGATGGCGATACGGACGGCGGCGACGCTGCGCGTCGCCGACCACATCGCCGGGGGCCGCCGCACCGCGGAGGAGCTCGCGGAGACCGTCGGCGCACACGCCGGAGCACTCGACAGGCTGCTGCGGTACCTCGCCGTCCGGGGCGTGCTCGACGTCGACGACGCCGGACGCTACGCGCTGACACCGCTGGGCGAACCGCTGCGCGAGGACCACCCCGCCGGGATCCGTGCCTGGTTCGACACCGAGGGCGCCGGCCGCGGAGAGCTGTCCTTCGTCGAACTGCCGCACAGCGTCCGCACCGGCGAGGCCGCCTTCCCGGTCCGCTACGGACGCGAGTACTGGGAGGACCTGACCGCGGACGCCGACCGCGCGGCCTCCTTCAACCAGCTCCTCGGCGCAGACGTGGCCGTGCGCGCCCCCGGGGTGGTGTCCGGGTTCGACTGGGCCTCCCTGGGCCACGTCGTCGACGTCGGCGGCGGCAACGGCTCCCTGCTGGCCGAGCTGCTGAAGGCGAACCCGGCGCTGCGCGGCACCGTCGTGGACCTCCCCGACGCCGTGCGGGCCGCCAAGGAGCGGTTCGCCGACGAGGAGCTCGGTGACCGGGCCGACGCCGTGGCCGGAAGCTTCTTCGACGCGCTGCCCGCGGGCGCGGGCGGGTACGTCCTCTCGCTGGTCCTGCACGACTGGGACGACGAGGCCGCCACCGCCATCCTGAGGCGCTGCGCCGAGGCCGCCGGGGACGGCGGCTCGGTCCTCGTCATCGAGTCGATCGGCGCGGGCGGCGAGGCGCCGCACACCGGGATGGACCTGCGCATGCTCTGCGTCTACGGGGCCAAGGAGCGCGGCGTCGCCGAGTTCTCCGCGCTGGCCGCCTCGGCGGAACTCCGGGTCGCGGCGGTGCACCCCGCCGGGCCCTCGGCGATCATCGAGCTCACCGCCGCCCGATGAGCCGTCCCGCCGCCACCGGCACGATGACCGTGCGGGAGGCGTTCGCCGGGCTGGGCACGGCCCAAGGACGCCAGGACCCGTATCCGCTGTACGAGGCGATCCGGTCCCACGGCGGCGCGGCCTGGCTGAAGCCGGGCCGGCTCGTCGTCACCGGCTACGAGGAGTGCGACCGCGCGCTGCGGGACACCCGGCTGCACGTCCAGGACGCCGCGGGCTACGACGCGACCTCGCCCGGCTGGCGGGACCACTCCTCGCTGCGCGCCTTCACCAGCTCGATGCTCTACAGCAATCCGCCGGACCACACCCGGCTGCGAGCGGTGGCCGGATTCGCCTTCACCCCGCCGAAGATCCGCCGGCTCCGCGCGGTCGTCGAGGAGATGGCCGACCGGCTCCTGGACCGCATGGCCCGTCTCGGCGCCGACGGATCGCCCGTGGACCTCATCGCCGAGTACGCCTCCCGCCTCCCGGTCGCTGTCATCAGCACCATGCTCGGCTTCCCGGAGGAGGACCAGGTCTGGTTCCGGGACATGGCCTCGACCGTCGCCGTCTCCACGGACGGCTTCGGCGACCCCGCCGCCCTGGAACGGGCCGACCGGGCGATGGACGACATGACGGCGTACTTCACCGACCTCGTCGACCGGCGCCGCCGCGACCCGCGCGACGACCTCGTCACCCTGCTCACCCGGACCCACGACGACGACCCGCGCCGTCTCGGCCACGACGAGCTGATGGGCACGCTGATGGTGCTGCTCACCGCCGGCTTCGAGACGACGAGCTTCCTCATCGGCCACGGCGCGATGCTCGCCATGGAGCAGACCTCCCTCGCCGGACGGCTCCGCATCGAGCCGGACTTCGCTCCGGCCTACGTCGAGGAGATCCTCCGCTTCGAGCCGCCCGTCCACGTCACCAGCCGCTGGGCCGCCGCCGACACCGAGCTGCTCGGCACCCCGGTCCCCGCCGGCAGCAGGCTGACCCTGGTCCTCGCCGCCGCCAACCGCGATCCGCGGCGCTTCGCCGACCCCGCCCGCTTCGACCCGGACCGCCCCGACAACCGGCCCCTGAGCTTCGGCGCCGGCGGCCACTTCTGCCTGGGCGCTCCCCTGGCCCGTCTGGAGGCCTCGCTCGCGCTGCCCCGGCTGTTCGCCCGGTTCCCGGGCCTGACCGCGACCGAGCCGCCCGTCTACCGCGACCGCTGGGTCGTCCGGGGCCTCGACACTTTCCCCGTCGCGGTCGCCGCCTGAGGAGGGGACGCCAGTACCAGGTTCCGGCCCGCAGATCCATCAAGCACTTACGAAGATGCTTCGATCGGCGGCGAGACATGACGATTTAGGGGAGTCAACGGGCCGAGAGAGCGGCTGGGGAACGCGCCGCGCCGGCCCCGGTGGCGTCGGCCGGATCCTTCCCTAAGGAGACACCTCGTGACAGCACGTCTGAAGATCCTCGCCATCAACGGGTCGGAACGCGAAGGCAACACCGCCGACGTCCTCCGGCACGCCGCCGAGACCGCCGAGCAGCGCGGTGTCGAGTTCGAGGTCGTCGACCTGCGCAACACCTGGATGGAGCGCTGCGGGCCCTGCGGCGACTGCAACGACCGCACGATCGCCTGCGAGCTCGGCGACGGAGTGGCCGGCGTCGTGCAGAAGATGATCGAGGCGGACGGCATAGTCTTCGCCGCCCCCGTGCACGGCTTCGGCGCCGCGAGCCTCATGCAGACGTTCATCGAACGCGCCGGCGTCGGCTACCTGCGCTTCGACCGGCCGCTGAGCAACAAGGTCGCCGGGATCATCTCCGTCGCCCGCCGCTACAGCGCCGGCGAGGTGTGGGCCCAGCTCACCGTCAACGCCCTGCTCAACCGGATGATCGTGGTCGGCAGCGGGTTCCCCGCCACGGTGCACGCGCTGCACCGGGGCGACGCGCTCAAGGACGACGAGGGCATCAAGAACGTCACGCGCATGATCGACCGCATGGTCGACATGATCCAGCTGCTCGACGAGCACCGTCGGCTCACCGGCCGGGACGACCTGCTGCCCTCCGGAGACGTCAACGAGCGCGTCGGGCTCGCCCTCAACGAGACGACGGTGCCGGCGTGACCACGGCACCGGTCGCCCCCGCCCGCGACCGTCGGGCTCCGCACGACGACTTCATCGGCGCGTACGAGGAGGTCAGCCACGCCTTCTACGACTCCACCCTGACCGACGCCGAACTGGCCCGCTGGCGCGGCGAGACGCTGACCGGCGTCCTTCGCCACGTCACCGAACGCTCGCCGTTCTACCGCCGCCACCTGGCGGGAGCGGACATCGAGGCCGTCACCCCCGGGGACCTGTCGTCGCTGCCGTTCACCACCAAGGACGACCTGCGCCGCGAGATGTACGACGTCCTGTCGGGCCCGCTGTCCGAGGCGAGCATCTACTACGAGACCAACGGGACTACGGGCGCCGCCACGCCCTGCCCGCGCGGCGCCAAGGACATCGTGACCTCCAACGCCGCCGTCGAGGAGTCCTGGCGGCGCATGTTCCACGCCCACTTCGGCGACCGGATGCCGGTCGTCGGCCTCATGGGTCCCTCGGAGCTGTACGCCTTCGGCGACGTGTTCACCGCCGTCGCCGGCTCCCTGGGCGCCTGCCACGTCAAGATCTGGCCCGAGTCGCCCCGGGTGGGCTTCCGCAAGGCGCTGCGTCTGATCGAGGAGCTCGGCGTCGAGGTCGTCGTGTGCGCGCCCGCGCTGTGCCTGAGCCTGGCCAAGGCCGCGCTGCACTACGGCTACGACCTCGCCGAACTGCCCTTGAAGCTGTTCCTCGTGCTCGGCGAGATCTGCACCCCGGAGTTCGCCGCCAACGTCTCGACCGTGTGGCCGCACGCCGTGGTCCGACCCGCGCTGTACGGCTCCCAGGAGGCGCTGTGCATCGCCACTGGCGCCGACAACGGCCGCCTCCACCTCTCGGTGCCCAACTACCTGGCCGAGGTGATCGACCCTGAGACCGGAGCCGTCCTCGGTGACACCGGCGAGGGCGAACTCGCCCTGACCATGCTGGTCGACGGCATCAAGCCGCTGATCCGCTACCGCACCGGCGACCTGGTCCGCATCACCCCCGCGCCGCCGGGCTCGCCGCTGCCCGGACCGGTCGTTGACGTCGTCGGCCGGGTCGCCGACCGGATACCGCTGGGCGGAGCGCTGCTCTACCCCGGAGAGCTGGAGGCCGCGATCCTCGACGGCGTACACGGCTGCCTCGGCTACCAGGTCGTCGTCGACCGGTCCGCCGACGGCGCCGACGAGATCACCGTCCGCATGGACCTGCTGCCCGGCTCCGCCGACCCCGACGCCACCGGCACGGCCGTGGCCGCGCGCCTGAGCGCGCTCACCGGAGCCGTCGTCCGTGTCGTCGTCGACAGCGCACTCGACCCGGTGACCCACACCGGCTCCTTCGTGAGCTGGAAGGCGGCCCGCGTGCTCGACCTGCGCTCGGGCCCCGACAGCGCGGTCGAGACCGCCCGGCAGGTCGCGCACCGCTACGCGATCACCACCTGAGCCCGAAGGACCCCCGATGACCGACCCGCGCCCGGCACCGGCCGCGATCCGAGTGACCACCCGGACGCACGCGCTGCCCCCGGTGGCGATGCTGCCCGCCTACCGCGCCCTGACCGCACGCTTCGGACCCGACGAGGTCTACCTGCTCGAATCCGCCGGCGGACCGGTCCGCGACCGCCGCTACCAGGTCGTGGGCTTCGGCGCCCTGCTGTCCGTGGCGGTCACCGACGGCGTCGTCCGCGTCGACGGCGTCCCCGCGCTGCGCGCACCCCTGCTGGAACGGATCCGCCCGCTGCTCACCGAGGATGCCGACGGCACCCTCCGGCTGCGGACCTTCACGGACCTCTGGCCGCTGCTGCGCGCCACCCGCGGACTGTTCGACGCCGAGGGATCGCCGACCCACTTCCGGTTCGGGTTCCTCGGCTACTTCGGCTACGACACCGTCCGCTACGTGGAGGAACTGCCGTACCTCATCGAGCAGCGGCCCGACCTGCCCGACGTGCAGCTCGTCCTCCACCAGGGCTGCGTCGTCCGCGACCTCGCCGACGGAAGCACCGAACTCCTGCTCCACGAGTCCGAAGCATGGCCCGCCCTGACGGCACCGGAGATCACGGCCGTCCTGGAGCGCGCCGAGGAGACCCACCCCGAGTCCCGCGCGGACGCCATCCCCGAGTCGGCCGTCAGCGACGACACCGACCCCGAGGCCTTCGGCCGCGACGTCGAACGCTGCCTGGAGCACATCGCGGTCGGCGACATCTACCAGGTGCAGATCGGCCACGAGCTGACCATGCGTTCCGCCGCCGACCCCGTCGACGTCTACCAGCGGCTGCGCCGCCGCAACGCCTCCCCGTACATGTACCTGGCGAGCGTCGGCGGCCAGTGCGTCATCGGCGCGAGCCCGGAGCTGTTCGTCCGCATCGAGGAGGGAGCCGTCACCATGCGGCCCATCGCCGGGACGCTGCCGCGCACCGGCGACGACGAGGAAGCGGCCCGGCGGCTGAGCTCCGACCCCAAGGAGATCGCCGAGCACACCATGCTCGTGGACCTGTGCCGCAACGACATCGGCCGGATCGCGCGCGCGGACACCCTCGCCGTGCCGGACGAGTTCGTCGTCGAGCGGTACTCGCACGTCCTGCACCTCGTCTCGACCGTCACCGGCGAGGCGGAACCCGGCAAGGACGCGTTCGACGCCGTCGCCGCGCTGTTCCCCGCCGGCACCATGACCGGCACGCCCAAGATCCGGGCCATGGAGATCATCGAGTCCCTGGAGCACAGCCGCCGCGGCCTGTACGCCGGCGCGCTGGGTCTGATCGACGTCGGCGGCTACACCAACCTCGCCCTGTGCATCCGCACCCTCTTCCACCACGACGGCGTCTACCGCACCCGCGCCTCCGCCGGAATCGTCGCCGACTCCGAACCGGCGAGCGAGTGGCGCGAGACGCTGGCCAAGATGAGTGCCGCTCACTGGGCGGTCACCGGTAAGGAGCTGTTGTGACGCCCTTCCCCGCCGACGCGGCCGCCGCGCGGCCCCGCGTCCTGGTGGTCGACGCCTTCGACAGCTTCGTCGACATCCTCCGGCAGTACCTCATGTCGGCGGGGGCCGATCCGGTGATGGTGCGCTCCAACGCCCTGCGGCCGGCGGACATCCCCTCCTCAGGCGCCGACGCGATCCTGCTCGGTCCCGGCCCCGGCCACCCGGACGAGTCCGGCCACGTCGAGATCGTGCGGGCCTTCGCCGGCCTCCTCCCGCTGCTCGGGGTCTGCCTCGGCCACCAGGCCATCGGCCGCGCGTACGGGGCTCAGGTCGTCCCCGCGCGCCGGCTGATGCACGGCAAGGCCAGCCCGATCGACCACGACGGACGCGGCCTGTTCACCGGGCTGCCCGCCGGCTTCTCCGCGACCCGCTACCACTCCCTGATCGTGCCGGAGACCACGGTCCCGGACTGCCTGGAGATCACGGCGCGGTCCGCCGACGACGGCTACGTGATGGGCCTGCGCCACCGGACCCTGCCCGTCGAGGCCGTCCAGTTCCACCCGGAGAGCTTCCGCACCGACCACGGGATGCGCATCGTCTCCAACTTCCTCGAAGGCGTCAGGCTGTTCTCCGCCGCGGCCCCTCCCGCCCGGGCGGCCTGACCGGCGGGCGAAAGACCGCACGCGCCGAGATGCGCCGCCGGCGCCGACCGTGATGGGCTCGTCGGCGTCGGCGTCGCGCACCACGGAGGCGTAGTGGAGTACTGGAACGGCACAGCGGAGACCATGCCCCGGGAGGAGCTGGAGCGGTGGCAGTGGCGCAGGCTGAGCCGCGCCATGGACCACGCCCGGCAGCACTCGCCCTTCTGGGCGGAGCGGATCCCGGACGGCATCACCTCGATGGCCGCGTACACGGAACGGATGCCGCTGCTGTACAAGGCGGACCTGCTCGCCTCGCAGCAAGCGGCACCGCCGTACGGGACGTGGCCCTCGCTCGACCCGGCGTACGGCGTGCGCCACCACCAGACCAGCGGCACCAGCGGCAACCCCCCGGTCCGCACGTTCGACACCGAACGCGACTGGAAGTGGATCACCGACACCTTCTGCACGGCCCTGTACGCCAACGGCGTGCGCGCACACCACAAGGCCCTGGTGTCCTTCGGCTACAGCCTGTTCGCCGGGTTCTGGGGCATGCACTACGCCCTGGAGCGCATGGGGTGCACCGTCGTCCCCGCGGGCAGCCTCGACTCCAGGACGGTGGTCCGGCTGCTCGTCGACCTCCGCATCGAGGTCCTCGGCCTCACCCCGAGCTATGCCATGCGGCTCATCGAGACCGCCGGTGAGATGGGTGTCGACCTCGCCCGCGACGCCAACGTCAAGGTCATGCTGGCCGGCGCGGAACCGCGCTCCGACTTC
Organism: Streptomyces sp. NPDC002232; assembly: GCF_042890295.1. Taxonomy (NCBI): domain Bacteria; kingdom Bacillati; phylum Actinomycetota; class Actinomycetes; order Kitasatosporales; family Streptomycetaceae; genus Streptomyces; species Streptomyces sp. NPDC002232. Next base: position 88,659 of record NZ_JBIARV010000009.1, on the reverse strand, counting down.
ACGACCCGCACCATCGAACAGGCCTTCGGCGCGCGCGTCTTCAACGCCGCGGGGACCACCGAGTTCGGCGGGGTCTTCATGTTCGAATGCCCCACGCGGCGCGGTGCCTGCCACATCAACGAGCCGACGGTCATCGAGGAGGTGCTCCACCCCGAGACCAAGGAGCCGGTCGGCTACGGCGAGGAGGGCGTCCGCGTCACCACCGGCCTGTACCGCGAGGGCATGCAGCTCTTCCGCCACTGGACCGAGGACATCGTCGTCAAGCGGCCGCACACCGACTGCGAGTGCGGCCGGACCTGGGACTTCCTAGACGGCGGCATCCTGCGCCGCTACGACGACATGCGGAAGATCCGCGGAGTGTCCGTCACCCCGGTGATGATCGAGGACGTGCTGCGCGGATTCGCCGAGGTCGCCGAGTTCCGCTCGTCCATCCGCACGGTCCGCGGACTCGACACCATCCACGTCCAGGCTGAGGCTGCCGGCGTCACCGGCGAGGCCGCGACGGCGCTGTGCGCGCGCGTCACCGAGGAGTTCAAGCGCGAGATCGGCATCCGGCCCCAGGTCGAACTCGTCCCCACGGGCAGCCTGCCCCGAACGAAATGGAAGGCGGCACGGCTTCATGACGAACGACAGCTCGCTCACGCCTGAGCAGCGCGACCGGCTCCTGGGGGGCTACCGCGCCCTGCTTGACCTGGCCGGGGACTGCCGTGTCCCGGCGGTCTCCGCCGCCCTGCGCGGCGCCCTCGCCGAACTGCGCGTCGCCCTCGACGGGCAGGCGGTGGAGCTGGAGGACTACTACCGGCCGGTCGGCACGAGGACCTGAGCCGCGGGCGGCGCACGGCGAAGGGGGGCGGGACCGATCGGTCCCGCCCCCCTTCCGTACGCCGTCGGCTACTCCTTCGAGGCGCCCTTGACCGCGTCCTCCAGCTGGGCGCCGGTGTAGGCCTCCGCGTCGCGGAAGTACTCCACCCGCAGGCTCTCGGGCCTGCGCACGCCGTTTTCGACGCGGTCCTTCTCGTACGCGTCGAGCAGCGCCTGGGCCTCGGCCGTGGCCTCGGCGAACCGCTCCGCGGGCACGTCGCCGCGGCTCAGCACGTCGTCCATGGCCCGGGTCATGACGTCCTGGGCGCCGGCGAAGTCGCCGAACAGCGCTCCGCGGCACGGCGGCACGCCTTCGCCCTGACCCTCGTCGAACGAGCCGAGCTGGGCGCTCGCCAGACGGTGGTACGGGTTGGCCTCGAACCAGCCCTCGTCCTCCAGCAGACGGTAGGACGAGCGGGTGACCGGGACGAAGCTGCTGGCGATGTGCCGGTCGGCGGCGTTCCGCGGGTTGTTGAGGAACTGCATGAAGGCCAGCGCGCCGTCCTGCGTGACCTCGTCGAGGCCGTCGGCCAGCCACAACGAGGTGCCCGCGACGATGTTGCCGCCGTAGGGCACGCCCTCGCGCGGCGGGAAGCGGCCGACGGACAACTCGAAGCCGGCGTTCTCGGCCGCCATCGCCATGTAGTTGAGGTCGTTGGACGAGGTGACGCGGATCGCCACGTCCTGGTCGGCGAAGGCCTTGATGTTGCCCTCCCAGTCCGGGATCTTCCCTGTGTAGAGGTAGTGGCCCTTGCGGTGCAGCTCGCGCCACCACTCCGCCCAGGTCAGCATCGCCTCCGAGGACAGGTCCAGGCGGGTCGCCCGGCCCTCACGGCCGTTGGCGTTGTCGGCCAGCTCACCGCCCTGCACCGCGAGCGCCTGCTGGAAGAACAGGCCGTGGTTGGCCCAGGTGACACCGTGCGACGGGCCGCCCTCCGTGGCGGCGACGGCCTCGCAGGCCGCCTCGATCTCGGCCCAGGTCGTGGGCAGGGAGGTGACCCCGGCCTTGTCCAGCGCCGTCTTGTTGCCGTAGACCAGCATGGCGGTGACCACCGCCGGCATCGAGGCGAGGTCGCCGTCCACCGAGTAGTACTCGCGCACCGACGGGATGAGGTCGTCGAGGACGACCGGCTCGCCGAGGATCTCGGTACGGTCCCCGATCGCCTTCTGCACCGAGGTGAATAGCGGCTTCCCGTCGCGGGTGCGGGAGTCCCGCGCCGCCTGGGTGACCGCGAAGTAGTACTCCGCGACGGCCGGCGGACGGCCCGCGTCGGCGGCCTCGGCGATCTGCTGCGACAGCAGCCGGAAGTCACGGCCCTCGATGTTGATCTCGTACTCGGGGTGCGCCTTCTCGAACTCCGCCCCCAGCCGGTGGAGCCGGTCCATGTAGCCGGGGAACGTCAGGTCGGCCACCCAGACGTCGATCACGGTCTTGGCCGTCATGCCATGCCTCATCTCTCTCGTGAAGTGCGAACGGTTCGGCGACGCGCGTCAGGCGGCGACGGCGACGGGACGGAGCGTCCGCGCGAAGGCGCGGATGTCCCCGGTCAGCGCGGCCGGCTGCTCCAGGGCGGCGAAGTGACCGCCCCGCTCGAACTCGGTCCAGTGCGTGATGTTCGGGTGGTCGCGGTCGGCGAAGCGGCGGATCGGCACGAAGATGTCGTCCGGGAACACCGCGACGCCGACGGGCACCGTCACCGGCGGCGGCACGGCGCCGCTCGCGGCGGCCCGGACGCCGGCGGCACCCTCGTAGTAGAACTGTGCCGACGAACCGGCGGTCGCCGTCAGCCAGTAGATCGTGACGTTGGTGAGGAGCCGGTCGCGGTCGACCGCGTCCTCCGGCAGGTCCGTCGCGCCGGTCCAGTCGAGGAACTTCTCGACGATCCAGGCGAGCTGGCCGACAGGGGAGTCGGTGAGCCCGTACGCGAGGGTCTGCGGGCGGGTCTGCTGGAGCTTCATGTAGCCGGAGAGCTCCGCGTCGAACCGGGCGAGCTTGCCCAGGCGCGCCTGGTCGCGCTCGTCCAGGCCCTCGAACTCGGCGGGGTCCCCGGACGGGAAGGTCATCAGCATGTTCACGTGCACGCCCAGGACGTGCTCGGGGTCGATGCGGCCGAGCTCCAGGGAGATCACCGCGCCGGCGTCGCCGCCCTGCGCGACGTACTTCCCGTAGCCCAGGCGCGCCATGAGCTCGGCCCAGGCACGGGCGATCCGCGCGGTGTCCCAGCCGGTCTCGGTCAGCGTGGAGAAGCCGTAGCCAGGGATCGACGGGATCACCAGGTGGAAGGCCTCGGACGGATCGCCGCCGTGCGCGCGCGGGTCCGTCAGCGGCCCGATGACGTCCAGGAACTCGGCGACCGAGCCCGGCCAGCCGTGCGTGAGCAGGAGCGGGGTCGCGTCGGGCTCGGGGGAGGTGACGTGCAGGAAGTGCACCTGGGCGCCGTCGATCTCCTCGACGAACTGCGGGTGCGCGTTCAGCTGGGCCTCGGCCGCCCGCCAGTCGAAGGAGGTGCGCCAGTACGCGGCGAGCTCCTTGAGGTAGCCGACCGGAACACCCCGGTCCCAGCCGACGCCGGGCAGCTCGTCCGGCCAGCGCGTCGCGTCGAGGCGGCGGTGCAGGTCGTCGAGCTGGGCCTGCGGGATGTCGATGCGGAAGGGGTGCATGAGGCGCTCCGGAGAAGGCTGACCGCCGTGGCGGGTCATCGGTCGAAGGGGGGCGGGCTCGCGGAGGCCGGGACCCGTCCCGGAACACCCGGAGCGCCCAGCCGTATCGTCCGCCGCCGCCGAAACCGCACGCATCTTGCGGATTGCTCCACCTGCGCCCCGGACGCCGGGCGGGCCAGAAGGGCAGTCAGGAAGATGCGTCGGTCTCCCGGCCGCTGGCAGCGTGACGGTCGCGCGTGGCGCCGGCGACCGCCGCACAGAACCTGGAAGGACACGGAGATGAACGTTTCCACCGCCCCTGCTGCCGTCGGCCTCGCCGACGCCTTCGTCGGGGCCGCGCCCGACGGCGTGGCCGGGGAGTTCCGCGCGCTGGTGGACGCCCTGTGGGAGGACGGCACGGCGAACGGGCAGGCCCTCGCCGCCGTCCCCGCGCTCGTCGCGGCCCTGGAGCGGGCCGGTACCGACCGCAAGGGCCACCTGGCCGTCCTCCTCGGCCTGCTGGCCGAGACGGAGTACCCCGACCTCGACGGCCCGCTCGCCGGAGCCGTCCGCGGACACCTCGACACCTACCTCGAGCTGCTCGGCATCCCCGGCATCGGTACGCCGCTCACCCTCGCCCTGCTCTACCTGCTCGCGCACTTCCCCGGCGAGCGCGAGCGGATCCTCGGCGCGGTCACCGGGCTGGACCTGGAAGCCGAGGACCTCTCCCGCCTGGACCGAGCGCTGAGCACGCTCGACCCGGAGCGCCCCGACCTCGGCCGGGTGTGGCCCTCTCCCTCGGCGTGGACCCTGAACGAGGACGAGCGCGCCTTCGACCAGGCATGGATCAAGGAGCTGGCGCCCGAACAACTCGTGGCGAACTGGGAGAACGACACCCGTACCGTCCTCGGCTGCACCGGCGCCCGCGCCTATTGGGCGGTCTGCAACGGCGACCCCCGCAACCTGCCCGCCGCTCCGGTACCCGAGCGGCGCGAGGTCAGCGCCCCGGTCGCCGACGCCGCCCTGTTCGCCCCGCACCTCGGCGCACTGCGCTGCCCTTCCTGCCGGGGGCAGCTGGAGTCCCACGACGGTGTCGCGCGGTGCGGCGGCTGCCAGGCCCGCTACCCCGTCGCCGGCGGCATCCTCGACCTGACCGCCACGGCGGCCGAAGGGGACGACGCCGCGGCCGACTTCCTGGAGAAGCTGTCCCGCGTACCCAGCATGGGCCTCTTCTACGAAGCCGTGGCCCGCCCCGCCTTCCTGCGCGTCTCCGGTTCCGACTGGGGCGGCGCGGTGTCCCCCGAGGACGAGGACCGGTACATCGCCGAGCACGTACGGCCCGTCGACGGACCCGTCCTCGACCTGGGCGCCGGGGCCGGCCGATGGACCGCCGTCATCGCCGAGACGGTCGGCGCCGAGCGGCTCATCGCCCTCGACGCGGCGCTCCCCATGCTCAACGTGCTGCGCGGGCGGCTGCCCGAGGTGCCCTCCGTCCTCGCCTCCGCCGCCGAACTGCCCTTCGAGGACGCCTCGCTGGGCGCTGTCGTCTGCTGGAACGCGCTCCAGGCCTTCTACGCCGACGCCGGCGCGGCGATCGCTGAGGTCGGCCGGGTCCTGCGGCCCGGCGGCACCTTCACGACGATGACGTTCCGCCGCTCCGACGACCCCGTATACCGCTACTTCCAGTCCGCCCACCGCTTCCCGCAGCACCAGGGCGGCCTCCAGCTCTTCGACCTCGACGACCTGAAGCGCTGGCTCGCGGACGCCGGTCTGACGATCCGCGAGGAGAGCGGCCCGGGGACCTTCGTGTTCCTGACGGCCGTGCGCGCGCACTGACCACAGACAAGGAAGAACCGCTGACATGAACCAGCACGACGTCCTCCAGGAGGCCTTCGCGGCGCCCGGCTCTCCGGAGTACGACGAGGCCACGGCCGTCTTCAACCTCGCCGCGCCGACGCGCCCCGACGAGGCCGTGACCGTCCGCACCGTCGACGAGGTCCGTGCCGCCGTGCGGGAGGCCGGCGTCCGGGACATGCCCGTACGTGTCCACACCACCGGTCACGCCTCCGGCGCGCGACCGCCCGTCGACCGCGGCCTGCTCATCCGCACCCGACTCGACGGCGGCGTCGAGATCGACGCCGGACGCCGCCTCGCCCGCGTTCCCGCCGGCACCACATGGGGAGAGGTCGTCGCAGCGGCAGCGCCGCACGGCCTGGCCGCCCCGCACGGATCGGCGGCCCACGTCGGCGTCGTCGGCTACCTGCTCGGCGGCGGCGTCAGCTTCTACGGCCGGTACACCGGACTCGCCGCCAACAGTGTGCGCGCGATCGAGCTCGTCACCGCCGACGGCGAGCCGGTCCGCACCGACGCCGAGAACGACCCCGAGCTCTTCCGGGCGCTGCGCGGCGGCGGCGGGGGCTTCGGCGTCGTCACCGCCGTCGAGATCGAGCTCTTCCCCGTCGCGAAGGTGATCACCGGCGCCACGTACTGGTCCGCGGACCACGCCGGTCCGCTGCTCGCCGCCTGGCGCGACTGGGCCCGCGACGCGCCGCGCACGGCGACGACCTCGCTGCGCGTGATGAACCTGCCGCCCGTCCCGGGAGTGCCGCCCGCCCTGGCGGCCGGCCCGGTGCTGTGCGTCGACGGCGCGGTGTTCGCGGCGACGCCCGACGAGGTGGTCGCGGCCGAACGCGCCGCCGAGGAACTGCTCGGACCGCTGCGCGCGCTCGCCGAACCGCTCCTCGACACCTGGGCGCTCACGGACGCCGCCGGCGTGCTCGACGCCCACATGGACCCGGCCGAACCCGTCCCGTTCATCGGCGACCACCTGCTGCTCGCGGAGCTCTCCGACGAGGCTGCGGAGGCGTTCCTCTCGGCCGTCGGCGAGGGCTCCGGATCGCCGCTGGTCGTCGCCACCCTCCGTCAGCTCGGCGGGGCGTTCGCGGACCCGGACCCGCGGGGCGGTGTGCTGAACCAGGTGGACGCGGCCTTCGCGTACATGGGGTCCGGCCCGCCCTTCGGGCCGGTCAGCGTCGAAGACCTCGAAACCCACTGCGCCACGGTGCGCGCCGCCCTTGAACCCTGGAACCCGGGAACCACCGTGCCCTCCCTGGTCGAAGGCGCCGACCGGCCGCAGCGCCATCTCGACGCGGACGCGGTGGCCGTCGTGGGCCGGGTCCGGGCGCGGATCGACCCGGGCGGCCGGTTCGCCGGGGACATCGCTCCCGGCGCGACCGCGGCGGGCTGAGTCCGGTCCCACCACGTCGCCGGACGGCGCGGCCCTCCCGGGGCCGCGCCGTCCGGCGTTTCCGTTCCCGGTGCCCGGCTCGGCGCCCTTCCGCTCCGGTCCGCGGCGGAACACGCCCGAGCCCCCGGCAGTCGGCTGGCGGCCGACGTACCGGGGGCTCCGGAGGGGTGACGTCCTCGCGGGACGGGCTTACTTGAAGGTGACCAGCTGGCCGCCGCCCTCGCCGGCGTCGCTGCCCAGGCCCACCTGGGTCTGGGTGGCCTTGGCGTCGACGGTGCCCCAGACGGTGCGGTCGGCGCCGACGACGGCCTGGAAGGAGCTGTGCACGACGATGGTCGTGTTGATCTTGCCCGACGCGTCGGACACGACGTCCTTCGCGGTGGCCGCGTCACAGCCGTACTTGCCCGGCTCCACGAACGCGCACTGACCCAGGTGGAAGACCGTGTTCGGGGTCAGACCCGAGGCGGTGACCGCGACCTGCTGACCGTCCGTGAGGGACGACGCCGGGGAGACCGACACGACCGGCGCGGTGGCGGCGGCCATCGCGGCGGAGGGCTGCAGGGTCAGGGCCAGACCGGCCGCGACGGCGGTGGCGGCGGCGACGCGGGTGGCGAGGGCGAGCTTGTTCTTGACGATCATTTCTTGACTCCATGTCAGGTGTGAGGGGAACTGCGGACGTCGGGGATCCGGCGTGCTTCCGTGGGGCCGTTTCCCCCTGTCCGACAACGACATTAGAAGTCGAAGATCATCGTCCGCATCTTCCAGGTTGCTTCATGAAACTCACTCCGGCGCCCCGTCAGGACGGCATTCTGCGAGATGCGTCTCCGGTTCCGGCCGGGAGACCCTCGGGGGTGGGCGCGCGCGGCCATGGGCAGAGGCGCGGAAGGCCCCTCCACACACGACGACGGGAAGAACAAGCACATGACTGCAGGCGGTGCTCCCAAGGCCGGGCGGAAGGAGTGGATCGGGCTTGGAATCCTCGCCCTTCCCACTCTGCTCGTGGCCCTTGACGTATTCGTACTCCTCCTCGCGCTGCCGCACCTGAGTGCGGACCTCGGCGCGAACAGCAACCAGCAGCTGTGGATCATGGACATCTACGGCTTCCTCGTCGCCGGATTCCTGGTCCCCATGGGAACCCTCGGCGACCGCATCGGCCGCCGCAAGCTGCTCCTGATCGGTGGCGCTGCCTTCGGAGCCGCCTCGCTGCTCGCCGCATTCGCCACCAGCCCGGGCATGCTGATCGCCGCCCGCGTGCTGCTGGGCATCGCCGGAGCGGCCATCAGCCCCTCCACCCTGGCCCTGATCTCCACGATGTTCCAGGACGCCAAGCAGCGCGCCGCCGCCATCGGCATGTGGGCCAGCTGCTTCACCCTCGGCGCCATCATCGGCCCGATGCTCGGCGGCGTCATGCTCGAGCACTTCTGGTGGGGCTCGCTCTTCCTCCTCGGCGTCCCGGTCATGGTCCTGCTCCTGATCGCCGGCCCCAAGGTGCTCCCCGAGTCCGCCAACCCCGAGGCCGGCCGCATCGACCTGCCGAGCGTCGCCCTCAACCTGGGCACCACCCTCCCGGTCATCTACGGGATCAAGGAGACCGCCCGCAACGGCTGGAGCCCGCTGTCCGCCGCCGCCATCGTCGTCGGCCTCGTCCTCGGCGTGCTCTTCGTCCGCCGCCAGCGCGCCCTGACGGCCCCGCTGCTCGACGTGACGCTCTTCCGGCACGGACGCTTCAGCGCCTCGCTGCTCGGCCTGCTCGCCTACAGCCTCATCGGCGGCACGGTCATGCTCCTCATGACCCAGTACTTCCAGGCCGCCCAGGGCATGACCCCGATCGAGGCCGGCCTCGGCCTGCTCCCGGGCATGGCCGCCGCGACCGTCTCCTTCATGGTCTGCCCGATCATCGCCCGCAAGATCCGCCCCGCGTACGTCATCGGCGCGGGCATCGCCGGCGTGGTCGCCGTCCTGCTCGTCTTCTCGCAGCTGAGCGCCGACAGCGGAACCGCCACCCTGATCGCCGGCTTCGCCGTCTTCTCCTTCTGCGGCGCACCGGTCGTCGCCCTCGGCACCAACATGGTCGTCGGCAGCGTCCCGCCGGAGAAGGCCGGTTCCGCCGGCGCGCTCTCCCAGATCAGCAACGAGTTCGGTTCCGCCCTCGGCGTCGCCACGCTCGGCACCCTGGGCCTGGCCGTCTACCGCGACCAGGTCGAGGGCACCGTCCCGGCGGACGTCCCGGCCGGCGCGGCCGAGGCCGCCCGTGACAGCGTCTCCGGCGCCGCCTCCGCCGCGCAGGGCCTGCCCCAGCAGCTCGCCGACACGCTGATGGAACCGGTCCGCGTCGCGTTCACCGGCGGCATCCACACCGTCGCCACGGTCAGCGCGATCCTGATCGCGGTCGCGGGCGCCTTCTTCGTCGCCCTGATGCGCCACGTCCCGCCGATCGGCCAGGAGGAGGCCCCCGCCGAGGCCGGGTCCTCCGACGACCAGGCCCTCGCGGCCTGACCCCGGCCCTGTACGCGGAGGAGCCCCCACCCGGCCGGGTGGGGGCTCCTCCGCGTACAGGGCCAGGGACTCAGCGCAGCTCGACGTCCGTGTACTTGGCGAGAGCGGTGAGGAACTCACCCCGCGACAGCGCCGCCGCGACGAGCTCGATGTCGTCGGCCATGTAGCGGTCGACGCCCAGGGCCGGCACCAAGGAGCGGACGGCGTCGTACGTCGCCTGGGAGGCGGGGCTCAGGTCCTCGTAGCGGCGCGACACGTCCACGGCCTGGGCGGCGGCGAGGAACTCCACGGCGAGGATGCGGTTGTTGTTCCCGAGCACCCGCCGAGCGTTGCGGCCGGCGATCAGGCCCATGCTGACGACGTCCTGGTTGTCCCCGTTGGACGGGACCGACTGGGTGGAGGCGGGGCCGATGGTGCGGTTCTCCGCGACCAGCGCCGTGGCCGGGTACTGGGCTCCGGCGAAACCGCAGTTCAGACCGGGGTCCGAGGCGACGAGGAACTCCGGGAGGCCGTAGCTGAGGTGCCGGTTCAGCATGCGGTTCAGCTGCCGCTCGGCGAGGACGCCGAGCTGGGTCAGGGCGATCGTCACGAAGTCCAGGACGAAGGCGATCGGCTGGCCGTGGAAGTTCGCGCCGTGGAAGATCTCCTTGCCCTCGAAGAACAGCGGGTTGTCGTTGGCGGAGTTGAGTTCGATCTCCAGCTTGTCCTGGGCGTGGTACAGGGTGTCGCGCACCGCGCCGAGGATCTGCGGGACGGCGCGCAGCGTGTAGGCCTTCTGGAGGTAGGTCTCGGTCCGCTGGACCTCCTTGCCCTCCTCCTTCACGTCCTGCACCTGACGGCGCAGCTCCGCGTGCTCGGCGATCAGGTTGCTGCCGGCCAGGAGCGCCCGCATGTTGGCGGCCGAGTCGATCTGGCCCCGGTGCGGCCGCGCCACGTCGTGGCCCTCGGCCCCGAAGGGACTGGCGGAGCCGCGCATCACGTCGTTGAGTAGGGCGGAGACCAGCTCGGCCTGCCGGGTCTGGGCCAGGGCGCGCTCCACGACGAGCGCACCGAGACCGGTCATCGCCGACGTGCCGTTGATGAGCGCGAGACCCTCCTTGAACCGCAGCTGGAGCGGCTCTATGCCGTGCTCGCGCAGGACCGTGGCCGTCTCCACCGGCCGGCCGTCGCGCAGCACGTAGCCCTCGCCGATCAGCGTGCTCGCGATGTGCGAGAGCGGGACGAGGTCGCCGCTCGCGCCCAGGGAGCCGATCTCGGGGATCGCCGGGATGATGCCCAGGTTCAGGTAGAGGGCGAGGCGCTCCAGGATCTCCGGGCGTACCGCGGAGTGACCCTTGGCGAGGGTGTTGAGGCGCGCCGCCACGATGGCCCTCGCCTCGTCCTCGGCGAACAGCGGCCCGACGCCGGAGCTGTGGCTGCGCACCAGGTTGGTCTGCAGCTCGACTTCCTTGGACTTGTCGACCTGCATGTAGATCATCTCGCCGTAACCGGTGGTCACGCCGTAGATCGGGACGTTCTGCTCCGCCAGGTCCTCCAGCATCGCCCGGCTGCGCAGCGTCTTGGCGACCGACTCGGGGGCCACGTCGGCGTGGGCCCCCTCCTCGGCGATGCGCCGGACGGCGTCGAGGGTGAGGGTCTGGCCGTCGAAGGAGACGGGGGCGGTGGCGGTCTCGACTGAGGTCAACGCTTTCACTCCAGGGCGTAGGTGCGAGGTGGGGCGGAGACGAGCGGGCGAAGGGGCGGCGGGCACCGTCCCGGTTCAGCGCAGGGCGTCGTCGGCGGCGAGCGCGCGGATGGTGCGGCGCAGCAGCTTGCCTGTCGGATTGCGAGGCAGCCGGGCGACGAAGGTGATGTCTTCCGGCACCTTGTACCAGGTCAGGGACGAGCGGCAGGAGTCGAGCAGCTCGTCGCGCAGCGCCTGGGCGGTGGCTTCGTCCACAGGATGGCGCAGGACCGCGTAGGCGCGCAGCACGGAGATGCCCGAGTCGCGTCGCACTGCGCACACCACCGCCTCCTCGACGGCGGAATGCGCCATGAGGCGGTCCTCGATCTCCGTCGGGTGGACGTTGATGCCCGCCACGATCTCGACGTCGTCGAGGCGTCCGTGGACGCGGACGAACCCGTCGGCGTCCATGACCGCGGCATCGCTCGTGGCGTACCACTCGTCGGGGGTCAGCCTGATCGGCGCCGCGTCGCCGCTCGGGACGCCGAGACCGATGGTCGGACCCGACACCTCCAGACGCCCCTCCACGCCGGCCGGGACCGGCTCGCCGCTGTCGCCGACGACCCGCAGGCGATAGGGCGCGAGCACCCGACCGAGGGTGAACTCCCGGATCGTGTCCGGTCCGTTGGCGAGCAGGGCGTGCCCGATCTCCGTCGTCCCGTACACGTTCAGGAGCCGCTTCCCGAGGACGCCCCGCAGCTGACGCTCCAGTGAATCGGGCAGGACCTCGCCGGCCACGACGGCCACCCGCAGCCGGTCCAGCACCCGTCCGGCGTCCGGGTGGCCGAGCATGTGGGCGAAGAAGGTCGGCTGGCTGTAGAAGACGGTGACGCCGTACTTCTCCAGCACGGCCAGCGAGTCGCCCGGCGCGAGCCGCCGCGGCGTGAGCACCGTGGATCCGCCGGTCAGCAGCGGGAAGAAGAGGGAGTTGCCGAGGCCGTACGCGAAGTTCATGCGCGGCACGGAATAGCTCACGTCGTCGGCGGTGACGCCGACGGCCGCACCGGCCGCCCGGGTGAGGATCTCCGGATCGCCGTGCGTGTGGAAGCAGAGCTTCGGACCGCCGGTCGTGCCGGAGGTGAACGCCGCGAACGCGGGGCTGCTCTCCGTCACGGAGGCGTACGGAGGGACGAGGGCGTGGTCGCCGCGCAGCGCGTCCGGCGTGAGGACGGGCGCCGTGAAGCGGTCCGCGAAGCCGGGGTCCGCCACCACGGCCGCGGGCCGGGCGATGGCCGCGGCCCGGACCATCTCGTCCGGGTGGAACATCGAGTTCACCGGAACGGCCACGGCCCCGATGCGCAGGGCGCCCAGGAAGGCCCAGACGAATTCGATGCCGTCGGGAAGGGCGATCAGGATGCGCGCGCCCCGCCCCAGGCCGTGCGAGGCGAACGCGGCCGCCGCGCGGTCCGCGCCCGCGAACACGTCCTCGAAGCGGTAGACGCTCTCGTCCACGAAGTACGCGGGGCGTTCCAGCCAGCCACGGGACAGGGCCGTCTCCGCCAGACGGCGTACGAAGTTGGTCATCTGCAGATCCCCTCGATCTCGACCAGCAGGTCGGGACGGCAGACGTCCACGTGGAAGAAGGCGAGGTCCGTCCCGGGCCGGAACGCCTCGGCGCACCGGGCGCGGACCGCCGGCAGGTGTACGGCGTCACGGACGTAGACCTTGACGCAGTCGAGGTCCGCCAGGCCGAAGCCGCCCGTGAGCCCGTGGCGTCGCAGGTTCTCCGGAGCGATCAGCGCCTCGATGTTGGCGAGGGTGACGTCGCACTGCCGCTCGACGTCGTCGTGGTGGACCGTGTCGTCGCCGATGATGCTGGCCGTTCCCGAGACGTACAGGGCCGGCCGGACGTCCGCGCCCCGCTCCAGGACCGTGGCACGCGCGAAGCTCGGCGACTTGGGGCCGTACTGCGTCGGGTACTGGTGCGCCGGAGTCTGGCGCGGGTTCTCCAGGTGCCGGGCGCGACCGGGGCGGCAGGCCAGGAAGTACAGGTCGATGCCGGGCCGCAGCGAGCCGATGCCCGTCGCGGCCGGCATCCCGTCCACCCGGCCGGACCAGGACTCGAACGCCTCGGCGCGGCCCACGCAGAAGTCCCGGTAGTTCTCCATGCCGTCGGCGTTGGCCTCCGTGATGGCGCCGACCATGTTCCACATGCGGAGCAGCTCGGTGTAGCCGAGCCGCCACATCAGCGTGAAGGCGTTCTCGTAGACCGAGCGCACGGTGTCGCGGTAGACGCCGCGCTCGTCGATCCGGACCGCGCAGAAGAAGTGCTCGCCGTCCTCGGCGTACACGAGGTCGCCTTCGCGGCCGGACCGCACCGGGCGGTCGCTGGTCCACACCTCGGTGATCCGCTCGGCGCCTTCACCGGCCATGGCGATCCGTACCAGAGGGGCGCCGTCGTGCAGAACGGGCGGCCGGCCGCCATGGCCGTAGGTCACCCGGCCGAGCACGTGCCGCCCGGTCGTGCGGGCCCGTTCGTCGTCGCCGGGCCTCATGAAGAAGCAGTCCAGGGCGGCCGTCAGGGTCGGCGCGCCGGGGTGCGTGACTGTCACGATGTCCTTCCCGCCGCGCCGGGCGCGGCATGGCGAGGGTGGTCAAGGAGCGGGTGGTCACGCGGCGGGCGTCGGCCAGGGCAGGTCCCGGCCGGCGAATCCGTCCGCGTCCACCCACAGCGCCCGCAGTCCGCGCAGCGCGGCGGCGGGACGGTAGGACGGGCTGCCGAGGGCGAAGCGTGGTCCGCGGACGCGCTGGGCGAAGCGCACGAGTACGGTCCCGGCGATGAGCCGGGCCAGGGGAGCGCCGGGGCAGTGGTGCCCGCCCGCCCCGAAGGCCAGGTGTGGCGAGGTGCCGTCGGGGGCGAAGAGGTCCGGGCTGGTGGTGAGGGCCGGGTCGCGGTGGGCCGCGGCGAGCAGCAGCACCATCACCGTGCCCCTCGGGACCGGCGTCCCGCAGAGGTCGAGGTCGGCGTCGGCCCGGCGCTGGACGACCTGGACCGGCGGGTCGAGACGGAGGGTCTCCTCCACCACGTGGTGTGCGTGGCCCGGGTCCTTCCGGACGGTGTCGATCTCGTGCGGTGCCCGCAGCAGGGCCAGGACGCTGCCCGAGACGAGGGCGGCCGTGGTCGCGTGTCCGGTACCCAGCAGGAAGCGGCCGAGCGAGGAGACCTCGGCATCGGTGAGCCGCTCTCCGCCGTCGTCTCCGCGGATCGCCCGGGACAGCAGGTCGTCGCCGTCGGCCTGCCGCCGCCGCTCGACGACGGCGGCGGCGAAGTACGTCTCCAGTTCGGTCTCCGCCTGCCGGAAGCTAGCCGCTGCCGCCGGCTCGGCCGTCCCGGTGTCCGCGAGACGGAGATCCAGGGCGGGGGAGAGCGCCATGGCCCGCCGGTGCAGCCACGGCGCGTCGGAGGACGGCAGCCCCAGCAGGTGGGACAGGACGGCCATCGGGAGCGGATGGGCGAGGTCACTGACGGCCTCGAGCCGGCCGCGGGCGGCCACCGAGTCCAGCCGGTCGTCGACGAGACGGCGGACGAGCGGGGCGAGGTCCGTCACGGCATCGGCGGACAGGGCCCGGACCGCCGCACGGCGCAGCCGGCCGGCGGACACCGGACAGGCGCTCGCGGAGGACGAGGTGGTGTCCGTCGCCCGCAGCGCGGCCTCGCACTGGGCCCGGGAGGAGAGGACGACCAGATCGTCGCGGATCCAGACAGGCCCCGCCTGCCGGATGCGGTTCAGCACGGGGTACGGGTCGGAACCGGCGCCGCCGTCGAGGAACCGCAGCACGAGGCCGCGAGCCTCGTCGTGGCCGAGGCCGCTCCTGGGGAGGAGGTGCACCGTCGAAGGACCGCTTTCCATCGCACAGCCTTTCCGCGTCTGGTTGCGTGGGCAGCATGTGCGGCCCGCTCCCGTGACGTCCACACCGAGTTGCGCAAGCCTTCCGCGGCTTCCTCAGCCCGCGAAGACTCAGCCAAGTCCGCTTGCCCCGGTGCCCGTTCGTTCCTGGAATGGCGGCAGGACACGTGTGAGGGGAATGCGACACATGGCGGAAGAACTCGTCGGCGAGAAGCCCGGGGTGCGGCTCGGGAACCGGCCCGCGAGTGGCGGGCCGAGCACGGCTCCGCCTCCGCCGAACCCACGGCGCAGGCAAGCCTTGGCCCTGCTCCTGGTCGGCCCGTTCCTCTCGCTGTTCGACCAGTTCTGCGTCAATCTCGCGGCGCCGTCGATCAACCAGTCCTTCCGCCTCACCCCGTTCGAGTTCCAGGCTGTCGTCGGGGGATACGGACTGGTCTACGGCCTGGGCCTGATCACGGGTGGGCGGCTCGGCGACCTGTTCGGCCGACGCCGCATGTACCAGGCGGGCATCGCGGTCTTCGCGGTGACCTCGCTCGCGTGCGCGCTCGCCTGGTCCCCGAGCTCGCTCATCGCGGCCCGGCTGGCGCAGGGCGCGGCCGCGGCCGTGCTCCAGCCGCAGGTCCTGGCCCTGATCCGGACCCAGTTCCCGCCCGCGGAGCAGCAGAAGGCCCTGTCCTGGTTCGCCTTGTCGATGAGCCTGGGCATGGTCCTCGGCCAGGTCCTCGGCGGCGCTCTGCCGACCTGGGACCTGTTCGGGCTCGGTTGGCGCCCGGTCTTCCTCGTCGCCGTACCGCTGTGCCTGGCCGTCTTCCTGCTCCTGCCGGCCACGCTGGACGCCGACCGGCCGGCCCTCGCGGGAGCGAGGGTCGACGTCACCGGCGCCGTCCTCAGCGCCGTGTCGATGGCCTGCGTGCTGCTGCCGCTCGCCGCGGTCCGGGAGTGGTCGTTCCTCCCCGGCGGTCTGATGGTGTGCCTCGTCGGCTGCCTGCTCGCCGCCGTGTTCGTCCGGAACCAGCGGACCCGGGTCCGCCGGGGCCGGTCCGCGGTGCTCCCCACGAACCTGTTCGCCGTGCCCGTCTTCGTCCACGGCGTCCTGCTCAATTTCCTGCTCTACATGGCCAGCGTGCCCTTCGCGGTGGTCCTCGCGCTGTACCTCCAGGACGAGGCGGGCCTGAGCTCCGCCGAGGCGGGCCTGGTGTTCACGCCCGCCGCCGCCGCCATCGCCGTGGGATCGAGGTTGGCCGTACCGCTTCGGGCGCGCTTCGGCGGGGGCGTGCTCGTGGCCTCCGCCGCCCTGATCGCACTCGGTCTCGCCGCGGCGCCGGCCGCCGCCGCGCTGGACGGCGACGGTGCTTCGCTCGCGTTGCTGCTGGTCGGCATGGCCGTCTACGGGTGGGGCAACGGCATGATCGTGCCTCTGCTGACGGGCACCGTGATGAGCCGGGTGCCGCCGCAGGACGCGGGAGCCGGGGCCGGCGTGCTCGCGACCACCCAGCAGCTCGCGGCAGCCCTGGGTATCGCGGCCGTAGGCGTCGTCCTCTATCCGTCCGAGCCGGCGGCGGCGCTGCGCTACACGCCGGCGATGATCGCCGAGGTCGCCGTCGCGGGTCTCGCCGTCGTTCTCGCCGCCCGCTTGGCCGCCGTCGTGAGGCGCGGAGTCACGGCGTAGTCCGGGGCCCCGCCGACGGGGCGTCAGCCGATGTCGAGCCCCGCCCGGAACCACTCCTCCGCGACCCGGATGCGCTTCTCCGTCTCTGCCCGGTCCGCGCCCTCGATCACGAACGCGACCAGGAAGTCCCCGGAGTGAGAGGCGTCCTGGACGGTCTGGCCGACCTCCGCGTACGTCGTGTACTTCACGACGCCGGGCGGCAGGTCCGAGGGGTCAGGCAGGGACCGCAGCACGCCGGGGCGCTTGGTGAAGAGCAGCTGGCCGGCGATCCGGTCGGGGTCCCTGCGGACCCCGGCGTCGACGGGCAGTCCGAGCTGCCGGCGGACGGGGTACTCCATCGGGTCGAAGCCGAACAGCACCCGCTGCACGTCCCGCACCCCGGCCCCGCCGGCCCGGGAGGCCGCCTCGCACAGCACCAGCTCGCCGTCGTCGGTGTGGAACACCTCGATGTGGAAGGCGAAGTGCTCCGGCCCCCCAAAGGCCTCCAGCACCCGCTCGCCGAAGTCGACGAGCCGCCGCGCCAGCGGATCCGCGGTGTCGAGCGCGATGTCGACCCGGCCCTTGCGGTCCCGGAAGTCGGCCAACGCGTACTGGTACTGGGAGGGCCACAGGGTCGCGATCCGGCCGTCCAGGACGTTGCCGTCGATGTGGCACATCGAGCCCTGGACGAACGCCTCGGCCAGCCACTGCGGCTCACCGTCGGGGGCGAGCAGCTCCGCGTCCCGCGCCCACGCGTCCAGCTCCTCGCGGCCGCGCAGGACGGACACGCCGACGGACAGCACTCCCTTGCGGGGCTTGACCACGACCGGCAGCCCGTGGCACTCGGCGAAGCGGTCGAGGTCCTCGCGGGTCCGCAGCAGCACGTGGTCGGCGACGGGGATGCCGGCCGCCTTCGCGACCTGCTTCATCTCCCACTTGTCGCGGTACACCCGGGCGGACCCGGGACGCTGCCCCGGCAGGCCGAAGCGCTCGCGCAGCTCGGCCGCCCGCTCGATGTCGAACTCCTGGCAGGCGACGACGTCGGTGACGCCGAACTCCTCGACCAGGGTGGCGGCCCGCTCGGCCACGTGCGGCCCGGTGTCGTAGTCCGCCAGTACCTCGGCGTGCAGGAAGGGCGCTCCGGTGGGCAGCTCCTCGCCGAACAGGGCGAGCTGCTCGGCCGAGCCCAGCAGGACGATCTTCTCGCCGTGGTCGGCCAGCCACCGCTCGTAGGGGTTGGCGCGCAGCGAGCCGCGGTGCAGGACGAGCGTGGTCATGAGGAGGTCCCTTCGTTCCAGATGCTGACGTAGCGTTCCCCGGTGTCCGGCAGGATCGTCACGATCGTCCTGCCCGCGTACGCGGGATCGCGGGCGAGCAGGGCCGCGCCGTACACCGCGGCACCGGAGGACAGCCCGGCGAAGAGAGCCTGCTCGCGGGTGAGCGCGCGGGCCGTGTCCAGCGCCGCGTCGTCTGAGCAGGTGATCACCCGGTCGATGAGCGCGACGTCCGTGGTGGGCGACACGAAGCCGCCGTTCAGACCGGGGATGCGGTGGGTCCCGGCGTGACCGAGGGAGAGGACCGGCGAGCCCTCCGGCTCGACCGCCACGATCTCGACCGCCGGGTTGCGTTCCCGGAGGAAATGGCCCGCGCCGGTCAGGGTCCCTCCGGTGCCGACCCCGGCGACGAGGACGTCGACCCGGCCTCCCGTGTCCGCCCAGATCTCGGGGCCGGTGGTCGCGTAGTGGGCCTGGACGTTGTCGGGGTTCTCGTGCTGGCGCACGTACCAGGAACCGGGTGTGGCCGCCTGGATCTCCTCGGCCTTCGCGATGGCGCCGGCGAACCGTTCGGCGCTCGGCGTCTGCACGATCTCCGCGCCCAGGGCGGTCAGCAGACCGATCCGCTCGGGCGTCGCGCTGTCGGGCAGGACGACCACGCAGCGGTAGTTCCGCAGGGCGCACAGCGCGGCCAGCGCGATGCCCGTGTTGCCGGAGGTGGACTCCACCACGGTGCCGCCGGGGACGAGTTCGCCCCGCCGCTCGGCACCGCGCAGCATCGCGAGGGCGGCCCGGTCCTTGCTGCTGGCGAAGGGGTTGGCGGCCTCGATCTTGGCGAGGACCTCGGTACCCGGGGCGGCGTCCGCGACGGCGAGGCGGACCAGGGGGGTGTTGCCGATGAGTTCTTCGAGACCGGCGGCGACGCGCCGCCGGGAGGGTGCGGTGAGGAGGTCGGTGGTCACCAGAGGACTCCAGGGGTCGTGGGGAGGTCGGGGGAGGCGGGGGAGCGGGTCACCAGGAACCCGCCGAGGCGAGCAGCCGTACGGCGTCGGGCGCGGACACGGGCGGCGGGTCCTGGTCCTGGTCCTGTCCGGCACCGGCACCGGCACCGGCATCGGCACCGGCGTCGGGGACGGGCCGCAGCGCGGCCGCGGGCCGGACGACGGAACGCGCCGCGTACACCCGGGCGCCGGGCGGCAGGTCCTCGGTGACGGTGGCCATGGCGCCGATCAGGGCGCGGGCACCGATCGTCACCGGCCCGAGGACGGTCGCGTTGGCGCCGAGGATCACGCCGTCGCCGACGACCGGATGCCGCCGGGCACCGGGCGGCCGGTGGTTGTCGGTCCACCAGCCCACCGCTCCGAGCGTCACCTGCTGGTAGATCGTCACGTCGTCGCCGACGACGGCGGTCTGGCCGATCACCACCGACGCGCCGTGGTCGATGAAGACACGGCGGCCGAGGACCGTGCCGGGGTGGATCTCGACGCCGGTGCGCCGACGGGCGACACGCGCGACGGTCCGCGCCGCCCAGCGCAGCCGCCGGTGGTGCAGCCGGTGCGCCACGCGGTGGGCCCACACGGCGGAGAGACCGGTGTGCCCGACGGCTTCCCAGCGGCCGCCGAGGGACGGGTCGCGGGTGACGACGACGTCCAGGTCCTCGATCAGGGTGCGCAGCAGACCGGGCATGCCGTCGGCTCCTTTCGGCGGGGCCATCGGTCAGGCGGCCAGGGCCGGCGTGACGGCGGCCGCCGGCTCGACGTCGATGCGGATCTCGTCGCGCACGAGACGCTCGCACAGGTCCACCGCGCTGTCGGTGTCGGCGGCCGTGGCGACGACGCTGCCGAGGCGGTCCCAGTTGTCGTTCAGGGGACGCACGGTGTCGCCCGCGCGGACGGAGACCTGGGCGGCCAGCACGTCCGGCCGGGCGCGGACGTCCTCCACCCCCGACACCGCGGTGACGGTGCCCGGCTCCCGCAGCACGACACGCATCACGGCGGCGCCCTTCGGCGCCGGTGCCGCGTCGAGCGGCTCGGTGAGGCCGAGCGGCCAGGCGGCTCCGTAGGCGATCATGTCGACGCCGTACGCGGCCTCGACGAGCTCCACGATGTTGTCCCCGCCCAGCCGGTTGTGGGACTCGATGACGACCGGCCCGCGCGAGGAGAGCCGGATCTCGGTGTGGCTGGGGCCGTCCGTGACGCCCATGGCGGTCAAGAACTCCTCGACCGCGCCGGTCAGCCGCTCCCGGTCGGGACGGGACAACCGGGCGGGCACGGCGTGCCCGAGCTCGACGAAGTGCTCCTCCGACGTCAGCTTCTCGGTGACGGCGACGACGACGTGGCGGCCGGCGAAGCTCAGGGCCTCGACGCTGAACTCCGGTCCGTCGATGTAGGACTCCATGAGGAACCCGTCGACGGTGAACATGGTCGAGCCGCGGTCCGTCCGCCCGCCGTCCAGCTCCCGGACGCGCGCCCACACCCGGTCCAGGTCCTCCGGCCCCTCCGCGCGCAGCAGACCGAAGCCGGCGGTCGTGGAGACGGGCTTGAGGATGAACGGGTAGCCGGCCCGCTCGCCGAAGGCGTCCAAGGACGCCCGGTCCTCCACGAGGGCGGCGTGCGGCACCGGAAGACCCCGCTCGGCGAGGTGGCGGCGCATCAGCCACTTGTCGCGCATGCGGCGGCTCACCTCGTAGCGGCGGCCGTCGGTCAGGCCGAACAGGTCGCCCAGCCGGCTCGCCGGGTTCAGACCCGGCTCGGTGAGCGAGACGACGGCATCCACGCCGTAGACCGCGCGGGCGGCCTCGGCGAACGGGCGCACGACCTCCCACTCGGTGTAGTCGACGACGAGGAGCACGTCGGCGGTGCGCGTCTGGTACTCGGTGACCTTGTCGGGGTGCTGGATCAGGACGATCCTGACGCCGAGCGCGCTGAAGCGCTCCACATGGGCGTCGACGCCGCCGATCAGAAGGACGGTCTTGGCGTTGCTCACGAGAGGGATCCCTTCGGGGCGGCGAGCACGGCGTCGCGGACGTTCGCGCGTATCAGTCCGCGGACGCGGGCGATGCGGTCGGCGGCCTCGTCGGGCGACTGAGCGTCGACGACCGCGTAGCCGTGGCGAGTGAACGAGCTGGTGGCGGCAGGCAGTTCGTCCCCGGGGGAGAAGGGGAAGTGCACCGCCTGGACGTAGGGCAGCGCGCCGACGGCGTCGAGGCCCTGGAGGGACTCGAGCCGGCCGGCGGGGAAGAAGAAGAAACCGACGGAGGCGGTGTGCCGGGGAGTGGGCGGCTCCACGGGCTCCCCGGCGAGGGTGCGGAAGATCGCCGCCTCGATGTCGTAGTCGGAGGCGGTCTCGATGAGCAGCGGGATCCGGTCCCCGCCCAGCCGGGTCTGGGACTCGACGACGCGCGGGCCGCGCGGGGTGAGGATGACCTCGGTGTGCGCGGGGCCGAAGCGGTAGCCGGCCAGGTCGAGCAGCCCGATGACGACCGCGTGGATCGCGCCCCGTTCGTCCTGCCCGAGCGGTGCCGGGTGGACGTGCGCGGTCTCGACGAAGTACGGGGCTCCGGTGGTGTGCTTGGCGGTGATCCCGATGACGTGGTGCACGCCGTCGGCGGACAGGGTCTCCACGCTGAACTCGGGTCCCTGGAGGTACTCCTCGACCAGGTACGGGCCCGCGAGTTCGGCCTCCGTGACGCGCTCCGTCCACTCCGCGAGGTCCGCCGCGTCGCGGATCAGGGCGACGCCGCGGCTGCCGGAGGCCCGGGCGGGCTTGACGACGACGGGCAGCGGCAGCCGGTCCGTGGCGGCCGCTACCTCCTCGACGGTCGCGGCGGACTCCGCGCGGACGACCGAGAGGCCGTGCTCGGCGAGGAGGTCGCGCATCGCTGCCTTGTCGTTGAGCACGGTCACGGCCGAGAGCGGGTTCGGCGAGACGCCGAGCGCCTCGGCCTCGGCGACGGCCGGGGGCATCGACTCCTCGGCACCCAGGTGGAGGACCGTGTCGATGTCGTGGGCGCGCACCGTCTCGGCGATCAGTGCCCGCAGGCCGGCCTCGTCGGAGAAGTCCGTCAGCAGCATCTCCTGGGCGTGCTCGGCGACCTCGTCGAGGTACTCCTGCTCGCGCAGCGCCGGGTCCCAGATCGCCCAGACCTCGAAGCCCGCCTCGGCGGCCTTGCGGACGAACTGGCTGTAGGGCATCACCATCAGCAGTCGCCTGGGCGCGCCGTTGGGGGTCATGTCGGGGGCTCCGTTCTGGTGGGCATCGGGTCCGGTTCGGCGCGGTGCGCACGGCCGGGGGAGGGCGCCGGGGACGGCGACTTCCCGAAGAAGCGCCGAGGCCCGCCGATCGTTATCCGGTGAGGGGGCCGGTCGGTATCGTTGCGTCAGAAGTCGGGACGGAGCTCGGTCGGGAGCGCTGTCCCCGTCGGGTGTGGATCCGGCAGGTGTCCGTCGGGGGGCGGGCAGCTGCCGGGTTTCCGCTGGGCGACGGATCAGCCGTCGGCCCGGTCGAAACGCGTGAGGACGCGGGCTCCCTGAACGGCGAGGACGCGTGCCAGTGCCTCGTACTCGCTCGGATCGCCGGTGTCCAGGGTGACCAGGGCACGTGCGGCGCCGAGCTCGCGCAGGTCGGCGAGGACGGCGGTGAGCAGCGCCAGGCCGATGCCGAGGCCCCGGAAGGCCGGTGCCACGCACAGGTCCAGGACGCGGCCTTCCGCGCCGGAGGCCTGGGCCAGGATGTAGCCGGCGGGGCGACCTTCCACTTCGAGGAGTAGCGCCACCCCGCCCCTGTCGCGCAGCCGGTTCCGGCTCGCGCGGAACACCGCCGCGTCCTGGGTCTTGGGCCCCTTGGACAGGCTGCGCACATGCAGCGCGTGCAGGGTGTCGTCGTCGTCCGGACCGGCCGGCCGCAGCCTCCCGCCGTCGGGCAGCAGCGGCGGCAGCACGGGAACCTTCAGATCGATGTCGTACTGGCCCGAGGACGCGCCGGGTACGAACCCCGCCTCCTTCAGCACCGACGGGACCACCGTGTCGCCGCGCAGGACGCCGCCGACGGTGACGGCGTACGGCCTGCCGTGCTCCGCCTCCAGCTCGTCGACCCGGTCGAGGACGAGGCACAGCAGCGTACGGGCCGCGCTCTGGCCGTGCGGGCCCGGCAGGGCCGTCAGCGCGGCGTCGACCGTGCCGCCACGCGGGGACAGGGCCGCCCAGGCGATCACCTCGTCACCGGGGCCGGTCAGGCACCAGCTGTTCTCCTCGTATCCGGGGTGACCGGTCTCCAGGAGGATGTCCTCCCGGGTGCAGGTGGCCACCCCCGTGATGTTCTCCTCGTAGGACCGCACCAGGCGGACCAGGCTGTCGAGCGGGACGTCGGCCGGTCGCCTGACGCCGCGCTGTCCGTGCGGGGCCATGGATCGTGCCCCCCTTCCTGGGGGTCGGGTCCGGCGGTCGGGCCGGAGTGTCGGGGGCCGGCGGTCGGGCCGGAATGTCGGGGGCCGGCGCCGGGTCGGCGGCACCGGGTTCGGCCGGGGTCAGCTGAGCGCGGGCAGGACCTCCACGCCGACGGGGGAGGTGTCCCGGAACCAGCCGACGGTCCGGGCCAGGCCCTCCGCCAGCGGTGTCCTCGCCGCCCAGCCCAGCTCTCCCCGCGCGGTCGAGACGTCGGGGCGGCGCTGACGCGGGTCGTCCTCGGGACGGGGGACGAAGGCCAGGGGGCTCGCCGACCCGCACACCTCGCGTACGGCCAGTGCCAGTTCGCGGACCGTCACCTCCTCGGGGTTGCCGAGGTTGACCGGCCCGGGGATGCCCGCCTCCAGAGCCGTGACGAGCCCTTCGACGAGATCGTCGACGTAGCACAGCGAACGGGTCTGGCTGCCGTCGCCGGTGACCGTCAGCGGCAGTCCTGCCAGGGCCTGGGTGACGAAGGCGGGGACGGCGCGGCCGTCGTCGGCGCGCATCCGCGGGCCGTACGTGTTGAAGATCCGCACGATGGTGGTGCGCACGCCGTGGGCGCGCCGGTAGGCCGCGGTGAGGGCCTCTCCGAACCGCTTGGCCTCGTCGTAGACCGAACGCGGACCGACCGGGTTGACGTTGCCCCAGTAGCTCTCGGGCTGCGGGTGCACCAGCGGATCGCCGTACACCTCCGAGGTCGAGGTCAAAAGGAACGCGGCGCCGTCGCGGCGGGCCAGCTCCAGCGCGTTGCGCGTCCCGTACGAGCCGACGAGCAGGGTCTCCACCGGCAGCCGCAGGTAGTCCAGCGGAGAGGCCGGTGACGCCAGGTGGTAGACCGCGTCCACCCGGCCCGGTATGTCCAGGCCCTCCGTGACGTCCTGGTGCACGAACCGGAAGCGTGCGTGGTCGAGCAGGTGCGCGATGTTCTCGGCTCGGCCGGTGGACAGGTCGTCCACGCAGACGACCTCGTCCCCCCGCGCCAGGAGTCGTTCGCACAGGTGCGACCCGACGAAGCCGGCGCCTCCGGTCACTACTGCTCGCACGCTGGTTCCCTTCTGATGAGTGCCTTGGTCCGCTGCTGCCCGTCCTCGGCCCGGGGAATCCCCTGGTCGGCGGCCGTCCCCAGGACGACGCCCACGGGCAGGGTGGACAGGTCCGGCAGCCGTCCGGGATCGGTCAGCACGTGCCGGCCCCCGTCGCCGTCCTCGGTGAATCCGGCGTTCGGGAACAGCTCGCGCGCCGGTGTGTTGCGGTCCGTGAAGGCCGTCCGGCCCACGAGCCCGGCCAGTAGGGCCGGGTCGCCACCGGCCCCGTCCCGCACCGCGGCGACCAGGAACGGCACCGCGACGTCCAGACCGATGACACGGCAACTCAGCGCGAAGGCCGTGACCTCCCCGCCGCGCACCAGACAGGCACCAGTCATGCCGTAGTCGGCGAACCGGTCGGAGACGTGCGCGGTGTACAGGCGCGTGCCCGGCTCGGCGAGGACGCGCCGGAGTTCCTCCGGCGTGGTGCGCCAGGCCGTCGTCGTGAACTGATTGGTCCGGTTGAACAGCTCCGCCACCCGGTCCAGGTGCTCCTCGGCGGCCCGCGCCACGCGGACCTCCACGCCGAGCGAGCGCAGGAACGCGTCCCGGTCCACGTCGGCGGCCAGTTCCTCGCGGCGCAGCATCGCCCGGGTCGTCTCTGTTCGCCGCGCGGCCTCCCAGGTGCGGCGGCCGCCCTCCAGGGCGGGGTGGGACAGCAACAGTTCACGGAAGCCGTGCACCGGCCCGCCGGCGATGTGCAGACCGGGCAGCGCGGCAGCCACCTCAGCCCGTTCGACCGGGTTGTCGTCCAGGAAGAGCACCTGCTCGGGCGCGAAGCCCAGCCGGGCGCAGATGTCGGCGATCGCGGCGGACTTCGCCTCCCAGGTGATGCGGTGCAGAACGAAGTCGTCCGGGGTGAGCAGCAGCCGGCTGCCCGCCTCCTCCCACACACCGAGCGTCGCGTGGGCGTCGCCCTTGCTGGAGGTGGCGAGGAGCACGCCGCGACTCTTGAGGACGGACAGGGCCTGGTGCAGCCCGACGTGCACCCAGCGGCTCGTGGCGTCCGAGTCGAGCCAGCCGAAGCCTTCGTCGGCGGCGATGCCCGGCCACAACGTCCCGTCGAGGTCGGTCACGACCAGCTTGATCCGTCCCGCCGAGCGGTGGGCACGCAGGCAGGCCAGGTACTCGCCGGCCAGAGCGCGGCCGAGCGCCGGCAGCTGGTGCGGCCGCTCGTCGAGCGGGTCGACGGAGCCGCCGTGGTGCCCGAAGGGGAAGACCAGGTCGTCGAAGAGCGCGGGCGCGCCGTGCCGGGCGACCAGCCGCTCCTCGTCGACGACCATCAGATGCGGGTACCGCCGCACGCAGCGGTCCACGTGTGCGTTCAGCTCGGCGACGACGCGGCGCAGGCCGAACTCCTCGGCGAAGTCGAAGCGGCCGAACGGCGACAGGGCCGGGGGCCCGAAGTTGTGGACGAGGCCCAGCGAGCCGTCGAGCGCGTCCGCGAGGGCGCGGACGGCGACCGTCAGGGCGCTCTTCATCAGTGCCAGCGTCCGGGCCCGCTCCTCGTCCCCGAGGGTGTGTGCGCCGTCGAACAGGGCCGTGAGGAAGGGCTGGACCCCCGGTTGGTAGACCGTCACGTCGGGCCGGGACCGGGCGACCGCGCGGGCAAGCTCGGCGGAGGGGCCGGGCCACAGGTGTTCGGTCCGCACGTCGAGGCCGAGTTCGCGGCCGAGAGCGTGCAGCGGCTCCTCGGTGAACTGGGTGACACAGCCGCCGATCAGCAGCACGCGGACCGGTTCGCCCGGGCCGCCGTCGGCCGCGGCCGACGAGGTCAGCCGCGGGGGCAGTCCGTAGTGGGTGACCGGCCAGGAGCCGGCGGACGTCCCAGCCGGGGCCTGGCCGGAGCTCTCGGGGCGGTCCGCGAACGCGGCGCGCAGCCCCTCCCTCTCGTCCGTCCCGTCCGGCACGATCAGCTGCCGGTCCGTCAGCGCCCGGAAGACGCCCGGGGCGGCGGCCTGGTCCGGCGCCAGCGCCGCGAACGCCTCGCGGTCGAACGGCCGGCCGGCCAGCGCGCGCACCAGGGGCTCCCAGGCTGCCTCCAGCACGATCCGCTGCTGGTGCGGGCCGTGGGAAAGAAGAATTCCGGAATCCAGAACGACCGTGGAAAGGAATGCGCTGAAACGGAATGTACGGGGATCCACAGCGATTCTCCCTTCGCGTCGACCGTCTGGATTCCGGCGTCGGCGCGGGGGACGTGCCGACGTATTCCGGATGCTACTGGCCCGCTCGGCGACCGCGTTCTCCGAGAATGCGGAGTGAGATCGGCCCGCTCCGAAGAGAGCACGAACCGAGATGCGCGGGGCTGCCCGCGCGCGAGACGCTTCCTGATCGAGCCCGAAGGTCACGGGCAGGTGCAAGGGGGTACGCGCATGCGCAGCGGTGTCATCGAGGCAGGGCCTGGGACGAAATTCCCGGGCGGTCCGACGGACCGGCCGGCGTACCCGACGAGACACCTGCCCGCCGCCACCGAAACGATCGTCCCGGGTATTGTCGACGCGCTTCTGCGGAACCGTGACGCATTGCACTCCGTGCTCACCCGCGTCGCCACCTCGGAGGCCGCCACGGACGAATTGTTCCGGTCGATGCGTGCCCTCTCCGGCGCCCCGTGGGAACTTCTGCGCAATTCCCCCGACCGGCTCGGCCGCCTGGCGACGTTCCTGCCGTCGAACAACCTGCTCTACTCGTACGTCCTCTTCGGCGTGATCCCCTCGCTGTACACCGATGAGGTTCGCATCCGGCCCTCGGCACGGGTCGCGCCCGCGGCCATGGCCGTGCACGAGATCCTCGGACCGCAGCTGCGCGGTCTGGGCGCCGGACGGATCATCATGGCGCCCACCTCGCAGCGGGAGTTCCTCGCCGACTGCGCTCGCTCCGACGCCGTCGTCTTCACCGGACAACCGGACAACGGCGAGGCCGTCGCCGCGCACCTCCCCGAGGACTCCCTCCTGCTCACCTTCGGCTCCGGCCCCAACCCGCTGGTCGTCGGACCCGGGGCCGACCCCGAGGCCGTCACCCCCACCGTGCTGGACGCCCGGCTCTACAACTCGGGGCAGGACTGCCTCTGCACCGACATCGTCCTGGTCCACCGCTCGCTCGTGGGCGAGGTCGTGCCCCGGCTCGCCGACGCGCTCTCCGGAATCCGCGTCGGCGACCGCCGCGACCCCGGCACCCGGGTCGCACCTCTCGTCTACCCCGACGCCGTGGAGGACGCGGCCGGGTTCCTCGCGGAGCACCGCGCGTTCACCGTCCGGGGCGGATCCGTCGACGCGGCACGGCACGTCGTCGAACCCACCCTGCTGCACCTGCCCTGGCAGGACGCGTTCCACCCGCCGGAGTTCTTCTCCCCCGTCGTCTGCGTCATGGAGTACGACGACCCCGGGCAGCTCACCGGCTGGCTGACCTCCCCCGAGGAGACCGCCCGAGGCATGTACGTCCAGGTCTTCGGGGAGCCCGCCTTCGCCGGAGCCGCGCGCATCGGGACCAGCGTCGTCTGCCACGAGCGCATCACCTTCGACGCCGAGGACGGCAACCGGCCGTTCGGCGGCTACGGCCCTCGGGCCGGCAGCGTTCGCCGCCGCGGCACGGCCACCGGCCGCCCCCTGCTGCTGTCCGCCGAGGCCGGCACCCGGACAGGATCGTGAGGGCCGTCCTGGGCACCCCCGTCGTCCGTGGGCGTTCCCCCGGTGATCCGCCGCCCCCGCCCGCCACCGGCTCCCGCCGCCTCCTCGCCGAACCGGAGGCCGTCGACGCGGTGGGCGAGGCCCTCGCCGCGCTCCACTGGAACGCCTCCTCCCCCGGCGCCGTGCCGGTCGTCCTCGCCGCCACCGACTACTGCGTACGGGCCGCCGACGCGTTCGCGGCCCGCTGCGACGACCCCACCCGCCGGCTGCGCCCCTCGGACTCCGTCGCCCTCGAAGCCTCCGGTCTCCTCCAGCGGTTCACCGCCCTCACCGGCTGGCAGGGCCCCGGATACGCGATCGCCGAACCCGACGGCGACGGCTCCGCGGCCCTCCGCTTCGCCCGTGGCCTCGTCGAATCGGGCCGGGCCCCCTCCGTCTACCTGTGCGAGGTCCTCCGGCGCGCCGACACCGGCGCCTTCTGGGCCGTCGCAACCCGCGTCCACCGGGAGCCGGCGGACCAAACCGGCCACCGGTCCACCGAGGCCGGGGGCCACCCGCCGGCCCCGGCCGACGGTCCCTCCCACGGGCTCGATCCCGACACCAGCCGCCGCAGCGCAGTCATGCGCGCGACCGTCCGCCCGTCGTCCCCCGAACCCGCCGAGGAGCAGCTGCCGTGAGCGCGACCACCGAGACCCACCCCTGGCACGTCGCCGCCGCGACCCTCGCGGACGCCGGATGCGACGTCGTCGTCGGGCTGCCCTCCGACGAGCCGGGCCTGATGGACGCCGCCCGCGCGGTGCCGGGGCTGCGAGTGCTCGGGGTCCGCGACCAGCGGGCGGGCGCCTGCGCGGCCGTCGGGCACGCGGCCGTCTCCGGCCGACCCGCCGTCCTCGCCGTCAACTCCGGCCCCAGCTTCGCCAACTCCCTCACCGGTCTGCTGGAAGCCTCCTCGCTGGGCGCTCCCGTCGTCGTCGTCACCACCCGCGTACCGGCCCTCGGTATCGGACGGGGCGGCTTCCAGCACACCGATCAGGCGGCCATGGCCGGGCCGCTCACCAAGTGGAACTTCCTGGTGGAGGATCCGCGCCAGCTGACCTGGGCGCTGCGACGGGCCGTCCACCTCGCGGTCAACGGCGCCCCGGGTGTGGTCCTCGTGGAGATCGCCGACGAGGTGCTGCGGGCCCCGGCCCCCGAGCCTCGGCCCGCCCCGCCGGTACGCCGCCTGCGCTTCGCCGCCGACGCCGAGGAGGTGCGCCGCGCCGCGGCCCTGCTGGCGGAGGCCCGGCTGCCGGTCGTCGTCGCCGGCGGCGGCTGCAAGCCCGCGGGCGCCGGCGCCGCCGTGCGCCGCCTGGCCGAACTCCTGGGGGCGCCCGTCTTCACCACGGCTGCGGGACGCGGCGTCCTCGACGAGGAACACCCGCTGGCCTGCGGCCTGGTCGGCCTCTACACCACGCCCCCGGCGGACCGCCTGCTCGCCGACGCCGACGTCGTGCTCGCGATCGGCTCCCGTCTGGAGGAGACCGCCCGCATGGGCTGGGACGGCCTCGACGAGAAGCGGCTCGTGCACGTCGACGTCGACCCGGCCGTCTTCCTCACCGCCCTGGAGCCGGAGGTCGCGCTGCTCGGCGACGCCGCCCTCGTGGCCGGCCAGCTCGCCGCGGCCCTGGAGGGCGACCCGCCGGCCGCGACCGTGGCCGGCGCCGCCCGCCGCGCCGCGATCGCCGACGTACGCGAGGAGATGCGCGCCCGCCACGCCCCCGCCGCCGCGGACGGACCGGAACTGACCGTCCCCGAGGCGCTGCGGCTGCTCCAACGCTCGGTGACCCGCGACGCCACCCTCGTCCAGGAGAACGGGCTCCACGACATGTGGGGATACCACCATCCGGTGGTGTCCGTCGGCGCCCGGGCCCGCGTCATCACCCCCGGCGAGCAGACCATGGTCGGGTTCGGCCTCCCCGCGGCCGTCGGCGCGGCCCTGGCCGACCGCTCCCGCAGGACCGTTCTCGTCTGCGGCGACGGCGCCTTCGAGATGGGCCTCGCCGCCCTGCCCACCGCCGCCGAGCTGAACCTGGGTCTGACCGTCCTGGTCCTGGACAACCGCGGCTACGGCTGGCCCCGGTTCGTCCGGGCAGAGGAGGAGGCGCCGGACGAGCTCACTCACTTCACCGCCCCCTCGCACACCGACGCCGTCGTCCGCGCGCTCGGCGGCCACACCGCGCGCTGCACCACCGCAGCCGAACTCGCCGCCGCCCTCGACGCCGCCGCCGAGGCCCACGCCGAGGGCCGTACCACCGTCATCACCGTGCCGGTCCGTGACGACGACGTCCCCGTGGGCGTGCGCCGCGTCTTCGACACCGCCCCGGCCAACGGGACCGACGCGTGAGCCCCCGCTCCGGGCCCACCGGGCCGCCCCCGCTGGCCGTCGACGGGGAGCACGTCCCGCCCGGCCACCTGGCCCGCCTCGTGGACCGCGCCGCGCGCGCACTCGACGCGGCCGGAGCCGGACCCGGGCGCGCCGCCGCCCTCGCCTGCGACCACCCCCTGACCGCCGTCGTCGCCGCGCTCGCCGCCGAGCGGACCGGGGCTCCGCTGCTGCTCGACGGCGCCGCGCCCGCCCGCCGTGTCGCCCCGGCCGCCGTCGTCCACGCCACCGGCACCGGGGAACCCGTCGTCACACGTGCCGCCGGCCGCCCGCTCGTCCTCCCCGAGGAGACCGCCGCCGTCTTCTGGACCTCCGGCAGCTCCGGCGACCCGAAGGCGGTCGCCGTCTCCGCCGCCGCCCTCGCCCACCAGGGCCGCGCCACCGCCGCCCGCATGCGGGTCACGGCTGAGGACCGGCTGCTCCTCCCGCTGCCCCTGCGGCACGCCTACGGATACAGCGTGCTGAGCGTGTGGCGCACCACCGGCGCCCGCCTGTACGCCGAATCGGGCTTCCACCCGCGCGGCACGCTCGCCCGGCTCGCCACCGAGGGCATCACCTCCCTGGACGGCGTGCCCACCATGTACCGGCTGCTCGCCACCGAGGCCGCGCGCGACCCCGGTGCGGCCCGGCTCCTCGCGTCCCTGCGCATCCGGGGCTGCGGCGGCGACGTCCTCACCCCCGCGCTCTACGACGACTTCCTCGAAGTCACCGGAGCACCCCTGCACGACGGGTACGGCCTGAGCGAGGCCGGGCCGAACGTCGCGCTCAACGCCCCCGGCGACGTGCGGCCCGGCACGGTCGGCAGACTCCTCGACGGGGTCCGGGCCCGGCTCGCCGGACCGGAGCGCGAGATACAGATCGCGAGCCCGAGCCTGATGCTCGGCTACCTCGACCCGGCCACCGGCGGCCTCGACCGCGGGGCGTTCACCGCCGACGGATGGCTGCGCACCGGGGACACCGGCACGATCACCCCCGACGGCCGCCTCACCGTCGGCGGACGCATCAAGGAGGTGCTCGTCGTCCACGGCGAGACCGTCGCCCCCACCGTCGTCGAGGACGCCGTGCGGGCCGCCGACGGCGTCACGGACGTCGCCGTCGTCGGCGTCCGGCGCGGCGACCGGGGCGACACCGTATGGGCCTTCGTGGAGAGCCCGGACAGCGACGGGACGGCGCTGGCCGGCCGGGTGGCCGAGGCCTGCCGCCGCCGCCTTCCCCCGCACGCCCGCCCCCGCGCGGTCAGGGTGGTGCCCGAGCTCCCCCGCACCGGCAGCGGGAAGTACGACCGGGTCCGGCTGCGCGCCTGGGCCTCGGACGCGACGGCGGCCGCCGCGTGACCGCCGTCGCCCTCGCCGGCACCGGACTCGTCAGCCCCCTCGGCGCCACCCCGGCCGCGTTCTGGCGGGGGCTCCTGGACGGCCGCCGGTCCTTCGGAGAACTGTGCCGACTCGAAGGGGAGTTCCGCAGCCGCGTGGTGGCCGCCGTGCCCACCGGCGCCTGCCCCACCCCGGCCGGCCGGCGCAAGGAGACGCTCGCGACCACCGCCGCCCGCCAGGCGCTCGGCGCGGCCGACCTGCCCGGCCTCCCCGACGGCTCCCTGCTCGTCGTCGTCTCGCAGACCCCCGCGCTGACCGACCCGGAGGCCGACCGCACCGGTGACTTCGCCGGTCCGCGCCCGGAGGCCCTGCTCGCCGCCTGCCGGGCCGGCGCCCGCAGCACGACCGTCGTCCACCTCTCCCACGCCTGCGCCTCAGCGGCCTTCGCCGCCTCGTTCGCCCGCGACTGGCTGCTGTCCGGCCTGAGCACCACCGCGCTCGTCGTCGGGGCCGCCGCGCTCAACCGATACGAGTACGCCAGCATGGACGTCGTCAAGACGCTCAGCCCGCACGGCGCCCGGCCCTTCGACGCCGACCGGGACGGCATCACCGTCGGCGAGGGCGGCGGCGCGTTCGTCCTGGAGACCGCCCCGGCCGCCCTCGCCCGGGGCCACCGGCCCGAGGCCTGGCTCTCCGGCGCCGCCTGCCTGGTCGACACCTCCCAGGCGGTCGCCTCTTCCCCCGCAGCCATCCGGGACTGCATGCGTGCCGCGCTCGACGACGCCGGTGTCCATCGCGTCGACTACGTCCACGCGCACGCCACCGGAACCGTGCAGGGCGACGCCGCCGAGGCCGAGGCCGTCTCCGAGATCGCCCGCGGACTCGGCGCGACCACGCCCCTGCCCATGAGCTCCCACAAGGGCGCCGTCGGACACCTGCTGCATGCCTCGGCCTTCCCCGGCCTCGTGGCGGCGGCCGGCTTCCTGCGCGAGGCGTGGATCCCCGGGACCCCCGGGCTGCGCCACCCGGCGCCCCTGCCCGACGGCGTCACGGCGGTCGCCAGGCCGCGCCGGGCCGTCACGGCCGAACACGTCCTGGTCAACAGCTTCGGCTTCAGCGGGAACAACGCCTCGCTGGTGCTGTCCGCCGCCCACGGCTGAACCGCGCGTCCCACGAGGAGAGAACCCATGACCGTCACCGTCGTCACCCCCACCAAGGGACGGCCCGCTCTGCTGGAGCGGGCCCTGCGCTCGGTCGCCGCCCAGGAGGGCGTGACCGCCGCCCACGTCGTGGTCGGCGACGACTGCCCGTTCCTCGGGGACGAGGTCATCCGCCGGACCCTGGAGGTCGAGTTCCCGCGCGCCCGGTTCGTCAACGTCGAGCCGGCCGACCACCCGCTGATGCCCCGCGACTACCTGCCGGCCCGGCTCGCCTACCTGCGCAACCTCGGCGTCTCCCTCGCTGTGACCCCGTACGTCGCCCACCTCGACGACGACAACGCCTACGCCCCCGACCACCTGAGCTCCCTCGTGGAGCTGCTGCGGCGCACCCCCGGCGCCGAGGTGGCCCACAGCTGGCGCCGCCTGCTCACCCACGCCGGCGCCGACTTCGTGCCGGACGGCGAGGACCCGTGGCACCCGATCGCCCGTCAGCGGGCCGCGTCCTACCGGTCACTCGCCGCCCAGGGCGTCTTCGTGCCCGGCTCCTCCGTCGTCCGCGACGCGATGCGCGTGGTCGACGGGAAGATCCTGAGCCGGGTCGACACCAACGAACTGCTCGTGCGCCGCGAGACCCACGGACGGATCCCCTTCCCCACCGAGTACACCGCGTGGCAGCGCATCCTGGAGACCACCGAGGACATGGCCCTCTGCCAGGAACTCCTGCGGCAAGGCGTCACCACGGTCTGCAGCGAACGGCCCACCGTCGACTACTACATGGGCGGTTTCTCGAACGCGGCCGCCCTGGCCTGAGCGGTCCCGCTCACAGGAGGGCGACGAGGCGCTCCACGGCCCGAGCGTCCAGATCGTGGAGTCGCCCCGCGCGCTCGCGGCACAGCCCGAGCGTCTCGGCGGACCAGGAGCGGCCGAGCAGGAAGACCAGCCGGGCCAGCTCCACGAAGCCGTCGGAGGAGGCCCTCAGCAGCTCCGCCGCCTCCCGGGCACCCGGGGCGGCGTCCCCGTCGAGGACCGCCGCCAGCAGCTGGCGGTCTCCGGCGACCTGCCGCTGCAGCGGTCCCGACACCCGCATGCGCAGGACCGACGACCGGTTCGGGTGGTCCTCCAGCCCCGCGAGGACCTCGGGCAGCGTGCCCAGCCCCGCCAGACCCTCGTCCGGCGACTCCGGTTCGGTCATGTACCGCACCGACCGGGACAGCAGCGCGTGCCGTTCCTCCGCCCAGTCCACGATGGGCGCCCCGGTGTCCCACACCAGCACCGGTGCCCCCGCGAGGCCCCGGCGCAGCTCCTCGGCGGGAACGACGCCCCGGTTGTCCGTGAAGCCGGCGCTCCTGCGGGTGTTGCGGTCGGCGGCGCGCACCGTGTCCGGGCCGAGGCCGTGGACGAGGAAGGTGTGCGGGTAGCCGAACCACGGCACCCGGTAGAACTCGGAGTGGCGCATCCCGGAGAGGTCCGGAGAGACGGGGACGGCATGGCCTCGGGCCAGTTCACGCGCCACGAGGTCGAGGGACTCCCCGGGGGAGTCCGGGGAGGTCTCCCAGCGCGCGGTGACGCCCCGCTGGAAGCGGGGCTCGTGGTACTCGGTGTCCAGGCCGCCGTACAGGGTGAGGAGTTCCCCGTCGGCGGTGCGCTCGACGGCGAAGTTGACCGGCTGGGCGAGCGCCCGGGCGGTGTCCCGGAACCCCACGGCGTACAGGCTGTCGCGCAGGCAGTGCACCCAGCAGGAGATCCGCGCGTGGGCGATGCCCTCGACGGCGTCGAGCGAGGGGCTCAGGTAGGGGAAGTCGCCGTCAGTCACGCCGGAGTCCGCTCGGCGTCCCGGAGCTCTCCGGCGCAGGGGGCGGTCCCGCCGGAGGAAGGCTCCTCGCCCCGGTCCGTCGTTCCGGCGGTCCGGAGCGCCTCCTGCTCCAGGCTCGGACCGGTGGCCCGGGGATCCTCCTTCTCCTCCGGTGCCTCTGCCTCCGGCGCCTCCACGGAGGCGGCGGTCGGCCGCTCCGGCACGAGACGGGTGACCAGAACCAGGACCGGCACGGCCATTGCGAGGCCCACCAGGGCAGCGCTCCAGGAGACGCCCGCCCGGGCGACGAGGACACCGCCGAGGACGGTGCCCGCGACCAGGAAGACGTCGGAGAGCGGCACGAGCGTGGCGTAGTACCTGCCCTGGAGGCCGGCCGGCAGTCGCTTCTGCACCTCGGCGAAGTACACGACGGAGGCGATCGACTCGAAGACGCCCGCCGCGAACAGCAGGCCGAGCGCGAGGTACCACTCACCGGTCGCGACCAGCGCGATCCAGCACAGTCCCTCCAGGGCGTTGCCCAGGATGTACACCCAGCCCTGGTTCCAGCGGCGGAACGCGGCGGCGGCCAGCGCGCCGGCCGCGCCGCCGAGCCCCATCGCCGCGAGCAGGTAGCCGAGCATCGCGGGGACCGAGGCGAAGTCCCGCAGCGAGTACGCCGCGAGGAAGGTACGGCCGAGCCCCAGCGCCACCATGTACGTGAACGCCGTCACCGTCAGCGAGGAGAGCCGCCCGTCGCCGCGCACCATCCGCACCAGGTCGCGCGCCCCGGTCGCCAGGGACCGGGCCCAGGCGGCGATCCAGCGGCCCACGGCGGCGACGGGGCCCCTGCGGTCCGCGCCGCCTCCTGGGCGCGCGGTCTCCGCCGCGCCGCCCCGGTCGGCGCTCTTCGCCGTCCGGGGCAGGCCGGTCAGCAGGGCGGCCGCGGCCAGCGCGGTCGCGGCCTCGGCGCAGAAGAGCCAGCCGATCCCGGCGGCGGCGGCGATCGGTCCGGCGAGCGCCGGCCCGAGCAGTTTGGGCACCCGCTCCGCCGTCACGATCAGCCCGTTGCCCTCCAGTTCGCTGCCCTCGGGAATCACCTGCGGGCGCAGCGCCATGGTGGCGGGGAAACCGAACATGTAGCCGACGCCGATGGCCAGGGCCAGGAGCTGGATCTGCCACATCGCGGTGGTGAACGGGAAGAGGAGGGCGGCGATCCCGCTGCCGAGGGCGGCGAGCATCGCCACGCGGCGCGGGTCGTTGCGGTCGACGATCTGGCCGGCGAGCGCACCCAGCAGGATGTTGGGAAGGAACCGGGCGGCGAGCGTGAACCCGACCTCCAGGCCGAGCCCGTACCGCTGCATCACCAGCAGCGGCAGGCCCACCGTCGTCATCGCGGAGCCGGTCTCCAGGACGAACAGCGAGCCGACCAGGCGCAGGGCCCCCGGACTGCGCAGGACCCGGGCGAAGCTCCCGTCGGCCGCCTTGGTGGTCTGGGTGTCGTCGGTCATGTCCCTCACCTGTTCTGGGCGGCGGCCACGGGGGTGTGCAGGGCGGCGTGCTGCGCCGCCCTGCACGCGCCGAGCA
Organism: Streptomyces sp. NPDC002232; assembly: GCF_042890295.1. Classification (NCBI taxonomy): domain Bacteria; kingdom Bacillati; phylum Actinomycetota; class Actinomycetes; order Kitasatosporales; family Streptomycetaceae; genus Streptomyces; species Streptomyces sp. NPDC002232. The sequence goes on along the minus strand of NZ_JBIARV010000009.1, from coordinate 52,499 downwards.
CGTGCTCGGCGAAGTCTTGGGGAAGGTCGAGCTGCCGGAGGCGCACGGCGATCGTCGCGAGCAGGTCGCGCGCGGAGGCTGCCGCCGCGGCGGCGCGCTGCGGGGTGGTGCCGGGGGAGATGCCGACGACGGCCGCGAGGGGCATGGCCGTCTCGAGCACGTCGTTGATCGCCTGCGCGTAGCCCTCCTTCGCGCCGCGGCGCAGTGCGTGGAGGCCGAAGCTGACGTGCCGGGACTCGTCCCGGGTCATGGCCGTGAATCCGGCGCGCATCCCGGGCAGCAGAGGGATGCGCTGGAGGCTCCGGACCAGTCCGCGCTGACCGTGCAGGGCCAGGACGCCTTCGGTGACCAGATGGAAGAACGTCACGGCCCGCAGCCACAGCGCGTAGTCGTGCGGCGAGGCGTTCAGCTCGCGCAGGACCGTGTTCTCCAGGGTGTGCACGGCACGGTTGGCCGGGCTCAGCGTCGACCAGGACGTGATCAGCTGCTTCCGCAGGCCTTCGTCGAGTCCGAGGAGCTCTTCGGCGAGGCGGCTGACGAACACGGTGTGCCGGGCCTCGTCGGCGGCCTGGGTGGCCAGATAGACGAGGTACTCCTCGTCCGGGCAGGCGGCGAGGACCGGACTCATCAGGTCCAGACCCGTGTACTCGCCTATCAGGAAGCTGGTGACGAACGCCGACAGGGAGTCCCGCGTGCCGGGGCTGAGCAGGTTGTTCCAGTGGTGGCGGTCCCGCTCCAGGTCGACGTCCGAGGCGAGCCACTGCTGGCGTTCCCAGCGGCGGTAGAGCTCACGCGGATCGAACCGCCGCTCCAGCGTGTCGCCCGCGCCGCCCAGCAGGGCCTCCGGACTCAGCCGGGACAGTCCGCCCAGATCGGCCTCGTCGAACAGCAGCGTCGTCCAGCGCACCCGTCGGACCCCCCTCGTTGTTCCCGTTCCACTCCGCGTGTGGCACCCGCCCCCACGCGATCAGCCGGCCGGTTCCGGGGGACCCGGTGACCGGCCGGCGGAATCACTGCGCCGAAGGGAGGGTCAGATGACCTTGCCCATGACGAAGCCCTCGATCTCGGCGGCGACGCCGGCGTAGAGCTCCTCGTGCGAGTCCTTGATCCCGTCGAGCCAGGCCTCGAACGCGGTCGCGTCGTCGGTGCTCGGAGCGGCGACGCCGGTCTCCTGGACGATGAGCTCCTGGATCTCGGTGCTGAGCGCGGTAGCCACGTAGGCACTCCCTTTTTTCGTCGGGCGGGCGACGGCCCGCGCGGAGAAGACGGAGGCCGTCCGGCCTCTGCTCTGGGAAGATGCTTTCAGCGCGGCGGACTGGGCCGCATCTTCTGAACTGCTATGACGCCGCCGAGCGCACCGGATGAGGGGCGACCGCGACGGCCCCCGCGAGGAGCCCCTCCACCGTCGGCGGCTCGAAGTTCACCGCGCTGGACCAGCCTCCGGTGGACAGCCGGAACCAGACCGAGCTCGTGATGACCCCGTCCCGGTGCTGGTCCTCGACGACCTCGTCGCCGGGCGACCAGCCCTCGGCCTCGTAGCCGACGGAGGCGTCCGGGAACACCAGATCGATGACGGGGCTGTCCAGCGACGGACCGGACCGGATGTTGGCGTCACGCCACACGGGGCCCAGAGCGACGGGCAGGACGTGGTACTCGGGAGTCGACGCGGACATGGGCTCTCTCCGTTCTCCGACGTGCTCCTCGCACGCTCGGTGGTGGGTTTTCTCGGGGATGAGGGACGGCGGACGGGCCTCAGGCCACGGCACCCAGGACGGCGGGCCGGGCCGGACGGGCGGCGCGCGCCCCGCCCAGCCAGACCACCTGGGACACCATCTCGACGAGCCGGGCCGCGTCGGGAGCGAGCCCCGTGCCGTCCGCCGCGGGCTCCTCCGGAGCGGTCGCGACGGCCACGCCCACCGGTGTGGGCCAGCCGCGCAGCGCGTGGCCGACCGTGCGCAGCGTGGTCAGGGTCGACACCGCGCCCTGGGCGCCCGCGCCCACGGCCACCGTGCCGATCGCCCGCCCCTCCAGGTACGGCACCGGCCCTCCGATGTCGTTGACGTAGTCGAGGGCGTTCTTCAGCAGCCCCGACACGGTCGCGTGGTACGTCGGCGACACGAGGATCACGCCGTCGGAGGCGCGCAGCTCGCCCAGGAAGCCGGCCACGGCCGCGTGCGTCTCGGCCAGACCCGGCCGATACGCCGGGAAGTCGATCTCGGATCCGGTGAACACCCTTACGGAAGCGCCCTGTTCGGCGCTCCGTTCGGCGCACCACGCCGCGACGCGGTCGCAGGTGGATCCCGGGCGCAGCGATCCGCTGATCACGACGATGCGTGGTGCCCCCACGGAAGTGTCCCCTCTGTCGGTTCTGACGATGGCCGGCGGGGCGGTGACACCTTCCGGGCGCCGGGGGCCCGGCCGCCAGGCCAGGACGTCGGCGATCTCCGCGTCCTTGCGTCCGGCGGACTTGAAGTGCGCGTTGCGACGCTCCTCCCCGTCCCGGTCGGCGCCCTGGTCGAGGGAGCCTTGACGGCGTGAGGCGAGGACCACGGACCCGGCGCGGTCCACCCGCTCGCGGGCGTACGCGGCCAGCGCCTCGGACACCGGGGCGTCCGAAGCGAGCGCCTCGGCGAGGACGGCGGCGTCCTCCAGTGCCATGTTGGCGCCCTGACCGAGGGCCGGGACCATCGGATGGGCGGCGTCACCCAGCAGCGCCACCCGGCCGTCCACCCAGCGAGGGGCGGGGTCGCGGTCGTGGATGTCGGTGACGACGACCTCCTCGGGGTTCGCGTCCCGCACCAGGGCGACGACCGGCTCGAACCAGCCCTCCAAGGCGTCGAGCAGCGCCTGCCGGGCACCGGCCGGGCCCAGGGCGGGCCACGTCCCCGCCGGTGCGGTGACCTTGGCGGTCCAGTACAGGGTGTCCTCGCCCACGGGGGCGACGAACAGCTGGATGCCCCTGCCGTTGACGACGCACCCGCGCTGCCCGAGAGCGGAGCCGGTGGTACGGCCGCGGACCGAGGTGTAGCCGCGGTACGTGGGAGGCCCGTCGCCCAGCATCCGTGACCGGATCGCCGAATGGATGCCGTCGGCGCCGACCAGCGCGTCGCAGTCGATCTCGTCACCGTCGGACAGCCGTGCGGTGACGTGGCCGGGGTGCGTGACGTAGTCCGTCACCGCCGTCGCCAGCCGGACGGAGGCCCCGGCGGCGGACGCCTCGTCGAGCAGCATCCGGTGCAGCCGGGACCGCAGCACAGGGATCTGCGCCACGTCCGGACCGCCGCCGACCGCGCCGATCGGCTCCTCCGTGAGCACGGTCCCGTCCGCGCTCATCAACAACCGCACCTCGTCGGGCCGGGTCAGATGCCCGACCTCCCGCAGCCGGGCACTGATCCGCGGACTCAGTGCCTCCGCGGCCCGCACCCCGTTCGGGTAGATCACGAGCCCCGAGCCGCCGCCCCCGATGCGCCCCGCCCGCTCGACGACCGTCACGTCGAGGCCGCGCGAGGCCATCCCCGCAGCCGCCGCGAGGCCCCCGATCCCGCCGCCCGCCACCACCACAGACCGCTTTCTGGCCATGTCATCCCTCCCGGGCGGCGAGCGCCGCGGTCCGTGTGCTGCCCGCGGCCGTCAGGAGACGGCCGTCGTACGCGCCGAAGGTGCCCGAGGCGGCGTCCCACACCGTGCGGCCCGCACGCAGGGTGCGCTCGACCCGGCCGGAGAACGTCCAGCCCTCGTAGGCCGACCAGCCGCATTTGCTCTCCACGTCGTGCGCCGACAGCATCCAGGGCGTGTCGGGCGCGAAGACGACCAGATCGGCGTCGGCGCCCGCCTCGATCCGACCCTTGCCCGGAAGCCGGAACAGCTCGGCCGGCGCCTGCGCCAGATGCCGCACCAGACGGACCACGGCAGTGTCCGGGTTCTCCGAGGGCCACCTGCGGCGCATCCCCGTCCACACGGCGACGGCCAGCTCCTGCACGCCGGGCAGCCCCGGCGGCGAGGCGGCGACCGAGCGCGTCTTCTCGGCGACGGTGTGCGGTGCGTGGTCACTGCCCAGCGTGGTCAGCTGACCCTCCGCCAAGGCCCGCCACAGACGGTCCTGGTCGGCCTGTCCCCGGATCGACGGCGACAGCCGCGTCCGGGCGCCCAGACGGCAGGTGTCGCTGTCCGTGAACGACAGATGGTGGCCGGTGACCTCGAAGGTGACCGGGTACCCGGCGGCCCGAGCCGCGCACACCAGATCGGCCTCCTCGGCGCTCGACAGGTGCAGGATGTGCGCCCGCGTGCCGTACCGCCTCACCAGCTCGATCACCTTGGCGACCGCGACGATGCCACCGGTACGGGGACGCCGTTCCTCGTACTCCCGGTAATGGCCCGGCTCGCCCCACCAGGCGTCGAGCAGCGCGAAGAGTCCGTCGTCCTCGGCGTGCAGCACGAGCTGCACCCCTCCTTCGGCGGCCGCGGCGAACGCCTTCTCCAGCGCCGCCGGATCGCGGACCACGGTGGGGGCCGTGTGATGGCCCGCCATGAACACCTTGGCGCTCGTCGCCACCGCCGGATCGAGGTCCGCGAGGAGTTCGGGACGCGCCGGGTCGAGACCGATGTGGAACCGTAGGTCCACCAGCGAACGCCCCTCCACCAAGCGGGCCTTGTCGAGCACCGCCTCCGGATCCAGCGTCGGCGGGACCGTGTTCGGCATGTCGAGGACGGTCGTGACACCGCCGCGGACCGCGGCCCGGGTGGCGTGCTCCCAGTCCTCCTTGTACGTCAGGCCGGGCGTGCGGAAGTGCACGTGCGAGTCGATGAGCCCCGGCAGCACGTAGTGGTCCCGGGCGTCGACGCGCTCCGCCGAGGCCGGCGCCGTGTCGCTGTCGGACACCGCGACGATCCGCCCGTCGGCGACGAGCACATGGCCCGGGCGCACCCCGTGCGGCGTCACCAGTCTGCGGCCGCTGACCACGAGGTCGGGCACGGGGGTCAGCCGGTCCACGACGCCGCCACCAGATCCCGGCACAGGTCGTTCGTCGGTCCCATGAACGCGATGCCGCGCGCGTCGGCGAGCAGTCGTCCGATCACGGCGCCCTCCCGGTACCCGGCCGAACCGAGCGTCCGCGCCACGTCGAGGCAGATCTCCTCGGCGGCCACGCTCGCGTGGAGCTTGCTGTGCAGCGTGGTCAGCCCCGGAGCGGCCGACGCCCGCGCACCGGCCGCGGCCACGACGGCCCGTGCCGTCTCGACGCGGGTCGCCAGGTCCACCAGCCGGTGCCGCACCCCGGGCAGGTCCAGCAGACCGTGCCCCTTAGCGTGACGGACGGCCAGGTCGAACGCGGCCTGGGCGATGCCGACGGACACCGCGCCGAGGCTGGCACCCGACTCCCGGACCCCCGCGATGATCGACGCGGCCGCCCCGGCCGGACCGAGCCGGTCCTCGTCCGTGACGACACAACCGTCCAGGGCGATCAGCCCGGTCGCCGAGCCGCGCATTCCGGCGAGGTCCAGACCGAGATCCGGTACGAGCCTGGGGTTGTCGGCCTCGACCAGGAAGAACGTCTGCCCGTCCGCCCCGTAGCCCGTCCCGGTGTCGACCGGGCGCGCCGTCTGCACCAGGACCAGATACAGGTCGGCGACCCCGGCCCCGGTCGTGAACGTCTTCGATCCGTCCAGCCGCCAACGGCCGTCCGCGAGGCGCTCGCCGCCGCTGGCCAGGTTCCGCTTGGCCGCCCCCGCTCCCGTCTCGCTCCACGCGGACGCCGCGAGCCACGTGCCGTCGGCCAGCCGAGGAAGCCACCGCTCCCGCTGCTCCTCGGTCCCCCACTCGGCGATCCGGGCGCTCACGGCGAAGTGCTGGAACACGATGATGGCCACCGACGGGTTGACCTCGGCGACCTCCTCGACGACACGGTTGACCGCCGCGGCGTCCCCGCCGGAGCCGCCGTGGCGGACCGGAACGGCCGTACCGAGCACGCCGCTCTCCCGCAGCGCCGCCAGCACCTCGCGGTCCGGCTCGCCGACGTCATCGGTCTTGCCGGCGGATTCGGACAGCCGGGCACGCAGCCCAGCCGTCAGCAGCGGCCTCATGCCGCCCCCGACAGAGCCAGACATTGGGCGACCTCCTCGAATTGCAGATGGCTCAGGGGCGCCAGGACGAACGACCCCTGGAAGGTGACGTGCTTGCGCGCGACGGTCGCCCACAGCAGGGCGCCCCCGTCTCCGGCGCTCCCGGGGAGCGTGGTGACCGCGGTGACGGCCGTCCGTCCGCCGGGAGTGGCGATGTCGACCGGACCGGTGCCGGCCCCGTTCTCCCGGGCGATGCTCCAGGGCACGGTGCCGGGGATCCGCACCGCCGTGCCGAGGCAGACGACACCCGTCAGGGCGATCGACGGATGCCAGCGCGGCACCGTCACGGCGCGGGCCGCGATCCCGCCGTCCTCGGACGGCAGCAAGGCGGCGATCTTGGGGAAGGCGCCGCCGCGGGGCCATCCGAGCCGGTCGGCGGCAGCGCCCCGGATGGACTCCAGCCGACCGAGCAGCTCGTCGCCCGCGGCGAACAGGGCGGTCTGGTCCGGCACTCCGAGGGCCCGGGCGTCCACGAACGCGTACGCGTTGGCGCTGTTGACGAGTGAGACGTCCACCCGCCCGCCGTCCGCTTCCAGAGCGGTTCGGGGCCGGCCGGCGGGCAGCAGATCCCCGAAGGGCACCGGGGAGGCCTGGACGAAGGTGACGGTGAAACCGGCCCCGTCCCGCTCGACCCGATCGACCTCGCACACCACGCTGTCCCCGTTGTTGAGGACCTGCACCCGGATCCGCGCCCCCGGCACCAGCCGGGGCAGCATCCCCGAACGCGAGGCGGCGACCACCGCCGACAGGATCGAGTGACCGCACGAACCGCGCAGGTCGAACCGGTCCGGAGCACCCGGAAGGGCCTGCACGAAGCGGTAGTCGAGGTCGAACATCGGATGCGCGGACGGCTCCACCAGCGCGATCTTCAGCACATGGGCCCCGCCCGCGTCGACCAGGTACCGGCGGGCCTCGGCGAGGTGCGCGAGCAGATCGCCCTCGTCCCGCGGGAGCCGCGCGGCGTCCAGCACGAACGTCGGGCAGGGGCTGCCCGACGCGTACGCGAGGTGACCGATCACGCCGCCACCACCAGGGGTCTCGCCACGCCCGCCGGGACCCCCGCCACATCGAGGCGCCGCACCGGATGCCGGAACTGCTCCTCCCACACCTCGTGCACGAGCAGCGCCCACAGGGCCAGCGACGCGGTGTCGTCGGGCCGCGCGGCCTGTGCGTCGAACAGGGCGTCGACCGCGCCTCCGTTCAGCCGCCCGGCGGCCGAGACCCGGCCCGCCGCCAGCAGGTCCCGGGCGTACTCCCACAGCGAGGTGCCGGGCCGCAGCATCGCCGTCACCGGCAGGGTGAACGGCTGCTTGGGACGGGACAGCACCCGATCCGGCAGCAGCCCGGCCGCCGCCGCGTACAGGGTCCGCTTGACCTGACCGCCCTGGATCCGCTGGTGGTCGGCGAGCCCCCGCCCCAGGGCCACGACCGACCGCTGGCAGAACGGCACCCGGGCCTCCACCGACGAGGCCATGCTCAGATGGTCGACGCGGCGGAGGTGGTAGGCCGGCAGGCGCTGCTCCAGCTCGAAGCGGGTGACGCGGTCCAGGACCGTGCCGGGGCCGTGGAGCAGGTCGTCCCGGGCCGCCGCGGGCAGCGCCGGATCCGTCGCGACATGGGCCCGGTACTCCTCCGTGTACAGGTCGTCCCGCAGGGTGGCGGGCGCCGCCGCCAGGGCGTCCAGATAGCCCTGCGACCAGTCCTCGCCCGCGGCGGCGCGCTCGGCGGCGACCCGCATCCGCTCGTAGCCGCCGAAGACCTCGTCCGCGGCGTCACCGGTGAGGGCCACCGTGAAGCCGGCGTCGCGGACCGCCCGGAACAGGGCGAGCGTGCTCAGGGCGATCGGGTCGGCGTTCGGCTGCCCCAGGTGCCACACCGTGTCCTCGAGGAGCCCGGGGAAACCGGCCGGGTCGATCTCCACCTGATGGTGCGTGGCCCCGGCGCGCTCCGCGACCTCGCGGGCGAAGTGCCGCTCGTCGAACGGCCAGGCGCCCCGGTAGGCGATGTTGAACGTGTGCACCGGCCCCCGTTCGGCCGCGAGCGCCGTCACCAGACTGGAGTCCAGGCCGCCGGAGGTGATCAGGGCCACCGGAACGTCCGCGACGAGCAGCCGGCCCACCTCGGAGCGCAGCGTGTTCCGCACCCGCCGGGCCGCGGTGAAACCGTCGCCGGCGGGTGCGCCGGGCAGATCCGCCGCACGCCGCCGCACCCGCGGCGTGCCGCCCAGCTCGCACACCCACGTCGTGCCCGGCTCCAGCACCTCCACGTCCTCGTACATGGTCTTCGTGCCGAACGGCGTACGCGTCGACAGGTACGCGTCCAGGGCGGACTCCCGCACCCGGGCGCCGGTCCCGCCGAAGCCGAGCAGCGCCGGCAGCTCGGAGGAGAAGCGCAGGGACCGCTCCGCCGCGTCCCACCGGTGGTACAGCGGCTTCATCCCGATGTGGTCGGTGGCGAGCAGCAGCCGGGGCACCTCGCCGCGCGTGTCGACGAGCGCCAGCGCGTACATGCCGTCGAGGTGCTCGGTGAACTCCTCGCCGTACTCCAGGTAGAGCGCGGGCAGCACCGAGCCGTCGCAGCGGTCGGGAAGCGAGTGCCCCCGCGCCTCGAGACGGCGCCGCAGTTCCTCGTGGTTGTAGATCTCCCCGTTGAACACCACCTGCACCGGCCCGCCCCGGCCGTACGGCTGCTCGCCGCCGTCCAGGTCGACGACGGCGAGCCGGTTGTTGCCCAGGCCCCAGCCGGGCGCCAGGGACATGCCCGTGGCGTCCGGGCCCCCGTGTCGCTGAAGGGCGGCGACGGTCCGCATCTCGTGCGGCGTCGCCACCGCGTTGAAGTAGCCGAAGATCCGGCACATGGCTGCCTGTCTTTCGTGAGGGGGCGACGGATCAGCGTGCCGTCGAGAGATAGCGCTCCCCGCTGTCGGGGAAGACGGTGACGACCGTGGCGCCCGCCCAGCGCGGGTCGGCTGCCACGGTGCGGCTCGCCCAGGCGGCGGCCCCCGAGGAGACGCCGACGGAGAGGCCGGTGGCCCGGGTGATCTCCCGGGTGGTGGTGGCCGCGGCCTCGTCGGGGACCGCGACCACCTGGTCCACCAGGGAGAGGTCGGTGATGTCCGAGACGTAGCCGGCGCCGATGCCGGGGATGCCGTGCGGGCCGGGCTCGCCCCCGGACATCACGGCGCTGCGGGCGGGCTCGACGGCCACCACGTGCAGGCCGGTGCGCTCCCTGAGGTAGCGGGCCGTTCCCGTCAGCGTGCCGCCGGTGCCGACCCCGCACACCAGGACGTCGACACGGCCTTCCGTGGCCGCCCAGATCTCCGGGCCCGTGGTCTCGTAGTGGGCCCGCGCGTTGGCGGGGTTGCGGTCCTGGTGCGGCACCCACGAACCGGGCAGGGTGCGCTGGAGGTCCTCCGCGTACGCCCACGCCGCCATGAGACCGTCCTGAGCCGGTACGAGGTGCACCTCGGCACCCAGCTCACGGAGGATCAGGCGCCGTTCCTCGGTGGCGTTGTCGGGCATCACGATGATGCACCGGTGGCCCCGTCGGGCGCACAGCGCGGCCAGTGAGATCCCGGTGCTGCCGGAGGAGCACTCGATGACCGTGCCCCCGGTGGGCGGGAGCAGCCCCGCCTCCTCCGCGGCCCGCACCATGAACAGCGCGGCCCGGTCCTTCACGCTGGAGAGCGGATTGGCCATCTCCACCTTGGCGAGCAGCCGCACCGAGTCCGGCAGCCCCGGCAGCGGGACCTCCAGCAGCGGCGTGCGCCCGACCAGGTCGTCCAGCGACCGGGCCGGCGGCGCCACGATGGCGCCCGCGGGCCGGGTGCCCAGGTCTGTCGTCATGGTTCCCCTCCTCGTCGGGTGCTGCTCAGGCCTGGCCGGTGCCCCGGGCCGCCGACAGATGCGCGGCGGCTACCTGCTGCAGGTGAGTGATGTCGCTGGAGACGGTGGCGAAGGTGAACCCCTCGGCGAGCCGCTTGGCGGCGCTCTCCCCGTCCAGGACGTGGATGCCGCAGGCGATGCCGTTCCGGCGGGCGGCCTCCGTGATCCGGACCAGCGCGGCCTCCAGCGCGTCGGCGGCTGCCGGGTCGCCGAACCAGCGGGCGCCGAGCGCGGCCGACAGGTCGGCCGGCCCCACGTACACCGCGTCGAGGCCCTCCGTCGCGCAGATGGCCTCCAGGTCGTCCAGCGCGGCCGCCGTCTCGATCATCACGACGCACGCCACCCGCTCGTCGATCTCGGCGGGTACCGAACCCACGCGGATCTCGGCCCGGACGGGCCCGCCGAGGCTGCGCGTCCCCGCCGGGTGGTGCCGACAGGCCCGCACCATGGCCCGTGCCTGCTCGGCGCTCTCGACCATCGGGACGACGACGCCGCGCGCCCCCGTGTCGAGCGCGATTCCGATCGCGACGGGGTCCGGCGACGGCACCCGGATGACGCCGGCGGAGCGGCCGCGGGCGTCCACCGCCAGCATCGCCGCCTGCCAGCCGGGCTGGTGCAGCACGCCGTGCTGCCCGTCCACGCCGATGTAGTCGTAGCCGAGACCGGCTATCCGCTCGGTGCCGGCGGGGTTGTCCAGGGCGATCCAGTAGCCGATCAGTCGCTCACGGCCGCGCAGTCGCGCGGCGAACGTGTCCGGGCCGGGCGACGGGGCGTTCTCCGTGCTCATTCGCCCGTCCTCAGCGCGTAGCTCCGCTTGCCGTCGAGGCCGACGGGCACGTCGCCGGTGATCGACACCCGGTGCAGCACCCGCTGGTGGTTCCCGTAGTCGTTGACGGCGTAGTGCTGGGTGTTTCGGTTGTCGAAGATGAGGACGTCACCGGGGCGCCAGGTCCAGCGTGCGGTGTTCTCCGGCCGCCGCACGTACGACTGGAGCACGTCGATGATCGGCCGGGACTCGCGCGGCTCCAGACCCACGAGCCACTGGGCGAAGCCGCCGAGGAACAGGCTCGGCTCGCCGGACTCCGGGTGCACCCGCACCACCGGGTGGGCCGCCTCGAACCGGCGGGACAGGAACGCCTCGCGGACCTTGTCCCCGCGCTCGGTCCCGAGCCGCGGCTGCTCCGCGTGGTTGGTGTGCACGGCCCAGAGCCGGTCGGCGATCTCGCGGAGCTCGGCGGGCAGGTCCTTGTAGCCGGCGGCCGCGTTCGCGACCATCGTGTCCCCGCCGTACGGGGGCAGCACCATGCTGCGCAGGGTCGTGCCCAGTGACGGGGTGGTCGTGAAGCTGATGTCGGTGTGCCAGTGGTCGGCCCGCTGGTCCTCACCGTCGACCGGGATGACCTGCGGAGTGCCGTCGACCGTCCGCATCATCGGGTGCGTCTGCGTGAGCGGCCCGAACCGCGAGGCGAAGGCGAGCTGGTCCGCGTCGCTGATGTCCTGGTCCCGGAAGAACAGGACCTTGTGCTCCAGGAACGCCGAGCGGATCTGGCCGAAGACGGATTCCGACAACTCGGTGGAGAGGTCGACGCCCGTCACCTCCGCGCCGATCTTTCCGCCGATCCTGCGTATGTCGAAGAGGGACACCGGCATTCCTTCCGAACCTGTCAGGAGACCTGTGCTCCCGTGATGGGCGGGCCGCGCGGGCGTCGGGCGCGATACGCCGTCCCGGCACGGGAGAAGAACCCGGCGGTCGGACGGGACCGGCCGGGCAGGACGGCGCCGATCACATCACGGGCGGGAAAACGACGGCAACAGCACACGGAATTGCGGGACGACTTCACCAACTCGCTCCCGTCACGTGAGAAAAGACATCAGGAGGGCACGGGCCGACTTGTTCAAGTCGTCTTTTTCCCACGGCCTCCGCTTGCCCGGCCGCAGGCCTTCCGGTGATTCTCGAACCGCCGCCTTCGCGCCCTTGAACCGTCATCTGCAGAAAAGGACCGCCGACATGCCGGTGATCACCGTCAACTGGTGGCAGGGCAATGACCGAGAAGCCCGGAGAGAGCTGGTGGCGGGCATCACCGATGTCGTCACACGGGTCTCCGGCTGCCCCGACGACGCCGTGACCGTCATCGTTCGCGACGTGGCCCCGGACCACTGGGCCAGGGGCGGCCACCTCGCCGACGAGACCCACGTCCCGCGGGGCCTGCGATGACCCTCGGTTCCCTGCACCCGAACATCCGGCTGCGGATCGCCGTCGGCTTCGTCCAGCGGCTGCTGTCCGTCATGCTGATGCCGCTCCTCGTCATCCACCTGGCGCACCTGTACGGCCCCGCCGTAGCCGGCGTCCTGACCGTCTGCGTCGCGGCGGCCGGGATCGCCTCCAACTTCCTCGGCGGACACTTCGCCGACGTCTACGGCCGCCGCCCCGTCATGGTGGCCGGCGAGCTGGGCGCCACCCTCACCTTCGGCCTGCTCGCCCTGGCGAACTCGCCCTGGTGGACGTCCGGCGCCGCCACGTTCGTGCTCTTCCTGCTCAACACGTGCTGCTCACAGCTGGCCACCCCGGCCGCCGACGCGATGATGGTCGACGTCTCCACCCCGGAGAACCGACCGCTCGTCTACACGATCAACTACTGGTCGATCAACCTCGCCTTCACCGCGGGCGCGCTGATCGGCGGCTTCCTCTACGACGGCCACTTCCTCCTGCTGCTGACCGGCGCGGCCGCCCTGTGCCTGCTCACCACGGCAGTGATGTGGCGCTGGATCAGCGAGACCGCGCCGAATGGCAGGCCGGCGGCGACCGGACCCGCCGCGATGCTGCGCGGCTACCTCGCCGTCGCCCGGGACCGGGTCTTCCTGCGTCAGCTGGTCGCCGCCGCCCTGATCGCGGCCGTCGAGATGCAGATCGGCTACTACATCGCCGTCCGCCTCGCCCGCGAGTTCCCGGAGCAGACACTCCTGGCGATGGGAGACTGGACCGTCGACGTCGACGGCGTTGCGATCCTGGGAGTCCTGCGGGCCGTCAACGCGGCCCTGGTCGTCGCCCTCATCCTCGTCGCCAAGACGCTGCTGGCGCGCGTCTCCGAGCGCACGAGGCTGTTCGGCGGCATCACGGTCTTCACCCTCGGCTACATGGTCTGGGCCGTGAGCGACGTGGGCTGGATCCTCATCGCCGCGGCGGTCCTGCTCACCTTCGGCGAGATCGCGAGCGTCCCGGTGCGGCAGGCGCTCCTGGCCGACCTGATCGACGCCGAGGCCCGCACCAAGTACATGGCGGCGTACGCGCTCAACGCCCGGATCGGCCTTCTCGTCGCCGCCCTGTGCGTCACCCTGGGCGCGTTCGTGCCCTCCCTCGCCATGGGGCTGCTGTACGGGACGGCCGGGCTCGCCGCGATCCTGCTCTACCGGTCTCTCCTCGGCGAACGCGCCGTCCGCGAGGCCGAGAAGGTCACCGTCCCGGTGGCCTGAGATGGCCAAGCAGCGCAGGATCCGCGGGAGCTTCGGTGACTCGGCCAAGTCCGCTTGCCGGGCGGGAGCCGCCGCGGATCTGATGCGCCCCATGACGAAACGGCTGTTCACCTCGGAGTCGGTGACCGAGGGCCATCCCGACAAGATCGCCGACCAGATCAGCGACACGATCCTCGACGCGCTGCTGGACAAGGACCCGACGGCCCGCGTGGCGGTGGAGACACTGATCACGACGGGTCTCGTGCACGTCGCGGGCGAGGTCACCACATCCGCGTACGTGCCGATCGCCCAGCTGGTCCGGGAGAAGATCCTGGAGATCGGTTACGACTCCTCGATGAAGGGCTTCGACGGCGCCTCCTGCGGCGTGTCGGTGTCCATCGGATCCCAGTCCCCGGACATCGCCCAGGGTGTGGACACCGCGTACGAGTCCCGGGTCGAGGGCGATGAGGACGAGCTCGACAAGCAGGGCGCCGGCGACCAGGGCCTGATGTTCGGCTACGCGTCGGACGAGACGCCCGAGCTGATGCCGCTGCCGATCCACCTCGCGCACCGCCTCTCCCGCCGCCTCACCGAGGTCCGCAAGAACGGGACCATCCCGTACCTGCGCCCCGACGGCAAGACCCAGGTCACCATCGAGTACGACGGCGACAAGGCCGTCCGGCTCGACACGGTCGTCGTCTCCTCGCAGCACGCCTCGGACATCGACCTGGAGTCGCTGCTCGCGCCCGACATCCGCGAGTTCGTCGTCGAGCACGTGCTGAAGCAGCTCGTCGAGGACGGCATCAAGCTCGACACCGACGGCTACCGCCTGCTCGTGAACCCGACCGGGCGCTTCGAGATCGGCGGCCCGATGGGCGACGCCGGCCTCACCGGCCGCAAGATCATCATCGATACCTACGGCGGCATGGCCCGTCACGGCGGCGGCGCCTTCTCCGGCAAGGACCCGTCCAAGGTCGACCGCTCGGCCGCCTACGCCATGCGCTGGGTCGCCAAGAACGTCGTCGCCGCCGGCCTCGCCGCGCGCTGCGAGGTCCAGGTCGCCTACGCGATCGGCAAGGCCGAGCCCGTCGGCCTCTTCGTCGAGACCTTCGGCACCGAGGAGATCCCCCTGCACCTCATCGAGCACGCCATCGGCGAGGTCTTTGACCTTCGCCCGGCCGCGATCATCCGCGACCTCGCCCTGCTCCGCCCGATCTACTCCCAGACCGCCGCCTACGGCCACTTCGGCCGCGAGCTGCCGGACTTCACCTGGGAGCGCACCGACCGCGCCGCCGCCCTGCGCGCCGCGGCCGGCCTCGACTAGCCCCGTCCACACCTCCGAGAGGAACCACCGTGTCCACGATCACCGGCCCGTCCGAGACCAGCCTCTTCCTGGAGCCCGTCGCCACCGAGCGGGCCCGCCGTTGCGTCGAGGACGTCATGGCCGACTTCCGCAGCGGCGCCTGGTACCCGACCCGGCTCGAAGGCCGCGTCGCCGAGCTGCTCCTCGCCTCGACCGCCGGGGACGGCATGCTCACCCCCGCCCGGATCCGCGCCGCCCTGTGGGAGGGGAACCTCGCGCTGACCCACGAGAACGACGGCCGGTTCGCCCAGGTCCTCGCCGACCTCGTCCCCGTCCTGGAAGACCCCCAGCTCGCCGCCCTCGACGTCGTCGACGCGGCGGGCGAGCTCGTCGGCGCCGTGGCCTCCACCGCCACCGCCCCCGTCGCCGCCTGACCCCCTCCGACGCGTGTGGCCCGGCCGGAGAGTCTCCAGCCGGGCCACACGCGTACGGGAGCCGCTCAGGCCGCCCAGGGCGCCAGCGGGTACCAGATCAGGTCACGCCGGGCCAGGAGCCGCACGTCCCAGTACAGGACGAGGAAGACGCCCGCCGCGATGAACCCCGCCGCCATCAGCGCCGCGGAACGGCTCGGCCGCTTCGTCATCCACCGGTGCAGCCGGTCCCCGAAGAGGCCGGTCACCAGGAGGAACAGCACCGACATGACGAGGATGTTCCCCACGGTCTGGAGGCTGAAGGCCACCGACCCGTACAGCACGTCGTGACTCCGGGCCGCGTCCCGGAACAGCTGGCGGAACAGCGGGAAGGGACGCCCGATCAGGAACGCCCCGATGAGACCGCCCATGAACAGCATCGGCGCGCTCGGGTACCGCGCCGACAGCTTCGCCAGCGGGTCGCGCACGACGCCCAGCGCCGAAAGGCCCAGATACGTCATGACCAGGCCGATGAGGCCGTAGACCACCATCGCCTGGATCAGCCGCCCCGAGAGGCCGCCGCCCTGGCTCTCGTCGAACTGGGGCATGCCCGTCCCGGACATCGCGACCAGCATGCCGTACACGGCCGACACGGCGACCGCTCCGGCCGCGAGCTGGCCCAGCGGACGCAGCGCGGCCGCCATCCGGCCCCGGCGCGAGACGGACCGGCCGCCGGTCAGCGGCGCCAGCGCGCTGAACACGGCGATGTTGCACGCGGTGAAGGTGCCGGCGATGCCCGTGACCAGGGCGAAGAAGACGCCCGCCAGGGCGCCCGGGATCGGGGAGCCCTTGGCGGTGTGGCCCAGCAGGGTGTCCGCGACCGTGTCACCGATGGTCCGGTCGACGAACTCCGCCGACCACACCACCGTCAGGGCGAAGCCGAACAGCGCGCTCACCGCGACGACCAGCGCCCGGCGACGGGGCACATGACCGCTGAAGAAGAAGGAAGGGGCGGAACGCCCGGTGGCCGCGGGCCGTTCCGGCCGCCGTAGCTCGACCGGTGCGGGCCGTTCTGCTGTCTGCGCCATGACATGCCGCCTTCTGTGTGGGGGTGGGGGACACGCCGCGAAACGCTAGGCGCGCCGACACCCCACCGGGTGCGCCACCGGCGGGTTCAGCACACCGGAAGAACACCCGGCGCCCACTTCGTGAGGTCGGGCCTCACCAGGGCCCGTGGGCGGAGAACCGGGCGTACCCCTCCGCCTCCGCCGCCCGCGGCGCCGGCACCGCCGTGTCCGTCTGCCAGGCGGCGCCCGTCACGTCCGGGAGCACCGCGTCGAAGTTCCGCCACATCCAGGCCCACGCCGCAACCGGCCGGAACCTGCCCTGCCGGTCCGTTCCCGTGCCCACACCGGCCGCGACGCCCTCCTCCGGCACGCCGCTCATCCCCGCGCACCCGTCACCGGACACACCGCCCCGGAGGGCTCCGCCTCCGCGAGCACCGACGGGAAAGGAGGGCGCACGCCCGTCAACGACTCGGACAGCCGCCACAGGCGCGCCCGCGCCGCCCCGTCCCGGGAGGCCCGGGCGGAGCCGGCCGGAGCGGGTTCGCCCCGGCTCTCGAAGCGCTCCGAGGGACCCAGGTACGCGCCGCCCGGCACCCGAGGATCGGTGGCCGCGCGCAGCGCCGGCAGCGCGGCCCGGTCCGCGGGCTGGGCCAGCCACCGCAGCCCCGCCGCGGCCACCGGACGCAGGAAGCGCGGCGGATCCCCCTGCCACAGGCCCGTCGGGGACAGGCCCGG
This sequence comes from Streptomyces sp. NPDC002232, assembly GCF_042890295.1. Classification (NCBI taxonomy): domain Bacteria; kingdom Bacillati; phylum Actinomycetota; class Actinomycetes; order Kitasatosporales; family Streptomycetaceae; genus Streptomyces; species Streptomyces sp. NPDC002232. Next base: position 35,533 of record NZ_JBIARV010000009.1, on the reverse strand, counting down.
ATGCGCGGCGACCGAGACTGTGGCCGCACCCGCCGCGGCGAACCGGTGCTGCAACTCCCGCGCGAACAGCAGATTGGCCAGCTTGGAACGCCCGTACGCCGTCAGCGACCGCCGCCCGGTCGACGACCTGGCCGCGTCCTCGTCCAGCGCCCCGAAACCCGCCCGGTGCGCGAGGCTGGAGACCGTCACCACCCGGGAACCGGGCACCGGCGTCATCAGATCGAGCAGCAGGCCCGTCAGCGCGAAGTGCCCGAGGTGGTTGACGCCGAAGTGCGCCTCGAACCCGTCCTCGGTGCGCCGGTACGAAGGGAACATCACCCCGGCGTTGTTGACCAGCAGGTCCAGCCGCCCGTGCCGGCCGCGCACCCGCTCGGCGGCCTCCCGTACCGAGTCGAGCGACGCCAGGTCCAGCCGGACGACCTCGGTGCTGCCGCCGATGCGGGCGGCGGCGGCCCGGCCCCGCCCCAGGCTGCGGCAGGCGAGCAGGACGTGCGCCCCGCGCTCCGCGAGCAGCCGGGCGGTCTCCAGGCCGATGCCGCCGGACGCGCCGGTGACCAGCGCAGTCCTGCCGCTCTGATCGGGAACGTGTGCGTGGGACCAGGCCATGTCACCCTCCTGAGGAGTCGACGCGGACGAGCGGGGGACGTCAGCGCGCGGCGCCGTAGCCGTGCTGGACGATGAGCTCCGCCGCCACGCCGTAGAAGGCCGGGTCGGACGGGACGTCCGTGGCCAGACCGTTCACGTAGCGGTTGAACATCGCGAACGCGGCCGCGATCAGGACCGTGTCGTGGATGTGGGTGTCCGTCGCGCCCTCGGCGCGGGCGGCCGCGATCGCCCCGTCGGAGACGGGGGCCGCCTTCGCCTGGACCTCCGCCGCCACCTTCAGCAGCGACCGGAGCAGCGGCGTGATCGCCGCCGCGCCCGGGTCGGAGAGCACGGACGCCACGAGCTCGGCGCCGCCCTCCAGCTGCGCGGCCGCGAAGGCGCCGTGCGAACCCGCGCAGAAGTCGGTGCGGTTCAGGTGCGAGACGTACGCCGCGATCAGCTCGCGCTCACCCCGGCTCAGCGGGGAAGGGCCGCTGCGCAGCAGGGTCTCGGCGAGGTCCGACATCGGGCCCGCGGTGTCCGGGCGCTGGGCGAACAGCCCGCTGATGCCGGGAAGGTCATGGGTGATCTCGATGTGGGGCACCGGTGCGTCCTCGTCTTCGCGAAGGGGATACGGACGAGCTCATCGTCGGGACACCGGAGTCGGCCGGCCAACTCCCAGCGTGCGGACCTCGCCCCCGGCAGACGCCGTCAGCTCCGCACTCAGGGAGAAGCGTCCCGGCCCCCGCTAGTCCAAGAATGAGGACGTGGCAAGGAACATCGCGCGGTACACGGAGACTTGGGCAGATGAAGGGGCCGGTACGGGCACGTCCCGCCGCCCGGCGTCATCCCTCCGCGGGCCCGGCGAGCCGCCAGCCGCCCAAGGCGGGCGACAGCGCCAGCGCCCGCCGGCACAGCGCACGGCACCGCCGCACGGCGCTCGCATCGTCCGGCGCCAGCAGGAAGGCGACACCCCGGGCCCCGGCCCGGCTCGCGTGCACCCGCACGTGCTCCAGGCCGTCGTCCGGCCCGCACGCCGCCCACAGCTCGGCCAGCACGGCGTCGGAGGACAGCTCCGGCGCTTCCGGCGGCTTGGCGAAGGCGAACTCGACGAGGTGCACACACCGAGTGTGCCGCACACCACCGGCCCCGCCCCAGACCCGGCGAGGCCACGAACATGCCGTGGCACGCATGTGCCCCGGTGCCCGGACACGACCACGGGGGGACGCTGATGCTGCGCGTACTCGGACTCGACCTCGGCACGGAGGCCGTCTACCGGCTGATGCTGGACCACCCTTCGTGGGGCGTAGACCGCCTCGCCCAGGCCCTGGACACCGACCGACCCGCGGTCACCCGGGCCCTGGACACCCTGGCCGACCTCGCACTGCTGCGCTCGACTCCGACCGCCGACACCTCCGGCGGCGTGCGGCTCGTGCCGCCCCGGGCCGGACTCGGCGCGCTGCTCGAACGCCGCCAGAACGAACTCGCCCGCACCCAGCTGGAGATCGACGCGAGCCGCGCGGCGGTCGACGACCTCCTCAGCGAGTACACGGCACTCGGCCGGGACCGCCTGGACGGAGCGGTCGAACGCTTCACGGGAGACGAGTCCGTCCGCAGGCTCCAGGCCGACCTGACCGACCGCGCCCGCGGCGAACTCCTCGCCCTCGCCCCCACCGCGGTCTCCGGCGGCGGTCCCTGGGAGCTCGACGTAGCCCCCCACCTCGACCTGCTCGCCCGGGGCGTGAAGGTCCGCGTCCTCCACCTCGACAGCATCGACGGCACTCCTGAGCGCCGGCGGGCGGTACGCGAGCTCACGCGGGCCGGGGCCGAGATCCGCACCCTGCCCTCGCTCCCGCTGCACCTGCGCATCGTCGACGGGGCGAGTGCCGTCCTTCCGCTGGACCCGGGCGACCCCGGCCAGGGAGCCGTCCTCCTGCGCGAACCCGGCGCCCTGACCGGCCTGCGCGCCCTGTTCACCCACCTGTGGGACGACGCCGCCCCCCTCCAGGACGCGGACGGCGAGCCCGCCGCCCCGGACGCGTACTCACCACAGGAACGCGCCCTGCTGCGCTTCCTGGCCGAGGGACTCACCGACGAGGCGGCGGCCCGCAGACTCGGCATCTCCCTGCGCAGCGAACGCCGCATGATCTCCGGCCTCTCCGCACGCTTCGGCGCCCACAGCCGCTTCCAGCTCGGCCTCCAGGCCGCCCGCAGCGGGCTCGTGTGACACAACGATGCCAAGGACATTCTGTGCCACGGAAAAGTACTGACACCGCTTGTGAGGACATGTCAGAGTCATTTCCAGAACGGACCGGAAAGCACAAGGAATCCCACCCAGCCGGACGGGCCGCTCGATTCCGACTGAATGCGCTCCAGCATTTATCTCCCGCCGCCCGACGGGAGAACACTCATGAATCATCAAAGCGAAAGGAATGAATGACATGGAGAACGAGAAGAACCTCGTCATGGAGATCCTCGAGGACGACAACTACGACTTCGAGGCCGAGTTCGGCCCGCGTCAGGACGTCGGCCACTGAGGCCCGCACCGTAACGCGGCCGGTCGTCCCCACGGACAGCCGGCCGCGTCGGCCGTTTTCCCCGAACGAGTGGTGAGTTGGATGAGCATCGACACGCAGACCTGGAAGGCGTTCGCGGCGGAACACGCCCCGGACTTCGCCCGCACCGTGTTCCTCCCCGGCCTGGTCGCCGACCCCGGACACCTCGCCCGGCTGATCGACGACGGCCTGCGCACGGCGACCCTGCACGCGCCCGGCGACCTGCGCCTGCGCGCCTTCCGCCCGGGCGCCTTCGACTACCGGCTGACCAAGCGGTTCGTGGACACCCCCCTCGCCGACGGCGAGAGCGCCATCGACTGGCTGGCCCGTACGGCCGACGGCGACGAGGACTGCCTCGCCGTCAACGACATAGCGTCCTGGAACCTCGACCTGGCCGCCGAAGCCGCCCGCATCGTCGACGAGCTCGTCACCGACGGCACGCACGAACTGCCCTCCGGCACCGACGTGTACACCTTCGTCGCCCACTCCGGCTGGACCCCGTTCGGCATCCACAAGGACTCGGAGCCCTCGCTCATCTTCCACCTCGGACCCTCCCCCAAGGAGGTCTGGGTCTGGCACGACAACCCGTTCGACGCCTCCCGCATCACACCCAGCCCGTCGTTCGGCCGCATCACCTTCGACATCGAGGACCACCTCGCCTCCGCCGAACGCCACCTCCTCCGGCCCGGCGACTTCCTCTGCATCCCGCAGGACACCTACCACGTGTTCCGCAACCTGGGCCCCTCCGCGTTCCTCGGACTGACCGTCTACCCGGTCAAGACCCGGCCCCTCATCACCGAGGCCCTGTGGCGCGCCACCCGCCCCGCCGAAGCCCTCGCCGCCTACCCGGCCGCCGACCAGGTCACCGACCGCGCACGCAGACTCCTCGATGACGACGACACCACCGGCGGCTCCCTCGCCGACCGCGTCGCCCACGAGATCACCCTCGGCCAGCTGCGCCTGCGCACCAACGGCTACCTCAGCCGCCCCCACCGGACCGCGCTGCCCCGCACCGCCCCCACCCCCGGCGCCCCGCTCCGCTGGTCCCGGCCCGGCGTGGTCACCGCCGCCCCCCACCCCGGCGGCACCACCCTCGTGGCCCGCGGCCGCACCCTCGTCGTCCCCGGCCCCGGCCCCGCCGACTTCACAGGTCTGGAGAAGGCGACCGCCACCACCACCCCCTTCACCCTCGACGAACTCACCGCCGTCCTCCCCGGCAGCCTCACCACCGAACGCCGCGAGGAGATCGCGCTCAGCCTCTGCGGCACCGGGGCGGTGATCGCGCCATGACCGGATTCGACGCCTTCGCCCACGCGCAGACTCTTCTCGCCGGCCTCGGCGACCACGAGCCACCCGCCGGCGGCGTCCGCCTGCACGAGCCCGCCGCGGACGGCACCACCACCGCCCACAATGCCCTGCTCGACGGCGTGTGGTCCGCCCTCGCCCGGCCCGGAGCCCTCGCCACCAACTTCCGGCTCGTCGAATCCGGCCGCCAGGTCGACCGCAGTCGCTGGATGCGCTCACGCGTCGGCGACGGAGAGGTCCTGCACACCGCCCTCGTCCCCGCCTACCTCCACAGCGCCGTCGAACGCGGCGCGACCCTCGTCATCAGCCACCTCGAAGCCCTCGACGAGCGGGTCATGCTGCTGTGCGAGGCCCTCGAATACCTGCTGCGCGCCCGAGCCTGGGTCAACTGCTACATCACCGCCGGCGAGAACTCCGCCTTCGACGTCCACAGCGACGACCACGACGCCCTCATCCTGCAACTGCTCGGCCGCAAGCACTGGGAGGTCGACTCCCGCGTCGGCGCACGCTCCCACGACCTCGCCCCCGACAGCCTCGACCGCGTCCTCACCCCCGGCATGTGCCTGTCCGTGCCGCGCGACACCGCCCACCGCGTCTCCGGCACCGGCGAACTCACCGTCCACCTCACCGTCGGATACGAACCCTTCGCCGACGTCCGCGAAGAGACCCGCGCCGCCCACGCACTCGTCGGCCGCACCGCACCGGACCCCGACCCCGAGTGGCTCACCACCCGCCTCGCCCTGCGCCCCGACCGCCGCGCCGGCGCCTCCCTGCGCAGCGCCCTGACCGGCGAGGTCGGCTCCAGCACCCGGATCCGCTGGGCCAGCCGCTACCCCCCGTACGTCACCACCGGCGACGAGCACCTGACGGTCACCACCATGGGCCGGCGCATCCGCCTCGACCGCCGCCTGGAACACACCATCACCCTCCTCACCCGGGGCGGCGCCCTCACCTACGACGAGCTGGTCGCCGACAGCGACCTGCCCGACGCCGACCTGCGCGCCCTGGTCACCTTCGGCGCCCGCAACGACTTCCTGATCTGCGAAGGATGACCCGCCCCGTGCTCACCGCCACCCTCAAGGACCAGGCCGCGATGTTCCGCGAACGCCGCTTCGCGACGTTCTTCACGGGCCACGTCGTCTCCAAGCTCGGCGACGCCCCCGTCCCCGTAGCGTTCGCCCTCGCGGCCTACCAGGTCTCCCACTCGGCGGCCGCGCTCACCTGGGTCCTCCTGTCGCTGTGGGGCGCCCGCTTCTTCCTCGTCGCCACCGGCGGCCGGCTCGCCGACCGCCACGACCGGGTCAAGGTGATGATCGGCGCCGACCTGCTGCGCCTGTTCGCCCAGGGCGCCCTCGCCGTCGTCGTGATCAGCCCCCTCCCGCTGCAGAGCTGGCACCTGTGCGTGTCCGCCGCGCTGTACGGCGCCGGCACCGCCCTGTACAACCCCGCGCAGATCGGCCTGACCCCCGAACTGGTCGCCGAGGACCGCCTCCAGCGGGCCAACGGCCTGCTGTCCCTCGTCGCCGACGTCGGCTTCCTCCTCGGCCCCGTCCTCGCCGGCGTCCTGATGAGCACCGTCGGCTTCTCCTGGATCCTCTGGCTCGACGTGGTCTCCTTCACCGTCAACCTCGTCTGCCTCCTGCGCCTGGTCCGGCTGCACACCCCCCTCCGCCGCACCGCCCCCGCCCCCTCCACCGGCGGAACCGAGGCCACCGGCACCGACGACACCGCCCCCGCCGAGGACGCCGACCACCGCTTCCGCGCCGGATTCGCCGTCATGGCCCGCTATCCCTGGTTCTCCTTCGGCATGGCCCTGTGGTTCGTCGTCTCCCTCGGCATCGGCCTGACCGCCGTCGCCGGGCCCGTCATCGCCGTCGAGTCCCTCGGCGGCACCGGAGCCTGGTCCGTCCTCGCGACCTGCCTCGCGATCGGCTCCCTCCTCGGCTCGCTCGCCGTCATGTCGACGACCAAGCAGCACCCCTGGAAGGCCGCATCCGTCGTCGTCACCCTCGGCGCCGTCCTGCAATTCGTCGCCCTGACCCTGCGCGACGAACTGTCCACCGCCGTCCTCGGCGCGAGCTTCGCCCTGTGCGCCCTGACCACAGCCGCCTGCGGCATCGTCTGGGACACCGCCTACCAGAGCGAGATCCCCGAGCGGTACCTCTCCCGCCTCGGCTCCGTGGACAACTTCGTCAACGCCGCCGGAATCCCCGCCGGCATGCTCCTCGGCGGCCTCTTCGCCGACCACTACGACACCGTCTTCCTCGGCGTCAGCGTCCTGCTCGTCCTGCTCTGCGTCCCCGCCGCCCGTCTCGCCGGACACGGAAGGAAAGCGACCGCATGAACCTCGCCACGCTCCTCGCCACACCCGCTACCGGCCCCGACGCCCGGATCCACTCCCGCGGCGACCGCTACGTCGTCATCGACGACCTCCTGCCCTCCGCCGACTTCGAGGCCACCGCGGACACCTTCGCCCGCACCCGCCTCAAGCCCGTCCTCAGCACCATCGACCCGGTGTACGACGGCTTCGCCCACCGCGGCGGCGAGGAGAAGCAGCGCCTGACCCACACCGCCGACGACGCACCGCGCTGGCAGCGCGCCGTCAAGGAACAGATCCGCGCCCACCTCGACCTGCTGGCCGCCCCCGGCGCCGAGGACCGCCTCTCCCTCACCCTCAGCGCCTGGGGCTACCCCGCCGGCACCCGCCTCAGCTGGCACAACGACGCCGGCGCCGGCCGCATCGGCGCATACGTCTACTTCACCCACCCCACCTGGAGCAGCGACTGGGGAGGCGGCCTCGCCCTCATCGACGAGGAGTCCCGCGCCGACGCCACAGACGGCAACGCCCTCGTCCACACCGCCACCCACCCGACGCTCGTCCTGCCCCGCCCCAACCGCCTCGTCGTCTTCCGCGCCCACACCATGCACGCCGTCCAGCGCGTCGACGCCACCGCCGGCGACCGGCTGCGCCGCACCTGGACCGGCTTCATCACCGAGGACACCCCATGACCGACACGCTCACCGCCCCGGACGCCCTCACCCGACTCGGCTGGACCGACGCCGACACCCTCCACACCAGCCGCACCACCACCCCGGCCCGTGTCGTCGTCCACCACGGCACCGTCTGCGACGTCCTGCGCCCCGAAGCCGACGGCACCCTCACCGCGCACACCGCGCCCACCGTCGCGGCCCTCCCCGTCACCCCCGTCGCCGGCGACTGGGTCGAACTCGGTGCCGACGGCCGCGTCCACGCCGTCGCCCCCCGCCGCGCCGTCCTCACCCGCTCCGCCACCGGCCACGGCCGCCAGATCCTCGCGGCCAACATCGACACCGTCCTCGTCGTCGTCCCGCTCGCCGGCGGCCTCAACGCCGCCATGCTCGAACGCCTCTCCGTCATGGCCTGGGACAGCGGAGCCCAGCCCGTCCTCGTCCTGACCAAGAGCGACACCACCGAAGATGCCGGCGCCCAGGACGCCGACACCGCCGGACACCTCAGCCCCGGCATCCCCGTCATCCCCGTCAGCGTCCTGACCGGCGACGGCCTCGACACCCTCCGCTCCCACCTCGGCCCCGGCACGACCGCCGTCATGCTCGGGCCCTCCGGCGCAGGAAAGACCTCCCTGCTCAACGCCCTCGAAGGCACAGCCGAGGCCGTCGCCGCCGTCGGGCGCGGCGGAGGCCGCCACACCACCACCACACGCCGCCTCCACCTGCTCGCCTCGGGCGGAGTCCTCCTCGACATCCCCGGCATCCGCTCCCTGGAGGTCGCCGCGGGGGCCGGAGCCGTCGCCGACGTCTTCACCGACATCGCCGCCCTCGCCACCCACTGCCGGTACGGAGACTGCGGCCACGACGGTGACGGCGGCTGCGCCGTCACCGACGCCGTCCACACCGGAGCCCTGTCCCACGAACGCCTCACCACCTGGCGCAAGCTCCAGGGCGAGATCGCCTACCGCCGCCGCCGCGAGGACCCCGCCGAGATGGCCGACATGCGCCGCCAATGGAAGGCCGTCAGCAAGCAGGCCCGCCGCAACGGCCGCCGCTGAACGACAAAGAAGCTCCGCACGAAGGAAGTTGGCCGACCACTCCGAGGCTGCCAACGATGAGCCGACGACACCTCTCGACCGAAGGACGACCCGTGCCACACATCCGGATCGCCAACGACCTCCCGGGCATCAGGGGACTGATGACCCACCGCCCCGACACGGCGGCCCCGCTCAACGCCATCGCCGACACCCTGCTGCGCGGCGACTCGCCCCTCACCCGCGGCGAACGCGAACTGATCGCCGCCTACGTGTCGGAACTCAACGCCACCCGCTTCTGCGCCGACACCCACGGAGCGGCCGCCGCCGCCCAGCTCGACGGCGGCACCGACCTCGTCAAGGCAGTCCAGCACGACCCCGGCACCGCCCCGCTCACCCCCCTGCTCCGCGCCCTCCTGCGCGTCGCCGCCGAGGTCCAGGCACAGGCCGCGCCCGTCCGCGACGAGACCATGGCCGCCGCCCGCGCCGAGGGCGCCACCGACACCCACCTCCACGACACCGTGCTCATCGCCGCCGCCTTCTGCATGTACAACCGCTACGTCAGCGGCCTGGCCACCGCACTGCCCACAGCAGCCGGCTACTACGAGGAAGCGGGCCGCCGGATCACCACCCACGGCTACGCGGCCGCGGTCTGAAGGAGAACCCGCCCACCATGCCCGCGCACTCCCCGAAGAAGGCCCACCGCAGAGCGGTCACCGCCACCGTCGTCGGCAACTTCATCGAGTCCTTCGACTGGCTCGGCTACGGCCTCTTCGCGCCCCTGTTCGCCGCCCAGTTCTTCCCCTCCGGGAACTCCCTCACCTCCATCCTCGGTGCCTTCGCGGTCCTCGGCGTCGGCGTCCTCATGCGCCCCCTCGGCGGCATCCTCCTCGGCCGCTACGCCGACCGCCGAGGCCGCCGCCCCGCCCTCATGCTGGCCGTCTCCCTCATGGCCGGAGGATCGCTCCTCATCGGCGTCACCCCGTCCTACGCGCACATCGGCCTCCTCGCCCCCGTGCTGCTGCTCCTGGCCCGCATGGCCCAAGGCGTCTCCCACGGCGGAGAATGGGCCGCCGCCGCCGCGTACCTGATGGAGGTCGCCCCCGAGAAGCGCAAGGCGACCTACGGCAGCCTGTTCTCCCTCACCACCTGCGCCGGCGCCTTCACCGCCTCCCTCCTCGGCGGCGGCCTCACCGCCGCACTCGGCCCCGCCGCCATGGCCGACTGGGGCTGGCGCGTGCCGTTCCTCGTCGGCGGCGTCCTCGGCCTGATCCTGCTCGTCCTGCGCACCCGGCTCGCCGAGACCGAGGTCTTCCAGCGCCAGACCCAGGTCCGCCGCGACCGGGGCTCGCTGCGCCACCTGCTCGTCACCCACCGCCGCAACGTCCTCCTGGCCGTCCTGTTCGTCGCCGGATCCGGCGCCGTCGGCGGCACCTGGACGGCGGTCGTCCCCGCCCTCGGAGGACGCCTCGCTCCGCCCGGCATGATGTTCTGGGTCGTGGTGACCGCCACGGCGCTGATGATGACGCTGAACGTGCCGATCGGCCTGCTCGCCGACAGGATCGGCGCCACCCGCCTCCTCGTCGCGGCCAGCGCCCTGTTCGCCGTCGCCGGATCCGTCTCCTACCTCACCATGACCGGCACCTTCGCCAGCCTGCTCTTCACCTACGGCTCCGGCGTCGTCTACCTGGTCTGCGCGACGACCGTCCTGCCCAAGCTGCTCACCGAGATCTTCCCGACCGAGGTCCGGGCCCTGGGCGTGGGCCTCCCCAACGCCGTCACCAGCGCCGTCCTCGGAGGAATCGCCCCCGCCTCCGCCACCTTCGCGGCCGAACACGACGCCTCGGGCTGGTTCATCGCCGGCGTCATGACCGCCGTCCTCCTGTCGGTCCCCGCCTCGCTGCTGGCCCGCACCGCGCGTCCCGCCGAGGCCCGCGCCTCCGAACAGGTCCTGGCGGCCTGACACACGAGAACGCCGGCACCCCTCCGGGAGGAAGGGGAGCCGGCGTTCTCGTCGTCCGTACGGCCTCAGGGACGGTTGTTCTTGCCCTCGAGCCACAGCGTGTCGGAGTCGTCGTGGTGGGCACCGCCCGAGCCGACGTGCTTGTCCGAGATCTGCGCGCCGTTCTTGAAGACGTGCACGAGCGCCATCCCGTGGCCCCGGCCCAGACCGTAGTCCTCCTTGAGCCACTCCAGGACAGGGCCCGCCTTCAGCGACGGACCCTCGAAGCCGCGCTCCTTGGCCAGGTCGATGAACTGCCGGGGCGTCAGGCCCGTCTTGTCCTCGATGTTGTCCAGGTACGCCTGAAAGGACATGTGCTCCTCGCTTCCCATTTCGTTGGCGCCGGTCGGGGCGCCTCCACCAAAGCCTGCACGTCTGCGCGGCGAGGACTGCGCTCTCGCGCCCCCCTCGCACCTACTTAGCCACGTCGCACGACGCGGGTCGGCCCTGCGGAAGGTATCCGCGCGCCACCAGCGTCGCCCCGATCCCGTCGTGGATCTCCGGATCCTCCGGTGTGACCGCCGCGAGCCCGTCCACGTAGCAGTTGAACATGCAGCACGCGGCCGCGATTAGGACGGTGTCTTGCACGGCCTCGTCGTCCGCGCCCGCCGCCCGGGCGACCGCGATGTCCTGCTCAGGCCGATCGGTCCTGGCCCGATACTCGCCATCCGCCAACCGCACTGCACCTCCTGCCATGCGCTCTTGCCCCAGGTCTCCTTCTCCGGCACGCGCCGGGAGGCCTCCAAGCCTGCAGCACTTTCGAGCCACCCACGGCCCGAGCCTTCCTGAAGGCCGTTCGGGCCGCCCTCTCCGCGCCTATGCTGCGGATAGCGGCGTACCCCGCCGCTCTCCGCGACGCCGACCCCCCCGTAACGGTGTTGCGCCCCAGGGGCCCCGACAGTGATCACACCTGCCGGGGCCCCTTACCGCGCACCCACGGAGCGCGCCGCCGACTCTCCACCCCCGTACCCGATATCGCGCAGTCGCGCGAGCTGTGCCGACTGTGCCAAGTCGGATCCCCGACGCTCCCCGACTACCTGACACGATGACCCCATGCCCCCGACACTCCTGCGCGGATCGTTCCTCTCGATCGGCTCGAAGGAATCGATACTGTCCATCGGCTCCGTCGGATCCGTGCTTTCCATCGGCTCCGTCGGCAGCGTCCTCTCGATCGGTTCGGTGGGCAGCGTTCTGTCCGCCGGCTCGATCGGCTCCGCCCTCTCCTTCCTTTCCACCGCCTCGTGGCTGAGCACGGGCTCCCTGCTCTCCGCCCAGTCACGCTGGTCGGTCCTGTCCTGGCGCGCTCACCACGCCTTCCGCACCGCGCGCCGAACGCGTCCCCTCACCGTCAGGTCCACGACTTCTATGAACCCCGTGCTGCGATCGAAGGGAGCATGATCCGGCAGTCGCGACCGGGCACGGAGGTCACGACCACTCAGCAGCGTGCCAGAGCCCGGCCGGCGCGATCCGAAGGACCCTCCTGATCCCCGAGCTCCGCTCATGGCTCTGCACACGAACACGTGTTCCGGCTCAATTTCTGTGACGCTGCCACGTTGAGTGTCCGGGGTGCGCTCGACGGGGTCCGCCCGGACGGAAGAGGCCGATCGACGCGCACATGGTCGGGCTGCAGCGCCAGTTGCACAGTCGCTGCTCTCGGCCGATCACGGTGGACGCCGTCGCTGGTGAAGACGTCGAGCGGCTGGTTGTTCCTCGTCTCTCCACCGTGTTCACCGCCGAGACTCTCATCCGCCACGCCTTCGATGTCCTCGTCACCGATGCAACGCCCCGTCCGGCTGTGCACCCGGCGCTGCCGCACACCTACGCGTGCAGATCTGACTTGGACAAACGCGGCCTGACTGCCGTCAAGGTTCCTGTGCTGCAGTGTGTGTCGCGGCCCGAAGCCAAGACGATGGCCCCTGGGGTTAAGACGCCCCAGGACCTCCACATCGCTGACCTTTGTTCGGGATGAGTTTGACGCGACATACGAGCCCACCAGTCTCGAGGCCGTGGAGCTGGCGTCAGACACCCAACTGCTCCGAGGAGAGGCCGTGAAGCATCACCAGGAAGTTCGGGGAGTCGGGGAACGGCTGGCGGCGGCCGACCGGCTGGTAACCCCACGTCTCGTACAGCGCCTGCACCTTTGCGTGCTCGGGATCGACCAGGAGCACGACCAGTGCTTCGGGCCGCTCGTGGAGGAGTGCGGCGTGGAGCTGCTGTGCCGCGCCGGTCTTTCGCCACCGGGGACGGACCATCAGCTCCGAGACGCTGAACGTCGAGTCGTCCAACGGGGGCTGGGGAAGGTGCTCGCGCCACCACTCCCGCCCGGGCCGCGCCGGGGCGCCGTACGCGAAGCCGACCGGCTCGTCGGCGTCGTAGCCGATGACGCAGGAGAAGCCGGGGTGGGAGCCCCAGTAGTCGACGAACCAGGGGAACTGCTGGGCGAACTCGTCCATCGTGTCGGCGTAGGCGTCCGCGTGGACGTCGAGGAGAGTCTGCCGGATGCCCGGAAGGTCTTCGTGCCTGAACCTGCGGAGTTCGATGACGTTCACACGCTGCTCCATTCGCTGCGGTGCCGGTCCGTCCACTGGCTCGCCAGGGCGGCCGGGCCCCGGGCGAGCAGCTCGCGCTGAAAATCGCCCAGGAGCCTGCGCATGCGACCGGGCAGCGGCGTGCCCGCCATGATGCCGAAGACCTGTCCGCCCGAGACGCAGGCCTGCTCGGCGTCGCCCTGGTGCAGCTGCGCGAGCGCGAGCCGGGCCGTGGTGTAGGCCCTGTTGCGGCGGTAGGCATCCGGCAGCACGGCCAGCGCCCTGTGGGATGCCGCCTCTGCCTCTCCCGGGTCGCCCACGATGTCCCGCACGATCGCGGTCAGCGAGTGCAGCTCGGCCGGTCCGTAGAACGCGATCCAGGACGCGCAGGGCTGGGCGGGGTCGGTCCTGGCGAGGGCTTCCTCCGCGCGGCCCAGGCAGTTCAGTGCCGCGCGGGCCTCACGCGCGTGGGCGAGGCCGACGCCGACCCGGGCGTGCGCGAGCGAGGCGTGCAGCGGTGAGCGGCGCGCGATGGCTGTGGCCAGCGCGGCCTGCGCAGAGGCCACCGCCTCGGCATAGTCCTCGCGCTGTCGGGCGAGCATCGCCCGGAGGTTCCACACCTGCATCACCATCTCGGGGTCCTGCGCGAGTCCCGCGAGCGTGAGGGCCCGGTCGAGGTGGCGGCTGGCGCCGTCGAGCCGGCCGGCGTCGATCGACGACCACGAGGCCGCCGCGGTGAACGCGGCCGCGAGCGAGAACAGCCGCTCACGGGTGCGTGATGTGGCGGCCTTCGCCTGGAGGCGGGCGGCCTCCTGAGCGCCGGCGAGAGCGGCTTGCTCCAGGGTGTCGTGACCGCCCCGGTGGTCGTCGAGCGAGCGCAGGGAGTCGAGCTGGGCGCGCAGCCGCAGCACATCCGAGGTGCCGACGGACGGGGCGGGTCCCGCCATCACGAAGGACGCCGACGCCCCGATGGTGGTGTTCAGGAAGGAGCGGCGGAGCATGGGGTCCTCCGGGGGAGTGCGGGTCTTGCGGCGCCGGTCGGCGAACCCTAAGTCCGGCGCCGTTCGGCCGCTGATCGCCTCCAGTGCCAGACGGACCGCGATCCGGGGCCACGTCGTCTCGCCGGACCGCCACTTGCGCACCGTCACATCCGAGAGCGTGCCCGGCTTCCCTGTGCTCTGCCCGATCGCCGTGTTCAGCTCGGCGGCCAGATCCGGGGCCGTCCAGCCCTCGCCGTCCATCCACGCGATGAACGCCACGTTGCGCTCCATGCACTCACCGTAGACCTCCACCCGTGCTCGGCAGGAGTCAACGATCGGTCAAGTCGCTACGGCCCGTGCGAGCGGCGAACGCGAACTCGCAGTGTCCCACCGCATCCAGAGCGCGGTTACCTGTAGGAAGGACCAGGAGCGACTGCGGAAGAGAGCCCGGATGTTCCCCATCAACCCGCCCAGGGCACTATGGACGACCACCACGGCGGCCCTGTACGCGTCCGACCCCGACCCGGACGACCTGCGGGGCATGCTCGCCGCCGCGGCCGCCGTCTGCGCCGGCCACGGCTGGAACACCGCCCCGGACGGCGTCCTCTCCGACGACTGCCTCATCAGCCGGCCGCCCCAGTCCCGCACCGGCTGGGCGAGGGTCCGCGAGCTCGCCGAACTTGGCGAGATCAGCGTCGTCATCGTCCCCTCCCTGGGACACATCAGCCTCTCCTGGCACCAGCGGGAGACCGAGCGCACGTTCCTGCGCCGCCACGGCGTCTCGGTCGCCACCGTCGAGCCCATGCTCGACGCCATCCTGTCGAAGGCGGCCCGGTGAAGTACGGCAGTACCGTCCACGACCCCACCGGCTCCCTGGACGCCGACATCCCGCTCGACCGCGACGTCCACGTACGCCTCGCCGCCGCCGTGCTCGCCTGGAAGCGGAGCGACAACACCGCCCCGCCCCGGGCCGACATCGAGCAGGTCTGCCTCCAGCTCTCCGGCTACGCCGAGCTCCTCGTCCGCGACCTCGCCGTGGCACTGGAACAGCTGCCGCCGAGCCCTGACGGGCCCGCGCCCGACGAGCAGAGGGCCCTGATCACGGTCGCCGAGGCCGTCCGCCGCCTCAAGGCCCCCGCGATCCGCCACGGAGACCCGCTGCACCAGGCCCAGTCCAGGGCCCGCCTGATCACCGCCCTGCACCGGGCTCTCGACCGCACCCAGGCCGCACTTCCCGAGCCCGTCCCGGGCACCTGAGACCGCTGCCCGCCCGCTCCGTTCCCCCGTACGGGGCCGGTGTGCAGCACGGGGCCCGCCCGCCACGGGCGGGCCCCGACCCATCTACTCCCATGCTCCGTCTAGGTCAGGGGCAGGAGACGGAGGCCCTGCGAGCGGTCACGTGTACCGGTCTCAGGTCTCGCGCTCCGAGAGGCCCTAGGGTGACTGCATGATTCCTGAGTTTGTGTCAGATCTGCGGAATGCGGTCGGTCCGGACTGTCTGCTGTGGCTGCCGGGGGTCGTCGCGGTGGTCCGGGACGAGCACGGGCGGGTCCTCTTGCAGCGTCGCTCGGCCGCCGGGATGTGGACCCCGCTGAGCGGGATCGTGGAGCCGGGCGAGGACCCGGCGGCCGCCGCGGCACGGGAGGTGGAGGAGGAGACCGGAGTGCGGGTGGTGGTGGAGCGGCTCGCTGCCGTCACGCACTCCCCGCCGGTCACGCATGGCAACGGTGACCGCGCCCAGTACCTGGAGATCGTGTTCGCCTGCCGTCCGGCGGAGCCGGGACAGGTGCCCCGGGTCTGCGATGACGAGTCGGTCGAGGTCGGCTGGCACCGGCTCGACGCGCTGCCGCCGATGAGCGAGCGGATGCGGGAGCTCGTCGCGCTGGTGGAGAAGGGCGAGGAGCGGGCCTGGTTCGCGCCGGCGCCGTGACTCCAGGCCGGGGCCAGTCCAGCGGCCGGGAGCGCGTGGGTCAGGCGGGGACGGCCCCGGTGCGTACGGCGAACTCGCGCAGCCCGGGCTGACGCGTGGGGCCGTAGAGCAGGTTCGAGGTCAGGGCCCGCAGGGCCGGACGGCGGACTTCCTGCGCGGCTTCCTGCTCGACGTGGCGCAGAGCGGCGAACGCCTGGGTGCCGTCGCCGAGCGCGTGCCACATGCGGGCCGTGTCGGTCCAGGCCCGGGCCCGGCGTTCGGCGGTCGGCATGAGGCCGACGTTCAGGCCTCGCGCGACGTTCACCGCTTCGTCCGGGGTGCCGAGCGCGTTGTGGACGCTGATGCGGTAGCCGTCGACCTGCGCGCGTGTGGCCTCCACGGTGAACAACCCGCCCGGGGCGTCGGGGCGGCGTGCGACGTCCTCCTCGGCCTCGTCCAGCAGGGCGAGCGCCGTGGTGCGGTCCCGTCCGGCGGCGGCCGAGTAAGCGGCGGTGAGCAGCAGGCTGGTGCGGACGGCGCCGGTGCGGGCTTCGGCGGGGTCGAGGCCGCCTGCTTCGTGGGTGAGGAGGCGGACGGCGGCGGCCGAGCGGCCGGAGCGGCGCATGGTGATGGCCAGGACGCGGGATGCCTCGCCGATGGGGACCGGCATGCCGCTGGTCCGTGCGGCGGCCAGGGCACGGTCGGCGGCGACCCACGCGGCGTCGGAGTGTTCCTTCGCGGCGAGTTCGGCGGTCAGGACGTAGGCGCGGGCGAGGATTGCCGAGGCCTGTTGCCGGGCCCGGCCGGCGGCGGCGTCCCGGGTCGCCTCGGCGGCGGCGAGCAGGTCGGGCAGCGCGGCGCCGAGCCGGGTGTAGCGGGCGGCGGTGAACGCCTCGCGTGCGGCGGCCGTCCGGGTCGCCAGGGCCTGGAGCGGCGCGGGCTCACCGCTCGGGAGGCGGAACAGCACGTCCTCCAGGGGGACGGGCGGCACCGTGGCGGCCGTGTCCGTGCCGACGACGGCCGCTGTCCCGGCGGCCAGAGCCCCGGTCAGCACAGTCCTGCGACGCATCGCGTCCTCCTCGTCCGGCACCGGTACGTCCGCCACGGTATCGATCACCGGGCCCACGGGAACAGGGAACCCGCTCACCCGCTCAGGAGGGATCCCCAGCGCGTGGGCCAGGCTCAGGCGCGCGTGGAGGTCCACGCGCATCTGCCCGCGCTCGATCCGCGAGATCGCCGAGGCCGAGTATCCGACGAGCCGGCCGACCTGAAACTGAGTCATCCGCCGCTCACAGCGGGCAAGGCGGAACACCGCGCCTAAGTCCGTGCTCGGGCCCATGGGTACCTCCAGTGCACCGACGGGGACGCACGACAGTAATCCTCCCGGCCGCAGGCCGACAGGGGCGTGCGGAAGCACATCGCGTGCCGCTCCCGCACACCGTGTGCGAGCCGGCCCCGGATCCTGACGAACGGGCCCGCCACGGCGCGAGGGTGACGGCAGCAGACGGACGGCAGATCCAGCCGCCTCGCTGCTCGCAACCGCGCGGAGGCACCCATGAACATCCTGATCACCGGTGGCGCCGGATTCATCGGCTCGGCCCTCGCCGACGCTCTCGACACCGCCGGGCACACGGTCATCCCGCTGGACAACCTGACCGTCAGCTCCAGGCGCCCGAGCCCGAAGGGCCTGGTCGTCCGCGACGTCAGGTCCCTGACGGCCCGGGACCTGGACGGCGTCGACACCGTCGTCCACCTGGCCGCCCTGAAGTCCGTCCCCGACAGCTTCTGGACCGGCAACGTCGAGCACAACGTCGCCGCGGACCGCCACCTCCTGACCACCTTCGTCGGCTCGACCGCCCGCCGCCTGATCATGGCCTCCTCCTGCGAGGTCTACGGCGAACAGACCGGCCCGCTCGCGGAGAACGCCCCCTACGCGCCGCGTTCCCCGTACGCGGTGGGCAAGGTCGCCACCGAGCAGCTCGCCGGCATCTACCGGCCGCTCCTGGACGACGGCCGCCAGCTCGGCATCCTCCGGTTCTTCAACGTCTTCGGCCCGCAGGAAGGGGACGACGCCGTCGTGCCCGCGTTCCTCTCCGCCGTCACCGGGGACCGTCCGCTCACGATCGAGGGCGACGGCACCCAGGCCCGCGATCTGACGTACATCGACGACGCGGTCACCATGCTCACCCGCGTGCTGGACCGGCCCGAGCTGCTGCCTGTCGTCAACCTCGGCTCCGGCGGGGCCGTTCCCGTCCGCGACATCGCCCACGCCGTCATCCGCGCCGCCGGACGCGGCACGATCACCCACACCGCCCCGCGCATCAACGAGATCAGCTCGTTCACCGCCGACCTGCACCTGTTCACCGGCACATACGGGACCGTCGACCGCACGCCCCTGGACGAGGCCCTCGCGCGCAGCCTGAAGAGCTTCGGGCGCCCCCTGGCGACGACGGCCGCCCGCCGCTAGAACCCCGCCCGGCACGGCCCCGGCGCCCCCACGGGCCGGGACCGCGCCTTCTCCTCCCACGTGCCGTGCGCCCGCACACATCCACCAGCCGAGACGGTCCCCCAGCCGGGGGACCGTCTCCTTCGTCAGGAGACAGCAATGGAACCCACGAACGCCCCCCGTCCCGCCACCGGCAACCAGGCCGTCCGCATCATCGGGGGCCACCGGCTCCACGGTGCGGCCGCGGTCCAGGGCTCGAAGAACATCGCCCTCCACCTCTACGCCGCAGCCCAGCTCGCCGACGAGCCACTCACCCTGACCGGCATCCCGCGCATCCTGGACACCCGGGTCTGCGCGGAGATCCTCACCCTCACCGGCACCCCGGCCACGATCACCGACGACCGCATCGAGACCACCCCGTCCGCCGTCTGGCACCCCGTCATCCCCGACCAGCTCGGCACCCGCATCCGCACCACCGCCGTCATGGCCGCCGCACTCCTCGCCCGCGCCGGACAGGTCCGCTTCCCCCTGCCGGGCGGCGACGCCTTCTGCCACCGCCTCATCAACCGCCACCTCGCCGCCATGCACGCCGCCGGCGCCACCCTGGACGTCACCGACACCCACGTCGACGCCCGCCTGCACGGCCGGGCCCCGGCACCGTTCACCACCGACGCCATGACCCGGAAGTGGGGACCGAGCCTGGGGGCCACCGTCACCGCGATGCTGCTCGCCGCCCGCGCGCCGGGCACCTCCACCATCCTCAACCCGAACCGGGAGCCCGAGGTCCTGGAGTCCGCCTCGCTCCTCGCGGCCGGCGGGGTCGGCATTACCTGGGAGGGCGCCAGCGCGCTCCACATCACCGGCACCGACCGGGTCACCGGAGGCGTCTTCCCCGTCCCGCCGGACCGCCTGGAGGCCGCCACGATCGCCCTGGCCGCCGCCATCACCGGCGGAACCGTCCACCTCACCAACGTCCCCGCGAGCACGTTCCCCGAGGACCTCACAGCCCTGCTCGTCGACGCCGGCGTCGAGCTCGTCGAGGCCGACGGCGGCACGCTCGCCCGCTGCCCCACCGGACCCCGCCCCGTGCACACGGCCACCACCTCCGCCACGTGCACCGACGTCCAGCCCCAGCTGACCGCCCTCCTCACCCAGGCCCCCGGCACCTCCCGCATCGAGGAGCGGATCTACACCTCCCGCAGCACCCACGTCACCCCGCTCCGCAGCCTCGGCGCGGAGGTCCGGGCCGACGGACCCACCATCACCGTCCACGGCCCGTCGGCCCTTACCGGGGCCGAGGTGACCGGTCACGACATCCGGGCCGCCGCCGCCCTCGTCATCGCCGCCCTCGCGGCCGACGGCACCACCACCATCCACGGCACCTACCACCTCCACCGCGGCTACAGCCACCTCCTGCCCAAGCTCACGGCCCTGGGCGCACGCCTGACCCTCCCGCAGGCGTAGAGGCCTCGGGCTCCTGGCTCCAGACACCAGCCGGGAGGCAGCACCCCGACCCATGGGGCGCGGCGGCGCCCGCCGACGTCAACATCGCACCCGTTTCATGATCATCTGTGGTGAACCTGAGTGCACACAGGAGTGACGTCCGACAGGCCCTGCTCCCCGTTCGCCCCTGGGCCGGTACCTCTTCCAGAGTGATCACCTACCTGACTCGGGCCGCCGCAGCGGCCACGCTCGCCCTGGCCTCCCTCGCCGTCACCGCTTCCGCTCACGCCGTCGGCGCCGCTCCGGTCGACGTGCTGGCCCTGCCCGACGCGGTCGCGGTCCTGCCGGTCGTCGAGGAGTCCCAGAACGAGACCTACGACCGGGCCCGCTTCAAGCACTGGAACAGGGGCCTCAACCCGACCGACGGCTGCAACACCCGCTCCGAGGTCCTCATCGCTGAGGCTGTCGAGGCCCCTGCGGTCGGCGCGAACTGTGCGCTGACCGGGGGCGTGTGGTGGAGCTACTACGACGAGACCGAGGTCCGCTCGGCCTCCGGGCTCGACATCGACCACGTCGTCCCGCTGAAGGAGGCCTGGGGGTCCGGGGCCTGGGAGTGGACGGCCGAGCGCCGGGAGGCCTACGCGAACGACCAGGGCGCCGCGGTCTCGCTGATCGCGGTCACCGCCCGCTCCAACCGGGCCAAGGCGGACAAGGACCCGGCCCAGTGGATGCCGCCGGCGTCGAGCGCCCGGTGCCGGTACGCGGCCGAGTGGACCGCGACGAAGCTGCGGTGGAGCCTGAGCGTGGACCAGGCGGAGGCCGACACGCTCCAGGCACTCGCCGCTGAGTGCCCCGGCGCGATCGTGCAGTTCGAGCCGGCCGAGTAGGACCGATCGCCGCCGCCTGCGGCTCGGGGGGTCCCGCAGACGGCGACGTTCCCCGCCCGGCTGCCCTGCAAGCCACACGTCAAACTGCACCATTCAGGCAGAAATAGGGATGCATGGCCGTGAGGGCGCCGGGTAGGCGGCTGTCGAGCGGACCGGGGCCGCTCACGGGCTCGCGGAACTCCCCTTCCCGCGAGGCCCGACCGGGTGGAGGACCGGCCCGCGCCAGTGGTGTCGTGCGGGCCGGTCCCCCCGAATCAAGCCCCGGGGGACAGGCTGACAAGCGACGTCGAGCATCAGCACACTGAGCGCATGCGATACGAGGAGAAGGCGAAGCTCACCGCCGCGAGAGCCTTGGTCCCGGTAGCCATCTTTCTCGCCTCACCAGTCCTGTTGGTGGCCGGAGCTCCGCTCCGCCGCCGGTACCTCCGCTACGTCTACCGGGATGAGGCCCCACCGATCCTGGACAAGCGGCAGGGGCGAACCAGTGTCCACTGGTTCGTGGTCACCAGCCCTCTTCTCGGATGGCTCTGCTGGCCCACAGAGTCGCTCGTCCGATTCGTCTCGCGCCGAGGCTCAACTGCAAGTTGAGCAAGAAGCCGGTCCCGCGCACGTGCGAAGGGACACGGGACCGGCTGGGGACGCCCGTCCTGTCGGGGTCACGGCGACCGTACGACGCACCTTCGACGGCCCGCTCGTTCTGATCCGCCGTCAGGGACGCGCATACATGGCGTCGAGACCGTCAGCCCGGCCTTGCATGCCCGGACGGGCGTGGGGGAGCGTCGCCTGCGCTAGCCTCATTGACGTATCCGAGCAGAGGGGGCCGTCATGGCGCACCTGACCTTCAGTGAGGCCGAGCAGCGCGAGCTGCGGGACGCGGCCCGTGCGGAGTTCCCCGGAAACCCGGCGCTCGCGTACGTCCTGGGGAATCTGGCGGCCGAGGGCATCGACCTGGACCGGTGCCGTGACTGGGACGACATCCGCGCCGAGAAGGGCCTTCCCGAGCGGGACGAGGCCAGCGACGTTGCCTAAGCACTCCGGCCGTCGGCCCCGCATCGTGTTCATCGAGCCGGCCGACACCCAGGTACGCATGCTCTCCGCCGCCCAGACCGCGGTCCTGGACCACACGCTCAACGTGATCGCGGCCGACCCGGCAGCTGTGAAGCAGCACGCCACCGCCTCGGCCCTGCGCGACTACGAGCACGAAGGCGTCCGCGTGATCTTCTACGCGACCGCGCTCGGCAGCATCCTCATCGTCACCTACGTCGAGGTCGACTGACCGCGCGTCGGTCCGCAGGCATCGTCAACGGATACGTCACCACCACGGGCCGGGGGTAGCCCGTCCCGGTCACCGATCCGCGGATCCAGCGGTGTGCCGTCTCGCGGACGCTACGGTGAGTCCGGGACGAACTGGCGCCGACTGGTCGTTGGCCCCTCATCCCCCTTGCGCCCCCGCCCTGACCTGCGGGGGCGCAGCCACGTCCTGGCCGCGCGAGCAGGTCTCGCCAGGGGGCGCACGCCGCCTGACGCGCTCCTAATGTGCTGCTGGAATATGCCAACTCTGCTGCGGAGGCCCGCTCCGCTGTCTCATCGTGGAGTCGGCGGGCCCGGAGGGGCACCGCCTCCGCAGACGACGAGGGGATGCTCGATGAGCTGGCAGCGCGAGGGATTCGAGACGCACGAGGGCGAGGTCGGGGTACTCCTGGCGGACGGCACCGAGCCCGGCCCGGTCCTCTTCGACCTGGGCAGCAGCGCCTACTTCCACGAGTCGACCGACTGGTGGGTGTACGACGGCACCATGCGCCGACCGACCGCGACGGCGATGCGCGGCCGGTGCGCGTGCGGATGGCGCGGCGAGCGCACCGTTCCCCTCGACTGGGAGGAGGTCGGCACCGCCGGCCACGACGCGTACGACGTCTCCGGGCCGGAGGAGGACTGGGAAGCGCACATGGACGACGTCGCCACGCGCGCGCTCCCCTTGCCGGACGACGTCGCGGGCCTGTTGCAGACCCTGCGCGAGCGCCTGGACGAGCTCGTCGACGAGGAGCCGGTCGTGGTGCTGCGGGCGGCCGAGCAGATGGAGGCGATCGTCGCCGAGTACGGGCCGCTCGCCGCCCGGTACATCAAGGGTGACGCCGTCCCGCTGCCCCGGCTCGCCGAGGCCCTCGGCACGACGGAGAAAGCCGCCGGATCCCGCCTGACGCACTACGCCTACCTGAGCGGCTGAGTGCCGGGCGAACCACCCTGACGGGCGGTCGTTGATCAGGCATGCTCTTCCTTCTCGACGGCGCCGCCTTTCTGACCGTCAGGTGCACCGTGTGCCAGGGCACGAGCCCGGCCGCCGCCCTGGACTGCGGAGCGGCCCGCTCCAGGATGCTGCCCGCCAGCATCTCGCCACCGCCCACCCGGACCACTCTGGCGAGCCCGACGACGCGTTCGTCGTCGAGCCGTGCCGGGCGGTCATCGGCTGGGACGGGACCGAGCCTCCGCACGAGACGTACAACCGCGTCTCACCGCCCACCTGGTGACAGCGCGGTCCGGACTGTGCCCGTGAGCCGCTACCGTGCCCCCGGCCCCGGGTGCCGATTGGTCTCGCCCGGCCGGAGGGCTACCCGAGCAGCGGGTCGCCCTCCGGCTCGCTGAGCGGGGCCAGGGCGATGTAGCAGGCGTCGCACAGCGGCAGAGGCGCGGTGATGTCCGCCGGTCCGAATGACTCCAGCTCGGGGCGCGTGACCACGCGCAGCAGACGGCCCGGCTCAGCCGCCGCCGAACACGTTCCGGAGCCGCCGTGGTAGATGCCGCACACGCACCGGCAGCCTCCCGGGCGGTGCTGTTCCCAGGTGAAAAGCCAGCGCTTCACGAGGAAGATCACCGGAACCTCGCCTTCGTTGCTCATGCGCTGCACGGTAGTAGTCCGCCGTGGCGCCCGAACCTGCTTCCCGGAATCCCACCCAGCAGGGGTTTCCCCGCGTGCTCCGTCAACCGGCGCGGGCCCAACTCACCCTTTGAAACTCACCTCTTAAGAGGTGAGTTCTCGATAGGCTGAGGGCATGACCACAGAGGCCGCAGTCGACATCGCCGTCATCCCCGAGCCCGCGCCCACCCCGCCGCTGGAGCTTCTGCCCGACCTCCCCGCCATCGCGGTCTCCGAGATCGGACTCGCCATCACCACCGCCCTGGTGGAGGCGTGGGGCGCCATCCGCGCCCGGCACAGCGACGTACCCGAGGCCATCATCACGATGGCCACCGGAGGCCGGGAGAGCGCCGTGAAGCTGGCGCACTTCTCCCGCAACCGCTGGAAGGCGGTCAAGGGTGATGCGACCCACCACGAGGTGTTCGTCACCGCCGAGTCGTTGCTGAGGGGCGCCGTGTCGACCATGGAGACCCTGGTTCACGAGGCCGCCCACGGCGTCAACGTGGTGCGAAAGATCGACGACTGCTCGATCAGCCAGTACCACAACAAGGCGTTCAAGGCCGTGGCGTTGGAGCTCGGCATGGTCTACACGAAGACCGTCGACGAGAAGGACAAGAAGAAGTACGGGTTCGCGTTCCCGGTGCTGTCGGAGGAGGCCAAGGAGGCGTACGCCGACCAGATCACGGCTCTGGACAAGGCCATCCATGCCACCCGAGTCCCCGCCTACGCCCCGCTCGGCGCCGGAGGCCGAGGTAAGGGGAGGACCGCCACCGGCACGACCGGACTCGACGACGCCGACGAGGGCGAAGACCAGGGCGAGGAGAAGCCTCCGCGCCCCGAGAAGGAAGACCGCAATTACGTGAAGGCCACCTGCCAGTGCCCCCAGCCGGCGGTCATCCGGGTCTCTCCCACGGCCCTGGCCAAGAGGAAGATCATGTGCGGCGACTGCATGCAGAAGTTCACCGTGCCGGAGTCCGCTGAGTAGAGGCGGTCTGTCTGGCCAGATAACGACAATGCGCTTCTACAGCGATGGCAAAGGCGGTGCCCGGTGGAGCTGTGGCTTCTTCGTCCCATGGGTTCCGGAGCAGGACTCCGGGGTGACAGGCCCCCGGGCAGGGCCAAGGCCAGGGTACAGGGTGAGCGCGCACCTTCAGGGGTAGGTTCGCCGGGTTGCTCGTGTGCTGGTTGGAAATGCTTCCCGGACCAGTGGGGAGGCGGGGTGGGGCAGCCGGTCCGGGTTCGAGCGAGCCCGCATCCGCAGTGAGAAGGGGGTCCGCTGGGGAGGGCGTCCCGCGATGGCGGCCTGAACGACTACACCTGCTCCTGATACACCCTGATCTCGGTCGGCTTGAGTCTGTGGATCGTTGCCCAGGCTGCCCGCTCGGTCAGTCCTTGAGCCCACTCTTCGAGATCGTCTCCGGCATCGTGGAAGAACCACGAGTCGAAGCTTCCGAGGTCCTCCAGGGCGGGTTCGAGTCCGTACCTGAGCTCACAGTGGACCTGCACGTGATGGTCGTGATCACCGTTGCTGTCGGAGATCTCGAACTGTCGGGTGAGGTCCAGCGTGAATGCCGGAGGGCCGTCGAACGAGTGGGTCCCGTACTGGAACAGAAGACCGTCAGCGTCGGGTGTGTCCGGGACATCGAACAGCCGTCGGCCGAATCGGAGGAAGGCAAGCCAGAGGTCTTCGGTGACCAGATCGTCAAGCGCGCGCGGCCCTGGCCCCAGTTCGCCCTCAAGCAGTCCCACAGCCTCGTCCACCGACAGGCTCCGCGTCATGCCCGACCTCCTCGTCCACCGCAACCGGGCCCAGAGTACTGACCGCGGTGAACCTTCCCGGTCACAGCATCCGACGCGAGGTGGAGTCCTGGATCTCGTCCGGGCAGGCGGTGGTTCGCGAGCGGGGGCTCGTCCCGGGAGTGGGGCGGGCCCCCGCTCGCTGCTGCTATTCGGCGGGGGTGGGGTGGTCCTGGTCGAGGGGGGTCATGCGGCGGCGGGAGACCCAGTAGGTGCGTTCGCGCGGTGGCAGGAGGTCGTACTGGAGGCTCCGTCGGCCGGAGCGTCCGTCGATGTGGTCGGGGACGACGATCCACACGCTGCCTCGGTCTGGATCCGGCATGACGGGGTGGCCGGTCAGGAGCATGTTCCAGGTGTCGATGATTCCGTTGTCGCGGTCGTCGTGGACGGTGATGGTGCCGGTGACGTTGTGGGGGAGTGGCCGGCCGTTCTCGTGGGCGTCGTGGTTCTCGGTGAGCTCGTGGGTGCTGAAGGCCTTCTGTTGCCGCAGGTGGGCGCGTGAGACTGGCTTCAGTAAATCGAACAGACGTACGCTTCAGGTGTGAGTCAGAACGACACCCCCTCCTTCGCCTTCCCCGCAGACCTCACCCGTCTCCAGGCCGCCCTTCACCAGGCGCGCGCCGAGCATGAGGCGCTGGTGCGGACCCTGCCGTGGTCGGTCGAGCCGATGCCCGGCTGGGCCCCCGAGACCAACGGCAACACCGGCGAGGTCACCAAGCCGGGCCGTGAGGCGTCCCCCGGATACACCCCCGAGCAGCTCGCCGAGGACACCCGTCTGCGCGCGCTCGTGCGGGACCTCTCCGAACAGGTCTCCACGCACCCCTTCTGGGGCACGCTCGAGCGCGGCCCGCAGCTGGTCGACGCCCGCACCGCGCTGAAGTCCCACCCCGACGTCCTCGCCGACGTCGCCGGCCAGCCCGCAGCGGCCTGAGCCAGAGGGGCCCGCCATGGAGATGCCGATAGCCGACCGACTGGTCAAGCAGGAGACCCTGCGCGCCTGGCTCCAGTGGCAGCTGGACCAGACCGAGCGGACGATCCGCGACCTGCGGGCCCAGCAGGAGGAAGAGCAGCGCCGCCAGGAGGTCGCGCGCCGGGAACTGTCGTGGAAAGTGCTCCCCTCCCGCGCGGCGGAGGGGCACCCGACGCTGCACCGGGGGAACTGCCCGGACGCCAAGCGCATGCCGAGCCTGCTCACGAAGGAGGAGGTCGTGATCGCCTTCGAGGAGTTCCCGGAGATGGAGATGCACCAGACGTGCGCCCCGTGGGGCAGCCTCGGCATCGACAAGCCCCCGGTCCGCCCCGCCAGGGGCGGCGGGGTCTAGGACGCGCGGCGGCTGGTCTTCTTCGCCGCCGTCTTCTTCGCGGCAGTCTTCTTGGCCGGGGTCTTCTTCGCGGCGGTCTTCTTCTTCGGCTTGGGCATCTCGTGCACGGTGGCCGGCCCGCTCTCGCCGCGGGCTTCCTTCGCCTTGGCCACGGACGCCTCCAGCGCGGCCATGAGGTCGACGACCGGCGCCGTGGGAGCCTCCTCGTCCGCGGGGGCGGCGGGCTCACGGTGCTCCGCCTTCGCCTCGATCACCTCGTGCAGGGCCTCGGTGTAGTGGTCGGTGAGGGCCTCGCCCAGGTCGGCCAGGTGCTCGACGGCCATGGAGTCCATGAGCGCGAGCGCGTGCTCGATCTCGTCCTCGCTCACGCTCGTCTCGGGCGGGGCGAGCTCGGCGGGGGAGCGGATCTCGTCGCCCCAGTGCAGCCCCTGGATGCTCAGCGCCTCCCCGACCGGCCGCAGCAGCCCCAGCCGCTCCCGCCCGCGCAGCGCGTACTTCACGACCGCGACCTTGTCGGTCCTGCTCAGGGCCTGACGCAGGAGGGTGTACGGCTTGTTCGCGACCTCGCCCTTCGGCCGGGCGTAGTAGTCGCCGGCGCCGAAGCTGACGGGGTCGACGCTGCCGGCGTCGATGAACGCCACGACCTCGACGGCCCGCGCGGTGGGCAGCGGCATCCCGGACAGGTCGTCCTCCGTGATCGGGATCAGCTCGTCCTTCGTGACCTCGTACGCCTTGCCGATCTCGTCCTCGGTGAGCACCTGGCCGTCGATCTCGCACCGCTTCTGGTAGCGGACGCGCCCGCCGTCCTCCACGTGCACCTGCCGGAAGTGGACGTCGTGGGACTCCGTGGCGGGCTCGAGAGTGATCGGCACGGTCACGAGACCGAAGCTGATGGCGCCGTTCCACATGGGTCGGGGCATCGGGCGGTGCTCCTCCGGGACGCCCCCCTGGGGTCCGCCATCAGGCTATGCAGACCTGCGTGGTGATCGCACGCCCCGCAGGACCGGACGCGGTCACGCTCCGGCGATCCGTACGCGGAGCTCGTACCGGGCGCCGCTGCTGATGGCCTGGGCCTGCTCGATCAGGTCGGCGCCGGTGAACCCGAGCAGCGCGGCGTCGGCGGCCGCGCGCAGCAGCGGCAGGATCTCGGCGACCGGCCGGCCTCGGTGCGAGACGGCGAGTGCGGCGAAGGCCTGCTGGTACGGAGTGCCGTACGCGCTGGCGGGGTCGTGCAGCAGGTGGTCCAGGTGCTGCTCGCTGACGGTGATCTCGCCCATGACCCGCTCCCGTACATCCAGTGAGCCGGACAGGATCCCGGCCCTCGTGCTCACGACCGTACGAGCCGGGACTGACAGCGAGCCCCGCCTGCCCGGTGCTGGTCGCAGGGAACGGGCGCCCCGGTGACCGGGCTCCCGTAGGACGCGGGACGCTTCATCCGCGCCGTGTGGGATGCGGCCGGGGCCGGTTACTCGCACGATGGCGTTGTCCTTTCCGGCGATGAAAAGGGGTCATCATGCCTCGTGGATCCAGCCCGAAGCGGGAACGGCAGTACGAGCACATCAAGGAGTCCGGAGAAAAGCGAGGGATGTCTGAGGGCCGTGCCAAGGAGATGGCTTCCCGCACGGTCAACAAGGAGCGGGCCCGTTCGGGGGAGAGCAAGACGGCCAGCCGCAGCTCCACTCAGGGCAAGTCCGCCTCGCAGCGTGGCGGCCAGAGGTCGGGCGGCTCGTCCGAGCGGACGAAGGACGAGCTGTACCAAGAGGCGAAGAAGCGCAACATCGACGGCCGCTCCACGATGACCAAGCAGCAGCTGAAGAACGCCCTCGGCCACTGACCCTCCCGCCCCAAAGCCCCCGCGAGCTGCCACGGGGGCCACTTGATCAAAACCGGCACGGCCCGCGTCACCCCGGTAGCCCCGCTCACCCGCCCCGACGGCGACCGTCTCCCGCCCCGCGCGCCACCCGTCGACGACCAGCTCTGACGGCACGACACGGACATCGTCATGAGCGTTCCCGTGCCGGCCCCGCGAGCGCCGTGGGCCCGCGAGACCTGCGGCACGCCTGCACACGCCCGTTCACACACCGCCCCAGGGGCATCCAGCCGCTGGACGACTCTCAGGAGAACCTCATGGCCGTCCGTCACCAGATCATCCGGCGCGCCCCCGCAGCAGTGTGGGCCGTCCTGGCGGACCCGGCACGGTACGGCGACTGGGTCGTGGGCCCCTCGCGCTCTGAACCGCTGGACGACCACTGGCCCGAGGTCGGCGCCCGCATCCGGTACACCGTTCGGCTGGGCCCCTGGTCCGGCGACGGGACCACGACCGTCCGCCACCAGGAGCCCGGCCGGGAGCTCGAACTGGAGGCATCCTTCGGACTGCTCGGCACCGCGAGGATCTTCCTCGAGCTGCGCCCGTGGGGTGAGGAGACGCTCGTGATCTGCGACGAGCATCCGCTGCGCGGACCCAGCGGCGTCCTGCACAACCCGGTGAGCGAGGCAGCACTCCAGCTCAGGCACCGCGGCATGCTGGCCCGCCTGGCCAAGGCCGTCGAACAGAACCCGGGACGGATGCGCACCGGAGCTCACCCTGCCTGACGCGGCGAGGATCGGAGGCCGACGGAACTGCGCCCGCGTCCGATCGGCCGGTATGGGCGCCAGGTCCGGTATGCCGCTCGGTGTCCCGGGTAGCCGGATCACATGGCCACCACAGAAACCACCCCGCTGCGTGCTGTCGCTCTCGTCTGCACTCTGTCCCCGTCGCCGAAGCCGTCCAGCTCCCAGCTACTGGCAGAGCAGACCATGGAGGCGCTCGCCGAGCATGGTGTCACCGGCAAGGTGATCAGGATCGCCGACTACGACGTGAAGCCCGGTGTGAAGACGGACATGGGCGACGGCGACGCCTGGCCGGAGATCCGGGCCACGGTCCTGGGCTGCGACATCCTGATCCTGTCCACCCCCATCTGGCTCGGCCATCCCGCGAGCGTCACCCAGCTCGTCCTGGAGCGCCTCAACGCCGAACTCGGCGAGAGCGACGACGAGGGCCGCCTGCTCACCTACGGCAAGGTCGCGGGCGTGTGCGTGGTCGGCAACGAGGACGGCGCGCACCACGTCAGCGCCGAGCTCTTCCAGGGCCTGAACGACGTCGGCTTCACCCTCGCCCCGAACGCCGTCACGTACTGGGTCGGCGAGGCCATGCAGGGCACCGACTACCAGGACCTCGACAAGACCCCCGAGAAGACCGCGGCCACGACGAAGACCCTCGCCGCGAACACCGCGCACCTCGCCCGCCGCCTCAAGACGGCCCCCTATCCCGCGTCCTCCTGACGCGCCCCACCTGCCTCCTGGTGGCCGCCAGAAGGCCGAACACAAGGACGATCCCGTGACCTCTCCTTCGGACTCTGACGCCGCACTGTCCGATCCGCTGCGCCTTCACCCGCGGCCCCCGTTTCCCGAGCAGGATCAGGACCATCCCGGCTCGACCGAGGCGATGGACCCGCGGCCGGACCACGGTGAAACCAGCTACCGAGGTCACGGGCAGCTGACCGGCCGTAAGGCGCTGGTCACCGGCGGGGACTCGGGGATCGGCCGTGCCGTCTGCCTCGCCTTCGCACGGGAAGGCGCCGACGTGGTCTTCACCCACCTCCCGGAAGAGGCGACGGAGGCCGAAGAGACCGCCCGACTCATCCGTGACGCGGGCCGCACGGCGGTTCCGGTCGCCTGCGACATTCGGGACGAGCAGCAGTGCCTCGCCCTCATCGAGCAGACCGTGACCGACCTCGGCGGCCTCGATCTCCTGGTCAACAATGCCGCCTACCAGATGTCCCAGCCCGACGGGATCGAGGCGATCACCACGGAGCAGTTCGACCGGGTGATGAAGACGAACCTGTACGGGATGTTCTGGCTCACCAAGGCCGCGCTGACCCACATGCCGGCCGGGAGCTCGGTGATCAACACCGCGTCCGTCCAGGGATACCAGCCCAGTCCCCACCTCCTCGACTACGCGATGACCAAGTCGGCGATCATCTCCTTCACCCACGGGCTGGCGCAGATGGTCGCCGACCGTGGAATCCGCGTGAACGCCGTGGCCCCTGGCCCGGTCTGGACTCCGCTGATCCCGGCGACGATGCCCGATCCGACGAGATTCGGCGAGCAGTCGCCGCTGGGCCGCCCCGCCCAGCCGGCCGAGATGGCACCGGCCTTCGTCTTCCTCGCCGCTGAGCAGGCCTCCTACATCACAGGGGAGATCCTCAACGCGACCGGAGGAACACCCCTGCCCTGACCCGGCACGCGCGCCACCCGCGACGGCAAGCACACCACCGAGACCATCGGCTGGCTCGCCGCAACCGTCTGACCCGAACTCCCGTCGACCGGCTCGCCCCGGCCGACGGGACCACAGACTGGCCAAGGACGCAGCGAGTGAGCAGGCACCCGGTGCTCGGCCGCCAGCCCTGGTGCTGTGGCTGATCGGGTTCATCGCCCGTCCGAAGAACGGCTCCGGCCGTTGGTATCACCGGCACGCCTGCGCACATCAGCGGAGCGGTCGTGAGGCGAGGGCCAGTTCGGGCGTCAGCCCGGCTCCTCTGCGGCTGTGCGGACATGCGAAGGTCCCCCGATCGCGGGGATCGGGGGGCCTTCGCCGTGCGATCCGCCCGTGGGGCGGGGCCGGCGGTGTTCGCTCGCGGCGCCTGGTGGGGGTGCTACGCGGTCGGGCTGAGTTCGGCCTGGCCGAACAGCAGGGCCCAGCCGGAGGGCAGCTGGTGAAGGATGCGGGTGATCAGGTGGGGGCCGGCGTGGGCGGCGACGGCGGTGAAGACCGATCCGGTGTCCCAGCGGGTGGTGGCCAGGGAGGCGCCGGAGCGGGCGGCGAGGTCCTTGACGAAGGCCCAGCCCCCCACCGGCTCGGGGTCGGGAATCTGTGAGGTCAGGACGCGTGCGGCCTCCAGGGGCAGGCAGGCCGCCATGTCGACGCGCTCGTCGCCGGTCAGCTGGCGTCCCAGCCCTGCCAGGACCAGGCGGACGGCTTCGTCCGCCCGCTCGCGGGTGGGGTAGGCGCCCTCGTAGCGGACTCGCTCCAGCATCTGCTGATACGCGGTGGAGTGCGGCTGCTGGCGCTCGAGCGGTACGCGCACGTCGGTGATCACTGGGGTGCATGCCTTTCGTCAAGCCGGGACGGGGTGGTGCCGGTGCGCGGCACCGGTGGTCAGGTGGGCTGGGGGCGGCCGAAGAGAAGGTCGTAACCGGCGGGGAGCTGGAGCAGGATCTGTCCCAGGAGGTCCTCGTCCACGGTGTCCGCGACCGTGGACAGTACGGCGCTGACGTCCCAGGTCGCGGTCTGCTCGGTGGCGCCCTCGATCCAGGCCGCCGTCGCCCTCACGAACCGCTCCGGCGGCAGCGGTTCGGCGCTCTGGAGCGGGTTGAGCAGGATGAGCGCATACGTCTCCGGCAGGCGCGCTGCGAGCTGGGCACGGGCCTCGCCGACCAGGTGCGCTCCGAGCAGCGCCAGGACCACGCGGGCCGCGCGCTCGGCTTCCTGCGCGGTGCCGTACTCGCCGCGTTCCCTGACGTGGTCGAGGAATGCCTCGCGTCGCAGAGTCATCTCGATCGCCACCCCTTTCGGTTCCTCGGATTGCCCGTGGGGGTGCGGAGGCGGGTGAGGGGGAGATCAGGTACCGTCCTCCGCACCGGTGTCCGGCCGGTATCAGCCGGAGATCTCCTTGCGGCCGACGCCGGCGCCGGCGACGACGGAGATCTTGCGGGGCTTGGCGCGCTCGGCGATCGGGATGCGCAGCGTGAGCACGCCCGCGTCGTAGTCGGCCCTGATGCGCTCGGTGTCGAGGGTGTCGGCGAGCACGATCTGGCGGGAGAAGACGCCCAGCGGCCGCTCGGACAGTTCCATCTGCACGTCGTCGGCCCTCGCCGCCGGCCGGCGCTCGGCCTTGACTTTCAGCATGTTCCGCTCGACGTCGATGTCGATCGCCTCCGCGGTGACACCGGGGAGGTCGAAGGCCACCACGTACTCGTCGCCCTCACGGTAGGCGTCCATCGGCATCGCCGACGGCCTCGACCAGGTGCCCGGGCCCGTCAGCTGCTGGGCCAGCCGGTCCAGCTCGCGGAAGGGGTCAGTGCGCATCAACATCGTGAAACACCTCCAGAAGGTTCAGGCAGTAACTGCCAATGCGCTTCGCGGACACCGTTGTAGCATGTCATCCAATGGATGACAAACATGGTGTCGTCAATTGGATGACAACGAGGGAGGTGTCCGTGACCGCAGCCGAGAAGCCGTCCGTGACCAGCACCGACGCCCACAGCCCGGCGTCTTTCCTCGCCGCTGCGACGGCCCTGAACGCCGTAAGTGACGCCCTTCGCACCGCCCAGGGCCAGACGCCGGACACTGGCGCCGGGCCGGGCCCGGAGGCAGCCCTGGCATCACTGATGCTGCTGCGGCAGGTGCGTGAACAGCTCGCCGGGTGGGAGACCGGCCTGATCGAAACCGCCCGCGACGCGGGCGCCAGCTGGGCCGACCTCGCCCCGCCCCTCGGCGTCGCCAGCCGCCAGGCCGCCGAACGCCGCTACCTGCGCGGCCGCCCCGGCCCGGCCGGGACCACCGGCGAACAGCGCGTGACAGCCACCCGCCAGGCCCGCGCCGCCGACCGCACCACCGCCGCCCGGGCCCGCGACAACGCAGCCGACCTCCGGCGTCTCGCCGGACAGATCACCGCACTCACCGACCTGCCCACCACAGCCCGACGCCCGCTCACCGAACTCCACGAGGCACTCGCCCACGACGATCCCGCCGACCTCATCGCCCCCCTGACCGCCACCCGCCCCCACCTGCTCGCCGCCCACCCCGATCTTGCCGCCCGACTCGACGCCCTCATGGCCCCGTAGCGACACCCGCGACATCGCACTGCCCTGACCGGCGGGAGAACCCGGTCCGCCATCGCCGCGAAGGACACGAACAGCAGCCATCCGCACCCGGTGGGTTCAT
Source organism: Streptomyces sp. NPDC002232 (assembly GCF_042890295.1). Taxonomy (NCBI): domain Bacteria; kingdom Bacillati; phylum Actinomycetota; class Actinomycetes; order Kitasatosporales; family Streptomycetaceae; genus Streptomyces; species Streptomyces sp. NPDC002232. The sequence continues at coordinate 1,856 of NZ_JBIARV010000009.1, read as the reverse complement.
GGATCCCGGCCAAGGGCGCGGCGAACATCTTCAGGATCAAGCCGAGGGCGGCGAGCGCGGCCGGCTCGGCGGCCCCCTCGCCTGAGCTGCCTCCGCGTAGAGCGTCCCGAACGTGAGGGGGGACTTGCCCGAACCGGAGACGCCGGTGAAGGTGACCAGCGCATCCTGCGGAACATCGATGCTCCGCAGCCGTGGGCCCCTCATACCGACCTGGACCCCCGTCCGGCGGGCTCCGGATGGGACGGCACCGGGTGCCCACCAGGGCGAGGCCGTCGGGGCGGGAAGCCCGCCGGAACAGAGAGCCTGTCGGTACGAGGAGCTCACCGGTGCTCCGCCGCCCCGCCGACGCGGACGAAGCGTCGAAGATCGCCGAAAGCCGAATGCCGTGCCGCGCCGGGGGCAGGTGCAGCACGTGGCGAACCGCGAGGACCGCCGCGTACGCGCCGCTTCGCCCGGAGGTGCTCGATGTCCCGTACGGCCCCGCCCATGACGAGCCTGCCCGGCGGTCTGGTCGCTCTGCCCAGCGTGTACCGGCCGCAGGCCGACACCCACCTCCTGGCCGAGGCGCTGGCCCGGGAGGAGCTGGCCCCGGATGCCCGCGTGCTGGAGATCGGGACCGGAACCGGCGCGCTGGCGCTGAACGCCGCGCGCCGGGGCGCGGACGTCACGGCCGTCGACGTCTCCTGGAGCGCGGTCGTCACGGCACGGCTGAACGCCCTGCTCCAGCGGCTTCCGCTGAGCGTCCTGCACGGCGACTTCGTGGCGCGCACGGCGGGTCGCCGCTACGACCTGATCGTCACCAACCCGCCCTATGTCCCCGCTCCGGCGGCCCACCTGCCGTCACGGGGACCCGAGCGGGCCTGGGACGCGGGCCCCGACGGGCGCATGGTCATCGACCGCATCTGCGCGCACGCCTCGGCCCTGCTGGGGCCCGGCGGGGTGCTCCTCATGGTCCACTCGGCCATGAGCAGCGCGGAACGGACCCTGGACCGGCTTACCCGAGCCGGGCTCTCCGCGACGGTCACGGCCAGGGCCACGATCCCCTGGGGGCCCGTCCTCCTCTCGCGACGCTCCTGGCTCCAGAGCCAAGGGCTGGCGCACGCGGCCGAGACGAGGGAGGAACTGGTGGTCATCCGTGCGCGGAACACCTGACCCCGGCGCCCGCCCGCCCCACGAGGCCCCGGCGCGCCGCGTGTGCGTCGACCCGCAGGGGCCCGTCCTGGTCGAAGGGCCGGTCGAGATCGTCCTGGAGGATGGGACCACCGCCCGCTCCGACCGCTTCATGACCGCCGTGTGCACGTGTCGCCGCAGTCGCACGTACCCCTGGTGCGACACCAGCCACCGCCATCGCGAGCGAACCGCCCCCGCCCCGCACGAAGGGACCCCTTGATGCCTCCTCGTAGTCCGAGGCCCTCTCCGTCCGTCGCCGCATCCCTCCTCCCGGAGGGCAGGGGCCCGCTGTCCGACGCCGTCGCCCAGGCCCTGCGGTCGGGCGACGCACCGCTCTACGACCGTGAGGCCGTGAGGGAAGTCGACCCGTGGGGAGAGGATCTCCAGCTCGCCCTCTACCTGCTGTATGAGCTGCACTACCAGGGGTTCTCCGACGTGGACGACGCCCGGGAGTGGGACCCCGACCTCCTACGGCTGCGCCAGTCGATGGAGGCACGGTTCCTCGACGCCCTGCACGGGGAGCTCTCCGAGGCGCCCCGGACCGTCGAGGACGTCTTCGCCCCGCTGCTCGTCGAGCCCGTGGACCTGTCTGGCAGCCTCAGCCGGTACCTGGAGACCGAAGGGGAGCTGTGGCAGCTGCGTGAGTACGCGGCTCTGCGATCGCTGTACCACCTGAAGGAGGCCGA
>NZ_JBIARV010000008.1:0-381707 GCF_042890295.1 Streptomyces sp. NPDC002232 | reverse complement strand
AAGGTGCGGACGCTTCCTTCGTTCCTGTTTCCAGGCCCTCCGGGCGCTTCCTTCGTTTCCGACTCTATCAGATCTTTCCGATCCGATTTCCTCGGCGCTTTCCGGTCCCTTTTGCTTTCGCTCCGGGCCCTTCCGGCTTTTTCGACTTTATCAGAATCATTTCCGCCGACCTAATCGGTGGCTTTCGTGATTCGAATAAGAATCGGGATGACTCCGTGGAATCGAATTCCCTGCCGGAGTGAGCGAGACTCTACCCGGCCGCTGCCGAACTGTCCAGTTCTAGGCAACCGTTTGAATCTACCTCCCCGCGACGACTGTGTCAACAGCTTTCGCGGGCACCGGAGGAGACTAGCAGCTCAGCAGGGGCCGACGCACATCAGGCCGCCGTGGGGAGCTCGGCGCTGCGGTCCGGCTCCTCCAGGTCGCCGATGTCGCCGGCCCGCGCGGCGCGGCCGCCGAGGACGTACACGTACGTCAGGAAGGCCGCCTCGGCCGCGACGCCGATGGTGATGCGGGCCCAGGTGGGAAGGCCCGAGGGGGTCACGAACCCCTCGATCAGGCCCGAGACGAACAGGACCAGGGCCAGTCCGATCGCCATGCCGACGGCCGAGCGGCCCTGCTCCGCCAGGGCGGCTCGGCGCGTCCTCGGACCCGGATCGATGACCGTCCAGCCCAGGCGGAGGCCCGTGCCGGCGGCGACGAAGACGGCGGTCAGTTCGAGGAGGCCGTGCGGAAGGATCAGGCCCAGGAAGACGTCGAGACGGCCGGCGGAGGACATCAGGCCGAGGCCGACGCCGACGTTCAGCATGTTCGTGAAGAGGATCCAGAGGACCGGGATCCCCAGGAACGCGCCGAGGACCAGGCACATGGCGGCGGCCTGGGCGTTGTTCGTCCAGACCTGCGCGGCGAAGGAGGCCGCGGGGTGGCTGGAGTAGTACGTCTCGTACTGGCCGCCGGGACGGGTCATCTCGCGGAGGTCGCCGGAGGCACCGATCGAGGCCTGGACCTCCGGGTGGGTGCCGACCCACCAGCCGATGAGGACCGCGAGCAGCGTGGAGAGCACGGCCGTCGGGATCCACCAGCGCCGGGAACGGTAGACCGCGGCGGGAAAACCGGCCGTGAGGAAGCGGAGCGCGTCCCGCCACGACGAGCGGCGGGTGCCGGTGACGGCGGCGCGGGCGCGGGCCACGAGCTGGGTGAGCCGGGCCGTGAGCATGGGGTCCGGGGTGCTCGACTGGACGATCGAGAGATGGGTGGCCGTGCGCTGGTAGAGCGCGACGAGTTCGTCCGCCTCGGCGCCGGTGAGCCTGCCGCCCCGGCGCAGGAGGTGGTCGAGGCGTTCCCACTCGGCGCGGTGGGCGGTCACGTAGACGTCGAGGTCCATGATCGGCTGCTGCTCCAGGCACTGGCTGCGGACGGGTCCGTACTACTGCGGCGCGCTGCGGGTCAGCTTGGCAGACTGGCGTTCGGAGGGGTCGGGAAGGTCGGAGAAGGGTGGGTGCCGTGAGCGGTCTGGTGACGGGTGACGCGGTCGTTCTGGGAGTGGAGCCGGCGCGGCTGCCGAGTCGGGCGCTCGCCGTGCTCATCGATCTGGTCGTCGTCTGGGCCGGATATCTGCTGCTCACGCTCGGGCTCGCGGTCGCGACGGCGTCGCTGGACGAGGCCGCGGTCATGGCGGTGTCCATCGCGTCGTTCCTGCTGGTGCTCGTGGGGGCGCCGATCGCGGTCGAGACGCTGACGCACGGGCGGTCGCTGGGGAAGCTGGCCTGCGGTCTGCGGGTGGTCCGGGACGACGGCGGGCCGATCCGCTTCCGGCACGCGCTCGTGCGGGGCGCGATGGGGGTCGTGGAGATCCTGATGACCTTCGGGGTCGTCGCCTGTGTCGCTTCGCTGGTGTCCGAGCGGGGCCGACGGCTCGGGGACGTCTTCGCGGGAACGCTGGTCGTGCGGGAGCGGATGCCCGCGGCCCGGACCGTGGCCGTGCCGCCGCCGCCGTGGCTGGTGGGGCGCTTCGGCGGGCTCGACCTCTCGGCGGTGCCGGAGGGGCTGTGGCTGGAGATACGTCAGTACCTGACGCGCTCGCGCGAGCTGGACCCGGTGGTGGGGCGGCGGCTGGCGGAGCGGCTGGCCGACGAGCTCGTGACGCGGACCGGTACGCCTCCGCCGGCGGGGGTTCCGGCCGGCGCCTATCTGGCGGGGGTGGTGGCCGAGCGGCAGGCGCGGGACGCCCGGCGGGCGTTCGCACGGGGGGCGGGTGCGGCCGCCGGGGGCGCGGCGGCCCCGAGGGACGGAGGGCCGGTGGGCGGTGCGGCGGCAAGCGGGCCGCCGGTGGGCTTTCCGTCGGTAGCTGCTCCCGCGGCCGCGTCCCCTGCGGCTTCCTCCCTCGCTCCTCCCCCTGCCGCGTCCCCCGTCGTCACTCCCCCCGGAACCGGGGGCGGCCGGCGGTCGACCGGGTTCGCTCCGCCCGCCTGAGCGGGGTGTGCCGTCAGGGGAAGACGGAGGGTGGGGTCTCCAGGGCTTCGAGCTCGATGCCGGGGGCCGCGAGGACCACGTCGCCGGCGATGTGGACCGTATGGCGTTCGCCCGTCTCCAGGCCGCTGACCTGGTACTCGTCCACGGTCAGAGGGCCGTTGTCAGTGGCGTGCGCTTCACTTCTCAGCAGGGCCCAGGACTGGTCGACCGTGAGGGGGGCGAGCACCGGGTCCGTGAAGGCGACGAGCCTGACACGGGTCTCGGGGGAATCGGGGGTGAGACGCAGCAGTCGCGTGAGGGCGACGAGGAAGGCCGGGGACGTGCCGGTGAAGGCGTGCGCGCGCACATTGCCTTCGGTGGCATGGGTTCCGGTGGGGTCCGTGCGGACCCAGGTGACGCCGTCGAGGGCCGCGCCGCGGACCTGCCAGCCGGCGGCGTGCATGTCGAGTCGGATGGGGCGGCCGAGTTCGTCGACGGCCAGGTCGACGGAGCCCCGGTGATCGCCGGTGGGGGTGGTGATCTGCGAGACGTAGCGCCAGCCGGAGGGGCCGGGCGCGCAGTGGAAGTGTTCTTCGCCGAGGGGGGTGTGATCGTGCGGGTCATGGAGCGAATAGCGGCCGCGGGGCATGGGTCGGTCCTCGGGAGGGTGCGCTTCCTGGAGCGGTAGCGGGGGCTGGACGGGGCAGGCCCCCCGGCACGGGGGTGCGGGGGGCCTGCCTGAGTCCACTACGGGTGTCCGGGACGGCGTCGCGTCAGCGCGCGGGCGCCGCCGGCCGGGGCATCAGTAGCGGTAGTGGTCCGGCTTGAAGGGGCCCTCGACCTCGACGCCGATGTAGGCGGCCTGCTCGGGGCGGAGGGTCGTCAGCTTGACGCCGAGCGAGTCCAGGTGGAGGCGGGCGACCTTCTCGTCCAGGTGCTTCGGGAGCACGTAGACGTCGGTCGGGTACTCCTGCGGCTTGGTGAAGAGCTCGATCTGGGCCAGGGTCTGGTCCGCGAAGGAGTTCGACATCACGAAGGAGGGGTGGCCGGTCGCGTTGCCGAGGTTCAGCAGGCGGCCCTCGGACAGGACGATGAGGACCTTGCCGTCCGGGTAGGTCCAGGTGTGGACCTGCGGCTTGACCTCGTCCTTGACGATGCCCGGGGTCTTGGCGAGGCCGGCCATGTCGAGCTCGTTGTCGAAGTGGCCGATGTTTCCGACGATGGCCTGGTGCTTCATCTTGGCCATGTCGGCGGCCAGGATGATGTCCTTGTTGCCGGTGGTGGTGATGAAGATGTCGGCGGTCTCGACGACCTCGTCGAGGGTCGTGACCTGGTAGCCGTCCATGGCCGCCTGGAGCGCGCAGATCGGGTCGATCTCGGTGACGATGACGCGGGCGCCCTGGCCCCGGAGGGACTCGGCGCAGCCCTTGCCGACGTCGCCGTAGCCGCAGACGACGGCCGTCTTGCCGCCGATGAGGACGTCGGTGGCGCGGTTGATGCCGTCGATCAGGGAGTGGCGGCAGCCGTACTTGTTGTCGAACTTCGACTTCGTCACGGCGTCGTTCACGTTGATCGCCGGGAAGAGGAGGGAGCCGGCCTGGTGCATCTCGTACAGGCGGTGGACGCCGGTGGTGGTCTCCTCGGTCACGCCGCGGATCTCGGACGCCAGCTGGGTCCACTTCTGCGGGTTCTCGGTGAGGGTGCGGTTGAGGAGACGGAGGATGTGGCCGTACTCCTCGCTGTCCGCAGTGGCGGGGTCCGGGGCGGAGCCGGCCTTCTCGAACTCGACGCCCTTGTGGACGAGGAGGGTGGCGTCACCGCCGTCGTCCAGGATCATGTTCGGGCCGCCGGTGGGCGTGTTCGGCCAGGTGAGGGCCTGCTCGGTGCACCACCAGTACTCCTCCAGGGTCTCGCCCTTCCAGGCGAAGACCGGGACGCCCTGCGGGTTCTCCGGGGTGCCGTTCGGGCCGACGGCGATGGCCGCGGCGGCGTGGTCCTGGGTGGAGAAGATGTTGCAGGACGCCCAGCGGACCTCGGCGCCGAGGGCGACCAGGGTCTCGATGAGGACGGCGGTCTGCACGGTCATGTGCAGGGAGCCGGTGACGCGGGCGCCGGCGAGCGGCTGCTGCTCGGCGTACTCGCGGCGGATCGACATCAGGCCGGGCATCTCGTGCTCGGCGAGGGTGATCTCCTTGCGGCCGAAGACGGCGAGGGAGAGGTCGGCGACCTTGAAGTCCTGGTGGGCGACAGTCGTCATGACTGGGCTGCTCCTCGTGTGTGCGAGTGCGAGGGTCGGTTTGAGGTGCCTGGCACCACGGCATGCCCCCTGGGCACAGGAATGCCCGGGTGCTTGCTCGGTGCCGTCGTCGGAGGCCCTCTCTCCCTCGGCCGGTCCGAGGACCGCCCGACCGCCATCAGCAGCGACGTCTGGCTGGTCACGAATCTACACCGATCGGTGCGGCGGGCCACAGTCCGCATCCGGCCCCCGGCGGGCTCCGGTGCCCTGATTCCCGTACGGTCGCGCCTCCCGCGCGGGTGGGCCGTACGGGTGCGCGAGGCCCCCGGGGCCGTGTGGTCCCGGGGGCCTGAGGGGGTCGGGGTCAGTGGCCCGTGCCGCCCGGGGTCTTCGCCGGGTCGTTGCCCTCGGCGGCCTTCTTCTCGCTGTAGATGTCGGGCTCCAGATAGATGACCCGGGCGATCGGGACGGCGTCGCGGATGCGCTCCTCGGCGGCGTTGATCGCGCGTGCGACCTCGGCGGCCGTGTCGTCGTGCTGGACGGCGATCTTGGCGGCGACGAGGAGTTCCTCGGGGCCGAGGTGGAGGGTGCGCATGTGGATGAGGCCCGTGACGGTCTCGCCGTCGACGACGGCCGCCTCGATCTTCCTGACGTCCTCGACGCCGGCGGACTCGCCGAGGAGGAGCGACTTGGTCTCGGCGGCGAGCACGAGCGCGATGAGGATGAGCAGGATGCCGATGCAGAGGGTGCCGATGCCGTCCCAGACGCCGTTGCCGGTCAGCAGGGCGAGGCCGACGCCGCCGAGGGCGAGGACGAGGCCGATCAGGGCGCCGAAGTCCTCCAGGAGCACGACGGGGAGCTCGGGGGCCTTGGCCCGGCGGACGAAGGCCGTCCAGGAGAGGCCGCCGCGGATCTGGTTGGCCTCCTTGATGGCGGTCCGGAAGGAGAAGGACTCGGCGATGATCGCGAAGAGGAGCACGCCCACCGGCCAGTACCAGGCCTCGATGGGGTGGGGGTGCGAGATCTTCTCGTAGCCCTCGTAGATGGCGAACATGCCGCCGACGGAGAAGAGCACGATGGAGACGAGGAAGGCGTAGATGTACCGCTCGCGGCCGTAGCCGAAGGGGTGCTGCGGGGTGGCCTCGCGCTGGGCCTTCTTGCCGCCGAGGAGCAGCAGGCCCTGGTTGCCGGAGTCGGCGAGCGAGTGGACGCTCTCGGCGAGCATCGACGACGAACCACTGAAGAGGAACGCCACGAACTTGGCTGCGGCGATCGCGAGGTTGGCGGCGAGTGCCGCCACGATCGCCCGGGTTCCGCCTGACGCGCTCATGGGTGTACGTGGTCCCTTCGTCGGTGCTCCGGCTCGATCGCCGCGGCTCGGCCGGTCATTGTCGCATCAGGCCACGACGGTCGCCCGGAAGACCGTCCCCGCTCCGGTCAGTTCGGTGGGCTCGCCCGCGGGGACGAAGACGGAGTCGCCGGGTCCGAGGACGGTCTCGCCGGCCCGGGGGCGGCCCGCGACGGCGAGCAGGATCTGCGGGGTGGGGGTGGTGAGGTCGTTCGGGGCGGCGCCTTCCGCGCGGACGAACCGGGAGAGGAGGAACTCGTCGATCGGGGTCTCGTAGACCTCCTCGCCGGAGGGGGAGGCCTCGGGGCGCAGGACGGCCGATTCGTTCGGTTCGAAGCGGACGATCCGGAGGAGTTCGGGGACGTCGACGTGCTTGGGCGTGAGGCCGCAGCGGAGCACGTTGTCGGAGTTGGCCATGATCTCGACGCCGAGGCCGTCGAGGTAGGCGTGCGGGACGCCCGCGCCGAGGTAGAGGGCCTCGCCGGGCTGGAGCCGTACCCGGTTGAGGAGCATGGCGGCGATCACGCCGGGGTCGCCCGGGTAGTGGTGGGCGAGGCTCGCGAAGGGGGCGTGGTCGCCGCCGAGGCGGTCGGCCGCGGCGGCGGCCTCGGCGACGGTGTGCGCCATCTCGTCGCGGTCGGCGGTGAGCAGGGCCGTCAGGACCTCGCGGAGCGCGGCCTCCTCGGGGTGGGCGTGGAGGAGGTCCACGTACGGCTTGAGGGAGTCGACGCCGAGCGCGGCGATGAGGTCGGCGGCCTCGGCGGGGGCGCGGAAGCCGCAGAGTCCGTCGAAGGGGGTGAGCGCGCAGATCAGCTCGGGCTTGTGGTTGGCGTCCTTGTACATGCGGTGCGGGGCGTCGACCGGGATGCCGGCGGCCTCCTCGGCGGCGTAGCCGGCCTTCGCCTGCTCCAGGTCGGGGTGGACCTGGAGGGAGAGCGGGGCTCCGGCGGCGAGCAGCTTCAGGAGGAAGGGGAGCCTCGGTCCGAACTTCTCGACGGCCCGCTCGCCCAGTTCGCGCACGGGGTCGGCGGCGATGAGCTCGTTCAGCGCACCGCGCCCGGTGCGGGAGGGGGCCCCGGGGTGGGCGCCCATCCACAGTTCGGCCTGCGGTTCGCCGGTGGGGGCGGTGCCGAGCAGGTCCGGGATGGCCGTCGTGGATCCCCAGGCGTAGGGGCGGACGGTGTTGACGAGGCGGTCCATGGTGCCTGCCAGCTCCTCGGGGCGGTGATGGATCGTGCGGGGTGTCGGGAGACAGGTGACAGGGGGCGGGTGACGGGTGGGTGACGGGTCGGTGGGCGCGGGGGTGACGGTGGGGTGACCAGGGCCGGAGGGACGGTGGGGGCGGTGGGGCCCCCTGGGGTCCTTGTGGCCCTTGGGGTCTTCGGGTCCCGCGGGGTGACGCCTGGTGTGACCCGTCGTCTGACCCCGGTGGGGCGGTGGTGGGGTCCGAGCCGCGGGGCGTCCGCGTCCGCGCCTCGCCGGCGGGCTAGTGCGGGGTGCGGCCCGGGGTGGCGAGCGCGAGGTAGACGGCCGCGAAGTCGGTCACCGCGAGCAGTTCGGCGAGGGTCTCCAGGTCGCCGCCCTCCTCGGGTTCGAGTTCGCTGATGGCCGTCTCGTGGCCGAGGGCCAGTTCGCGGGCGGCCGGTGCGGCGGTCAGGCCGCCCGCCGGACGGTCGCGGAGCAGGACCACGCGCGCGCGGAGCGCCTGCTGCTCCTCCACGCGGTCGCGGAAGAAGTCGTCCGGGTCGGCGCCCGCCGCGTAGTCGCCGGCGAGGAGGACGCCGTGCGCCGGGAGGGCCTCGGGGAGTTCGGCGGCGAGCGCGGGCAGCCCGGCCAGTTCGGCGAGGACGGCGGCGAAGCGGCGGCCGGCCGGTCCGGCGGCGTCGCCCTCGGTCCAGATCAGCGGGAGCGTGTCGGCGAGTTCGGCGGCGAGGGTCTTCGCCGGGTTGCTGTACGTGGCGATCGCCGGGCCGCAGCGCTCCGCCGTACGGTCGAGGCGGTCGGCGACCTTCTCCAGGGCCTCCGGCGGCGCTTCCAGGAGGCCGACGCGGTCCAGCAGCGCGAGCAGCGGGGTGAACAGGGCCCAGAGGGCGCCCGGGCTGGCCGCGATGCTCTCGGCGTACTCGTCGGGCGTCTCGTGCGGGGCGGTCGCCATCGGGACGAACAGGCCGTGCGAGCCGTTGACCGTCTCCGTGAGCGGGGAGGCCTTCGGGGCGACGGCGACGACCGTGATCCCTCGGCGGTAGGCCTGTTCGGCGAGGAGGGCGAGGCCCGGTTCCGAGCCGTCGGTGGTGGGCAGCAGGAGCAGGTCCACCGAGCCCGCCCAGCCGGGCAGCGCCCAGCGCAGGGCGCCGGCGGCCGGGGCGACGCCGGTCGGCTGGAGCCGTACGACGGGGGCGGAGGCTCCGGCGAGCGCGCCGATCAGGTCGGCGACGCCGGCGGCGGCGGTGCCGGGGCCCGCGACGAGGACGGCGCGGGGGCGGCCCTCGGGGCGGAGGTCCGCGATGCCGGCCTCCGCGGCGTGCCGGGCGGCGGTCCGTACCCGTGCTCCGGCCTCGGCCGCACCGCGGAGGAGGCCCCGGCGGTCGGCCAGGGCCAGGTCGTCCGGGGCGTCGAGGAGGGTCTCGTCGAGCATGTGCGGGCCTCCCTGCGGGGCGCGGCTGGTGCGGGCGCTGCCTTGGTGCGGGTGCGGGTGGTGCGGGTCCGGGCGCGGGAGCCCGCGCCCGGCGAGGGCGCCTTCCCTCGTGCCCACCCGTTCCGCCCCGGGGGTCCCCGGACGGTGTCCGGGCGAGGAACTCATACCCACGGCGGGCGGGGTGGAGCCCGCAGGGGCGTGGACGCGGGGCCCACGCGAGCCCGGGGGCCCCGCTCCGGCGTGCGGGCGGGGGATCGTACGGGCGCGGACCCTGCTCCGGCGTGCCGGCGCGGGCCCGCGCGGGCGGGGGCCCTACGCCGGCTTGCGGGCCTCGTCCGTGAGCAGGACCGGGATGCCGTCGCGGACCGGGTAGGCGAGGCCGCAGTCGGGGCTCGTGCAGACCAGCTCGGGGGTCTCGTCCGCCGTGCGGTCGTTCAGCGGAGCGTGGCAGGCCGGGCAGGCCAGGATCTCCAGGAGGCCGGCTTCGAGCGGCATGGGGGGTCCCTTCGGACGAGACGGATCGGGCCAGGTCAGCCTACCGCCGGGGAAAGGGGCACGCCCCGGTTCCCCGGCGGTGGGCCGGGGGGTCAGTCGGTCGCCCGGACCAGGGCGAGGACCTCGTCGCGGGTCTTGGCCATGGTGGCCTCGTCGCGGGCCTCGACGTTGAGGCGGAGGAGCGGCTCCGTGTTGGAGGCGCGGAGGTTGAACCACCAGTCCGCCGCCGCCACGGTCAGGCCGTCGAGCTCGTCGAAGGTGACGCCCTCGGTGTCCGCGTAGGCCGCCCTGACCTTGGCGGTGCTCGCCGCCTGGTCGGCGACCGTCGAGTTGATCTCGCCGGAGGAGGCGTACCGGTCGTAGGCGGAGACCAGGTCGGACAGGGTGCCGTCCTGGCCGCCGAGGGCGGCGAGGACGTGCAGGGCGGCGAGCATGCCCGTGTCCGCGTTCCAGAAGTCCTTGAAGTAGTAGTGCGCCGAGTGCTCGCCGCCGAAGATCGCTCCGGTCTTCGCCATCTCCTGCTTGATGAAGGAGTGGCCGACGCGGGTGCGGACCGGCTCGCCGCCCTGCTCGCGGACGACCTCCGGCACCGACCAGGAGGTGATCAGGTTGTGGATGATCGTGCCGCCGGGGTGCTTGGCGAGCTCGCGCGCGGCGACGAGGGCGGTGATCGCGGACGGGGAGACCGGCTCGCCGCGCTCGTCGACGACGAAGCAGCGGTCGGCGTCGCCGTCGAAGGCGAGGCCGAGGTCGGCGCCCTCGGCGAGGACGCGGGCCTGGAGGTCGACGATGTTCTTCGGGTCGAGGGGGTTGGCCTCGTGGTTCGGGAAGGTGCCGTCGAGCTCGAAGTACATCGGGACGGTCGTCAGCGGGAGGCCGTCGAAGACGGTCGGGACGGTGTGGCCGCCCATGCCGTTGCCCGCGTCGACGACGACCTTGAGGGGGCGGATCGCGGTGAGGTCGACCAGGCCCTTCAGGTGGGCGGCGTAGTCCGCGAGGGTGTCGCGCTCGGTGATCGTGCCCGGCGTCGCCGCGGCCTGGGGGGCGCCCTGCTCCGACCACTCCTCGGCGAGGGCGCGGATGTCGGCGAGGCCGGTGTCCTGGCCGACGGGGGCGGCGCCGGCGCGGCACATCTTGATGCCGTTGTACTGGGCCGGGTTGTGGGAGGCCGTGAACATGGCGCCGGGCAGGCCGAGGCTGCCGGAGGCGAAGTACAGCTGGTCCGTGGAGCAGAGCCCGATGAGGGTGACGTCGGCGCCCAGGCGGGCCGCGCCGCGCGCGAAGGCCGCCGCGAGGCCGGGCGAGGAGGGGCGCATGTCGTGGCCGACGACGATCGCGCCCGCGTCCGTCACCCGGACGAAGGCGGCGCCGAAGAGTTCGGCGAGCGTCTCGTCCCACTGGTCGGGTACCACTCCGCGGATGTCGTACGCCTTCACGATCTGCGACAGATCGGTCGTCACGGATCCACCCTCCTGAGTTCTCCACACGCGTGTGCGGCGCGTGTACGGAACGCCAAAACTACCCGGAGACCGGCGGTACCGGGTCGGGGGTGGGGGGAGGGTGGCCGGTTGGCGTCAGTTGTCCGGCGAACGGAGCACTCTGAGGTGCCCGCGGCGGCCGACCTCCATGGGGTCTCCGCCGCGGCCCGGGCCGCCCTTGCCGCCGGCCTCGGCCGCGCGTTCCTGGGGGCGGGCCGCCTCGCGTACCGCGTTGGCCAGCGCTTCGAGGTCGTCGCCGCTGGGGCGGGCGGGGGCGGACCCGTCGGAGAGCCGCACCACCTCCCAGCCGCGCGGGGCGGTGAGGCGCTCGCTGTGCTCGGCGCACAGGTCGTAGCAGTGGGGCTCGGCGTAGGTGGCGAGCGGGCCGAGGACCGCAGTCGAGTCGGCATAGACGTACGTCAGTGTCGCGACGGCAGGGCGGCCGCACGCGGTGCGCGAACAGCGACGTACAGGGCTCACGACGTTGGACGGTACCGCACTCTTGAGCGGGCCGCGACGACTCTCCCTCAGGTCACTCCACCGTGTCGCGGTGTGACCTCCGACACCCGCCTCCGGGCGGTCGTGGCTCTGACCTGCGCGGGAGGCGTCCCAAGGGGGTGCGGGCAGGGGGCTATCCGGACACCGTGAGATACAAATCCGGTCAACCAGGGCCAGATGGCCGATCGTGACGGACCGTCGAATCGGACCTGCTCCCGGCCGGAATGTTCAGGTTTGGACAGGACGCGTGCGGGACCGCGGGCACGCCGGGGGAGGTGGCGAGGATGCGCCACGGTGCGGTGGGACGGATGAGGGTTACGCTGCGTCAGTGATGGACAGTCCTGTGCCGCCGAGCCCCTCGCACCGTCCCACGGAGCCCCCGGCGGAGCCCCGGGTCCGCCGCCGCGACCGGCACGGCCGCGGGATGCGGGGACCGGTCGCGCCGCCGCAGGTGCCGCTCTCCGCGAGCCGGGCCGACACCTTCCGCGACCTCGTCCTCGACTCGGTGGAGCGCCTCGAACGGCGCTGGCCGCAGCTGGCGGACGTCGACTTCCTGGTGATGGAGGTGCCGCCGCCGGTGCCGGGCGAGACGGTGCCGCTGGGCGGCTCGGTGCCGGCCGACAAGAACGACCCGGCCCGGGTGGTCGTCTACCGGCGGCCGGTCGAGATCCGCTCGAAGAGCCGGGACGAGCGGGCGCTGCTGGTGCACGAGGTCGTCGTGGAGCAGGTCGCCGAGCTCCTCGGCCTCTCCCCCGAGTCGGTCGATCCCCGGTACGGGCAGGACTGACCGGACTGAGCGGACCGGGTCGGTACTGAGCAGGACTGACCGGACCGCGTCGGTACGGGACAGGACCGAGCGGATCACGTCCGTACGGGCAGGACCGACCGGACCACGTCCGGTACGGGCAGAACCGAGCGGGTCCCGTCCGTACGGGCAGGGCTGAACGCACCGCGTCGGTCCGGGCGCGTGCCCGGACCGCTCCGCCCCGCGGGGGCCCTCCGGCCGCGCCGTCAGTCGAGGACGCCCAGGTCCTGGCGGGCCGTCGGGACCTCGACCGTGCCCCGGTCGTCGACGAAGGTCTGGACGGTGAACATCGGGACGCCGTCCTCCGGCAGGACGAGGGTGCGGGCCGCGTGGACCTTGCCGCCCGAGACCGGTTCGACGGTCAGCGCGTAGGAGCCCTTGAGGCCCGCGGGCGCCAGGTCCGTGAGGACCGTCGTCGTGCCCGCCTTGACCGTGACGGTCCTCGACGCCGGCGCGCCGCCGCCGGAACCGGCCGAGGCGGTGACCTTGACCCGGGCGTCGGCGCCCGGGGCGGTCAGGGAGAGCGTCGAGCCCTTGGCCCGGTTGTCGGCGACCGTCGCGCGCGCGGAGACGGGCGCCGTCGCGGGGATGAACGCGATCTCGGTGTCGTCGCCCTTGCCGCGCACGACTTCGAGGGCAGCGACGACCGGGGTCGCCTTCTTCGGGTCGCTCGGGGTCAGCAGCAGCGAGCCGGCCGCGCCCCGGGTGAGGTTCGGCAGGTCGGCGGCGGCCGTCATCCCGGACTTCACGTGGAGGGAGCCGCCGCCCGCCGGGACGATCGTGCCGGTCGCGGTGACCAGCTGGACCTTGAGGTCGGCGTCGTCCTCGCCGGGGGCGAAGGCCACGAGCCGCACGGAGGTGGCGTCGGCCGGGATGCCGGGCAGCACGGCGCTCGTCGCCGGGTCGGCCGCCGGGGCGATCCAGTCGCTGCCGAGCTTGTCGTCGGCCACGGCGACGGCGGCGCCGACGCGCCCGCTGCGGGTGGTGACGTGGACGGTGACGTCCTTCTGCGCGGCCTCGCTGGTGAGGGTGGAGAGCAGCACCGGGACGGTGGAGTGGGCGGGGACGGGGATGCCCTCGGTGAACTGGGACTTCAGGACGCCCTCGGGGCCGTACAGCTCGATGTCGGCGACGGCGGCCGTGTCGTCCGGGTTGGTGAGGTGGACGTAGTCCTGGCGGTCCTTGGCGGTGGAGGCCGCCGGGAACCAGAAGTCGGTGTCGGGGGCGCCGCAGCCGAGGCCGAGGAGTCCGCGCGCGCCGCCGGCCGGGACGACGGTGGTCTGCTGGACCGTCCAGCCGGGGGCGAGGGCGCCGGTCGCGGCGCCGGTGAGGGCGGGCACGGAGGCGCCCTCCGCCTCGGCGGTGACGGGCTTGCCGGGGGCGGTGACGGTCGCCGGTGCCTTGACGGCCTTCGGCTTCTGGCCGGGCTTGTCGCCGGCCGCGCGCGCGGCGGTCCGCAGCTGCGCGGTCGGCGGGTCCGCCTTGCCGCCGGCGGGGGCGGAGCCCGCGCCGGCCGGGGTGTACGAGGTGTAGAGCGTCTCGGCCACCTCGGAGGTGCTGGGCGCCGGACAGACGAGGCCGGCGCGCTCGACCGGGAGGCGGGTGGTGGGCTTCGCCGCGGGGGCCGCGGAGCCGTCCGGGGCGGTGAGGGCCGCGAAGCCGGTGACGGCGGCGAGGGCCGTGGCGCCCGCGATCAGGGAGAGGGTCGTGCGCTTCACTGGTTGCTGCTCCCGTCGGGACGCTGCTCGGTCTCGTGGCCCTGGGGGTACCCGTAGCCGTAGCCGCCGTACGGGTCGTACTGCTGCTGGTCGTACTCCTGCGGCTGACCCTGCTGCTGCGGGTCGTACTGCTGCGGGGGCTGCTGCTCGTAGCCCTGCTCGGGGTAGGCCTGGGGCTGCTGGTCGTAGCCCTGCTGGGGGTACGCGTACGGCTGCTGCTGGTACGGATCGGCCGCGTAGTCCTGGTAGTAGCCCTGGTCCGCGTAGGGCTGGGCCTGCGGCTGTTCCTGGGGCTGCTGGGCCTGGGCCTGCTGGGCGTACGCCGGGTCGTACCCGCCGTCCCAGTCCTGCTCCTGGGCCCCGGGCTCGTGGGTCTGCTGTCCCGGGATGGGGGCCGGGCCGCCCTGGGCGGTCCCGAAGGCGTCGAAGGCGGCCTCCGCGGCCGGCTCGGCGCTCTCCGCGGCGGCTTCCGCCTCGGCGGCGGCGCGCAGGCGGCGGGCCCGGCGGCCGTCGCCCTCGGCCGCCTGGGCGGGGATCGCGAGCTCTTCCTCGGGCAGGTCGTCGTCGATCTCGCGGCGCCGCCCGGGCAGGGCCAGGACCAGCAGGACGAGGGCGAGGCCGGCCTGGGCCCAGATCCACGCGGTGTGGGTGAGCGGCTCGTCGTACGTGAGGTCGAGGCGGCCGCCCTGGGCGGGCAGCTCGAAGCCCTGGGCCCAGTCGTCGACGGTGGTCCGGGTGAGCTCCTTGCCGTCGAGGGTGGCGGTCCAGCCCTCGTCGGCGCGGTCGGCGAGGCGCAGGACGCGCCCGGCGGGGCCCGCGGGGACGTCGGTGTGGGCCTCGACGGGTCCGGCGGCGACGGCGACCGGCTGGGCCGTCTCGGGCGCCTTGTCGGTGTCGGCGGTCTTGGCCGCGGGCGGGACGATCATGACGCGGGCGATCTCGCGGTCGACGCGCCAGAGGGCGCTGCCGTCGAGCTGGCTGAGCCGGCTCAGGCCGGGGGTGGAGTCGAGGACCCGGCTCATCTGGCGCGGTGCCCCGTCCCGTACGAGGACGTACCGGACGGCGTAGCCGCTGAGCTCCTCGGTCTGGTCGGCGCCGGAGCCGGCGACGAGGCGGGCGACGACCGCGTCGAGGCGCGGGTCGGCCTCGGCCGCGTCGGTGAGTTCGCCGTCGCCGAGGCGGGCGCCGGAGCCGCGGACGAGGGTGTACGCGACCTCGCCGGGCGCGCCGCCGCCGAGGACGAGGGTGCGGGGCTGGTCGCGGGTGCCGCTCTCCTCGGCGACGAAGGCCGGGACCTGGACCGGGTCGCGCCGGGTCAGCGGGCCGTCGGCGCCGCCGATCATCCAGCCGACGGCGGCGACGGCGGGGCCGACGGCGCAGGCGAGGGCGATGAGGGCGGCGACGGGCTGGCGCCAGCCGAAGCCGTGGGCGGCGACGCGGGTGCGGCCGCCCTCGGCGCCGATCATGCCGGCGGCGATGAGGGCGGCGCCGTAGACGAGTGTGGCGGGTCCGGCCCAGCCGGTGCCGCCCGCGCCGTTGGCGAGGACGGCGAGCAGGAGTCCGGCGAGGGCGGCGGCCCAGGCGGCGCGGACGGCGAGCCCGCGCTCCTCGCGGAGCAGTCCGGCCAGTCCGGCGAGGACGAGGCCGATCAGGAGCAGGCCGCCGGTGGTTCCGGGGCCGCCGGGGCTGGTGCCGAGCAGGTCGAGCGCGGTCGCCGTGCCCGTGCGGACGTCGAGTCCGGCCTCGCGCAGGAAGGCGCCGGGGTCGGTGAGCAGGGTGAGCGACCAGGGCGCGAGGAGCAGCAGCGGGGTGCCGACGGCGGCGAGGAAGCGCAGCCCGTACGCGGGGAGGTCGGAGCGGCGCACGGCGAGGACGCCGAGGCCGAGGAGGACGGCGAGCGGCCAGACGACCGGGGTGAACGCCATCGCGAAGGTGAGGAGGAAGGCGTACGCCCAGGTGGCACGCCAGCTGCCTCGGTCGGGCCGGTTGAAGCCGTGGGCGGCGACGGCGGCCCGGGCGATCAGTGGGAGCAGGATCGCCAGGACGGCGGTGCCGAGCCGGCCGGCGGCGAGGGCTCCGGTGGCGGCGGGCAGGAAGGCGTACGCGACGGCGCCCCAGGCGCGCAGCAGCCGGGACTCGACGATGCCCCGGGCGGCGAAGTACGCGGTGAACCCGGCGAGCGGGACCGAGCAGACCAGCAGCACGGTCAGCGCGGTGGAGGTGGAGCCGAGGAACAGCGCGGAGAGCACGGCGAGGACGGCGAGGTAGGGCGGGGCGGTCTGGGTGCCGCCGGTGCCGAGGGCGTGCCAGGAGTCGGCGTACCGCGACCAGAGGCCGGAGACGGTGTCGGGGGCGGGCAGCAGGGCGCCGCCGGCCAGCGAGCCGCCGGCGAAGAGGTTGCGGCAGGCGACCAGGGACACCACGAGGAGCAGGGCGAAGAGGACCGGTCCGGGCTTGCGGGCGATCTTCTTGAGCCGGGCGAACTGCTCGATCTCCAGGTAGTCGGCGTCGTCGCCGCCGGGTCCCGACTCGACGACGCCGTGGCGGGAGCCGCCGGTCTCGGCCTCGGCGCCGCCGAAGTGGGAGGCGATCTGCTCGACGGTGGCGCGGAGGGTCGCTCCGGGCGGCGGGAAGAGGGCGCGGAACTCGCTGTTGGGGACGGCCGGGTTCTTGCGGCGCTTGCGGGCGGCGAGGATCTTCTCGGGGCGCAGCAGGGTCGCGAAGAGGCCCGTGACCTCGTCGACCGCCTGACCCGGGGCCTTGCCGACGAGGTAGGCGAGGGTGCGCAGCAGGGTGCTGAGGACGAGCCGCACGAGGACGTACGGAAGGGCGCTGCCGCGGGTGTTGGCGAGGAGGGTGTGGACGGCGCCGGCCTTGTCGACGCGGTGCGGGTCGGCTGCGGTGCGGCCGGCGCAGTCGACGGTGCGGCGCTCGCGGGCGGAGGCCTCGGCGTGGCGCAGGACGGCGTCGGGGGCGACGAGGACGCGGTGGCCGGCGGAGTGCGCGCGCCAGCACAGGTCGACGTCGTCGCGCATGAGGGGCAGGCGGCGGTCGAAGCCGCCGAGGCCCTCGAAGACGTCGCGGCGGATCAGCATGCCGGCGGTGGAGACGGAGAGGACGGAGCGGACCTGGTCGTGCTGGCCCTGGTCCTGTTCGCGGCGGTCGAGTCCGGTCCAGCGGCGGCCGCTGCGGGCGATCCCGACGCCGACTTCGAGGAGTTGCTTGCGGTCGTACCAGCCGCGCAGCTTGGGGCCGATGACGGCGGCTTCCGCGTCGGAGTCGGCGACGCGCAGGAGTTCGGCGAGGGCGCCGGGCTCGGGGGCGCAGTCGTCGTGGAGGAGCCACAGCCACTGGACCGGTTCGCCGTGCGGGAGTTCGGGGAGGTCGTACGCCTCGTCGTTCCAGGTGCGGCTGACGGGGTCCCAGCCGCTGGGGCGCTTCAGGTAGGGCAGGTCCTCGGGTCCGAGCGGGGGCGCGGTGCGGGCGGCCTCCTCGACGGCGGCGCCGAAGCCGGTGCGGCGCGCGAGGTGCAGGACGCGGTCGGCGCCGATGGCGTCGGCGACGAGCTGCGCCGAGTCGTCGGCGCTGCCGGTGTCGGCCGCCACCACGTTCTGCACGGGGCGCTCCTGGGCGAGCAGCCCGGCGAGCGCGTCGGGCAGCCAGCGGGCGCCGTCGTGGGTGACGAGCACGGCGGTGACGACGTGTCGCGGAAACTCAGGAGTTGAGGACATCGAGCTACGGGCCCTCCGGCCGGGGTCGCCCGCGGGGGGCGTGGGGAGCGTCTCGGACGGAGGCCCACACTAACGGCTGCACGCGGAGCGGTCCGCCGTCCCTGTGGACAGACCGTGCGGGACGACTGCGTAACGGACACCGGGTGCCGGACACGCGGAACGGTCCGCCTCCCGTGGGGTTCAGGGGGGCGGACCGTTCGTCATGTCCTGGTGTGCGCGCCGTGGCGCGCGGGGGCCGGCGGGCCCGGCGCGGTTCAGACGGCGGCCTTCTTCAGGCGGCGTCGCTCTCGCTCGGAGAGGCCGCCCCAGATGCCGAAGCGTTCGTCGTTCTGGAGGGCGTACTCGAGGCATTCGGAGCGGACCTCGCAGGCGAGGCAGACCTTCTTGGCCTCACGCGTCGAGCCGCCCTTCTCGGGGAAGAAGGACTCGGGATCGGTCTGGGCGCACAGCGCGCGCTCCTGCCAGCCGAGTTCCTCGTCCGCGTCCTCGACCAGCAGTTCCTGGAACAACTCGGTCATGTGCGCCCCTCGTCTGTTCTGTGCGTCCCGTGATGTTGCCGGGCGAACCCGGCCGAACGACACGAGTGAAATTACAAGTTTGTGCTCTGTGCGAGTCAAGCCGAGATCTGCTATTGGGCCCCGTATTCACTCTGCGGAACCAAGCCTATGCGGAAAGTGTTCAAATCACCAAAAACCTGACACATGCCGCGGGCCTGACCGTGCCGCACCTCCTTCACAGGGAAGGACGACCGGGACGTGGATCTTGTTGCGATCGGGCCGTGGAAGCGATCCGGATCACAGCCCGATCGCGCCCGTGATGTTTACGGGCACGGTCGAAGCGCCATCTGTCCTGGTCCGCGCTTGAACAAACCTTTCTCCGGACGCAGTAACCGGATGAGGTGAAACATTACCCCCAAATCGGGCATTGAGTTGACAGTCGGGTGCCGCTCCGGCCACCTTTGGTGGCATGCCAGCGACCGCAGCGCCCTCCGCGACCCACGCCCGTGGGTTCCGCCGCGCTGTCCAGGCGCGCTGTTGCTGTTGCTGTCCCAGCTGTTGATGCCGTAGAGCTCCAGCTCCTCCTCCCAGCGTCACCCGTGTCACCTCTCTTCCGTGACCCCCACCGCTTCTGTTTCTGCTGAGGAACCTCCCCACCCCATGAACATGGACAGCGACCTTCAGATCGCCGGCGACATCCTCGAGGTCCCGCACCTCCTCCAGCCCGAGCGCGCCCACCCCGTCACCGTGGCCGAGTTCGCCGGCCTCGCGCGCTCCCTCGCCGCCGACCGCTCCCAGTGGGCCCCGCACGTCGAGTACGACGCCACCACCCGCTGGTACCACCGCCTGCGCACCGGCCCCGGCTACGAGGTGTGGCTGCTCTCCTGGGTGCCCGGACAGGGCAGCGGGCTCCACGACCACGGCCTCTCCTCCGGCGTGCTGACCGTCCTGGAGGGCGAGCTGACGGAGCGCACGGACCGCGGCACGCGGACGCTCGCCCCCGGCGGAGAGCGGATCTTCGCGCCGGGCTACGTCCACGAGGTCGTCAACGACTCCCTCGAACCGGCCGTCAGCCTGCACGTCTACTTCCCCGGCCTCACCGAGATGCCGATGCACGAGTCCATGCACGAGTCGCTCCGGGCGCAGTGCGCCCCGGCCGCCGTGGACGCCCCGGTCGTCTGACGGACCCGCCCCGCTCCCGGCCGGCGGCGGTGCGCCGGTCGCCCGACGGGCCCGGCCCGCTCCAGGCCGCCGGCGGTGCCACGGGCCCGGCCCTCTCCCGGCCACCACCCCTCATACGATCAGCCCGCTGCTGACAGACTGTCCGCATGCGCATTGTGGTTCTGGCCGGCGGCATCGGTGGTGCCCGTTTCCTTCGCGGCCTCAAGCAGGCCGCGCCTGACGCGGAGATCACGGTCATCGGCAACACCGGTGACGACATCCATCTCTTCGGGCTGAAGGTCTGCCCCGACCTGGACACGGTGATGTACACCCTCGGCGGTGGCATCAACGAGGAGCAGGGCTGGGGACGCACGGACGAGTCCTTCACCGTCAAGGAGGAGCTCGCGGCGTACGGCGTCGGGCCCGAGTGGTTCGGCCTCGGCGACCGGGACTTCGCCACCCACATCGTCCGCACGCAGATGCTCGGCGCGGGCTACCCCCTCAGCGCGGTCACCGAGGCGCTGTGCGACCGGTGGAAGCCCGGTGTCCGGCTGCTCCCGATGTCCGACGACCGCGTCGAGACACACGTGGCGATCGAGGTCGACGGCGAGCAGCGCGCGGTGCACTTCCAGGAGTACTGGGTGAAGCTGCGCGCCTCCGTCGACGCGAAGGCCGTCGTACCGGTCGGCGCCGAGGCGGCGAAGCCCGCGCCGGGCGTCCTGGAGGCCGTCGCCGCGGCGGACGTCATCCTCTTCCCGCCGTCCAATCCCGTGGTGAGCGTCGGCACGATCCTGGCCGTGCCCGGGATCCGCGAGGCGGTCGTCGCGGCCGGGGCGCCCGTCGTGGGGCTCTCCCCCATCGTCGGCGACGCCCCCGTGCGCGGCATGGCCGACAAGGTGCTCGCGGCCGTCGGCGTGGAGTCCACGGCGGCGGCGGTGGCCCTGCACTACGGCGCCGAGCTCGTCGGCGGCTGGCTCGTGGACACCGTGGACGCGGGCGCGGTCGCGGAGGTCGAGGCGGCGGGGATCGCCTGCCGCGCGGTGCCGCTGATGATGACGGACCTGGACGCGACGGCCGCGATGGCCCGCGAGGCGCTGGCGCTGGCCGAGGAGGTACGGGCGTGACGACGGCGCCTCCGTCGGGGCCGGGCGGGGCGATCCCGGACGGTGCCGGTTGCGGCGGTGCGGTCCCGGGTGGGGAGGGGGCCGGTTCCGGCGCGTACGCGCCCGCGTACCGGGTCTGGGCCCTGTCCGGGCTGCCCGAGGTGGCCGCCGGTGACGACCTGGCCAAGCTCATCGCCTCCGTGGCGCCGGAGCTCGCCGACGGCGACGTCCTGCTGGTCACCTCCAAGATCGTCAGTAAGGCGGAGGGGCGGGTGACGGCCGCCGCCGACCGCGAGGAGGCCATCGACGCCGAGACGGTACGGGTGGTGGCCCGGCGCGGCGCCCTGCGGATCGTCGAGAACCGGCAGGGGCTCGTCATGGCCGCCGCCGGGGTCGACGCCTCCAACACCCCCTCCGGCACGGTCCTGTTGCTGCCCGAGGACTCCGACGCCTCGGCCCGGCGCATCCGTTCGGGCCTGCGCGAGGCGCTCGGCGTCGACGTCGGCGTCGTCGTCACGGACACCTTCGGACGGCCCTGGCGCAGCGGGCTCACCGACGTGGCGATCGGCGCGGCCGGCGTTCGGGTCCTCGACGACCTGCGCGGCGGCACCGACGCGCACGGCAATCCGCTCAGCGCGACCGTGGTCGCCACGGCCGACGAACTCGCCGCCGCCGGAGACCTGGTGAAGGGCAAGGCCGCCGGACTGCCCGTCGCCGTCGTGCGCGGCCTGCCCCACGTGGTGGGCGGCGACGACGAGGAGGGAGCGCGGGCCCTGGTGCGCTCCGCCGCCGACGACATGTTCCGGCTCGGGACCTCGGAGGCCGTACGGGAGGCGGTGACGCTGCGCCGGACGGTACGGGAGTTCACCGCCGAGCCGGTCGACCCGGGGGCGGTCCGGCGGGCCGTCGCGGCCGCCGTGACGGCCCCGGCGCCGCACCACACCACGCCGTGGAGGTTCGTGCTCCTGGAGTCCCCGGAGTCGCGGACGCGGCTGCTCGACGCCATGCGGGACGCGTGGATCGCGGACCTGCGGCGGGACGGGAAGTCCGAGGAGTCCGTCGCGAAGCGCGTCCGGCGCGGTGACGTGCTGCGCCACGCGCCCTACCTCGCCGTGCCGTGCCTCGTCATGGACGGCTCCCACCACTACGGCGACCCGCGCCGGGACGCAGCCGAGCGCGAGATGTTCGTGGTGGCGGCGGGCGCGGGCGTGCAGAACTTCCTGGTGGCGCTCGCCGGGGAGCGGCTCGGCTCGGCCTGGGTGTCCTCGACGATGTTCTGCCGTGACGTCGTACGGGACGTCCTCGGGCTGCCGGACGGCTGGGACCCCATGGGCGCGGTCGCCATCGGCCACCCGGCGGCCCCGCCGAAGGACCGCCCGGCGCGGCCAGCCGCGGAGTTCGTCGAGGTCAGGTAGGCGGGCGGGCCGTGCCCGTGCTCAGAGCCCGGCGATGTTCCCCGGTGTCATGCGGGGAGCCCTGCGGGGCGGTACGCGGCCGCTGAGGAGGATCAGGCGGGCCGCGCGGTGGCGCTGGCCCGCGTACGGGGCCAGGAGGTCCAGCATCGCCGCATCGTCCGTCGTGCGGTCGCCCGCGAGCGCCCAGCCGACGATGCCGGGCAGGTGCAGGTCACCGGTGGTGACCTCGTCCGGAGCGCCGTTGCTGCGCTGGACGGTCTCCGCGCTCGTCCACGGGCCGATGCCCGGGACCAGCTCCAGGCGCGCGCGGGCCGCGGGGCCGTCCATCGCCGCGGCCTCCTCCAGGCGGGCCGCCACGCGCGCCGCGCGGACGATCGTGGCCGCGCGCTTGCCGTCCACGTTCGCCAGGTGCCACTCCCAGGACGGGATGCGGGCCCAGGTGCGGGCGTCGGGCATCGCGTACAGGCCCTCGGGGGCCGGGCCCGGGGCCGGCTCGCCGTACTTCCGCACGAGGTGGCGCCAGGAGCCGTAGGCCTCGTGCGTCGTGACCTTCTGCTCCAGGACCGTCGGGATCAGGGCCTCCAGGACCAGACCCGTGCGGGTCAGGCGCAGGCCGGGACGGCGGCGGTGGATCGCCAGGAGCAGCTTGTGGCGCGGGACGAAGGCGGCCGGGTCGTCCTCGGCGCCCAGCAGCGCCGGGAGGCCGTCCAGGAGCCAGGCGGCACCCGGGCCCCAGGCCTCCGCCACGGCCCGCCCGGCGTCCATCCGGACCCGGAGCGTCCCGGGCCCGTCCGGGGTCCGGCTGGCCCGCCACACCGAGCCGTCCGGGGTCGCCCGGAACGTGGGGTCGGCGGGGCCCCGGCGGAGCGGGCCGAGGGTGAGCCCCAGGTCCAGGTCCGGCGCGGTGTCCAGGGAACGGGGGGTGGGGACGGGGACGTGGCCGCCGCGGGCTGTGGTGCGGGTGGGTCTTGGGGGTCCTGGGGGTCCTGGGGGGAAGCGGGCGGCCATGGGTACGAGGGTAGCGGGGTGGGGTGGGGCGGGGGGCTGTGCCTGTGGGGGCCTGGGGGCCTTGGCCCGCGCCCGTGCGCCCCGGGCCCGGGCCCTTGCGGGCCCGTCGCCCGCGCCCGTGTGCCCGCGGCCCCGCGGCCCCGCGGCCGTCGTGGGCCCGTCGCCCACGCCCCCGTGTGGGCAATCGTCCCGCTGGGCGGGACGGGTGGGCACACGGGACGGCGCCCTTCGCGGCGCCTCCGCGTTCCGCCCCCGGCCCGCACCACCATGTGCTGCACCCGGGTGGTGCGGGTTCAGGCGCAGGAGCCTCTGGCGCCGGCAAGGGCGCCGTTCCGTTGTGCCCACCCGTTCCGCCCCTTGCGGAACGCCTGCCCACAACGGGGGCGGCAGGGTGCGGGCCCGCAACGGGCCGTCGGGTGGGCACCGCCCACAACGGCGGGACGCGGGCCCGCCGCGGGGGCGCGGCGCCCACGGCGCGAGGCGCGGTGGGCGCGACGCGGGCGGGTTACTGGTCCGAGGAGAAGCGGACGGCGCCTGGGGGGAGGGTGGTGTCGCACCAGACTCGGACGCCCTCGCGGAGTTCGTTGTCCGGGCCCACCTGCGCCCCGTCCCCGATGACCGCCCCGCTGACCACCGTACGGGCGCCGATGCGGGCCCCCGCGCCGATCAGGGAGTCCGTGATCACCGCGCCGGCCTCGACGATCGCGCCGGCCAGCAGGGTGGAGCCCGTCACGCGGGCGCCCTCGCCGACGACCGCGTCCGCGCCGACGACCGTGCCGCCGGTCAGCTTGGCGTCCGGGGCGACGCGGGCGGACGGCAGGACCAGGCGGTCGCCGCAGCGGCCCGGGACGGCCGGGGAGGGCGCGCGGCCCAGGACGAGGTCGGCGGAGCCCCGGACGAAGGCCTGCGGGGTGCCGAGGTCCAGCCAGTAGGTGGAGTCCACCATGCCCTGGAGGTGCGCTCCGGAGGAGAGGAGCTCCGGGAAGGTCTCGCGCTCGACCGAGACGGGGCGGCCGGTGGGGATCGTGTCGATGATCGAGCGCTTGAAGACGTACGCGCCCGCGTTGATCTGGTCGGTGACGATCTCCTCCGGCGTCTGCGGCTTCTCCAGGAAGGCCGTGACGCGGCCGGTGTCGTCCGTGGGGACCAGGCCGAAGGCGCGGGGGTCCTCGACCCGGGTGAGGTGGAGCGAGACGTCCGCGCCGGAGGAGGAGTGGGTCGCGACGAGGGCCTGGATGTCCAGGCCGGTGAGGATGTCCCCGTTGAAGATGAGGACCGGCTCGTCGGGACCCGAGTGGAGTCGCGAGGCGACGTTGCGTATCGCGCCGCCGGTGCCGAGGGGCTCTTCCTCGGTGACGTACTCCAGGCTCAGGCCGAGGTCGGAGCCGTCACCGAAGTGCGGCTCGAAGACCTCGGCCAGATAGGAGGTGGCGAGCACGATGTGCTCGACGCCGGCGGCACGGGCGCGGGCCAGCTGATGGGTCAGGAAGGGGACGCCCGCCGCCGGGACCATGGGCTTCGGCGTGTTGACCGTGAGGGGTCGCAGCCGTGTGCCCTTGCCACCGACCAGGAGGATCGCTTCTGTCACCTTGTCGTCTCTGCTTCCTGTTCGGGGCCGGCCGGCTCGCCCGGATCGGTCGTCCGTGCGATGTGACCGGTCAGTTTATGCGGATGGTTGCCCCCCTGCCCCCATCCGCGTCCCCATCAGGGCCTTCCCTGGTACTTCGCGGAGCTCGTGCGGGCCGTGCCGAGCTTGCCGTAGAGGCGTGCGCCGGGGCATTCCGTGGCGAATCCGTCGCGGTGACCGGCGATGGAGTTGAAGCGTACGGTCGTGCCCTTCTTGTACAGGTTTCCGCCGCCCGAGACCAGGTAGGAGGAGCCCTTGGGGTTCACCCCGTGCAGTCCGAGCTTCCACGCCGTCAGGCGGGCCACGGCGGTCACGACGGCGGCCGGCGGGTTGCTCTTGGTGAAGGTGCCGAGGACGGCGATGCCCATGCTGTTGGTGTTGAAGCCGAGCGTGTGCGCGCCGAGGACCGGCTTGGCCACGCCGCCCGCCCGGCCCTCGTAGATGTTTCCGCACTTGTCGACGGCGAAGTTGTAGCCGATGTCCCGCCATCCGCTGCTCAGCACGTGGTAGCGGTAGATGCTGCGCAGGACGGACGGCGCCTTGCTGCACGTGTAGTTGTTGCCGGTGGCGCTGTGGTGGACGAAGGCGGCCTTGATGGTCTTCGTGTAGACGAAGCCCTTCTCGCGGATGCTCTCGTCCGCGCCCCAGCCCTTACGGGTGATGATCTTGGGCTGGGGTCCGATGTACGGCTTCGCCGCCGCCGCCGCGGGTGCGGCCGGAGCCGCCTGCCCCGCCGCGGCCGCGGGAGGTGCCGCCTGGACCGGGGCCGTCCGGCCCGCGTCCTGGAGGTGCATGGTCCGGACCGTGAGCTCGGTCTCCTCCTTCGAGAGGGCCGGGATCCAGGTCGCGCCGTACGGGGCGAGCTGCGCGTTCACCGCGCTCGCCGCCGCCTCCGGCGCGCTCAGGGCGGCGGGGGCCACGGGCATCGCCGCGGTGCGGGAGTGCGGGGCGGGGGCCTCGCGCTCGGCCGTCCGCTCCTGGTCCTGGTCGCCCGCGGGGCCCTCCCCCGGGTCGACCAGTTCGAGCCGCAGGCCCGACGGGAGCGTCTCCTCCCCGCGTACCCGGATCTCCACGCCGTCCGAGTCGCCCACCCACAGCGGAGCCGTGGACCCGCGGAGCGCCCCGGCACGGCCCTCGGCGCTCCCCGGGTCGGCACCGTGTTCCTCGTTGTGGGTCTCCACGTCCTGCCACTCCGACCAGGTGCCGCCCCCGGTGGCCCGGGTGCGGACCTGCACGGTGCCGTGCAGGGGGGCCGTCGGGTCGTCCCAGACGACGCCGACGAGCGAGAAGGGTCTGACGTCGCGTCGGGTGAGTCCCTGCTCGCCCGAGTCGGTCGCCCCACCGCCCAGGGACCGCGTGGCGGCGCCGAGCGGTTGGAGCGGGAGCGACTGGGTCGAGCCCGGGAGTTCGGGCGCGGGGGGCAGGGCGGAGGCGGCCGCGGAGGGCGTCGAGGCCGCCGCCGGCGCGGTGAGGGGGACCGGCAGGGCGAGTACCGCCGCGCAGGTGACGGCGATCGAGGAGGCGAGTGAGGCACGCATGGGCCGATCGTGCGGAGCGGCGCGCCGATCCGCGCGCCGGGAACACGCCCGGAAACTGACGGGCCGTCGGTCCGACCGGAGGACGGCGTCACCGGTACGGCGGACCCGCGCGGGGCCGCCCGCGTACGCTGTCCGGCGTGAACGCCAGCGACCGCACCCCCGCCGACCTGCTGCGATCCGCGCTCGCCGCGGACCCCGCCCGCCCCTTGGTCACCTTCTACGACGACGCCACCGGTGAGCGCGTGGAATTGTCCGTCGCCACCTTCGCCAATTGGGTGGCCAAGACGGCGAACCTGCTCCAGGGCGAACTGTCCGCCGCGCCCGGCGACCGGCTCGCCCTGCTGCTGCCCGCGCACTGGCAGAGCGCCGTCTGGCTGCTCGCCTGCGCCTCCGTCGGCGTGACCGCCGAGGTCGGCGGCGACCCGGCGGACGCGGACGTGGTGGTCGCGGGGCCGGACACCCTGGAGGCGGGTCTCGCCTGCTCCGGGGAGCGGATCGCGCTCTCCCTGGCCCCGCTGGGCCGCCGTTTCCCGGCCGCGCCCGCCGGATACGCGGACTACGCGGTCGAGGTGCCGAGCCAGGGCGACCGCTTCGCCCCCTTCGTACCGGTCGATCCGGAGGCTCCGGCGCTCGTCGTCGACGGTACGGAACGCAGTGCCGCGCAGCTCGTCGAGCAGGCCCGCGCGGACGCGGCGACGCTCGGCCTCGCGCCGGGCTCCAGGCTGCTCTCCGGGTCCGGCTACGGCGACTGGCAGGGCCTCTCGTCCGGCCTGTACGCCCCGCTCGCGGCGGGCGGCTCCGTCGTCCTGTGCCGGAACCTGGACCGGCTGGGCGCCGAGGGCCTGGAGAAGCGCATCGAGAGCGAGCGCGTCACGCACACGGCCCTCTGAGGGGGCGTGAGCCCGTCACGCGCGCGGCTCGCCGGGAGGGCGTGAGCCCGTCACGCACACGGCCCTCCGGGAGCGCGCCGGCCGCTCCGGTCCACGCGGAGCCGCCGGCGCCCGCCGCACACACCCGTCCCGACACCCGTCCCGACACCCGTCGGCATCGGCCCCCCGCGCCGCTCGGCGCCCCGTTCGGAGTAGCACCGCGCCGAGTCCCCGGGTCCGCGCGCCCCGTCCGGTACATGATCGGCCGGGGGGAGTCGATTCCTTCCGCACAACCAAGCGTCGGGTTCGGCCGTCTCCTTCTGTGACCGGCGGAACGCCCGGCGCGCCGCCGACGCCATGAAGGACGGACCCAGACGTGACGGACCGTGCAGGCACGCCCGCCGAACCGGATCCCCCGGCACCGGAGGAGGGGGAGCCGGAGCCCGGCGCCCCCGAGGCACCGCGCCGGCGCCACCACTGGCTGCGCTGGACCGCCCTCGGCTGTGCGCTCGTCGTGCTGGCCGCCGCCGGGATCGGCTGGTGGTTCTACCGGAAGCTCGACAACAACATCACCACGGACACCACCGCCGACGCCGAACTGCGGCGGTACGAGAAGGAGCGTCCGCCGGCCGGCACCTCGGCCGCCCGGAACATCCTGCTGATCGGCTCGGACACCCGGGCCGGCGAGGGCAACCGGAAGTACGGCAGGGACCAGGGCACCCAGCGGTCCGACACGACGATCCTGCTGCACCTCGCGGCGGGGAAGACGAGCGCGACCGCCGTCTCCGTGCCCCGCGACCTGATGGTGACGATCCCGAGCTGCCGCACGGCGGACGGGGCGCGGACCCGGGAGCAGTTCGCGCAGTTCAACTGGGCCTTCGAGTTCGGCGGTACGGCGTGCACGATCCGCACCGTCGAGAAGCTGACCGGGATCAGGATCGACCACCACATGGTGATCGACTTCCGGGGCTTCAAGAAGATGGTGGACGCCGTGGACGGGGTGGAGGTCTGCCTCAAGGAGCCGGTGAACGACCCGGACGCGAAGCTGAAGCTGCCCGCGGGCCGCCAGACGCTCCACGGGGAGCAGGCGCTCGGTTTCGTACGGGCCCGCAAGTCGCTCGGGAACGGCAGCGACACGGAACGCATGGACCGCCAGCAGCAGTTCCTCGGGGCGCTCGTCAACAAGGTGCAGAGCGACGGGGTGCTGCTGAACCCGACGAAGCTCTATCCGGTGCTGGACGCGGCCACGAAGGCGGTCACCACGGACCCGGGTCTCGACTCGCTGAAGGACCTGTACGACCTGGCGCGGTCGATGCGGGCGATCCCGACGGAGAAGGTGCAATTCCTCACGGTGCCCCGCCGGTCCTACCACCTGGACGCGAACCGGGACGAACTGGTGCAACCGGCGGCCAGCGAACTGTTCAGGCAACTGCGCGAGGACAGGCCCGTTCTGGTGACACCCGAGAGCGACCGGAAGGACGGGAGCCGAGGCGGGGACGGGAAGCCCGACGATCCGGACGCCCCGGGGCCCTCCACGACTCCGACCTTCACGGGACGCAGCGCGGCGGAAGGGGTGTGCGAGTAAAGGCCGCCCCAAGGGGACCGTTGAGAGCGATGAGGTTTGAGCAAATTGCCCGGTTGTAAGGGGCGTGGAATTTGTCACGGGCGTCGCCCCACGCTGAACTGGGCGGATAGTGTGACGCGATCCGGTGCACCCCGACCGCGTGGTCGCACTCACCAAGGATCGAACGACCGAGAGAGCGGCGCCCTGTGGGGGAGGCGCCCCGCGTGGCACCGACGGAGGACTCGAGTAACCGTGGACGCGCACAGCCGTGGACGGGCGGACGAGATCGACCCCGCCGACCAGTGGGTCCTCAACCCGCAGACCGGCAACTACGAACTGCGACTGGACCGCTCCGCTGGGCAGCCGCAGGCGCAGACCCCGTCCCGCCCCCGGAGATCCGCCTCCGCCGCACCCACGTCGGCCCCCGCCTCCGCGCCCGCCGAGGCGCCCGTCCCGGGCCAGCGCCGCCGCCGCGCCCCCGAGGAGCCGGCGGGCGGGCAGATCCCGGCGCAGCGGCGCCGCAAGCGCAAGCAGGGCGCCGGCCGCAAGAAGAAGGTCCTCCTGTGGACCGGCGGCGCGATGGCGTTCGTGCTCGTGGGCGGGGCGGCGGGCGCGTACGCCCTCTACAACAAGCTCAACGGCAACCTCGACGTCGTCGACGTCGTCGGCAAGAACACCGACGCCGGATTCGCCAAGGGCAAGCCCTTCAACATTCTCGTCATCGGCACCGACAAGCGGACCGGCGCGGGCAACGCGGGCTACGGCGACAAGGACAGCCCCGGCCACGCCGACACCACGATCCTCTTCCACGTCTCCAAGGACCGGACGAACGCCACCGCGCTCTCCATCCCGCGCGACATGAAGACGGACATCCCCGAGTGCCAGTCGCGCCAGCCCGACAAGAGCATCAAGACGATCCCCGGCGAGACCGACGTCCGCTTCAACGTGAGCCTCGGCCAGGACGGCCGGGACCCCGGCTGCGTCATGCGCACCGTCGAGGAGCTCACCGGTCTGACGGTCGACCACTTCATGATGGCCGACTTCAACGCCGTCAAGGAGATGACGACCGCCGTCGGCGGCGTGAAGGTCTGCGTCGAGAAGGCCGTGAACGACCCGAAGTCGCACCTGAAGCTGCCCGCCGGCGAGTCCGTCATCCAGGGCGAGCAGGCCCTCGCCTTCGTCCGGACCCGGCACAGCTTCGGCAACGAGAGCGACCTGGACCGCATCAAGGTCCAGCAGCAGTTCCTGAGTTCGATGATCCGCCAGATGAAGTCGGACGACACCCTGACGGACCCGGGCAAGCTCTACGACCTCGCCAACGCGGCGACGAGCGCCCTCACCGTCGACTCCGGCATAGGCGACCTGACGAAGCTCCAGGCCCTGGCCCGCGAGCTGTCGTCGATCGACGCCAAGAACATCGCGTTCACCACGCTGCCCGTCGTCGACAACCCGGCCGAGAAGGTCCGGGCGACGGTCGTCCCCGACCCGGTCAAGGCACCGCAGCTGTTCGCGATGCTCCAGTCCGACACCTCGCTCACCGAGGTGAAGAAGAAGCAGCAGGACGCCAAGAACGCGCAGGCGGCGGTCCTCAAGGGCACGCGGTCCACCGCGGCCGAGGTGCGCGTCGACGTCTTCAACGGCAGCGGGATCACGGGGGCGGCCCAGTCGACCCTCAACTGGCTGCAGAACACGCAGGGCGTCAGCCGCTCCACCAACAAGAGCAACGCCCCGGAGAAGGCGGCGAAGACCACGCTCACCTATGCACCGAACCAGGCCGATCAGGCCCGCAAGCTCGCGGACATGATGGGTCTGCCGGCCACGGCTCTCCAGCCGGGCACACAGGACGCCGCGGAGCGCGAGCCCATGACGCTCGTCCTCGGCGCGGACTTCAAGGGCGCGGGGGTGCCCATCACCGGACCGGCAAAGGCGCCGAAGGATCTGGAGAAGGTAGCAGCAGACAAGCAGGTGTGCGCCAAGTGACCCGGAAACACCGGGCCTTGAGGCACTCTGACTGACGAGGGGACCTGGGGTGGGACAGAGCAGCGTGCGTGGGGAGGGAACGCGGAAAAGCGTTCCGCGCGCCCGTGAACTGGGCTGGGACGACGACCTGT
The DNA here is from genome assembly GCF_042890295.1 of Streptomyces sp. NPDC002232. NCBI lineage: Bacteria > Bacillati > Actinomycetota > Actinomycetes > Kitasatosporales > Streptomycetaceae > Streptomyces > Streptomyces sp. NPDC002232. The sequence continues at coordinate 351,419 of NZ_JBIARV010000008.1, read as the reverse complement.
ACGAAGGCGGCGAGGCCGCCGACGCACAGGACGACGCTCCCGAGGAGGAGGCCGGTGCCTCCAAGGGGCCGGGCCGTGCCGAGCGCCGCCGCGGCGGCGGAGGCGGCACGGGAGCGGGCGGCCGCGCCGCCGCGCGCAAGCAGGCCAAGAAGACCGGCAAACGCAAGGTGCTGCGGTGGACGGCGATCACGCTGTCGCTGCTGATACTCGGGACGGCCGGCGCCGGATACCTGTACTACGAGCACCTCAACGGCAACATCCGCAGCGGTGGCCGCGCGGGCGGCGAGAGCGGCGTGAAGAAGGCCGCGCCGAACGCGCTCGGCGACACCCCGCTGAACATCCTCCTGATCGGCTCCGACAGCCGGGCGGACGAGAAGAACATCGCCCTGGGCGGCGGCAAGAACGACCGGGACCGCAAGCCCCTCGCCGACGTGCAGATGCTGCTGCACGTGTCGGCCGACCGGCAGAACGCCTCGATCGTCTCCATCCCGCGCGACACGGTCGTCCCCATCCCCCGGTGCGAGGACAAGGACGGCCACAAGTACGCGGCCACCGAGAACCGGCCCATCAACGAGTCGCTCCAGCGCGGCGGCCCCGGCTGCACCCTCACCACCTGGGAGACCCTCACCGGGGTCTACATCGACCACTGGCTGATGGTCGACTTCGCCGGTGTCGTGGCGATGGCCGACGAGGTCGGCGGCGTCCCGGTCTGCGTGAAGACCGGCGTGTGGGACAAGTCGAACGCGGTGGTGAAGGGCGGATCCGGCCTGAAGATGCCCCAGGGCACCCACGAGGTCAAGGGCGAGCAGGCGCTCCAGTGGCTGCGCACCCGGCACGCCTTCGGCAGCGACCAGAACCGCGCCAAGGCCCAGCACATGTACATGAACGGCATGATGAAGAAGCTCCAGGGCCAGAACGCCTGGAGCGACACCGGGCGGCTGATGGGGCTGGCCGAGACGGCCACGAGCGCCCTCCAGGTCTCCGACGAGCTGAAGACCGTGGCGAAGCTCTTCGACCTGTCGATGCAGCTCAAGAACGTCAAGCTGGACCGGCTCACCACGGCCACGGTCCCCACGGTCGAGTACCCGCAGCGCCCCAACGAGTGGCTCCAGCTGGTGCCGTCCTCCGCGAACAAGATGTTCTCCATGCTCCGCGACGACGTCGCGCTGGACAAGAACGGCGACAAGGCCGGCGCCAAGCCGAAGCCCACGGCGAAGCCGAAGACGCCCGCCGAGGCGCCCGGTTCCTTCGGCGTGACCGTCGTCAACGGCACCGCCGGTGACGAGCAGCCGCCCACCGAGGGACGGGCCCGCACCGTCGCCGAGGCCCTCCAGGGCAAGGGCTTCACCCAGGCCGACGCCTCCAAGGAGGCCGAGCCGCGCAGGGACACCCTGATCACCTACCCCAAGGCGGACGGCGACCAGGGCCGGGCGAACGCCCTCTCCGTGGCGAAGGCGGCCAACCTGCCCGACTCCGCCGTGCGCGCCGACGCCAAGGCGGAGGGCATCACCCTCGTCGTGGGCTCCGACTGGCGCGAGGGCGCCACCTTCAAGAAGCCGAAGTCCGTCGCGGGCGACCTCCCCGAGGGCGCCGACGACAAGGCGACCTGCATGGACGTCTACTCCGTCTACCGCTGGGACGGGAAGAGCTGACCCGCTCCCCCGCACACGGCGACGGCCGGGCCCGGAAGGGGCCCGGCCGTCGCCGTGTGCGGGGGTGGCGTCCATCCGCCGCCGCGTTACCGCGAACGGGGGACAGACATGCGCGCCGAGCGGGCGGTGGGCCCTTGCGCTGATCGTATGGGCCTACGGTGCTCACGGTTCCCCTGTCACACCCGCGGAGGTGTCCGTCCGTGCCCACACCGCCCCGCACGCCCCGTCCCCGGCCCGCCGCCCGGCGCGCACCGGTCCGCCGGCGGCGGAGGCGCCCCCGGTGGGGGATGCGGATGGCGACGGCGCTCTCGGTGACGGTCCTCGCGGCCGGCGGGATCGGGCACGCCGTGGTGACCGGTCTGGACACCGGGATCACCCGGGTCGACCCCTTCAAGGACATGAAGAACCGCCCGCAGGCCGGACACGGGATGAACGTGCTGGTGGTCGGCACGGACGGCCGGGACCGGATCACCCCGGAGGAGAAGCGGAAGTACCGGCTCGGCGGCGCGCCCTGCCACTGCACCGACACGGTGATGCTCGTGCACATCTCGGAGGACCGGGAGCGGGCGAGCGTCGTCAGCCTGCCCCGCGACTCGTACGCGGAGATGCCCGAGCACACCGATCTGACGAGCGGCCGGAAGCACAAGGCGCATCCGGTGAAGCTGAACGCGGCCTACGCCGAGGGCGGGCCCGGTCTGACCGTGCGGACCGTCGAGTCGATGACCGGGGTGAAGATCGACCACTACCTGGAGGTCGACTTCACGAGCTTCATGCGGACCGTGGACGCCGTCGGCGGGGTGCAGATCTGTACGGCGCGGCCCCTGAAGGACTCGTACACGGGGCTCGACCTGTCCCCCGGCACCCATGAGCTGGACGGCGGCCAGGCACTTCAGTACGTGCGCTCCCGGCACATCGACGGGGCCGCCGACATCGGCCGCATGCAGCGCCAGCAGCGGTTCCTGGCGGCGCTCGTCGACCGGGTGACGGACGGCGGGGTGCTGCTCAACCCGGTGCGGTTCCGCGAGGTCGCGACGACGATGCTGGGCTCCGTGCGGGCCGACGAGGAGTTCGGTACGGATCAGCTGCTGGCGCTCGCCAAGGCGATGCACGGGTTCACCCCGGCGTCGTCGGAGTTCGTGTCCGTGCCGATCGGGGACATGAGCTTCCCCGTGAAGGGCATCGGCTCGACCGTGAAGTGGGACGCGGCCAAGGCCCAGCGGCTGTTCCAGGCGCTGCGGGACGACCGGCCGCTCGCCGGTCCCGCGCCGAAGGAGGAGGACTCCGCGAAGGCGCCGAAGGCGGTCGTGGTGGACGTACCGCCACGGTCGGTCAAGGTCCAGGTCTACAACGGGACCCGGACCGACGGCCTCGGCCGCAAGGTCGACGACGCGCTGCGCGCCACCGGCTTCGACACCACCCGGGCGCCGATGACCGGGTCACCGCGCACGCGGACCCTCGTCGAGTACGACCCGCGCTGGGACCGGTCGGCGAAGTCGCTGGCGGCGGCGCTGCCCGGCGCCGAGCTGCGGGCCGTCGCGGGGCGGGGCGGGACGCTGCGGGTGACCGTGGCGGGCGACTGGAAGGCCGTCCGGGCGGTCCGCGCGGAGACCACGGAGGCGCCCTTCGAGGCGGTCACCGGGGACAAGGTGGTCTGCCCGTGACGGTGCCGGGGACGCGGTGACGGTCCCGGCGCTCGACGGGGAGGTCCCGGGCCCGCGGTGACGGTCCCGGGCTCGCGGTGACCGTCCCGACGGCCGCGGTGACCGTCCCGACGGCCGCGGTGACCGTCCCGGGCCTGCGGCGCTCGCCCCGGCGGCCGGTGACCGTCCCCGGGCCGCTCGCCGGGCTCAGTCCTCGTAGCCCTCGGCCACCCGGCGCTCCCGCAGCTCCTTGATGGCCTGGCGGCGGGCCAGGCGGTGGGTGCGGCGGATCTGGGCCTCCTGGTTGCGGCGCTTGTCCTGCTCGGTCTCCGGAAGGACCTGGGGGACCCGGCGGGGCCTGCCATCGGCGTCGACGGCGGCGAAGACGAGGTAGGCGGAGCCGACCTGGGTGGCGGGCGTGGACTCGTTCCAGCGCTCGGCCATGACCCGTACGCCGACCTCCATGGAGGACCGGCCGGTCCAGTTGACCTGGGCCTTCACGTGCAGCAGGTCGCCGACCCGGACCGGCTCCAGGAAGACCATCTCGTCCATGGAGGCCGTGACCGCCGGGCCGCCCGAGTGGCGTCCCGCGACGGCGCCCGCCGCGTCGTCGACGAGCTTCATGATCACGCCGCCGTGCACCGTGCCCAGGAGGTTGGTGTCGTGGCTCGTCATGATGTGGCTGAGGGTGGTCCGGGACGCGGAGATGGGCTTGCCCGGGATATCGCCCTGATCTGTCATGCCCTCCACCATATGCCGGGTCCTGGCGCGGTCGCCGTTCGGTCCGGTTTGCATCAGCTTGGCAACAGCACCGGTCCGATCGTCCACCCGGACTGTCGCCCGGAAAGAGCTGCCCGGCACACTGGTCCACATGAATGACTGGCCCGATCAGCCCGAGGGACCCCGCCGGATGAGCCACGTCCGGCGACCGCAGGTTCCGCAGCAGCCGCCGCGTTCCCCGCAGGGCCACGGCCAGGGCTACGACCCGAACTTCACCCAGGCACGGAACCAGGGCTACGACTCCGGTTACAGCGACGGCCAGGTGTACGGAGGCCCCCAGAACCGGGGTGGCGGGCAGGGCGGCGGCCAGGGCGGCGTGCCGCCGCAGTACACCCCGCAGGGGCCCGGCCGGCCGGCGCCGGACTGGCGCAAGCGCATCAAGATCGGCTCGATCGTCCTGGTGGTCGCCGTCACGGCCTGGGGCATCGGCACCTACGCCTGGGCGAGCTCGCAGATGCGGACCGAGGTCGACCTCTCCAAGGTCATCGAGCGTCCGTCCGAGGGCGACTGCACGACGTATCTGATCGTCGGCTCGGACAGCCGCGAGGGCATGTCCGCCGAGGAGAAGAAGAAGCTCCACACCGGCTCCGCCGAGGGCAAGCGGACCGACTCGATGATGATCCTCGCGGCCTGCTCCAGCGGGAACACGATGGTGTCGCTCCCCCGTGACTCCTGGGTGACCATCCCGAACTTCGTCGGCTCCGAGTCGGGCAAGGCGTACCCGGCCCGCGGCGGCTCCAAGCTGAACGCGGCCTACGCGATGGACGGCCCCGAGCTGCTCGTGCGGACCGTCGAGTACAACACCGGCCTGCGCATCGACCACTACGCGGAGATCGGCTTCGCCGGCTTCGCGAACATCGTGGACGCGCTCGGCGGCGTCGAGCTGAACATCGACAAGGGCTTCAAGGACAAGAAGTCCGGCGCCGACTTCCAGGCCGGGAAGCAGACGCTCAACGGCGAGCAGGCGCTCGCCTTCGTCCGGACCCGGTACGCCTTCGCCGAGTCGGACCTCCAGCGGACGAAGAACCAGCAGAAGTTCCTCTCCGCGCTCGCGAACCAGGCGGCGACGCCGGGCACGATCCTCAACCCGTTCGCGCTGTACCCGACGCTCGGCGCCGGTCTGGACACCCTGATCGTGGACAAGGACATGTCGCTGTACGACCTCGGCAAGATGTTCTTCGCGATGAAGGGCATCAGCGGCGGCGACGGCAAGTCCATGAACATGCCGATCGCCGGGTCCGCGCCGCAGAACTCCCTGAAGTGGGACATGCCGAAGGTGAAGCAGCTCGTCGAGCAGATCAGGAACGACGAGAAGGTCACCGTCGAGTCCGGCCGCTGAGCGGCGGCGGAACGCGGAAAGGGGCGCCCTCCGGTGGGAGGGCGCCCCTCGCGCGTCCTACGGGAGGTTGCGGGCCATGACGATGCGCTGGACCTGGTTGGTGCCTTCGTAGATCTGGGTGATCTTGGCGTCGCGCATCATGCGTTCGACGGGGTAGTCGCGGGTGTAGCCGTAGCCGCCGAGGAGCTGGACGGCGTCGGTGGTGACCTCCATGGCGATGTCGGAGGCGAAGCACTTGGCGGCGGCGCCGAAGAAGGTGAGGTGTTCCTTGGCGCCGTCGGCGCCGGTGGAGACGCGTTCGGAGCGGGCGGCGGCGGCGTAGGTGAGCTGGCGGGCGGCTTCGAGTTTCATGGCCATGTCGGCGAGCATGAACTGCACGCCCTGGAAGTCGGCGATGGGCTTGCCGAACTGCTTGCGCTCCTGAACGTAGCCCTTGGCGTAGTCGAGGGCGCCCTGGGCGATGCCGATGGCCTGGGCGGCGATGGTGATGCGGGTGTGGTCGAGGGTCTTCATGGCGGTGGCGAAGCCGGTGCCCTCGGCGCCGATCATGCGGCTCGCGGGGATGCGGACGTTGTCGAGGTAGACCTCGCGGGTGGGGGAGCCCTTGATGCCGAGCTTCTTCTCCGGGGCGCCGAAGGAGACGCCTTCGTCGGACTTCTCCACGACGAAGGCGCTGATGCCCTTGGAGCGCTTGTCGGGGTCGGTGACGGCCATCACGGTGTAGTACTCCGAGACGCCGGCGTTGGTGATCCAGCGCTTGACGCCGTTGAGGACCCAGGAGTCGCCGTCGCGCACGGCGCGGGTCTTCATCCCGGCGGCGTCGGAGCCGGCGTCCGGCTCGGACAGGGCGTAGGAGAACATCGCGTCGCCCTTGGCCAGCGGTGCGAGGTACTGGTGCTTGAGCTCCTCGGAACCGGACAGGATCACCGGCAGCGAGCCCAGCTTGTTGACCGCGGGGATCAGCGAGGACGAGCCGCACGCGCGGGCGACCTCCTCGATCACGATCACCGTGGCCAGCGCGTCCGCGCCCGCGCCGCCGTAGGCCTCGGGGACGTGCACCGCGTGCAGGTCGTTGGCGACCAGCGCGTCCAGGGCCTCCTGCGGGAACCGGCCCTCCTCGTCCACCGCCGCCGCGAACGGCACGATCTTCGCCTCCGCGAGGGCACGCACCGACTCCCGGAGCATGTCGTGCTCCTCGGAAGGCCGATACAGGTCGAAATCAGCAGAACCTGACACGCTCACTCACTCCCACGCTTGCTAACTACCGTTAAGTAACCCAAAGGGTAGGGCGTGACCGGGCCCCCGGCCAGGGCACGACTATGCTCGGGCAGGCATTCCGCCCGACGTTCCCTGGAGTTCCGCATGGCCCTCAAGATCACTGTGATCGGCACCGGCTACCTCGGCGCCACCCACGCCGCGGCCATGGCGGAGCTGGGCTTCGAGGTGCTCGGCCTGGACGTGGTCCCCGAGAAGATCGAGATGCTGTCCGCCGGACGCGTCCCCATGTACGAGCCGGGCCTGGAGGAACTGCTCGCGCAGCACGTCGCCGGCATCGAGGGATCGAGCGGCCGGCTGCGCTTCACCACCTCCTGGGAGGAGGTCGGCGCCTTCGGCGACGTGCACTTCGTCTGCGTGAACACCCCGCAGAAGCACGGCGAGTACGCCTGTGACATGAGCTACGTCGACGCCGCCTTCGCCTCCCTCGCCTCGGTCGTCCGCGAAGGCGCCCTGGTCGTCGGCAAGTCCACCGTCCCCGTCGGCTCGGCCCAGCGGCTCGCCGCGCTCCTCCCGGAGGGCGTCGACCTCGCCTGGAACCCCGAGTTCCTGCGGGAGGGCTTCGCCGTCCAGGACACGCTGCGCCCGGACCGGATCGTCGTCGGCGTCCGCTCCCCCGGCGAGGCGGCCGAGAAGACGCTCCGCGAGGTGTACGCGGTCCCCGTCGGCGAGGGCTCGCCCTTCGTGGTGACCGACTTCCCGACGGCCGAACTCGTGAAGACCTCCGCCAACTCCTTCCTCGCCACGAAGATCTCCTTCATCAACGCGATGGCGGAGGTCTGCGAGGCCGCCGGCGGCGACGTCGTGAAGCTCGCGGAGGCGATCGGCCACGACGACCGGATCGGCGCCAAGTTCCTGCGCGCCGGCATCGGCTTCGGCGGCGGCTGCCTGCCCAAGGACATCCGGGCCTTCATGGCCCGCGCGGGCGAGCTCGGCGCCGACCAGGCCCTGACCTTCCTCCGCGAGATCGACTCCATCAACATGCGGCGGCGCGGCCAGATGGTCGAGATGGCCCGCGAGGCCCTCGGCGGGTCCACCTTCCTGGGCCGCCGGGTCGCCGTCCTCGGCGCCACCTTCAAGCCGGACTCCGACGACGTCCGCGACTCCCCCGCCCTGAACGTGGCCGGCCAGATACACCTCCAGGGCGGCCAGGTGACCGTCTACGACCCGAAGGGCATGGCCAACGCCCGCCGCCTCTTCCCGACCCTCGGCTACGCCGACTCGGCCCTGGAGGCCGTGCGCGGGGCGGACGTCGTGCTGCACCTGACGGAGTGGCGCGAGTTCCGCGAGCTCGACCCGGCCGAGCTGGCCTCGGTCGCCACCACGCGGACGATCCTCGACGGGCGCAACGCCCTCGACGCCGAGAAGTGGCGCGCGGCCGGTTGGACCTACCGGGCGATGGGCCGCCCGACGGCCTGAGACGCGGCCGGACGGCCCGAGACAGGCCGGACGGCGAAGAGGGGCGCACCGCGAGGCGGTGCGCCCCTCTCGCGTACGTACGAATCTCGCGTACGTGCGGTTCTGGCGTCCGTACGGCGTCAGGCCGCGGCCGGCCGGATCCGGTTCGTCCGGGACAGGAACTCCGTCTCGCGCAGCGCCCGGGTGGCGTTGGCGTGGGCGAGGCCGACCAGTTCCGGGGCGGTCCAGCCCCGGCGGAGCAGCTCCGCGAAGAGCGGCACGTAGCCGGCGGCCGGGTCGGTGGTGTGGGAGACGCCCACGCAGTGCGCGCCCGCCTCCCGCCGCACCCGGTCGAGGACGTCGGCGACGGCCGCCGGGTCGTCGGTGACCGTGACCATCAGGACGGCGCCGTTCTCGCCGAGGAGCCCCAGGACGTCGTCCGGAAGGCCCTCCGGGGCCGCCCGGGTCAGCAGCGCCGGGGCGCGGGTGACGGCGAGGGCGCGGCGGACCGTGTCCTGGTCGGCGCCGGAGAGGTCCACGGCCAGGCCGATGCGGTTCATCTCGCGGACCGCGTCGCGGGCGAAGCGGTCGAAGCGGACCAGGTTCACGGCCCGTACGCCCAGGGCGTGGTAGGCCCGCAGGGTGGCGGCCGAGCCGCCGAGCGCCGTCCAGGCGACCGGTCCGAGCAGCGCGGCGACGCGGCCGCAGTTGCGGGCGTGGTCCAGCTCGGACGTGGTGAGGGCGAGGCGCAGGTCCTCGGGGCAGGCGGCGACGAGGGCGCGGACGGCGTCGATGCGGCGCAGGGTCCCGATGACGCCCTCGTCCGGCTCCACGTGCAGGGACCACAGCTGGGCCCCGGTCCGCGCGGCGCGGGCGGGCGGCAGGTCCTCCGGGTCGAGCGACGCGGGGAGCTCGGTGTGGCCCTCGGTGACGGGCTGCGCGGCCAGCAGGGCGTCGGCCCGGGCCGTCTCGTCGAGCGGTGGCGGTGACTCCGGCGGGCCGGGCGGGCCGGCGGCGGGGACGAGGAGGGGGACGGTGGAGAGGGGGGGATGGTCGTCTAGCAGTTCCGCCATGGTGCGACTCCGGACTCGGCGATGCAGTACCGCCCCGCCGAGCGCGGCGGGGCGGTACGGTCCACCGTGCCACCGGCCCCGGCCCGGGGCCCGGCGGGATGCGCCGTCCGGGTGAGGACCGGTGGCCGGGACCGCTAGGGCGTGTCGTCACACTCCCGTCGTCGCCCGGAGGGCGGCCCCACGGCGTCTGGTGCGTGCTCTCGGTGCGCCGGGTGGAAGCACGCGTACTGGACGTACTCGGCTTTCGCCCGGTGCGGCGAGAGCGCGTGCCAGGCGTCGCGGGGCAGACGGGAGTGTGACGACGCGCCCTAGGGCGCGTCGAGCACGTCGATCGTGGCGTTCGACGGGGCCGTACGGCTCCTCAGGTCGCGGGAGACGGCCTCCGCGTCCCGCAGGACGCGGACCGCGTTGGACCAGGTCAGCTTGGCGAGGTCCGGGCGCGACCAGCCGCGGTGCAGGAGCTCCGCGATCAGGTTGGGGTAGCCCGCGACGTCGTCCAGGCCGGACGGGGTGAAGGCGGTGCCGTCGTAGTCGCCGCCGATGCCGATGTGGTCGATGCCGGCGGCCTCGCGCATGTGGTCGAGGTGGTCGGCGACCGTCGCGGCGGTGGCGATCGGGCGCGGGTTCGCCGCCTCGAAGGCGCGGTGCACCTCCATGCCGCGCGGCGTGGTGTCGAGGTGGTGCAGTCCGTGCGCCCGCATGTTCTCGTCCGCGCGGTTCGTCCACTCGACGGCGGCGGGCAGGATGAACTTCGGCACGAACGTCGCCATCGCGACGCCGCCGTTGGCGGGCAGCCGCTCCAGCACGTCGTCCGGGATGTTGCGCGGGTGTCCGCAGACCGCGCGGGCCGAGGAGTGCGAGAAGATCACCGGCGCGGCCGAGGTGTCGAGCGCGTCGCCCATGGTGGTGGCGGCGACGTGGGAGAGGTCGACGAGCATGCCGCTGCGGTTCATCTCGCGGACGACCTCGCGGCCGAAGGCGGTCAGGCCGCCGGCGCGGGGGGCGTCGGTCGCGGAGTCGGCCCAGTCGTTGTTGTCGTTGTGCGTGAGCGTCATGTACCGCACGCCGAGGGTGTGCAGCGCGCGCAGGGTGGCGAGCGAGTTGTTGATCGAGTGGCCGCCCTCGGCGCCCTTGAGGGACGCGATGCGGCCCTGCTTCCGGGCCGCCTCCATGTCGTCGGCGGTCAGGGCGGGCGCGAGGTCGCCCGCGTACCGCTCCAGGAGCTGGTCGACGATGTCGATCTGCTCCAGGGTGGCGCTGACGGCGTCGTCGCCCGTCAGCTCGCAGGAGACGTACACCGACCAGAACTGGGCGCCGACGCCGCCCGCCCGCATCCGGGCGAGGTCGGTGTGGAGCGCCCCGGTCTGGTCCGCGGCGATGTCCAGCTTGTCGAGGTCGTAGCGGACGTGCTCGCGCAGCGCCCAGGGCAGGTCGTTGTGGCCGTCGACCACGGGGTGGCCCGCGAGCAGCTCGCGGGCCTCCTCCAGCCGGTCCGCGGCGCTCACTTGGCGAAGCCGAACGAGGCGGAGCCCTCGACCTTGGCCCGGAGCCGCTTGCCCTTCTCCGTGGCCTGGTGGTTGAGGTCCTGGAGGAAGTCGGTCATCCGGGTGCGGAGGTCGGCGTCGTGCGCGGCGAGGATCCGGGCGGCGAGCAGGCCCGCGTTCCGGGCGCCGGCGACGGAGACGGTGGCGACGGGGACGCCGGCCGGCATCTGCACGATGGAGAGCAGCGAGTCCATGCCGTCGAGGTACTTCAGCGGCACCGGGACGCCGATGACCGGCAGCGGGGTGACCGAGGCGAGCATGCCGGGCAGGTGGGCGGCGCCGCCCGCGCCCGCGATGATCACCTGGAGGCCGCGGCCCGCGGCCTCCTCGCCGTACGCGATCATCTCGCGCGGCATCCGGTGCGCCGAGACGACGTTCACCTCGTACGCGATCTCGAACTCGTCGAGGGCCTGCGCGGCGGCCTCCATGACGGACCAGTCGGAGTCGGACCCCATGGCGATGCCGACGACGGGGGCGGTGGCGGTGCTCATTCGGTGATGGTTCCTCGCAGGTAGCCGGCGGCGTGACGGGCGCGCTCCAGCACGTCGTCGAGGTCGTCGCCGTAGGTGTTGACGTGGCCCACCTTGCGACCGGGCTTCACGTCCTTGCCGTACATGTGGATCTTGAGCTGCGGGTCCCTGGCCATGCAGTGCAGGTACGCGGAGTACATGTCCGGGTAGTCGCCGCCCAGGACATTGCACATCACGGTCCACGTCGCGCGCGGACGCGGATCGCCGAGGGGCAGGTCGAGGACCGCCCGGACATGGTTGGCGAACTGCGAGGTGATCGCCCCGTCCTGGGTCCAGTGGCCGGAGTTGTGCGGGCGCATCGCCAGTTCGTTGACGAGGATCCGGCCGTCCGTGGTCTGGAACAGCTCGACGGCGAGGTGGCCGACGACGCCCAGTTCCTTGGCGATGCGCAGGGCCAGTTCCTGGGCCTGTCCCGCCAGCTCGTCGTCGAGGTCGGGCGCGGGCGCGATGACCGTGTCGCAGACGCCGTCGACCTGACGGGACTCGACGACGGGGTAGGCGACGGCCTGGCCGTGGGGGGAGCGGACGATGTTCGCCGCGAGCTCGCGGACGAAGTCGACCTTCTCCTCGGCCAGGACCGGGACCCCGGCGCGGAAGGGCTCGTGGGCGTCCTCGGGCGTGCGGACGAACCAGACGCCCTTGCCGTCGTAGCCGCCGCGCACGGTCTTCAGGATGATCGGGAAGCCGTCGCCCTCGGCGGCGAAGGCCACCGCGTCGGCGGGGTCGGCGACGATGCGGTGCCGGGGGCTCGGCGCGCCGATCTCGTCGAGCTTCGCGCGCATCACCCCCTTGTCCTGCGCGTGCACGAGCGCGTCCGGGCCGGGCCGGACGGGGATGCCGTCGGCCTCCAGGGCGCGCAGGTGCTCGGTGGGGACGTGCTCGTGATCGAAGGTGATCACGTCGCAGCCGCGCGCGAAGTCACGCAGCGTGTCCAGGTCGCGGTAGTCGCCGATGACGACCTCGCCCACCACCTGGGCCGCGGAGTCCTGCGGGGTGTCGCTGAGGAGCTTGAACTTGATGCCGAGGGGGATACCCGCCTCGTGGGTCATACGGGCGAGCTGCCCGCCTCCGACCATGCCTACTACGGGGAACGTCACCCTCTTAGGGTATCCGCACCATCGGGGAACACGCGTCCGGCTGTGCTTTGGCACAACCGGAACGCAGGCGGAAGACGGGTTCTACGCGGGTTTCGGAGGTACACAGGCGGGTGACAGGGGGGCCTGGTTAGAGTGGTTGGGTTGACGTCGCCCGGACGTCATCCGGACGGACGGGACAGAGCGATCACCATGAGTGAACCCGGCGCGCTGCGCATGCGACTCCAGGGGCTCTTCCGGGAGGTCGCCAAGTTCGGGGTGGTCGGCGGTCTCGGCGTCCTCGTCAACCTCGCCGTCTTCAATCTGGTCCGGCACTTCTCGGACCTGCCGGTGGTGCGGGCGAGCCTGATCGCGACCGTGGTCGCGATCGCCTTCAACTACGTGGGCTTCCGGTACTTCACGTACCGCGACCGGGACAAGTCCGGGCGCACCAAGGAACTGACGCTGTTCCTGCTGTTCAGCCTGGTCGGCATGGTCATCGAGAACGGCATCCTGTACGCGGCGACGTACGGCTTCGGCTGGGACGGCCCGCTGGCGAGCAACTTCTTCAAGTTCTCCGGGATCGGCATCGCGACCCTGTTCCGCTTCTGGTCGTACCGCACGTGGGTGTTCCGCGCGCTGCCGGCCAAGGAGGCCGTGCAGACCGCCGAATCGTTCCTGGAGCACGCCCCTCGGCAGGCGACCCGCCGCCAGCCCGACCGGGTCTGACCCCGTCGCCCGGCGGTCAGCGCACCGGTCGCTCCTGCGGGGCCTCCGCGACGCTCCTGACCTCCCGGCTGAGGAAGAGCGCGAAGACCGGCGGCTGCTGCTGGAGCAGCTCCAGGCGGCCGCCGTCCGCCTCCGCCAGGTCCCGGGCCACCGCCAGGCCGATCCCGGTCGAGCTGCGGCCGCTCACCGCCCGCTCGAAGATCCGCGCGCCGAGGTCGGCCGGGACGCCCGGGCCCTCGTCGGTGACCTCGATCACGGACTGGTTGCCGGTGACGCGGGTGCGCAGGGCGACCGTGCCGCCGCCGTGCATGAGGGAGTTCTCGATCAGGGCGGCGAGCACCTGGGCGACCGCTCCGGGGGTGCCGACCGCCCGCATCCCCTGCTTGCCCGAGTGCACGATGGCCCGTCCCGCGCTGCGGTAGGCCGGGCGCCACTCCTCGATCTGCTGCTTGACGACCTCGTCCAGGTCGAAGGCGACGGCGGAGCCCGTCCGGGGGTCGCGGGAGTTCGTGAGGAGCCGCTCGACGACGTCGGTGAGCCGCTCGACCTGGGTGAGGGCGATCGTCGCCTCCTCCCGGACGGTGTCGAGGTCGTCGGCCATGGCGACCTCCTCCAGGCGCATGGAGAGCGCGGTGAGGGGCGTGCGGAGCTGGTGGGAGGCGTCGGCGGCGAGCCGCCGCTCGGCGGTGAGCATCCGGGCGATGCGCTCGGCGGAGGCGTCGAGGACGTCCGCGACCCGGTCCAGCTCGGGCACCCCGTACCGCTTGTGCCGGGGCCGGGGGTCGCCGGAGCCGAGGCGCTCGGCGGTCTCGGCGAGGTCCGTGAGCGGCGAGGCCAGCTTGTTCGCCTGCCGTACGGCGAGGAGGACGGCGGCGACGACCGCGAGCAGGGCCACCGCGCCGATGATCAGCAGGGTGCGGCCGACCTCGGCGGTGACCGTGGAGCGGGACTCCTCGACGACCACGCTCTCGCCGCGCTCGCCCTCGGCGAGGCCGCGGATGACGTCGCCGCCGGGGCGGCTGCCGATCTCGATGGTCTCGCGGCCCGGGATGCGGATCTGCGCGTACCGCTTGGCGCCGCTCTGCTCGGCGAGGATGTCCGGGTTGACCGGCTCACCGCCGATGAGCCGGCTGTCGACGATGGAGACGATCCGCAGCGCCTCCGAGTCCACGCTCTCCTGGGCGCTGCTGGAGATGGTGCGGGTCTCGACGAGGACGAGGGAGACCCCGAAGACGGCGATGACGACGAGGACGACGGCGAGCGTGGAGTTGATCAGTCGGCGGCGCATGGCTCCTCCGGAGGGCGGCGTGACGGCAGCGGGGGTGGCGACGCCCTGCCGGAGGGGCTCAGGGGTTCAGGGCACACCGGCGGCCGGCCGCGGCGGCGCGCCGCCCGTGCGTCCCGTGTCCGCCCCGGCGGCGGCGCTCAGCTCTTCTCGAAGCGGAAGCCGACTCCCCGGACCGTCGCGATGTAGCGGGGGTTCGCCGCGTCGTCGCCGAGCTTCTTGCGGAGCCAGGAGATGTGCATGTCGAGGGTCTTGGTGGAGGACCACCAGGTGGTGTCCCAGACCTCGCGCATCAGCTGGTCACGGGTGACGACCCGGCCCGCGTCCCGGACCAGGACCCGCAGCAGGTCGAACTCCTTCGCGGTGAGCTGGAGCTCCTCGTCGCCCATCCAGGCCCGGTGGGACTCGACGTCGATCCGGACGCCGTGGGTCGCCGGGGCGGCGGCGGGCTCGGTGGTGGAGCCGCGCCGGAGCAGGGCCCGGACCCGGGCGAGGAGCTCGGCGAGCCGGAAGGGCTTGGTGACGTAGTCGTCGGCGCCCGCGTCGAGCCCGACGACGGTGTCGACCTCGTCCGCACGGGCGGTGAGGACCAGGATCGGTACCGTGTGGCCCTCGGCGCGCAGCCTGCGGGCGACCTCGAGGCCGTCCATGCCGGGCAGGCCCAGGTCGAGCACGACCAGGTCGATCCCGCCCTGGAGTCCGGCGTCGAGGGCGGTGGGGCCGTCCTCACGCACCTCGACCTCGTATCCCTCTCTCCGCAGGGCGCGGGCCAGCGGTTCCGAGATGGATGCGTCGTCCTCGGCGAGCAGTACACGGGTCATGGGGTGATGGTAGTCGGCACGGCGCCCGGGCCGGGGCGGGATCCGGAGGGCCTGTGCACCCCCTGCGGATCTTGTGGCCATCCTGCACATGACCTTCGAATGACCTTGCGCGGTTGCACACACGCCTGTGATCCATCTCTCAAGTCCTTCCATATGCGGCACTGTCGTGTCGTATGGTGGCGAGACGTCAGTAGCGGTAATCGGGGACCTTTGGCCAGCTTCGCGCGCCAAGGTCCTCTTTCTGCGTGAGGTCGGCTCCGCCGAACCTTGAGACGGTGAATGACCTGTGGGCCGGGTCCCGGGACGCGACGACGCATCTCCCGGGGCGTGGATCCCGGTGGAGTTCCAACACTCCGCCGGTGCCGGCCTCCCCCACCGGGCGCATCACGCTCACAAGGCGTGCGTCCCGACAGAGCAAGGATCGACATGGCGTCCAGCCTGACGACGGCTTCGTCCGGAACTTCTGGTTCCGAGAAGACGTTCTTCGGCCACCCCCGTGGTCTGGCCACCCTCTTCATGACCGAGATGTGGGAGCGCTTCTCCTACTACGGCATGCGGGCCCTTCTCGTTCTGTACCTGGTCTCCGGCGGCGCGGACGCGGCGACCGGCAGCCAGGGTGGCGGCCTCGCCATGACGGCGGCCACGGCGACGGCCATCTACTCGGTGTACGTCTCGATGGTCTACCTGATGGCCATGCCCGGCGGCTGGTTCGGCGACCGCGTCTGGGGCGCCCGCAAGACCGTCGCCATCGCCGGTTTCGTGATCATGGCCGGTCACGCCTCGCTGGCCATCCCCGGCCAGGCGATGTTCTTCGTCGGTCTGGCGCTCGTCGCCGCCGGTTCCGGTCTGCTCAAGGCCAACATCTCCACGATGGTCGGCCACCTCTACGACGGCCCGGACGACCCGCGCCGTGACGGTGGCTTCACGCTCTTCTACGTCGGCATCAACCTCGGTGCCTTCGTGGCGCCGTTCGTGGTCGGCACCGTCGGCGAGAAGGTCAACTGGCACCTCGGCTTCGCGCTCGCCGCGCTGGGCATGGGCCTCGGTCTGGTCCAGTTCCTGTTCGGCACGAAGCACCTCAGCGCGAAGAGCAACGTCGTCCCGAACCCGCTCAGCCCGGCCGAGCGCAAGTCCCTCCTGGTCAAGGTCGCCCTCGTGGCCGTCCTCGCCGCCGTCTTCTACGGCGTCGTCGTCGGCCTCGGCATGTACACCCTGAACTGGGCGCTCGTCCCGATCACCCTCGCCGGTCTGATCATCCCGGTCGCCGTCCTCGTCCGCATCAAGCGCGACAAGGACCTCGACAAGACCGAGCAGTCGAAGATGACCGGCTACATATGGTTCTTCGTCGCCGCCGCCGTCTTCTGGATGATCTACGACCAGGGTGGCTCGACCCTGTCGCTGTTCGCCGACGACAAGACCGCGTCCACGGTCTTCGGCTTCGGCTTCCCGGCCACCTGGTACCAGTCGCTGAACCCGCTCTTCGTCATGGCGCTGGCCCCGGTCTTCGCCTGGCTGTGGCTGTGGCTGGCCCGCAAGAACCAGGAGCCGAACACCGTCGTGAAGTTCGCGATGGGTCTCGTCCTGGTCGGCGCGTCCTTCTTCGTCTTCATCGTCCCGATGAACATGGCGGGCGACGGCACCAAGGTCTCCCCGATGTGGCTGGTCACGATCTACATGATCCAGACCATCGGTGAGCTGTGCCTCTCCCCGGTCGGCCTCTCCGTCACCACGAAGATGGCACCGCAGAAGTACGCCTCGCAGATGATGGGCGTCTGGTTCCTCGCCGTCACCGCCGGTGACTGCACCACGGGTCTGCTGTCGCTGGCCGGTGTGGACCTGAACGGGACGGGGATCATCGCGATGCAGGCCGCCCTGGCCGTCCTCGCGGGCTTCGCGATCTACATGTACCGCAAGAAGGTCCAGGGCCTCATGGGCAGCGTCCACTGACCCGCCCCGCTTGTACGGCCGAAGGCCGCCGCACCGCTCCGGTGCGGCGGCCTTCGGCCGTTCCCTCAGCGCCTGAGCCGGGCCCAGGGGGTGAAGGTGAAGACCGCGCCGCCGACCAGGATCACCGTGCCCGCGACGAGGGCGAGGGCGCGCAGGGCGCCGTCGTTCCCGCCGCCGGTGTGGGCGAGGCTCCCGCCGTCGGTGCCGGCGGAGCCGGAGCCCGACCCGGCGGCCGCGGCCGTGCCGCCGTCGTCACCGCCGCCGGAGACACCGCCGTCCTGCTTGCTGGTGTCCAGTTCGAGGGAGGCCTTCACGGCGTTCTTGACCTTGCAGGGGATCTCCATCTTCACGGAGCCGAGGCTGACCTTGATGGTGAGCGTGCCGGGGCTGAGCGTGGAGGTACCGGTCGCGCCGGGCCGGTAGGTGCCCTTCATGTCCTCCAGGCTGACCGGGGCGTCCATGGCGAGGGCCTCGGGGTTGGCCGCGCCGGTGACCGTCACCGTGCCCTTGTCGGCCCCTCCGACCGTCACCGCCATGGAGGGCTTCAGGGCCCCCGCCGGCAGGGCGGCCGGGCTCTTCATGACGCCCTTGGCGGTCTTGACCGTCAGGTCGTAGACCTCGCCGTTCCTCTTCGCGTTGATCGTGACCTTGGAGTCGATCGCCGGGGGGCCGGGGCTCGTGCAGGCGAAGGCGACGGCGACCTCCTTGCCGGGGAAGTCGGTCGGTCCGCCGCCGGTGCCGCCGGAGCTTCCGCCGGTGGAACCCGTACCGCCGGAGCCGGAGGATCCGCCGGACGCGGTGGTGCCGCCGGACGTGGTGCCGCCCGAGGCCGTGGTGCCGCCCGCCGTGGTCGTCGTACCGCCGGAAGTCGTACCGCCACCGGACGTGGTCGTCCCGCCGGAGGTCGTCGAACCGCCCGTGGTCGTCCCGCCCGAGGCCGTACCGCCGCCGGACGTGGTCCCGCCGGAGGTCGTCGAGCCGCCCGAGGTCGTCCCCCCTCCCCCGTCCGTGACCTTGATCGTCGCGCCGGCCGGCACCATCGCCTTCGGGGAACACTTGGTGTCCGTGGACAGGGGCTTGGAGACGTTGATCGTGTACTTGCCGGGCGTCAGCGTGACCTCGCCCGCCTTGTCCAGCTTCAGCTTCCCCTTCATCTCCGGAAGGACCATCGGGCTGTTCTTGGGGATCGGCGGGTTCTGCCGCGGCCCCTCCATCGCGACGGTCCCGCTCCCCGCGCCGCCCACGGTGAGGGTGCCGGTCGGCTTCACCGTGTCCTGGCCGAGGTCGAGCACGTCGGGGTTCTTCGAGGCGGCCTGGACCGTCTTCCAGACGATCTCGACCTCGTCGCCGACCTTGGCCTCCGCGGGTGCGGTGATCAGCACCTTCGTCGTGCCCTGCACGGGCGGAAGGCCCGAGATCGGCGGCGGGACGCACTCCGTCGCGTAACTGATCTCGGCGGCCTGGGCGGGGCCGGCGGCATACAGGATCCCCGCGCCGCCGAGCATCAGCGCGACCCCGGCCGCGCTCATCCTCCGTTGCGTACTCACGCATGTCCCTTCGTCGTCGGGCTGCTGCTCTCTGGCGCTGACGGTGCGGAGTCAGGGCTGAACCACGGCAGGGCCGCGGTCGTCTCGCCGTCCCCCGGAGCGGGGGCGGAAGCGGGTGTACGGGCGGGGGCGCGCCGACGCGGGCGCGGCACCGGCCGGGTCCTGGGGGCGCGCGCCCGGCCGGGTCCGGACGAGGGCCGCGCGCGGTCGACCACGGCCATGCCGATCCGGAAGAGCGCGGCCGGCACCACGACGGCGAGGAGCATCCAGAAGAGCGTCACGCCCCAGGGCCTGCCGACCCCCCACGGCTGCTCGACGAGGACCTTGCCCGCGTACGTCACGGAGACCTGGTAGTCGCCGTGCGCGCCGGCCGTGAGCTCGGCGGGCAGGCGGATCAGGGCCTTCCTGCCGGGCTCGATCGTGCCGCGCCAGGGGCGTTCCTCGTACTGGGGCGCGAAGACGCCGTGGCTGGTGCCGACCCGGAAGACGGGGTCCTTGACGGCGGTCGGGCCGAGGTTGCCGACGGTGAAGACGACCTCGCGGCGCGCGGGCGCCCCGAACCAGACGAGCACGCCGCTGGAGCCGTCGAGCCGGACGGCGGCGAGGACGGCGAGGCGGCCGTCGCCGGAGGCATCCGGGAGCGGGGCGGTGGGGTGCCCGGCGACCGTGAACGCCTTGTCGACGGCGTCCTGCTGCCCGGTGACCCCGGCGACGTGCACCACGCACGGGCAGGGCTTGGGCGGTTCGGTGACGGGCAGTTTCGCGCTGAAGGCCCCCCTGCGGTCGACGGTCGCCGCGCGGCCCTCGGGGTTGGCGCAGGAGTTGGTGCCGCCGATGACGCCCTTGCCGGGGGCGCCCTGACCGCAGATCAGGAGCATGAGCAGCGCGCCGGGTTTCCAGCCGCTGCCGCTGACGGTGATCTCCCCGCCCTTGCCGCCCTCGGTCTTCGACAGCTCGACCACGGGCCCCGGCGCGGCCGTGGCCGCGGGGGCGGTGGGCAGCAGGACGAGGGCGAGGGCGGCGAGGAGGGCGGCGGCCGTACGGATCGTCCTCATGGTGTCGCTCCCGCCGGGGCTCGCTGGGTACGGGACGCGGTCCGCCGCCGCGCCGTCCACCCGGCGGCGCCCGCGGCCGCCAGGAGCAGCCCGGCGGCGCCGGTGAGCGCGGGGCCCGAGGCGAAGGCGGCCTCGGCGCGGGCGGTGGCGGGGGCGGCGCCCGGTGCGGTGGCCGTCAGCCGGACGGTGACGGAGTCGAGGGCGGGCGGGTCGGGCCAGGGTTCGGTCCTGGTGACCCGCTCGCCGGGGCGCAGGGTGAGCGGGAGGGCGCGGGCCGGCCGGTCGAGGACGGTGCCGAGGAGGCCCTCGGCGCGGACGGCGAGGTGCGGGGCGAGGACCGTGCTGCCCCGGTTGACCAGGGTGTAGCGGAGGGCGCCGGTGGCGGCGTCGACGCGCACGTCCTCGACGGTGAGCGCGGCGAGGCGCGGTCCGCTGACCCGCAGCCGCAGGTCGACGCGGACCTCCCGGCCGGCCGCCGCGGCCCGGACGGTGCCGCGGTGGTCGCCGGGCGGGGTGTCCGCGGTGACGGTCACGGCGAAGGGCACGTCGGCCCGGGTCCTGGCGGGCACGGTCACGGTCGGCGCGGCGAAGGACACCGGGGCGCCCTGCCCGGAGAGGCGGACGGTGAGCGGGGCGGTGCCGGGGTTGGTGACGGAGAGGGTGTCCTGGAGGACGCTGCCGGCCGGGCCCTCCAGATAGGCGTACGGCCGTCCGGCGGCGGGTGCGGCCGTCCAGTCGCGGGCGGCGGCGGGGGCGGCCGTCCCGTCGCGTCCGGCGGCGTGCGCGGCCGTCCCGTCGCGTCCGGCGGCGGGGGGCGCCGCCGCGACCGCGCCGAGGAGGGCCGTCGCGGCGGCCAGGAGCCCGGAGCGGGCCGCCCGGCGCCGTCCGCGCCGGGCGGGGGATGCCGTCCCGCGCGCGCCCGGGCGGTCCGCCGTCCGCATCAGCGAGCCGTGCGCCGCGTGAGCCAGAGGACTCCGGCGGCGCCGGTCAGCAGGACGGTGCCGCCGAGGGTGCCGAGCGCCACGGCGGAGTCGAGCGGCCCGGTCTTGGGGAGCTGCTCGTCGCCGGAGCCGCCGCCGGAGCCGCCGTCGTCGGCGGCGGGCGGGGGCGCGTCGGAGCCGCCCGAGACGCCCGTGACCTGGAGCTCCAGCGAGGGCTTGGGGTTGTTCTTCGGGGTGCAGACGGCCGCGTCCATGCCGAGGGCGTGCACGGTGAGGACGCCCGCCGTGAAGGTGACCTTGCCGTTCTTCTTCGGGGTGAACGTGCCGGTCAGCGTGCCGATGCTGATGGGGGTGTCGGGCGGGATGGCGGCCGTGTTCGGCTTCCCGGTGACCTTGACCCGGCCGCTCGCGTCGCCGCCGAGGACGAGCTCGGCGCGGGGGGTCATGACGCCCTTGGGGAGCTCCACCGGGCTGTCGGAGACGCCCTTCTCGAACGACATGGTGATCGTGTAGCCGCTGCCGCTCCTGACGGCCTTGATGTCGACGGGCGAGACGGCGCTCTTGGGCCCGATCTTCGTCTCGCAGGCGTAGTTCACGTCGACGACGGCCGCCTGGGCGGCCGGTGCGCCGGCCAGTACGGCCGCGCCCGCCACCGCGACCGCGGCCGTGAGCGCGGCGGTCGTTCTCCTCCGGTTCGGCACCTTGGACACCCCGAGCACCCCTCACCGCGACATAACTGACGGTCTTTCAGATTGGGCGTCAAGGTACGCCCGAGACCTTGCGGAGGGAAGGCAGGGGAGCCAGTGGACTTGTGAAGGTCCTATGCCGGTGCGGCCAGTTCGGCCCAGACGGTCTTGCCCGGGGCCCCGGGGGTGCGGTCGATGCCCCAGTCGAGGCAGAGCCGCTGCACGATGAACATGCCGTGTCCGCCCGGGCGTCCGGAGCGGTGGGGGGTGCGCGGCGCGGGCTGGCCGGCGCCGCGGTCGGTGACTTCGAGGCGCAGCGTGGTGGGCGTGCGCAGGACGCGCAGCCGCTCGGCGCCCTCGGCGTGCAGGCAGGCGTTGGTGACGAGCTCGGAGACGACGAGCAGGACGTCCTCGGCGGCGGCCCTGCGGTCGGCGGTGGCGGCCGGCAGCCAGCCCCACTCGTGGAGGGCGGACCGCGTGAAGTCGCGCGCGAGCGGCACCGTGCCGCTGGCCTCTCCGAGGGCGAGCGTACGGACGTCGGAAGCCTGGTCCATCAACGCTTCACCTCACCGATCGACAGGACAGAGGGACAGGACGTGCGGGCGGAGCCGCGGGGTGTATGACGTCGGTCTCAGCCGGGGAGCGCCGTGTCGAGCGAGGCGTGGACGGTGAAGACGGCGTCCGCGCCCGTGATGTGGAACACCCGGGCCACCGCGGGCCGCATCCCCACCAGATGGACACCGCCGCCGGCGGCGTCCGCCCGCAGCCGGGCGCCCAGGAGCACGTTGAGCCCGGTCGAGTCGCAGAACTCCAGGCCGGAGCAGTCGACGACCAGCCGCGCCGTGCCCGCGTCGAGGGCGGCGTCCAGCGGAGTGCGCAGGATTTCCGCGGTGTGGTGATCGAGCTCACCCGCGGGCGTGAGGAGGGCGCTCCCGGCCACGTCCCGCACCTCGACCCGCAGGCGCGCGGGCTGCGCGCTGCCGATGTGTTCGCGGTCCATGGCCTTGCCTCTTCTCGCTCTCGCGGTGCCGACTGACGTGCCCCCGAACACTACAAGTGGGGACCCCTTCGATGCACATGAGGGGGTCCACAAACCGACACGAAACGGATTATTGCCACTTGCAACCATCGGGGTGAAACCGGTAGGCCTAGAAGAGAACGTCCGACCGACCGGCTTTGGAGGCGCCGCAAACCGCAGCGAGAAGCACCCGAAGGAGACCCATGTCACCCCGGCTCGACGCCCCGCGTACCCCCGACGCGCCGTCGGCAGCACTCCCCCACCCCCCTGTCGTCGACCTGCCCGACCGACTGCACGACACGCCGCTCGACCGGATCGGACCGGTCGACGCCCGCGCGCTGTCGAAGGAGCTCTTCGCCCGGCTCTCCGAGCTGGAGGAGGGCACGCACGAGCACGCGTACGTCCGCAACACGCTCGTCGAACTCAACCTCGCCCTGGTCCGCTTCGCCGCCGCCCGGTTCGGCACCCGCAGCGAACCGATGGAGGACATCGTCCAGGTCGGCACCATCGGCCTCATCAAGGCGATCGACCGCTTCGAACTCTCCCGAGGCGTCGAGTTCCCGACCTTCGCGATGCCGACGATCATCGGCGAGATCAAGCGCTTCTTCCGCGACACCTCGTGGTCCGTCCACGTGCCCCGCAGGCTCCAGGAGCTCCGGCTCGACCTCGCCCGGGCCGGTGACGCGCTCGCCCAGCGCCTCGACCGCGCCCCGACCGTCGCCGAACTCGCCGAGGAGCTCGGCATCGCGCCGGAGGAGGTCGTCGAGGGCATGGCCGCGAGCAACGCCTACACCGCGACCTCCCTCGACGCCCAGCCCGACGAGGAGGACGGCGCCGGCGGCGAGGCCACGCTCGCCGACCGCCTCGGCTACGAGGACCACGGACTCACCGGGATCGAGTACATCGCCTCCCTCAAGCCGATGATCGCCTCGCTGCCCTCCCGCGAGCGCCTGATCCTCTCCCTGCGCTTCGTCACCGGCCTGACCCAGTCGGAGATCGGCGCGGAACTCGGCATCTCGCAGATGCACGTCTCCCGGCTGCTCACCCGCACCCTCGGCCGACTGCGCCGGGGGCTGACGCTGGAGGAGTGACCCCGGCCGGCGCCCCGCGCCGCCGGAGACTCCCCGGGCCCGTCCACGCTCTGCCGACCGTGGGCGGGCCCTTCCGTGTGCCGCGCCCCGAAACCCGGTGGCCGCCTCGGTGCCGCCGCCGCTACCGTCCGTTCCCCCAGGGGCCGCACCGGTGGCCTCCCCGGCGGAGAGCGCCTCGTGATGACCAGCGGCACCCGCACGACGACGACCCTGTGGCGCCCCACCGGCCCCGCCGAGCTGGAGCTCGTCCGGGAGTCGGGATGGCGCGCCTGGCCGCCCCGGCTGCCGGAGCAGCCGATCTTCTACCCGGTCCTCGACGAGGAGTACGCGGTGCGGATCGCGCGCGACTGGAACGTGAAGCACGACGGCGCCGGGTACGTCACCCGCTTCGAGGTCGACACGGAGTTCCTCCGCAGGTACCCGGTCCGGCAGGCGGGCGGGCGCACGATCCTGGAGCTGTGGGTGCCGGCCGAGGAGCTGGACGCGTTCAACGCGCACATCGTCGGCGAGATCGAGGTCGTGCACGCGTTCCGCCGGCCCGTACCGGGCAAGGTGGGGGCATGGAGTCACGCAACCCGATGAACGTCCGCCGCGCCGTCGCCAATCTCCGGACCGACGCCCCGGCCGAGAACCGCGCCTTCTACGGCCTGCTCGGCTTCGAGGAGGTCATGAACCACGGCTGGATCACCACCCTCGCCTCCCCGTCCGCCCCGACCGCCCAGATCAGCCTGATGTCCGAGGACCTCACGGCCCCCGTCGTCCCCGACCTGAGCGTGGAGGTCGAGGACGTCGACGCGGCGTACGAGACGGTCCGCGCGTCCGGCGCGGAGATCGTCCACCCCCTGACCGACGAGCCCTGGGGCGTCCGGCGCTTCTTCGCCCGGGACCCGGACGGCCGCGTGGTCAACGTCCTGGGCCACCGGGGCTGACGGGGGCGACGGGGAACGACGCCTGGAAGGCGAGCCGCGCGTCGGCCCCGGCGCCGAGGCCTTCGAGCAGCTCGTCGAGGGCGAGGAACTCCTCCCACCGCGGCCGGCCGGTCGCCTCCGTGATCCGGGCGAGGACCAGGTCCTCCAGCTCGGGGACCCGCTTGTTCTTCCACACCTTGTCCGCCGTGCTCACCAGGAGGTCCTCCAGGGTCACTCCGGGGGCCGTCCAGGTGGCGTGGGTGGCCGCGAAGCGTGCCCACCCGGGCGGGAAGCCGTGGGCCGCCAGGAGCACGCTGCCGGCCTCCTCGTGACGGGAGCCGGGGCCGGAGAGCTCGTCGGGGTGCGCGGCCTTGCCGATGTCGTGGGTCGCCGCCCCGAAGAGGACCGCCTCCCGGTCGATTCCGAGGCCGGGATGGCGGTCCTCCGCCCAGGCGACCAGCCGGCGGGCCACGTCGTGGACCGCGCGCAGGTGGGCGGCGAGCCGGGGCGGGGCGCCGAGACGCCGCAGGAGGTCCGCGACGGCCGGCGGGAGCGGGGCGAGCGGCGGGTCGGAGGGGGCGTGCAGCGCGCGGTCGAGCGCGTCGGGCGGCGTGGGCATCCCGCCACGCTACGGGACGCGCCGCTCGCTCTCCCCGGGAGCTGAGGGTCCCTCAGACCACCCGTACGCCCTTGCGCCAGACCTCGGCGATCAGGGGGACGCCGGGGCGGTAGGCCAGGTGGACGTGCGAGGGCGCGTCCAGGACGACGAGGTCGGCGCGGGCGCCGGTGCTCAGGCGGCCCACGTCGGTGCGGCGCAGGGCGGCGGCGCCGCCCGCGGTGGCGGACCAGAGGGCCTCGTCCGGGGTCATCAGCATGTCGCGGACGGCGAGGGCGACGCAGAAGGACATCGAGGAGGTGAACGAGGAGCCCGGGTTGCAGTCCGTGGACAGGGCGACGGTGACGCCCGCGTCGATCAGCCTGCGGGCGTCCGGCCAGGTGGCCCGGGTGGAGAACTCGGCGCCGGGCAGCAGGGTCGCGACCGTGTTTCCCTGCGCGAGGGCGTCGACGTCGGCGTCGGTGAGGTGGGTGCAGTGGTCGGCGCTCGCCGCGTCCAGTTCGACGGCGAGCTGGACGCCGGGGCCGTACGAGAGCTGGTTGGCGTGGACCCGGGCCTGGAGGCCCTTCGCCTGGCCGGCCGTCAGGATCGCGCGGGCCTGGTCGCCGTCGAAGGCGCCCTTCTCGCAGAAGACGTCGACCCAGCGGGCGTACGGGGCACAGGCGTCCAGCATCGGGCCGGTGACCAGGTCCACGTATCCGGCGGGGTCGTCGGCGTAGTCCGGGGAGACGATGTGCGCGCCGAGGTAGGTGACCTCGTCGGTGTGCTCGGCGGCGATGCGCAGGGCGCGGGCCTCGTCCTCGACGGTGAGGCCGTAGCCGGACTTGGTCTCGAAGGTGGTGGTGCCCTGGCGCAGCGCCTCCCACATGTAGCGGGCGACGTTGGCGGACAGCTCGGCGTCGCTCGCCGCGCGCGTCGCGGCGACGGTCGTGCGGATGCCGCCCGCCCGGTAGGGCTGCCCCGACATGCGGGCGTTGAACTCGGCGGTGCGGTCGCCCGCGAAGACGAGGTGGGAGTGGGAGTCGACGAAGCCGGGGACGACGGCCCGTCCGGCTGCGTCGGTGGCGGTGTCGGCGGCCGGGGCCTGGGCGGCGGGGCCCGCCCAGGCGACCGTGCCGCCATCCAGGACGAGGGCGGCGTCCGTGATCAGGCCGAGGGGTCCCGCGCCGAGGCCGGGGTCGTTGGTGACCAGGCTGCCGATGTTCGTGATGAGCGTCGTCGTCATGGTGCTCTTCCGTGGAGGGGCGGGCGGTGCGGGCGGGTGCGGCTCAGCTTCTGAGCGCGGCGATCGCGGTCGCGAGCGCCTCGCCGGTGTCCGGTACGGAGACGTGGGCGCCGTCCCGCACGACGGTCCGGCCGCCCACCACCACGTGGCGCACGTCCGCCGCCGTCGCCGCGAAGACCGCCGTCTCCGCTCCCAGGCGCGCCGCCGGGCCCGCGGTGCGGACCGAGTCCAGGGTGATCGTGGCGAAGTCGGCCGGGGCGCCCGGCTCCAGGACGCCCGCGTCGGGCCGGCCGAGGGCCGCGTGGCCGTCGGCGGTGGCCGCGCGCAGGAGCGCGGCGGCCGTCCAGTGGCCCCGGGTGCGGGTCCGCAGGCGCTCGTTCAGCTCCATCGCCCGCGCCTCTTCGAGGAGGTCGACGACGGCGTGGCTGTCGCTGCCCAGGGAGAGCGGCGAGCCGGCGCGCTGGAGGGCGACGGCGGGGCCGATGCCGTCCGCGAGGTCCCGTTCGGTCGTCGGGCACATGCAGGTGCCGGTGGCGGACCCGCCGATGAGCGCGATGTCCTCGTCCGTCAGGTGGGTGTTGTGGACGCCCGTGGTGCGCGGGCCGAGGACGCCGTGCTCCGCGAGGAGCCGCGTCGGGGTCATGCCGTGGGCCGCGAGGCAGGCCTCGTTCTCCGCGGTCTGCTCGGAGAGGTGGACGTGCAGCGGGGCCTGACGGTCCTGGGCCCAGCGGGCCACGGTGGACAGCTGGTCGGCGGGGACGGCGCGGACGGAGTGGATCGCGGCGCCGATCCGTACGGTGTCGCTCTCCTTGAGCGCCGAGACGCGCTCGGCCCACCGCTCGGCGGTGCCGTCGGTGAAGCGGAGCTGGTGCCGCTCGGGCGCGGCGCCGAAGCCGGAGGAGAGGTACGCGGTGTCGAGGAGGGTGATGCGGATGCCCGCCTCGCCGGCCGCCGCGATCAGCGCCTCGCCCATGGCGTTGGGGTCGTCGTAGCGGTCGCCGCCGGGCGCGTGGTGCAGGTAGTGGAACTCGCCGACGGCGGTGACGCCCGCGAGCGCCATCTCGGCGTACACCGCGCGGGCGAGGGTGAAGTAGCTGTCGGGGGTGAGGCGCTGGGCGACGGTGTACATGATCTCGCGCCAGGTCCAGAAGGTGCCGGAGCCGACCTGGACGGTGCCGCGCAGCGCGCGGTGGAAGGCGTGCGAGTGGGCGTTGGCGAGTCCGGGGATCGTCAGGCCGCGCAGGACGACGGCGCCCGGCGGGGGCGTCTCCACCCCGGTGCGGACGGCCACGATGCGGCCGTCGGCGGACACGTCGAGGGCCGTGCCCGGCTCGACGTTCGTGTCGAGCCAGGCGTGTTCCAGCCAGTACGTCGTCAGCGGCACGCCAGCTCCTCCAGTACGTCGGCGAGTGCGAGGACCCCGGCCACGCAGTCGTCCTCGGCCGCGGTCTCGGCCGGGGAGTGCGAGACCCCGGTGGGGTTGCGTACGAACAGCATGGCGGTCGGGATCGACTCGGACAGGATGCCCGCGTCGTGTCCCGCTCCGGTGCCGAGGACCGGGACCTCGCCCGAGGTGCCGAGGATCCGGGAGAGCTCGTCGCGCAGGGCGTGCGAGAAGTCGACGACCGGGGTGTAGGACTCCTGGACGACGGCGAGGTCGATGCCGTGGCGCTCGGCGTACTCGCGCGCCGCCGTCTCGACCCCCGCGACGACCTTGTCCAGGGAGCCCTGGTCGGCGGCGCGGGCGTCGAGCCAGCCGCGGACCATGGACGGGATGGCGTTGACGCCGTTGGGCTCGACCGCGATCTTGCCGAAGGTGGCGACGGCGCCCGCGAGTTCGGCCTCGCGGCGGGCGGCGAGGACGGTCTCGGCGTAGGTGAGCATCGGGTCGCGGCGGTCGACGAGCCGGGTGGTACCCGCGTGGTTGGCCTCGCCGGCGAAGTCGTACCGCCAGCGGCCGTGCGGCCAGATGGCGGAGGCGATGCCGACGGCGTCCCCGGAGAGGTCCAGGGCGCGGCCCTGCTCGACGTGGAGCTCGACGAACGCGCCGATGCGGGCGAGCCGCTCGGGGTCGGGGCCGATCGTCTCCGGGTCGTACCCGGCGGCCTCCATGGCCCGCGGGAGGGTGATCCCGTCGGCGTCGCGGAGCTCGTACGCGGCTTCCTTCGTCAGCCGTCCGGCGGTGAGGCGGGAGCCGACGCAGGCCAGGCCGAAGCGGGCTCCCTCCTCGTCGCCGAAGTTGACGATGGCGAGGGGCCGCCGGAAGGAGGCGCCGCGGGCGCGGAGCTCGTCGAGGGCGGCGAAGGCGGACACGACGCCGAGGGGGCCGTCGAAGGCGCCGCCGTCGGGGACGGAGTCCAGGTGGGAGCCGGTGACGACGGCGTCGCCCGCGGTGGGGTCGCCGAGCCAGGCCCACTGGTTGCCGTTGCGGTCGGTCTCGACGTCCAGGCGGCGGGCCTCGGCCTGCATCCGGAACCACAGCCGGCAGTCGGCGTCGGCCCCGGTCCAGGCGTAGCGGCGGTAGCCGCCGGAGGCGGCGTCGCGGCCGATGGGCCGCAACGACCGCCACATGGCGTGGAAGGTGGCACTCACGCGGAGTCACCCTCGGCGGCCTGGTCGCCCTCGCGCATCGGGACGCGGACGCCCTTCTCGTCGGCGACGCGCTCGGCGATGTCGTAGCCCGCGTCGACGTGGCGGATGACGCCCATGCCGGGGTCGTTGGTGAGCACGCGGCGGATCTTCTCGCCCGCGAGCTTCGTGCCGTCCGCGACGGAGACCTGGCCTGCGTGGATCGAGCGGCCCATGCCGACGCCGCCGCCGTGGTGGAGGGAGACCCAGGAGGCGCCGGAGGCGACGTTGACCATGGCGTTCAGCAGCGGCCAGTCCGCGATGGCGTCGGAGCCGTCGAGCATGGCCTCGGTCTCGCGGTACGGGGAGGCCACCGAGCCGCAGTCGAGGTGGTCACGGCCGATCGCGAGGGGCGCGGCGAGGGTGCCGTCGGCGACCATGTCGTTGAACATGTCGCCCGCCTTGTCGCGCTCGCCCTGGCCGAGCCAGCAGATGCGGGCGGGCAGGCCCTGGAAGTGGACGCGCTCGCCGGCCATCTTGATCCAGCGGTGCAGGGACTCGTTCTCCGGGAAGAGGTCGAGGATCGCCTTGTCGGTCTTGTGGATGTCCGAGGCCTCGCCGGAGAGGGCGGCCCAGCGGAAGGGGCCCTTGCCCTCGCAGAACAGCGGGCGGATGTAGGCGGGGACGAAGCCGGGGAAGGCGAAGGCGCGGTCGTAGCCGGCCAGCTGGGCCTCGCCCCGGATCGAGTTGCCGTAGTCGAAGACCTCGGCGCCGGCGTCCATGAAGCCGACCATGGCCTCGACGTGCTTGGCCATGGACTCGCGGGAGCGCTGGGTGAAGCCGGCCGGGTCCTTCGCGGCGGCGTCGGCCATGTCCTCGAAGGCGACGCCGACGGGGAGGTACGCGAGCGGGTCGTGGGCGGAGGTCTGGTCGGTCACGATGTCGATCGGGGCGCCCTCGGCGAGCATCCGCGGGAGCAGCTCGGCGGCGTTGCCGAGGAGGCCGATGGAGAGCGGGCGGCGGGCGTCGCGGGCCTCGACGGCGAGCTGGAGGGCGTGGGCGAGGTCGTCGGCCTTGACGTCCAGGTAGCGGTGCTCGATGCGGCGCTCGATGGCGCGCGGGTCGACGTCGACGCAGATCGCGACGCCGTCGTTCATGGTCACGGCGAGGGGCTGGGCGCCGCCCATGCCGCCGAGGCCGGCGGTGAGGGTGATGGTGCCGGCCAGGGTGCCGCCGAACTTCTTGGCGGCGACGGCGGCGAAGGTCTCGTAGGTGCCCTGGAGGATGCCCTGGGTGCCGATGTAGATCCAGGAGCCGGCGGTCATCTGGCCGTACATGGTGAGGCCGAGCTGCTCCAGGCGGCGGAACTCCTCCCAGTTGGCCCAGTCGCCGACCAGGTTGGAGTTGGCGAGGAGGACGCGCGGGGCCCACTCGTGGGTCTGCATGACGCCGACGGGGCGGCCGGACTGGACGAGCATCGTCTCGTCCTGCTTGAGGGTGCGCAGGGTGCGGACCATGGCGTCGAAGGAGCGCCAGTCGCGGGCGGCCTTGCCGGTGCCGCCGTAGACGACGAGCTTGTCGGGGTGCTCGGCGACCTCGGGGTCGAGGTTGTTCTGGAGCATCCGGAGGGCGGCTTCCTGCTGCCATCCCAGGGCGCTCAGTTCCGTACCGCGGGCTGCTCGCACGGGGCGGGGTCCTGACATGGCGGTGCCTCCTCGAATGTCGTTCAGATATTCACATCTTGTCTTCCTGAATAGTTGTAGTCAACAGGGCGTCCCGGCCACGCCATGGACGAGGATGGGCCGCATGGCCTCCTCCCGTCGCGATCTCGCCGTCCGAGCCACCGTCGATCAAGGACTCCTCTCCCCCGCCGAACCCGTCGTCGCCCTGCTCGACACGGCCGGCGTCCACGCCTCCGCCGCCGCCCTGACCAGCGCTTTCGCCGCGGTCACCGACGCGCCCGTGCTGCACGCCTTCGCCGTGAAGGCCACCCCGCTCGTCCCCGTCCTGCGCCTCCTGCACGAGGCGGGGCTCGGCGTCGAGGTCGCGAGCCCCGGCGAGCTGGCCCTCGCCCGGGCCGCGGGGATCCCGCCCGCCCGCACGGTCCTCGACTCCCCCGCCAAGACCCCCGCCGAGCTCCGCCAGGCCCTCGCGCTCGGGATCGCCGTGAACGCCGACAACCTCCAGGAGCTGGCCCGCCTGGACGCGCTCGTCGCCGCCGCGCCCACCGCCTCACCGCTCGGACTCCGGGTGAACCCGCAGGTCGGAGCCGGTTCCATCGGCGCGCTCTCGACCGCGACCGCCACCTCCAAGTTCGGCGTGGCGCTCCGCGACGAGGGCGCCCGCAAGGCCGTCGTGCGGGCCTTCCTGGAGCGGCCCTGGCTGACCCGGCTGCACACCCACACCGGCTCCCAGGGCGTCCCCCTCGCGCTGATGGCCGAGGGCGTCGGGGAGACCTACGCGCTCGCCGAGGAGATCAACCGGGAGGCCGGACGGCAGCAGATCGACACCGTCGACATCGGCGGCGGCCTGCCGGTGAACTTCTCCTCCGACGAGGAGACGCCGACCTACGCGGAGTACGCCCGGCTGCTCGCCGCCACCGTCCCCGGGCTCCTCGACGGCCGCTACGGGCTCGTCACCGAGTTCGGACGCTCCCTGCTGGCCAAGCACGGCACGGTCCTCGCCCGGGTGGAGTACACCAAGACCTCCGGCGGCCGCCCGATCGCCGTCACCCACGCGGGCGTGCAGCTGGCCACCCGCACGGTCTACGCCCCCGGCTCCTGGCCGCTGCGCGTCCTCGCGTACGACGCCGAGGGACGGCCCCGCACCGGGGACCTCACCGTCCAGGACGTGGCGGGCCCCGCCTGCTTCGCCGGGGACCTGCTCGCCACGGGCCGGGAGCTGCCGCTGCTGCGCCCCGGGGACGTGGTGGCGGTGCCGGACACCGGCGCGTACTACTTCGCCCACCACTACGCGTACAACAGCCTGCCCCGGCCCGCGGTCCACGGCTTCACGGTGGACGGGGACGGGGCGGTGTCCTTCACGGCCGTGCGCGGGGCGCAGACGCTCGACGAGATCGTCGCCGAGGCGGGCGGGGCCCGGGCGGACGCGCTGGTCGGGCAGCTCTCCGGGGCGTTCCGGTAGCGCGGGCGCGGCGGCCCGGTTTCGATGAAGCCATGACTGGAACGGGTACGGACACCACCTCCGTCGTGGTCGAGCGCCGGGTCGACGCCTCCCCCGGGCGGGTCTGGGAGGCGATCACCGACCTGCGGGACATGCCCCGGGTCCTCTCCGGCGTCGACCGGGTGGAGGTGCTCACCGAGGGCGGCTTCGCCGTCGGCACGCGCTGGCGCGAGACCCGGCGGATGCTGGGCAAGGAGGCGACGGAGGAGATGACCGTGACCGAGTGCGAGCCGCCCGACCGCTACGTCACGGTGGCCGACTCGCACGGCATGCACTACGTCTCCGAGCTCACCCTGACGCCCGACGGCGCCGGGGCCACCACGCTGCGGATGGCCTTCTCCGCCCGGCCCGCCGGCGGCCGGAGCGCGGGGTTCGCCGCCCGGCTGCTCGCCCGCTTCGGGGCGAAGGCGGTCGCGAAGGCGCTCACGAAGGACCTGGCCGACATCGCGCGGACCGTGGAGTCACGCGGCTGATCCGGACTGGTCCGGATCAATTCTCGTCATACAGCGGCATGTTCCGATGGAAAATGCCAGAACGCCTCCCCCGGACGCGAACGTTCAGTAGCGTCACCGTCACTGCCGCACGTTCGCACGCCGCATCGGGAGGGGAATCCGCGTGCCCGGAATCGACGAGTGCCTTCTGGAGGCCATGGCCCTGCCGGGGGCCCGGGGCGCCTCCCTGGTCGACTGGACCAGCGGCCTCGCTCTCGGGACGGCGGGTGCCTCGCCGGTCGGCGACCACGAGACCACAGCCGCCGAGACCGCCGAAATCGCCCGCTCCGCCGCCGAGTTCGACTCTTTCACGACGGAGGGGGACAGCGAGGGCCCGCCCGTCGAGGACCTGATCGTCACCACCCGCTCCGGCTATCACGTCCTCCGCTTCGTCCAGACCGCCTTCGACAGCAGCGTCTTCCTCCATCTCTGGCTCGACCGCGACGCCGGAAACCTCGCCCTCGCCCGGTTGCGCCTGCGCGACCTCGCCGAACGGCTGGTCCTCGGATGAGCCGCGCGGCCGTCTCCCCGATGCTGGTCCGGCTCGCGGCCGAGAAGGCCACCGGCGCCCTGCTGCGCGACCACGGCACCCTCTACCTCGTCGAGGGCCGGGTCGTGCACGCCGAGTCCCCCGCCGCCCCCGGCGTCGACGTCCTCCTCACCACCGGCGGCCGGCTGCCCCGCGAGGGCTGGGACGAGGCCGTCGACCGGGCCGGGGCGCACCGCGCGGTCGGCCGCTTCCTCGTCGACAGCGGCCGGCTGCACGACGGCGAGCTGGAGATCTGCCACCTCGGCGCCGTCTTCGACGCCGCCTTCTTCGCCCTCTCCCCCACCAGCGGCCCGACCCGCTTCCGCTACGGGGTCGGGCACTGGTTCGGGACGGTGCGGCCGGTGTCCGCCGAGGCCGTGGAGCGCGAGACCGTGCGCCGCCGCGAACTCCTCGACGCCGTCTGGCCGTACTCCGCCGTGGACACCGCCCCGGTCGTGCCCCGCCCCGCCGCCCCCGGCCAGACCGTGGGCGCCCGCCAGCGCGCGCTGCTCGCCGCGGCCGACGGGGAGCTGACCCCGGCGGAGCTGGCCCGGCTGCTCGGCCGGCCCGCCTTCCACACGCTCCTCGACGTGCGGCGCCTCGCCGCGGCCGGACTCGTCGAGACGCCGCTCGCCCCCGAACCCGACCCCGGCCCCCCACCGCCCCCGTTATCGGCCGCCCTGCCGGTGGCCGATCCCGACATCGCCCTGCTGCGCCGGCTCCGTGACGCCCTGGAGGCACACCTGTGATGAGGCGTGCCCTGCGCATGCGCGCCGAGAGGAGACAGCTCATGACGGCAGAAGCCGAGGTCCTCGGCGAGCTGAGACGGCTGCGCGCGCGACTGCCGCAGCTCACCGGGGCCCTGGCGGCCAGCGCCGACGGCCTGGTGCTCGCCCACGACACGGTGGACGGCGAGGCCGAGAGCGTGGCCGCGCTGACCGCGGCGGCGCTCGGCGTCGGACAGCGACTGGCCGAGTCCACCGGCCAGGGCCGCTTCCGCGAACTGCTCGTGCGCGGCGAGAACGGCTATGTGGCGACGTACGCGGCGGGCGGCTCGGCCGTCCTGACGCTGCTCGCCGAACCCCGGATCAACGTGGGGCGGCTCCATCTGGAGGCCCGCAGGTCCAGCACCCGGATAGGCGAACTCGTCGACGGCGCGCTGGAACGCAGAGACCTGAACTGAATCCGTCCGATCAGTAGCGAGAAGGAAGAAACGACACCATGGCGAACACCGAGACCTCCCTCAAGGAAGCGGCCCAGATCGAGGGCGCGCTCGGCGCGGCCCTCGTCGACTACACCAGCGGCATGGCGCTCGGCACCATCGGCGGCGGCAAGGAGCTCGACCTGAACATGGCCGCGGCGGGCAACACCGACGTGGTGCGGGCCAAGCTCCGGACGATGGAGATGCTGGGCCTGAAGGAGGACATCGAGGACATCCTCATCACCCTCGGCACCCAGTACCACCTGATCCGGCTGCTGAGGGGGCGCGGCACCGACGGCCTCTTCCTCTACCTGGCGCTCGACAAGGAGCGGGCCAACCTGGCGATGGCCCGCCACAAGCTGAAGAAGATCGAGGCCGAGCTGGACGTCTGAGCCGGAGCGGCGCGCGGGGCCTATTCGACGAACAGGCCCCGGGCCGCCGCCTTCGTGTCGAACTCCTCCAGGCGCGCCTGCGCGTCGGGGAGTTCGTCGGCCATGGCCTCCAGGAGGACCCGGCCGAGGAGCATCGGCGCGCAGGCCGTGTCGAAGGCGAGCCCGGTGCCGACGGCGGCCGGGATCAGCAGGTCGCTGTGCGCGGCGACGGGCGCGAAGGCCGACTCGGCGACGGTGACCACCGCGAGCCCGGCGGCCCGGGCGTACTCCAGGGCCTCGACGACCTCCCGGGGGTGCCGGGGCAGCGCGAAGCAGAGCAGGGCCGTCGCCCCGGCCCGTACGACCGCGTCGATCCGGTCGGTGAGCATGGAGCCGCCCTCGTCGAGGAGCCGGACGTCCGGGTGCACCTTGGCGGCGAAGTAGGCGAAGCCCCGCGCCTGCGAGGAGGCGGCGCGCAGCCCGAGGACGGGCAGCGGCCGGGACCCGGCGAGGAGCCGTCCGGCCCGCTCGACGGGTGCGGGGTCGGCGAGGAGTCCGGCGAGGTGCCGGAGGTTCTCGATCTCGGCGAGGACGGCCTGCTGGTACTCGTTGTGGCCGGAGGCCTCCTCGGCGGCGGCGGGCATGCTCTCCCGCAGGTGCTTGCGGAGCGCCGGGTAGCCGTCGAAGCCGAGGGCGACGGCGAAGCGGGTGACGGAGGGCTGGCTCACCCCGGCGAGCTCGGCGAGCTCGACGCTGGAGAGGAACGGCACGTCGGCGGCGCGGCGCACCATGCAGTGCGCGATCCGCCGCTGCGTCGGCGTCAGCCGGTGCCCCTCGAAGAGCGCCTGCAGCCGGCCGGCCGGGCTGTCGCTCATGCCGCCACCTTCCCCTTATTCACCCTCGAATCTCCTGCATAAGGATATGCATGACGGCCGAGGGGCGCTCCGGCGGCCGGGATCCCGCCGGACTTTCGCCGGAGCCCCGTCGGGATCCTTCCGGGATTCCCGTCGGGATCCTGCCGGGAGGCGAGGGGCGTCGGCGGGGTGTGCCGCGTCGGCCCGGGGAGCGGTCCCGTCCGCGTTCCCCCACTACCGTGCCCCGAGGTTACTGGTCGAAGGGCGCCGCCCGCACGGCGAACGGGCCGTCGCGTGCGTGGTGTTGGGGGGCGGGCCGGACGGCGTGCCCGGCGCCTGGGCCCGGCGGCACCGGACGGCGACGGCGACCGGGCCCGGAACGCCCTCGGGCCCCCGTGGGAACGGGGGCCCGAGGGCGTCGTGCGAGGTCTTGGCGCGGGGACCGCCGCACCCCCGTCACCGGGGGGCGGGACGACGGCGGTCCCCGCGAGGGACACGGGCCCGGGTCAGGGCCGGTCGCCGCGTCCGTGGCGTCTGTGGAGGCCCGGGAGCCGCTCCGGAGGTCCGTGACGCCGACAACCCCCACTGTGCCGGACGCGTGTTAAGCGGGTGCTGCGGGTACGTGTCGCCCTCGTACCGTTTGCGCGAACTGCCGCACGTCCGGCGGGCCGCCTACTTCGCGCCGCCGTTGGCCAGGAAGGCCAGCAGGTCCTGACGGCTCACGACACCGGTCGGCTTGCCCTCGACCAGGACGATCGCCGCGTCGGCGGACTCGCCGAGGACGCTCATCAGGTCGGCGACCGGCTCGCCGGAGCCGACCTGCGGCAGCGGCGCGCTCATGTGGTGCTCCAGCGGGTCCTCCAGGGAGGCCTTCTTGGTGAAGAGGTGGTCGAGCAGCTCGCGCTCGACGACCGAGCCGACGACCTCGGCCGCCATGACGTCGGGGTGGCCGGCGCCGGGCTTCACGATGGGCATCTGGGAGACGCCGTACTCGCGCAGCACCTCGATCGCCTGGCCGACCGTCTCGTCCGGGTGCATGTGGACGAGCGAGGGCAGGCCGCCCTCCTTGTGGCGCAGGACGTCGGCGACGGTCGCGGTGGAGGTGTCCTCCAGGAAGCCGTGGCCGGCCATCCACTCGTCGCTGAAGATCTTGGACATGTAGCCGCGGCCCGAGTCCGGCAGCAGCACCACGACGACGTCGTCGGGGCCGAGCTCCCGGGCGACCTCCAGGGCCGCGACGACGGCCATGCCGCAGGAGCCGCCGACCAGGAGGCCCTCCTCCTTGGCGAGGCGGCGGGTCATCTGGAAGGAGTCCTTGTCGGACACGGCGACGATCCGGTCCGTGACGTTCCGGTCGTAGGCCGTGGGCCAGAAGTCCTCGCCGACGCCCTCGACCAGGTACGGCCGGCCGGAACCGCCCGAGTAGACCGAGCCCTCCGGGTCCGCGCCGATGACCTTCACCCGCCCGTCACTGGCCTTCTTGAGGTAGTTGCCGGTGCCGGAGATCGTGCCGCCGGTGCCGACGCCCGCGACGAAGTGGGTGATCTTCCCGTCCGTCTGCTCCCAGAGCTCGGGACCGGTCGTCTCGAAGTGCGAGCGCGGGTTGTTCGGGTTCGAGTACTGGTCGGGCTTCCAGGCGCCCGGCGTCTCGCGGACGAGCCGGTCCGAGACGTTGTAGTACGAGTCGGGGTGCTCGGGGTCGACCGCCGTGGGGCAGACCACGACCTCCGCCCCGTAGGCCCGCAGCACGTTGATCTTGTCGAGCGACACCTTGTCCGGGCAGACGAAGATGCACTTGTAGCCCTTCTGCTGGGCCACGATCGCCAGGCCGACGCCGGTGTTCCCGGACGTGGGCTCGACGATGGTTCCGCCGGGCTTGAGCTCACCGCTCTGCTCGGCCGCCTCGATCATGCGCACGGCGATCCGGTCCTTGACCGAGCCGCCGGGGTTGAAGTACTCGACCTTGGCCAGAACGGTCGCCTGAATGCCCGCTGTGACGTTGTTGAGCTTCACCAGCGGGGTGTTGCCGACGAGGCTGATCATCGAGTCGTGGAATTGCACCGTAATCTCCGGGGTCTCCGTAATGGTGGAGCCAGCGTATGCGTAGTCGGAGCGGGTTACGGGGCAGTTAGACCCTGAACGGCTTGAAGGAGGTGACGGCCCCATGTCGAGGGCGAGGGTGGCGCGGCGGATCGCGGCGGGTGCGGCGTACGGCGGCGGGAGCATCGGCCTGATCGGGGTGGCGGCGGTGGGGGTCCTCCTCGCCGAGGCGCAGCTCGCCAAGCGCACGGTCTACGGAGCCCCGGCGCCGCTGCCACCGGTGGCGGACGGCCTCTACGGCCGTGCCTTCGGCACGGACGACCCCCTGCGGCTGGCCCTTCTGGGTGATTCCACCGCGGCGGGCCAGGGGGTGCGCCGCGCGGGCCAGACACCGGGCGCGCTGCTCGCCTCGGGGCTCGCCGCGGTGGCCGAGCGGCCGGTCGTGCTGCGGAACGTGGCGCTCTCCGGGGCCCGCTCGGACGACCTGGAGCGGCAGGTCTCGCTGCTGCTCGCGCAACCGCTCGGGCCGCCGGACGTGTGCGTGGTCATGATCGGCGCGAACGACGTGACGCACCGGCTGCCCGCCACGGAATCGGTGCGGCTGCTCGCCGCAGCCGTCCGGCGGCTGCGGACCGCGGGCGCGGAGGTGGTGGTCGGCACCTGCCCGGACCTCGGCACGATCGAGCCGGTCTACCAGCCGCTGCGCTGGCTGGCCCGGCGGGCCTCGCGGCAGCTGGCGGCGGCGCAGACGATCGTGGTGGTCGAGCAGGGCGGCCGGACGGTGTCCGTGGGCGACCTGCTGGGCCCCGAGTTCGCGGCGAACCCGCGCGAGATGTTCGGGGCGGACAACTTCCACCCCTCGGCGGAGGGGTACGCGACGGCGGCGATGGCGATGCTGCCGACGGTCTGCGCCGCGCTGGGCGTCTGGCCGGAGACGGACCGGCTGGAGCCGGCCCGGCGCGAGGACATCCTGCCGGTGGCGAAGGCGGCGGCGGAGGCGGTACGGGAGGCGGGCACGGAGGTCACGGGGGCGCGGGCGCCGTGGGCCCTCCTGAAGCACCGCCGGCGGCGGCGCCTTCCCACGGCGGACACGCCTACCCCGGAGGACGCGACGCAGCCGTGACCCCGCGCGGGCGTGGGCCCCGACCCGTGTGGGGCCGCACCCTCGGCGGGCCGTCGCCCACGCCCGTGTGGGGCCCGCGCCCCTCGGCGGGGCCCGTCCCCACTGCCGTGTGGGCAATCGTCCCGCTGGGCGGGACGGGTGGGCACACGGGACGGCGCCCTCTCGCGGCGCCTCCGCGTTCCGGGCCTGGACCCGCACCGCGAGTGGCGGCACCCTGGTGGTGCGGGTCAGGCCCAGGAGCCTCTGGCGCCGGCAGGGCGCTGGTCCGTTGTGCCCACCCGTTCCGCCCCTTGCGGAACGCCTGCCCACAACGGGACCGGCGCGGGCACGGGCCCACAACCGGGACCGGCGGGGGCGCGGGCCCATAACGCCCCGGCGGAACGCCTGCCCGCAGCGGGGCCGGCGAGGGCCGCCCACAACGGCCCGGCGGGGGTGCGGCGCCGCGCGGCCCGAATGAGCGCTCGCTTAGAAAAGAGGTCCGCATCACATACCGGCGGCCGTGACCCCAGCGGTACGTACGGGTAACTTCCCTCTCAGTCCGCCCACTCCGCACCCTCATGGAGCCGTGATGCCCGAAGCCGTGATCGTCTCGACCGCCCGCTCGCCCATCGGCCGGGCCTTCAAGGGCTCCCTGAAGGACCTGCGGCCGGACGACCTCACCGCGACCATCGTCCAGGCCGCCCTGGCCAAGGTGCCCGAGCTGGACCCGCGCGACATCGACGACCTGATGCTCGGCTGCGGCCTCCCCGGCGGCGAGCAGGGCAACAACCTGGGCCGGATCGTCGCCGTGCAGATGGGCATGGACCACCTGCCGGGCTGCACGGTCACCCGCTACTGCTCCTCCTCGCTCCAGACCTCCCGCATGGCGCTGCACGCGATCAAGGCGGGCGAGGGCGACGTCTTCGTCTCGGCGGGCGTCGAGATGGTGTCCCGCTTCGTGAAGGGCAACTCGGACTCCCTGCCCGACACGCACAACCCCTACTTCGCCGAGGCCGAGGCCCGCACCGCCGAGGTCGCCGCCTCCGAGGGCTCGGCCTGGCACGACCCGCGCGAGGACGGCGTCGTCCCCGACGCGTACATCGCGATGGGCCAGACCGCGGAGAACCTGGCCCGCTGGAAGGGCATCAGCCGCCAGGAGATGGACGAGTTCGGCGTCCGCTCGCAGAACCTCGCCGAGCAGGCCATCAAGAACGGCTTCTGGGAGCGCGAGATCACCCCGGTGACGCTGCCCGACGGCACGGTCGTGTCGACGGACGACGGCCCGCGCGCCGGCGTCACCCTGGAGGGCGTCCAGGGCCTGAAGCCGGTCTTCCGCCCCGACGGCCTGGTCACCGCCGCCAACTGCTGCCCGCTGAACGACGGCGCCGCCGCGCTCGTGATCATGTCGGACACCAAGGCCCGCGAGCTCGGCCTGACCCCGCTGGCCCGGATCGTCTCCACGGGCGTCTCCGGCCTCTCCCCCGAGATCATGGGCCTCGGCCCGGTCGAGGCCTCGAAGCAGGCCCTGAAGCGCGCCGGCCTGACCATCGGCGACATCGACCTCGCCGAGATCAACGAGGCCTTCGCCGCCCAGGTCATCCCGTCCTACCAGGACCTGGGCCTGGACCTGGACAAGGTGAACGTCAACGGCGGCGCCATCGCCGTCGGCCACCCCTTCGGCATGACCGGCGCCCGCATCACCGGCACCCTGATCAACAGCCTCCAGTTCCACGACAAGCAGTTCGGCCTGGAGACCATGTGCGTCGGCGGCGGCCAGGGCATGGCCATGGTCATCGAGCGCCTGAGCTAGCCCCGGGGCGCGCGCCCCCCACGTCTCCACACGCCGAGTGCGTCAACCGCACCGCGTCCCAGCCGTGACCGAATCTCCCCCAGGATGTGACCTATATCCCGGGGGAGTTCGTTTTCCCAGGTCAGAGCGGTTTCGGGACCAAACACCTGGCAGAAATACCTGTCCAATTCGTGACGTAATGCACTGACAGCGGGCACCACCCCGGGACAAGCTGATGTAGGAAGTCGGGGGATCGACTCGGAATCGGGAGTACGTCAGTGAGCGCCATGTCTCTTGCCCTGCTGCTGACCACGGCCGCTGCCACGGCCGTGGGCGCTGCTGCCCTGCATGCCGTCCGCGGGCTCCGCAAGGAGGTCACCGCCCTCCGGGGCGAGCTGGCCGCGGGCCACGGCGGCACGGTCCCGGCGGCGCGCGCCACGCCCGCCGCCGAGATACGGGCCGCGGTCACCGAGGCGCTGGCCGAGGAGCGCGAGCGCGAGCTGGCCGAGGCGCGCGCCTTCTGGGCCGCGCAGGAGGCCCGCGACGCCGCCGACGCCCCGTCCCTGCTGGGCGGTCTGGGCGGCACGGCCGACGACGGGACCTTCTTCGTCCCGCGCCAGGCCGACT
Organism: Streptomyces sp. NPDC002232; assembly: GCF_042890295.1. NCBI lineage: Bacteria > Bacillati > Actinomycetota > Actinomycetes > Kitasatosporales > Streptomycetaceae > Streptomyces > Streptomyces sp. NPDC002232. The sequence goes on along the minus strand of NZ_JBIARV010000008.1, from coordinate 310,491 downwards.
TCGTGGGCCTGGAGGCGATGGCCCTGGAGGCCATGGAGGCGGAGGCCGCCGCGCTGGACGGCCCGGACCCCCTGGACGCCTTCGACGACTACACGGAGTACCCCGAGTACCCGGAGGACACGGCGGAGCTGGCCGCGGCCCGCCGCCGCCACCCCTCGCACCCGGACTTCGTGCCGGTCCAGACGCCGGTCGTGACGGACCACGAGCGGACGGTGGCCCGCCTGGAGGAGCTCGCGGACACCCGTACCGCGCTCACCGACGTGCGCCCGGGTCCGCTCGGCACGCTCGACGTGTACGTCTTCGCGGACGGCACCACGCTCTGTATGACCCCGGGCCACCGCGAGACCGCGGAGCGCCTGGCCGAGGCCCTGCGCTCCGGCCGCACCCCGGTCCTGCTCGGCGGCTCGGGCGTCTCGGGCGCCTTCGCCCTGACCTTCTCGTACGGCGACACGGACGAGGAGAACGTCTACATCCTCGCCGACCGCGTGATCGCGTCCCTGTAGCCCCCTACAGCCCCGCGCGCGCCGCCGCCTCCCGCACCAAACCCACGGCCTCGTCCAGCTCACCCTCAGGGGAGCCGGCCGGGGCCGTCCGCAGGATCTCGGCCAGATCGTTCCCGGCGACGGCGAGCTGGTCGCCCACCGCGAAGAGGCCCGCGTCCGGCATGGTCCGCGGCTCCCGATCCGGGTTCTCCGCGCGCTGGGCGCGCGCCGCCAACTCCCTGGCCAGGGCCAGGCCTTCGGCCGCCGCGCCCCGCTGGAGCCGGCTATGCGGGGCCGCCCGCAGCCGGTCGGCGAACCGCTCGACGGCGGTGGTCAGTTCACTCGTATCGCGCACGCCGCGACCCTACGCGCCCGCCCGGCGCCCTTGCCAACGGCCCGAGGCTTCGGCACGGTGGCGGGAAGGAATACGAGAAGTACACGGTACGAAGCGTCCGGAGGCGCCGATGTCCCAGACTTTCTCCGAGGAGACCCACCGCAACCTGCTGGCGCGCATCCCGCGCCGCACCGGTCGCGAGATCGCCGACTGGATGCGCACCGTCGAGGCGGGGCCCTCCCTCGTCCGGTTCGAGGAGCGCGTCAGCTGGCTCCGGGGGGAGCACGAGCTGACGTACGGCCACGCGAAGGCGATCATCCACGAGTACGACCTGCGCCGCGCGGCCCGCAGACTGCTCTGAGCCCGGCCGCCCCGGGTGGCTCCGCACGCGAGAGGGCCCGCCCGGCACGAAGCCGGACGGGCCCTTCCCCGCGTCAGGGGGTACGTCAGTCGTCGCCCTGGAGGATCGACAGCAGACGCAGCATCTCCAGGTAGATCCACACCAGGGTCATGGTGAGACCGAAGGCGGCCAGCCAGGCCTCCTCGCGCGGCGCGCCGTAGGTCACGCCGTCCTCGACCTGCTTGAAGTCGAGGGCGAGGAAGCAGGCGCCGAGGATGACGCCGATGACACCGAAGAGGATGCCGAGGCCACCGCTGCGGAAGCCGAGGCCGTCACCGCCGCCGAAGACGGCGAACAGCAGGTTGACCACCATGAGGAGCATGAAGCCCATCGCGGCGGCCATCACGAAGCCGACGAAGCGCCGGTTGACCCGGATCCAGCCGAGCTTGTAGGCGATGAGCACGCCGGCGAAGACCGCCATCGTGCCCAGGACCGCCTGGATGACCACGCCGTCGGCGATGTACGTCGAGACGGCGGCGGAGATCACCCCGAGGAAGACGCCCTCGAAGGCGGCGTATCCCAGGATCAGCGCCGGGGACGGCTTGCGCTTGAAGGACTGCACCAGCGACAGCACCAGGGCGACCAGGGCGGCGCCGATGGCGATGCCGTAGGACTTGCCGAGGTTCGCCGGGTCGACCGGGAGCAGCAGCCAGGACAGGACGGCGGTGAGCACGACCGTGCCGAGCGTCATGGCCGTACGGCTCACGACGTCGTCGATCGTCATCACGTTGCCGCGGGCCTGCTGCGGGGCTCCGAGCTGAACGTCCTGGGGGGCGTACGGGTTGGTCGCGTACGGGTTCGCCGCGCCTTCGGCCTGCGGGGCGCCGGTGGCGTACGGGTTGGTTCCGACGGCGGGGCCCCCGGCCTGCGGCTGCTGCGCGTTGAAGCCCGCGTAGCCGGCGTCGCGGCTGAACCCCCGTCGCGAGAAGACCGGGTTGCTGCTCCTCATCTCACTCCTCCATGGCGGACCGCACGGCGCGGCCCTGCGTCAAGGGTAATGCGTAGGCAAAAGAAACTCCCTAGTGCTCGGGGAGGATCTTTTCCCGCAAGTTTCCGATCTTCACCGGCGGCAAACCTCCCCGCACGGCCAGGCTCGTCCCGTACGGAACGATTCCCTCCACAGGAGCGCCCATGGCCCCCGAACCGAACGACACCTGGACCCTGCGCCACGCGACCGCGTGGGTCTTCACCGCGAACGGGCGCCTCGACCGGCCCGTGGTCCTGGCCGGCGACTCCGGCACCGGGCTCGCCGCCCTCGCCGAGGGCGCCCACCACGGCGCGTACTCCCTGATCTCGGAGCTCACGGCCCGCGGCCACGACCTGATCCTGCTCGCGCTGCCGGAGGACGGCTCCATGACCGGTGACGGCGGGATCGTGCAGAACACCGTCACGCGCGCCCTCGCGGAGCGGCACGGCGACGCCCCGCTGACCGTCGGCGGCACCGGGCAGGGCGCCCTCGCCGCGCGCTACGCCCTCGCCGGCATGGAGTACCAGCGGCTCGACCACGGGACGGGCGTCCTCTTCTCCCACAACGGCGCCGCCCCGGAGCTGGAGGACGAGGCGGAGCTGAGCCGGATGGGTGAGCGGCCGCGGATCCCGGCCTTCCTGAGGCTCGTCGACGGGGACGCGGCGGACGGTCTGACCGAGGACCTCGTGGACGGGACGATCACCGGCAAGCCGGACCCCGGCGGCCCGCTCCTCTCCGAGGAGTACGGCACCTGGCTGCTGGACCGGCTGCCGAGGTAGCGGAGCCGTGGTGCCCGGAACCGGACTCGAACCGGTACGGCCCGAAGGCCAGCGAGGTTTAAGCTCGCCGTGTCTGCATTCCACCATCCGGGCGTCGCCGCGAAGCTCCGCGTTGGCACATGAGCCTATCGGGACGGTTTCCCCCGATCAGCGGAACATCGGTCCGATGTTGTCTTATTTTATTGACGCCTGAGGGTGCGTCAGTGCAGGTGGGGGCCCTTTCGCCAAACTGTGACCGGGGTCGCAGGCGCAAAGCGGCACCCCCTGGAATGACGAAAAGTCGTCGAGGGTCTGTCACGTCCGTCCGGCGGCTCCGCCACCGGACGGAGTCAGGGGTCCCGTCATCCCAAAGGAGGAGGGACCGGGCCTCCGGTCAGACTCCAGACGGCCCCCGGAACGGGCACGTGGGCGGACGTCCGGAAGCGGAACGGCCGAGAGGATGAAGGGGTTCCCGAAACGCCGTCGCAGTGACAGGAGTCCTCCCGTGACCACCACCCCCACCGTGTCCCGCGCCACCGCGGTGGCCGCCCGCGCCACCGACCTGTCCAAGGTCTACGGACACGGCGAGACCCAGGTGGTCGCGCTCGACCGGGTCAGCGTGGACTTCCGGCAGGGCGAGTTCACCGCGATCATGGGCCCCTCCGGCTCCGGCAAGTCGACGCTCATGCACTGCGTCGCCGGCCTGGACTCCTTCTCCTCCGGCTCGGTCCGGCTCGGCGAGACGGAGCTCTCCACCCTGAAGGACAAGCAGCTCACCCAGCTGCGCCGGGACAAGATCGGCTTCATCTTCCAGGCCTTCAACCTGCTGCCGACGCTGACGGCCCTGGAGAACATCACGCTGCCGATGGACATCGCCGGCCGCAAGGCCGACAAGCAGTGGGTCCAGCAGGTCATCGACATGCTCGGCCTCTCCGCCCGCCTCAGCCACCGCCCGTCCGAGCTCTCCGGCGGCCAGCAGCAGCGCGTGGCCGTGGCCCGCGCCCTCGCCTCCCGCCCCGAGATCATCTTCGGCGACGAGCCGACCGGAAACCTGGACTCGCGCTCGGGCGCCGAGGTCCTCGGCTTCCTGCGCAACTCGGTGCGCGAGCTGGGCCAGACCGTCGTCATGGTCACCCACGACGCGATGGCCGCCTCCTACGCGGACCGCGTGATCTTCCTCGCGGACGGCCGCATCGTCGACGAGATGCTCCGCCCGACGGCGGACGGCGTCCTCGACCGCATGAAGGCCTTCGACGCCAAGGGCCGTACGAGCTGACGCCGCCGCGCCGGAACCGGCCGCGAACCGGTACCGCGCGCGTCACCCCGTACCCGCCCCCCCTCCTCCAGGACTCCAGGACCCGCCCATGTTCCGTACCGCCCTGCGCAACGTCCTCGCGCACAAGGCGAGGCTGCTGATGACCGTCCTCGCCGTGATGCTCGGCGTGGCCTTCGTCTCCGGCACCCTCGTCTTCACCGACACCCTCGGCCAGGCCTTCCGCAACCAGTCGGCCAAGAGCTACGACGACGTCGCCGTCTCCGTCACCATGTACCCGAACCCCGAGGAGGCCCGGAAGACCCCCGGCCTCTCCCGGGAGGTCGTCGACAAGGTCGCGAAGCTCGACGGCGTCGCCTCCGTCACCCCCCGCGTCGACGGCTTCGCCGGTGTCCCCGACAAGAACGGCAAGCTGATCGGCAGCGGCTGGTCGAACAAGGGCACCAACTTCGCCCCCGGCAAGGACGGCAAGGACCGCGCGTACTCCTTCGTCGCGGGCGACGGCCCGCACCGGGCCGACCAGATCGCGCTCGACCGGGACACCGCCGACAAGGGCGGCTACAAGGTCGGCGACCCCGTCCGCGTCGCCACCAACGGCCCGGTGAAGGAGTACACCCTCGCCGGTGTCTTCACCACCGAGGACGGCGCCGTCAACGCGGGCGGCAGCCTGGTCGTCTTCGACGACGCCGTCGCCCAGAAGCTCTACCTGAAGCCCGGCTTCTACCGCGACCTCACCGTCACCGCCGCCCCCGGCGCGAGCGACGGCAAGCTCCTCGACGAGGTCCTGAAGGTCGTCCCGAAGTCGGCCACCGGACAGACCGGCAAGGCCCTCGCCGACCGGCAGGCCAAGGACATCGAGGCCGGTCTCGGCGCCCTCAACCAGGTGCTCCTCGGCTTCGCCGGCATCGCGCTCTTCGTCGGTGTCTTCCTGATCTCCAACACCTTCACCATGCTGGTCGCGCAGCGCACCAAGGAGCTCGCGCTGATGCGCGCCGTCGGTGCCTCGCGCAAGCAGATCACCCGCTCCGTCCTCGCCGAGGCCGGTCTCGTCGGCCTGGTCGCCTCCGCCGTCGGCTACGCCCTGGGCATCGGGCTCGCCGTCGGCCTGCGCTCCGCGATGAGCGCCTTCGACATGAAGGTCCCGGCCGGTGACCTGGTCCTCGGCGTCACCCCGGCCCTCAGCGCCTTCGGCGTCGGCGTCCTGATCACGATGCTCGCCGCCTGGCTGCCCGGCCGCCGCGCCGCGAAGATCCCGCCGGTCGCCGCGATGAGCAGCGTCCACGCCACCGCGAGCACCAAGTCGCTCGTCCTGCGGAACTCCATCGGTGCCGCGTTCACCGCGCTCGGTGTCGTCCTGATCGTGCTCGGCGCCGGGCAGGGCGGCGACGACGGCCGCATGCTCATCGCGGGCGGCGCGTTCCTCACCCTCATCGGCGTCATCGTGCTGATCCCGATGCTGTCCCGGCCCGTGATCGCCCTGATCCGCCCGCTGTTCGTCGGCCTCTTCGGGGTCTCCGGCAAGCTCGCCGGGCTCAACGCGGTCCGCAACCCGCGCCGCACCGGCGCCACCGCCTCCGCGCTCGCCATCGGCCTGACCCTGGTCACCGGCCTCTCGGTGCTCGGCGCCACGGTCGGCTCGGCCCTCGACAAGGTGACGACCGACCAGATCAAGGCCGACTACATGGTCTCCATGGCCAGCGGCAACGGGCTCAGCCCGGAGGCGCTGACCGCCCTGGAGAAGGCGCCGGGCGTCACCGCGCTCTCCCCGCAGCAGGCCGGTGCCTTCCAGCTGAAGGGCGACTACACCTCGGTCTCCGGTGTCACCCCCGGCGCCATCGAGAAGGTCCTCAAGCTGGACGTCCTGAAGGGCTCGCTGTCCTCCCTCGGCGGGAACACGATCGCCGTCGACGACGACGTCGCCACGAAGCGCGGCCTGAAGGTCGGCGACTCCGTCCCGGTCGAGTACCTCGACAAGCAGAAGGGCCGGCTGACCGTCGGCGCGGTCTACGAGGCCAACGAGTTCGTCTCGCCGGTCCTGGCCGACCACAAGCTGGTCACCGCGCACGAGGAGCAGGCGGAGATCCGTGAGATCTTCGTGTCGACGGACGGCGGCGCGAGCGCGGCCCACGAGCGGGCCCTGGCCAAGGCCATGGGCGACAACCCGGCGATCACGGTGATGGACCACAAGGACATCCGTGACTCCTTCGGCGGCCCGATCAACATGCTGCTCAACATCATGTACGGCCTGCTCGGCATGGCCCTGATCATCGCCGTCCTCGGTGTCGTCAACACCCTCGCGATGTCCGTCTTCGAACGCCAGCAGGAGATCGGCATGCTCCGCGCGATCGGTCTCGACCGGCGCCGCGTGAAGCGGATGGTCCGTCTGGAGGCCGTCGTCATCTCGGTGTTCGGCGCCGTCGTCGGCATCGGCCTCGGCTCGTTCCTCGGCTGGGCGCTGGGCGAGACCTTCAAGAGCAGCCTGCCGGGCTACGTCCTGGTCCTGCCCTGGGACCGGATCGGGCTCTTCCTGGTCCTGGCCGCCCTGGTCGGCGTCCTCGCCTCGCTGTGGCCGGCCCGCAGCGCGGCGAAGCTGAACATGCTCTCCGCCATCAAGGCCGAGTAGCACCCCGTCCGTGAAGGGCCGGTCCCCCCGCGCGGGGGGACCGGCCCTTCCGCGTCTCACTCCTGCCAGACGCGCGGCCGCAGCGCCGTGCCGCTCTTCCCCGAACCCGGCGTGCGCACCGCGAGGAACTGGTTCACGCCGATCCGGTTGCGCTCGAAGGAGACCGCGGAGGCCGCCATGTACAGCCGCCAGATCCGGGCCCGGCCGGGCGAGGTGAGCCGCACCGCCCGCTCCCAGTCCGCCTCCAGGTTCGCCACCCAGCGGCGCAGCGTGAGCGCGTAGTGCTCGCGGATCGCCTCCACGTCCCGGACCTCGAAGCCCGCGTCCTCCAGGCTCGTCAGGGTGCGGCCCATGGGGGCGAGTTCGCCGTCGGGGAAGACGTACGCGTCGATGAAGGGGTCGACCTCGTAGGCCTCCTCGTCGGACTCGGGACGCCGGGAGATCTGGTGGTTCAGGAGCCGCCCGCCGGGCTTGAGGAGCCCGTACAGCGTGTCGGCGTACTCCCGGTACTTCACCTCGCCGACGTGCTCGGCCATGCCGATCGAGGAGATCGCGTCGTACGGGCCGTCCGTGACGTCCCGGTAGTCCTGGACGCGGATCTCGATGAGGTCGGTGAGGCCTTCCTCGGCGATCCTCTTGCGGGCGAAGGCGGCCTGCTCGCGGGAGAGGGTGACGCCGACGACCCGGGCGCCGTACTCCCGGGCGGCGTGGATGGCCATGGAGCCCCAGCCGCAGCCCACGTCGAGGAGCCGGTCCCCCGCCCGGAGGTTCAGCTTGCGGGCGACGAGGTCGAGCTTGTCGCGCTGGGCGTCCTCCAGGGAGCCGTCCTCGGTCCAGTACGCGCAGGAGTAGACCATCGAGGGGCCGAGGACGAGCGCGTAGAAGTCGTTGCCCACGTCGTAGTGGTGACTGATCGCCTGCCGGTCGCGGCGTCTGGTGTGACGGCTGCCGTGGCGGCCGCGCATCTCCTCGGCCGGCGGCTGCGGCGGCGGCAGGGGCCCGGCGATCCGCAGCAGGGCGCGGGCGGCGGCGCGCAGCTTGGGGTCGCGTACGGAGTCCAGCAGGCTCCTGGTCTCCTCGCCGCGCTCCCAGAGGATGCCGGAGAGGCGGTCCATCAGCTCGTAGAGGTCTCCCTCGACGTCGAGTTCGCCGGCCACCCAGGCGCGGGCCAGGCCCAGTTCCCCGGGCTTCCAGATCATCCTCCGCAGGGCCCGTCGGTCGCGGACGATCAGGACGGGGCCGGATGCTCCCGCGCCGGGCGGTACGGCCTCACTGCCGTCCCAGGCTCGCAGACGGACCGGCAGCGGTACTCCGAGGAGTTCCTCGGCGAGAGTCGCCAGCCGCGACGCGGCGTCGGCCATGATGCACACCTCCGTGATCTCGTGCCCCAGAAATGCTTGTCAGCAAGGGAACACCGTCCGTAGGAGTTTCCAGTCCCGCCGCCGCGCAACAAGTCGGCAAAACACGCGAAGGGCCGTCCGCACCACGGATGGCGGACGGCCCTTTTACGGCCTTGCGTGTACTGCGGGTACTGCCGGTGCTGCGGGACCGGGAGGTCAGGCCTTGGCCTTCTCCTGCGCCGGGGCGGCCGGCGCCGGGGCGGGCTTGGCGGCCTCGTAGAACTCCTCGCGCGGCGTCTCCATGGCGCCGAGCGAGACGACCTCGCGCTTGAGGAACATGCCGAGGGTCCAGTCGGCGAAGACGCGGATCTTGCGGTTGAAGGTCGGCATCGCCATGCCGTGGTAGCCACGGTGCATGTACCAGGCGAGACGGCCCTTGAGCTTGATCTTCACCTTGCCCATGACGATCATCGCGACGCCCTTGTGCAGACCGAGACCGGCCACCGCGCCCTTGTTCGCGTGGCTGTAGTCCTTCTGCGGGAAGCCCCGCAGGCCGGCCACCACGTTGTCGCCGAGGACCTTGGCCTGGCGCAGCGCGTGCTGGGCGTTCGGCGGGCACCAGGCGCGCTCGGCCGGGACGCCGGCCTTGATCGCGGCCAGGTCCGGGACCTGGGCGTTGTCGCCCGCGGCCCAGGCGTAGTCGAGGCCGTTGATCTGGAGCTTCTCGTTGCAGTCCACGTGGCCGCGGGGGCCGAGCGGCAGACCGAAGCGGGAGAGCGCCGGGTTCGGCTTCACGCCGGCGGTCCAGACGATCGTGTTGGAGTCGACCTCGAGGCCGTTCTTCAGCACGACGTGGCCGTCGACGCAGGAGTCCATGGAGGTCTCGAGGTAGATCTCGATCCCGCGGCTCTCCAGGTGCTCCTTGCCGTACAGGCCGAGCTTGGGGCCCACCTCGGGGAGGATCTTGTCGGCCGCGTCGACCAGGACGAAGCGCATGTCCTCGCGCGACACGTTCTGGTAGTACTTCGCGGCGTCGCGGGCCATGTCCTCGACCTCGCCGATGGTCTCGGCGCCGGCGAAGCCACCGCCGACGAAGACGAAGGTCAGCGCCTTGCGGCGGACCTCCTCGTCGGTGGTCGAGTCGGCCTTGTCGAGCTGCTCGAGGACGTGGTTGCGCAGGCCGATGGCCTCCTCGATGCCCTTCATGCCGATGCCCTGCTCGGCGAGGCCGGGGATCGGGAAGGTGCGGGAGACCGCGCCCATGGCGATGACCAGGTAGTCGAACGGCAGGTCGTACGCCTCGCCGACGAGCGGCGCGATCGTGGCGACCTTGCGGTCCTGGTCGATGGTGGTGACCCGGCCGGTGAGCACCTCGGCTCCGCGGACGACGCGTCGCAGCGGGACGACGACGTGACGCGGCGAGATGCTGCCGGCGGCGGCTTCGGGGAGGAAGGGCTGGTAGGTCATGTACGACCGCGGGTCGACGACCGTGACGGTCGCCTCCGCGTAGCGCATCTTCTTGAGGATGCGCCGAGCTGCGTACAGGCCTACGTACCCGCCGCCTACTACGAGGATCCTGGGACGCTCCGTGGTGCTCATGGCATCGAGTATCCACCCCTCCCCAGGGGGGTGCTCGTGCGCCCCTTCACAAGCTCTCCGGACACCTCTGCTACACTCCGCCGCCCACGTGATCCACATCATGGTCCTGCAAAGGAACCGGGGTGCACTGGCGAACGTTGTTCACCCCTCGTGAACTGGCCTGGAGAGCGCCCGTTAACGCTGAAGCGGAGCCCTGGTTCACACGATGGAAACAGCGAGCGAATCGGGGCCCGCGCCTGCGAAAGGGCCCTGCGGCGCCCCTCGAAGGGCCTAAAGACCCTCCTCGGGCACCGACAGGGCCCTTTTCCTTGTGAAGAACTTCACGAACCTTTTCCGACGGGGTGTCGCCGGAGGGGTCGATAGCCGCCCGCTATGCCACGGATAGGGCGATCCCATCGAGAATGTCGTGCTCGCTGACGACGACCTCGCGGGCTCCGACGCGCTCCACGATCTCCCGCAGGACGAGCGCCCCGGCGATGATCACGTCGACCCGGCCGGGGTGGATGACGGGGATCGCGGCCCGCTCGTCGTGGGTGGAGGCGAGGAGCCGCTCGGTCACCTCGGCGACCTGCGCGGCGGAGATCCGGGAGTGGTGGACCTTCTCGGAGTCGTACTCCGGGAGCCCGAGGGCGATCGCGGCGACCGTGGTCACCGAGCCGGCGAGCCCGACGAGGGTGTCCGCCGTGTCGATCGGCACGGTGGCGGCGGCCAGGTCGAGCGCGGCCCGGACGTCGGCGCGGATCGCGGCGACCTCCTCGGCGGTCGGCGGGTCGTGGCGGACGTGGCGCTCGGTGAGCCGGACGCAGCCGATGTCCACGGAGCGGGCCGCCTCGACGTGCCGGTTGCCGACGACGAACTCGGTGGAGCCGCCGCCGATGTCCACCACCAGCCGCCGGTCGTCCCCGTGCAGCTCGCCGGTGGCGCCGGTGAAGGAGAAGGCGGCCTCCTGGTCGCCGGTGATGACCTCGGGCTCGACGCCCAGGATCTCCACGACGCCGTCCACGAAGTCCTGGCGGTTCTCGGCGTCGCGGGAGGCGGAGGTGGCGACGAAGCGGAGCCGCTCGGCGCCGAGCTCCTCGATGACCCGGGCGTACGCGCGGCAGGCCGCGAAGGTCCGCTCCAGGGCCTCGGGGGCGAGCCGCCCGGTCTGGTCGACGCCCTGTCCGAGCCGGACGATCGTCATCCGCCGGTCCAGCTCGACGAGCTCGCCCGTCTCCGGGTGGAGGTCCGCGACGAGGAGGCGGATGGAGTTCGTACCGCAGTCGATTCCGGCGACCCGGGTCACGCGGACCCCTCCTTCTGCTCCTTCTGCTCCCCGCACGGCGTGACGCACGGGCCCTTCGCCCACCACTCCGGCAGCATCGCGAGCGCCTCGTCGCCGAAGGGGTTCACGCCCGGGCCCGCCACCAGCGAGTGACCGACGAGGACGTGCAGGCACTTGACGCGGTCCGGCATGCCGCCGGCGCTCGGGAAGCCCTCCAGGACCTCGATGGCGTCGCGGCGGGCGAGGTAGTCCTCGTGCGCGGCCCGGTAGGCGTCGGCGAGCTCCGGGTCGGTGGCGAGCCGGGCCTGCATCTCCTTCATGACCCCGTTGGCCTCCAGCGTGCCGATGGCCGAGGCCGCCCGGGGGCAGGTCAGGTAGTACGTGGTGGGGAACGGCGTGCCGTCGGGGAGCCGGGGCGCGGTCTCGACGACGTCCGGGTTGCCGCACGGGCAGCGGTGCGCGATGGCGCGCAGGCCGCGGGGCGGGCGGCCGAGCTGGAGCTCGAAGGCCGCGATGTCCGTCTCGGTCGGCGCGGTGCTCTCGGTCTGCGGAGGGGGCGTTTCCATGTCTGCCTTGGTCTGCCTTGTTCGTGTCGCGGAGGGGTCAGGGACGGTCGGCGTGGTCGACGCCGTCCCAGAGGTTGTCGTACCAGGGGCGGTCGGCCGCGCCCTGGTCGGCGCGGGGCCGTTGCTCCGCGTCGGGGTCGTTCACGGTGAAGCCGGTCTCGCCGGGGAGGACGTAGTGCAGGTGCTCGCGGGCGAGGCGGCGGACGTAGGCCGGGTCCTGGAGGCGCGCCTTCTCGTCCTTCAGTTCCTCGACCCGCCGGGCGGCCTCGGCGGCCCGGCGCTCCTGCTCGGCGATCTCGCCCTGCTGGGAGACGTAGCTCCGCATCGGGTAGGCGAGGGCGACGACGAGGGAGCAGACCACGAGGGCGAGGAAGGCCGCGCGGCCGGTGAGCCGGGAGCGGCGGGCCTGACGGCGGGTCTGGGAGCGGTAGACACGTGCGGCGGTCTGCTCGCCGAGCAGTCTGATCCGGGTCGCGGTCGAGAACCGGTCCCGGTCCTTCGCGGCCATGTCGTGTCGCCTCCCCTGTTCACGCGTACGTCCCCGCACACGGTACGGGACCGAGTGCGGGGACGGACGGAACTACCGGGTGTGACGCTGTCAGCCCTTGAAGCGCGGGAAGGCGCTGCGGCCGGCGTACACGGCGGCGTCGTCGAGGATCTCCTCGATGCGCAGCAGCTGGTTGTACTTGGCGACGCGGTCCGAGCGGGCCGGGGCGCCGGTCTTGATCTGGCCGCAGTTCACCGCGACGGCGAGGTCGGCGATGGTGACGTCCTCGGTCTCGCCGGAGCGGTGGGACATCATGCACTTGAAGCCGTTGCGCTGGGCCAGCTCGACGGCGTCCAGCGTCTCGGTCAGCGAGCCGATCTGGTTGACCTTGACCAGGAGGGCGTTCGCGGTGCCCTCCTCGATGCCGCGGGCGAGGCGCTCCGGGTTGGTGACGAAGAGGTCGTCGCCGACGATCTGGACCTTGGCGCCCAGCTTGTCGGTGAGGACCTTCCAGCCGGCCCAGTCGTCCTCGTACAGCGGGTCCTCGATGGAGACCATCGGGTACGCGGAGACGAGCTCCTCGTAGTACTCGGTCATCTCGGCGGCCGAGCGGGACTTGCCCTCGAACTCGTAGACGCCGTCCTTGTAGAACTCGGACGCGGCGACGTCGAGCGCGAGCGCGACGTCGGTGCCCGGGGCGTAGCCGGCCTCCTTGATGGCCTCGATGATGAGGTCCAGGGCGGCGCGGTTCGACTCGAGGTTCGGGGCGAAGCCGCCCTCGTCGCCGAGGCCGGTGGAGAGGCCCTTGCGCTTCAGGACGGCCTTGAGCGTGTGGTAGATCTCGGCGCCCCAGCGGAGGGCCTCGGAGAAGGACTCCGCGCCGATCGGGGCGATCATGAACTCCTGGATGTCGACGTTGGAGTCGGCGTGCGACCCACCGTTGAGGATGTTCATCATCGGAACGGGCAGCAGGTGCGCGTTCGGGCCGCCGAGGTAGCGGAAGAGCGGGAGGTCGCTGGCCTCGGAGGCGGCGTGCGCGACGGCGAGGGAGACGCCGAGGATGGCGTTGGCGCCGAGCGAGCCCTTGTTCTCCGTGGCGTCCAGGTCGAACATGGCCTGGTCGATCAGGCGCTGCTCGGTGGCGTCGTAGCCGACGAGCTCCGGGCCGATCTGCTCGATGACGGCGAGGACGGCCTTCTCGACACCCTTGCCCTGGTAGCGGTTGGGGTCACCGTCGCGAAGCTCGATGGCCTCGAACGCACCGGTGGAGGCGCCGGACGGAACAGCAGCACGGCCGGTGCTGCCGTCGTCGAGGCCGACCTCGACCTCGACCGTGGGGTTGCCTCGGGAGTCCAGGATTTCCCGGGCTACGACGACGTCGATGGACGGCACGAGCATCTCCTTCTGGGATGTGACGCTGGATGTGACGCAAGGTCGGTGCAGGGTCGCTCGGCCTTGCGACACGAGCCTAACCGGCCCGGAGGCTCCCGCCCGCCGCGCGCCCGCCCCCTGGGACGAAAAAGGACCCGAGGGCACCCATCCCGGGACGAAGGACCCGGGATCTACTGGGCGGTAACACTCGGAACCGTCAGCTTTCCCTCACGGACGCGGGACCGTCGGCCTCTCCGTAATAAGGGGAGAGCGCGGTACGGGGTCTCCCCCCGACAAGGGGAGACCCCGGTCCGGCGCGCACGGGGGAAGGGCGCGCCGGACCGGGGTGGTCACCGCGGGAGGGTCGTCGGGGCCGCGTGAGCCGCCGGACTCACGCGAGCCGCCGGGCTCACTTCAGGTGGAGCTGCTGACCCGGGTAGATCAGGTCGGCGTTCTCGACGACGTCCTTGTTCAGCTCGAAGAGCTTGGCCCAGCCGCCCTTGGTGCCGTGCGCCTGAGCGATCTTGGAGAGGGTGTCGCCGGCGGCGACCTTGTACTCGCCGTCGCCCTTCTTGACCTTCTTGCCGGTGGGCGTGGTGACGGTCTTCTTGGCGTCGGCCTTCGGGGCCTGGCGCTGCTCGCTGCGGCTGGTCGGCTGCTCGGCGCGGCGCTCCTGCTGCGGGGCGGCCTGCTGCTTCGGCGCGGCCTGCTGCTGGGGCTGCTGCTGCGGGGTCTCGGCGGAGCCGCCGTCGTAGGAGGCGCCCGAGAGGCCGACGCCGCAGTTCGGCCAGGCACCCTTGCCCTGGCCGGCGAGGACCTTCTCGGCCACGGCGATCTGCTGGTCCTTGGAGGCCAGGTCGGCGCGCGAGGCGTAGGAGGTGCCCCCGAAGGCGGCCCAGGTGGAGTTGGTGAACTGAAGGCCGCCGTAGAAGCCGTTGCCGGTGTTGATGGACCAGTTGCCACCGGACTCGCACTGGGCGACGGTGTCCCACTCGGCGGACGTGGCGGCCGAGGCGGTGCCCGCGCTCAGCAGCGGGGCGGCGACGGCGACACCGGTGACGCCGACGAGCGCGGCGACCTGGGTGGCCTTGGAGGGACGACGGTGTTTGCCCTTGGCGGAAAACAGCATGGAGATTCTCCTCACCGACGCCTGTGAGGTGAGCTGTCGGGTTCGGGCCGGAAAGTTGCCCGGCCGCGTGTCCTAGCACGCGGCTTCACCCCAAGCCGGTCGTCGGCCGTCTGTCTCGACGGCCGGGCCCGGCACTTACCTTGGGTCCCCCACTCCTGCCTTCGGCGCTTGCGCGACGACTGTTCCCATCGGCCGACGGCAGGATTCGGCGATTCGGACGACGGGGCCCGCGGTGGCGAGCGGTGACGACCGTAGACACAGACCCACCGGAAGTTCAAAGAGGCCCATTGCGGAAAAATCGACCTTACTTGCCTTCCGGTGGGCGGCGTTTGTGCAGGTGGGGGCCAGCGGGAGCAGAGTGCGCGGACGTGACACGCCAGTTGGGGCGAAGAGACCCATGTCTCACTTGCCCAGAACCGGACATAAGGCCGCGAACTAACCTTCCTTCGCCGTCGAACCCGCCGTCAGGTCAAGGCTCTGACCAGGCAGGATGAGGTCCGGATCGGTGCCCACCGTCCGGCGGTTGGCGTCATAGAGGGCGGTCCAGCCTCCGGAGAGTTCGTTCTTCTGTGCAATTCGGGACAGGCTGTCGCCCGGCCGCACGGTGTACGCGCCCGAAGCGCCCTGACTGTCCGTTACGTCCGAATTCTTCGCGTCGTCAGTCACCAGCGTGGCGTCCACCTTCTCCGCGGGCTGGTCCGGGGAGTCGGTCGCGTCCGAGGCGTGGCGGCCCGATTCGGCCGAACTGTCCGGCTTGCCGGACTCCTCCGGGGCGGCGTCGCCCCGGTGCTTGCCGGTGCCCGGCGTGGCCGACGGAGCGTCACCCTTCGGCGTCTCGGACGAATCAGGCGTACCGGGCGTAACGGACGCGTCGGGCATGGCCGGGGTCGCGGGGGTCGCCGGGGTGGCGGGCTCGGCCGGAGCGGCGGAGGTCGCCGGGGCGGTCGGAGCGGTCGGCTTCGCGGGGGTCGTGGGCGTGGCGGACCGCTCGGGCGTCGCCTCGGAGGTCTTGGGGGCGGCCTGGGCGTCCGGGGTCCGGTTGGACTCGGGGAGCGGGCCGCCGGGAGTCGTCGGGACGGCGAGCGGGCCGGGATCGACCCCGGTGGCTCTGCCGTCGTTCTTCAGGCCGGCGATCGGGGCGCAGGTGGCCCACTCCTCGCTGCCCTTGGCCAGTGCCTTCTCGGCCACCGCGATCTGCTGGGCGCGGCTGGCGAGGTCGGGGCTGGGCGCGTAGGTGAGTCCGCCGTTGCGCTCCCAGCTGTCCTGGGTGAACTGGAGGCCGCCGTACATGCCGTTGCCGAAGTTGGCGCTCCACTGGCCGCCGGACTCGCACTCGGCGACCCGGTCCCAGGTGGCGGCGTCGGCTGCGGAGGCGGATCCGGTGGCGAGCAGCGGCAGCGCCATGGCGGATCCGGTGACACCGGCGGCGACGACGATGGCGGGGGCCTGACGGGGGCGACGGTGTCGTCCGTTCCCGGAACGCATAGGAGGGGCCTTTCGCGTGACGGCTGAGACTGCCGGGAAACGTAGCGGTATTCGAACGTCCGTCACAAGTCGATCGCCCCGCGATCACGTGAAGATCACATTTCTGATGGCTCGTCAGCATCCAAGACGCGTACGGAAGGGGAGAACTCCACCGGAAGCGTGCGCAAACCCCGCATGATGAGCCCGCCGCGCCAGCGCAGTTCGGCCGGATCCGCGGCAAGTCGCAGATCCGGAAGCCGGGTCAGCAGGGTCGCCAGCGCGGTCTGTCCCTCCAGCCGGGCGAGCGGCGCGCCCAGGCAGTAGTGGATGCCGTGTCCGTACCCGAGGTGCTGGTTGTCGCGCCGGGCGAGGTCGAGGACGTCCGGCCCGCCGAACCGCTCCGGATCCCGGTCCGCGGCGGCCAGCACCACGAGCACCGGGTCGCCCGCCGGGATCTCCTGGCCGCCGATGGTCAGCGCCCGCGTGGCGTACCGCCAGGTCGCCATCTCCACCGGCCCGTCGAAGCGCAGCAGTTCCTCGACGCCGGTCTCCAGGAGTCCGGTCTCCCCGGCGGCCAGGGACGCCTGGAGCAGCGCCCGCTGTTCGGGGTGCCGAAGGAGGGCGTAAAGACCGTTTCCCACCAGATTGACGGTGGTCTCGAAGCCGGCGAACAGCAGGATGAAGGCCATCGCGGCGGCCTCGTTCTCGGTGAGGTGCTCGCCGTGGTCGGAGGCCTTGATGAGCCCCGAGATCAGGTCGTCCGCGCCTTCCTCCCGCAGGCCCTCGCGCTTGCGGTGGATCAGCTCGGCGAGATAGCCGCGCATCTTCTTCACCGACCGGGCGACCCCGCCGCGCGGCCCGCCGCCGTGCCGGATCATCATCCCGGCCCAGTCGCGGAAGTCGTCCTGGTCCTCCGGCGGCACGCCGAGGAGGTCGCAGATCGCGTAGATCGGCAGCGGGAAGGCGAACTCGTGGATGAGGTCGGCGCTCCCCCGCTCCACGAAGGAGTCGATCAGCCGGTCCGTCAGTTCCTGCACGCGCGGGGCGAACTCGGCGACCCTGCGCGGGGTGAAGGCCTTCGACACGAGCCGCCGCAGCCGGGTGTGGTCCGGCGGGTCGATGTTGAGCAGATGCGTCATCAGCTCGGCCTTGCGCTCCCCCGGGATGCCCGTCTTCCCCTTCGCGTGCGGGGACTCGTCGTGGTGCGCGGGGTTCTTGGAGAGCCGCTGGTCGGCGAGGGCCTGCCGGGCGTCCGCGTACCGGGTGACGAGCCAGGCCTCGACCCCGCTGGGCAGCGTCGTCCGGTGCACCGGCGCGTGCTCCCGCAGCCAGGCGTACGCGGGGTAGGGATCGCTCGCGAACTCCCAGGTGAAGAGGGTGGGGGCGGGTCGGGGGGTGGGGGCTGTGCTCACGGCACGACCGTACAGGGCCACTCCGGAGGAGCAATCACGGAGAAGATGTGATCAAACGGTGTGCCCCGTGCCCTAGATTCGTGCCGGTGGATCCCCAGCTGCTCCGAAGCACGTTCGCGGTCGTCGAGAGACGCGCCGAGCACGCCCTCACGTTCTTCTACGCGCACCTGTTCTGGAACAACCCGGGGGTGCGCGAGCTCTTCCCCGAGGACATGGTCCCCCAGCGGGACCGTCTCTTCGCCGCGCTCACCCATGTGGTGGCGCACCTGGAGGACCCCGGACTCCCCGGATACCTGGGACGCCTCGGGCGCGACCACCGCAAGTTCCTCGCCTCGCCCGCGCTGTACGCGGCCGTCGGGCAGAGCCTGCTCGCCGCCTTCGCGCACGCCGCCGGGCCCGCGTGGACGACCGAGGCGGAGAAGGCCTGGTCCGAGGCGTACGGCCGGGTCGCCGACCTGATGCTGGCGGGCGCCGAGGAGGCGGTCGCGGCCGGGGAGCCCGCCTGGTGGGACGCGGACGTCGTCCGGCACGAGCGGTACGGCCCCGACCTGGCCGTCCTCACCCTCCGGCCCCGGCAGCCCCTCCCGTACCTCCCCGGTCAGTACGTGGGCGTCAGTTCGCTGCGGGTCCCGCGCGTCTGGCGCACCTACTCCCTCGCGGACGCGCCCCGCGCGGACGGCACCGTGGAGCTGCACGTGAGCCGGATCGAGGGCGGCGCGATGTCCACGGCGCTGGTCGAGGAGACGGGACCGGGCGAGGTGCTGCGGCTCAGCGCCCCCGGCGGCGGGCTCACCGCGCGGACGCCGCCGGGCGGACTGCGCACCTATATATGCGGCGGCACGGGCTGGGCCCCGGTGCGGGCGCTGCTCGCCGAGGCCGCCGAGGCCGAGCCGGAGCTGGAGGGCCGGCTGTTCGTGGTGGCCCGCGCCAGGGAGTACCTGTACGGGCGGGAGGAGGCCGAGCGCCTGAGGGAGCGCCTTCCCGGACTGAACGTCACCTACATCACGGCCGCACCGCGGCAGCGCAGGGACCGGGCGACCGAGCGGCTGCTCCAGGCCCTGCGGGCCTGCGTCCACTGGTCCGCGCACGACGTGTACCTCGCCGGGCCGCCGGCCTTCGTGGCGGAGGTCCGCGAGGCGCTGGCGGAGCTGGGCACCGAGGAGGCGCGGATCCACCACGACACCCTGCCGTCCGTGGGCCGCTTCCGCACCCGCCCGAACACCGCCGCCGAACGCCTCCTGGGCCCGCCGGCCCCGCTCTGGCACGACCCGGAGGCCCGCGCCCCGCGCGAGGGGTGACCCCGGCCTGCCGTCAGCGACGCGCGCGCCGCCGCCGCCGGACGATCCGGACCAGCTCCGTGACGCCCGCGATCAGGAGCAGCGCGGCGAGGATCCGCATCCAGACCGCGTTGTCGTCGCTCAGCGTCTCCCAGCCGAAGAACAGCACCATCAGGACGGTCAGCCCCGGCGGCGCCTCGGCGGAGGACGCCTTGCGCGCCTTCCGCTCCCGCGCCTTCCGCTCCCGCGCCGGGTCAGGAGCACTCCCCGCCGCGTCCGGGGCGCTCCCCGGCGCCGGGTCCGGCGCGCTCCTCGGTGCGTCGGCGTCCGCGTCCGGAACGCTCGCCGCCGCGTCCGCGTCCGGGACGCTCGCCGCCGACGCGGCCGGGTCCGGGGCGCTCGTGGTCGGCGCTCCGGTCACGTCAGGCCCTCGGCCGACCGGATCGCGTCCCGGTAAGCCTTGGCCGCCGCCCGCAGCGCCGCCTCCGGGTCCACCCCGGAGGCCTCCGCGCGGGACGCGAGCGCCAGCAGTTCGTACCCGACGCCCTCCCCGGCCGGAAGCTTCACGTCCAGGCCCGCCGCGCGGACCCGCCCGGCGAGCTTCGCGGCCAGCGCGAGCCCCGGCTGCCCGAGCGGCACCCCGTCCGTCACGGACTCCCGCCGCTTCTCCACGGCCTTGGTCCGCTGCCAGTGCTCGTTGACGTCCTCGGGCGTCTCCGCGGTCGCGTCCCCGAAGACGTGCGGGTGCCGGTGGATGAGCTTCTCGACGAGCGTCCCGGCGACGTCGTCGACGGAGAAGGGCTCCTCCGGGTCCTCCTCGGCGATCCGGGCGTGGAAGACGACCTGGAGCAGGACGTCCCCGAGCTCCTCCCGGAGCTCCCGGCGGTCGCCCTCCTCGATCGCCTCGACGAGCTCGTACGCCTCCTCGATGGCGTACTTGGCGAGCCCCCGGTGCGTCTGGACCGAGGTCCAGGGGCACTCGCGGCGCACCCGGTCCATGATCTGCACCAGGTCGAGGAGGCGGGCGCCGGGCAGGTCGTACGAGCCGGGCAGCAGCTCCAGGTCGGGCATGGACACGCGGCCGGAGCCGGCGAGCCGGGCGAGGCCGTCGGTCAGCGCCCGGTCGCCCTCGCCGGAGGGCAGCAGCAGGACCGTGCGGCCGCCGGCGCAGTCCTCGACGAGCTCCTCGGCGGTGGGCCGGCCGTGCTCGACGGCGACGCCCGCCTCCCGCAGGTACGGCAGCTGGGGGTGGTCCTCGTCGGGGCAGAGCACCCGGTCGGCGCCGTGCAGCGCCTGCCAGGCGGGCCAGGACAGGAGTCCGGGCGCCACGCGGTGGCTGGCGGTGAGCAGGACGATGCGGCCGGGGCTCTCAGATGTCACCCCTCGAACTTACCCGGACTCACGCGCCCGACGGGACGGCGGCCGGGTCCTGGCTGATCTGGCGGAGCCAGGGGCTGCCGACGTAGCCGGTGTCGAGCCGGACCTGGGCGTCGTCCCAGCGGCCGTAGCGCGGGTTCACGTCGACGCCGAGGTCCTTGGACGCGGCCGAGAAGACGTCCGTCAGCTTCTTCTGGCCCGCCGCGTCGTCGGAGACGCCGAGCTTCTCGGCGATCTTGTTCATGAGGACGTTGCGGCGGACGAAGTCGTCGATCTGGTCCGGCGCGACGCCCTGCTCCTGGAGGAGGACGGCCTTGAGCTGGTCCTCGCCGCCGGCCTGCTGGACGAAGCCGGCCCGGGTCCGCTGGAGCTCGGCGCGGGTGGCGGTGACGCCGTTGTCCCGGGCGACCCGGTCGACGACCCGGTCGAAGATCATGACGTTGAGCTTGCGGCGGCCGAGGTCGCCGGTGGCCGCGACGAGCTGGGCGGACTGCGGCGAGGCCGCCTGCGCGGACCGCACGTCCGCGACCTGTGCCTGGAGGCTGGAGACCTCGATCCGTTCACCGCCGACGACGGCCGCCGCTCCTGGGTGGGCGTCACTGCCGCAGGCGGTGAGCAGGGGGGCCGCGGCGAGGAGCGCGGCGGACACGGTGAGCGCAGTGCGGCGGTGCAAAGGAGCCTCCCGGGCTGGTCGTGCGTCAGTTGAACGACCTTGCGGTGATCGATGGTAGGGAGTCGCCGGGGCCGGAGCCACTACTTCGGAGCGACTGTTTCCCACAACGACTCACCCGTCGCCCGGGTGTCGGCCCGCACCAGGCCCTCCTCTGGACGCGTGTTCGTCTCCTTCAGCAGGTAGTGCGGGCGCCGCTTCACCTCGTAGTAGATGCGGCCGACGTACTCGCCGATCAGCCCGGCCATCACCATCTGCACGCCCGCGAGGGCGGTGACGGCGACGAGGAGGGTGACGTAGCCGGGGGTGTCCACCCCGTTGGCCAGGGCGTCGCCGACGATCCAGGCCGCGTACCCGAGGGCGACGACGGTGAGGAGGAGCCCGAGGTGGACGGCGGCCCGCAGGGGCTTGTTGTTGAAGGAGAGGAGGCCGTCGAGGCCGTAGTTGAGGAGCTTGCCGAAGGTCCACTTGGAGCGGCCCTGCTCACGGACGGCGTTCTCGTACGAGAAGGTCGTGGTGCGGAAGCCGACCCAGGAGAAGAGGCCCTTGGAGAAGCGGTTGTACTCGCCGAGGCCGAGGACCGCGTCGACGGTGCGGCGCGACAGGAGCCGGAAGTCGCCGACGCCGTCGACGAGCTCGACGTCGACGAGCCGGTTGATCGCCCAGTAGTAGAGGCGGGCGGTGAGGGTGCGGGTGACCCGGTCGCCCTCGCGGGTGCGCCGGGCGACGACCTGGTCGTACCCCTCGGCGTGCAGGGCGACCATGCGGTGCACGAGTTCCGGCGGGTGCTGGAGGTCGGCGTCCATGATCACGACGGCGTCCCCGGCGGCGTGCCGGAGACCGGCGAGCATCGCGGCCTCCTTGCCGAAGTTGCGGCTGAAGGAGAGGTAGCGGACCCGGTCCGGGTCGCGTCCGGCGAGTTCGCGGAGGAGCGGGAGGGTCCCGTCCCGGCTTCCGTCGTCCACGTAGACGAGCTCGAACTCTCCGTCGAGACGCTGGAGTTCGGCGGTCACATGGTCGTGGAAGCGGGCGAGGACGTCCTCCTCGTTGAAGCAGGGGACGACGATCGAGAGCAGCACGCGGACCACGACAACGGAGCCCGGTGACCCGGCCGGTCCGGCGGGATGGCCGTCAGGCGACCATCGCGTGAACGGGCCCGCGGGACCCACCGTCCCCGTGCGCGCGCTGGCATATTCGACCCGTCATGCCGAAGACCACAGGCCCGTCCGCCGCGCTCCCGCCCGCCGCGCACCCGTCCACCGCGCTCTCGTCCGCCGCGCTCTCGTCCGCCGCGCCCTCGCCCCCCGCGCCCGCATCCGACGCGCTCCCGCCCGCGCTCGCCGCCGTCCTGTCCGCCGTCGCCGTCTGCGGCGGGGACGCCGTCGCCCGGGTGTTCCCCTTCGGGCCGCGCCGCCGGGCCGTCAACGACCTGGCCAACCAGTTCGTGCCGTTCCACGCGCACCTGTGGGACCTGCTGCGGGGCCGGGCCGACGGCGGGCTCCTCCTCGACTGGCGGGGCGGCTGGGGCACGAGCTTCCTGCCCGACTACGGCACCTACCTGTCGAGCCCCTTCGCCCCGCTCGTCGCGCTCTTCCCGCGCGGTGACATCGAGTACGCGGTGTACGCGGTCACCGTCCTGAAGACGGCGGTCGCGGCGGCGGCGATGACGTTCCTGCTCCGGCGCCTCGGACCGGCCGGCCCCCGGTGGTGGGCGTCCGTCCTGGGCGCCGCGTACGCGCTGTGCGGCTGGTCGCTCATCGAGGGCACGTACAACCCGATGTGGCTGGACGGCCTCATCGCCTTCCCGCTCCTCTGCCTGGTCGGCGAGTGGGTGCGGGAGGGACGGCGGCCGCTCCTGGGGCCCCTGGTGGTGGCGGTCTGCTGGTTCGCGAACTTCTACACCGCGTACATGGCGACCCTCGGCGCCGCCCTGGTGCTCCTGGTGCGGCTGGCGGTCACCGACTCCTTCCGGTGGCGCACGCTGCTCCGGGCCGCGGTGACGACGGCGCTCGGCATCGGCCTCGCGGCCCCCGTCCTCGTCCCGGTCTTCCTCGGCTCCCGGCACGCCTACCCGGGCCTGGTCCGGGACTTCGCCCCGGCGGCCGGCCCGGACGTGCTGGCCCGGCTGCTCCCGGTGACGTACGGCTTCGCGACCCCGGCGGCCTTCGTCTGCACGGCGGTGCCGCTGCTCGCGGGGGCGCTGCTCTTCCGCCGGGACGCGCCCGGCCGGGAGCGGTGGCTGTGGGGCGGGCTGTGCGCGGCGGTCGCGCTCTCGGTGCAGTGGGGCCCGACGCATCTGGTCTGGCACCTCTTCGCGACCCCGAACGGCAGCCCGTACCGCCAGACCTTCGTGCTGTCCGGCGTCCTCGTCCTCGCCGCCTGGACCGGCCTCGCGCACGGCCTGCCGGACCGGCGCTCGCTCCTGGGCGGGACGGCGGTGGTCCTCGCCCTCACGGCCGGGGCGCTGCCGAGCCGTCTGCTCACCCCGTGGGCGCTGCTCCTCGCGGGCGCGGGCCTCGCGGCGGTGGCGGGCGCGCTGCTGCTGCCCCGCCGGGGCCGGTACGGGCTGCTCGCCGCGCTGCTCGTCACCGGCACGCTGCTGGGGCAGGCGGCGGCGACGACGGCGTACGCGGACCGGGAGCGGCTCGCCCGTCTCGACGACTACCCGCCGTGGGGCAAGGAGCACGAGCGGCGGGCGGCGGCCCTGGCGGCGGCCGACGGCTGGCCCGCGTACCGCACCGACTCCGGGCTGCCACGGGTCGCGGGGAACGATCCGCTGCTCCTGGGCGGCCAGGGCGCCGCGTACTACAGCAGCCACACCCCGGCGGTCCTGACGGAGACGCTGGCGGCGCTGGGCGGCGGCTGGACCTCGCGCGGCCGGAACCTGCTGAGCCTGGACAATCCGGTGACGGACGCGCTCTTCGGGGTGGGGGCGCGGTGGCGGGACGGCGAGGTGGTCCGTACGGACGTCCGCCTGCCCCTGGTGACGGTACGGCCGCCGGGCCCGCCGCCGGTCTACGGCCGCTCGCCCTTCCGCAACCAGGAACTCCTGCTGGGCGCCCGGGTCTACGGGTCCCCGCGCGCGGGCGCGTGCCCGGTCGGTACGGAGGTCTTCCTCTGGGCCCCGGACGCCACGGGCACCGCCCGCCTCGGCGACGGGGCCCCGGTCCGGCTCCTGGGCGGCACCCCGAAGCGCCGCGCGGCCCTGACCTCGCTGGGCTTCCAGCGGGTCCCCGGCCTGAAGCCGGACCTCCCGGGCCCCGGCGAACTCGGCTGCCTGGACCACGACCGCCTCCGCGCGGCGGTGACGGCGCTGCGGGCCCGCGCGGCGACGTCGGTCCGGGTCACCTCCGACGGCATCCGGGCCGTGCTCCCGCCGGGCGCCACGGGCACGGCGGTGGTGGCGGCCCCGCACATCGCGGGCTGGCACTGCGAGGGCGCCGCCCCCGTCCCGTACGGCGGCCTCCTCGCCGCCCCGGCCCACGCCACCCTCACCTGCTCCTTCCGCCCCCCGGGCCTACGAGCCGGCCTGGCGGCGGGGACGGCGGCGGCACTGGGCCTGCTGGGCGTGGCGGTGACGGGACGCCGGGCGGTCAGGACCGGACGACCGCCTCGTCCCGGAGCTCCGGCGGAAGGTGCCGCCGCTGCTCCTCGCGGAGGATCTCCGCGGCGCCTCCCACCGGGAGGATGACGGCCCCGAGCGCGTCGGCGACGCGGGTGAGCAGGCCGAGCATGGCGCCGCTCGAGATGTGCATGACCGTCACGGACGTCATGGCTCCCCCGGTTCCCTCCGTGCAGAGGTAGAACTCGGCTTCACCCCCGTCCTCCGCGCGCAGGTGGACCTCTCCGATGTCGGTCCCGCCCGCGACCACGTACGGCTCGACCACCTGGCGGAACCGCTCCACGTCCAGCGCGGCGGGCTCGCCGTCCACGAAGCGGAAGAGGAACGTCTCCGCGCTCACGCGCCCTCGGTCCCGGGCAGGCGGCCGCCTCGCGCGGCCGGACCGGGCACCTCGGCGGGCTCCTCCTCGGGCGGGAGCCGCAGCTCCCAGCGGGTCTCGCCGTCCTGCTGTTCCTCCGTCGGCCTGAGGCCCGCCGCGTGGGCGACCGCGGCGGAAGCCTCGTGGTCGGGGTGGATGTGGGCGACGACCGTGCGGACGCCCCGCTCGGTGAGCAGGGCGACGAGCGCCCCGGCCGCCTCGCGGGCGATCCCCCGGCCCTGCCACCGCGTGCCCGTCACCCAGGCGACCTCCGCCGTCCGGCCGCCGTCGGTGACCGTCGCCTGCACCGTCCCCGCGAGGCGGCCCGTGGCGCGGACCCGCACCACCCAGTTGCACCAGACGGTCGCCGGGTCGGGCGATCCCGCGACCAGGCGCTCGTAGCGGGCCCGCAGTTCGGGCCCGGTCAGCGGGGCGCCGCCGATGAAGGCGTGCAGGGCGGGGGCGTCGAGCACCCCGGCCATCTCGCCGGCGTGCTCGACGGCGAGCGGCACCAGATCGAGCCGCTCCGTCCGTACGGTCGTCGTTTCCCGGTTCACGCGTCGAAGTCCCATATCCCCTGGCCGTTGTCGCCGTTCATCGTGCACCCTCCCCCGTTCGTCCCGAAGCCTGCCGTACGGCTCCGAGCCTAGGAACGCGCCGCCCGCCCGGCTGTGCGTCCGGCGCGGGCCTCCTTGACGCTCAGCGCGCGGAACTCGCTGGGGCTGAGTCCGTACGCCGCCCGGAAGGCCCGGCTGAAGACGGCCGGGCCGCTGAACCCCCGGCGCGCGGCGATGGCCTGCACGGGGTGCGCGAGGAGTTCCGGGCGGGCGAGGTCCTCGCGGCACCGTTCCAGCCGGCGGCGCCGGATCAGGGCCTGGACGGTCTCCCCGTCCCCGTACGACCGGAAGAGCTGGTGGAGGGTCCGCGGCGCGATGTGGTGGGCGGCCGCCACGGCGGCCGGGGCGAGGTCGGGGTCGCCGAGGTGCGTGTCGACGAAGGTGTGGATCCGCTGGAGCAGGGCCCGCGCGCGGGCGTCGGCGGGGAGCTGGTCCTCGGCGTCGAGGTTCTGGGCGAGGCAGGCGGCGACCAGGTCGACGACGACGGACCCGAGCCTCGGCAGGTCCTCCGGCGCGCACTGTCCGGCGTGGCCCTCCAGGGAGCCGAGGAAGGAGGCGAGGACCGCGCCGAGGCCGTGCCCGCCGGGGATCCGGCTGGCGAGCAGCCGGTCGATCCGCCGGGGCCGCAGCGGCAGGACGTCGCGCGGGAGCTGGAGCATGGTCAGCTGGACCGGCCCGGACGCGGTGGGCATGGCCGCGTCGGAGGGCCGCGAGGTGTCCCAGAAGACCAGGTCCCCGGCGCCGACGCTGCAATCGTTGCGGTGCTGGGACAGGACGGTGGCGCCGCGCCTCATCAGCCCCAGCTGGTACTGCTCGGGGTCGCCGCTGCGGATCAGCGCGGGCGTCCGGCGGGACCGCAGGGGCGAGAAGGAGAACCGCGCGACCCGGACGGTCCTGAGGTCCAGGACGGCCGCGTCGGCCTGGAAGTCGGCGGGCCGCTCGACGCTGAGCGCGGTGGGCATCACCTCCCGGGTGATCAGGTCCGTGAACCAGTCGAAACGTTCCCTCGCGGGCAGCTCCCCCGCCGACACCACCGACCACATCGCGCGTCCCCCCGTCGATCTTCCTCGCGAGGGTCAGGATGCAGCGGCGCGGACGTCTTTGTCGCCGGGTTTCCGGATCGGCGTGGCGCCGTCCGGACGCCTTCTGATCTGCGCTTCAACGACGCTCCGTTGAGGGGGTGTTGAGATCTCCTTGCCCTTCCGTTGGCCGCCGCTGACAGCCTCGTGGCGAACCGGAGAACCGGTCCTCGAGAAACGGAAGGCACCTCGTGAACCTCAAGCGATCCCTCGCCGCCCTCGGCATGGCGGCGGGCGTTGCCCTCGGCGCGGCCGCCGTCGCCCCGGCCGCGAACGCCGCCCCCGCCGGCTGTGCCAGCGGCGGGCTCTGCGTGTACTGGAACACCAACTACCAGGGCGCCGTCCAGACCGTGTACCAGGACAACGCCGACCTCACCGGCTACAACAACTTCCGGAACGCCCTGCACGGCTCCGCCTACAACAACGGCAACAGCTGCAACGCGGTGCTGTGGAAGGCCACGAACTACCAGGGCACGGGCTGGAGGCTGGACCGGGGCACCGGCTGGTCCGACATCGGCGACAACCTGAGCACCATCGGCTCCAACAAGTGGTGCACCTACTAGAGCGATGACCTCCAGGAGACGCACCGCCGCCGTGGCGCTGCTTCTGGGTCTCGGTGCCGCCGGATGCTCGACGTCCGGCGGCACCGCCGCACCCGGCCCGGCGCCCCTCCCCGCCCCGCGCCCCTTCCAGGGCGTCACCCACTACCCCGAGCCGGAGCGCCGGGCCCTGCACACGGCGGAGGAGGAGCTCGTCGCCGCCTGCATGAAGCGGCGCGGCTTCACCTACCGCCCGCAGCCCCTGGCCACCGGGGACCACCTCTCCGACGTCAGTCCGTACGGGCTGATCGGCGTCGCGCAGGCGGTCGACGACGGCTACGGCATCACGAGCACCGCGCTCTCGCTCCGCCGCCCGGCGGACGCCAACGCGGCCGAGGGCGCGAACGCCCGCTGGAAGGAGGCGCTGCTCGGCACCCCCGCGCACCGCGTGAACCTGGCGATGCCGATGAAGCGGGAGTTCTACTACCACGCGGACTCCTGCGTCAGCGACGCCAAGTCCCGGCTCTTCGGGCCGGACTACTACCGGCTCTTCAACACCTTCCAGGTGCTGGGCGACGCGGTGGTCGAGCGGGTGCGCGCCGACCCCCGCTACCTCGCGGCGCAGCGCGCCTGGAGCAGCTGCATGAAGGCCGCGGGGACGGCGGCGCGGGCGTTCGGCGAGCCGCAGGCCCGGATCGACGCGGACCTCCGGAAGGCCGGCCGCGACCCGGCCGCGGTGCACGCCGTCGCCGGAACCGAGCTGAGGCTGTCCCGGACGGACGCCGACTGCCAGGCCGGCGCCGGGCTCACCGCCGTCGTCACGGCGGTCCAGAAGGACGCCGAGCGGACCCTGGGCGCGGGCCACGGCGCCGACCTGACGGCCCTGCGGGCCCTGCGGGAGCGGGCGGTCAGGACGGCGACGAAGGGCTGAGCCCGGCGGTCACGGCGTGCCCAGGAAGCCCGGGTCGGTCCCGTCCAGGCGCAGGGCCGTGTCGCGGCCGAAGCCGAGCAGCTCCTCCAGGGGGACGACCGCGCGGCTGGTCGCGGCCAGGTCCTGGTGCGCCTCGGCGGACCAGAGCGGCGGGTAGAGGGAGAGGCCCTCCCCGCCGGTCAGGCCGGGCACCTCGTCGCGCCAGCCCGGCCAGCGCAGCCCCTCGTAGAACTCCTCGGTCCCGCCGGCGAGCAGCCACGACAGCCACGCGCCGTAGCCGGCGCCGATCGCGTCCCAGCGCAGCGAGTCGGGCGCGAAGTAGACCATCTCGCCGGGGCGGCCCGGCAGTCCGGTCGCCTCCTCCGTACCGCCCTGGATCGCGAAGGTCCCGCCCAGCACGTCGTGCGCGACGACGAGTCCGGCGGCGGGGCTCCAGGCGGCGCCGGGCTCGTCGGGATAGCCGTTGACGCGGGCGAGACCGGGCAGCCGCCGGTCGTTGTGAGCGGCCGGGCTGCCGTAGACCCTCAGCCATCCGCCGTCGACGAGCACCCCGCCGGTGTGCAGGACGAACGCCCCCAGGTACGAGCGGACGGTGACCTGCGTCGTCAGGAGGGTGGCCGCCGCCCGTCCGGGGTCGGCGTCCAGCACCTCGACGGGCACCTTCGCCGCCCGCAGTTCCTCGGCGAGGCGCGGCCACGCCGGATCCTCGACCTCGGTCAGTTCGCTCAGTGCACGCGGTTCTCGCATCCGGGCATCGTCGCACGCGGGCCGCCGTTGATCGGAAGCGCTCCCGGAGGTATCTTGCATTGCATGGTTCCTGGCGAAGCAAGATCAGAGGCGGCCGGAAAGGTCGCCAGCCAGCTGCGCAAGGGCGTGCTGGAGTACTGCGTCCTGGCCCTGCTGCGCGACGGTCCGCGCTACGGCGTCGAGATCCTCGACGAGCTGGCCGCGGTCAGCGTCATGACCACCAGCCAGGGAACGATCTACCCCTTGCTGTCCCGGCTTCGCCGCGACGGACTCGTCGACACCGAGCTCCGCGAGTCGGCCACCGGCCCCGCCCGCCGCTACTACACGCTCACCGCGCCGGGCAGGGCCGCGCTCGCCGAGTTCACCGAGAGCTGGCCGCGCTTCCGCGACGGCGTCGACCACTTCCTGACCGCACCCCACGGAGGCACCGCATGACCGGCACCGCACACCCCCTCGTGACCGACTACCTGGACACGATCGAGCGCGAGGCGTCCTTCCTGGCCCCGGGGCGCCGCGAGGAACTCCTCGCCGACCTGCGCGAGCACCTCGCGGTCGCCGTCGGCGACGAGGAGGACCCGCAGGCCGTCCGCACGGCCCTCGAACGGCTCGGCAGCCCCTCCGCCATCGTGGCCGCGGCCCGCGCGGAGGAGCCCGAGAGCCCGGCGGCGTCGGGCTCGGCGACCGCCGCCACCGCCCCGAACCGCACCCGGGACACCCTCACCGCCGTCCTGATCGGCGTCACCGGGATCGCCGGGGTCGCCGGCTCCGCCCCCTCGGTGCTCGCCCTGATCGTGAGCCTCTTCCTGCTGTGGACCTCCGACTCCTGGGACCGGGGCACCAAGGCCCTGGCCACCGCCCTCACCGTCGCGCCCCCGGTCGTGGTGCTGGTCAGCGCCTTCCTCCTCTCCGGCTTCGGCGTGTGGGAGCTGCTCACGGTCTTGGCCGTGGGCGTCACCCTGCCGGTGGTGGCGGCGGTGCTCCTGCTCCGCACCCGGCCGAGGGCCGCCTGAGCGGAGCGGGGCGCGGGACGGACCCGCCCTCCGACCAAGATCATCACGGGTGCAGAATGACCCGTATGACCCTGGCGAACGCACCCATGCCGGCCACGATCGACGACGCTCACACGGTCGGCCGCACCCTCGCCTCCGCCTTCGGCGACGACCCGATGATGCGGTGGTTCTTCCCCGACGACGCCTCGCGCGAGGCGGCCCTCGGCCGCTACTTCACGACCCTGTTCACCCGGCAGTACGGCCCGCACGGCGTCTGCGAGCGGACCGCGTCCGCCGCCGCCTTCTGGGTCGCGCCGGAGGGGGCCGACAAGGCCGTCCCCGACGAGGCGACCGTCCAGGAGCTCACGGAGATCCTCGGCGACCGCGCCCCGGTCTTCCGGGACGCCGTCGCGGCGGCCGCCGGGCACGGACCGGCCGAACCCCACTGGTACCTCGCCGTCATCGGCGCCGACCCCGCCGCTCGGGGCCTGGGTCACGGCTCGGCCCTCCTGCGCTCCGGCCTCGCGAAGGCGGACGCGGCGGGCCTCCCGGTCTACCTGGAGTCGTCCAAGCCCGACAACCTGCCGGTGTACGAGCACTTCGGCTTCACGGTCCGCGGCGAGTTCGCCCTGCCGGGCGGCGGCCCGGTCCTGTGGGCGATGAAGCGCGACCCCCGGCAGGTCTGACACCGCCCGCACGCCGGAGCGGCCCCCACCCGGGATGGGCGGGGGCCGCTTCCGTAGACCGCGGGCCCGCCGGCCGCCGGGGTCGGCCGACGGGCTCAGCCAGCGGGCGCGGCCCTCGGGACCGGCCGGCGGGCTCAGCCGTCGGTCGCTCGGCCCCCGGGCCCTCCGGCCCCCGCGCTCGGCCGTCGGTGCTCAGTCGAGGCAGAACTCGTTGCCCTCGATGTCCTGCATGTTGATGCAGGACTCGTTCTCCCCGTCGGCGTACAGCGTCTTCAGGTGGGTCGCGCCGAGCTCCACCAGGCGCGCGCACTCCGCCTCCAGGACGGCCAGGCGCTCGGCGCCCACGAGGCCCTTTCCGGCGCGTACGTCGAGGTGGACCCGGTTCTTGACGGCCTTGCCCTCGGGCACGCGCTGGAACAGCACGCGCGGGCCCGCCCCCGTGGGGTCCGAGCACGCGAAGTAGACCGGCTGCTCCTCGCGCGGCAGCGACCGGTGGTACTCCGACCAGGTGGCGAACCCCTCGGGGACCGGCGGGACGACGTACCCCAGCACCTCGCACCAGAACTCGGCGAGGCGCGCGGGCTCCGCGCCGTCGATGGTGACCTGGATTTCCTTGATCGCTGCCATCCGGTCACCGTAGCAAGGGGCCCCGCGCCGCTCCTCCGGTTTTCCGCGCCCCCGTCAGGAGGTGAGGACCACCAGCCGCCGGGTCGCGCGGGTCATCGCCACGTACCGGTCGACCGCGCCCGCGACGCCCTCGCCGAAGGAGTCCGGGTCGACCAGGATCACCAGGTCGAACTCCAGGCCCTTCGACAGGGACGGGGTCAGCGACCGGACCCGGGGACGCTCGCGGAAGGCGGGCGCGCCGATGACGCACGCGACGCCCTCGGCGTTCTCGTCGAGCCAGCCGCCGAGGATCTCCTCCAGGTCCCCCACCGGGGCGTGGGTGACCGGGACGCCGTTGCCCCGGATCGACACGGGCACGTTCGCGTCCGGCAGCGCGGCGCGGATGACCGGCTCCGCCTCCGCCATGACCTCTTCCGGCGTGCGGTAGTTGACGCTCAGGGACGTCAGCTCGATCCGGTCGAACCCGACCCGCTCCAGGCGCTCCCGCCACGACTCGGTGAAGCCGTGCCGCGCCTGGGCCCGGTCGCCGACGATCGTGAAGCTGCGGGAGGGGCAGCGCAGCAGCAGCATCTGCCACTCCGCGTCGGTGAGTTCCTGCGCCTCGTCCACCACGATGTGCGCGAACGGTCCGTCCAGCGGCTCCCGTTCGGCGGTCGGCAGGGCGTTCTCGTCGATCAGGCTGTCCTGGAGGTCCTTGCCGTGCAGCATCGTGACCGCGCCCTCGCCGTCGGCGTCCGCGGCGATGATGCTGTCGATGACCCCGGCCATCCGCTCGCGCTCGGCGGCGACGGTGGCCTTGCGCCGGAGCTTGAGCCGGGCCGTCCTCGGGTCGCCGAGCCGCTGCCGGGCCGCGTCCAGCAGCGGCAGGTCCGAGACCGTCCACGCCTGGCCGTCCGTCCGCCGCAGCGCCCGCACCTCGTCGGGCGTCAGCCGGGGCGCGCACATCCGCAGGTACGCGGGGACCGTCCACAGGTCGCCGACGAGGTCGGCGGCCTCCAGCATCGGCCAGGCGGAGTGCAGCGCCCCGGTGAGCTCCCGGTCCTGGCGCAGCGACTTCCGGAACTGCGCCTCCGGGACCTCCTCGCCGTCGTACTTGTCGAAGAGCAGCGAGACGAGGTGCTCCCAGATCTGCTCGCGCGCCTCGTTGTGCGGGGTCCCCGGCTCCGCCGCGTCGAAGGCCTCCGCCCAGTCGGCGGCGGTCAGCGGGATGTCCGACCAGTGGGTCGAGACGGTCATGCCCTCGGTGGGCGGCTCCTCGTAGAAGGCCACGGCCTTCTCGATCGCCCGCACCATGTCCGCCGAGGACTTCAGGCGCGCGACCTCCGGGTCGGCCTCCGCCGGGGCCTTGGCGCCCTCGGCCACCAGGTCGCGGACGGTGCAGGTCCGCACGCCCTCCTCGCCCAGGCTGGGCAGGACGTCGGCGACGTAGTTCAGGTACGGCTGGTGGGGGCCGACGAACAGCACGCCGCCCCTGCGGTGCCCGAGCCGCGGGTCCGCGTAGAGGAGGTGCGCGGTGCGGTGCAGCGCCACGACCGTCTTTCCCGTGCCCGGGCCGCCGTCGACGACGAGCGCGCCCTTCGATCCGGCGCGGATGATCGCGTCCTGGTCGGACTGGATCGTCGCCAGCACGTCCCGCATCCGGGCCGAGCGGTTGCCGCCCAGGCTCGCGATGAACGCGGACTGGTCGTCGAGCGCGGCGTGCCCTTCGAGGCCCTCGGCGGTGAAGACCTCGTCCCAGTAGTCGGTGATCCGCCCGCCGGACCAGCGGTACCGGCGGCGGCTCGCCAGGCCCATCGGGGTCGCGTGCGTCGCCGCGAAGAACGGCTCCGCCGCCGGGGAACGCCAGTCGATGAGCAGCCTGCGGCCGGTGCTGTCGGTGAGGCCGAGGCGCCCGATGTACACCGGCTCGGAGTCGTCCTGGCCGACCACGCGTCCCAGGCACAGGTCCAGGCCGAAGCGGCGCAGGGTCCGCAGCCGGCCGCTCAGCCGGTGGATCTCCGCGTCCCGGTCCATCGCCTCCCGGCCGACGCCGCCGGGTGCCCGCCGCTCGGCGTCCAGCCGCTCGGACAGTTCGGCGATCGTCTCGTCGAGGCACCGGGCGATGGCAGCGAAGTGCCGCTCGTCCGCGCCGATGAGCGCCGGGGCGGCCTTGGGGGCGAGGTTGCCGGAGAGGTCGAACACGCCGGCAATGAGGGACGTCATGGGGTGGAATTCCCGCTTTCTCTGCTTCTGGATTTCGAGGTGCGATTCTGCGCCACGGAGGGGGCCTTGCCGCAAGCCCCCCTGTGCGCTATACGTTGAGAGTGCGAGAGGTGCGGGTTCCCTCTCGCTTCTTTTTTTGCCGGGGCCACCGGTCTCCTCCGCCGGGGCCTGCGGGAGTCGCCGGAGGGATTTCCCGGACCCGGTGCGCAACCTCGGGCGGTGCCGCACGTCTGGTGGGTTGAAGGCGCCCTTCGACCGATGTTCCAGACCGTGTTTCCGACACTTCCTCGGGAGAACCATGTCCAGCCACGCCAGGCGGAGCCTCCGCCCCCGTCCCCGCCTCCTGGGCGCCGTCGCCGGTGCCGCGCTGCTCCTCGGCGGCGGCTTCGCCGCGCAGGCCTTCGCCGACGCGGGTCCGAAGCCGGTGCCGGCCGCGCCGACCGCCCCCGACGCCGTGCCCCCGGCGCCGGAGCCGGTGGCCGTCGCGGAGCCCGCGGCCGCCCCGGAGCCGGTGGCCCGGCCCGCCGCGCCGGAGGTCAGGGCACCCCGCCCGGCCCCCGCGCCCGCCGCGCCGCAGGTCGTCGCGCCCCGGCCGGTGCCCGCGTCGAAGCCGGCTGCCGCGCCGAAGCCGGTCCCGGCACCGGCCGTGGCGAAGCCCGTCCCGGCGCCCGCCGCGCCGAAGCCGGTTCCCGCGCCCGCCGTGCCGAAGCCGGTACCGGCGCCCGTGCCCGCCGGTGACGCGCCCCGCGTGATCGCGCCCGGCAAGTAGCCGCGCCGGGCGAGCGGGCGGGGCCGCCCCCGGACCCGCCCGCTCGCTCACCCGGCCCCGATCGGGGCCCCCACCCCGACCCCGACCCGACGGATCGAGGCCCATGCCGTACGCCCTGCCCCTGCCCCTGGAGCCGCCCTGGTGGTCGCGGCTGCTCGCGCGCGTCTCCCGCGCGGCCCGGGACGAGCGCGTGCCGGTACGGGAACGCCGTCTGCGCGTCGTCGGCGCCCCGTACGGCGGCGACGGGCCCGCGCCCGGCCTCACCGAGCTCTACCGGGCCCGGCGGCTCGACATGGTGCGGCTCGCGCTCTTCCTCGTGGACGACCTGCCGACCGCCGAGGACGTCGTGCAGGACGCGTTCGCCGCCGTCTGCCGCGCTTACGGGACGTCCCTGGACGGACTCCAGGACCCGCGGGCGTACCTGCACACCGCCGTCGTCAACGCGGCCCGCTCCGTGCTGCGCCGCCGCCGCACCGCGCGCGCGTACACCCCGCCCCACCCGGGCTCCGGGACTCCCGTCGACGAGGGACTGCTGCTCGCCGAGGAGCACCGGCAGGTGCTCGACGCCCTCGGGGAGCTGACCCGCCGGCAGCGCGAGGTGCTGGTGCTGCGGTACTGGTCGGAGCTGACGGAGGAGCAGATCGCGCAGACGCTCGGGCTCTCGCGCGGCACGGTGAAGTCCACCGCGAGCCGCGCCCTGGACGCCCTGGAGCGGAAGCTGGAGAAGAGAGCGGAGGCGGACCGATGACCTCGCCCGTGGAGGAACGGCTGCGCGCAGCGCTGGCCGCCCGCGCCGCCCTCGTCGGCCACCGCGACCTGCGCCGCGCCGATCCGCCGCGCGGGCGCCGCTGGGGGACGCACCGGATCCGCGCGGTCGCGTCCGTGGTCCTCGGGGTGGCCGCCGCGGTGGCCGCCGTGTGCGTCCTGGCCCTGCTGCCGGGCGCGCGGACGGCTCCGGACCCGGTGGGGCCCGCCCGCACCCCGGCCCGTACGGACGCGCCCGTGGTGCCCACCCCGGCCCCGG
Source organism: Streptomyces sp. NPDC002232 (assembly GCF_042890295.1). NCBI lineage: Bacteria > Bacillati > Actinomycetota > Actinomycetes > Kitasatosporales > Streptomycetaceae > Streptomyces > Streptomyces sp. NPDC002232. The sequence continues at coordinate 275,508 of NZ_JBIARV010000008.1, read as the reverse complement.
AGCCGCCGGCGGTCCCGTCGGTCACGCCACCCCGGCCGGTGGGAGCGCCGTAGGGATACGGGGAAGGGCCGGAACCCCATGGGTTCCGGCCCTTCCCGTGAGAGCGGTGCGCGCCTACTTGGCGGGGACCTCTTCCAGGCACAGGACGAACTTGTCCGAGTCCAGCTGCTGCGCGAGCGCCGAGAGCTGCTCACCGCACTTGTTGACGTCGAAGGTGTCGTCGACGACCTTGACGACCTTGAAGAGGTCGGCCTTGCCCGAGGAGCAGTCGACGGTGTCGACCTTCGGGTCGTTGTCCGGACCGGTGACCGTGACGCACTCGCCGGCCTTGGCGTGCACCGGCGCGTCGCCCGTGAGGTACGGGAGGCCGAGCTTCACCGCGAGGGCCACGACGATCGCCACGACGACGCCGCCGACCTTCTTGAGGAGGGCGCCGCCCTTCTTGGCGGGAGCGGCGGGCTGCTGCTGCTCGGGGGAGAAGGGAGCGGGAGGCGTCGTCATCGGGATTCCTTGGGGGACGCGGACATGATCAGACGCGAAGATTACATGCACCAAAACGGTCAAAAAGGATCATGAAGATCCACTAGGTGATCAGTTGTCGAGTCGTGACCCTGGCGTCCCGTCAGGGTCACGCTCCCTCAGGCTCCCGTTCCCCTCAGGGACGCGGCCCCATCTGCCGCTGGTGGTCCAGCGCGCGCCGCAGCTCCACCGGAAGCGGGTGGTACGGCCCGTACGCCCGCTCCGCGTCGAACAGCAGCCGCTGGAGCTGGTCCCGCCCGGCCGCGTGCTGGCCGGACGTCAGGAGCAGCAGCCCGATCCGCTGCCGGATGTCGAAGGACCGGGCCAGGTCCCGCTCGTAGTACGGCAGGACCGCGCGGAACTCCCCGAGCGCGGCGGCCGTCTCCCCCACCTGCTCCAGGCACAGGGCCGCGTCGTAGCGGAACTGGAGGAACTGCGGGTCCGCCGGGCCCGCCTCCGCACCCCGGTCCTCCGCGAGCCGGCGCAGCTCCGGCAGGGCGCGCCGGTACTGGCCGTCGTCCATCAGCGTCGACGCGAACTGCTTGCGCAGGATGCGGACGACCGGCGACCGCTCGCCGTGCTCGGCCGCGGCGGCGGGCAGGATCGAGCCGAGCAGGTCCACGGCCTGAGTGAGCGAGCCCTCCCCGAGCAGCCGCTTGACCTCGTCGACGGCCGCGGCGACGTCGGGACGCGCGGGCGGCGTCCCGGGCACGTACACCCGGGGATCGGTACGGGGATCGGCACTCCGGGCGGGCGGAACCGGCGGGAGCGGGGGCACGTGCACGGCCTTCGGCGCCGACCGGTCCGGCCAGGGCGCGTGCGGGCGCAGGAACGGCCGCGTCGGGTTCATCGGCCCCGCCGGGGCCCCGCGCGCGGGGAGCAGCGGCAGGAGCTGCTCGTACACCTCGTGCGCGCCGGACGGGCGTGCCTGCGGGTCCTTGGCGAGCAGCCGCAGGACCAGCGCCTCCAGGGCCTCGGGGATCTCCGGGCGCAGCTGGCGGAGCGGCGCGGGCGGCTCGTACAGGTGCCGGTGCAGCACGCCGAGCGCGGTGGATCCGGCGAAGGGCACGTTCCCGCTGAGGAGTTCGTGGAGCAGGACGCCGAGCGCGTAGAGGTCGGTCGACGGGCCGACGGCGCCGCCCATCGCCTGCTCCGGCGCCATGTACGCCGGGCTGCCGATGGGCGAACCGGTCTGGGTGAGCCGGGTGGTGTCGGTGTCCAGGACCGAGGCGACGCCCAGGTCGAGCACGGTGAGCGCGCCGTCCGGGCGGATCATCACGTTCCGCGGCTTGAGGTCGCGGTGCACGATCGGCACCGCGTGCACGGCGGCGAGCACCGCGCAGAGCTGCGCGGCCACGCAGACCGCCCACTCCCAGGGGTAGGGGTCGTGCTCGGCCAGGTGGTCGGCGAGGTCGGCGCCCTCCACGTACTGCATGACGAGATAGAGGTCGTCGCCGTCGCTGCCCGCGTCGTGCACGGTCACCAGGCCGGGGTGGTCGACCTGCGCGGTGACCCGGCACTCGCGCACGAAGCGGCGGCGCAGCTCCTCGGCGGCGGTGGCGGGCCCGGTCATGGTGGCGGGCCGGAGCAGCTTCACCGCGACCCGGCGGTCGAGGCGTCCGTCGTAGGCCGTCCAGACCTGGCCCATCCCGCCCTGGCCGATGACGGTGGCGAGCTCGTAACGCCCGCCGATGACACGCCCGTTCACCGGCCGCCTTCCCCGGCGCTTCCGTTGCTCCCGTTGCTTCCGGGGTCCTTCCGGAGCAGGTCGCTCAGCTCGTCGAGCTCGGCGCGGACCTGGTCGATCCGGGGCCCGGAGGAGACAGGCGGCTGCGGCTGCGGCTGCGGCTGCGGCACGGGAACGCCGGGCGGCGGGACGGCCGGGCCCGCGTACGGGTTCGGGATCTGGTTCCCGATCGCGCTCGGGACCGTCACGGCGGAGGGGTGTCCGTACCCCGGCGGGCGGTACGCGCCCGGCGCGCCGCCCCGGTCCAGGCGGCGGAGCTCCGTCACCAGGTAGTACGCGACCGGGCCCGCCACCAGGACCATCATGATGCCGACGGCGACGAAGGACTCCGCGGTGGTGGCCTCCTGGTCACCGGTGACGCCCGCGTACGTGAAGAGGCCCGCCGCGACCGCGAACGTCGCGCCGAACAGGGCCCAGTCCCGCACCCGGCGGGTGAGGACCGCGACGCGCAGCATCGGGGCCCAGGCCAGGAAGCCACAGCTGAGCAGCGCGAGCGCGCAGAAGAGGACGAGCAGCGCGACCCGGCCACCGGTGAGGGGGCTCTTCGGCGACTGCGGAACCTGCGGGGCCTGCGGAGGGCCGTACATCCTGCTGCTCCTGCTCGGAAGGATCGGGTGCGGAGACGAGCGTATACACCGATGCGGACAACGGTTCCGGGATACCCGGAACCGTTGTCGAACAGATCAGGAGCGGGACGCCTACGGAGCGACGGTGCCGTCCGCCAGGCCGTCGTACAGACCCTGGACCAGCTGGTCGCCGAGACGGGCGGCCAGGCGCAGCGACTCCTCGAACTCGGCGAGGGCCCGGAACCGCTCGCCGAACCTCCGCTGTTCGGCCAGGGGCAGGCGCGGCAGCTGGAGGCGGCGCACGTCGAGCCGGGTCGCGGTGGAGGCGTAGCTGCTGGCCTGCCGGGTGTTGGCGGTGGCCCGCAGGAATCCGGCCAGGAACCAGGGGTCGAGGGCCGCCGGATCGGGGCGGAGCAGCTGGAGGTTGCGGCCGAGCGCGGCGCCTTCGGCGGACGCGTCGACGACCCGCACGGCCGTGACGCCGCCGAGGACCGGGACGACGACGTCCCCGGCGGCGACGAGGACCGGTGCCTCGGGCGGGCCGTCGGGCAGCGCGCCGGAGGGCGGCTGGGCGGCGAGGACGTCGTGGTCGGTGAGGACGGCGACCGGTGCGGAGGTGGGGGCGGTGCCCGCGCCGCCCGCGCGCAGGACCAGGGCTCCGGCGCGGGCGAGTTCGCCGACGGTGGTCGTGGGCCGGCCGGGTCCGGTGGTGCCGGAGGCCGGGTCGGTGACCGGCGGCGGGGTCAGTTCGCGGGTCCGGTGCAGGGTCTCGGTGAGCCGCTCGCGCACGCCGGCCAGCTGGGCCGCGCCCTCGGCGGCGGCGGGCGGCGGGAGGTGCCGGGCGGGGGCGAGGTCGACGTCGTCGTCGAGGAGCTCGATGACCGGCACGGAGCGGCTCGCGCCGGGTGTCCCGGCGAGGGTCCCGTCCCGGTCGAAGGGCGTCCAGGCGTCGAGCACGGCGGAGTGGACGGCCGGCCAGTCCAGCCGGTCGCGGCCTTCCCGCCCGGGCCCCGACTGCTCGGACGCGGTGTCGACGAGGAGCAGTTCGGCGGCGGGGCGCCCGCTCTGGTCGGGGCGGCGCAGCACCCAGAGGTGGAGCGGGACGCCGTAGGGCGGCGCGGCCCCGGCGGGGAGGGCGACGACCGCGCGGAGCGCGCCGCGGCGCAGCAGGTCGGCGCGGATGCGGCGGCCGGAGCGGCGGGAGGCGGCGGCGGGCGGCATGAGGAGGACGGCGGTGCCGCCGGGGCGCAGCCGGGCCAGGGCGTGCTGGACCCAGGCGAGTTCGGACTCCGTGCGGGCCGGGAAGCCGTACTCCCAGCGCGGGTCGTAGGCCAGTTCGTCGTGGCCCCAGTTCCGCTCGTTGAACGGGGGGTGGCAGAGGACCGCGTCCGCGGCGAGCGTCGGGAAGGCGTCGGCGCGCAGGCTGTCGCCGGAGCGGACGCGGATGTCGGCGTCGGTGGCGAGCGCGAGCCGCAGGGCGGTGAGCGCGGCGAGGTCGGGGTCGGCGTCCTGGCCGCAGACGGCGCCGGGCCGCTCGACGGCGCTCAGCAGGCCGCCGGTCCCGGACGCGGGGTCGAGGACGGTGAGCGGGACGCCGCCGCGTCCGGTGCGCGGGGCGGCGGCGAGCGCCGCCATGAGGGCGGCGGGGCCGGGCGGGGTGAGCGTGTACTGCCGGGGGTTGGCGTCGAGGTGGCGGCCGAGGAGGAATTCGAAGGCCGGGCGGACCCCGGTCTCGGCGGCGAGGTCGGCGGCTCCGCGCAGGAGCGGGACGGAGGCGGCGAGCGCGGCACCGGTGGGGGTGAGGACGGCCCGCTCCGGGCCGAGCCGCTCGGTGAGCGTCTCCTCCAGGGCGACGGGCAGGACCTCCGCGAGCCTCTCGTCGGGCAGCTCGGCCAGCGCGGGCCAGGCCGCGGAGCGGTCCCGTACGAGGAGGAGGGCGCAGCCCGCGTGGACGAGGGCGGTGACGGCGCCGGCGGGGTGGCCCGCGATCTGCTGCCAGACGCGCTCCCTGAGCGGGACCTCGGCGAGCTTGCCCTGGGCGCGGAGCCACCGCTCGACGTCCGCGAGGGCGAAGGAGGGGCTGGACTCCGTGCCGCCGACGGGCCGGGGGAAGTCGGCGTGGCGGCGACGCCAGTTGCTGACGGCGGCGCGGCCCACCCCGGCGAGCCGGGCGATCCCGGCGGCGGTCACCTCGGCGGTGCCGGCGGCGCTCCGCGCCGGGGTGTCCGCGCCGTCCGTCGCACCGCCCGCGTGCTCCGCACCCGCCTCTGCTGCGTTCTCCGGCACGTGACCCAACTCCCCTGACTCGCCGCTCTGGCTGTGGCACCAATCCTAGCGACGAACGCGGACGGCACCACTTCACAGTGTGAGTCGATCTGTTTTTCGTGAACAGTGTTGACTCGGTTCACAGGCTCTGCTGTGATTGACCCATCGCGCCAGACATCGTCATCGTCCGGGAGGACACACCCATGTCGTACGACACCCAGGTCCCGCCTGCCGCCGCCCCGCAGGTCATGCGCAACGGCCTCGGCACCGCGGCCCTGATCCTCGGCATCATCGGCACGCTCTCCGGTCTCGTCCCGCTCCTCTTCTGGCTGGCCGGCATCCTCGGCCTGATCGCCCTGATCCTGAGTCTCGTCGCCAAGGGCCGGGTGAAGCGCCGTGAGGCGAACAACAAGGGCGTGGCGGTCACGGGCGCGATCCTGGGCCTCGCGGCCCTGATCCTGTCGGTCGTCGGCGCGGTCATCACCTTCACGGCCGTCAAGGACGCGGTCGACGAGATCGACAAGACGATCAAGGACACGGCTCCGAAGGACCCGGCCGCCAAGAACCTCGCGGACGGCGACACCTCGGTCTACGACGACGACCTCAAGGTGACGGTCTCGGACCCGAAGGCCTACTCCCCGAGCGAGTTCGCGGTCGGCCACACCCAGGGCAACAAGGCCTACCAGGTGACCGTGGTCATCGAGAACGGCGGCAAGAAGAAGTTCGACGCCGCGCTCGTCACCCTGACCGGGCGCGCCGGCAAGAACGGCGTCACCGCCGAGCAGATCTTCGACGAGAAGGTCGGCACGGGCTTCCAGGGCAGCGTCCTGCCCGGCAAGAAGGCCACCGTCACCATCGCCTTCGACACCCCGAAGGACGCCAAGAACCTGACCGTCGAGGTCAACCCGGGCTTCGACTACAACGCCTCCCAGTGGGAGCTCAAGGTCGGCTGACCCGGCCGGACGAACACCTCGCGGACGGGGCCCTTCGGGGCCCCACCGCCCGTACACCCCGCCCTCCCGCCTCCCGCCTCCCGCCTCCCGCCTCCCGCCTCCCGCCTCCCGCCTCCCGGAGACTCCACCATGCACGCCGCCCCCCGCCACCGCCGGACCGCCGTCGCCGCCGCCCTCCTGACCGCCGCGGCCCTCCTCGGCGCCACCGCCTGCGGCAGCTCCCCGGCCGACTCCCCGAAGCCCGCCGGCCCCTTCGGCGAGCTGACCGGTTCGCAGATCGTCGACAAGGCCTTCGCCGCGACGAAGAGCGCGAAGTCCCTGACCGTCGACATCGACCTGAGCGCCTCCGCCGATCCGGTGAAGGGCCACCTCGCGCTCGACGACCGGGGCACGTGCGCGGGCACCCTGACCATGGGCGCGGTCGACACCGCCGAACTGGTCAAGGCCGACGACAAGAACGTCTACCTGCGCTTCGACGAGGCCTTCCTGCGCAAGCAGGTCAAGGACGAGGACCCGGAGACGCAGGAGGCCACCCTGGACGCCCTCAGGGGCCGCTGGATGAAGTCGCCCCTCACCGACCCCGACAACAAGGACATGCTGGCGCTCTGCGACCTGAAGGAGCTGCTCAGCGACTTCGAGACGGGGGCGAGCGGCATCGTGAAGGGCGCCGAGACCACCGTCGGCGGGCAGCGGGCGCTCGCCCTGACGGAGCCGGGCGAGGGGGGCGAGAAGAGCACGGTCTACGTGGCCACGCAGGGCACGCCGTACGTGCTGAGGATCGTCACGAAGGGCGGCGACCAGCCCGGGACGCTCACCTTCTCGAAGTACGGCAAGCCGGTCGGGGCGAAGGCCCCCGCGGCGAAGGACGTCGTCGACACCGACTGACCGCCGGGCGCGACGGGACACGCGTGAGGGGGGCCGTCACCGGGGAACGACCCCCCTCACGCCTGCTTCACGGAGGCGCCGGACGGACGATTCATCCCGCACGCGCGCCCCGCACGGATCCGCAGGCCGAGCGGCCTCCGCCCCCGCGCACCGCACGGGCGTCCGCGCCCCGCCCCGGGCCTCAGATCCGGTGCCGGACCCACACGTTGGGCTCGACGTAGACCGCGTAGCCGCGCGTGGCCTCGCAGTGGACCGGGACCAGGGCTCCCGGGACCTCGACCGGTCCGTCCGCGTCGAAGGGGAGGCCGGTCCACGTGCGCCACTGCTCGACGGAGCCGGAGACCGTCATCGAGGCCGGGGCCACCGCCTCGATCACCCCGCCCGCGCGCACGTGGACGCGGAGCCACGGGTCGGCCGGCAGGCCGTCCTCCTCCCGCGTGCGGAAGGCGTACTCGTGGAGGGAGGCCGAGGCCTCCAGGTGCTTGCCGTTGGGACGGACCGGGGCGACCAGCTCGGCGAAGCCGCGCGCGCCCGCGTTCTCCCGCAGGGCGGCGAGCATCGTGTGCGAGACGCCCTTGCCGAGGTGGTCGAGGCCGACGGTGATCTCGATCGCGCTCACGGTGTCCGGCGTCCGGCCGTGCCGCAGGTCGGAGAAGGCCCAGTTGAGGACCTCGTCCCAGCCCCGGTCGGGCAGCTCGCGGCGGCCCTCCGCGTCCAGCCGGAAGGGCACGCTGAAGCCCCGGGCGACGACCGCGCCCGCGGCGTCGGTGGCCACGAGCACGAACTCGGGGAACTCCCGCGCGATCCGGCCCATGTTGGCCCAGCCGACCGGGTCGTACATCATGAACTCGGGCCAGAGGTCCTTCATGGACCACATCGCCCCTTCGAGCTCGGGTCGTGCGGCGAGGGTCGATACGTTCAGGTCCATGGCGCCAGGTTAAAGATCGTTCACGGCGCCGCCCAAACGTTTTTTCGCCGCAGGCCGGGCCCTGCGGGAGCTTCTGCTGCGGGCACGCGCCACGGGGCCTTCTGCTGCGGTCGGACCCTGAGGGAGCCTCTGCTGCGGTCAGGCGCTACGGGAGCTTCTGCTGCGGGCAGTCGCCGAGGACCCGCTTCATCGCGTCCCGCTCCCCCGCCGTCACCCACACCCCGTACTTCTTCTTCACCGCGACCTGCCGGGCCACGTAGGTGCAGCGGTAGGACCGGTTCGGCGGCAGCCAGGTGGCGGCGTCGCCGTCGGACTTGCCCCGGTTGGTCGCGGCGTCGACGGCGAGGAGGTTGAGGGGGTCGTTGGCGAAGCGGCGCCGGGTCTCGTCGTCCCACTTCTGCGCGCCCTTCTGCCAGGCGTCGGAGAGCGCGACGACGTGGTCGATGTCGACCTTGGAGCGGCCCCGCACGTAGCGGACGGTGGTGCCGGTGTACGGGTCGTCGGTGAGGGTCCCGGAGGCGACCTTGCAGTGGCCGTCCGTGAAGCGGACGCCGTTCAGGTCGCGCTTGAGTATGTCGTCGCGGGTGCCGCAGCCGTTCTTGTCGACGTCCACCCAGGCGCGGCCGAACTTGTCCCGTTCGTAGCCGGTCTTCGGGGCGCGGCCCTTGACGGCGAGGGTGTCCACGGCGGCGAGCGCCGTGCCGTGCGCGGCGGGTCTCCCGGCCGCGCCGCCGCCCTCCCCTGGAGTGTCGCTCCCCGGGGTGCAGGCGGAGGTGAGGAGGGCGGCGACGGCGAGCGTCGAGGCGGCGAAGGTCCTTCGATACGTCAGCACCCTGGAATCCTAGGCCTGTCCGTTACATCACCTTCGTAACGATGGTTCCGAAACGGGCGGGACCATGGCTCCGTGCGGAGACCGCCAGGGCGTCACACCTTCCCGATGCCCAGGGTGTTGACCGACGGGAGCAGGCCGGAGCCGATGACGGTCAGCCACGGGCCGCCGAGCAGGTCGGCGAGCCGCGCGGTGTCCTCGGGGCCGAGGGCCTCCCAGGGGGCGGCGGCCAGCTCGTCGGTGCGCCGCTCGACCTCGGCGCGCAGCGCGCGTCCGGCGTCGGTGGCCGTGCCGTCCGGCTCCAGGAGGCCGCGGGCGGTCAGGCGGGCGCGGGCGGCGGCCCACTCCGCCGCGCTCCAGCCCCGGCTCTCGAAGACGGGCCCGGGCGCGGCGCCGATCGCGGCGAAGGAGACGAGCGACTCGGCCGGGTCGAGCCCGGCGGCGAGGAGGGCGGCGAGATGGCCGTCGCCGCGGTGCTCGCGCAGGATCGTCGCGGCCTGCCAGAGGACCAGGTGCGGGGCCTCGGGCCAGGGCAGTTCGGCCTGGGCGGCGGCGAGCGGGCGGCCCTCGGGACCGGCCGCCCGCGCGGCGCGGCGGGCGAGCGCGGCCGCCTCGGCGAGCGCGGGGCCGGTGACCACGTCGTCGCCGAGGAGGGCGCGGTAGGTCCGGTCGACGGCACGGAGCCGGGCGGCGAGGACGTCGGCGGGGGCGGCGGTCTCCCAGGCGCCGGCGACGTGCTCGGCGACCATCGCCGGGCTGAAGCTGTAGAAGGCGGAGGCGACCCGGACCGGCCCGACGGGGCCGAGGGGGGCGGCCCGCCACGCGAAGTAGGAGGGCCAGCGCCCGTCCGTCGCGTAGCCGAGGGCGGCGGCCTCCTCGAAGGCCTCGGGGGCGTAGTAGAGCACGGCGTGCAGGGGTTCGAGCAGGTGCCACATCTGTCGTACGCGAGCGGTGTCCACGGCGTCCTCCCTCGTCCACAACCTGTCCCTGACGGAGTTCCCGGCCGAGCGGGAACTTGTCAGTGACAAGATTGCCGTCGGAGCGAGAACTTGTCAATGACTAGATGGCGGCTAGGCTGCTGCCATGACGACGAGCCGGAGCACCTACCACCACGGCGAGCTGCGGCAGGCCGTCCTCGCCGCCGCACTCGACGTGATCGCGGCCGAGGGCCCGGGCGCCCTCAGCCTGCGCGACCTCGCCCGCCGCGCGGGCGTCTCGCACGCCGCCCCCGCCCACCACTTCAAGGACCGCACGGGCCTGCTGACCGCGATCGCCACCGAGGGGTACGACCTCCTCGCCGCCGGACTCGCGGACGCGCCCGGGCTCCGCGAGCGCGGGGTGCGCTACGTCCGCTTCGCGGTGGACCACCCGGCGCACTTCCAGGTCATGTTCCAGCCCGAGCTGCTGCGCGCCGACGATCCCGACCTGCTCGCCGCGAAGGAGCGCGCCTCCGCCGAACTCCGCACCGGCGTCGCCGGCCTGACCGGCGTCCCCGAGCCCCGCACGGCCGGCATCGCCGCCTGGTCGCTCGCCCACGGCTTCGCGACGCTGCTCCTCACCCACAACGTGCGGGAGGCCCTGGGGGACCGCGACCCCGAGGAGTACTTCCGCTCGCTCACCGGACTGCTCTTCGCGGAGCAACTGGCCACCGGGGAAGGGGAATAGCCCGCGTGGGCGCGTAATTGACGAGAGCATGCGAACCACGAACACGCTCCGCCGCTCCGCGCTGGCCCTGCTCACCACGGCCACGCTCGCCCTGGCCCCCACCGCGCTCGCCGACACCGGCCGGCACGGCACCGACGGCACCGCGTGGCGCGGCGCCTGGGCCGCGTCGCCGCAGGCCGCGAGCGCGCCCTTCGGCCCCAACTGGTCGCAGCGCGGCTTCGAGAAGCAGACCGTCCGCCAGGTCGTCCGCGTCACCGCCACCGGCACCCGGACCCGCGTCGAGCTGACCAACCGCTACGGCACCGGTCCGCTGCGGATCACCGGCGCGACCGTCGCCCGCACCGCCGCCGGGGACACCGCCGCCGCCCGGAGCGCGGTCGAGCCCGGCTCCGTCCGCACGCTCCGCTTCGGCCACCGGCCGTCCGTGACGATCCCGGCCGGCGAGACCCTCCTCAGCGACGCCGTGAACCTGCCCGTCCGCGCCTTCGAGTCGCTGACCGTCACCCTCTACCTCGCCGACGCGACCGGCCCGGCGACCTTCCACTCCTTCTCCTCGGCCACCAGCTACCGCGCCGAGGGCGACCACCGCGCCGACCTCTCCGGCGCCGCCTTCCGCGACACCAGCGCCTCCTGGTACTTCCTCTCCGGCGTCGAGGTCACCGGCGGGCGCGACACGGGCCGCCGCGACGGCGTCGTCACCTTCGGCGACTCCATCACCGACGGCGTCGGCTCCACGACGGACGCCGACCACCGCTACCCCGACGAGCTCGCCGAACGCCTCGCGGCGGCCGGCCGGCCGCGCGCCGTCCTCAACCACGGCATCGCCGGCAACCAGGTCGTCAACGACACCACCTGGGCGGGCGAGAAGGCCCTCAGCCGCTTCCGCAAGGACGTCCTCACCGAGCCCGGCGTGCGAACCGTCGTCATCCTCGAAGGCATCAACGACATCGGCGGCAGCGGGGCCTTCCCCGGCGGCCCCGCCCCCACCCCCGAGGTCTCCGTCGAGAAGCTGATCGCCGGCCACCGCGCCCTGATCCGCGAGGCCCACGCCAAGGGCCTCAAGGCCGTCGGCGCCACCCTCACCCCGATCGAGGGCTCCGCCTACTTCACCCCGGCCAACGAGGCCAAGCGGGACGCGGTCAACCACTGGATCCGCACCTCCGGCGCCTACGACGCCGTCGTCGACTTCGACCGCGCCGTCGCCGACCCGGCCGACCCGGACCGCATGCTCCCCGCGTACGACTCCGGTGACGCCCTGCACCCCAACGACGCCGGATACACCGCGATGGCCGGCGCCCTGGACCTCGACGAGCTGTAGCACCCCGCCGTGCGGCGCCCCCGCGCGAGGGGCGCCGCACCGGGAGCTCAGCCCCCGAGGATCGTCGTCAGGAACTCGCCCGTCCAGGCGAGGAGTTCGCGGCCCACCACCGGCTTCCCGCCGATCTTCCCGGACGTGGGGCGCGGCACCAGGATCTGGTGGACGGCCGGCTTGATCACCGTGCGCGGGTGGAGGCGCTTCAGCCTCAGCTCCTGGGACTCGCGCAACTCCACCGGCGCGAAACGGATGTTGGAGCCCTGGAGGACGATCTCGCCGACCCCGCACGCCCGCGCCAGCATCCGCAGGCCCGCCACCAGGAGCAGGTTCTCCACCGGCTCGGGCAGCTTGCCGTACCGGTCGGTCAGCTCCTCGCGTACGGCCCTGATGTCCTCCTCCGAGTTCGCCGAGGCGATCGAGCGGTACGCCTGGAGCCGCAGCCGCTCCCCCGGCGCGTAGTCGTGCGGCATGTGCGCGTCGACCGGCAGCTCGATCTTCACCTCCAGCGGGGCCTCCTCCTCGGCGCCGCCCTCCATCTGCGCCCGGTAGTCCGCGACGGCCTCGCCGACCATCCGCACGTACAGGTCGAAGCCGACGCCCGCGATGTGACCCGACTGCTCGCCGCCGAGGAGATTGCCCGCGCCCCGGATCTCCAGGTCCTTCATCGCCACGTACATGCCCGCGCCCATCTCGGTGTGCTGGGCGATCGTCGCGAGCCGCTCGTGCGCGGTCTCGGTGAGCGGCTTCTCCGGCGGGTACAGGAAGTACGCGTAGCCCCGCTCGCGGCCTCGGCCGACCCGGCCGCGCAGCTGGTGCAGCTGGCTCAGGCCGAAGTTGTCGCCGCGCTCGACGATCAGCGTGTTGGCGTTGGAGATGTCGATGCCGGACTCGACGATCGTCGTCGACACCAGCACGTCGAACTTCTTCTCCCAGAAGTCCACCACGACCTGCTCCAGGGCCTGCTCGGACATCTGCCCGTGCGCCGTCGCGATCCGCGCCTCCGGCACGATCTCGCGCAGCCGCGCCGCCGCCCGGTCGATCGAGTCGACCCGGTTGTGGATGTAGAAGACCTGGCCCTCGCGCAGCAGCTCGCGTCGGATCGCCGCGCCGATCTGCTTCTCCTCGTACGGGCCGACGAAGGTGAGGACCGGGTGCCGCTCCTCCGGCGGGGTGGTGATCGTCGACATCTCGCGGATGCCCGTCACCGCCATCTCCAGGGTGCGCGGGATCGGGGTCGCCGACATCGTCAGCACGTCGACGTTCGCCCGGAGCTTCTTCAGCTGCTCCTTGTGCTCCACGCCGAAGCGCTGCTCCTCGTCGACGATGACCAGGCCCAGGTCCTTGAACTTCGTCTCGGACGAGAAGAGGCGGTGGGTGCCGATGACGACGTCCACCGAACCCTCCCGCAGCCCCTCCATCGTCGCCTTCGACTCGGTCTCCGTCTGGAACCGGGACAGCGCCCGCACCTTCACCGGGAACTGCGAGTACCGCTCGCTGAACGTGCCGAAGTGCTGCTGCACCAGCAGCGTCGTCGGCACCAGGACCGCGACCTGCTTGCCGTCCTGGACGGCCTTGAAGGCCGCGCGGACCGCGATCTCCGTCTTGCCGTAGCCGACGTCGCCGCAGATCAGACGGTCCATGGGAACCGTCTTCTCCATGTCCTCCTTCACCTCGGCGATGGTGGACAGCTGGTCGGGCGTCTCCGCGTACGGGAAGGCGTCCTCCAGCTCGCGCTGCCACGGGGTGTCCTGGCCGAAGGCGTGGCCGGGGGCCGCCATCCGCGCCGAGTACAGCTTGATCAGGTCGGCCGCGATCTCCTTCACGGCCTTCTTCGCGCGCTGCTTCGTCTTCGTCCAGTCCGCGCCGCCGAGCCGGTGCAAGGTCGGCGCCTCGCCGCCCACGTACTTGGTGACCTGCTCCAGCTGGTCCGTCGGGATGTACAGCCGGTCCCCGGGCTGGCCGCGCTTCGCGGGCGCGTACTCCACCAGGAGGTACTCGCGGGTCGCGCCCTGCACGGTCCGCTGCACCATCTCCAGGTAGCGGCCGACGCCGTGCTGCTCGTGCACGATGTAGTCGCCGACCTCCAGCGTCAGCGGGTCGATCGTCTTGCGGCGCTTGGCGGGCATCCGCTGCCCGTCCTTGCCGGCCGCCTTCTGCCCCGACAGGTCGGTCTCCGTCAGCACCGCCAGCCGCAGCGCCGGGTCGACGAAGCCGTAGTCGATGGAGCCGGTCGCCACGTGCACCACGGACGGCGAGATCTCCGCCAGGTCCGCGTCCAGCCGGGCGGCGATGCCCTCGCCGCCGAGGACCTCGACCGTGCGGGACGCCGGACCGTGCGCCTCCGTCACGTACACCGTCCGCCAGCCGTCGGCCAGCCAGCCCTTGGTGTCGGCGAGCGCGCGGGCGGTGTCGCCCCGGTACGACTCGGGGGCCCGCATCCCCAGCGCCAGCGTGTCCCCGTCGGCGTCGGCCGCGTCCGCCGCGAACGGCGACACCGACCACCAGGCCATGCCCAGCTCGCGCGCCCGGTCCCGGACGTCCGCGATCCCCCGCAGGGAGGCCGCGCCGACGTCGATCGGCGCCTCCCCGCCGCCCGCGGTCGCCGCCCAGGACGCCTGGAGGAACTCCTGGCTCGTGGCGACCAGGTCGGCGGCCCGGGTCCGCACCCGCTCCGGGTCGCAGACCACGGCCATCGAGCCCTCGGGCAGCACGTCGAGCAGCAGCTCCATGTCGTCGACGAGGACCGGCGCGAGGGACTCCATGCCCTCCACCGCGATCCCCTCCGCGATCTTGTCGAGCAGCTCGGCCAGCTCGGGGTGGGCCTGGGCCAGTGCCGCCGCCCGCTCCCGCACCTGGTCCGTCAGCAGCAGCTCCCGGCAGGGCGGCGCCCACAGTCCGTGCTCGGCGACCTCCAGGGACCGCTGGTCGGCGACCTTGAAGTAACGGATCTCCTCGACGTCGTCGCCCCAGAACTCGATCCGGAGCGGATGCTCCTCGGTCGGCGGGAACACGTCCAGGATGCCGCCGCGCACGGCGAACTCACCGCGCTTCTCGACCAGCTCCACCCGGGAGTACGCGGCGGCCGCGAGCCCCTCCACGATCTCGTTCAGATCGGCGGTCTGCCCGGACCGCAGCGCCACCGGCTCCAGGTCCCCCAGGCCCTTGACCTGCGGCTGGAGTACGGAACGGATGGGGGCGACGACCACGCTCACCGGGCCGGCGGCCGGGTCGTCGTCCCTCGGGTGCGCGAGGCGCCGCAGCACGGCGAGCCGGCGGCCGACGGTGTCCGAGCGGGGGGAGAGCCGCTCGTGCGGCAGCGTCTCCCAGGAGGGGTACTCGACGACCCGGTCCGGGTCCAGGAGGGACCGCAGCGCGGCGGCGAGGTCCTCGGCCTCCCGGCCGGTCGCGGTCACCGCGAGCACCGGCCGCCCCGAGTCCCGGGCCAGCGCGGCCACCGCGAAGGGGCGGGCGGCGGCGGGGCCGACCAGGTCCACGTGCGGGCGGTTGCCGTCCGTGGCGGCCTTCACCGCCTCGGCGAGGGCGGCGTCCTTGACGACGACATCGAGCAGACCGTGCAGGCTCATGGACTTCCATCCCGGGTTCGTACGGTTCGGGGCAACGCGAACGGCCCGACACGTGAGACGGGCCGGGGTGGTCCCGGACGCCTACAGCCGCCCGGTGCGTCCCCCAGCCTACGACGTGCCACTGTCACTCGCCCGAAGGAAGGCGGCCACTCGCGAGGGTGAAGCGGCTGGCTCCCGGGCCGCTTGTACGACTACGCTTAGTCCAGTACCTAGTCCACCCTAGCTCCACCTAGCTGTGAGAGGCCGCGATGGAAGCAGCCCGGCAGTACAACGTCCACGAGGCGAAGACCCACTTCTCCAAGATCCTGGAGGCGGTCGCGACCGGCGAGGAGGTGATCATCAGCAAGTCCGGGGAGCCGGTCGCGAAGGTGATCCCCCTCCGGGGGAAGGTACGGCGCACGGCCCGGGGGTCCCTCACCGAGCCCGTCGTCTTCCACGACGACTTCGACGACCTCTCGAACGACCCCGGCTTCGCCGAGGCCTTCGGGCTCGGCGAAGAGGACCCCGCGGAATGAGACTGCTGATCGACACACACGTCGTCATCTGGTGGCTGCTCGACTCCCAGCAGCTCTCCAGCGACGTCAAGGATCTGCTCGACACGGAGGAACACGCGTACGTCAGCGCCGTCACCCCGTGGGAACTCTCCGTCAAGCAAGCCCTCGGCAAGCTCGACGGACCGGCCGAGCTACCCGAGCTGGCACGCGACTGCCAGCTCAAGCCCCTCCAGATCACCGGCCTGCACGGCCTCCGCGCCGGTCGGCTCCCGCCCCACCACCGCGATCCCTTCGACCGGATACTGATCGCCCAGGCGCAGACCGAGGGACTCACCCTCGTGACGCGGGACAAGCACATCCCCCGCTACGACGTGCCGGTACTCACCGTCTGAGCAGCCGTGTGGCCCCGGCGGACCTGTGTGGTCCGCCGGGGCCACACACCCCCGTCGCTCCCCCGTTCCCTCACGCGACCGCTAGGCGATCACTCGCTCGCGATCGCGTTCAGGACGTTCATCCGCCCCGCCCGGAACGCCGGGACCAGCGCCGCGAACAGGCCCACGAAGGCCGAGCCCACGAAGACCGTCACGATCGTCGGCCAGGGGATCTCCAGCACCCCGAGGCCTTCGAGGGCGAGGAGCTTCTGCGCGGCCGTGCCCCAGCCCATGCCCAGGCCCAGGCCCAGGAGCGCGCCGAAGAGGGCGATGACCACCGACTCCAGGCGGATCATGCGGCGCAGCTGACGGCGGGAGAGGCCGATCGCCCGCATGAGGCCGATCTCGCGGGTCCGCTCGACGACCGACAGCGCGAGGGTGTTCACGACGCCGAGGACCGCGACGACGATCGCCAGCGCGAGCAGCCCGTACACGATGTTGAGCAGCTGCCCGACCTGGTTCTGGAGCTCCTCCTTGTAGTCGGCCTGGTTGCTCACCTTGTACTGCGGGTAGGGCGCGAGCGCGTCCTTGAGGGCCTGGTAGGCCTGGGTCTCCTGGCCGTCCTTCGCGCTGGCGAGGACGAGCAGGCTGTTCGGCATCCGGTCGGCCGGCAGGTGGCGGGCGACGGTGGCGATGCTCGTGTACATCGCGCCCTTGTCGACCTGGCCGGTGTCGGCCGTGATCGCCGCGACCTTCAGCTTCGCGGTGTCGCCGCCCTTGAAGGCCAGGGTGAGGACGTCGCCGACCTTCACGCCGTGCTCGGTGGCGTAGTCGCTGCCGACGGACATGGCGCCCTCGCCGTACGCCTCGGTGAGCGTGCCGGCGGTGGTCTCGCGGCGCAGGTCCTTCACGTACGTCGGGTCGGTCGCGGCCAGGTCGGCCGTGGTGACCTTGCCGCGCGGATCGGTGACCTTCGCGTCGACCCACTTGTACGCGGTGACGTGGTCCAGGCCGGGCGCCTTCGCCACGGCGGCCTGGGCCTGCGGCACGATCGGCTGGCCCGTGCCGGACTGGACGATGAAGTCGGCGCCGACGGAGCGGTCCAGTTCCTCGGTGGCCGAGGCGACCATCGAGGAGCCGACCACGGAGAGGCCGGCGACGAGCGCGAGGCCGATCATGAGGGCGGCGGCGGTGGCGCCGGTCCGGCGCGGGTTGCGGAGCGCGTTGCGCTCGGCCATCCGGCCGACGGGGCCGAAGATCCGCAGGACGACGACGCCGAGGGCGCGGACGACGCCGCCCGCGAGGAGCGGGCCGACGACGATGAAGCCGAGGAGGCTGAGGACGACGCCGAGGCCGAGCCAGAGGGAGCCGGGTCCGGCCTCCGCGGCGCGGGCCGCGGCGACGAGGGCGGCCGCTCCGGCGCCGGTGAGGACGATCCCGAGGAGGCCCCGCACCCGTCCGGCCCTGCCGTCGGCGGGGGTGCCCGCGTCGCGGAGCGCCGCCATCGGGGAGACCTTGCCGGCCCGGCGGGCGGGGATGTACGCGGCGAGGACGGTGACGACGATGCCGAGGGCGAGACCGACGGCGGGCGTCGTCCACGCGACGGTGAGGTCGCGGGTGGAGAGCTCCATGCCCATCGCGGACATGAGCTTCATCAGGCCGACGGCGAGGCCGACGCCCGCGGCGACACCGGCGACGGAGCCGACGAGGCCGAGGAGGAGCGCCTCCACGAGGACGGAGCGGTTGACCTGCTTGCGGCTGGAGCCGATGGCCCGCATGAGGCCGATCTCGCGGGTGCGCTGGGCGACCAGCATGGAGAAGGTGTTGACGATGAGGAAGATGCCGACGAGGAAGGCGATCCCGGCGAAGCCGAGCATGGCGTACTTCATGACGTCGAGGAATCCGGCGACGTCCTCGCGGCCCGCGTCGGCGGCCTCGGCGGCGGTCTGGAGCTTGTAGCCCCCGCCGAGGGCGGCGGCGATGTCCTTCTTCAGCGCGTCGTCGGTGACACCGGGCTTCGCGTCGACGGTGACCTGCGTGAACAGGCCTTCCTTGCCGAGGAGTTCGCGCTGGGCGGTGGCCGTGTCGAAGTAGACGAGGGTGGCGCCCGGGTTGGTGACCTTGAAGTCGACGATGCCGGCGATCTTCGCGGTGAAGTCGCCGGTGACGGCGATGGTCCGCAGCTCGTCGCCGAGCTTCAGGCCGTGCTTGTCGGCGGTGGCGCCGTCGACGACGACCTCGGTGGGGCCGCGCGGCTCGTGGCCGGAGGCGATCTCCACGGAACGCAGCTCGTTGGGCGTCCAGTTGACCGCGATGGTCGGGGCGCCGCCGGTCGGACCGACGTTCTTGTTCCTCGCGTCGACGACGGTGACGCTCGTCGAGGCGACCGAGCCCTGCGCGTCCTTGACGCCCTGGACCTTCCTGACCTGCTCGACGAGCGAGGCGGGGAGGGTCTCGGGGCGGCCGTTCTGCGGGTTCTCGTCGTCGGCCGAGGCGGCCTTCGGGCTGACGGTGACGTCGGACGCGGTGGAGGCGAAGAGCTTGTCGAACGTGGTGTTCATGGTGTCGGTGAAGACGAGCGTCCCACTGACGAAGGCGACGGAGAGCAGGACGGCGACGGCGGAGAGCGCCATGCGGCCCTTGTGCGCAAGGAAGTTGCGCAGCGAGGTCTTGAGGACGGTCACGACGTCCGCCCGCGCGCGTCGAAGTCCTTCATCCGGTCGAGGACGGCGTCGGCGGTGGGCCGCTCCATCTCGTCCACGATCCGCCCGTCGGCGAGGTAGAGGACCCGGTCCGCGTAGGAGGCGGCGACGGGGTCGTGGGTGACCATGACGATGGTCTGGCCCAGCTCGTCGACGGACGAGCGGAGGAAGCCGAGGACCTCGGCGCCGGCCCGCGAGTCGAGGTTTCCGGTCGGCTCGTCGCCGAAGATGATCTCGGGCCGGGCGGCGAGCGCGCGGGCCACGGCGACGCGCTGCTGCTGCCCGCCGGAGAGCTGGTTCGGCCGGTGCTTCAGCCGCTCGGAGAGACCGACGGTGTCGACCACCCGGCGCAGCCACTCGGCGTCGGGGCGCCGCCCGGCGATGTCCATGGGCAGCGTGATGTTCTCCAGGGCGTTCAGGGTCGGCAGCAGGTTGAACGCCTGGAAGATGAAGCCGATCCGGTCCCGGCGCAGCTGGGTGAGCTTCTTGTCCTTGAGGCCGGTGATCTCGGTCTCGTCGAGGAAGATCTGACCGCTGGTGACGGTGTCCAGCCCGGCGAGGCAGTGCATCAGGGTCGACTTGCCGGAGCCCGAGGGCCCCATGATCGCGGTGAAGCGGCCCCGGGCGATGTCCACGTCGACGGAGTCCAGGGCGACGACCCGCGTCTCCCCCGCCCCGTACGCCTTGACGACCTGACGCGCCCGCGCGGCCACGGCCGTAAGCCCTCCAGTACCCCCGTGCCTGGGGATGGTCACAGCCGAAGTCACGTGTCTCTCCTAGGAGCGTGGGTGGGTTTGTAGGTTCAAGTTAAGGACGGGGAAACCGACTTCACCTCCTCCGCCGGTACGACCGGCCCCTGGGCCGCATGGGGGAGACGCCCCTAGGGGTTCCCCACCCCGAGGTCTAGTGAGACCCTGACTCCCGCACATTTAGGTGTACGAAGAAAGGAAGGGTGTGCGGTGACCGAGCCGTCGACGACCCGGGCCGGAGCCGCTCCGGCGTCCCCCGCCGCCGCCACCACCGCCCGCCGGGGCCCCGTCGTCGCCGCCCTGATGCTCGCCATGGGGCTCGCCGCGCTCGACGGGACCATCGTGTCCACCGCCGTGCCCCAGATCGTCGGCGACCTCGGCGGCCTCTCCGTCTTCTCCTGGCTGTTCGCCGGCTATCTGCTCGCCGTCACCGTCACCCTGCCCGTGTACGGCAAGCTCAGCGACACCTTCGGCCGCAAGCCCGTCCTCATCGCCGGGACCGTCCTCTTCCTCGTCGGCTCCCTGCTCTGCGCCGCCGCCTGGAACATGGCCTCCCTGATCGCCTTCCGCGTCGTCCAGGGCCTCGGCGGCGGCGCCCTCCAGGGCACGGTCCAGACGATCGCCGCCGACCTCTACCCGCTGAAGGAACGCCCCAGGATCCAGGCGAAGCTGTCGTCCGTGTGGGCCACGTCCTCCATCGCGGGACCGGCCCTCGGCGGTCTCCTCGCGGGCTACGCCGACTGGCGCTGGATCTTCCTCATCAACCTGCCCGTCGGCCTGGTCGCCCTCTGGCTCGTCGCCCGCCACCTGCGCGAACCCGCCCGCACCGCGCCCCGCGCGCGCGTGCGCATCGACTGGGCGGGCGCCCTCGCCATCTTCGCCACCGGGGCCGTCCTCATCACCGCGCTCGTCCAGGGCGGGGTGGCCTGGCCCTGGTTCTCGGCCCCGTCCCTCGGCCTCCTCGGCGCGGCCGCCGTCCTCGCCGCGCTCACCGTCGCCATCGAGCGGCGCGCGGCCGAACCGATCATCCCCGGCTGGGTGTGGCGGCGCCGCACGATCGCCGCCGTGAACCTCTCCCTGGGCGCCCTCGGCCTGCTCATGGTCGCCCCGACGGTCTTCCTGCCCACGTACGCGCAGTCCGTCCTCGGCCTGGGCCCGATCGCCGCCGGTTTCGTCCTGTCCTCGTGGACGCTGAGCTGGCCCATCACGGCCGCGCTGTCCAACCGGGTCTACACCCGCATCGGCTTCCGGCTCACCGCCGTCCTCGGGATCTCGCTCGCCCTGCTCCTGCTGCTCGCGTTCCCGTTCCTGCCGTTCCCCGGCGAACCCTGGCAGCCCGCCCTCCTGATGCTGCTGCTCGGCGGGTCCCTCGGCCTCTTCCAGCTGCCGCTGATCGTCGGGGTGCAGTCGACCGTCCCGTACGGGGAGCGTGGCACGACCACCGCGTCGGTCCTCTTCTGCCGCCAGGTCGGCCAGAGCGTCGGCGCCGCGCTCTTCGGCGCGATCGCCAACGGCGTCCTCGCGGCCCGGCTCGGCACCGGCACGGACCTCGACTCCCTGGCCGGCTCCCTCGGCAGCACGGACGGCATCCGGCGGGCGGTCGACGCGGCCGTCGACTGGGTCTACCTGGGCGCGGCGGCCGCGGCGGCGCTCGCCCTGCTGGCCCTGCTCACGCTGGCCCCCCGCCGCTTCCCGGTACTGGAGGAGGCGACGGGGGGCGGGGCGGAGCGCTGAGCGCGTACAGGCGGGGGTTGTACTACTCCGCCGACGCGAGCCCGACGAACCCGGCCCAGGCCTCGGGCGAGACGCTCAGACCCGGCCGGGTGACGTCCTTGGAGTCCCGCACGTGCACGGCTCCCGCACGGGCGGCGACCTCGACGCACTGGCCGCCCTCGCCGCCGCTGTAGCTGCTCTTGACCCAGCTCGCCGCGACCTCGATGCACTGGCCACCCTCGGTTCCGCTGTAGCTGCTCTTGAACCAGACGAGGGATTCCGTGTTGTTCATAGCTCTCCCAGCAACTTCTCGATGAACGCCAGCGACTCTCGCGGGGTGAGAGCCTGCGACCGGATGATCCCATAGCGGGCTGCGGCAAGAACGGTCTGCTCAGGGTCCGTTGCCATGGAGCTGGTGTTCTGCGCCTCGACGTAGAGGAATTTCTTGCCGTCCTTGCGTGTGACAACCGTGAAGGGGCCATTCACGCCCGCGTTGTCCTCGCAGTCGGTGGGCATGATCTGGAGCTCGACGTTCCGCCGCTGGCCGATCAGGAGAAGGTGCTCCAGCTGGCCACGAAGAATCTGCGCGCCGCCGTACCTGTGCCGGATCACCGACTCGTCCATGACGAAGCTCAGCAGAGGAGCCGGGCGCCGGTCGAAGATGTCCTGGCGAGCCAGTCGGGCCGTCACCCGCTGCTCGATCGTCTCCTGATCCAACGGTGGGCGCCTCATGGCCAGCAGAGCCCGCAGGTACTCCTCCGTCTGAAGGAGACCGTTGACCACCATCGTGTCGTACATCAACAGCTCTATGGCCTGCTTCTCCAGCTGCGCCATCCCCTGGAAGAACGCCGGATACTGCGCCCGCTCCAGCTGCTCCTTCCAGACCGTCAGCAGTCCGCCCGCGTCCAGCACCTCGTCCGACCGGTCGATCGCCCTCGGTGGCGGGATCCTCCGGCCCTGTTCGAAGGAGGCGATCGTGGACGCCGAGTAGCCCAGGCGCCTGCCCAGCTCCTCCCGTTCCATCTTCGCCCGCACCCGCAGCGTCTTCAGGCTCTGCCCGAACGCCGCCACCACGCCCTGCCCGGACCTGTCCGCCGCTGCGGGTTCCGGAGCCGTCCCCGGCTGCTCTTCCGTCATCGCGCCCTGCCCCTCGTACCGGCACCGGCACACGGCGTACAAGGCCATGGCGTCGGTGCGTCACCTCTGGTCACGCTACGCGACCGAGAGGAGCGTGGAGGGCATGACGAGCAACATCGACAACCCCACGGACACCACCCAACCCACCGGTGTCTCGCCTTACTTGGATCGTGGGGTCTTCACCCTCCGCTTCACCTCGACCGCCCGCGGAGCCAGGCTCGCCCGGCGGCTGGTCGGCGTGCGGCTGGACGAGTGGGGCGTGCCGTTCGGCACCCCCGCGCACGACGCCGTGGTCCTCGTCGCCGCCGAGCTGACGGCGAACGCGGTGCGGCACGGGCACGTGCCGGGGCGGGACTTCCAGCTCCTCCTGCGTCTGCTGCACGGGGTCCCGGCGGTCGCGCGGATCGAGGTCGGCGACACCCGGGGCGAACGGCTGCCGGTGCGCCCCGGCCCCCGTCCGGAGGGCGAACTCGCGGACGGGGGACGGGGACTGCTGCTCGTGGAGCGGCTCGCGGACCGCTGGGGCTGGTACCCCAGGGTCGGCGCGCCGGGGAAGACGGTGTGGGCGGAGTGCGCCCTCCCCTGAACGGCCCTTCTAGAAGACGGCGTTGTACGCCGTCCCCTGGGTGAGGGAGACGGCGGCGCCGCTCTTGAAGGGCGCCGCCTGGCCGCCCGTACCGGAGTAGAAGGTCTCGACGCCGGCGTCGTCCGGGGCGACCAGGTCGGCCCGTCCGTCGCCGTTGGCGTCGCCGACGGCGGTGAGTCCGGTGAACCTGCCCCACCCGCCGCCCACCCTGGTGCGGGCGGCGAAGGTGCCGTCACCCTTGCCGAGGTACAGCCAGAGGACGCCGTCCTTGTCGCGGGCGACGAGGTCCCCGGCCGGGCCGCCGGCGAGGTTGCCGGTGGCCGCCAGCTGGTTGTAGACGCCCCAGCCGTGGCCGATCTGCTTCCGCGCCGCGAACGGGGCGGTGGCCGAGCCCGTGCCCTTGTACAGCCACAGAGCGCCGGTCTTGTCCGTGGCGACGAGGTCGGCGCGGCCGTCGCCGGTCAGGTCGCCGCCGCCCGCGAGCTCGGTGTACGTCTGCCAGCCGGACCCGATCCTCGTGCGGGCCGCGAGCGGCTTGTTCCGGTCGCCCGTGCCCTGGTAGAGCCAGAGGACGCCGGTCTTGTCCCGGGCGATCACGTCGGGCGCGGTCGAGCCCGCGACGTTCCCGACGGTCTCCAGCCGGTCGTAGATCTGCCAGCCGCCGCCCACCCGATGCTCGCCGGCCTCCGTCGGGACGTCGCCCGGGGCGCCGGGCCGGGTGCCGAAGCGCCACAGCACGCCGTCGAGGTCACGGACGAGGAGGTCGGCCGTGCCGTCGTCGTCGAAGTCGTGCGGGGCGGGGGGCCGGGTCACGGTGAACCGGCCGGTGGAGACGACGTCGGGGCCGATGCCCTCGTCGGGGCGGGCGGTGAGCCGCCACTCGTACACGCCGTTGCGGGCCGGGGTCTGCCACCCGGAGCCCTCAAGGTCCCTGGTGTTCCAGTGCCAGGCGAACCGGCCCGGCAGGCCCGGGCCGACGGGATCTTTGACATGCAGCTGGGTGGTCAGCGTCTTGCGGCTGCCCACATGGGTCAGGGTCAGCCACACGTCGCTGTCCGCCCGGGACAGGTCCCAGGCGAAGTCGACCCCCCGCTCGAGCTGTTCGTCGGACAGGGTCTTCGGTGCGACGGAACGGGTGACGGCAAGCACGGTCGACTGCCCGGTGGACGCGACGAGTGCGACGTCCGGACGGCCGCCGTCGGAGCGCGGCGAGATCCGGTAGAGGCCCTCGCCGTGCTCGGGGGTGCCGCCGCGCACGAGGAGGCTGCCGTCGGGGCCCGCGACGGCGGACGAGAAGGCGGTGAGGAGCTGGACCTTCTCCCCGGTCGCGACGGACTGGGCCGTGAACGGCCGCACCGTCGGGCGGGGCAGGCCGGGCGCCGAGGTGGACGAATCGATGCGGGCCTTGCTGCCGGACGCCACCCAGCCGCCGACCAGGTACAGCGGATCGCTGAGGTCGTCGTCCGACGGGATCCACCGCTCGGTGGTGCTGTCGCGCGCGAAGGCGACGATCCCGTGGACGGCCCGGCTGCCGGACATCCGGGCCTCGCGCCAGGCCACGTGGGTGCCGGAGACGGCGCCCTCCCGGGTCCACTGGTCGTCGAACTGGAGGTACCACTTCGAGGTGCCCGAGGCGAGGTCGACGAGGACCTTGACGGTCGCCCCGGTCGCGTCGAGGCCGCACTCGTAGAGCGCGGAGGCGGTGTCGGTCCAGCCCTCGCTGCCTTCGGCGCAGTCGATTCCGGCGCCTCCGGCCACCGCGCGGGCCTTGGGCGGGTTGCCGTCGAGGGTGACGGCGTACTGCTTCTGCGGGCTGCCGGCCACGTACTGCCCGAGGAGCATGGTGGTACCGGCGACGCCCTCGAAGTAGAAGCCGTCGCCGAGGGCGTCGAGGCTCACCTCCCGGGGGACCGGGGCGGCGGTGGGCTTCGCCAGGTCGTAGACCCGGACCACCCGGCCGGCGACCGGGGCGGACCGGTCGACGGTGACGACGAGGTCCGCACCGCCGGCGGAGGCGTCGGTGGCGCCCGGCAGCACGACGGACGAGCCGTCCGCGTACCAGGTCCAGCGGAACTCCGGCGTGGTGCCCCGGGTCTTCGACAGGAAGCCGGCGGGGCCGGCGCCGACGACGTCCGCGTTGCGCGGGAAGGGCACAGAGGTCTGCTGTGCCTCCCCCGTCGCGGCCGGGGCGGCCGAGGCCGGGAGTGCGGTGAGCGTGCCGCCCGTGGCGGCGAGGACGACGGTGACGGCGGCGGCCGCGAGTCTGCGGCCGCGCACGCGTGCGTGGATCATGTACGGGTTCCCTCCCTGAAGGGACGACGTTAACCGTCCCCGCAGGTCACCCCGCCACCACCCCGGCCCTAGACCGTCCCGCGCGGGATCGTCAGGCAGAAGGGGTGGCCCGCCGGGTCCAGGACCACCCGCCACAGGTCGGGGCGCGGCTGCTCGGCGGGGACGGTCGCGCCCCACTCGACCAGCTGGGCCGCCGCCGCCTCCAGGTCCTCGACGTCGAAGTCGAGGTGCAGCTGCTGCGGGACCTCCTGGCCCGGCCAGACCGGCGGCCGGTAGCCCTCGACGCGCTGGAAGCCGAGGAAGAGGCCGTCCGCGCCCCGCAGGCCCGCGAACTCGTCGTCGGACTTCTCCGCGAGCGGGATCCCGGTCGCCCGCCGGTAGAACTCCGCCAGGGCCAGGGGGTCGGCGCAGTCGAGGGTGACCGCCGTCAGTCGCATCAGCATGGTCCCGAGCCTAGGCGGTGCCCCCGGACGTCGCCCTGCCGCCCAAGTCCCGCTGCTCGCGCACGGGTTGGCGCACGGGTTCGGGTGCGGCTTCGCGCGCGGGCGCGGGCGCCGGTTCGGGCTCGGGTGGTGCGGGCGCGGGCGCGGGTGACGGCTCCGGCTCGTTCGGCCGTCCCGTCAGCGCCGCGAGCGAGCTGCGGATGTGCTCCATGTGGGAGTGGATCTCGTCCCGGGCCTCCGCGTGCTCGCGCAGCACCCGCTCCGTCGCGCGCTCCACCCGCTCCGCCTTCATCCGGGCCTCGGCGAGCAGTTCCTCCGCGCGGGCCTCGGCGTCCTCCTGGCCGTGCCGGGCCTGCTCCTCGGTCTCGGCCAGGGCCCGCCGCCGCTCCGCGAGCCCGGCCTCCGCCGCCGCGACCTGTTCGCCGTGCCGGGCGTCCAGGGCGGACGCGAGGCCCTCCGCCGTGCGCTCCGCCTCGTCCCGCGCGGCGGTCTGCTCGGCGCGCTGGTCCGCCAGGAGCCGCACCGCGCGGCGCTCGGTCTCCGCGAAGGCCTCGGCGGCCGCCGTACGGGCCCCCTCCGCGTCCCGCAGCGCGATCGTGGTCATCTCCTCGGCCCGCTCGCTCGCCGACTCCAGAACCGCGAGGGCCGCCGCGTCGGCCGCCGCGCGGAGACCCTCCGCGTAGGCCCGCGCCGACTCCTCCGCCTCCCGGGCCGCCGCGTCCGCCGACTCGGCGAGGCCCTGCGCGTCGGCCTCGGCGGCCCGCACGAGCCGCTCGTCCTCCGACTCGGCCAGGCTCAGGATCTGCCGCGCCGCCCCGCTCAACGACTCGTACCGTTGCGGTGCGAGCTGGGTGACGGCCAGCCGGAGCCCGGCGGCCTCCTTCTCCTTCTCCTTGGCGAGCACGGTCAGCCGTGCCGCCCGCTCCCAGGCACCGTCCCGCTCGGCGGAGAGCTCGGCGAGGAACCGGTCGACCTGCTCGGGGCGGTACGCGCGCCCCCGTCCGACAGCGAAAGCCATCCTTGACGCCCCTTCCCTCTGGTCTCGAACAACCAGGATGCGTCATCAGAACGGACAAAAGGCGCCCCACGTGCACGCACGTCGAGCGCCTTTCATCACATCCGATCAGGACGGGCCTACAGGAGGCCGTCCCACATCTGCTCCAGCAGCACCGACCACCAGTTCTCCGGCGACGCCAGCGCCGCCGGGTCCAGCATCGCCAGCTGCGCCTGGAAGTCGACCGTCCACCGGCCCGCCTGCTCCGGGTTCAGACCGAACCGCAGCCGCCACATCCGGCCCAGCAGCGCCATCGACCGCGTGAACTCCGGCAGCCCCGTGTTCACGAACTGCGGCGGCACCGACTGCCCGCCCGGACCGGCCTCCACCGGCACCGCCACGATGTGCGCGGTCCCGTACTGGACACAGATCGCCCGCCCGAAGTCCGAACCGAGCACCAGGTACGAGCTCGCGTCCGGCGCCGCCGCGACCTGCCGCTGCGCCGCCAGCTCCGCGAGCGTCGGCACCACCGGGACGGCGGGCTGCGCCCAGAAGAACGGACCGAAGTCCGCCGGAAGCCCCGCCCACACCAGCGTGCGCGCCACGATCTCCGGCACGCCCTGCCGCGACACCGCCCGCTGGTCGAACCGGAGCACGCCCGGACCGAACGCCCCCGCCAGCTCCTGCGCGATCCCCTCCGGGGGGATCGGCGGCGCCGGCTGCACCTGCGGCAGCGGCGCCCGCACCGGAGCCGGCCGCGCCGGACCGTCCGCGACCTGGTGCAGCTCGCCCTGATGGGTCAGGAGCTGCCCCATGCCCTGCTGCCGGCCCGCGTGATCACGGCCGTAGGGGGCGATGCTGGTGATCCGCGCCTGCGGCCACGTCTCCCGGATCATCCGCGCGCAGTAGCCGCCCGGCAGCTCACAGGACTCCAGCTCCGTGTGCAGCTCCAGCACCTGCTGCGGCGGCACGTTCATCGCGCGCAGCTCGTGCAGGATCTGCCACTCCGGATGCGGCGTGCCCGGCGCGGAACGCCGGATGATCTGCGCCTCGGAACCGTCGGGCGCCCGATAGCGCAGCACCGCCTGGTAACCGGGACCGACCGTCGGCTGACCCGTCGGCTGCGGATAGCCGTACGCCGGGGGCACGGGACCCGGAGGCACCGGACCGGGCGCGGGCGGCGGCGTGTGCCCGCCGACCGGCGGCGCCGGAGCGGGCGGGGGCGGCGGAGCGCCCACCCCGCCCGGACCCGGGTGCGCCAGCATCGTCGCCGCGTGCGCGACACCGCCCGGCGGCGTGCCGGGCACGCCCGGCGGCGGCGGGGGCGGCGGAGGCGCGCCCGGACCGCCCTGGTTCGGATGCGCCAGCATCGTCGCCGCGTGGTGCACCGGCTGCGGAGGCGTCACCGGGCCCGGAGCGGACGGCGGGGGCGGCGGACCGGGCGGCCCCGGCCGCGCGGGCGGCTGGAGCCCCTCCGGACCGAGCTGCGACACCAGCTGCGTCGGGATGTAGGCGTTCGAGCCCTGCGAAGCACCCGGCACGCCGGGCACGCCCGGCGGCGGAGGCGGCGTCGGACCGCGCCCGGCCTGCGGCGACACCGAGGCCTTGCTCGTCGCGGCGTCCGCGATGTCCCCGGCCCCCGGCCCGGCGGGCGCGGGCGGCACGGGCGGGGCGGGCGGAGCCTGCGGGGCCGGAGCCGGAGCCGGGGCGGCCTGCGGAACGGGCCCGGGACCCGGGGCCGGGGCCGCCGGGTCGAGGCGCGGGGAAACGGCGGTCGGGGGCAGCGCGCTGCCCCCGTGCATCAGCGCGGTCGGCGCGTCCGCGCCCACCGAGAGCGGCGGGGTGTCCTCGTCGTCCGTCCCCGACAGCGCCGGGGCGAAGACGGTCGCGGGCAGCGGCACCGCGCCGTCCGCACCCCCGGAACTCGCGTTCGCGTCCACCCACGGACTGCTGGGCGCGGACACGGCCGGCGCGGGAGCGGGAGCGGGCGTGGCGGCCGGGGTCGAGTCCGGTGTGGAGGCCGGCACCCCGTCCATCGCCGTCGGCTCGTACGCCTCGTCGGCCTCGCCCACGGGAGCCGCGGGCGCACCCGGGACCGGAGCCGTCGCCGCCTCGGAGGACGAGGAAGAAGAAGGGGAGGAAGGCGAAGGGGAGGAAGAGGAAGAGGACGAAGAAGAAGAGGACGACGAGGACGAAGCAGACGAAGCGGACGAAGACGCCGACGACGCCACCGAGGCCGAAGGCCCCGACACCCCCACCCCCACCGCGTCCGACGCGTCGTCCACCGGACCGGACGCGCTCGCGCTCTCCTGCGAGGCGTGCGACTCCTCCCGGGGCAGCCCGATCTTGTCCGCCGCGTCCTGCAACCACTCCGGCGGACTCAGCAGGAACGACGTCTGGTTCAGATCGATCCGCGCCGCCGGCACCGCCGCCTGCGCCGGAACCTCGTCCGTCGCCCCGTACTCCTCCTCGTACCGCCGGATCACCTCACCCACCGGCAGACTCGGCCACAACGTCGCCTCACCGCTGTCCCGCGCGATCACCAGCCGCTGGCGCCCGCCGTCCGACGTCGGGCCGCCCTCGCGGTCCTCCGCCCACACCACGAACCCCAGACCGAACTCACGCACCCGCACCTCACGGTGCTGGTACGCCGGCAGGTCACCGTTGATCCACTCCTCGGCGCGCTCCTGCGCCTGCGCGAACGTCACCACAGCCAGCTCACTCCCCCACCGGGACCACGGGCACCGCACGCGCGAAGCCACCGTCCACCATCAGGTTCGCCACCGTCTCCAGCTCCGGCGGATTGCCCGCCAGACGCCCGAGGAACGCGTCGAAATCCTCACCGCACGGCAGCAGCAACCGCTCCACCCGCTCGTTCACCGTCCAGCCGGCCGCCACCTCGCCGGAGTCCCGCGCGTCGTCGTACGCGCAGAACCACACCGAACCGACCGCCGCACCCCGGACCTTCAGCGCGACCAGACCGCCCTGGACGAACGCCACGCCCAGATAGTCCTTCGTCAGATGGTCACGCAGACACTTGTTGACGTAGACGAGGTCATTGATCCCCGCCTCCTCCCGCACCGTGAAGAACGGCTGGTCGACCAGGAGCCCCAGCTCCGCGTCCAGCGCCGCCCCCACCGGAGCACACCCGCCCGCCGCCCTCAGGAACGAGCGGTACGCCCCCGGCAGCCGGTAGCCGAGATCCTCCTCGACCCCCTGCAACTGCTGCTCCGACACCGACACGAGCCCCTTCGGCAGCCCGAAGTGCACCGGCCGGGTCTCCTGAAGCGGACGCGTCCCCCGCTTCGTGTGGTCCACCGCGGCCGTCGCCACCCCGCCGTGATGACGCAGCAGCGCCTTCACCTCGACCGGGACCAGCTCCATCCGCCGCGACCGCGCCACGTGGTGCCAGGTCCAGCCGTGCGGCGTCGCCACCGACGGAATCGTGTCCCACAGCTCATGACCCGTCGCCGCCATCGCCGCGTTCGCCGACACGTAGTCCGTGAGACGCAGCTCGTCGACGCCGAAACCCTCCGGCGGATCCGCGATCTCCGCCGCGGCCCGCGCGTACGGCGAGAAGTCCGGGTGACCGTGCTCGTCCACCCGTACCCCCCGGGGGTGACGAGAGGCACGCACCGGATCCGGGAAATGCACGACCTGCCCGGCGTAGGCCGCGTTCGGTGGCGCGGTGTCCTGCCCGAGCCGACCTGTCGTCATGGCGGTTGCCCCCTGCATGGCGTCGCTGACTGCTGCTACCGGCTGATTCCACAGCCTGATCCCGCACAGCCTATGCGCTGCCACAAGAGCCCGAACCGGACCCGAACCCCTGGCCACCGACCGTGACCAACTGTCACGACGCCATGACAGGTGCACCATGATTCCGACACACCGAGGACGTGTTTCGCCGCCCCAGCTTCCCCATATGGCTCCCTATTTGGCAGGCTGTCCACGCAACTCGGGGGATTGCAGGAGGGGAAGACCAGCACCATGCACACAGCACCGACGCCCACACAGGGTGACCCACGCCTCAACTGGAGCAGCAGCGCCGAGGCGACCCGCGCACCCTTACTGCGTCACCGCCGCGACGGAATCCTCCCCACCGTCGGAGCCGCCCTCTCCGTCCGCGGCGAAACCCTCACGTGCACCGCGGGCCGCGGCGACCGGCCCCCCGCCCTGCACGCCCTCGTCCAGGACTTCCTGGACACCCTCACCAGCAGCCAGCGGGAACGCTTCACCGGCCGCTGCCCCGAGGCGATCCTGCTCTCCCGGCACCTCACCGCCACCGAGAACACCCGCTCCAGGCGCGCCCAGCGCAAGCCGCTCACCCACGGCGAGGCCCGCCGCTCCCTCAAACACGCCAAGCTCACCGCCCGGCGCATCCGCGAGGACGGCGACCCCCTCCACGGCAGTTACGCGGCACCCTGCCGCTCCTGTACGGCGATGCTCGCCCACTTCGGCGTCCGCACCGTCGACCCCACCCCGCCTGTCGAGAACGGCTGACCGCACCCCCATGCCCGACCACCTCAGCACCACCCGCTTCCCCGTCAACGTCGACGCCGCCCTCCGCGAGGCCGGCTGGCAGCCCGGCCGCTGGGACATCAAGCTCGCCGAGGAATGGGCCGACACCCTGCGCGCCCACGTCTCCCCCGCCGGACACCGGCACAGCGTCTTCCCCGCCGCCGTCGAGGCCTGGGCCGAATTCGGCGGACTCCGGATCGCCGCGCCCGGCCACGGCCGGCAGATAGCGCCCGCCGCCGTCCGCTTCGACCCCCTCGCCGGACTGCACCTCTCCCGTACGCTCGCCGACCTCGGCCGCGCCCTCGACACCGAGCTCGCCCCGCTCGGCGAGGAGGGCGAGCACCAGGCCGTCCTCGCCATGGACGCCGAAGGCCGCGTCTACAGCCTCGACCACGCCGGCGACTGGTACCTCGGCAAGGACATCGACGCCGCCCTGTCGACCCTGATCACCGGAGCCCAGCCGACCCGCCTCACGACCGGCTGAGCCCTGCGGCTTCCGCCCACCCACCACACGACCGGCCGAGCACCGGAGCCCGGCCGACCCGCCGCGTGACCGGCCGAGCCCGGCAGCCGTGGCGGACCTACAGGCCCGTCGGCAGCACCGCCGACACCTTGAAGCCCCCCGCGTCGGTCGGCCCCGACACGAACACGCCTCCCAGCCGCAGCACCCGCTCCCGCATCCCCACCAGACCGTTCCCCCCGCTCGGCAGCCCCACATCGGCCACCGCCACGTCCGAAGGACCGTTCT
This sequence comes from Streptomyces sp. NPDC002232, assembly GCF_042890295.1. Taxonomy (NCBI): domain Bacteria; kingdom Bacillati; phylum Actinomycetota; class Actinomycetes; order Kitasatosporales; family Streptomycetaceae; genus Streptomyces; species Streptomyces sp. NPDC002232. Next base: position 243,505 of record NZ_JBIARV010000008.1, on the reverse strand, counting down.
CCACCTGCATCGCGACCTCCGCACCCCGGTGCGCGAGCCGCACCACGACCTTCGCGCCCCCCGCGTGCTTGTGGACGTTCGTCAGCGCCTCCTGCACCACCCGGAACGCCGTCCGCTCCACCTCGGGGGCGTACGGACGCGCCTCCCCTATCACCACCAGCTCCACCACCGTGCCCGCCATCCGCGACTGCTCGCACAGCGCCTCCACGGCGTCCAGACACGGCCCGTCGTCGGCCGCCGCCTCCGCCGCCGCGGCGGCCGCCCGCCCCACCGCGGCCAGCGGCACGACGGCGGGAGCCGCGGGAACGGCCTCCTCCCGGAGCACCCCCAGCATCTCCCGCAGCTCCGTCAGGGCCTGCCGCCCCATGTCACCCACCAGCGCCGCGTTCCGCACGGCCTTCTGCGGATCCTTCAACGCCACCGCCTGCAACGCCGCCGCGTGCACCACCATCAACGACACCCGGTGCGCCACCACGTCGTGCATCTCCCGGGCGATGCGCGTCCGCTCCTCCTGCCGCGCCCACTGCGCCCGCTGCTCCGCCCGGTCGGCGAGCAGCGACAGCTCCTGCTCCAGGGAGTCCGCGCGCTCCCGGAGACTCTCCATGAGGCGGCGGCGCGCCCCTATGTAGAGGCCGAAGAGGACCGGGGGCGCGTTCAGCCCGAGGGTCATGAAGAGCGCCACGCTCGGCACGTACCAGCCGCTCGGGTCGATGTCCGGCGGACCGGAGTCGACCTGGGCGACGTCCTGCCGCATCCGGACGAAGGTCACGACGAAGACGGCGAGCGTCGACATGCCGGCGAGGACGGCGGTGGTCCGCCGGGGCACGTCGGAGGCGGCGAGCGAGTAGAGCCCGACGATCCCCATGAGGAAGCCCATCTCGGCGGGCGCGACGGCGATCGACACGAGGACGACGGCGATGGGCCAGCGGCGCCGGACGACCAGGGTCGAGCCCACGACCAGCCCGAACAGCACCCCGACGGGCACGGGCAGCGAGGCCTTCTCGGCGAAGCCGACGCCCTCGACGGCACACTCCAGCGCGGACACGAGCGCGAGCCCGACGTCCAGGACGGCGCCGCGCCGTCTCCCCCACCACCACCAAGTCCCGACGCCGTCGGCGTCCCGGTCTGCCCCCGTTGTGGTCATACCCACCACCCTACGGGTGGGCCCCCACGTCAACTCCTGACGAACCCGTCCCTCGAACTGTTGAATCGACCGCACATTCGATCCGGACGTCCGGATTCCGGACGATCGTGGCCCCATGACGAAGAGCGACCTCCGCGAGCGCGCCCGGGACCTCCGCCTGCGGGGCTGGACCTACGACGAGATCCGGGCGGAACTGGGCTGCTCGAAGAGCTCGGTCTCGCTGTGGGTGCGGGACCTGCCCGGGCCGCCACCCCGGCACAGCGAGGAGGAGCGCATGGCCCGGATGAACGCCGGGCTCGCGCGCTTCCACGCGGACCGGGACGAGGAACGGCGGGAGACCAAGCGCCTGGCGCGGGAGTCCGTCGGCTCGCTGTCCGACCGGGAGCTGCTCGTCGCGGGCGTCGCGCTGTACTGGGCCGAGGGCTCCAAGGACAAGCCGTACAGAAGGAGCGAGTCGCTTCAGTTCATCAACAGCGACCCGGGGGTCATCACCCTCTATCTGCGGTGGCTGGACCTCCTCGGCGTCGAGCGGGACCGTCTGCGCTTCCGCGTCAGCATCCACGAGAGCGCCGACGTCGCCGGGGCCGAGCGGTTCTGGGCGGAGCTGGCGGGAGTCGAGCCCTCGGCGTTCCAGCGGGCCACGCTGAAGCGCCACAACCCCCGGACCGTCCGGAAGAACACCGCCGGGACCTACCGCGGCTGCCTCGTCGTCTACGTCACGCGGAGCGCGGAGCTGTACCGTCGCATGGAAGGCACCTGGTACGGCATAGTGGGGGCCGCCGGGGATCAAGACTGACGGGATGTCCGTTTTGATCCTATAAACAATCCCCTGTGGTGTAATCGGCAGCACTGGGACCTTTGGAGTCCTATGTCCGGGTTCGAGTCCTGGCAGGGGAGCCACGCGAAGCGGGTCCCGACCGTTCAGGTCGGGACCCGCACTCATGTCCGCCCGCTTGCCCCCCGGTATCCTTCGTGGGTCCACCACCCAAAGCCGAAGGGCATACCCGTGAGCGCCAACCGCCCGGCAGCCGTCGTCGTCCTCGCAGCGGGTGAGGGCACCCGCATGAAGTCGAAGACCCCCAAGGTCCTGCACGAGATCGCCGGACGTTCGCTCGTCGGGCACGTCGTGTCCGCCGCCCGGGAGCTGGAGCCCGAGCACCTCGTCGTGGTCGTCGGGCACGCCCGCGAGCAGGTCAGGGGCCACCTGGCCGAGCACTACGCCGGGACCCGCACCGCCGTCCAGGAGCAGCAGAACGGCACCGGCCACGCCGTGCGGATCGCCCTGGAGGAGCTCGGCGAGGGCCCCGAGGGGACCGTCGTCGTGGTGTGCGGCGACACCCCGCTGCTGTCCGGCGAGACGCTGCGGGCGCTGGCCGGCACGCACGCCGCCGACGGCAACGCCGTGACCGTGCTGACCGCCGAGGTCCCGGACTCCACCGGGTACGGCCGGATCGTGCGGGACGCGGACGGCGCCGTGACGGAGATCGTGGAGCACAAGGACGCCTCCGCCGCGCAGCTCGCGATCCGGGAGATCAACTCCGGTGTGTTCGCGTTCGACGGGAAGCTGCTCGCCGAGGCGCTGACGCAGGTGCGCACGGACAACAGTCAGGGCGAGGAGTACCTCACCGACGTGCTGTCGATCCTGCGCGAGGCCGGGCACCGGGTCGGGGCGTCGCTGGCGGGCGACCACCGCGAGATCCTGGGCATCAACAACCGGGTCCAGCTGGCCGAGGCCCGCGGCCTGTTGAACGGGCGGCTCCTGGAGCGGGCGATGATGGCCGGTGTGACGGTCGTGGATCCCGCGTCCGTGCTGGTGGACGTGACGGTGACCTTCGAGGCCGACGCGGTGATCCTGCCGGGTACGCAGCTGTACGGCGCCACGCACATCGGCGAGGACGCCGTGGTGGGCCCGAACACGCGCCTGACGGACGTGACGGTGGGCAAGGGCGCCCGGGTGGACAACACGGTCGCGTTCTCCGCCGTGGTCGGCGAGAGCGCTTCGGTGGGCCCGTTCGCGTACCTCCGTCCGGGGACGAACCTCGGGAAGAAGTCAAAGGCCGGCACGTACGTCGAGATGAAGAACGCGACGGTCGGCGAGGGCACGAAGGTCCCGCACCTGTCGTACGTGGGCGACGCGACGATCGGCGAGTACACGAACATCGGCGCCGCGAGCGTCTTCGTGAACTACGACGGCGAGGCGAAGCACCACACCACGATCGGCTCCCACTGCCGTACGGGTTCGGACAACATGTTTGTGGCTCCCATCACCATCGGGGACGGGGCCTACACCGCCGCGGGGTCCGTGATCACGAAGGACGTGCCGGCCGGTTCGCTCGCCGTGGCCCGGGGCCAGCAGCGGAATATCGAGGGTTGGGTGGCCAGGAAGCGGCCCGGCAGCGCCGCCGCGCAGGCCGCCCAGGCCTCCTCTGAGGAGTCCGCCGGCGAAAGCTGACCGGAAACAGGTACGTCGAACTCGGCGTACCGTGATACGTGCACACAAATTCGGCTGGCACGCACATGCGCTCGACAGGCGCGGGTCCGCGGCCAGAGAACACGTCTGAGGAGACAGTGCTGTGACCGGGATCAAGACGACCGGCGAGAAGAAGCTGATGCTCTTCTCCGGCCGCGCCCACCCCGAGCTGGCCGAGGAGGTCGCGCACCAGCTGGGCGTCGGTCTCGTTCCGACCAAGGCGTTCGACTTCGCCAACGGTGAGATCTACGTCCGCTTCCAGGAGTCGGCGCGCGGCGCGGACTGCTTCCTGATCCAGAGCCACACGGCTCCGATCAACAAGTGGATCATGGAGCAGCTGATCATGATCGATGCGCTGAAGCGGGCCTCGGCCCGGAGCATCACCGTGATCATCCCGTCGTACGGCTACGCCCGTCAGGACAAGAAGCACCGCGGCCGCGAGCCGATCTCGGCGCGTCTGGTGGCGGACCTGCTGAAGACGGCGGGTGCCGACCGCATCCTGACCGTGGACCTGCACACGGACCAGATCCAGGGCTTCTTCGACGGTCCGGTGGACCACCTGTCGGCCCTTCCGGTCCTCGCGGACTACGTGGGTGCGAAGGTCGACCGCGCCAAGCTGACGATCGTCTCCCCGGACGCGGGCCGCGTGCGGGTCGCCGACCGCTGGTGCGACCGTCTGGACGCGCCGCTGGCGATCGTGCACAAGCGCCGTGACAAGGACGTCGCCAACCAGGTCACCGTGCACGAGGTCGTCGGTGACGTGAAGGGCCGCGTGTGTGTCCTGGTCGACGACATGGTCGACACGGGCGGCACCATCTGCGCCGCCGCGGACGCCCTGTTCGCGCACGGCGCGGAGGACGTCATCGTGACGGCCACGCACGGCATCCTGTCGGGTCCGGCGGCGGACCGTCTGAAGAACTCGAAGGTGAGCGAGTTCGTGTTCACGGACACGCTGCCGGTGCCGGGTGCCCTGGAGCTGGACAAGATCACGGTGCTGTCGATCGCGCCGACGATCGCGCGCGCGGTGCGCGAGGTCTTCGAGGACGGTTCGGTGACGAGCCTCTTCGAGGAGCACTGAGCCCTTAGGCGGTGACCGAGGAGGGCCCTTCCCCACCGGGGGAGGGCCCTTCCGGCTGTCCGGGGCTGATCCATTTGGGCGGTCCGGGGGCGGCGGGTAGACTGCCGTAGTTGCTCGGCGAGGGAGGCCGGCCCGTGAGGGTCCGGCGGTCCGTTATCGACGCGCTCTTCGTAGCAGGCCATCGCCAGTCGTGGCCGGGTGACCACGTTTTTCGTCACCTTTCTACGAGGAGTGCACCATGTCCGAGGTCAAGCTCGCCGCTGCCGTCCGTACCGAGTTCGGCAAGGGCGCCGCCCGTTCGATCCGCCGCGACTCCCAGGTTCCGGCCGTCGTCTACGGTCACGGCTCGGAGCCGGCCCACATCACCCTTCCGGCCCACGAGCTCGGTCTCGCGCTCCGTACGCCGAACGTCCTGCTCTCCCTGGACATCGACGGCAAGAACGAGCTGGCGATCCCGAAGGCCGTCCAGCGTGACGCCATCAAGGGCTTCCTGATCCACGTCGACCTGCTGCTCGTCAAGCGCGGCGAGAAGGTCACGGTCGAGATCCCGGTCCAGGCCGAGGGTGAGCTGGCCGCCGGCGGCAACCTGCTGGAGCACGTGCTCTCCACCCTGTCCGTCGAGGCCGAGGCCACCCACCTCCCCGAGTCCGTCACGGTCTCCGTGGAGGGCCTGGAGGCCGGTGCCTCCGTCCTCGCCAAGGACATCACCCTCCCGAAGGGCGCGACCCTGGTGACCGACGCCGACGCCACCGTGCTTCAGGTCCTGGCCGCGCAGGCCGAGGAGCCGGCCGCCGAGGGCGAGGCCGAGGCCACCGAGGGCGACGAGGCCTGAGCCGTAGGCTCTGCCTGACGTGACGGGGTGACGGGCCGTACGGGCCCGTCACCCCGTTTCTCTTGTACGGACACGCGGATACGAGAAGAGCTGACGCACATGACGGACGACGCGAACGCCCCCTGGCTGATCGTCGGTCTCGGCAATCCGGGGCCCGAGTACGCGGCCAACCGGCACAACATCGGCTTCATGACGGTGGACCTGCTCGCGGAGCGGATGCGCGGCTCGTTCAAGCGGGCGCAGAAGGCGCAGGCGCAGGTCGTGGAGGGGCGGATGGGGCCGGTGGGGCCCGCGAACCGCCGGGTGATCCTCGCGAAGCCGATGTCGTACATGAATCTGTCGGGCGGTCCGGTGACGGCGCTGCGGGACTTCTACAAGGTGCCGACGGCGCGGGTCGTGGCGGTCCACGACGAGCTGGACATCGATTACGGGGTGCTGCGGCTGAAGCTGGGCGGCGGGGACAACGGGCACAACGGTCTGAAGTCGATGACGAAGGCGATGGGGGCGGAGTACCACAGGGTGCGGTGCGGGATCGGGCGTCCGCCGGGCCGGATGCAGGTGGCGGACTTCGTGCTGAAGGACTTCTCGTCGGCGGAGCGCAAGGACCTGGACTGGTTCGTGGACCGGGCGGCGGACGCGGTGGAGTGTCTGGTGGCGGAGGGTCTGGAGCGGGCCCAGTCGGCGTACAACTCCTAGGCTCTGGCGCGCGGGCGGTACGACTGTACGATCGCGGGTCATGACGCACGTCCGTACCGCCGCCATGGCCCTGGTCGCCCTCCTCCTTCTCGTCGCGGGGGCCTGGACCTCGTGGAACTCGGCCCAGCACGTCCTGCTCGCGAAGGGTCGTGAGCACGGGACGCTGACGGTGACCGCCTGCGGGGACGAGACGTGCAGCGGCCGTTTCGTCCCGGAGGATCCCGCGTCGTCGCGCCGGACGCTGTCGATCGCGCGGTCGGTGGCGGCGGAGAAGGGCGCGACGATCCCGGTGGTGGTGAAGCCGGGTACGGACGAGGGCGTGCGGACGGGCTGGGGCGGTGGGCTGCACGCCTGGCTGCCGCTCGGCGGTGCGCTGGTGCTGGCGGCGCCGCTGGTGGGGGGCGGGATGCGGCTGCCCCGGACGGCGTGGTCGCTGGCGGGTGCCGGCGGTGCGGTGCTGGTGGCGGCGTTCTTCGCGCTGTGACGGGCGGTACGGGGAAGCCCCCGCCGGACGGGTTCCGGCGGGGGCTTCGTCGTGTGCGCGGGGTCAGCCGGTGTTGCGGAGGCCCGCCGCGACGCCGTTGACGGTGAGGAGCAGGGCCCGCGCGAGGAGCGGGTCCGGGTCCTCGCCGCTCTCGGCGGCCGCGCGCTGGCGGGCGAGGAGGGCGACCTGGAGGTAGGAGATCGGGTCCAGGTAGGCGTCGCGGATGGCGAAGGTCTGCTGGAGGACGGGGTTGGAGTCGAGGAGCTGCTCGCCGCCGGTGATCTTGAGGACCTCGGCGACGGTCAGCGCGTGTTCGGCCTCGATGGCGGCGAAGATGTGCTTGAGGTCGTCGGGGACGAGGGTGTCGACGTAGTGGCGGGCGATCCGCAGGTCGGTCTTCGCGAGCGTCATCTCGACGTTGGCGAGGAAGTTGCGGAAGAAGTGCCAGCGGTCGTACATCTCGCCGAGGACGGGGTCGAGGCCGGCCTCGCGCAGGGCCTTGAGGCCGGAGCCGACGCCGAACCAGCCGGGCACGATCTGGCGGGACTGGGTCCAGCCGAACACCCAGGGGATGGCGCGGAGTCCGTCGAGGGAGACGCCCGAGCCGGGGCGGCGGGCGGGCCGCGAGCCCAGGTGCAGGTCGGCGAGCTGGTCGACGGGGGTGGAGGCGAGGAAGTACGCCGGCAGGCCGGGGTCCTCGACGAGCTTGCGGTAGGCGGTGTGGGCTGCTTCCGAGACGGTGTCCATGGCGGCGTCCCAGCGGGCGAGGGCGTCGTCGGACTGGCGCGGCGCGGTGTGCAGGGCGGAGGCCTGGAGGGTGGCGGCGACGGTCAGTTCGAGGTTCTCGCGGGCGAGGGACGGGATCAGGTACTTGTCGGAGATGACCTCGCCCTGCTCGGTCACCTTGATCTCGCCCTCCAGGGTGCCCCAGGGCTGGGCGAGGATGGCGTCGTGCGAGGGGCCGCCGCCTCGGCCGACGGTGCCGCCCCGGCCGTGGAAGAGCCGGAGGCGGACGCCGTAGCGGTGGGCGACGTCGCGGAGCCTGCGCTGGGCGCGGTGGATCTCCCACTGGGAGGTGGTGATGCCGCCGAACTTGGAGGAGTCGGAGTAGCCGAGCATGACCTCCTGGACGTCGCCGCGGAGCGAGACGAGGCGCCGGTAGGAGGGGTCGGCGAGCATTGCGTCGAGGATGACGTCGGCGGCCTTGAGCTCGTCGGTGGTCTCCAGGAGCGGCACGATGCCGATCTTGGCCCAGCCGCCGTGCAGGTCGACGAGGCCGGCCTCGCGGGCGAGGACGGCGGCGGCGAAGACGTCGTCGGCGCCCTGGCACATCGAGATGATGTAGGACTCGATGACCTCCGGGCCGAAGCGCTCGAAGGCCTCCTTGATGGTGTGGAAGACGCCGAGGGTCTTCTCGCCGGCGGCGTCCAGCGGGGCCGGGGTGGGGGCGAGGGGGCGGCGCGAGCGCAGTTCCTTGGCGAGGAGCTTCTGCCGGTAGTCGCGCGGCATGTCGGCGTACCGCCAGGACTCCTCGCCGAGGCGGTCGAAGAGCTGGCCGAGGGTGTGGTGGTGGGCCTCGGCGTGCTCGCGGACGTCCATGGTGGCGAGCTGGAGGCCGAAGGCGGAGAGGGTGCGGATGACCCGGTCCATGCGGCCGTCGGCGAAGAGCGCGCCGCGGTGTTCGCGCAGCGAGGTCTGGATGAGGGTGAGGTCGCGGATGAGTTCGGCGGTGCCGAGGTAGTCGCGGCCGTCCTGGTGCGGGGTGCCGTGCGCGAGGCGCTCGCGGGTGTTGACGAGCTTCTGCCGGATGCAGGTGGCCTTGAGGCGGTACGGCTCCTCGGCGTTGAGGCGCTTGTAGCGGGGGCTGATCTCGGGGAGGAGGTCGAGGTCCCGCTGGAGGGAGTCCAGGAGCTCCTGGGTGGCTCCGGTGTAGCGGATGGAGTTGGAGAGCAGTCCGCGGAGGAAGTCGACGAGTTCGAGGGCGTCGGTGATGCCGTGCTCGTGCTGGAGGATCAGGACGTCCCAGGTCACCTGGGGGGTGACGTTGGGGTTGCCGTCGCGGTCGCCGCCGATCCAGGTGCCGAAGGTGAGCGGGCGGGTGCCGGAGGGCAGTTCGACGCCGACGCGCTCCAGTTCGGCGGCGAGGTCCTCCAGGACGTCGCCGACGGCGTTGGCGTGGAGTTCGTCGAGGTAGTAGATGGCGTTGCGGGCCTCGTCGGCGGGCTCGGGGCGGGTGACCCGGAGCTCGTCGGTCTGCCAGATGAGGTCGATGTTCTCGGCGAGGCGCAGGTCCGTGCGGCGGCGCTCGACCTGGCTGACCGGCGTCTCCAGGAGGGCGGCGATGCGGCGGAGCTTGTTGAGGACGGAGCGGCGGGCGGCTTCGGTGGGGTGCGCGGTGAAGACGGGCCGTACGTTGAGGTTCTTGACGGTCTCGCGGACGTGCTCGGCGTCGCCGTCCTTGAGCATGTCGACGGTGCGGGCGAGGAGGCTGCCCTCGGCGGCGCGCTTCTCGCGCAGCTCGCGGCCGCGGTGGACCTGCTCGGTGACGTTCGCGAGGTGGAAGTAGGTGGAGAAGGCGCGCACGAGCTTGGCGGCCGTCTCGAGTTCGACGCCTCGGAGCAGCTCGGCGGCGGCCTCGCCGTCCTCGCGGGTGAGGCTGCGGACCCTTTCGACGAGGTCGAGGAGTTCGTGGCCTTCCTGGCGCACGAGGGTCTCGCCGAGGAGATCGCCCAGTCGGCGGATGTCGGCGCGCAGCTCGGTGCTGGCGGTGGGGGTCTGGTCGGCACTGCTCACAGGTGCGGCTCCTTGCAGTGTTTGAGCACGTCTGGAGGGGTTCTGGAGGCTTGCGGACCGCGCTGTCCGACGCCACCAGGATAGGTGTCCACATGGTGGGCGGCGGGCAGCCCCCTCTTTGTGCCCTCTTGCCGCGCGCCACGGCGCTGCCATACTTACGACGCCGTAGGTTACGGAAGCGTAGCCACGGCTTCGTGCTGCGACGCGTTTCCTTCCTCTTCACCCCCCAGGGACACCCATGACCATGAGCCCCGAGATGACGTCGGCGTCCGCGGCGCCGGACGGCGCCGCGGCCCTGCCCTCCGCCACGCTGGGCGGGGACAGCAAGCGGTCGATCGAGCAGATCACCCTGCTGCTGTTCATCGCGGTGCCGTTCCTGGCGCTGCTCGCGGCGGTGCCGCTGGCGTGGGGCTGGGGGGTGAGCTGGCTGGATCTGGGGCTGCTGGTGGTCATGTACTACATCGGCTGCCACGGGATCACGATCGGTTTCCACCGGTACTTCACGCACGGTTCCTTCAAGGCGAAGCGGCCGCTGCGGATCGCGCTGGCGATCATGGGGTCGCTGGCGGTGGAGGGTCCGCTGGTGCGCTGGGTGGCGGATCACCGCAAGCACCACAAGTTCTCGGACGCGGAGGGCGACCCGCATTCGCCGTGGCGGTTCGGCGAGACGGTTCCGGCGCTGATGAAGGGCCTGTGGTGGGCGCACATCGGCTGGATGTTCGACGAGGAGCAGACGCCGCAGCAGAAGTACGCCCCCGATCTGATCAAGGATCCGGCGATCCGGGCGATCTCGCGGCAGTTCGTGCTGTGGACGATCGTGTCGCTGGCGGTCCCGCCGCTGGTGGGCGGTCTGGTGACGATGTCGTGGTGGGGCGCTTTCACGGCGTTCTTCTGGGGCTCGCTGGTGCGGGTGGCGCTGCTGCACCACGTGACGTGGTCGATCAACTCGATCTGTCACGCGGTGGGCAAGCGTCCGTTCAAGTCGCGGGACCGGTCGGGCAACGTGTGGTGGCTGGCGGTGCTGTCGTGCGGCGAGTCCTGGCACAACCTGCACCACGCGGACCCGACGTCGGCCCGGCACGGGGTGCTGCGCGGGCAGGTCGACTCCAGTGCGCGGCTGATCCGCTGGTTCGAGCAGCTGGGGTGGGCGACGGACGTGCGGTGGCCGGCGAAGGCGCGCATCGAAGCCCGCCGCCAGAGCGCGTCCGCAGACGCGGCATGATGGAAGACGTGGCGATCGAGGGCAGGACCGGCGGTACCGGCGGCAGCGGTGGAGAGCAGAAACCCCGGCGGGGCCGCCGGGTGCGGATGACCGGCGCGGAGCGCCGGGAGCAGCTGCTCGACATCGGTCGCACGCTCTTCGCGGAGAAGGGCTTCGAGGGCACGTCGGTGGAGGAGATCGCGGCGAAGGCCGGGGTGTCGAAGCCGGTGGTGTACGAGCACTTCGGGGGCAAGGAGGGGCTGTACGCGGTCGTCGTCGACCGGGAGATGCGGCAGCTCCTGGACGGGGTGACGGGGGCGCTGACGGCGGGGCATCCGCGGGAGCTCCTGGAGCAGGCCGCGTTCGCGCTGCTGGACTACATCGAGAACTACACGGACGGCTTCCGGATCCTGGTGCGGGATTCGCCGGTGGCGCAGTCGACGGGCACGTTCGCCTCGCTGATCAGCGACATCGCGACGCAGGTGGAGGACATCCTGGGGCTGGAGTTCAAGGCCCGGGGCTTCGATCCGAAGCTGGCGCCGCTGTACGCGCAGGCGCTGGTGGGGAGCGTGGCGCTGACGGGCCAGTGGTGGCTGGACGTCCGCAGGCCGAAGAAGGCGGAGGTCGCGGCGCATCTGGTGAACCTGGCGTGGCACGGTCTGGACGGTCTGGAGCAGAAGCCCCGGTTGATAGGGCACCGCAAGAACTGACCGGACGGTCGGATTCGGCGGGGTAAAGATCTGGTCATCCGCTCGCCCGTGAGTAGACTCGTGTTCAACATCCGGGGGGGTGTTCCGGCCCTCGAACGAGGCCGTCCCGCATGCCCTGCGCTGCGCGGACGCCGTTCGACGTCGTGCGAGCCCCCCTGTGTGGTTCTGTCGAACCTCTGATCCCTGGGGGGGATCTTCTTGTTCTTCACGCGTTCCCAGCGTGCCCGTCGCCTCACGGGCTGCACGGCTCTGGCCCTGTCCGCGGGCATGGTCCTCGCGAGCCCGGCCTCCGCCGACTCGCCCGCGCCGCGTCCGGCCGCGGAGAAGCCCTCGACGGCGCCCGTCGCGCCGTCGAAGCGGATCGTCCCGGAGGCCGACGGCGCGCGCGCCGGAGCCGCCGGCGTCACGGCGGAGCGTCCGCCGTCCCGCTCGGACCTCGACGGCGACGGTCACAGCGACCTGGTCCTGCGCATCGGCAACTCACTGCTGACGGCGACCACCGCCTCCGACGGCGGCGAGTTCCAGCGCGGCGACGGCAACACGGAGTTCATCGAGGACGTCGTCCCGATCGGCGACCAGGACAGGAACGGCAGCCGTCCGGAGATCCTGACGTTCTCGAAGTACGGCCTGGCGACCCTGTACGGCGACTCCACCCCGACCTACGGCGGCTACCGCTGGTCCGGCGCGGGCTGGCAGATCTACAACAAGGTGTTCTCGCCCGGCGACATCAGCGGTGACGGCCGCGCCGACGTCCTGGCGCGCACGCCCGCGGGCGAGCTGTACGTCTACGTGTCGACCGGCACGCCCGGCGCGCCGTTCCACGCCCGCGTGAAGGTCGGCAACGGCTGGGGCGCGTACGACCAGCTGATCGGCCTCGGTGACAGCGACGGCGACGGCCGGGGCGACTTCCTCGCCCGGACGCCCTCGGGCGGTCTCTTCTACTACGGGAGCACCGGCAGCCCGTACTCGGTGAAGCCCGCCAAGCAGGTCGGCCAGGGCTGGCAGCAGTACAACCAGATCATCGGCATCGACGACGACAACGGCAACGGGATCCCCGACGTCCTCGCGCGCGGCGTCGACGGCACGCTGTACCGCTACTTCGGCACCGGCAGCGGTCACTTCACCGCCCGCCGGCAGGTCGGCTCGGCCGGTGCGTGGAAGAACGTGGAGCAGTTCTCCGGCACGGGCGCCATGGCGGCGCACGGCAAGGGCGGCACGGTGGCCCGCACCAAGGCGGGCACGCTCTTCTGGTACCAGGGTCTGAACAACGGCCGGCTCGCGGGCCGCGTCCAGATCAGCAGCCCGGGCGGCTGGGCCGGTGCGACGCTCTTCGAGGTCAACTCGCTGGGCCGGGACGCGGTCTCCGACACGCTGGAGATCTTCCGGGGCCACCTCCTCGGCAACGAGACGGACTTCGGCGGCGGCTGGGGCTCGATCAACCTGATCGCCGGCCCCGGCGACCTGAACGGCGACGGCACCGGTGACTTCGTCGCCCGTGACCGCGACGGCGTCCTGTGGCTGTACCGCAGCAACGTCGACGGCAACGCCCTGCACGCCCGCGTGAAGATCGGCAGCGGCTGGAACGCGTACAGCCAGATCGTCGGATCGGGCGACTACACCAGCGACGGTCTGAACGACCTGGTGGCCCGGGCCAAGGACGGCACGCTCTACCTCTACCAGGGCACCGGCCAGGCCGGTTACCCGTTCAAGCCGCGCGTGAAGATCGGCGGCGGCTGGAACGCGTACACGAAGCTGGTGGCGCCCGGTGACATCACCGGCGACGGCCAGGGCGACCTGCTCGCGGTGAACGCGGGCGGCGAGCTGTTCCGCTACAGCGGCACCGGCCAGGCGGGCCACCCCTTCGCGCCGCGCGCCTCGATCGGCACCGGCTACCAGATCTTCAACGGTCTGTACTAGTCGGACCGCGCACTCGACGGGGACGCCCCGCACCGGTTCTCCGGTGCGGGGCGTCCCCGTGCCCGGGGTCTTGTCATGGACGGGCGGTATGCTCCCCCCACACCCGGGGGGCCGCCCTCCGTACGCGCCCGCCGCCACGGCGAGGCGCCGCGGGCCCGCGCCCCGGCCCGAAGACTCTCTGATCCCTGGGGGGGATCTCTTGCGTACTGTGCACTCCACGCGCGCGCGCCTCGGCGCGTGCACCGCGCTCGCCCTCGCCGCCGGCATGCTCCTCGCGAGCCCGGCCTCCGCCGGCGCGCCCGCGCCGCACCCCGTCGCCGAGAAGCCGTCGGTCCGCTCCGCTCCGCCGTCCCCGGCGCGCCCCGGCAGCGGCACGCTGCGCCTGGGGGCCGCCGCGGCCGCCGGTGTCGGCGCCTCTCCTCAGCTGTCGGACTTCGACGGCGACGGAGCGGCCGACCTGATCTACCGCGTCTGGGACGGCACGGTCCGGACGGCCTCGACCTCCACCGCGAGCGCGCAGTTCGGCTCCTTCGCGGAGCCTCCGAAGGACGTCGTCCCGATCGGCAACCAGGACGGGAACGCCAGCGGTCCCGAGGTCCTGACGCTGTCGGCCCGGGGCACGCTCAGCATGTACGCGGACGCCACGCCGAGCGGCGGCAGCCTCGTCTGGCAGGGCAACGGCTGGAACGTCTACAGCAAGATCGTCGCGCCCGGCGACGTGAACGACGACGGCCGGGCGGACCTGGTCGCCCGCGACCGCGAGGGCGTCCTGTGGCTGTACTACGCCACCGGGCAGCGCACCGCGCCGTTCTCCGCGCGGGTGCGGCTGGGTGGCGGCTGGAACGTCTACGACCAGCTGCTCGGCATCGGCGACGACAACGGCGACGGCTGGGCGGACCTGATCGCCCGCGACCCCGGCGGCACGCTGTGGTTCTACGCCGGCACGGGCGACAAGGCCCAGCCGTTCGCGGCCCGCAGGGCGATCGGCACCGGCTGGGGCATCTACAACCAGATCTTCCCCGTCGGCGACGACAACGGCGACGGCAACGGCGAGCTGATCGCCCGCGACCTGAACGGCACGCTCTGGTACTACACGGGCCGGGGCGACGGCACCCTGGCGCCCCGCCAGCAGCTCGGCGACCCGGGCGACTGGAACTGGGTGCCGCAGTTCGGCGGCGCGGGCAACATCCCGGTCGGCGGCGAGAAGGAGGGCATGTTCGCCCGCGACACGCGCGGCACCATGTTCTGGTACGGCGCCACGACCAGCGGCCTGCTCTCCGCCCGGGGCCAGTTCGGCGGCTCGGCCGCGTGGCTGGGCGCGAACTTCGCGCACCTGTCGTCGATGGACGCGGACGCCTCCTCGGACATCGCGGAGATCTACCAGGGCCGCCTGTACATCGACGGCGCCCTGATCGGCGGCGGCTGGGACATCTACGACACGATCGTGGGCCCGGGCGACCTGTCCGGCGACGGCAGGGGCGACCTGCTGGCCCGCGACCGCTCCGGCGTCCTCTACCTCTACCAGGGCAACGGCTCGGGCACCGCGGTGGCCGGACGCGTCAAGGTGGGCAGCGGCTGGGGCGCGTACGACCGGCTCGTCGGCGCCGGCGACCACACCGGCGACGGCCGCACCGACCTGGTGGCCCGCACGCCCAACGGCGACCTGTACCTCTACGCCGGCACCGGTGTCGCCTCCGCCCCCTTCAAGACGCGGGTGCGGATCGGCACCGGCTGGAACACGTACACGAAGATCATCGCCCCCGGTGACCTGAACGCCGACGGCAAGGCCGACCTCCTCGGCATCGCCTCCAACGGCGACCTCTACCGCTACCTCAACACCTCCCCCGGCGCGTTCACCTCGCGCGTCCGGATCGGCACGGGCTACGGGATCTACAACGCCGCCCAGTGACGGCCCGAGGGCAGCGCGGGTGCCCCGCACCGGACCTCCGGTGCGGGGCACCCGCGCGTTCAGAGCCTCTTGCGGGCGACGGCGAAGATGCGGCGGAAGGGGAAGACCGTGCCGTACCGGCCGGGCGGGTAGGCCTCGCGCAGGAGGTCCCGGTAGGCCGCGAGGAAGGCGTCGACCGCCTCCCGGTCCTCGCCCAGGGCGGTGAGGACCGGCCGCAGGGCGGTGCCCTTGACCCAGTCGAGGACGGGGTCCTCGCCCTGGAGCAGCTGGCAGTAGGTGGTCTCCCAGACGTCCGTCTCGCAGTCGAGGTCGGCGAGGCGGGCGAGGTAGTCGCCGGTGTCGAGGACGTGGACGAAGCGGCGGCCCTGGTCGCCGAGGCGGCCCCGCCACTCGGGGGTGTCGCACAGCTCGCCGAGCAGGGCGTGGCTGGGCGAGGTGAAGTTGCCCGGGACCTGGAAGGCCAGGGTGCCGCCGGGGCGCAGTCCCGCGATCCAGGCGGCGAAGGACTCCGGATGGTTGGGCACCCACTGGAGGGCGGCGTTGGAGACGATCAGGTCGTACGGTTCGTCGGGGGTCCAGTGGGCCGCGTCGGCGCGCCGGAAGTCGAGCCAGCCGCCGCCCAGGGTGGTGCCCGCCCAGTCCTTCTCCGCGTGCTCCAGCATCTCGGCGGAGAGGTCGAACCCGGTGATGTGCGCGTCGGTCCACCGGTCGGCGAGGAGGACCGTCACGTTGCCGGGGCCGCAGCCGAGGTCGGCGATGCGGGCGGGCGCGCCCTGGGTCGGCAGCTGGGGTATTCGGGCGAGCAGGTCGAGGAACGGGCGGGTGCGGTGGCCGGAGTGACGCAGGTACTGCCGGGGATCCCAGGTCGGTACGGCCGAGTGTGCGGAATGCATGTTCGAAGCCCCCTTGCTGGCGCGAGTTGCCGAAGCGGAACGGCGTTCCGGCGGGGTCCCTTCCCCGCACTCCCGGGAAATATATCTCGATTCCAAGATACTTGACTTCGAGATACTCGAACACAAGAGACTTTATGTCAACAGACCCTCTACACTGATCGACATGGAGGACGAGGTCGACCGACTGGTCGCAGCATGGCGCCGCGAGCGCCCCGACCTCGACGTGGAACCGCTCGAGGTGCTCAGTCGCGTCTCACGGCTCGCCCGTCACCTCGACCGCGCCCGCCGGCTCGCCTTCTCCGAGCACCAGCTGGAGCCGTGGGAGTTCGACGTCCTCACCTCCCTGCGCCGCGCCGGGGCGCCGTACCAGCTCTCCCCCGGCCAGCTCCTCACCCAGACCCTGGTCACCTCGGGCACCATGACCAACCGCATCGACCGGCTCACCAAGAAGGGCCTCGTCGAGCGGCTCCCCGACCCCAGCGACCGGCGCGGGGTCCTGGTCCGCCTCACCCCCGAGGGCCGCGACCGCGCCGACGAGGCGCTCGCCGGCCTCCTCGCCCAGGAGCGCGCCATCCTGGCGCAGCTCTCCCGGGGCCAGCGGGGCGAGCTGGCGGCGCTGCTACGCCGGCTGACCGCCCCGTTCGACAACATCCCCGGATAGCACCGGCAGCGGCTCCGCGGGCCCCACGCCCGCCCGGCGCGCCAGCGCCACCGCCGCCAGCGTCGAGTGCACTCCCAGCTTCCCCAGCACGTTCTGCATGTGCGTGCGGACGGTGTGCGGGGACAGGAAGAGCCGCTCGGCGACCGCCTTGCGGCCCAGGCCGGCCACCATGCAGCGCAGCACCTCCCGCTCGCGCGGCGTCAGGGACTCCACCAGCCGCTCGCTGTCCGTCCGGTGTCTTCGGACCTCCGTCAGCTCCCGCAGGACGCCCGTGAGCAGCGCGGGCGGCAGGTGCGTCTCGTCCCGCAGCACGCCCCGTACCACCGCGAGCAGCCGCTGGAGCGAGCAGTCCTTCGCGACCCAGCCGGAGGCCCCCGCCTGGAGCGCCAGCGCGGCTCTGCGCGGGTCGTCCTTCTCCGCGAGGACGACCGTGCGGAGGCCGGGCTGCATCCGCCGTACGCCCGTGACCAGCGAGATCCCGTCCACGGCGGCCTCGGCGTCGTCGGGCGCCGGGCGCGCCGCCGGTCCGGACGGGCCCGCGCCCAGCTCGGCGTCGACGAGCAGCACGTCGAACCGGCGGCCCTCCGCCGCGCCGCGCTCCAGGCAGCGCAGGGCCGCCGGGCCGCTGCCGGCGGCGGCCACGTCGACGTCCGGCTCCGCCGCGAGGGCGGCGGCCAGCGACTCGGCGAAGATGCGGTGGTCGTCCACCACCAGGACGCGGATGCGTGCCACGGACACTCCCAAGTGTCGAGGAACGGACCGACGCGGGTACGGCGCCGGGGGCGGGTCCGCCGAAGGCACGGCCGCCGCCGTGCGTTGACATTTACCCCGCTCCGGACGCCGTACCCGACGGGTCACGCCCCCTGAACAGCACCGGCCCCCACCGGCGCTGCCCCTCAGCGTAGGGGCGGGGCGCCCCGGTGGGGGCCGATTCGCGGAACTGTCCGAAGCGGTGCGCGGACGCGGCGTGGTTCAGAGGCGGCGCGCGCCCGCCGCCGGCACGGCCGGGAAGATCCCGGGGGCCGTGTGTCCGGCCGTGGCGAAGGCCTTCTCCACGGCGGCGGACACCGCCCCGGCCCGCTCGGCGTCGACGAGGACGACGGCGGAGCCGCCGAAGCCGCCGCCGGTCATCCGGGCGCCGAGCGCCCCGGCCGCGTTCGCCGTCTCCACGACGAGGTCCAGCTCGGGGCAGGAGACCCGGAGGTCGTCCCGGAGGGAGGCGTGCCCCTCGGTGAGGACCGGGCCGACGGCCCGGGTGTCGCCGGCGTCGAGCAGGGCGAGGGTCCGCTCGACCCGGGCGTTGTCCGAGACGACGTGCCGCACGTACCGCAGGACCGTCCCGTCGCTCAGGCGGGCGAGGGACGCGGGCAGGTGCGCGGCGCTCACCTCGCGCAGGGTGCGGACACCGAGCGCCCGCGCACCCGCTTCGCACCCGGCGCGCCGCTCGGCGTACGCGCCGTCTCCGAGCGCGTGCTTCACCCGGGTGTCGACGACGAGCAGCCGCAGCCCCTCGCGCGCCAGGTCGAAGGGCACCTGACGGTACGAGAGGTCCCGGGTGTCCAGGTGGAGGGCGTGCCCCTCCTGCGCGCACGCGGAGGCCATCTGGTCCATGACACCGCAGGGCACGCCGACGAAGGCGTTCTCGGCGCGCTGGGCGATCCGGGCCAGCTCGGGGCGGGAGAGCCCGAGTCCGAACAGGTCGTTCAGGGCGAGCGCGGTGACGACCTCCAGGGCCGCCGAGGAGGACAGCCCCGCGCCGGTCGGCACGGTCGAGGCGAGGTGGACGTCGGCCCCGGTGACCGGGTGCCCGGCCGCGCGCAGCGCCCAGACGACACCGGCCGGGTAGGCGGCCCAGCCGCCGCCGGAGAGCGGCTCCAGGGCGTCGACGGCCAGCTGGACGACCCCGCCGTCGACGTCGGCGGAGTGCAGGCGCAGGACGCCGTCGTCCCGGCGGGAGACGGCGGCGACGGCGGTGTGCGGCAGGGCGAGCGGCAGCACGAAGCCGTCGTTGAAGTCGGTGTACTCCCCGATGAGGTTGACCCGTCCGGGGGCGGCCCAGACGCCCTCGGGCGCGGCGCCGTAGAGCGCCTCGAAGCCGGCGGCGACGCTCATGCGCCTCTCTCCTCTTCTTCCTGACGGGTGCTCCGGAGGCGGGCGAACGCCCAGGCGTCGGCGACGACGCCGGCCAGGTCGGGGCGGGACGGCGTCCAGCCGAGGCGCTCGCGGGCGGCCTCGGCGGAGGCGACCAGGACGGCGGGGTCGCCGGGGCGGCGGGGGGCGGTGACCTCGGGGACCGGGTGGCCGGTGACCTTGCGGACGGTCTCGACGACCTCGCGGACGGAGAAGCCGTTGCCGTTGCCGAGGTTGCAGATCAGGTGCTCGCCGGGGGTCATGGCGTCGAGGGCCAGCAGGTGGGCCTCGGCGAGGTCGGCGACGTGGATGTAGTCGCGGACGCAGGTGCCGTCCGGGGTCGGGTAGTCCTCGCCGTACACGGAGATCGCCTCGCGCCGCCCCAGGGCGACCTGGAGGACGAGCGGGATCAGGTGGGACTCGGGCTCGTGGCGCTCGCCGAGCGTGCCGTACGCCCCGGCGACGTTGAAGTAGCGCAGCGAGACGGCGGCCAGGCCGTGCGCGGCGCACTCCCCGCCGATCATGTGGTCGACGGCCAGCTTGCTCGCACCGTACGGGCTGGTGGGGGCGGTCGGCGCGGTCTCGGTGACCGGCACGGTCTCCGGCTCGCCGTAGGTGGCGGCGGTGGAGGAGAAGACCAGCCGGCCCACCCCGGCGGCGCGCATCGCGGCGAGCAGCGCCATGGTGCCGCCGACGTTGTTCTCCCAGTACTTCTCCGGCTTCGCGACCGACTCGCCGACCTGGGAGAAGGCGGCGAAGTGCAGGACGCCGTCGTACGAGCCGTCGATCCACCGCGCCGCGTCCTGGACGCGGCCCTCGACGAACCCGGCCCCCTCGGGGACGGCTTCGGCGAAGCCGGTGGAGAGGTCGTCGAGGACGACGACCTCGTGGCCCCGCTCCAGGAGGTGGGCGGCGACCACGCTTCCCACGTAGCCCGCCCCGCCCGTCACCAGATACTTGCGCGTCATGCGCCTGCCACCTCTCGGATGCGCCGGGCCGCGTCCTCCGGCCGTACGTCGTTCATGAACGCGCCCATGCCGGACTCCGTGCCCGCGAGGAACTTCAGCTTGCCGGAGGCCCGTCGGACGGTGAAGAGCTCCAGGTGCAGTCCGAAGTCCTCCCGCCGGTCGTCCGTGAACGGCGCCTGGTGCCAGGCGGCGATGTAGGGCGTCGGCGGCTCGTCCGGGCCGAAGATCCGGTCGAAGCGCCTCAACAGTTCCAGGTAGACCTGTGCGCACTCTGTGCGCTCCGCCGCGTCGAGGGCGAGCAGGTCGGGCACCCGGCGCTTGGGGTGCAGGTGCACCTCGTACGGCCAGTGGGCGGCGTACGGCACGAAGGCGATCCAGCGCTCGGTCTCCAGGACCACCCGGGAGCCGTCGGCCCGCTCGCGGGCGACGACGTCGTCGAAGAGGTTCCGTCCGGTCGCCGCGCGGTGCTCGTCGGCGCGGCGGCGCATGGCGGCGGTCCGGGGCGTGACGTACGGGAAGGCGTAGATCTGACCGTGCGCGTGGGGCAGGGTGACGCCGATCTCCGCGCCCCGGTTCTCGAAGCAGTAGACCTGCTCGACGCCGGGCAGGGCGGAGAGCGCGGCGGTCCGGTCGGCCCAGGCGTCGAGGACGAGGGCGGCGCGCTCCTCGGTGAGGTCGGCGAAGGAGTCCGTGTGGTCGTCGGTGAAGCAGACGACCTCGCAGCGGCCGACGCCGCCGGAGAGCGAGGGGAAGCGGTTCTCGAAGACCACCACCTCGTAGCTCTCCTCGGGGATCTCGCTCTCGTGTCCGTCGCCGGAGGGGCAGAGCGGGCAGGCGTCGGCCGGCGGGAGGTAGGTGCGGCTCTGCCGGTGCGAGGCGACGGCGACCTGGTCGCCGGTGAGCCGGTCGTACCGGATCTCGGAGCGGGAGACGACGGGGGTGAGGGGGCGGGGGTCGACGGCGGCGCGGACGATGTCGTCGCGCGTGTCGTAGTAGATCAGCTCGCGCCCGTCGGCGAGCGTGGTGACGGTCTTCTTCACGGGGTGCCCTCCAGGGCGAACCAAACAGAACCACGCACAAAAAACCACATTCGAACATGCCGGTCAAGGGTGAACCCGCCCCCGCGCCCGGGGGCTTCGCGAAGACGCCTCAGAGGGAGCCGCGCTGCCCCGGCACCGCCCGGTCCAGCAGCCCCGTACGGGCCGCGAGCGCCGCCGCCTCCAGGCGCGAACCGACCTCCAGCTTCATCAGGACCCGCTGCACGTGCGTCCGCGCCGTACTCGGCGCGATTCCCATCCCCGCCGCGATCAGCCGCGTGTCCTCGCCCTCCGCGACCCGCACCAGGACCTCCACCTCCCGGTGGGTGAGCAGCCGGAGCAGCCGCTGGGCCTCGTCCTCCGGCTGCGCCGAGGGGTGGAGCAGCTCCGCGAAGGCCCCCTGGAGCAGCTGCGGCGCCACCGCCGTCTCCCCCGCCCGCGCCTTCACCAGGGCGCGCTCGACGCCCTCGATGCGCTCGTCGTGGCGGACGTACCCCGAGGCCCCGGCGGCGAACGCCGCCGCGATCCCGCGCGGCGACGGCACCGGGCCGAGCACCACCACGGCCACCTGCGGCCGCTCCCGCTTGATCCGTACGACCGGGTCGAAGGTGCCCGGCGCGTCCGGCGTCGCCGTGCCCACGAGACAGACCTCCGGCGCCCGGCCCACCACCAGCTCCGCGGCCCCCGCCACCGGCGCGGCCGCGGCGAGCACCCGGTGCCCGCGCAGCTTCAGCGCCGAGGCGAGCGCCTCCGCGAGCAGCCGGTGGTCGTCCACCACCACCAGGCGTACGCCCATCCCGGTCATCCCCCCTCCTCCCGGCCGTCCGGACGCCCCGTCGGCCTGACCCGGCAAGCTACACGCTCCCCCGCCCCGGCCGCCGACATGCGCGTGGGCCCCTCCGGATCACCGGAAGGGCCCACGGCCGCGTGACGGGTCGTCAGTGCCCGACGGAGAAGGAGACCACCAGGTGCTCCTTGATGTCGTTGGGAGAGGGGTTCTCCCGCGGCTTGCTGACGAGCGTCTTCGAGAGGAAGAACCGGCCGTCGCGGTAGAGGAGCTCGGCGCCGTTCAGGCTGAAGCTGCTCTCCGCGCTGTGGATCGTCTTGTTCGCCGGGTTCTCCAGGAGGAGCGTCTCCTTCATCGTGCCGCCGTCGACCGAGACGATCCGGCCGCCCTGGTCGTAGGGCGGGGCCTTGTAGGCGATGAGGTTGCCGCCGTCCATCCGCAGCGGGACGAAGCTGTACTTGTCCCCGGCGTCGGCCTTCTCCGGCACGGTGCGCCCGGTGGCCAGGTCGAAGGCGATGATCTCGTTGGTCTCGTCGCCGTACTCGCCGGTGCTGCCCTCGTGCTCCTCGGTCGGCACGTACAGCCGGCCGTTGCCGACGAGGACCTGGGTGCACGACTCGACCTCGGTGGCGCGGCAGCGGCCCCCGTACTGGTCCGCGTCCGCCGTGATCTTCGCCTTCAGCTTCCCGGTCTTCTCGTCGAGGGAGAAGTAGTCCGAGATGCCGCTGCCGTCACCGGCGGTCTCGCCGACGTCGGCCGCGACGACCAGCGGCTTGGTGGAGACGACCGAGGCGTACTTCGCGCCGGCCGGCATCTTGTACTGCGAGAGCGGGGCGCCCGTCGTCGGGTTGAGGTTCTGGATCAGCAGGCTCGGGCTGTCGTACGAGCCGCACTTGCGGACCGCGACGAGACCCTCGCCGCCGCCGTAGCCCATGTCGTAGCAGTTCTGGTCGTTGGCCTGCGGCTTCCAGCGCGGGTTGCCGTTGGCCAGGTCGAAGGCGGCGCCTCCGTCGGTGCCGCCGGCCGCGACCGTCGCCCCGCTGAGCGTGACCTCGCTGAACCGCGCCTTCTGGTCGCCGGCCGAGCCGCCGGTGACCGAGGTGGACCAGAGCAGCTTCCCGGTGTTCAGGTCGACCACGCCGACCTCGGTGCACGGCTGGTAGTAGCGCGGCGCGACGCGCTTGGTGGCCTCGAAGAGGATCGGCACCTTGTTGTCCGCGGTGACGTGGCGCGAGGCGCCGCAGACCTGGCCGGTCAGCGGCAGCGTCCACAGGACGGTGCCCTTGTCCAGGTCGTAGCCCACCACCGAGTTCACGCCCGGCTTCACGAACGCCTTGTCGGTGATCCAGGAGCCGGACACGTCGGTGACGTCCGCGACCTTCGGCACGGGGACCTGGAAGGTCATCGTCGACTTGGTGTCGGCCGGTGCCTTCTCCTTGCCGCCGCCGCCCAGGCCGTTGCCGCCGGTGGCGCCGCCGCCGGTCGTGGAGCCCTGCGAGGTGCCGCCCGAGCCCTTGGCCTGGTCGCCGCCGCCGTCACCGCCGGAGTTGGCGTACCAGATGCCCGCGCCGATGATCAGGACGACGGCGACGGCCGCCGCGATGACGATCTGGAGCTGCGCCGACAGCTTCCCCCGGCCCGTCGCCGGAGGGGTGGCGACGGGCTGCTGGTAGCCGTACTGGGGCTGCTGCGGCTGGGTCGGGTAGCCGTACGGGGGCTGCTGCTGCGGCGGCGCGCCGGGATAGCCGTACGGCTGCTGCGGCGGCTGGCCGTAGCCCTGACCGGGCTGGGCCGGCGGCTGCTGCGGATAGCCGTAACCGGGCTCGGGCTGCGCCGGCGGCTGCTGCGGGTAGCCGTAACCGGGCTCCGGCTGGGCCGGCGGCTGCTGCGGGTAGCCGTAGCCCGGCTCGGGCTGGGCCGGCGGCTGCGCCGGGTAGCCGTAGCCCGGCTCCGGCTGCGGGGGCGTCGGGGCGCCGAAGCCGCCCTGCGGGTCCGGGGGTTGGTTCGGCGGCGGGGGTGGCTGCGTCATCGGTCCGTGTACCTCACTTGCTGAAGGCCATCATCGTCTTGACCTGCATCTCGTCCTTGTCGTTGGACGCCGACACACGTCCCGCCGCCACCACGAAGCTCCCGCCGCCGTAGGCGAAGCCCGCACTGTAGAAGCTGCTCTCGATCTGGGCGGTCGAGGCGGGGTGCTGGAGCAGGATCTTCGGCGCGCCGCCGGTCGGGGCGATGGCGGCGACGGCGCCGCCCTTGTCGTACGACGGGTCCACGTACACCAGGACCTGCCCGCCGTCCATGCGCAGCGGCGTCATCGACTGGTCGCCGGGGGCCTTGGAGCGCCACTTGGCCTTGCCCGTCGCCAGGTCGAAGGCGACGACCTCGTTGGCCTTGCCGTAACCGGTGTCGGTGGCCATGTAGAAGGTGTTCGCGTCGGCGGCGACACCCGTGCAGCCCTGGAGGTTCTTGCCGAAGATGACGAAGCTGCCGCCGCAGGAGGGCGCGAACTTGTCGCTGCCGCCCTGGATCGTCGAGCGGAGCCTGCCGTTGGCGTCGAGCGCGAAGATGGTCCACTTCTTCTGCTCGCGCTGGGTGGCCGAGACGACCAGCGGATCGACCGAGTAGACCTTGTCGACCTCCCAGTTCGCCTCCAGCTTGAAGGTGAACTTCGGCTTGCCGGTGGTGGGGTCGACCTGGGCGACCGCCTGGGTCTTCTTGCTGGTGCTGCCCGAGGGGCAGTCCAGGGCGGCGATCAGCTTGCTGCCGCCCGCGTACGCGAAGGGCTTGCAGCCGGTGTCGGCGCCCTTGAAGAGCTGGTGGCCGTCGGCGAGCGAGAAGCCGTACGCGCTGCTGGAACCGGCGGCGGTGACCGTGTTGCCGCTGATGGCCAGGGTGTTGTCGGAGAAGGCGAAGAGGCCCGTGGCCTTCGGGACGGCCTTCTTCCAGCCGGGCTTGCCGGTCTTGAGGTCGATCTTCTGGAGCTGGGTGCACTTGGCGCCGTCCTTGGCGCTCTCGGCGTAGCCGAAGACCATGGAGCCGTCCGCGGCGGGCTCCGGCGGCACCGCGCACAGCTCGAACGGCAGGTCCACGTGCCACTTGGGCTTGCCGTCGGCGAGGCCGTAGCCGTCGACGCCCTTGTACATCGCCTTGACGACGGTGTCGCCGACGATCCAGGGGCCGAAGACGTCGGAGCCGTTGCGGGGCAGGTCCACGGTGTTCTTGAGCAGCCAGCCGACCTTCGCCTCGCCGGCCTGGCGGCCCGCGTTGAGGTCGTCCTCGCCCTTGTCCCCGTCGCCCGAGCCGTCGCCCTGGTCCACCGACTCGGTGGGCTTCGGGGCGGAGGAGCTGGCGGTGGCGGTGGGCTGGGCCACCGGGTCCTTGTCGTCGTCCCCGCCGACGACGGCCCAGGTCGTGACGGCGGCGACCAGGACGGCCGCGGCGGCGACACCGGCGACGATGCCGGTGCGGCCCTTGAACGGACCGCCGCCACCGGGCGTCTGGGGCGGGGTGGGGGCGCCCTGGTACATCGGCTGGGTCGGGTAGCCGCCGTAGGGGTTCTGCTGCTGCCCGTACGGACCGGGCTGGCCCGGCTGGCCCTGCTGCGGGTAGCCGTAGGGCTGCGGCGCGGGCTGCCCGTACGGACCGGGCTGACCGTACGGCCCCGGCTGCGGCGCCTGGCCCGGCTGACCGTACGGCCCCGACTGCGGGGGCTGACCGGGCTGGCCCGGCTGCTGCCCCGGCTGCTGGCCCGGCTGCTGCGGGTAGCCGTAACCGGCCTGCGGCGCCTGGCCGTACGGTCCCGGTGCCGAGGGCGGCGGGGACTGCGGGGCGGGCGGCGCGGCGGGCGCCTGCGGCGGGACGGGCGGCGCCTGCGGCGGGGCCGGCGGCACCGGCGGGACGTCCGGGCCCTTGGAGAGGTCCGGGCCCGGGGCCTGGTCCGGGGACTGGTTCGGGTCCTGGGGGGCTCCGAAGCCCCCCGGCGGCTGGTTGCTGGGCGGCTGGGTCATCAGCGTTTCCCCCTTGACGTGAACGGGTTTTCTTTCTACCACTCACGCCATGGCGCAAAAGCGACCGGTCCTCCCCTTGTACCCAAGGGAGGACCGGCCTGTGATGCCCTCGTTATGCGCCCCGACGGGCCAGACCTACGCGTCCTCGGCCAGCTCCAGCCACCGCATCTCCAGCTCCTCGCGCTCCCCGGCGAGGGCGCGCAGCTCCGCGTCGAGCTTCGCCACCTTCTCGAAGTCCGTGGCGTTGTCGGCGATCTGGGCGTGCAGCTTCGCCTCCTTGTCGGAGACCTTGTCGAGCTGCCGCTCGACCTTCTGGAGCTCCTTCTTGGCCGCGCGGGCGTCGGCCGCGGAGACGCCCGGCCTCTGCTGCGTGGGCGCGGCGGCGGGCGTCGGGGCCGACGCCTCGATCATGGTCCGGCGGCGCTCCAGGTACTCGTCGATGCCGCGCGGCAGCATCCGCAGGGTCTTGTCTCCGAGCAGGGCGAACGTCCGGTCCGTGGTGCGCTCGATGAAGAACCGGTCGTGGGAGATGACGATCATGGAGCCCGGCCAGCCGTCGAGGAGGTCCTCCAGCTGGGTCAGGGTCTCGATGTCGAGGTCGTTGGTGGGCTCGTCGAGGAAGAGGACGTTCGGCTCGTCCATCAGCAGGCGCAGCAGCTGGAGGCGGCGGCGCTCACCGCCGGAGAGGTCGCCGACGGGCGTCCACTGCTTCTCCTTGCTGAAGCCGAACTGCTCGCAGAGCTGACCGGCGGTCATCTCGCGGCCCTTGCCGAGGTCCACCCGGTCGCGGATCTGCTGCACGGCCTCCAGGACGCGCAGCGTGGCGGGGAGCTCGGTGACGTCCTGCGAGAGGTAGGCGAGCCGGACGGTCTTGCCGACGACGATCCGGCCGGCGGCGGGCTGCTTCTCGCCCTGGCTGACGGCCGCTTCGGTGAGCGCCCGCAGGAGTGAGGTCTTGCCCGCGCCGTTGACGCCGACGAGGCCGATGCGGTCGCCGGGGCCGAGCTGCCAGGTGAGGTGCTTGAGCAGCTCCTTGGGACCGGCGGTGACGGACACGTCCTCCAGGTCGAAGACGGTCCTGCCGAGGCGGGCGTTGGCGAACTTCATCAGCTCGGAGGTGTCGCGCGGCGGCGGCACGTCGGCGATGAGTTCGTTCGCGGCCTCGATGCGGTAGCGGGGCTTGGAGGTGCGGGCGGGGGCGCCGCGCCGCAGCCAGGCGAGCTCCTTGCGCATCAGGTTCTGCCGCTTGGCCTCCTCCGTGGCGGCGATCCGCTCGCGCTCGGCACGGGCGAAGACGTAGTCGGAGTAGCCGCCCTCGTACTCGTGCACGTCACCGCGCTGCACGTCCCACATGCGGGTGCAGACCTGGTCGAGGAACCACCGGTCGTGGGTGACGCAGACGAGCGCGGAACGGCGCTCCTGGAGGTGCTGGGCGAGCCAGGAGATGCCCTCGACGTCGAGGTGGTTGGTGGGCTCGTCGAGGACGATCAGGTCCTGGTCCTCGATGAGGAGCTTGGCGAGCGCGATGCGCCGCCGCTCGCCGCCGGAGAGCGGGCCGATGACGGTGTCGAGGCCCTTCTCGAAGCCGGGCAGGTCGAGCCCGCCGAAGAGCCCGGTGAGCACGTCGCGGATCTTGGCGCTGCCCGCCCACTCGTGGTCGGCCATGACGCCGATGACCTCGTGCCGGATGGTGGCCTCGGAGTCGAGGGAGTCGTGCTGGGTGAGCACCCCGAGCCGGAGCCCGCCGCTGTGGGTGACCCGGCCGGTGTCGGCCTCCTCCAGCTTGGCGAGCATCCGGATGAGGGTGGTCTTGCCGTCACCGTTGCGGCCGACGACCCCGATCCGGTCCCCCTCGGAGACCCCGAGCGAGACCCCGTCGAGCAGGGCACGGGTGCCGTACACCTTGCTGACGGCCTCGACATTGACCAGGTTGACGGCCACGTTGACTCCTGTACGGGGGATCGATCGACGTCCTAGGGTACGTCGCCGCGCAGGCCCCTCCCCCGGGTGGCATGAGCGGTGGCACGAGGAGCATGAGCGGGCCCACCCGGAAGTGGCACCGGTACGCCGTCGACGCGACGGTCGCCGCGACGGCCCTCGCCGCGCCCGGCCCCGTCACCGTGCTGACCTCGCGTCCGGAGGACCTGATGACCCTCCGCGCGGGCCGGGCGACCGTCGTCAGCGTCTGACCCGGCCCGCCCGTTCCACCAGCAGCCACCCCGCCAGGGCCAGGCCGACCGCCGCCGGGGCCGTGACGGGGACCGCGATCAGGGTCGCCGCGTGCCCTTCGAGGAGCCCGGCGAAGCCCGTCAGGGAGAGGCCGAGCACCCCGGACAGGGCGAGCGCGATCCCGAGGGCCGCGAGCCCGTCGCCCCCGTCGCGGACCGGGGCCGCCGGGACCGGGGCCTCGAAGCGGCGGAAGACGGCGACGAGCAGGGCCGTGAGCAGGCCGGCCGCCGCGAACCGCGGCGGGACCTGCGCCCACCAGGCGCCCGAGGCCGGGGCCGGGAGCTCCGCGCCGATCCCGAGGAGCGCCCCGTACACGCCGAGCATGGCCGTCAGGTGCCAGAGGAACGCGGTCATCGCGATCCCGTTGGCGGCGACCACCGCCCGCCACACCCCGGCGCGGGCGACCAGCCGCGCGCCCGGGCCCCTCAGCAGCTCGACCGCCCCGACCAGCCACAGCCCGTGGCAGAGCAGCGCGAGGGTCGGCGGTGCCATGTTCGACACCTTCTCGCCGGGCATGCCCACCATCGACAGCGGATACGGCCCGAGGGCCACGAGCGCGGTCGCGCCGACGAGACCCGCCCCGGCGAGCAGCGCCGGGCGGCGGATCCTGCCGTCGGCGCGGAGGAAGCCGAGCTGGTGGACGGCGAGCCACACACACGCGAAGTTCAGGAACTCGACGTACGGCACGCCGACCGCGAACCGCAGCACGTCCACGGCGACCGCCCCGCCCGCGAGCGCCGCGAACGCGCCCCAGCCCCAGCGCTCGTGCAGCCGCAGCAGCGGCGGCGTGAACGCCACCATCGCCAGGTAGATCCCGATGAACCAGAGCGGCTGGGCGACGAGCCGCAGCGCGACCCCGGTGAGCCCCCCGTCGGCGCCGGACAGCTGGAGCACCAGCGCCGCCGCGCCCCACACCCCGACGAACACCATCGTCGGCCGCAGCAGCCGCTGGAGCCGGGCCCGCAGGAAGGCCGCGTACCGGGGACGCGAGCGGTGGGCGAGGGCGTGCGAGAAGCCGCCGACGAAGAAGAACACCGGCATCACCTGGAACACCCAGGTCACCGCCTGGAGTTCCGGTACGGCCGCGAGCAGGTTCCCGACCTGCCCGTCGGCGGTGACGGCCGCCATCAGCCAGTGGCCGAGGACCACGACCGCGAGCGAGGCCACCCGCAGCAGATCGACGTACCGGTCCCGCGTCGCCGGGGTGGCGGCGGCGAGCTCACGCGCGCTGGTTCTCGTACGGCTTCCCATACGGCCACGGTCCCGCGCCCGCACGGCGGTCCGTCAGGGCGCGGATACTCAACCGCCGGCTGAGTACGGGCCCGGCGGACGCCCCGGCTCGACCGGCGGACGAGGACCGGCCCGGCGGGCACCCCGGCTCGACCGGCGGACGAGGACCGTCCCGGCGGGCACCCCGGCTCGATCAGCGGCCCCATACCGGCCCGGCGGGCGCCCCGGCTCGACCGGCAGCCCGGCACCCGGCACCCGGCCCCACCAGCAACCCGGACCAGCGCCCCGGTACCGGCCCAGCGGACGCCCCCCGCTCCCCCACCGGCCGCATGCCCTCGGCCACGCGGGCGACCTCGCGGCCCCGGCTGCGCCGCTCCCCCGCCGCCGACCCGACAGCCTCTCCTCGGAGTCACCCACCGCCCCGGGTGCCGTCCCACCGGCCCGGGGCGTCCGCCACCCCGAGGAGAGTCCCGTGCCCCGACACCCACGCCTGGCCGCCGTCGCCGTCGCCACCGCCGCCCTCGGCGCCCTCGCCGCCGGCCCCGCGCCGACCGGTGAACCGGCCGTCTCCGGCCCCCGCGTCGTCGCCCGCTTCGACTTCGCCGTCGGGCAGACCCCGGAGAACATCGCCCTGGAGCCCGACGGCTCGGCCGTCCTGACCTTCGCGTACGCCCGGCAGGTCGTCCGGGTCACCAAGGCGGGCGCGAGGACCGTCCTCGCGACGCTGCCCCCGGTCGCCGACCCGAAGACCCCGAGCCTCGGCGCGGCGGTCGTCACCGGCATCGCGCGCGCCCACGACGGCACCCTCTACGTCAACTACGCCACCGGCACCGCGGAGACCGGCGTCTGGCGCGTCCGTCCCGGCGGCGGCGCGCCCGAGCGGATCGCGCAGCTGCCGGCCGGCTCCCTGCCCAACGGGCTCGACCTGGACGAGGAGCACGGCACGCTGTACGCCG
Source organism: Streptomyces sp. NPDC002232 (assembly GCF_042890295.1). Classification (NCBI taxonomy): domain Bacteria; kingdom Bacillati; phylum Actinomycetota; class Actinomycetes; order Kitasatosporales; family Streptomycetaceae; genus Streptomyces; species Streptomyces sp. NPDC002232. The sequence goes on along the minus strand of NZ_JBIARV010000008.1, from coordinate 213,373 downwards.
CCGACTCGGCGCGCGGCGCGGTGTGGAGCGTCCCGCTGGGCGGGGGCGCGCCCTCGGTCTGGGCGGAGGGGACGGCCCTGGCGCCGACCGCGGCGCTCCCCTTCGGCGCCAACGGCCTCAAGCTCCACGACGGTGCCGTCTGGGTGTCCAACTCCGCGCACTCGACGCTGCTGCGGATCCCCTTCGCGGAGGACCGGACGGCCGGACCGGTGGAGACCAGGGCGACCGGGCTGACCGGGATCGACGACTTCACCTTCACCGGGCACGGCGACACGGCCCTGGCCGCGCTGATCCTGGACAGCAGGCTGGAGCTGGTCCGCGCCGACGGCACGCACCGGACCGTCCTCACCGGCGCCGACGGCCTCGTCAACCCGACCTCGGTCGCGGTCCGCGCGAAGACGCTCTACGTCCCCGGCGCGGCCTACTACGCGACCGTGGCCCCGGAGCCGAACCTCCTGCTGGCCAGGATCACCAGGAACAAGCTCTAGACGACGACCGCGCCCGCCGCAGGGGACGTCGTGGTGCGGGCCGTGCGGCAGGTGCCGGAGGCGACGAGGGCGGCGGCGACGGCCTCCGCCGCCTCCGCGTCCTTCACCAGGAACGCCGTGGTCGGGCCCGAGCCGGAGACCAGGGCCGCGAGCGCGCCCGCCGCCGTGCCGGCCGCCAGGGTCGCGGCGAGCGAGGGCCGCAGGGAGAGCGCCGGGGCCTGGAGGTCGTTGGCGAGGGTGCCCGCGAGGGCGGCGGTGTCCCCGGTGCGCAGGGCCTCCAGGAGGGCCGGGGAGGCGGCCGGCCCGGGGATCTCGGTGCCCTCCGCGAGCCGGTCGAACTCGCCGTACACCGCCGGGGTCGAGAGCCCGCCGTCGGCGACGGCGAACACCCAGTGGAAGGTGCCGCCGACGGGCAGCTCCGTCAGCCTCTCGCCGCGCCCGGTGCCGAGCGCCGCGCCGCCGACCAGGCTGAAGGGCACGTCCGAGCCGAGCTCGGCGCAGATCTCCAGGAGCACGTCGCGGGGCGTGTCCAGGCCCCAGAGCGCGTCGCAGGCGAGCAGCGCGCCCGCGCCGTCGGCGCTGCCGCCGGCCATGCCGCCGGCGACCGGGATGTCCTTCGCGATGTGCAGGTGCACGTCCGGGGAGATGCCGTGCCGGGCGGCGAGCAGCAGGGCCGCGCGCGCGGCCAGGTTGGTGCGGTCCAGCGGCACCTGGTCGGCGTCCGGGCCCTCGCAGGTGATCGTGAGGCCTTCGGCGGGGGTCGCCGTGACCTCGTCGTGGAGGGAGACGGCGAGGAAGACGTTCGCCAGGTCGTGGAAGCCGTCGGGGCGGGCCGCGCCGACCGCGAGCTGGACGTTGACCTTGGCGGGGACGCGTACGGTGACGCCGCTCATGCCTTCGCCTCCGCGATCCGCGCGAACTCCTCGACGGTCAGCGACTCGCCGCGCGCCTGCGGCGAGATCCCGGCCTTCACCAGGGCCTCCTCGGCCGCCGCGGGCGAGCCCGCCCAGGTGGCGAGGGCGGCGCGCAGGGTCTTGCGGCGCTGTGCGAAGGCCGCGTCGACGACCGCGAAGACCTCCTGCCGGGTCGCGGTGGTCGCGAGCGGCTCGGTGCGGCGGACGAGGGAGACGAGGCCGGAGTCGACGTTCGGCGCGGGCCAGAAGACGTTGCGGCCGATGGACCCGGCGCGCTTGACCTCGGCGTACCAGTTGGCCTTGACGGAGGGGACGCCGTAGACCTTGTTGCCGGGCTTCGCGGCGAGCCGGTCGGCGACCTCGGCCTGGACCATGACGAGGGTCCGCTCGATGGTCGGGAACCGCTCCAGCATGTGGAGCAGGACGGGCACGGCCACGTTGTAGGGCAGGTTCGCGACGAGCGCGGTCGGCTCCGGGCCCGGCAGCTCCTCGACGTGCATCGCGTCGGAGTGGACGAGCGCGAAGCGGTCGGCGCGGGCCGGCATCCGGGCGGCGATGGTGGCGGGCAGCGCGGCGGCGAGCACGTCGTCGATCTCGACGGCCGTCACGCGGTCGGCGGCCTCCAGGAGGGCCAGGGTGAGGGAGCCGAGTCCGGGACCCACCTCCACGACCACGTCCTCGGGCCGCACCTCGGCCGTGCGGACGATCCGCCGGACGGTGTTGGCGTCGATGACGAAGTTCTGGCCCTTCTGCTTCGTGGGGCGCACGCCGAGGGCGGCGGCCAGCTCACGGATGTCGGCGGGGCCGAGGAGGGCGTCGGGGCTTTCGGGGCCGGTGGTGGTGCTCACCGGTACAGCCTACGGGGCCCCGGTACGGCCGGGGGTCGTCGGCGGGCTCACCGGAGGAGCCTGCGGCCGCAGTGGGGCCACGGGCTCGCCCCGCGCTGCACGTAGAGCTTCTTCGCGCGGAAGGTCTGCTCGGCGGCGGGCGCGTCCTGGGCGGTGCCGGTGCCACCGAGGGAGTGCCAGGTGCCGGGGTCGAACTGGTAGAGCCCGCCGTACGTCCCCGAGGGGTCGACCGCGTTCGGGCGGCCGCCGGACTCGCAGGCGGCGAGCGCGCCCCAGTCCAGGCCGTCGGCGCCGGCGACGGAGGTGGGCAGCGGGCGGGTGCCGATCCGCACCGTGCGGGCGACGGGCTCGCGGACGATCTCCTCGCCGGTCCTGCGCGGGCGCTGCGCGACGCCGTTGACGGTGCGCAGGCTGTACGTGACGCGGCGGACGCCCGGGGCGCCCTGCTGCTCGACGACCTCCGTGCCGGCGAACAGCCCGGGGTCGCGGACGCGCCGGACGGCGTACGGGACGGACTCCTCCCGCACCTGCCGGGAGCCGGTGATCCGCAGCACGTTCACGGTCTGGCCGTCGCGGGGGAAGGAGTCGGCGGGGACGGAGGTGGTGTCCTGCCCGGAGAGCGTGATCCCGGCCTCGGCGAGGGCTTCCCGGACGGTGGCGGCGTTCGTGCGGACGGTCCGCTCGCGGCCGTCGGCGAGGAAGGTGACGGCCCGCTCGGTGCGGACGTCGAGGGCGAGGCCCTGACGGGAGATGGCCGCGCCGCGCGAGGCGGACAGATAGGCGCCCTCGGCGCGGACCCCGAGCTGGCGCAGCGCTCCCTCGACGGTCCCGGCGGTCGTCCAGACCTGGCGGCGCTGCCCGTCGAGGGTGAGGGAGACCGGCCGCCCGTACCGGACGACGATCTCGTCGCCGTCGGCCAGGGCCTCGCCGGGTCCCGGGGCGACGATGTCGTGCGCGCCGACGGGGACGCCCTCGTCGGCGAGGAGCTCGCGCACGTCGTCGGCGAAGGTGTGGAGGGTGCGGGGGACGCCGTCGACGGAGAGTTCGACGGCCTTGTCGTCGGCGACGAAGGCGCTGGTGCCGCCGGCGAGGAAGGCGACGACGAGGGCCTGCGGGACGAGCCTGCGCAGCCCTTCGGCGGCGGACCCGGCGCCGCCCGCGGCCCTGCGGCGGCGGGCGGCCCGGCGGGCCCCGGCCCGGGAGCCCTGCCCGGGCAGGGACACCTCGGTGACCGGTGGCAGGACGAGGGGCGCCGCCTGGGTCGGCTGCTCGTGCACGGGCAGGGTCGCGGCCGCGCCCCGCCGTCCTGCTCGGTGACTGCCCTGGGAAGTGCTCACGAGGCCGGGACCCTAGCCCCGGCCGCCGTCACCCAGCCGATCGACCCGGCTACGATACGTAACCGTTATGTTCAGTAGTCGAAGGCGCGGGCCGTGTTCACGGCGATGGCCCCGGCCAGCTCGTCCTCCCCGATGCCGCGGACCTCGGCCATCGCCCGGACGGTGACCGGGATCAGGTAGGGGGCGTTGGGGCGGCCCCGGAAGGGGGCGGGGGTGAGGTAGGGGGCGTCGGTCTCGACGAGGACGAGCTCCAGCGGGGCGACCGCGAGCGCGTCCCGCAGCGGCTGGGCGTTCTTGAAGGTGACGTTGCCGGCGAAGGACATGTAGTAGCCCTTGGCGGCGCAGATCTCGGCCATGGCGGCGTCGCCGGAGTAGCAGTGGAAGACGGTCCGCTCGGGGGCGCCCTCCTCGTCCAGGACGCGCAGCACGTCGGCGTGGGCCTCGCGGTCGTGGATGACGAGGGCCTTGCCGTGGCGCTTGGCGATCTCGATGTGGGCGCGGAAGGAACGCTCCTGCGCGGCGACGCCCTCGGGTCCCGTGCGGAAGAAGTCGAGCCCGGTCTCGCCGACCCCGCGGACGTGCGGGAGGGCGGCGAGCCGGTCGATCTCGGTGAGGGCGTCGTCGAGGGCCGCGTCACCGCCGCCCTGCCGGGCGCCCTGGCGGGACCAGCCGTCGGGGTCGCCGAGCACGATCCGGGGCGCCTCGTTCGGGTGCAGGGCGACGACGGCGTGCACGTTCGCGTGGGCGGCGGCCGTCTCGGCGGCCCACCGCGAGCCCTTCACGTCGCAGCCGACCTGGACGACCGTGGTCACGCCGACGGCGGCGGCCTTGACGAGGGCCTCCTCGACGGTCCCGGACTGGAGGTCCATGTGGGTGTGCGAGTCCGCGACCTCCACGAGGAGGGGTTCGGGCAGCGGCGGCGGGGCGTCCTTGGCACTCATGACCACGATCGTACGAGGGCCATGAGTGCCGCCGCTCGGGGTTACCGGTGGATGCCGGTGATCTACGGGTGACGCCTGCGGTGGAAGAGGTCCGACAGGTGCCAGTGGTGCGGCACCGGCGGCTTCTCGGGGGTGTCCTCGGTCAGCTCCTGGCCGATCGGTCCGGCCGGCCCGACGGGCTTCGTCGACCGCGCCCCGTGCCGGTGCTTCTCGGTCGCGGCGATCAGGTCGAGCACCGACGAAACCTGCCCCGCGCGCATGATGCGGACGACGTGGCCGCCGCAGTTCATGCAGGTGGGACTGGACAGCGGGGACGGTACCCGCTCCCCGTCGGCCTTGTAGACGACGAATTCCTGGCCGGCGGCGTCGACGTGGTGCTCGATGTCGTACGCCTGCTCCCAGCCGTATCCACAGCGCATGCAGGCGAAGGCGTACGCCTCATGGGCGACGGATATGCCGGTGCCGGTGATCTCGCTCATGCCAGCTCCTCTCCACTGATCAGTGGACGCCTTTTCCGGCCGGAGCGCATCAGCGGCGGACGAACCATGGAAGGCTTTTGGCCCTTCCCTTGCCAAGCGCCCCGCGAAGAGTCCCGGCGCCGGGTTCGGCTTTGCCTTTCAGATTAGTCCTTTACCCTTTCCGGGGCCCGACGCGTCCGCATTCTTTGCCGCGACCACGGCATCGAACACCTCCCGCTTGGGAAGACCCGCCTCCGCCGCGACGGCGGCGATCGCCTCCTTGCGGCGCTCCCCCGCCTCCTCGCGCACCCGCACCCTGCGCACCAGCTCCTCGGCGTCGAGTTCGGCGGGGCCGGTCTCCGGGGCGCCCTCGACGACGACGGTGATCTCGCCGCGCACGCCGTCCTTCGCCCACTCGGCGAGCTCGCCCAGCGCGCCCCGCTTGACCTCCTCGTACGTCTTGGTCAGCTCGCGGCAGACGGCGGCCCTGCGGTCGGCGCCGAACACCTCGGCCATCGCGGCGAGGGTGTCGTCGAGCCGGTGCGGGGCCTCGAAGTAGACGAGGGTCCGCCGCTCGCCGGCGACCTCGCGGAGCCGTCCGAGGCGCTCGCCGGCCTTCCTCGGCAGGAAGCCCTCGAAGCAGAAGCGGTCCACGGGGAGACCGGAGAGGGCCAGCGCGGTGAGCACGGCGGACGGGCCGGGGACGGCCGTCACCTTGATGTCCTGCTCGACGGCCGCGGCGACGAGCCGGTAGCCGGGGTCCGAGACGGACGGCATGCCCGCGTCGGTCACGAGCAGCACGCGCGCGCCGCCGACCAGCGCCTCGACCAGCTCCGGCGTACGGGCCGACTCGTTGCCCTCGAAGTACGACACGACCCGGCCCGAGGTGTGGATGCCGAGCGCCCGGGTGAGGCCGCGCAGCCTCCGGGTGTCCTCGGCGGCCACGATGTCCGCGCTCTCCAGCTCGGTGGCGAGGCGGGGCGGGGCGTCCGCGATGTCGCCGATGGGGGTCCCTGCGAGTACCAGCGTTCCTGTCACACGGGACATCCTCCCAGCCCGGACAGGCGACGCGCACAGGCGCGTTCCCTACGATGGCGCGGTGACCAGTACCGCACCCGAGGCCCTGGAGGGCCAGCACCCCGTGGCGGCGCCCGTGGCAGAGCCCTCTTCCTGGCAGCGACGGCTGCGGCGCTTCGGCTACACGCCGCCCGCCCCGGACGCCGCGCCGATCGGGCTGCGCGACCGGCTCGTCCCCCCGTACACCCGGCCGTCCGCGCGGACCTGGTCGCTCCTCGGCATCGGCCCCGACCGGGCGGAGCGGCTCTGGCGCCTGCTGGCCTGGGGCGGTCCGCTGCTGGTCACGGCGGTGGCGGGCCTGCTGCGGTTCTGGAACCTGGGCAAGCCGCACGCGGTGATATTCGACGAGACGTACTACGCCAAGGACTCCTGGGCGCTGATCAACCAGGGGTACGAGGGGGCCTGGCCGAAGGACATCGACAAGACGATCCTCACCGACCCCGGCTCGGTCCTGGTGCCGACCGATCCCGGGTACGTCGTCCACCCGCCGATGGGCAAATGGGTGATCGGCGTCGGGGAGAAGCTCTTCGGCTTCGAGCCCTTCGGCTGGCGGTTCATGGTGGCGCTGCTCGGCACGCTCTCCGTGCTGATGCTGTGCCGGATCGGCCGCCGTCTGTTCCGCTCGACGTTCCTGGGCTGTCTGGCGGGCCTGCTCCTGGCCGTCGACGGACTGCACTTCGTGATGAGCCGCACCGCGCTGCTCGACCAGGTGCTGATGTTCTTCGTGCTGGCCGCCTTCGGCTGTCTCGTCCTCGACCGGGACCGCACCAGGAAGCGGCTCGCCGCCGCCCTCCCCGAGGACGAGGAGGGGGTGCTGCGGCCCGACGCGGAGATCGCGGAGACCCTGCGCCTGGGCTGGCGCCCGTGGCGGATCGCGGCGGGCGTCTCCCTGGGCCTCGCGGCGGCGACCAAGTGGAACGGCCTGTACGTGATGGTCGCGTTCGGCCTGCTCACCGTCCTGTGGGACGTCGGCGGGCGCCGGACGGCCGGCGCGGTCCGCCCGTACGCGGCGGTGATCAGGAAGGACCTCGTCCCGGCGTTCGTGTCGGTGGTGCCGGTGGCCGTGGCCACGTACCTGGCGACCTGGACGGGCTGGCTGGTCAGCGACAAGGGCTACTTCCGGCACTGGGCCGAGGACCACGACAAGGCGGTCGGCGGCGGCACCTGGGGCTGGCTGCCGGACTGGCTGCGCAGCCTGTGGCACTACGAGTCGGAGGTGTACACCTTCCACGTCGGCCTCACCTCGCCGCACACCTACCAGTCGAACCCCTGGTCCTGGATCGTGCTCGGCCGCCCGGTCTCGTACTTCTACGAGTCCCCCGCCCCCGGCACGAAGGGCTGCCCGGCCGACGCGACCGAGAAGTGCGCCCAGGAGGTCCTGGCCCTCGGCACCCCGCTCCTGTGGTGGGCCGCGTGCTTCGCGATCCTGTACGTCCTGTGGCGCTGGGCCTTCCGCCGCGACTGGCGGGCGGGCGCGATCGCCTGCGGCATCGCGGCCGGCTGGCTCCCCTGGTTCCTTTACCAGGAACGCACCATCTTCCTTTTCTACGCGGTCGTCTTCGTGCCTTTCCTGTGCCTGGCGGTGGCCATGATGCTGGGTGCCATCATCGGCCCCCGCGGTTCATCGGAAAGACGCCGGACATTCGGCGCGGTGGCGGCGGGATGTCTCGTCCTGCTCATCGTCTGGAATTTCATCTACTTCTGGCCCATCTACACCGGCACCCCCATTCCACTGGACCAGTGGAGAAACCGGATGTGGCTGGACACCTGGGTGTAGCGGGGAAGCCGGATCCGGGTCGGTTTCCGGGGGCCGTACAACCCTTCGCGCCGTCGCGGGGTCCAACGGGTGCAAGAGGGGGGCGTTTCCGCGTCTCCGGTGGCATCTGGGGTCCCGTATCCGGGGCGAGGAGGTTTCCGTGACGCGTGTGCGTACGGCCGTGGTGGCGGCGGCGTTGGCCGCGTCCCTGGCGCCGGTGACGTTCGGGGGGCCGGCGGCGTTCGCCGCGTCCCCGGCGGCCGTCGCCGGGGCGGCCGCCGAGCCCGGGACGGTCGTCCAGGAGGGTGGCCGGCTGACCGTCCCGGCGGGCGAGGAAGGACCGGTGACCCTGCGGTTCACGGCCACGCTGCCGGCGGGCGTCCAGGGGCCGGTGTCCGCGTCCTTCGAGCTGGACACCTGGCTGGCGGAGGTTCCGGGCGGCTCGCCGGTGAGCGAGGACGTGATTCGCTCCACCTGCGCGGTCAACGGCGTCTCGTACGGCGCGTGCGCGTGGAACATGCCCTACTTCCCTCCGTCCCTGCCGGATCCCCCCGTGCGGCCCTCCCTCGACCTTCCCGAGGTGCCGGCCGCCGCCACCCTCACCTACACGATCACCCTGGACGCCGACCGGAGCGCGGTCGTCCTGGGCCACCCGCGCGTCCTGGTCGGACTGACGGACAGCACGGGCAGGACCGTGGCCGAGGGCACGCTCGGTCTCGACTTCGTCGCCGGAACGCCCTACGCGAGTCAGCGCGGCGCCGTCCACGCCCGGGACAAGGACGGCGTGCTGTGGCGGTACGAGGGCACGGGCGACGTCTCCCGGCCGTTCGCCCCGCGCAAGCGGGTCGGCGGCGGGTGGAACGCCTACACCGCCGTCGTCCCGATCACGACCCCCACGGCGGACGGCCGCGGCGACCTCGTCGCCCGCGACAGGGCCGGGGTCCTCTGGTACTACGAGGGCACCGGCAGGCCCTCCGCCCCCTTCGCCCCGCGACGGCGGATCGGCGGCGGCTGGAACGCGTACACGGCACTCGTCGGCGTCGGTGACGGCGGTCTGGTCGCCCGGGACCGGGACGGCGTGCTGTGGCGCTACGAGCGGAGGTACGACGTCCCGTACGGACCGCGGCAGCGGGTGGGCGGCGGCTGGAACACGTACACCGCCCTGACCATGTCGGGCTCCAGGGACGGGGTCCTGGCCCGCGACAAGGACGGCGTGCTGTGGAAGTACGACGTCCGGGGTCCCGTCCCCTCGCCGCCCTTCGAGCAGCGCCGGCGCGTCGGCGGCGGGTGGAACACGTACACGGCCGTCGTGGGCACCGCCGAACTCGGCCGTGACGCGCACTCCGACCTCGTCGCACGGGACGCCGCCGGGAAGCTCTGGGCCTACCAGGGCACGCTCAGGTACCCCGGCGAGCTCGTCCCCGGCTCGGCCCGGACCCTCGTCGGCGGCGGCTGGAACACGTACAACCTGATGTTCTGAGACCGGCCGACCGGCACGGGGCGAGAGGGCGCGGCCGGTGGTCGCGCCCTCCTCGTCCTCAGCCGACCATGAGGCGCCCCACCTGGAGCACCGACAGGACGAGACCCGCGCCGGTCATCACCCCCGCCGCCCTCGGCCGCTCGCGCGGATCCGCGGCGGAGGCCAGCCACAGCTGGAGCACCGAGGGGAAGAAGACGAACATCCCCGCCAGGGCGCCGAGGAAGCTCCACGCGAGCAGCGGCAGCGAGACGGCCCAGGCGGCCAGGGCGAAGCCCGCGGGTCGGCCGTGGAAGAGGAGCGGGACGGCGGTCACCGCGGCGGTCCCGAGGAAGAGGGGCAGGGCGACGAAGCCGTCGTCCACCCACGCCAGCGCCGGGACCACGGGGGTCATCACGGCGAGCAGCGCCAGACCGAACTGCCATGGATGGACACCGTGTCGCGTGTCGACGTGCATGCCCCGCCCCCGATCCCGCAGACTTGAACGCGTTCAAAGTATCGTAACCGGGAACAGCCGGGGCAGGTTTGACGGATGTGACGACAGGTGCTCGACACCCGAACGTCCTGACTGCTTGACTCGACGGTCCACCGGGGGAGGGGAGGCGCAGCCATGCGCAGTGGGGCCAAGGTCGCGATCGTCGGGGGCGTGTTCGCCGTGGTGGCGGGCGGAGTCGGATACGGCGGCTACAACCTGTGGACCGGGGTGACGGGCGGCGAGACCGGGACGCGCTCCGAGGCCGCGCCGAGAACGGGGCCCGTCACCCCCGACGAGGTCACCACCACCGCGAAGGACTTCCTGGCCGCCTGGGCCGCCGGGGAGCCCGAGCGGGCGGGACAGCTGACGAACGACCCGGTCACGGCCGGGACCTCGGTCGCCGCCTACCGCGAGGGCGGGAAGGTCTCGAAGGCGGTCATCACGCCGGGGACGCCGGTCGGCGCGAAGGTGCCGTTCACGGTGAAGGCCACGATCACCTACGAGGACGTCTCCAAGGACTGGTCGTACGCCTCCGAACTCACCGTGGTGCGCGGCGAGACCACCGGCCGCCCGCTCGTGAAGTGGCAGCCGAGCGTGCTCCACCCGAAGCTGACCGCGGCCGGCGCCCTGCGCACCGGCGTCGCGAAGACCGCCGAGGTGAAGGCCGTGGACCACGACGGCGTGGAGCTGACGGCGGCGAAGTACCCCTCGCTCGGGCCGGTCCTGGCCGAGCTGCGCAGGCGGTACGGGGCGAGGGTCGACGGCACCGCGGGCGTCGAGACCTGGATCGACTCGGGCAGCGAGAGCCTCCCCGACACCCCGCTCCTCGTGCTGCGGAAGGGGAAGCCGGGCACGCTGCGGACCACCATCGACGCGGGCGTCCAGGCGGCGGCGGAGAAGGCGGTCAAGGGGTTCGGGCAGGCCGCGGTGGCCGCGGTCGAGCCGTCGACGGGGGCGATCCGGGCGGTCGCGAACAACCCGGCCACCGAGTTCAACACCGCGCTCCAGGGCCAGCAGGCGCCCGGCTCGACGATGAAGATCGTCACGGCGGCGATGATGATGGAGCACGGCGTGGCCGGGCCGGGCGACAAGGTCGAGTGCCCCTCCGAGGTGCTGTCGAGGGGCCGGACCTTCCACAACCTGAAGGACTTCAGCATCTCCGGCGCCACGCTCACCGACGCCTTCAGCCGCTCCTGCAACACCGCCTTCATCAAGGCGATCGGCCCCCTCGCCGACCAGAAGATCGCGGACACCGCGCTCGGCGCGACCGCCCGGCGCTGGTTCGGCATCGGCCAGGAGTGGAACATCGGCGTCGGGGCCTGGGACGGCTCCGTGCCCGAGTCGGCCGGGAACGAGACCTCCGCCTCGTACATCGGCCAGGGCAGGATCGCGATGAGCGCCCTGAACGTGGCCTCGCTCTCCGCGACCGCGAAGAACGGCGGCTTCCTCCAGCCGTACCTGGTGGCGAGGGAGCTCGACGACCGTGACTTCGCCGAGGCGGAGCCGCTCCCCGGCGAGGTCGCGCGCGGGCTGCGCCGGATGATGACGGCGGCGGCGACCCGCTCCGACGGCACCGCCACGGGCGCGATGAGCGGGGTCCCGTCCCCCAAGGGCGCCAAGACCGGCTCCGCCGAGATAGACGGCCAGGCCACGTCCAACAGCTGGTTCACCGGCTACTCCGGCGACCTCGCCGCGGCGGCCGTCGTCCAGGCCGGCGGCCACGGCGGCGACGCGGCGGGCCCGGTCGTCGCGCGGGTCCTGAAGGCCGGGTGACCACGGGCCGGAACGCCGTCGCGCCGCCCGTGCGCCGACCGCTAGCGTGCGGGCCATGACGACCGACGAGGACACCGCGTCCGCCGCCCACCCCCGGTTCGCCGCCGCCCTGCGGGAGCTGGGTCTCGACGTCGAGATCCGCCGCTTCCCGGACGAGACCCGCACCGCTCTCCAGGCCGCCGAGGCCATCGGCTGCGAGGTCGCCGAGATCGTGAAGTCGCTGATCTTCGCGGCCGACGGGGAGCCGGTGCTCGTCCTGATGGACGGCGCCTCGCGGGTGGACGTCGAGCGGGTCCGCCAGGAGCTGGGCGCGGCGAAGGTGACGCGCGCGGACGCGAAGGCGGTCCGGGAGGCGACGGGGTACGCGATCGGGGGCGTCCCGCCCTTCGGCCACCGCACCCGCACCCGGGTCATCGCCGACCGGGGCGTGCTGGAGCACGCTGTGGTGTGGGCGGCGGCGGGCACCCCGCACACGGTCTTCGCGACGGACCCGAAGACCCTGATCGACCACGCGGGCGCCACCCTGGCCGACGTCCGCGAGACCTCGGACTGACGACACCCACCCACGAGGGACGCCGGACGGACGCGGACCACGAGGACACCTGCCGGCAGGCGGCGGTCGCCGACCGGCCGCCGGCCCTTACCGCTCGGACGCCCGGATCAGGCGGGCGAGTTGGCGGCCCGCCACCTGGAGGGGCTCCTCGCTGCGGGCCACCTGGGCGGTGACCTCCGCGCCCTCCAGGGCCGAGATCACGACGCTCGCCAGCTCCCGGGCGCTCTCGGCGGAGAAGCCGCCGCGCAGCAGCTTGTCGTGGACCAGCGCCTGCCAGTCGCGCAGGGCGTCGCCGCACGCCCGCTGGATCTCCGACTCGGTGCCCAGCGTCTCCAGGGCCGCCGCGGTGACGGGGCAGCCGTCGATCCAGCCCGACTCCCGCAGCTCCTCCGCGAGTCGCCCGGCGCAGGCCACGATCGCGTCCGCCGGGTCCTCCTCGCTGTCCAGCGCCGTCCGCAGGAGGTCCGCGAACTCCTCGCTGCTGTGCCGGATCGCGGCGACGGCGACGGTCTCCTTCCCGCCCGGGAAGAAGTGGTAGACGGAGCCGAGGGTGGCCTGGGCCTCCTGGGCGATCTGCTTGATGCCCGTACCGACATAGCCCTGCCGCTGGAGAAGTCGCGCGGCGGCGACGACGATCCGGTCCCGTGTGCTGGTCTGCATGCGCCCACTCTATCCGGCGACTAAGTAGAGCGCTCGTTCTAGAACCGTGCTACGTTCTCACCACGCGCTAAATAGAGCGGTCGTTTTAGCACTTCCCCCGTCGCTCACGAAGAGTGGAGACCGTCATGCCCAGCACCACCCGCCCCTCCGTCACCGTCATCGGCCTCGGCCCCATGGGCCGGGCCATGGCCGGTGCCTACCTCGACCGGGGTTACGACGTCACCGTCTGGAACCGCACCGCGTCCCGCGCGGACGCCCTGGTCACCCGCGGGGCGACCCTCGCGGCGGACGTCCGGCAGGCACTCGCCGCCAACGAGCTGGTGATCCTGAGCCTCACCGACTACGACGCCGTGTACGCCACGCTCGGCCCCGCCGAGAGCGCGCTGTCCGGCCGGGTCCTGGTGAACCTCAGCTCCGACACCCCCGAGAAGGCCCGGGCCGCCGCCCGCTGGGCCGCCGAGCGCGGAGCCGTCCAGCTGACCGGCGGCGTGACCGTGCCGCCCTCCGGCATCGGCCGGGCCGAGTCGTCGACCTTCTACAGCGGTCCGCTGCACGCCTTCGAGGCGCACCGGCCCGCCCTGGAGGTCCTCACCGGCCGGACCGACCACCGGGGCGAGGACCCGGGGCTCGCCGCGCTGATGTACCAGATCGGCATGACCATGTTCTGGACCTCGATGCTGAGCTACTGGCAGGCCGTGGCCCTCGCCGACGCCAACGGCCTGAAGGCGGCGGACATCCTGCCGCACGCCGTGGAGACGGCGAACTCGCTCCCCGGCTTCCTCGGCTTCTACACCGAGCGCGTCGACGGCGCGCGGCACGACGGCGACGTGGACCGGCTCGCCATGGGGACGGCCAGCGTCGAGCACGTCCTGCACACCCACGCGGACGCGGGCGTCGACACCACGCTGCCGGCCGCCGTGGTCGAGCTGTTCCGGCGCGGCATGGACGCCGGGCACGCGACGGACAGCTTCTCCTCGCTCCTGGAGCTGATGAAGAAGCCCGCGGCCTGAGCGTCGGAACACCCGCTACGGGTTCAGCACCTCCGCGAAGTGGGTGTTCACCGCGAGCAGGCCGCCGTCCACGCGGAGGGTCGTGCCCGTGATCCAGGCGGCGTCCGCGGAGGCCAGGAAGGCCACCGCCGCCGCGACGTCCTCGGGGGTGCCGACGCGGCCCAGGGGGTAGACCCGGGTGGCCAGGGCGGCGAGGTCGGCCTCCCGGCCCTCCCAGGCCGAGGTCGCGATCGTGCCCGGGTTGATCTGGTTGACCCGGACCCCGCGCGGCCCCGCGTCGCCCGCCAGGGTGCGGGTGAGGGACGCGAGGCCCGCCTTGGCGGCGCTGTACGCGTGGCCGCCGAAGTCCGCCTCCGCGTTGACGGAGCCGATCGTCACGATCGCCCCGCGCCCGCCGGCCGCCGCGAGGTGCGGCAGCGCCGCCCGGGAGCAGCGCACGGCGCCCATCAGCGTGACGCCGAGCTGGCCGGTCCAGCCCTCGTCGGGTTCGTCCTCGAAGCGGTCCCGGTCGGCGGCGACGGGGGCGAGGGCGTTGTTCACCAGGACGTCGAGGCGGCCGAAGGCCCGTACGGCGTGCGCGACGGCCCCGTCCACCGACTCCTGGTCGCCGACGTCGCAGCGCAGCGCCTCCGCTCCCGGCAGCCGCCCCGCCGTCTCCCGGGCCGCCGCCTCGTCGATGTCGGTGACGAGGACCCGCGCGCCCTCCGCCGCCAGCCGCCGGGCGGTGGCCGCGCCGATGCCGCGCGCCGCGCCCGTGACCAGTGCCGCGTATCCGTCGAAACGCCTCGTGAGATCCATGGGCCGATCCCAGCATCCCGTGAAACCTTTTCGCAACACATTGTTCACGGAATTCATGGACGAATGGCAAGAGAGCGCGGACTCAAGGCCATTCGGCCAGGGCCGAAAGTCTTTGACACGCACGGCGGCGGAACAACACGATCGGTCCCGCCGACGAACAATTTTTGACCCAGGGGGAAGAAATGGCTGCCCAGCAGCAGGCGTCCGCGTCGCACGCGTCGTACGAGTCCGGTGTCGAGGAGATCGTCGAATCGCTCTCCTCCCGGAGCTTCGACCTGATCTCCGGCGAGAAGGTGAGGTCGCTGCTCCTGCGGCGCTCGGAGAGCGCGCTCGACGACCTGGAGCCCTTCCGGGACAGCTGGTCCCGGATGCCGCTCGACGGCTACATGGCGGACGGCGGCCGCTACCGCCGCCGCCGGCACGCGACGCTGAGCGCGCCGCGGGCGAGCGCCGACTACCGCTTCGAGGACCACCAGCCGCACTACCAGGGCCTCGACTACAACAACCTCAACGGCGGCGTGGCCCGGCACTACGAGCCGTTCGAGGACCAGATCCTGCGCGGCCGCACGATGGACAGCCTCCTGACGCTGGGCTGCGACATCTTCGGCCGGCTCGCCCCGTACTCGGGCTGGCACATCGAGGCCCACCAGTTCCGCATCGAGGTCGACGGCGAGGAGGTCGGCCTGCCGACCCCCGAGGGCGTCCACCGCGACGGCGTGACCTTCGTCCTGATGGCGATGATCGGCCGCTCGAACGCCATCGGCGGCGAGTCCACCGTCTTCGACCTGGACCAGCGGCCGGTGGAGAAGTTCTCGCTCACCGACCCGCTCGACGTGGCGCTCGTCAACGACGAGCGGGTCTACCACGGCGTCACGCCCATCGAGCAGGTGGACCCCGCCTCCCCGGCCTCGCGCGACGTGCTGGTGATCACCTACCGTCACAAGCCGTAGGCGTCCGGAGGACGGTCCGGCGCGGGGGCGGCCACGACGGCGCGCCCGCGCCCTTTCACCACCCGAGTGAGAAGACGGGAAAATGGGTCAGCTAATCGCCGTAGCGGTCATCACCATTCTGGCAGTCATCAGTCCCGGTGCGGACTTCGCGATGACCGTGCGGAACAGCTATCTGTACGGGCGGACCGCCGGCGTTCTCGCCGCCGTCGGTATTGCGCTGGGTGTTCTCGTCCACGTCACCTACACCATGCTGGGCGTGGGACTCCTGGTTTCCCGGACCCCGATGCTTTTCACCGCGATGAAACTGATCGGCGCCGCGTACCTGGTGTACATCGGGTACAAGACGTTCGTCACCAAGGCCCAGGTGGACATCGACCTGTCGGACGACGCCGGCCTGTCGAAGGCGGGGGCGCTGCGCACCGGCTTCCTGACGAACGCGCTCAACCCCAAGACCATGCTCTTCGTGCTGAGCACGTACACCCAGGTCGTCAGCGCCGACACCCCGGTCTTCCAGCAGGTCGGCTACGGCCTCTTCATGTCGTTCGCGCACCTGGTCTGGTTCGCGCTGGCGGCCGTGCTCTTCTCCCAGCAGTCCCTGCGCACCCGGCTGCTGCGGCGGCAGAGCGTGCTGAACAAGGTGATCGGGACCGTGCTCGTCGGGCTCGGGATGGTGCTCGCCCTGACGCCTGCCGTCGCCTGACGGCCGGGCGTCAGACGGTCGAGACCCGTTCCACGCGCGGCTCGGCGATCGTCCGGTAATCCTCGACGGAGAGGGCGAGCGAGCGGTCGAGCCGGGCCGCGTTGAAGAAGAACTCGGGGTGGACGAGCAGGTCCGGGTCCACGATCAGTTCGAGCCGCTCGTCGAAGGAGAAGGGGAGGATCGTGCCGCTCCGCGAGCCGGCGAGCTCCTCCGCGATCTCCGGGGAGGCGAAGGAGACGTACGTGCCGCCGTACAGCGCCTTCACCGCGTTCAGGTCGATGCGCCGGTCGCCCGGGACGACGACGAGCGCGAAGCGCTTCTCCTTCTTGCCGATCTTCACCATGGCGATGATGCACTTGGCCGCCCGGTCGAGGGCGTGGCCCCGCAGCGCGCTGACCGCCTCGGTGGCGCCCTCGGGGGCGTGCTCGATCACCCGGTAGGACGCGCCGCGCTCGTCCAGCAGGGCGAGCAGCTTCTCGTAGGTGTCGTGTGCAACGCCCGTACCGTCCGTGCTCATTCGGTTCCTCCTGCTTTCAACTGGTTTACGTGTCGGGTGCGTTGACCCTACGCCTGTCGTCCATGTGCCGGAGCAGCGCGACACCCGGGCCGTCCAGCTCGTAGAGCACCCGTACGCCCTCCCTGCGGCGGCGCACCACGCCCGCGGCGACGAGGGCGGCGAGGTGCTCGGAGACCGTGCTCGGGGCGAGCCCGAGGGCGGCGGCCAGGTCCGAGGTGGTGGTGGGGGCGACGAGGCCGCGGACGACGCCGGCCCGGCTGCGGCCGAGCAGGATCTCCAGCCGGTCCCCGGGGCCGGGCTCCGCGCCGGTGTCCCTTCGGCCGGGCGGTCGCGTCTCCCCGAGGAGCGCGGCGGCTCCCTCGGCGCGGTAGGCGACGGCCGTGGTGCCGTCGGGCGCGGTCGCGGCGTACGGGGCTCCCCTGCCGAACACCAGGGGGACGAGGACGAGTCGCGAGACGTCCGCCACGGCGGTGCGGCCGGGCGTCCCGGCCCCGTGCAGCCGCAGGACGTCGCCGTGCCGCGAGAGCCGGAGCCCGCGCAGGGAGCCGAGCAGCCGCTCCGGGCCCTGCGTGGCGAGGATCCGGGCGCGCAGCAGGATGTCCTCCTCCGTGGCGACGCGCAGGGACGCCTCGTACGGCGCCAGGGCCGCGCGCCGGTAGCGGGGCAGGACGTCGCACAGCTCGGCGAGGCGGGTGGGCGGGTCCGCGTACAGGGGGCGCACCTCGGCGGGGATCCCCTGCGGGAACCACTGCTCCAGTTCCTCCCGGACGCGGGCCGCGGGGACGGCGGCGAGCGCGGCGAGGTCGGCCGCGAGGTCGCCCCGGGTGGGGCACGGGACGACGAGGAGGAACGAGGGGAGGACGCCGCCCCGGGCGCGGTGGAGATGGACGAGCCAGCCCGGGACGGTCACGTCGGCGCGGGTCAGCGAGCGGCGGGCCGCCCGGTCCCAGCGGGCGTACGGCCAGGGCGCGAGACCGCGCCCGGTGGAGAGCAGCCCGATGCTGCCGTACGTCTCCCAGAGCCGGCTTTCGGCGAGCCGGACCGTTCCGTATCCGGACCGCCGCAGCGGAATCTCGATCACCACGCACCCCCGCGCCCGCTCCCTCGGTCAGGGGAGCGGCCACACGGTATCGGCCAGGTGGCCGGGGAACTCCCCGACTTCCGCGCACAATGTCAAGTCCCCTGCGGGGACATGTTTTTCGGCCGGTCAGAGGGCGTTTTCGGCCTGCGGGGCGGGTTCTCACCCCAGGGCGGAGCGCACCGCCCGGACGAGTGCCTGGGCGCGCGGGTCGGCCGTGACCGTCCTGCGCATGCCGTTGGTGACGTACCCGAAGGCGATGCCGGACTCCGGATCGGCGAAGCCGAGGGAGCCGCCCCGGCCGGGGTGGCCGAAGGAGGTGGGTCCGAGCAGTGGGGACGCCGGGCCGTGCAGCATGTGGCCGAGGCCGAAGCGGGTGCCGACCAGGAGGACCCGGTCCGGACCCGCCGACTCCTCCGTGCGGGCCAGCGTGACCGTCGCCGGGGCGAAGAGGCGCTCGGCCCCGTCGACGGGCCCGAGGGTGGCGGCGTAGAACCGGGCCAGGGAGCGGGCGGTGGCGACGCCCGCCGAGCCGGGGAGTTCGGCGGCCCGGTAGACGGGGTCGTTCTCGTCGGGCTTGGGGTCGATGACGCCGAAGGCGCGCCGGGTGAGCGACGCCGGGTCCTGGTAGGCCTCGGTGACGGAGCGCTTGGGGCGGAGCCGGAGCGCGCCGCCGCCGGGCGGGTCGATCTCCTCGACGGGCCCGAGCCGGCCGGCCCGGTGCGCCTCGGCGGCGGGCAGGCCGATCCACAGGTCGAGGCCGAGGGGTCCGGCGATCTCCTCGGCGACCCAGCGGCCGACGGTGCGCCCGGTGGCCCCCTGGACGAGTCCGGAGAGGAGCCAGCTGAAGGTGTGGGCGTGGTAGCCGTGCGCGGTGCCGGGCTCCCAGACGGGGGCCTGCGCGGCCGTCGCGGCCGTCGCCGTCGGCAGGTCGACCGCCTCGGCGAGGCTGAGGGGCCGGTCGAGGACGGGCACTCCGGCCCGGTGCGCGAGGAGCTGCCGTACGGTCACCCGCTCCTTGCCGTGGGCCTTGAACGCGGGCCAGTAGACGGCGACGGGGGCGTCCAGGTCGAGCTGTCCGCGCTGGTGCAGGAGCAGCGGCACGGCGGCGGCGACGCCCTTGGTGGCCGAGCGGACGACCTGGGCGGTGCCCGCCGTCCAGGGCTCCGTGCCGTCGACGTCCTTCGTGCCCGCCCACAGGTCGACGACCTTCTCGCCGTCGTGGTGGACGGCGACGGCCGCGCCGCGCTCGCCCCGCTGCTCGAAGTTGCGCAGGAACGCGTCCCTGACGGGCTCCCAGCCCGCCGCCACCGTGCCCTGGACGTCCACGTCCCCGCTCCTCACTCGCCGATCCGACCCTCCATGGTGCAACGCGGTCGCCGAGTGGCGGATTCCGGGGGCGGCTCAGGCCACCGAGCCCGGGACGAAGCCGAAGGGCAGCTCCAGGCGGTGCCGGGCCATCAGGTCCTCGTCGCCGAGGATCGTGGCGGTCGGCCCGTCGGCGGCGATGACGCCCTCGCTGAGGACGACCGAGCGCGGGCAGAGCTCCAGGGCGTAGGGCAGGTCGTGGGTGACCATCAGGACGGTGACGTCGAGCGTCCGGAGGATGTCGGCGAGCTCGCGGCGGGAGGCCGGGTCCAGGTTGGAGGACGGCTCGTCCAGGACGAGGATCTCCGGCTCCATGGCGAGGACGGTGGCGACGGCGACCCGGCGGCGCTGGCCGAAGGAGAGGTGGTGCGGGGGCCGGTCGGCGAACTCCGCCATGCCGACCCGTTCGAGGGCGCCGCGGACGACGGCGTCGAGCTCGGCGCCCCGGAGCCCGGCGGCGGCCGGTCCGAAGGCCACGTCCTCGCGGACGGTCGGCATGAAGAGCTGGTCGTCGGGGTCCTGGAAGACGATGCCGACCCTGCGGCGGATCTCGGCCATGTGCTGCTTGCCGACCGGCAGCCCGGCGACGGTGACGGTGCCCGCGCCGCCGGTGAGGATGCCGTTGAGGTGGAGCACGAGGGTGGTCTTGCCGGCGCCGTTGGGGCCGAGGAGGGCGACCCGCTCGCCGCGTCCGACGGTCAGGTCCACTCCGAAGAGGGCCTGGTGGCCGTCGGGGTACGCGTACGCGAGGCCGCGCACGTCCAGAGAGGCGGTCATAGGGTCCATCCCAGGAGGCAGATCAGGAGTGCGGTGAGCGGCAGGGCGGCGGCGTACGCCCACTGGGCGCGGCTGGCGGTGACCTCGTCGATGACCGGCATGGTGCCGGTGTAGCCGCGGCTGACCATGGCGAGGTGGACGCGTTCGCCGCGCTCGTAGGAGCGGATGAAGAGCGCGCCCGCGGACTTGGCGAGGACGCCCCAGTGGCGGACGCCCCGGGCCTCGAAGCCGCGGGAGCGGCGGGCGACGGACATGCGGCGCATCTCGTCGGTGATGACGTCGCCGTACCGGATCATGAACGAGGCGATCTGGACGAGCAGCGGCGGGAGCTTCAGCCGCTGGAGGCCGAGGATCAGGGCCCGCAGTTCGGTGGTGGAGGCGAGGAGCACGGAGGCGGCGACGCCGAGGGTGCCCTTGGCGAGGACGTTCCAGGCGCCCCACAGGCCGGGGACGCTCAGCTGGATCCCGAGGAAGGTGGTCCGCTCGCCGGGCACCACGAAGGGCATGAGGAGGGCGAACGCGACGAACGGGACCTCGATGACCAGCCGCTTGAGCAGGAAGCCGGCCGGGATCCGGGCCTTCGCCGCGACGCCCGCGAGGAGCGCCGCGTAGAGGGCGAAGGCCCAGACGGCCTCGCGGGGCGTCGAGACGACGACCACGACGAAGCCGAGGACGGCGACGAGTTTGGTGTGCGGGGGCAGCCCGTGGACGGGCGACCGCCCGTCCCGGTAGAGCTTGTGCGCGTGCCCCGCACCCATGTCACGCCTCCTGGGCGGCGGTCTTGCGGCGGCGGACGACCCAGAAGGCGCCGGAGCCGACGGCCAGGGTGGCGCCGACGCCGATGACGCCGGCCAGGCCGCCGGAGAGCCGGGGGGCCTCGATGCCCTTGACGCCGTAGTCGGCGAGCGGGGAGTCGGCGGCTGCGTGGTCCTCGACCTTGGCGTCGATGCCCTTGTCGGCGGCGACCTTCTCCAGGCCGTCGGGGCTGGCGGAGGCGTAGAAGGAGACGAAGCCGGCGAGGAGGAGGGCGGTGACCAGGCCGCCGGCCCACAGCTTCTTCGGGGAGACGCCGGCGGCCGGGGCCGGGGCCGGGGCGGGGGCCGGGGCGGCGTCGACCAGTGCGCCGTCGACGCGGAGCTTGAGCGGCGCGGTCAGGCCGCGGGCGCCGTGGACCAGGTCGGGGCGGACGGCGATCACGGCGCCGACGGTCAGCATGGTGATGACGGCCTCCCCGATGCCGATCAGGACGTGCACGCCGACCATGGCCGTGAGGACCTTGGAGACGGGGACGTCGGTGGTGCCGCCGATCGCGTAGATCAGGGTGAAGGCGGTGGCCGCGGCCGGCACGGAGACGAGCGCGGCGGCGAAGGAGGCCACGGTCACGGAGCGCCGGGTGCGCGGCAGGACGAGGACGAGGCCGCGGAAGATCGCGTAGGCGACGACGACGGTGACGACGCCCATCACCGTGATGTTCACGCCGAGGGCGGTGAGGCCGCCGTCGGCGAAGAGGATGCCCTGCATGAGCAGGACCACGGCGATGCACAGGATGCCGGTCCAGGGGCCGACCAGGATCGCGGCGAGCGCTCCGCCGAGGAGGTGTCCGCTGGTCCCCGCGGCGACCGGGAAGTTCAGCATCTGGACGGCGAAGATGAAGGCCGCGACGAGACCGGCGAGCGGTGCCGTCCGCTCGTCCAGTTCGCGGCGGGCTCCGCGCAGGCCGACGGCGACGGCGCCGGCGGCGACGACACCGGCGGCGGCCGATACGGGGGCGTTGATGAATCCGTCAGGTACATGCACGTCCGGAATGATAGAGCGCTCCTGCGAAGAGCTTGCAAGAGCGCATCGGTCACAGAACGGCGGCGCACGGCGGCACGTGACTCCGCGCACACCGGTCACCGGACGCGCATGCGACGCGCCTCCGGCGGGAAGAAGTGGAACCATTAGTCGATAAGAGGACAAATGTGAGGAGCCTCCGATGGCCGGCCCGCACGACCACATCGTCGACGACCACGCCAAGGGGCGGATCATCAGCGACGCCCCGCTCTCCCGCCCGGTCCCGGTGTCCCTCCGCTACGACCCCGATCACTCCCCCGCCACGGTCCGCCTCGGCTTCCCCGGCGCCGTCGAGTGGTCCTTCCCGAGGGCCCTCCTGGAGACCGGCCTGCGCGCCCCGACCCGGCGCGGCGACATAGGCGTCTGGCCCTGCGGCCGCGTCCAGACGGTCGTCGAGCTGCACACGGACGACGGGGTCACCGTCGTCCAGTTCGACACCACGGCCCTGCTCCGCTTCCTCAAGCACACGTACGCCGCCAGCACGTCGATGACGACGCACTGACGGCGCACGGGGCCCGGAGCCGGGATCAGACCTTCACGAGGTCCGGCTTCGCGGCGCCGGTTCCTTCGGCGGACCGGGAGAGGGCCTCGCCCTCCACGTCCACGTTCGGCAGGATCCGGTCCAGCCACTTCGGCAGCCACCAGGCCTTGCGGCCCAGGAGCGCGAGGACGGCCGGGACGATCGCCATGCGGACCACGAAGGCGTCGAAGAGGACGGCGGCGGCCAGGCCGAAGCCGATCATCTTGACCATCTGGTCGTCCATGCCGATGAAGCCGGAGAAGACCGCGATCATGATCACCGCGGCGGCGGTGACCACCCGGGCGCTGTGCCGGAAGCCGGTCACGATCGCCTCGCCGGGACGCTCGCCGTGGACGTACGCCTCCCGCATGCGGGTGACGAGGAAGACCTCGTAGTCCATCGCGAGGCCGAAGACGACGCCCACCATGAAGATCGGCATCATCGACATGATCGGGCCGGTCTGCTCCACCCCGAAGAGGCTGCCGAGCCAGCCCCACTGGAAGACCGCGACGACCGCGCCGAGGGCCGCGACCACCGAGAGCAGGAAGCCGAGGGCCGCCTTCAGCGGGACGAGGACCGAGCGGAAGACCAGGGTCAGGAGCACGAAGGCGAGGCCGACGACGAGGGCCAGGTAGGGCACCAGGGCGTCGTTCATCTTCTGCGAGAAGTCGATGTTCATCGCGGTGGCGCCGGTGACGAGGACGTCGTCGCCGGTGGCGTCGCGGATGTCGTGGACCAGCCCCTCGGTGGCCGTCGAGGACGGCCGGTCCTTCGGGACCACGGTGATCATCGCGGCGTCGCCGGCCTTGTTCGGGGTGGCGGGGGTGACCGCCGCCCAGCCGTCGAGGCCCTTGATCGTGGAGACCGTCCGGTCGGCGGTGGCCTTGTCGCCGTCGACGACGACCATCAGCGGGCCGTTGAAGCCGGGTCCGAAGCCGTCGGACAGCGCGTCGTACGCCCGGCGCTCGGAGGTGGAGGTGGGCTTCACGCCGTCGTCCGGGAGGCCCATCTCCAGGGAGGCGGCGGGCACGGCGATCGCACCGAGGCCGAGGACGCCGACGATCAGCACCATCAGCGGGCGGCGGATCACGAAGCGGGCCCAGCGGGTGCCGCCGTTCGGCCTGTCGCTGGTCTTGGCGGTGCCCTTGCGCTGCTTGCGGCTGACGACCTTGTCGCCGGCGAAGCCGAGCAGCGCCGGGATCAGGGTGAGGGCGATGAGGACCGCGATGGCGACCGTGCCCGCGGCGGCGAAGCCCATCTTCGTCAGCATCGGGATGTTGACGACGGCCAGGCCGACCAGGGCGATGACGACGGTGAGTCCGGCGAAGACGACGGCGGAGCCGGCGGTGCCGACCGCGCGTCCGGCGGCCTCCTCCTTCTCCCGGCCCTCGGCGAGCTCCGCGCGGTAGCGGGACACGATGAAGAGGGCGTAGTCGATGCCGACGGCGAGGCCGATCATCGACGCGAGGGTGGAGGTGGTGGTGCCGAGGTCCAGGACGTTCGCGAGGGCGGTGATCGTCGAGACGCCGATGCCGACGCCGATGACGGCGGTGAGCAGCGGGAGTCCGGCCGCGACGAGCGAGCCGAAGGTGACGACCAGGACGAAGCCCGCGAGGACGATGCCGATGGCCTCGCTGGCGCCCTGCTCGGGCATGGTCTGGAGGGCGTCGCCGCCGACCTCGACGGTCAGGCCCTTGCCCTGCGCGTTCTCCCCGGCCTGCTTCAGGGCGTCGCGGGTCCCGTCGGTCAGCTCCATGGCGTTGACCTTGTAGGAGACCGAGACGTAGGCGGTGGAGCCGTTCTGCGAGACGGCGTGCGCGGTGTACGGGTCGGTGACCTGGACGATCTGGTCGGAGCCGGACTTCAGCGCGGAGACGGTCTCCTCGACGACGGCCTTGTGCGCCGGGTCGGTCATCTTCTCGCCCTCGGGGGCCTGGAAGACGACGCGGGCGGTGGCCCCGTCGGCTCCGGCGCCAGGGAAGCGCTCTTCGAGCAGGTCGAAGGCGCGCTGGGCCTCGGTGCCGGGGATCGAGAAGGAGCTGGAGGTTGCGGTGGGCGCGGTGGCGGCACCGACGCCGGCGAGCGCGAGGAGCGCCACCCAGAGGAGGGCGACGAGCCGTCGGCGCCGGAAGGCGGTGCGGCCCAGCTTGTAGAGGAACGTGGCCACGGGGGCGTACTCCCAGTGTGGGGCGGGACAGGGCATGGGGAGCCGGCCCGACGGCGTGAGCGGTTCGTCGTCAGGTGCAGAGGTGGGGCTGCGGAGGCCGGTGCCTCCGGTGCTTCAGGCGCCGAGTGAGGGGAGCACGACGGCGTCGAAGTAGGCGCTGAGGAAGGCGCGGTCGACCGGCTGATCCTCGATCAGGGGGCGGGCGATGAACGCGCCGATCAGCATGTGCGGGACGAGCTTGAGCGCCGGGTTCCCGGCGTCGATCTCCCCCCTGCGGACCGCTCGTTGCAGCACTTCGTCGAGGCCGTTCATCTCGGGTTCGATGAGCAGCTCGCGCAGCGCGCGGTGCAGTTCGGGGTGGGTGTGGACGGCATGGGCGAGACCCCGCATCAGCGCGGCGTCCTTGTCCATCTGGCAGTCGTCCGTGAGGGCGAGCATCTCCTGGATGTCGCCCCGCAGGGATCCGGTGTCGATGTCGGCGATGTCGACCGGCTTGTTGTGCCGCATGGCCCGGGCGACCAGCTCGGGCTTGCTCCCCCACTGGCGGTAGAGGGTGGCCTTGCTGGAGTGGGTGCGGGCGGCGACGGCGTCCATGGTGAGGGCGTCGTAGCCGACCTCGCGGAGGAGGTCGAGCACGGCCGCGTACAGCTCGGACTCCCGCTCGGGAGTGAGTCTGCTGCGTGCCATGGCCGGGGCTCCGATCCGAACGAAACGGTTTCGTACACCACAACGATATACCCAGCCCCCCAGCGAAACGAAACCGTTTCGTACGTGTCCTGGGCCACACTCCCGCGGACGTCCGCATGCGTGTACGAGTTGCCGCGCCCCCTCCGCGCGGAAAGCATGAACGGGTGAGTGACGACGTCGCGTATCTCCGCTTTCCGCACCTCCACGAGGACCTGCTGTGCTTCGCCGCCGAGGACGACCTGTGGCTCGCCCCGCTCGTCCCCGAGGGCCACCGCCCCGGCCGGGCCTGGCGCCTCACCGTCGACCGGACCCGGGTCGGCCACCCGCGCTTCTCGCCGGACGGGCGCCACATCGCCTACACGAACTGGCGCAGCCTCGACCCCGAGATCCACCTCGTCCCCATCGACGGCGGCCCCGCCCGGCGCCTCACCCACTGGGGCTCCACCGACACCCGGGTCTGCGGCTGGACGCCCCCCGACAAGGACGGCCGCTCCGACATCCTCGCCGTCTCCTCGCACGGGCAGCCCTTCTCGTACTACTCCTGGGCCTACACCGTCCCCACCGACGGCTCCCCCGGCCTCCGCCTGCCCTGGGGCCCCGTCTCGGACATAGCGGTCACCGACGACACCACGATCACCGGACAGGACGGCGAGCGCCGCAGCCTCCTCCTCACCGGGAAGCCGCCGCACGAACCGGCCGCCTGGAAGCGCTACCTGGGCGGCGCCACCGGCCGCCTCTGGCTCCACGGGGAACGCCTGCTGCCCGGCATCGGCGGCCACCTCGACGCCCCCATGGCCGTCGGCGGGCGCGTCGCCTTCCTCTCCGACCACGAGGGCGTCGGCAACCTCTACTCCTGCCGGCCCGACGGCACCGACCTGCGCCGCCACACCGACCACGACGACTTCTACGCCCGGCATGCCTCCACGGACGGACACCGGGTCGTCTACCAGTGCGCGGGCGACCTGTGGGTCGTCGACGCCCTCACCGCCGACTCCCGCCCCCGCAGGCTGGCGGTCCGCCTCGGCGGTCAGCGCGTCGGCCGGCGCTCCTACCAGGTGCCGGCCGCCCACCACGTCGACGCGGTCTCCGTCGACGAGACGGGCCGGGCCTCCGCCGTCTCCGTGCGCGGCAGCCTGTACTGGCTGACGCACCGCGACGGTCCCGCCCGCACCATCATCGACACCCCCGGCGTCCGGGTCCGGCTGCCCGAGATGCTCGGCAGCGGCGGCCAGGTCGCGTACGTCACCGACGCCGAGGGCGAGGACGCCGTCGAGGTCGCCTACCTGCCGCGCGCCAGCGGCGACCGGCCGCCCCGCCGACTCGCCTCGGGCGACCTCGGCCGCGTCGAGGAGCTGGTGTCCGACCCGGACGGCGAGCGGCTCGCGATCGCCTCCCACGACGGCCGGCTCCTCCTCCTCGACGCGACCGAGGAGTCCAACGGCGAGGTCACCGAGCTGATCCGGTCCGTCAACGGGCCCGTCCGCGACCTGGCCTTCTCCCCCGACGGCGACTGGCTGACCTGGTCCCACCCGGGCATCGGCCGCTCCCTGCGCTCCATCAAGATGGCCCGGATCTCCGGCCCCGGCGCCCGCACCGTCGTCGACGTCACCAACGGCCGCTTCGAGGACGAGAACCCGGTCTTCACCCGGGACGGCCGCTACCTCGCCTTCCTCTCCTGGCGGGGCTTCGACCCGGTGTACGACGTGCACACCGGCGACCTGTCCTTCCCGCTCGGCTGCCGCCCCTACCTCGTCCCGCTCTCCTCCGCCACGCCGTCCCCGTTCGCGCTGCTTCCCGACGGGCGGCCGGCGGCCGGCGGGCTCGACCCCGCCGACGACGACACGGAGGCCGCCGACGGCACCGTCACCGTCGAGATCGAGGGCCTGTCCGACCGCGTCACGCCCTTCCCGGTCTCCGCCTCCAAGTACTCGGCGCTGCACCCCGTCAGCGGCGGCGGCCTGGTCTGGCTGCGCTGGCCGATCTCGGGCGCGCTCGGCGAGACCTTCGCCAACCCGACCGACACCTCGGGCAAGCCCACCCTGGAGCACTTCTCCATCACCAAGGCCCGCAAGAGCGAACTCGCCAAGGACCTCGACTGGTTCGCGGTCAGCGGCGACGGCACCCGGCTCGTCGTCGCCGACGACTTCGAACTGCGGGCCGTGCCCGCCACCGAGTCCGGCGACGGCGACTCCACCGTCTACCTGGACCTGCGGCGCATCCTGCACGAGATCGACCCGGGCGCCGAGTGGCGCCAGGCCTTCGACGAGGCCGGCCGGATCGTCCGCGCCTACTTCTGGGAGCCCGGCATGGGCGGGGTCGACTGGACGGCCGTCCTCGACCAGTACCGGCCCCTCGTCGAACGGGTCGCGTCCCCCGACGAGTTCGCCGACCTGCTCCGCGAGGTCATGGGCGAACTGGGCACCTCGCACGCCTACGTCACCCCCGCCCGCCGCAACGAGGGCCCGCCGCACTACCAGCGGCCGATGGGCCTGCTCGGGGTCAACCTCGTGCCCCGCGAGGCCGGCTGGACGGTCCGCCGCATCCTCCCCGGCGACTCCTCCGACTCCAAGGCCCGCTCCCCGCTCGCCGGCACCGGCATCCGCGAGGGCGCCGTCCTCACCCACGTCGACGGCCGGCCCGTGGACCCGGTCGCCGGGCCCTACCCGCTGCTCTCCGGCACCGGCGGCACCACCGTCGAGCTCACCTTCACCCCCGCCGAGGGCGAGGGCCGGGCCCGCCGCGTCGCCGTCGTCCCGCTCGTCGACGAACGGCCCCTGCGCTACCAGGACTGGGTCGCCAAACGGCGCGCGGTGGTACGGGAGATCAGCGGCGGCCGCTGCGGCTACCTGCACATCCCCGACATGGGCGGCTCCGGCTGGGCCCAGTTCAACCGCGACCTGCGGATGGAGGTCTCCCGGCCGGCCCTCATCGTCGACGTGCGAGGCAACGCCGGCGGCAACATCAGCGAACTCGTCGTGGAGAAGCTGACCCGCAAGATCCTGGGCTGGGACCTCACGCGGAACGCCCAGCCCGTCAGCTACGCCTCCAACGCCCCGCGCGGCCCCGTGGTCGCCCTCGCCGACGAGGCCACCTCCTCCGACGGCGACATGATCACCGCCGCCTTCAAGCTCCTCGGCCTCGGCCCGGTCGTCGGGCAGCGCACCTGGGGCGGGGTCGTCGGCATGACCGGCCGCCACCGGCTCGGCGACGGCACCCAGATCACGGTCCCGATGAACGCGGCCTGGTTCCCCGAGTACGGCTGGTCCCTGGAGAACCACGGCGTCGAACCCGACCTGGCGGTCCTGCGCACCCCCCTCGACTGGGCCGAGGGCCGGCACGCCCAGCTCGACGACGCGGTCCACGTCGCCCTCGCCCTGCTCGACGAGACCCCGGCGGCGAGCCCCCCGGGCTACGAGTCCCTCCCGGACCGCTCCCGCCCGAAACTGCCGCCGCGGCCCGAGGGCTAGGGCGTGTCGTCACACTCCCGTCGTCGCACGGAGGGCAGACGGGAGTTCGACGACACGCCCTAGCGCTCCCTAGGAGGTCAGCGCGAGGTCCAGCTCGTAGGCGGTGCCGGGCGCGCCGCCGTCGAGCGTGACGCTCCCGACCGCGCCGAACCCGACCCGGCCGAGCACGGTCCTCGACCCCGCGTTGTCGAGGGTCGTGGCGGCGGTGAGCCGGCTGAGCCCGTACTCCTCGCGGGCCAGCCGGCACAGCTCCCGCACCCCGGCCGTCGCCACCCCGCGCCCGGTGGCCCGCTCGGCCACCCGGTAGCCGAGCTCGGCGCTCCCGTCGGCGACGTCCACCAGGTTGAACCGGCCGATGACCTCCCCGCCCTCCGCCACCAGGACGTGGAAGACGATCGCGCCGGTCTCCTGCTCGTCGAGCAGCGCCCGGTGCCGCTCGGCGAAGGCGTCGAAGTAGGCGTCCCCCCGGTCGGGCACGCGCGCGGCGAAGTAGGCCCGGTTCTCCCGCTCGAAGAGGAGCAGGGCGGGTGCGTGATCGGGGCGGAGTCGCTCGAGTACGGCCATGCCGATCACGGTACGAAGATCCGGGCGCGGGCGCGCGGGAGATACCGGACGAGATCCGAATCCGGGCACGGCCACCGGACGGGCCCGAAGGCGAGGGCCGGGGGCCGGGCGCGGGCCGAGGTCCGGGCGCGGGAAGGGATCGGGCGCGGGAAGGGATCCGGGCGCGGCAGGGACCCGGCGCCGGACGCGCGCGAAGACCCGGGCGCGCGAAGGACCCGGGGCCGGACGCGCGCGAAGGCGCACCCGGCGTCCCGGGTGCGCCTTCGTCAAGGACGGGCCGACGTCAGGCGTCGTAGTCCTGGTTCATGCGGTCCTGGGCCTCCTGCTGGGCCCGGCGGGTGTCCTCCTCGGAGCGGCCCCGGCCCTGGGAGGCGCGCTCGGACGCCTCGTCCTTGGCCTTGCCCGAGGCCTGCCTGGCCTGCTCCTTGAGCTGATCCGCCTTGTCCTTGAACTGGTCCTTCATGCCCATGAGGGTTCACTCCTAGAGGGGTGTGAGGGGCCGGGGGCGATGTGCCCCGCGGGCCTCGACCAGCCTTGCACGGGCGCAGATTCCACGCATTTCGATCAGTGACGGACGGCTACCGGGCGGCCGACTCCGGCCCGACAGCCGTCCCGTGCGCCGCTACCGCGCCGCCGGGCCCTCCGCCCGCGCCTGCTCGTCGGCCGCGCCCCCCGCGCCCACCAGACCCTTGGAGACCGAGCTCAGGCGGGGCTCGAAGCGCCGCATCTCGCGCTTGCCGACCGTGGCGATCACCCCGGGCAGGTAGCCGCGGACCGACTGCATCCCGCGCAGCCACCACTGCGCGTACACATGGGCCGAGCGCCGCTCGATGCCGGCCACGATCCGGTCGACGGCCGGACCGAGCGAATAGGTGCGGTTCGAGGGCCACGGCAGCCGCTGCCGCAGCTCCTTCATCACGTCGTCCTGGTCCGCGCCCCGCACCATGTCCGTGTCGGTCCAGGACAGGTAACCGACGCCCACCTTCACGCCCTTGTACGCGACCTCGGCGCGCAGACTGTGCGCGAAGGCCTCGACGCCCGACTTGGAGGCGCAGTACGCCGTCATCATCGGGGCCGGGGTGATGGCCGCGAGCGAGGCGATCTGGAGGAAGTACCCCCGGGACTCCATGAGGACCGGCAGGAACGCCCGTCCGGTCACCGCCCCGCCGATCAGGTTGACCTCGATGACCCGCCGCCAGGCGGCCGGATCGGAGTCGACGAACGGACCGCCCGACGCGACACCGGCGTTGGCGACGACGATGTCGACCTTCCCGAACCGTTCCTTCACCTCGGCGGCCACCCGGGCCATCGCCTCGTGGTCGGTGACGTCGGCGTGCCACCAGTCGGCCTCGGTGTGCAGCCGCCCGGCGACCTCCTTCAGCTGCTCCGGCTCCAGGCCGACGAGCGCGATCCGCGCGCCGCGCGCGGACAGCTTGCGGGCGAGGAGCTCCCCGACCCCCCGGGCCCCGCCGGTGACGACCGCGACCTGTCCTTCCAGGCTCACCCTGCTCATGCCTGCTTCTCCTTCTCCTGGTCCCCGGACTTCACGCCCAGGTACGTGAGGGTCAGTTCACGGATCTGCGCGGTGACGGCCTCGGGGGCCTCCACCGGCGTCATGTGGCCCATGCCGGCCAGCTCGACGAGTCCCGTGCAGTGCGGCAGCGCCTCCGCCATCCCCCGCGCGTGGACGGCAGGGGTGAGCCGGTCGGCGGTGCCGACGAGCACGGCCACCGGCAGCCGCAGCTCCCGCAGTCCCGCCTCCAGGTCGAGTCCGGCCAGGACGTGCGACCAGCCGTGCCGGGCGCCGCGCGGGCAGGCGTGCACGATCCGGGCACAGGCCTCGACCCGCTCGGGCGCCGAACCCGGTCCCATCGTCGCGTACTTCAGGACCTTCTTCGAGACGGCGTTCACCGGGCCGAGCGGGGCCTTCGAGCCGAGGACGGCCGCGGTCAGCCGGCTGCGCAGGCCGCCGGGCCGCAGCGGTACGACGGTGGCCTCGGCGGTCAGCCGCGAGGGCCCGGTGGAGCAGAGCAGGACGGCGGCGGCGTGCTCCCGGAACCCGGGCCGCCCGGCCGCGGCCATGACCGTCATGCCGCCCATGGAGTGTCCGGCCAGGACGGCCCGCTCGCCGGGGCCGAGGGTCGCCGCGAGCACCGCCTCCAGGTCGTCGGCGAGCGCCGTCGTGGAGTAGCCGGCGCCCCGGTCGGCGGCCGGCGCCGGGGACCTGCCGTGGCCGCGCTGGTCGTAGGCGATGACCCGGTGGTCGGCGGCGAGCGCCCGTATCTGCTCGGCCCAGAAGGCGATCGAGCAGGTCCAGCCGTGGGCGAGGACGACGGCGGGCGCGCCCTCGGGGCCGTACACCTCGACGTGGACCGGAGTGCCGTCGGCGGAGACGGCGGTGAGCGCGCGGGGCGCGGGCAGGCTGTGGAGCGTCACTTGGCGGTCTCCTTCTTCTTCCGGGCGGTGGGGGCCTGGGGCGCCGGCGCGGGCTTGGGCGCCCGGATCACCTCGTACTCGGAGAGGTCGACCTGCCGGGTCTCGCGCCGGAACTCGGCGGTGGTGCCGGGCCACAGGGTGGTGTTGCGGCCGTTCGCGTCGAGGTACCAGCTGTCGCAGCCGCCGGCCTTCCACACGGTGCGCTCCATCCGGGACTGGACCTTGCGGTTCCAGGCGCCGACGGCGGAGGGGCGGACGGCGAGGGCGGCCCGGCCGCCGAGCACCTTGAGCTGGCGGAGGTAGTCGGCCAGGTAGTTCAGCTGGGACTCGATCATGAGGATCATCGAGGAGTTCCCGAGGCCGGTGTTCGGCCCGATGATCATCATGAGGTTGGGGAAGCCGCCCGCGGTGGCGCCGCGCAGCACCTGGACCCCGTCCTTCCAGGACTCGGCGAGCGTGTGGCCCTCGGCGCCGACGATCCGGTCGGCGATCGGGATGTCGGTGACGTGGAAGCCGGTGCCGAAGACGATCGCGTCGACCTCGGTCTCGGTGCCGTCGGCGGCGACCACGGTCGAGCCGCGGACCTCGCGCAGGCCGGAGGCGACGACGTCCACGTTCGGCCGGGCGAGCGCCGGATAGTACGTGTTGGAGAGCAGGATCCGCTTGCAGCCGATGCGGTACGAGGGCGTGAGCTTGGCCCGCAGCTCCGGGTCCTTGATGGAGCGCGCGATGTTCGCCTTGGCGAGCCTCTCGACCAGGCCGAGCTCGCCCGGGTGCTTGGTGAAGGCGCCGACCTGGAGCTCGCGGATGCCCCAGAGGATGCCCCGGCGCAGGGTCGCCGTGGCGGGGAGCGCGCGGTGGAGCCAGCGCTCGGGGGCGCTGATCGAGCGGTCCATGCGGGGCATGACCCAGGGGGGCGTGCGCTGGAAGAGGGTGAGGCGGCCGACCTCGCGCTGGATCTCGGGCACGATCTGGATGGCGGAGGCGCCGGTGCCGACCATGGCGACGCGCTTGCCGCGCAGGTCGTAGTCGTGGTCCCAGCGGGCCGAGTGGAAGACCTTGCCGGGGAAGTCGGCGAGGCCCGGGATGTCGGGGATCCTCGGGTCCGAGAGCGGCCCGGCGGCGGCGACGAGGACCTCGGCGCTGAAGGTGCCGCCGCTGGTCTCGATCTCCCAGCGCAGGGTGTCGGCGTCCCAGCGGGCCTTCAGCATCTCGTGGCCGAGGCGGAGGTGGGGGCGGATCCCGAAGGTGTCGGTGACGTGCTCCAGGTAGGCGCGGATGTGGCGCTGCCCGGAGAAGGTCCTGGGCCAGTCGGGGTTGGGCGCGAAGGAGAAGGAGTAGAGGTGGGACGGGACGTCGCAGGCGCAGCCGGGATAGCTGTTGTCGCGCCAGGCGCCTCCCACGGAGTCGGCCCGCTCCAGGACGACGAAGTCGGTGACCCCCTCGCGGCGGAGCCGGACGGCGGCCCCGATGCCGCCGAATCCCGACCCGATCACCGCCACCTTGACCTGCTCGTGCTTCGCCATGCCGCCTCCCGTGCGCCCGGCCACGATTACGCCAGCAATCACTGGCACAGTCGGGACTGTAGAGCAGCTCCCTACCGAGCGGTAGGGGTACGACGAGGGAAAGTTACCGGCGGTACAACATAGGCTGGCGGGTGTGGCAGAAGGATCACGTCCCGAGACGGGCGCACAGGAAGGCCCACCCGAGGTCCCGGGCGACACCAGGAACGGGGCGCCGGGCGGTGCCCCGCACCCCGGCCCACGCCGGACGACGAGCGGCACCACGGGCGGGACGCCGGGCGGCACATCGGGCGGGACGCCGGACCGCGGCCCGCACCGGACACCCGGCGGCGCTGCGGAAGGAACGCCCGCCGTCGCCGCGCCCCCCGCCTCCGCGCCCACCGTCACCACGGACGGCGCCGCCCCCGCGCACCGCGAGTACCGCATGGAGGAGCTCGCCTCCACCGCCGGCATCACCGTGCGCACCCTGCGCTTCTACCGCGAGCGCGGCCTGATCCCGCCGCCCCGCCGCGAGGGCCGCATCGCCTGGTACGACGACGGCCACCTGGCCCGGCTCCGCACCATCGCCGCCCTCCTGGAGCGGGGCCACACCCTCAACGGCATCGCCGACCTCACCACCGCCTTCGAGAGCGGCCGCAACGTCCGCGAGGTCCTCGCGCTCCCCGCCCCCTCCGAGGAGGAGCCGGTCCGCCTCACCCCCGAGGAGCTCGCCGACCACTTCGCCGGCGAGGTCACCGCCGAGAACCTGGCGGCCGCCCTCGACCTCGGCTACCTCGTCACCGACGGCGAGGAGATCATCCACATCAGCCGCCGGCTGCTCGACGTCTCCGCCGCCCTGGTCCGGGAGGGCGTCCCGCTCGCCGAGGTCCTCAAGGCGGGCAGCCGCGTCCGCGAGCACGCCGACGCACTCGCCGCGCTCTTCACCGAGCTCCTGCGCACCCACGCGCAGGGCGACGACCTGTGGCGGCTGCGCCCGCTCGCCAAGAGCGTCGTCGAGGCCGAGCTGTCGATGGCCCTGGACCGGCGCCTGGGCGAGGCCCCCGGGACGTCCTCGTGACCGCCCGCCAGGTCCGGCCCCGTCCGGGCGCGGGAGCCGGCTACCTCTCGTAGACGGCGGTCACGGGGGCGTGGTCGCTCCAGCGCTCCTCGTGCGTGGCGGCGCGCTCGACGTGGGCCTTGACGGCCCTGGCAGCGAGTCCGGGGGTGGCCATCTGGTAGTCGATGCGCCAGCCGCTGTCGTTGTCGAAGGCGCGCCCCCGGTAGGACCACCAGGAGTAGGGCCCGTCCTGGTCGGGGTGGAGCTCCCGCACGACGTCGACGTAGCCGCCGTCGCCCTCGTCGAGGACCCTCCCGAGCCACTCCCGCTCCTCGGGCAGGAAGCCGGCGTTCTTCCGGTTGGCCTTCCAGTTCTTGAGGTCGGCCTCGCGGTGGGCGATGTTCCAGTCGCCGCAGACGACGACCTCGCGTCCGTCGGCGGCCGCGCGGGCCCGGAGGTCCTTGAGGTAGGGCAGGAACTCGCCCATGAACCGGTACTTCTCGTCCTGGCGCTCGGTGCCGACCTCGCCGGAGGGCAGGTAGAGGCTGGCGACGGTCACACCGGGCAGGTCGGCCTCGACGTACCGGCCGCTGGTGTCGAACTCGGCGGAGCCGAAGCCGACGCGGACGGCGTCGGGCTCGCGCCGGGTGTAGAGCGACACTCCGGCGCGCCCCTTGGCGGCGGCGGGGGCGTGCACGGTGAACCAGCCCTCGGGGCTGCGCACCTCCTCGGGCAGCTGCGCCTCCTCGGCGCGGACCTCCTGGAGGCAGACGGCGTCGGCGGAGGTGGCCGCCAGCCACTCGACGAAGCCCTTCTTGGCTGCGGCGCGGAGACCATTGACATTCACGGACGTCACAGTGAGCATCCCGGGAGAATACCGACACCACCCCCATGCACACATATACACTTCACCGTATGAACATCCAGCCCACGCCTTATGACCACCCCGACGCCGTCAAGCTCGAAGACGCGGTCCAGGCGGAGTACGCCGTCCGCTACGACGACGAGGGCGATGTCACACCGCTGGACGCCGGAATGTTCGTCCCGCCGCGCGGTCTCTACCTCCTCGTGTACGACCCCGAGGGCCGCCCGGTCGCCTCGGGCGGCTGGCGCACCCAGGACGCGAACGACGAGGGCTACGCGGACGGCGACGCCGAGCTGAAGCGCATGTACGTGGTCCCCGAGGCCCGCGGCCTGGGCCTGGCCCGCCGCGTCCTCGCGGCCCTGGAGGCCGACGCCCGTGCCGCCGGCCGCACCCGCATGGTCCTGGAGACCGGCACCGCCCAGCCGGAGGCGATAGCCCTCTACACCTCCAGCGGCTACACCCCCTGCGCGAAGTTCGGCCACTACCGCGACTACCCCAACAGCCGCTGCTTCGCGAAGCCCCTGACCTGACGCACCGTCGGGCCCGCGCCCTGGAGCGCGGGCCGACCGGCCGAGTCCGGGAAAGCAGAAATCCCGCCCGATCTTTCGATCGGACGGGATTCCCGTGTCTGTGGACCTGTGGGGATTTGAACCCCAGACCCCCTCGATGCGAACGAGGTGCGCTACCAGACTGCGCCACAGGCCCTTGCGACGTGTGAAACATTAGCATCCCGATCGGGAAGAACAAAAATCGCTTCCCCCGCAGGTCAGCCGGGGGCCCTCGCGGCCCCCGGCCGGGGTCATTCGTTGGCCGCCCGGGGGCGGTCGTCGTCCGCGTACTGGTCGAAGAGCGGGGTGCGGCCGGGCCGGGGCTGCGGGGTGCGCTGCCGGGGCGCCGGGGACGGGGCCGGAGCCGGGTCGGCGACGGTCGAGGAGCGGGCCGCGCTCCAGGTCTCCGGGTCCGTGATGTCGATGCCGCTCGTGGCGCGCGGGGCGACCGGGGCGGTGACGTACGTGGGGAGCGGCACCGGGACCGGGTCCCAGCTGTCGCCCCGGGCCGGGCCGCGCTCGCGCTGCTGGTCCACCCACTCCGCGTGGTCGGTCTGCTCGACCAGGGCCCGCCGGTCCGCCTCCTGCGGGGAGAGCGCCGGGGCCATCGGGGCCGCGTCGGCCTCGGGCTCCGGCGTCGGGGCCGGGCGCCGGCTCTCGCGCAGACGGGCGGCGGCGGCCTCGGCGCGGCGCCGGTCCATCACGTACACGAAGCGCCGTCGCTCCTGGACCCGCAGGTGCACGATGTACGCGCTGAGGAGCAGCGCGGGGACCGCGGGCGCCCACAGGAAGGGGACGCCGCCGACGGCCGCGACCACCGCGCCGAGGGTGAACACGGCGAAGAGGAGGGTGGTGACCCGGCGGCGCCGCGCGAGGACCTTGCCTCTGCGGGCCCGCTCGGCGGCGCCCGGTGCGGGGCGGTGCGGGGCGGGGTGTGCCGGGGCCGGGTGCGGGGCCGGTTCAGGATCGGGCTCCGGGAGTTCCAGGCGCGCTTCCGTCCTGGCCGCGGGCGCGGAGAAGGCCCGGACGTCGACCGAGCTGAGATGCTCGGTCTCCGCGTCCGGGTCCACGTCGGGCGTCGGTCCCTCCGCCGTACGGTCCCGCTGCTTCAGCTCCCTGGCGTACCGGCGCTCCATGCCCGCCCGTCCGGAAAGCAGCCGGATGGCGGTGCTGAAGCGTTCCGTCGGACGGGCTTCGTTCAACTCGTCCTGCCTGCGGAGCCACATCGGCACCAAGTAGGCGGCCCAGGCCCCGACGATGACTGCGTAGATGAGGCCGCTGCTGCTCACGCCTCACACGGTAGAGGGGTTCTGTAACACGCATCGGCCAATTGGCCCGGTGTGTCGCACGATCTGGCTGATATCACTGAACTTTTTTGTGATTGTTCCAATCGATTGACCGTCAACTGGCGATGGAATTCGAACACTTATTGCATTCTCGTGTGGTGCCAGCGCCGCAGCAGCCCTTCCGGCACCTCTTCCGCCGTCAGCGCGAACACCAGATGGTCCCGCCAGGCGCCGTCGATGTGGAGATACCTCGGCCGCAGGCCCTCCTCGCGGAAGCCGAGCTTCTCGGCCACCCGGCGCGAGGGCCCGTTCTCCGGACGGATGCACACCTCCATGCGGTGCAGCCCGACCGTGCGGAAGCAGTGGTCGACGGCGAGCGCCACCGCCGTCGGCATCACCCCGCGCCCGGCCACCTCGCTGTCCACCCAGTACCCCACGTGCCCCGAGCACATGGAGCCCCAGGTGATCCCGGCCACCGTCAACTGGCCGACGAGCCGCCCCCGGTACTCGATGACGAAGGGCAGCATCCGCCCGGCGTTCGCCTCCGACCGCAGGTGGCGCACCATCTGGCGGTACGTCGGACGCTGGGCGACCGGCGCACCGGGCGGTGCCGGCGGCACCGTCGCCTCCCAGGGCCGCAGCCACTCGCGGTTGCGCCGGTTCACCTCGCGCCAGGCCGCCTGGTCGCGCATCTTTATCGGGCGGAGCAGCACTTCGCCGTCGACGAGGACCGCCGGCCAGGACGGGATCACGACGCTCTCGGGTGGTCGCCGCCGCGGATCTGGTCGACGGCATGGCGCAGGAGCGGCTCCAGGACGGCGAGCCCGTCCCGCACCCCGCCGGGGGACCCCGGCAGGTTCACGATCAGCGTGCCGCCCGCGACCCCGGCCAGACCGCGCGAGAGCGCCGCCGTCGGGACCTTCTCGCGGCCGTACGCGCGGATCGCCTCCGGGATGCCGGGGATCTCCCGCTCCAGGACCCGGCGGGTCACCTCGGGGGTCTCGTCGGTGGGCGAGATGCCCGTACCGCCGGTGGTGACGATGACGTCGTACCCGGCGGCGACGCCCTCGCGCAGCGCCGCCTCGACCGGCGCCCCGTCCGGCACGACCCGGGGGCCGTCCACGGCGAAGCCCAGGGC
This sequence comes from Streptomyces sp. NPDC002232, assembly GCF_042890295.1. Taxonomy (NCBI): domain Bacteria; kingdom Bacillati; phylum Actinomycetota; class Actinomycetes; order Kitasatosporales; family Streptomycetaceae; genus Streptomyces; species Streptomyces sp. NPDC002232. Next base: position 175,348 of record NZ_JBIARV010000008.1, on the reverse strand, counting down.
CGTCAGCCCCTCGGCGATCAGGGGCCCGCCCTTGTCCTCGTACACCCCGGCCGAAGCCCGGTTGGAGGCGGTGACGACCAGCGCGGTGTACGGGCCGGTCAGCGCCCCGCCGTGCTCGTGCGCCCCCGGCTCCCGGCCCGCGCCGGTCACGCCTCGGCCCTCGTCCAGTGGCCCGACTTGCCGCCCGTCTTCTCCTCCACCCGTACGTCGGAGATGACCGCGCCCTTGTCGACCGCCTTGATCATGTCGACGACGGTGAGGGCCGCCACCGAGACGGCCGTCAGGGCCTCCATCTCGACGCCGGTGCGGTCCGTCGTCCTGACGGTCGCCAGGATCTCGACGGCGTCGTCCGCGACCGCCAGGTCAAGGGTGACGCCCGAGACGGCCAGCGGGTGGCAGAGCGGGATGAGGTCGGGGGTCTTCTTGGCGCCCATGATCCCCGCGATGCGGGCGGTGGCGAGCGCGTCGCCCTTCGGGACGCCCTCGCCGCGCAGCAGCTCGATCACGCGCGGCGAGACGAGGACCCGCCCGCTGGCGCGGGCGGTGCGGGACGTGACGTCCTTCGCCGATACGTCGACCATGCGGGCCGCGCCCGCCTCGTCGATGTGGGTGAGACCTTGCTGCGTGCTCATGGCCGTGACACTCCCGGTCGCTGTGTGAAGGACGACACCGTACCCCCACCCTCGCCCCCTCAGCCGAGGAGGACCACTTCCAGCTCGGTGCCCGGCGCGACGCTCTCCGTCTCCTCGGGGACCACGAGCAGGCAGTCCGCGTGCGCGAGGGCCGCGATCAGGTGGGATCCGGCACCCCCCACGGGTGTGACGGTGCCCGCCTCCGGGTCGTACGTGCCGCGGAGGAACTGCCGGCGGCCCGCCGGGGACGACACGGCCGCGTCGGCGGCGAGCAGCGCCCGCACCCGGGGCCGGTGCAGGTCCTCGACGCCCATCAGGGCGCGGATCGCGGGGCGCACGAAGAGCTCGAAGGAGACGTACGAGGAGACCGGGTTGCCCGGCAGGGCGAGCAGCGGGATCTGCTCGGCTCCGACGGCGCCGAAGCCCTGCGGCTTGCCCGGCTGCATGGCCAGCTTGCGGAAGTCGACCTGCCCGTCGGCGGACAGCGCCTCCTTCACCACGTCGTAGGCGCCGACGCTCACCCCGCCCGTGGTCACGAGCAGGTCGGCCCGGATGAGCTGGTCCTCGATGGTGGCGCGCAGCGACTCGGCGTCGTCGGCGACGGCCCCCACCCGGTAGGCCAGGGCGCCCGCGTCCCGCGCGGCGGCGGCGAGCGCGAAGCTGTTCGAGTCGTGGATCTGGCCCTCGCCCAGCGGCTCGCCGGGCTGGACGAGCTCGCTGCCGGTGGACAGGACGACCACGCGCGGGCGGGGGCGGACCCTGACGGTGCCCCGGCCGATCGCGGCGAGCAGGCCGATCTGCGGCGGCCCCAGGACCGTGCCCGCCGCGAGGGCGAGCTCCCCGGCCCGCACGTCGCTGCCCGCCCTGCGGACGTGGGCGCCGGCCTCGGCGGACCGGTGGACCCTGACCTCGCCGGCGGAGCCCTCGGGGGCGGCGCTGGCGGCGGTCATGCCGGTGGCCGCGCCCCCGCCCGTACCGCCGTCGGTCCACTCGACGGGGACGACGGCCTCGGCGCCGGGCGGCAGCGGGGCGCCGGTCATGATCCGGGCCGCCTGGCCGGGGCCGACCTCGGGCAGGCCGCCGGCGCCGGCGGCGACGTCGCCGATGACGGTGAGGACGGCGGGGAACTCCTCGGTGGCCCCGGCGACATCGGCGACCCGGACCGCGTATCCGTCCATGGAGCTGTTGTCGAAGGGCGGCAGCGCGGCCGGCACCGTGACGTCCTCGACCAGGACGCAGCCCTGGGCGTCGAGGAGCTGCAACTCGATCGGTTCGAGCGGGGAGACCGTCGCGAGGATGTCGTCGAGGTGCTCGTCGACGGACCACAGGCCGCGGGCCGGGCCCGCACAGGGGTCCGCGACCCCCTCCCCGTGGTCGTGCTTCTCGTGGTCGTCGTGGGACGGCGACGGTGCCGCGCTGCTGCTCAAGGTGCTACATCTCCTCGCTGACGTATCTCCGGAGCCAGGCCCGGAAGTCCGGTCCCAGATCTTCACGTTCGCACGCGAGTCTGACAATGGCACGCAGATAGTCGCCGCGGTCACCGGTGTCATAGCGGCGCCCCTTGAACACGACGCCGTGCACCGGGCCGCCGATCTTCTCGTCGGAGGCCAGTTTCTGAAGGGCGTCGGTCAGCTGGATCTCGCCGCCCCGGCCCGGCTCGGTCTCCCGCAGGGTGTCGAAGACGGCCGGATCCAGGACGTAGCGGCCGATGATCGCGTAGTTGCTGGGCGCCTCGCCCGGATCCGGCTTCTCGACCAGGTCCGTCACCTGCACGACGTCGGAGTCGGCGGTCGCCTCCACGGCGGCGCAGCCGTAGAGGTGGATCTGGGAGGGCTCCACCTCCATCAGGGCGATGACGCTCCCGCCCTCCCGCTCCTGGACCTCCACCATCCGCGCGAGCAGCGGATCGCGCGGGTCGATCAGGTCGTCGCCGAGGAGCACCGCGAAGGGCTGGTCGCCGACGTGCGGGGCGGCGCAGAGCACGGCGTGCCCGAGGCCGCGCGGGGCGCCCTGGCGGACGTAGTGCATGGTGGCCAGGTCGCTGGACTCCTGGACCTTGGAGAGGCGTTCGCCGTCGCCCTTGCGGATCAGGGCCTCCTCCAGCTCGTAGTTCCGGTCGAAGTGGTCCTCCAGCGGACGCTTGTTCCGGCCGGTGATCATCAGGACGTCGGAGAGACCGGCCGCGACGGCCTCCTCGACGACGTACTGGATGGCCGGCTTGTCGACGACCGGCAGCATCTCCTTCGGCGTCGCCTTGGTCGCGGGGAGGAAGCGTGTACCGAGACCGGCAGCGGGGATGACAGCCTTGCTGATCCGGCCGAGCCTGGGGAGCGACAGATTCATGCGGAGCACCTTAGCCACTCGGAATGAGAAGAAGATGTGACTTCGGTTAACTTTCTTGGCATAAAGATAGTTACGAGAATTTCACGACCGTACAGAGGGCCGTCATGACACCGGAGTTGTCCGAAAAGAGCGTGCTGCGCAGCCGACTTCTGGCCGCCCGATCCGCGCTCACCCCCGACTCCCTCGCGGACACGGCCGAATCCCTCGCCCGGCGGGGAATGGAACTGGCCGAACTCGCCGGAGCCGCCACCGTCGCCGCCTATGTCTCCGTCGGCCGCGAGCCGGGCACCCGCGCCCTCCTCGACGCCCTCCACGCGCGCGGGGTGCGGGTCCTGCTCCCCGTCCTGCTGCCCGACAACGACCTGGACTGGGCGGCGTACGAGGGCCGCGAGGCGCTCGCGCGGGCCGGCCGCGGCCTCCTGGAGCCCACCGGGCCCCGGCTCGGCCCCGAGGCCGTGTGCGCCGCCGACACCGTGCTGCTGCCGGGCCTCGCCGTCGACGGGCGCGGGATGCGGCTCGGGCGGGGCGGCGGCTCGTACGACCGGGTCCTGGCCCGGCTCGCCCGCGCGGGCGTGGATCCGGCCCTGGTGGTGCTCCTCTACGCGGACGAGGTGGTCGCGCGGGTCCCGGAGGAACCGCACGACCACCCCGTGCACGCGGTGGTGACCCCGGCCGGGGTCACCCGCTTCCGCCCCTGATCAGGGCTTCAGCGTGAGCGTGTCCTTCGTCGTCGCGTCGACCGCCGCCTTGCCGTAGGCCCAGTCGTACAGCTCGCCCTTCGCCCAGGCGTCCGTCTGGTCGGTGTAGTTCGAGTGGAAGGCGTGCCCGGAGGCGCCGGTCAGGTTGACCCAGCGGGACTTGTCCCAGTCGCCGACGTTGACGACCATCCGCATCGACGGGACCCAGATGACGTCGTAGCCGCCGGCCGCGTTCCAGCCGGTGGCGTCGACGGCCGCCTCGCCTCCGCCCAGGTTCCACGGGCCGCGGTTGAGGAGCTGCTGCACCACACCGGGGCCCGCGGTGCCGAGGGTCTGGTTCTTCAGGGTCAGCTGGTGCAGCCGGCCCCAGCTCCAGGTGGAGACGTCCTTGCCGAGCTTGGCGGTCAGCTCCCAGCGGGCGTCCTTCATGGCCCGGGCGAGCAGCTGGTCACGCGTCTCGGTGGCCGCGTCGGTGCGGCTGCCGGGGGTCGTCCACCACTCGTTCTTCTCCTGCTTCAGGAGCGGGCGGACCACCTCGTACCAGCGGTCGCCGCCGTCCGGCTGCGCCGAGTCGGGGTCGCGCTCGCCGCACTCGCGGACGAGCTTGTTCTGCTCGTCGACGGGTCCGGTGGCCTGGGCCGGGAGGACGTTGATGCAGTCGCCCTCGGCGCGCAGCTCCTTGGGCAGCTTGTTCCCGAAGGCGAGCTTGAGGACGTTGCGCCAGACCGCGTTGAAGTAGGCGGCGGCGGCCGAGTCGGGCTCCTGGGTGTAGTCCCAGCCCTCCAGCAGCTTCTGCGCCTCGCGGACCGACGGGTCCGCGATGTCGATCTTCAGCAGGAGCGGGTTGAGCAGGGTCGCGATCTCGCTGCGGTTGTCGGTCTGCATGGTCCGCATGTCGTCCGGCGAGATCTTGCCGCCGTCCTTGGTCTTCGACTCGATGAGGTCGTTGATCCGCTGGCTGCGCGAGCCGTAGCCCCAGTCCTTGGTGAGCAGGTCGGGGTAGTTCTTCCCGTCGATCACGGCCTGGTTCGCGGTGACGATGTAGCCGCGCTCCGGGTTGTACTCGTAGGGCAGCCGGTCGAAGGGGATGTATCCCTTCCAGCGGTACGAGGAGTCCCAGCCGGGCGCGGGCAGGGTGCCGTCGCCCTTGGCGCGCTGCGGGATCTTGCCGGGCGACTGGTAGCCGATGTTGCCCTCGGTGTCGGCGTAGATCAGGTTCTGGGAGGGCACCTCGAAGTTCTTCGCGGCGGCCCGGAAGGTGGTGAAGTCCTTGGCGCGGTCGAGCGCGAAGATCGCGTCCATCGACCTGCCCGGCTGGAGCGCCGTCCACTGGAGCGAGACGCCGTAGCCGGTGCCCCGGTCGGGGGCGGCGTTGCCGACGGGCGCCGTCTGGCCGACCTGCTCCAGTTCGGAGGAGCGGTCGGAGACGAGCGGCCCGCGCTCGGTGGACCGGACGGTGATCTTCCGGTCGGAGCCGCCGGCGACCTTGATGGTCTCCTCGCGGCTGACGAAGGGCTTGACCTTGCCGTCGACGAGGTAGCCGTCGGGGCCGATCTTCTCCAGGTAGAGGTCGGTCACGTCGGCGCCGAGGTTGGTGAGGCCCCAGGCGATCTTGTCGTTGTGGCCGATGATCACGCCGGGCATGCCGGAGAAGGTGTAGCCGGCGACGTCGTAGCGGCAGGTCGCCGAGACCGAGCGGCAGTGCAGGCCCATCTGGTACCAGAGGGACGGCAGCTGGGGCGCGAGGTGCGGGTCGTTGGCGAGCAGCGGCTTGCCGGAGGTCGTGTACTGCCCGGCGACGACCCAGGAGTTCGAGCCGATGCCGTTGCCGTTCGGGCCGAGCAGCGCCGGGACCGTGTCGAGGACCTCGGAGAGCGCGCCGAGCTGGGAGGCCACGCCGCCGCCGGAGCCGCCGGGGCCCGAGCCCGGGGTGTCCCCGGTCGTCGTCCCGTCCTCCTCGGTGGCCTCGGCCTTCGGGTCGAACTTCCCGGTGGACTCGTCGACGGCGCCCTTGTCCACGATCGGCTGGTGGAGCGCGTACGGGTACTCGGGGTACAGCTGCTTGATCTGCTGCGCGCTGAGCCGGCTCGTCATGAGCGAGCGGTCGATCTCGTCCTGCATGTTGCCGCGCAGGTCCCAGGCCATCGCCTTGAGCCAGGCCACCGAGTCGACCGGGGTCCAGGGCTCGATCGCGTAGTCGTTGGTCAGCGCCAGCGCCGCGTACTCGACCGAGACGTCGGCCGGCTTCGCGTGGTCCTTCAGGTAGGCGTTGACGCCGTCCGCGTACGCCTGGAGGTACTTCTTCGTCTCCGGCGACAGGACCTCGTCGTACTCCTGCTGCGCGACCCGGCGCCAGCCGAGCGTGCGCAGGAAGGCGTCGGTGTCGACCTGGCTCTCGCCGAACATCTCGGAGAGGCGGCCCGCGGTCACGTGCCGGCGGACGTCCATCTCGTAGAAGCGGTCCTGCGCCTGGACGTAGCCCTGGGCGCGGAAGAGGTCCGTCTCGTTGTCGGCGTAGATCTGCGGGACGCCGTTCGCGTCCCGCTTCACCTCCACGTCGGCGGAGAGCTTGTCGAGGCGGATCTCGCCGGTCGTCTGCGGGAACGAGGCCCGGACGGTGCTGACTCCCCAGTACCCGCCGAAGCCGATGCCCGCGACCAGGGCGACGACCAGGACGAGGAGGAGCAGGCGGGCGCGCCGCCCTTTCTTCTTGGCGGTCTTCTTGCCGGGGGGCGCGGTCGTGTTGGAGGGCATCGCTGTCCTTCGAGGGGCAGGGTGGTCCTGGAGTACGGGAGCAACCTTAGGCGCAGCGTCCGGACGGCCCGGACGCGGTGTCAGGAAGAGAACCGTACTGGTGGGCGAGGACATGCAAAGAGGGCGTCAAGAAAGCGTTAAAGATTAGGTAAGGTAACGAAGTACCGGCCGCTGGAGGAACGATCCAGCCGCACGTGAGGGGAAGGAACGGCCACTGACTGTCCACCAGCTCAACGAACTCCTGCTCGTCTGCTCCCTCGTCCTGCTCGTGGCCGTCGCGGCCGTGCGGATCTCCTCCCGCAGCGGGCTCCCCAGCCTGCTGCTCTACCTGGGCATCGGCATCGCGATGGGGCAGGACGGCATCGGCAACGTCGCCTTCGACAACGCGGAACTGACGCAGGTCATCGGCTATGCCGCGCTCGTCGTGATCCTCGCCGAGGGCGGTCTCGGCACGAAGTGGAAGGAGATCAAGCCGGCGCTCCCCGCCGCGGTCGTCCTCTCCACCGTCGGCGTCGCCGTCAGCGTCGGCATCACCGCCGCGGGCGCCCACTACCTCGTCGGCCTCGACTGGCGGCAGGCCCTGATCATCGGCGCCGTCGTCTCCTCGACCGACGCCGCCGCGGTCTTCTCCGTACTGCGCAAGGTGCCCCTCCCCTCGCGGGTCACCGGCGTCCTGGAGGCCGAGTCCGGCTTCAACGACGCCCCCGTCGTCATCCTCGTCGTCGCCTTCTCCACCGCGGGACCGGTCGACCACTGGTACGTCCTCGTCGGGGAGATCGCGCTCGAACTCGCCATCGGCGTCGCCGTCGGCCTCGCGGTCGGCTTCGTCGGCGCCTACGGCCTGCGGCACGTGGCCCTGCCCGCCTCCGGCCTCTACCCGATCGCCGTCATGGCCATCGCCGTCAGCGCGTACGCCGCCGGCGCCATGGCCCACGGCTCCGGCTTCCTCGCCGTCTACCTGGCCTCGATGGTCCTCGGCAACGCCAAGCTGCCGCACGCCCCCGCGAACCGGGGCTTCGCCGAGGGACTCGGCTGGATCGCCCAGATCGGCATGTTCGTCCTGCTCGGCCTGCTCGTCACCCCGCACGAGCTCGGCCACGACTTCTGGCCCGCCGTCGTCATCGGCCTCGTCCTGACGGTCGTCGCCCGGCCCATGGAGGTCCTGGTCAGCCTGCTGCCCTTCCGGATCCCCTGGCAGGAGCAGGCCCTGATGTCCTGGGCCGGCCTGCGCGGAGCCGTCCCCATCATCCTCGCCACCATCCCGATGGTGTCGCAGATCGAGGGCAGCGAGCGGATCTTCAACATCGTCTTCGTGCTCGTCGTCGTCTACACCCTCGTCCAGGGCCCCACGCTGCCCTGGCTGGCCAGGGCGCTCAAGCTGGGCGACTCCGCCGAGGCCGCCGACCTGGGCGTCGAATCCGCCCCGCTGGAACGGCTCCGCGGACACCTGCTCTCCGTCGCCATCCCGGAGGGCTCCCGGATGCACGGCGTCGAGGTCGCCGAACTGCGCCTCCCGGCCGGAGCCGCCGTCACCCTCGTCGTACGCGAGGACGCCAGCTTCGTACCGGGCCCCGCGACCGTCCTGCGGCACGGCGACGAACTCCTCGTCGTCGCCACCGACCCCGTCCGGGACGCCACCGAGCGGCGGCTGCGGGCCGTCGGACAGGGCGGCAAGCTCGCCGGCTGGCTCGGGACCGGAGGCGCCACGGCCGCCTCGGCGCCCGCCGCCTCCGGACGCTTCCACCTGCCGGGCAGCGGTGGACACCGGACCGGCCACGGCGGCAACAAGAGAACATCCGGTTAATCCCAGGCATTAATTCAGGTGCGGGAGCGTTTTCCCAGGCGGGAAGACGCTCCTCCCTGTACCATGAAGGCACACCAGATCGAACCAACTCTGCCTGACGCAGAGCTGGCGCGACCGTATGGCGGCCGTGGCGGCCCCCCACCGTGGGGCAGGCCCGGTATCTACCGCAGTAACGCGCATGAGGACAGCTCTCGGCGACACCCGCAGCACCACCGTGCCGGGGCGCGCTACCAGGCGGCAGAAAGGCAAGGACCGTGGCGTCCACGGTCATCTCGGACAAGCGGCCCGGCTACGGGCAGCTCCTGCGCACCCCCGGTGCGCTGTCCTTCCTGCTCCCCGGCTTCGCGGCCAGGCAGCCCTTCGCGATGCTGACCATCGGCATCGTCCTGCTCGTGCAGCACACCACCGGATCCTTCGGCAGCGCCGGCGCCGTCGCCGCCGTCACCGGTGTCTCCATGGCCCTCTTCGCCCCGCAGAGCGGCAAGCTCGCCGACCGCTTCGGACAGCGCGCCGTCCTGATCCCCGGCGTCCTCGTCCACACCGCGGCCGTCTCCCTGCTCGTCGTCCTCGCCCTCGGCGGCGCCCCGCTCTGGGCCCTGTTCCTGGCCGCCGTCCCGGCCGGCGCCTCCGTGCCCCAGGTCGGACCCATGGTCCGCGCCCGCTGGGCCGCCAAGCTCGACGGCACCCCCCTGATGCCGACGGCCGCCGCCTTCGAGTCCGTCACGGACGAGTTCACCTTCGTCGTCGGCCCCGTGCTCGCCACCGCCCTGTGCACCGGCGTCCACCCCGCCGCCGGACTGATCGCCGAGGCCGTCCTCACCCTCGTCGGCGGCCTGTTCTTCGCCGCCCAGAGCGCCACCCAGCCCGCGTACGGCATCGCCGCGGCCGCCGGTCACCTCGGCGGCGAACCCCGCCGCTCGGCCCTGTCCATCCCCGGCGTGCGCGTCCTCGTCGTCGCCTTCCTCGGCATCGGGTCCGTCTTCGGCGGCATGCAGGTCTCCCTCACCGCCTTCACCGAGGAGATCGGCAACCCCGGCGCCAACGGCCTCCTGTACGGGATCTTCGCCGCCGGCAACATGCTCGCCGGCATCGCCATGGGCGCCGTCGCCTGGAAGACCGGCCCCCGCCGCCGCCTGATCATGGGCTACGCCGGCCTCACGGTCGCCGCCTCACTGCTGTGGACCACCCACTCGGTGCTGCTCCTCGCCGCCCTCGGCCTCGTCGTCGGCCTGTGCATCGCCCCCGCCCTGATCACCGGCTACACCATCGTCGAGACCCTGATCCCCGCCACGGCCCGCACCGAGGCCTTCACCTGGCTCACCGGCGCCGTCGCCCTCGGCCAGGCCGCCGCCGTCACGGTCGCCGGCCGCCTCGCCGACGCCCACGGCGCGAGCACCGGATTCCTGGTCCCGATGGCGGGCACGGCCCTCGCCCTGGCCACGCTGCTCGCCCTGCGCTCGCGGCTCCGGCCGCGCGAGGCGAGCCGGGTCGCGGCACGTGGCATCGGTCACCGCGTGCCGGTGACGGTGGACTGATCCCCCGGAATACGTCACTATGGATCGTCGTTAGCACTCGATGAGTGTGAGTGCCAGGAGGAAGTCAAGTGCCGACCTACCAGTACCAGTGCACCGAGTGCGGCGAAGGCCTCGAGGCGGTGCAGAAGTTCACCGATGACGCCCTGACCGAGTGCCCCGGCTGCAACGGACGCCTGAAGAAGGTGTTCTCGGCCGTCGGCATCGTGTTCAAGGGTTCCGGCTTCTACCGGAACGACAGCCGCGGCTCGTCGTCCAGCAGCTCGCCGGCCTCGTCGAAGTCCTCGACGACGACGTCCACGACGTCCTCTTCCTCGGACTCCAAGCCCGCCGCGTCGACCGCGTCGTCGTCCTCCTCCGCCTCCTCGACGTCCTCGTCGAGCACCGGAAGCTCGGCCGCCTGACCCGTCGCGCCCCCGAGTGCCCCGCCGCCCCGCGCGGACGGGGCACTCGGCGTTTCCGGGGGCCCGGGACGCGCCCCGGGGGCCTGCGAGGTGACCGGGCACGGGCCGCCCGCCCCGCGCACGGGCGACCGGCCCGGACCGGCCCCGCGCGACGCGACCGGACCGGGCCTCCCCACGCGACGTCACCCGCCCGGACCGGCCCGCGCGGCGTGACCCGCCCGGACCGCCCTGCGTAGGGTGACCGGCATGGTCAACCATGACGTGTACGCGGATATCGGCGTGATCGGCGGCTCCGGCTTCTACTCCTTCCTGGACGACGTCACCGAGGTGACCGTCGACACCCCGTACGGCCGCCCCAGCGACTCCCTCTTCCTCGGCGCGATCGGCGGCCGGCAGGTCGCCTTCCTCCCCCGGCACGGGCGGAGCCACACCCTCCCGCCGCACCGGATCAACTACCGCGCCAACCTCTGGGCCCTGCGCTCCGTCGGCGTGCGGCAGATCCTCGGGCCCTGCGCCGTCGGCGGACTGCGCGAGGACCACGGACCCGGCACGCTCGTCGTGCCCGACCAGCTCGTCGACCGTACGAAGAGCCGGGACCAGACCTACTTCGACGGCGAACGGCGGGCCGACGGCGTCGTGCCCCGCGTCGTCCACGTGACCTTCGCCGACCCCTACTGCCCCGACGGACGGCGGGTCGCGGTCAAGGCGGCCCGGGGCCGCGACTGGGAGCCCGTGGACGGCGGCACCATGGTCGTCGTCGAGGGCCCCCGCTTCTCCACCCGCGCCGAGTCCCGCCTGCACGCCGCCGCGGGCTGGTCCGTCGTCGGCATGACCGGACACCCCGAAGCCGTCCTCGCCCGCGAACTCGGCCTCTGCTACACCTCCCTCGCCCTCGTCACCGACCTCGACGCCGGCACCGAGACCGGCGAGGGCGTCTCCCACACCGAGGTCCTCCAGGTCTTCCGCGAGAACGTCGGACGCCTGCGGGACGTCCTCTTCGACGCCGTGGCGGCCCTGCCGGCGACGGTGGAGCGGGACTGCCTCTGCACTCATGCCCACGACGGCTGGGACCTCGGCATCGAACTGCCGTAAACCACCCCGGGGGGTGGGGTGGTTGTCCACAGGCGCGGGGGTGATCCCCAGGCCGGGGCAGGACGACCGCCGAGCGGGGACAGTGGCGGCACGACACCGTCCCGAGCAGACAGGCGGCCCCCGCATGACGCCACCCACCTCCCTCACCTCCCCCTCCTCCGTGCCCCCGCCCTGCGCGGTCCCGGCCTTCGAACCGCTCCACGTCCGGGGCGCCCGCCACCGGCTGCGCAGGGCGCTCCGGCGCGGGCGGCGCGCACCCGCCCTGCTGCTGGCCCTGACGGCGGGCGCCCTGGCCGTCGCGCAGACCGCGGCGGCCCCCGCCGCGCCCCCTCCCCCGTCGGCACCCGCCCGCGCCCGGCCGCCCGCCGCCGCGCCCCTGGTGAAGGCGCCCGTACGGATCGCCGACGCCGCGACCGTCCGGCTGCTGCGCCCCGGCGACCGGGTCGACGTGATCGCGGCGCCCGACTCACCGCTCGGCGCGGACGCCGAGGCCCACGTCGTCGCCACGGGCGCCCGCGTGGCCGAGGTGCCGCGACCGCGCGAGGCCCGGCCGGACGGCGGGGCGCTCGTCGTCCTCTCCATGCCGCGGCCGACGGCGGCGAAGCTGGCGGGAGCCGGTGTCACCGCCCAACTGGCGTTGATCCTGTGCTGATTCGCACTGACTTACTGTCAAGTCACCGTCCCGTGTGTATGGATTGGACGCCCCTGCGCCGTTCACGGCCTAATGGCTCCGCACACAGCACGCGCGACGAAAGGCATCTCGGTGGCCGAGAAGAAGGAATCCCTGCTCGGAGGCTTCAAAGCCTTCCTGATGCGGGGCAACGTGATCGACCTGGCAGTGGCGGTCGTCATCGGTGCCGCCTTCACGAACATCGTGAACTCGGTGGTCAAGGGCATCATCAACCCGGTCGTCGGCGCCTTCGGCACCAAGGACCTGGAGAGCTACTCGTCCTGCATCAAGGACACCTGTGCCGTGGTCAACGGCGAGGTGCAGGGAATCCAGATCCAGTGGGGTCTGGTCCTCAGCGCCGTGCTGAGCTTCCTGATCACGGCCGCCGTCGTGTACTTCCTCATGGTCCTGCCGATGGCGAAGATCCTCGCCAAGCGCGCCGCGCACGAGAAGGCCAAGGAGGGCGTGGAGGAGGTCATGGAGATCAGCGAGCTGGAGGTGCTCAAGGAGATCCGCGACCACCTCGTCGCCCAGCGCGGCCCGGTGGCGGGCCCGGGATCCGGTACGGCAACCGGTACCGGCCCCGGCTCGGGACCCGGTACGGGCCCCGGCTCCGCCGGTGGTTCTGGGACGCACCCCACCCCCTGACCGGCGGGGCACGCCGGTCTCAGAGGTGGTGCGGCGGCTTCTCGTCCAGGAAGCGCGCGAGTTCGGCGGCGCTGCCGCCGCCGGCCGGAGGCCGCTCGCCCCACCCGCGGTCCGTGTCGTCCGCGGACTGCTGGTCCAGCGGATCGTCGAAGACGAGTGCCGGCTTCGGAGTGTTCTCCGGGCTGGATGACGTGCCGGACCGCTTCGCGTCTCGCGGTCCGTGGGCGGGGGCGGTGCTCATCTCTTCAGAGTACGCCCGCTCTCCCGCCCCGTACCCCGCTGATCAGCGGTCCTTCGGGTCGATCAGCCAGATGCCCAGCACCACCAGGAACGACAGGACGAGGAATCCCGCGCCCCACCAGGCGGTGCCGGTGTCGCCCGACATCCACTCGTCCACCACGATCGTCAGCCCCCAGAGCTGGCCGATGACGACCGTGAGCGACAGCGCGAGGCGCGCCGTCAGCTTCGACGAGCGCTCCGGCTCCTGCTCCGTGCCGGCCCCGGGGCCCGGCCCGGTGTGCCGGATCCGGGGATCGCCGTAGCCGCTGGTGGGCCGGATCTGCGGGTACCGCTCGTGGACCGGCCGGTTCAGCCGGGGCTGGGCGCTGCCGGGGGTGTAGGCGGGCGGGCGCGGGGGCTCCACCGGCTCCGGGGCCTCGGGATCCCGGGGGAACGCGCTCTCGCTCATGTCCGCTCGCTCCTCTCGGCCCCGGCGGGCACGGTCGCGGCCGCGCCGCCCTCCAGGCGGTCGCAGAGGGGGCTGCCCTCGCCGCGCTGACGGCAGTAGCCCTCCTGGAGGCTCTCGCCGGAGCGGGCGGTGCCGACGGCCCAGACGCTGCCGTCGGCCTGCTCGACCAGGATCACCTTGGGCAGGCCGCGCGGCGGGGGGCCTGCGGTGACCTCTCCCGTGCGGGCGTCGAAGATCCCCTCGTGGCACGGGCAGTAGAGCTCGCCCTCGCTCCCCCGTTCCTTGCGCCAGAGGACGGCGCAGGCGAGGTGGGTGCAGACGGCGGAGTAGCCGGCGAGGCTGCCGTCGTCCATGCGGACGGCGATCGCCCGGTCCTCGTCGCCGGGGTAGCGGAAGGCGAGCGACTCCCCCGGCTCGATCCGGTCGGCGATCTTCTTGATCCCGGGGGTGCCGTCGGGGTCGCCGTGCCGGTGCAGGATGCCGGAGGCGACGCCGACGCCGCCGACGGCGAGGCCGCCGGAGACGGTGGCGACGATCCGCAGGTAGTCGCGGCGGGTGGTGAGGGAGTCGGCGGCGATCCGGTCGCGGAGCGCCTCCTGAGCGGCGTCGGCGTGGGCGTCCGGAGCGGGCGGCTGGGGGTCGGTGACGCTCAACGGACGTCCTCCCGTCGCCCGCCGTCACCCTGGTTCGCGTGCACGGGGCTCACGTCCCTTCCGTTGATCTCGACGACGGGGAGGCCGCCGGGGACGGGCCACTGGACCTTGTCGGCGGGGACGACCATCGCGACTCCGGTGGAGACGGTGGTGCTGCCGAAGGTGAAGGAGTCGGCGACCTGGACGCCGGGGCGTTCGGCCCGGAGCTCGTCGAGGGTTCCGTAGAAGAGGGCGCCGGTGGGGCAGACGGTGGCGCACATGGGGGCGAGGCCGTAGGCGGTGCGGTCGTAGCAGAGGTTGCACTTCATCTGGAGCTTCGCCTGGAGGTCGATCTTGGGCACGCCGAAGGGGCAGGCGTTGACGCAGTTGGCGCAGCCGATGCAGCGGGTGGTGTCGGCCTGCTGCACGACGCCGTCGGCGGTGACGAGGATGGCGTCGGCGGGGCAGACCTCGGCGCAGGGGGCGACGGGGTCCTCGCAGTGCATGCAGACGGTGGGGAGGGAGGCCACGGAGTGGCCCTCGTCGGGGTAGTCGAGGTGGATCATCGACTTGCCGCGGTGCGAGTCGCATTCGCGGCAGGCGGAGACGCAGGCCTGGCAGCCGATGCAGCGGCCCGGGTCGATGAAGATCGTGCGGCCCATCATGTGCGGGTCAGCTCCTCTCCGCGGTGCCGCGGCCCTGGGGGGAGGTGGGGGGCAGCGGGTCGGTGCGGGAGACCTGGGTCTCCGGGTAGGCCTGGTGGCCGGGGGCGGTGGGTGGTGCGGGGACGTCGTCGATGCGTTCGGCGGCCTCGATGCGGGCGGCGCACACCTTGTACTCGGGGATCTTGGAGCGCGGGTCGAGGGCGTCGATGGTGAGGGCGTTCGCCGAGGTGGGGACCGGCCAGTGGTAGGGCACGAAGACGGTGTCGGGGCGGATGGCCTCGGTGACGAGGGCGGGGAAGACCTCGCTGCCGCGGCGGGTGACGACGCGGACGGGGTCGCCGTTGCGGAAGCCGTGGGAGGGGTGGACCTCGACCCAGGGGCGGGGGGTCTGTTCGACGAGGGCGCCGAGGCGGCGGGTCTGGTTGCCGGAGAGGAAGTGGGCGACGGTGCGGCCGGTGGTGAGGGAGAGGGGGTACTCCTCGCTGTACGGGTCCATGGGCGGGTGCCACTCGACGACCTGGAGGTGGATCCTGCCGTCGGGGTGGTAGGTGCGGCCGTCCTCGAAGAGGCGGGGGGTGCCGGGGTGGTCGGTGCTGGGGCAGGGCCAGGCGATGCCGCCGGTCTCGTCGAGGCGTTCGTAGGTGATGCCGTAGTAGTCGTTGACCGTTCCGGCGGAGGCGGTGCGGAGTTCCTCGAAGACGGAGCGGGAGTCGGGGAAGGCGAACTTGTCCCCGGCGCCGAGGCGTCGGGCGAGTTCGCAGATGACCCAGGTGTCGGTGCGGACTCCGGCGGGGGGTTCCTGGGCCTTGTTGTGCTTGACGACCCTGGCCTCGGCGTTGGCCATGACGCCTTCGTCCTCGGCCCAGACGGTGACGGGGAAGACGACGTGGGCGTTGGCGGCGGTCTCGGAGAGGAAGAAGTCGAACTGGGCGTGGAATTCGAGGGTGTCGTAGCCGTCCTTGACGGTGGCGTAGTTCGGGAGGGAGACGAAGGGGTTGTTGCAGATGCCGACGAGGCCGCGGATCTCCTGGCGCTGCATCTGCCAGACCATCTCCATCATGGAGGTGCCGGCGGGCGGGAGTTCGGCTTCGTCGATGCCCCAGATCTCGCAGATCTGGCGGCGGTGCTCGGGGTTGGTGATGGAGCGGCCGCCGGGGAGGAGGTCGGACTTCTGGCCGTGTTCGCGGCCGCCCTGGCCGTTGCCCTGGCCGGTGATGGTGCCGTAGCCGGCGCCGGGCTTGCCGATGTGTCCGGCGGCGACGCACAGGTTGATGATCGAGAGGCAGTTCTCGACGCCCTGGGAGTGGTGCTCGACGCCGCGGGCGTGCCAGGCCATGGCCTTGTCCGCGCCGGCGAACATGCGGGCGACCTGGACGATCTGCTGCTCGGGGACGCCGCAGATCTCGGCCGAGCGGGCGGGCGGGTAGTCGGCGACCGTCCGCTTGACCTCCTCCCAGCCGGTGGCGTGGGCGGCGAGGTAGCTCTCGTCGGTGAGGCCCTCGGTGACGGCGACGTGGAGGACGGCGTTGAAGAAGGCGGAGTCGGTGCCGGGTTTGAGGGCGACGTGGACGTCGGCGGTGCGGGCGATCGCGGTCTGCCGGGGGTCGACGACGATGAGCGAGGCGCCCCGGTCGCGGGCGCCCCAGAGGTACTGGGTCATCACGGGGAAGCATTCGCCGACGTTGGAGCCCGCGATGAGGAGGCAGTCGGTGAGGAGGATGTCGGAGAAGGGGTTGCCGGCGCGGTCGATGCCGAAGGCGAGTTTGTTGGCTCCGGCGGCGGAGACCATGCAGAGGCGGCCGTTGTAGTCGACGTGCCGGGACTTGAGGGCGACGCGGGCGAACTTGCCGACGAGGTAGGTCTTCTCGGAGAAGAGACTGGCGCCGCCGAGGAGGCCGAAGGCGTCGTTCCCGTGCTCGCCCTGGATGCGGCGGATCTCGGCGACGGTGTGGTCGAGGGCCTCGTCCCAGCTGACCTCGCGGAAGTCCTCGTCGCGGCTGCGGCGCATGAGGGGCGCGGTGAGGCGGTCGGGGTGGTTGACCTGCTGGTAGGCGTTGATGCCCTTGGGGCAGAGCCGCATGCGGTTGATGTCGTGGTTGCGGGGCTCGACGCCGAAGACCTTGCCGTGGTGGTCGACGCGGAGGTACATCCCGCACTGGACGCCGCAGAAGCAGCAGTGGGTGGGGACGAGGGTCTCCTCGTTCTGGTCGGCGTGCCACCGGTCGGCGGGGATCCCGCCGGCATCGCGGAAGTTGCGGGTGCCGGGCGGCGCGAGGGAGGGATCGAGCGGCAGCGGCCGGCCGGGGGTCGCGGGGTCGGTCGCGGTCACTTGAAGCCCTTCTTCACGTGGTCGAGGTAGGCGTTGCCGCGCAGGACGCGCTTGCAGCGCGGGCAGTACTCGGCCCAGGTGTCGAAGCCGAGGTCGAGGTCGCGCATGGTGCCCTGGAGGTTCTCGACGTAGGGGGCGGTGTCGATGGGTTCGTGGCAGCGGCGGCAGGTGAGGATCTCGTCGTCGCCGTCGCGGCGGGCCGTGTACTTGAAGAGCTGCATGCCGACGGCGGCGGGGCGCTGCACGATGTGGAAGAACTTCCCGAAGGGGATGTAGATGAGGGTGAAGACGACGGACACCATGTGGAGGATGGCGAGGAACTCGTAGCCGCCGCCGTGCAGGAAGATCGACGAGAAGGTCAGCAGCAGCCCGGTCACGGAGATGACGATGAGGGCGAGCAGCGGGACGAGGTCGTAGGCGAAGCGCTGGCCGGTGATGGCTCCCCGGTCCTTCATGCGGCGCCAGAGGAAGTAGGCGGCGCCGGCGATGACGAGGACGGCGGCGATGTCGAGGCCGTGGAACATGAGCCAGCCGACCACGCTGAGGGCGTCGAACCCGAGGATCTTGAAGCCCCAGATCCGCATCTCGTAGCCGGGTCCCGAGCCGCTGTCGGAGGTGAAGGTGAACCAGCCCCAGGTGAGGGGGAAGGTGATCGCGGCGGCGAGCAGGCAGCCCCAGAAGAGGAGCTGGTGAGCGGCCCAGCGGGCGTGGGAGCGGGCGCCCAGGAACTTCTGGAAGCCGAGGTAGGTGGCGATCATCCTGGGCAGGGCGGTCGGGGCCTTGCGGAAGTTCGCGAGGGAGAAGAAGGAGCCCCAGCCCTTCCGGAAGAGGCGGCGGGCGCCGGGGGCGGAGACCCAGACGGTGTAGCGGTAGGCGATGCCGAAGGCCAGGAAGACGGTGGCGACGGCGTACGGGAGGAGGGCCGAGTCGAAGTCGCGGAGCAGGCGGCTGCCGAGCACGATCGCGAGGATCAGCAGGGCGGAGACGGCGGCGCCGACGAGGCTCGCGCGGCGCCGGACGGCGGCGGGGGTCTGTCGCGGTGCCCCGGTGCTCCGCGGCGGCGCGGCGGGGGGCTCGCTCGGCGGGGGTGTCTGCTCGGCGGTCTGCGGTGGCTCGGTCACGCGGTCACCGTACGGCGGTATGCGCTGTTCGGTCCCGTTTTGACCGCTATGGGGGTGACGCGTCGCTCAGACGGCAGTCAGGCCGTGGGCCCGGAAGACCTCGCGGGCCGCGGCGACCTGCTCGTGGGTCGGGGACGGCGTGTCGTGCAGGGTGAAGGGCTTGGCGAGTGCCTGCCACTTCGCTTCGCCGAGCTTGTGGAAGGGCAGGACGTCCACGCGGGACACGTTGCCGAGGCCGGCGGCGAAGGCGGCGACGCCCTCCACGTTGGCGGGGTCGTCGGTGAGCCCCGGGACGAGCACGAAGCGGACGTGGACCTCCTGGCCGAGGTCGGCGAGGCGCCGGGCGAAGTCCAGGGTCGGTCGCAGCGGCCGCCCGGTGACCTTCTTGTACGTGTCCGGGTCCCAGGACTTGAGGTCGAGGAGCACCAGGTCGGTGTCGCGCAGCAGCGCGTCCGTGGCGCGGGCGCCGAGGAAGCCCGAGGTGTCGAGGGCCGTGTGGAGCCCGAGCTCGTGCTTCATCCGGTGCAGGAGCTCGCCGGTGAAGACGGGCTGGAGGAGGGGTTCGCCCCCGGAGACGGTGGCGCCTCCGCCGGAGACGGAGATGAAGCGGACGTACTTGGACGCCTCGGCGATCACGGAGTCGGCGGAGGTGCGCGTGCCGTCGCGCATCTTCCAGGTGTCGGGGTTGTGGCAGTAGAGGCAGGTGAGGGGGCAGCCGGAGAGGAACGTGACGAAGCGGGTGCCGGGCCCGTCGACGCCGGTGGACAGGTCCCAGGAGTGGACCGATCCCTCGGAGGGCCGCCGACTGGCCGCGGCGGCCGGGGTACGGGGCGGGGAGACGGCCACGGGGGCCGGGGAGACGGCCTCGCGAGCCGGGGACCCGCCCGCACGGGCCTGAGGGGCGCCCGCGCGGGGTGCGGAGGCGGCGTCGCGGGGCTGAGAGCACCCCGCGCGGGACGCGGAGGCGGTCTCGCGGGTCCGAGGGGTGGTCGGGGCACTCGCGCTGGTCATGGCAGGGACTCCTTCGGGCGAGAGGCGTGCGACCCGGGGCCGGGGTGAGGATCCCCGGCCCCGGGCGCGAGGAGGGGGTGCGCTACAGCGACCCGTGGAAGGTGCGGTTCAGGACGTCCAGCTGCTGCTCGCGGGTGAGCCGGACGAAGTTGACCGCGTAGCCGGAGACCCGGATGGTCAGCTGCGGGTGGTTCTCCGGGTGCTCCATGGCGTCCTGGAGGACGTCGCGGTTGAGGACGTTGACGTTCATGTGGAAGCCGTCGCCGGCCATGTAGCCGTCGAGGACGCCCGCGAGGTTCCCGATGCGCTCCTCGGGGGTGCGGCCCAGGCCGTCGGGGGTGACGGTGCTGGTCAGCGAGATGCCGTCCTCGGCGTCCTCGTACGGAAGCTTGGCGACCGACAGGGCCGCGGCGACGTAGCCGTGGGTGTCGCGGCCGTTCATCGGGTTGGCGCCCGGCGAGAAGGGCTCACCGGCGCGGCGCCCGTCGGGGGTGTTGCCGGTCTTCTTGCCGTAGACGACGTTGGAGGTGATGGTCAGGACGGACTGGGTGTGCTCGGCGTCGCGGTAGGTGGGGTGCTTGCGGACCTTCCGCATGAACTCCTCGACCAGCCGGACCGCGATCTCGTCGACGCGCTCGTCGTTGTTGCCGTACGCCGGATAGTCGCCCTCGATCACGTAGTCGGTGGCGAGGCCGGTCTCGTCCCGGACCGGGGTGACCTTGGCGTACTTGATCGCGGCGAGGGAGTCGGCGGCGACGGAGAGCCCGGCGATGCCGCAGGCCATGGTGCGGCGGACGTCGCGGTCGTGGAGCGCCATCTCGACGCGCTCGTACGCGTACTTGTCGTGCATGTAGTGGATGACGTTCAGGGCGTGGACGTAGACGCTCGCCAGCCACTCCATCTGCTCGTCGAACCGGGCCGACACCTCGTCGTAGTCGAGGACCTCGGAGGTGAGGGCGCCGGTGGCCGGGCCGACCTGGGCGCCGGACTTCTCGTCGCGGCCGCCGTTGATCGCGTAGAGGAGCGTCTTGGCGAGGTTCACGCGGGCGCCGAAGAACTGCATCTGCTTGCCGACCGGCATCGCGGAGACGCAGCAGGCGATCGCGGTGTCGTCGCCGAAGCGGGGCCGCATCAGCTCGTCCGACTCGTACTGCACGGAGGAGGTGTCGATGGAGACCTTCGCGCAGAACTCCTTGAAGCCCCGGGGGAGCCGCGGCGACCAGAAGACGGTCATGTTCGGCTCGGGCGCCGGGCCGAGGTTGTACAGGGTCTGGAGGTAGCGGAAGGAGGTCCTGGTGACCAGCGGGCGGCCGTCCTCGCCGATGCCGGCGAGGGACTCGGTGACCCAGGTGGGGTCGCCGGAGAACAGCTCGTCGTACTCGGGGGTCCGCAGGAAGCGGACGATGCGGAGCTTGATGATGAAGTCGTCGACGAGCTCCTGCGCCCCCTCCTCGGTGAGCAGGCCGGCCTCGATGTCGCGCTGGAGGTAGACGTCGAGGAAGGTGGAGGTGCGGCCGAGGGACATCGCTGCGCCGTTCTGCTCCTTCACGGCGGCGAGGTAGGCGAAGTACAGCCACTGGACGGCCTCGTGGCCGGTGCGGGCGGGGCCGGAGAGGTCGTGGCCGTAGGAGGCGGCCATCGTCTTCAGCTCGCCGAGGGCGCGGATCTGCTCGGCCAGCTCCTCGCGCAGCCGGATCGTCTCCTCCAGGGTGCGGTGGCCCGCCGGGAGGGAGTCGAGCTCCGCCTTCTCCTCCTTCTTGACCTCGACGAGGCGGTCGACGCCGTAGAGGGCGACCCGGCGGTAGTCGCCGATGATGCGGCCCCGGCCGTAGGCGTCGGGCAGTCCGGTGACGATGCCGGCCTTGCGGGCGGCGCGGATCTCGGGGGTGTACGCGTCGAAGACGCCGGCGTTGTGGGTCTTGCGGTAGTCGGTGAAGACCTTCTCCAGCTCGGCGGAGACGGGGTAGCCGTACGTCTCCAGGGCGCCGGCGACCATGCGCCAGCCGCCGTTCGGCATGATCGCGCGCTTGAGCGGGGCGTCGGTCTGGAGGCCGACGATCAGCTCCCGGTCGCGGTCGATGTATCCGGGGGCGTGGGCGGTGATGGTGGAGGGGACGTCGTGGGAGACGTCCAGGACGCCCTTGGCGCGCTCCTCGGGGAAGCGGTCGGTGAGGGCCTTCCACACGGCGGTGGTCCGCTCGGTGGGCCCGGCGAGGAAGGAGTCGTCTCCCTCGTACGGCGTGTAGTTCTGCTGGATGAAGTCGCGGACGTCGATGGCGTCGCGCCAGAGTCCGCCCTTGAAGCCCTTCCAGGCCCGCTCGTTCACCGTTGCCTCAGCAGGGGTCGCAGTCACTGCCCGCACCGCCTTCTTCGATTCATTCGATCGCGTCGTTGCCTGCCTCCATTGCACTCCCTCCGAACGATCGATTGGGGCGGCATTGGTCACCGCCCGAGGGCCCTAGGTCCCCTTCCCTGCATGCGGAAAGACCCCGCAGGAGCGGGGCCTTTCTCTGGGGTGCGGCTTTGTGCGGGGCGGGCCTTTCTCTGGGGTGCGGCTTTGTGCGGGGCGGGCCTTTCTCCGGAGTGGGGGGCTTTCTCTGGGGGTGGGTCTTTCTCTGGAGTGGGGGGCCTTCTCTGGGGGTGGGTCTTTCTCTGGAGTGGGGGCCTTCTCCGGGGATGGGCCCTCTCCGGCGTCGGCGGCCGGTCTAGCTGGGCGCCTCGGCGTTCTTGCGGGCGTAGAACCACCAGGTCACGACCGTGCAGCTGAGGTAGAAGGCGACGAATCCCCACATCGCGCTGGTCACGGCCACCGAGCCGAAGAGGGCCGGGATGAAGAAGAAGCCGTAGGCGGCGACGGCCGAGGTGAATCCGGTGACCGCGCCGGACTCCATCTCCGCCTGCTTCAGCGCCCTGGCGTATTCCGGCGTGCCCTCTTCGAGGCCCTTCAGGTGGGTGCCCCGGAAGATGACCGGGATCTGGCGGAAGGTGGAGCCGTTGCCGATTCCGGAGAAGAAGAACGCGGCGAGGAAGCAGAGGAAGAAGCCCTGGAAGGAGCCGGCGTCACCGCCCGACGGCAGGAAGTTGATCACGCCGACGATGGCGGCGGCCATGCCCACGAAGGACAGGATCGTGACCCGCGCCCCGCCCCACTTGTCCGCGATCCAGCCGCCGCCCCAGCGGGCCAGGGCGCCGACGGCGGGACCCATCCAGGCGTACGTGGCGACCGAGTAGTCCGGGAACGTGGTCTTGATCAGCATCGGCAGGGCGGCGGCGAAGCCGATGAAGGAGCCGAAGGTGCCGACGTACAGCCAGGTCATCAGCCAGTTGTGCTTGCGCTTGAAGATGACCTTCTGCTGCTTGAACGGGGTCGACGCGACCTTCAGGTCGTTCTGCCCGAACCAGGCGACCGTCGCGAGGACCAGCAGGACCGGCACCCACAGGAACGCGGCGTTCTGGAGGAAGACGGGGGTGCCGTCCGCCTTGTGCTGGGCGGAGCCGATCGCGATCGTCGACCAGGTGATGACGATCGGGGTCAGCAGCTGGACCACGGAGACGCCCAGATTGCCGAGACCGCCGTTGATGCCGGTCGCGCTGCCCTTCTTCGCCTTCGGGAAGAAGAAGCCGATGTTCGCGAGGGAGGAGGCGAAGTTCGCGCCGCCGATGCCGCAGAGCGCGGCGATCGCGACCATCACGCCGTACGGGGTCGTCGGATCCTGGATGGCGACGCCGAGCCAGATCAGCGGCACCACCAGGACCGCCGTCGACAGCGCGGTGAAACGGCGCTGGCCGACCATCGGGCCGAGGAAGGTGTAGAAGATCCGGGCCGTGCCGCCGGTCAGGCCCGGGATCGCCGTCAGCCAGAACAGCTGCGACGTCGAGAAGCCGAAGCCGACGTCCTTCAGGTTCGTCGCGGTGACCGACCACACCTGCCACACGACGAACGCCACGAGCAGCGCCGGCACCGCGATCCACAGGTTGCGGGCGGCGACCCTGCGGCCGATGGACTTCCAGAAGAGCTCGTTCTCCGGCTCCCAGTCGGTGATCGGCTTCCCCGGCCGGTACTGCTCCGTGTCGTACGAGCCGGGTGACCGGCCGGCCGTTCTGCTGTCCTGGACTACGGAACTCATGGCGCTTCCCTGAGGGTTCGGGGCGGTGCTTCCTTGCCCTTCCAGGCTGCGCCCGCACCCCCGCGGGAGGTCAGTGCCGATGGTCGTCGGACGGGCGGGCCTAGGTCCCCTCAGCGGGAGGCCGGAGGAACCGGGAGCACCGGGAGCACCACCTCGGGATCGTCGAGGCAGACGCCGGTCCTCAGGTCGAACTCCTGCTTGTGCATCGGCGACGCCACCACCGGCACCCCGTCCCGGCTGCCCATGATCCCGTCCGCGATGACGTCGGCGCCCGAGAACGGGTCCCGGTTCCCCACCGCGTACACCGCCCCGTCCCCGTCCCGGAACAGCGCCGCCCGCGTCCCGTCCGGCAGGACCGCCTCCCGGCCGCGCCCCGGCTCCAGGAACTCCACCCCGGCCCCGTGCGGCTCGAAGCGGGCCAGGGCGGCCGGGTCGTCCAGTACGGCCTGCCACTCGTCCCGGTAGGCGGCGACGTGCCGCTCCATCTGCTCCTCCAGCTCGGCGCAGATCCCGAGCGAGTCCTCGATCAGCACCTCCCGGAGGTGCGCCGTCCCGCCGCCGAGCCGCTCCAGCCAGGCCGAGGTGCGCTCCAGGCGCTCCCCCGTCCGCACGTAGTACATGAGGAAGCGGTCGATCAGCGCGAACAGCCCGGCGGCCGAGAGGTCGGAGGCGAGCAGGTCGGCGTGGCGGGGCGTGGTGCCGCCGTTGCCGCAGACGTACAGGTTCCAGCCGCCGGCGGTGGCGATGACGCCGATGTCCTTGCCCCGGGCCTCGGCGCACTCGCGCAGACAGCCCGACACCCCGCCCTTGATCTTGTGCGGGGCGCGCAGGCCCCGGTAGCGGAGCTCCAGGTCGATCGCGAGCTGAACGGAGTCGCCCTGCCCGAAGCGGCAGAACCGGGAGCCGATACAGGACTTCACCGTGCGCAGGGACTTTCCGTACGCCTGCCCCGACTCGAATCCGGCGGCGATCAGCCGGCGCCAGATGGCGGGCAGGTCCTCCTTCGCCGCCCCGAAGAGGTCGATCCGCTGACCGCCGGTGATCTTGGTGTAGAGGCCGTGGTCGCGGGCCACCTCCCCGATCGCGATGAGCTGCCCGGCGCTGATCTCGCCGCCGGGGACGCGCGGGACGACCGAGTAGGTGCCGTCCTTCTGGAGGTTGGCGAGGAAGAGGTCGTTGGAGTCCTGGAGCGCGGCCTGCTCCCCTGCCAGCACGTGCCGGAGGCCGAGCTCGGGCGCGAGGGTGCCGAGGACGTTCGCGACGACGGGCTTGCAGACCGCGCACCCGCCCGTGTCGCCGGAGCCGTACCGCTCGGCCAGCTCGCTGAAGGAGCGGATGCGTTCGGTGCGGATCAGCTCGTACACCTCGGGCCGGGACAGCTCCGGGAAGTGCGCGCACAGGCCGCGCGCCCGGCGCACCCCGGCGGCGTCGAGGACGGCCTGGAGGGTGTTCGCGCAGCCCCCGCAGCCGGTGCCGGCCCGGGTGCAGCGCTTGATCCCACCGAGGTCGGTCAGACCGTGCTCGGCGATCGCCCCCGCCACCGCGCCCTTGGTGACGTTGTGGCAGGAGCAGACGACGGCGTCGTCGGGCAGCGCCTCGGCGCCGGGCGCGCTCTCGGTCGCGGGCAGGAGGAACGCCTCGGGCGGGGCGGGGAGCCGGCGGCCCGCGTGCGGCTTGAGGGAGCCGTACGCCCCGGCGTCGCCCACCAGGATCCCGCCGAGGAGCTGCCCCTCGGGGCCGAGCAGCAGCTTCTTGTAGACGCCCTCGCGGCCGTCCGAGAACACGATCTCGGTGGCCTGCGGGCCCGCGGCGAACGGGTCGCCGAACGAGGCGACGTCCGCGCCCAGCAGCTTCAGCTTGGTGGAGGTGTCGGCGCCGGTGAACACCGTCGTGCCGTCCCCCGCGAGCCGGTCGGCGACCGTCTCGGCCATCTGGTAGCCGGGCGCGACCAGTCCGTAGACCTGCCCGTCGGCGGTCTGCGCGCACTCGCCGACGGCGTACACGTACGGGTCGGACGTCCGGCAGTGCTCGTCGACCGCCACGCCCCCTCGGTCCCCGACGGCGAGACCCGCCTCGCGGGCGAGGCGGTCGCGCGGCCGGACACCGGCGGAGAAGACGACCAGGTCGGCGGGGAGCCGCTCGCCGCTGGACAGCCGGAGGCCGCTCACCGTCCCGGCGTCGTCCGTCTCGACCTCGACGGCGCCGACGCCCGTGCGCACGGCCACCCCCATCGACTCGATGGTGGCCCGCAGGGCCGCCGCGCCGCCGTCGTCGACCTGGAGCGGCATCAGCCGGGGCGCGAACTCGACCACGTGCGTGGCGAGTCCGAGGGTACGGAGCGCCCCGGCGGCCTCCAGGCCGAGGAGGCCGCCGCCGATGACGACACCGGTCCGGGCGGGTTCGGCGTACGCGGTGAGCGCGTCGACGTCGTACAGGGTGCGGTACGTGAAGCAGCCCGGCGCGTCGGCGCCGGGGACCGGCGGCACGAACGGGTACGAGCCGGTGGCCAGGACCAGCGCGTCGTACCCGAGGACCGCGCCGGACGTGGTGGTGACGGTGCGGGCGGCGGTGTCGACCTGCTCGGCGGGATCCCCCAGCCGCAGGTCGATCCCGTGCGAGGCGAGGAACTCGGGCGTGGAGAGCGCCAGCTGGTTCGGCGCGGTGCCGGTGAAGACGGAGGACAGATGGACCCGGTCGTACGCGGGGACGTCCTCCTCCGCGAGGACGGTCACGCTCCAGCCCGGGCCGCCACCGGGCCCGGCGAGACCGTCCCGTTCGGCCAGGGCCTCCAGGAGCCGTTGCCCGACCATGCCGTGCCCGATGAGGACGAGTTTCGGTGTCCGCTGGGCGGCCATGGCGGTCCTCCGTGGGGTCGCGGGTCTCTTCCCTCCGACGGTAGGGCGGCCGGGCACGCGGACCGGCCCGTGAAGGACCCGAGGCGAAGGGACCTCCGCCCCAGAAACCCGGGCCTTGTGCCGGGGGGCGGGACGGGGGGCGGGGCCGTAGCGTCCAGGTGTGGGACAGCACCCCGAGACGAGGCGCCCGGCCTGTGCGGGGCGGGGCGCCTTGTGGGTCCGCGCTCGGTTGAGGCGCCGCGCCTTGTGGGGCCGCGCCTGGTTGAGGCGCCGCGCGCTGCCCGCTGCCCGTGGGGGCCTGCCGCCTACGGGCCCCGTTTGGGCCCGTCGCCCGCTGCCCGTGTGGGCCCCGTGTCCCACGCAGGTGTGGGCCCGTCGCCCCCGCCCGTGGGGGCCGTCGCCCGCTGCCCGTGTGGGCAATCGTCCCGCTGGGCGGGACGGGTGGGCACACGGGACGGCGCCCTTCAGCGGCGCCTCCGCGTCCTGCGCCCGGACCCGCACCCCACGGCTGCGGGATGCATCCGGTGCAGGTCCAGGCGCGGAAGCCTAGGCCCGGCAAGGGCGCCGTTCCGTTGTGCCCACCCGTTCCGCCCTGCGGAACGCCTGCCCACAACGGGCGGGCGCGAGCCCACCGCGGGCAACGGGGACGCCCACAACGGCGAGGCAGGGGCCCACCACGGCAGCGCGCCGTCCACCCCCCCGGTCCAAAACAGGAGGCACCATGCAGCAGATCGTGCTCGCCGTGCACGGAAGCGTCGACCCCGGCTCCACCCCCGTCCTCGCCCGCCTCGCCGCCCGCGTCCAGGCCCTCGCCTCCGCCCCCGTCACCGTCGCCCACCTGGACCACCGCTCCCCCTCCCTCGCGGACGCCCTCAGCGAGCGGCCCGGCGCGCTCGTCGTCCCGGTCCTCCTCGGCGACGGCTACCACCGCACCGTCGACATCCCGGCCGTCGCCCGCCGCTTCGGCAGCACGGTCACGCGCGGTCTGAGCGGCGAGCCGGCCGTGGCCCTCGCCCTCCGCGACCGGCTGCGGGCCGCCGAGCGGGCGGCCGGCGGCCCGGCGGACGTCGTGGTGGTGGCGGGGGCCGGGTCGTCCCGGCCGGGCGGTGAGGACGGCACCCTCCGGGCCGTGGAGCAGCTGGCCCGGCACCTGGCGGTGCCGGTGACCGCCGCGTACTGCTCGGCGGGTTCCCCGGCCCCGGCCGAGGCGGTCGCGCGGCTGCGCGCGGACGGCTTCCGCCGGGTCGCGCTCGCCGCCCACCTGCTGGCGCCGGGCCGCTTCACCCGCGCCCTCGCGGGTGTCCCGGGCGCCTGGACGGTGACGGAGCCGCTCGCCGACCACCCGCTCCTGGCGGCGGCCGTGGCCGCGCGCTGCGCGGACGCGTCGGACACCGGGCGGCGAAGGCCCGCGGACCCGCCGACCGGGCCGCACGACACAGAGGCGCGTGGCGCGCACGCGGACCCGCAGCCCGCTCCGCCGACCGCTCCGCACGACACGGAGGACACAGCGCGTGGCAGGCCCCCGGGCCCGCCGCCCGCTCTGCTGTGCTGGGGCGCATGACACAACCGTTCCTTCCCCTCACCGCCCGCTCCCGCGAGGAGTCGCACCGGGTCGCCACGCCCCTGGAGCTCTTCTTCGACCTGTGTTTCGTCGTGGCCGTCGCCCAGGCCGGTGCCGAGCTGGTGCACGCGGTTGCGGAGGGCCACGCCGGCGTGGGCATCGCCAACTACGCGATGATCTTCTTCGCGATCTGGTGGGCGTGGATGAACTTCTCCTGGTTCGCCTCCGCGTACGACAACGACGACGTCCTCTACCGCGTCGTCACCCTCGTCCAGATCGCCGGCGTGCTGATCCTCGCCGCCGGTGTCTCGCGCGCCTTCGAGGAGCACGACTTCCTCGTCGTCTACCTCGGCTACCTCGTCATGCGGGTGGCACTCGCCTCGCAGTGGCTGCGCGCCGCGCACCACGCCGCCGACCCGGCCGAGCGGACGATGTGCCGCCGGTACGCGGGCGGGGTGCTCACCGTCCAGATCGGCTGGCTCGCGCTGGTCCTCGCGCCGGAGCCGACCCGCCCGTGGATCTTCCTGGTCATGGCGCTCGCCGAGATGACCGTGCCGGTCTACGCGGAGAAGGACGCGCCCAGCGCCTGGCACCCGCACCACATCGCCGAGCGGTACGGCCTGTTCACCATCATCGTGCTCGGCGAGACGGTCGCCGCGGCGACCGTCGCCGTGAAGACGGGCATCGCCGAGAACGACGCGCTGGGCGAGGTGCTCCCGATCGCCGCGGGCGGTCTGCTGCTGGTCTTCGCCGCCTGGTGGATCTACTTCGTGGTGCCCGCCCACGACCGGCTGACCTCCAGCCGCCAGGGCTTCCTGTGGGGCTACGGGCACTACGTGATCTTCGCGTCGGCCGCCGCCGTCGGCGCGGGCCTGGAGATCGCCGTCGAGCAGGCCGTGGGCGCCGCGCACATCTCCACGCTCGCGGCCTCCGCCGCGGTGACGATCCCGTCCGCCGTGTTCCTGCTGTCGGTGTGGCTGCTGCACGCGCGCTACTTCAAGGTCGGCATCGCGCAGCAACTGGTTCTGCCGGTCGCGTCGTTCGCGATCCTGATGTGCTCGTTCGCGGGCCGCTGGGCGGTGCTCGCGGCCGGTCTCGTCGCGGCGGCCACGGTCGCCGTCGGGGTGACCCTGACCGCCCGGAACCCGGGCACGCGCGCGACGGCCGCCTGAGGGCCCGCGGGACTGGAAGGGCACGGCCGGGCGGGACACAATCCGGGGCATGATCTTCCGTCTCCTCGGGCCGCTCGCGGTGTCCGGAGCCGCCGGCACCGCGGGAATCGCCGGCGGCCCCAAAATCCGCGCCCTGCTCGCCCGGCTCCTGCTCGACGCGGGCGGCAGCGTCCCGGTGGAGCGGCTCGTCGACGGCCTGTACGGGGACGAGCCCCCGGCCGACGCCCAGGGCGCGCTCCAGGCCCAGGTGTCGCGGCTGCGCCGGGCCCTCCCGCCGGGCACGGCCGTGGAGTTCTCGCCCGCCGGGTACCGGCTCGCCCTCGCGGATCCCGCCGCCGCGGTGGACGTCCTGCGCTTCGAGGCGCTCGTCCGGGAGGGCGCGCGGGCCGGTGCGGCGGGCGACCCCGGGCACGCGGCCGGACTGCTGCGGGAGGCGCTCGGTCTCTGGCGGGGGCCCGCGCTGGCCGACGTACGGGACGCGCCGTTCGCCGCGGGCCAGGCGGCCCGGCTCGACGCGCTGCGGCTGGACGCGGTGGAGGAGTGGGCCGCCGCCGAGCTGGCGGCGGACGGCGACCCGGCCCTGCTCGTACGGGAACTGGAGCCGTGGGCGCGGGAGCAGCCGCTGCGGGAACGGCTGCGGGGGCTCCAGATGCGTGCGCTCGGCGCGGCGGGGCGGCAGGCGGACGCGCTGGCCGTGTACGAGGAGGTGCGCTCGGCCCTCGCGGAGGAGCTGGGGGCCGATCCGTCGCCGGAGCTGGCCGCCGTGCACCTGCGGCTGCTGCGGGGCGGGGAGGCGGCGCCGGAGCGGCCGTGTCCGCCGCTGCCCGCGCCGCTGACGGACTTCGTGGGGCGCGCGCGGGAGCGGGAGCGGCTGGCGGCCCTGGTGTCGGCGGCCCGTCTGGTGACCCTGGTGGGCCCGGGCGGTGCGGGCAAGACCCGGCTGGCCCTGGAGGTGGGCGCGGGCCTGCGGGGCGAGGTCCGCTTCGTGGACCTGGGAGCGGTGGCGGGCACCCCGGGCCCGTCGGACGCCGCCCCCGGCCCGTACGGCGGGACCGGCTCCGCGGCTGGGGGCGGCCCGTCCGGAGAGGTCGCGGAGGCGTTCGCGGCGGCGCTCGGGGTGCGGGGCGCAGCGCGGCTCCAAGCGGCCCTGGAGGGGCGGCCGGTGCTGCTGATCGTGGACAACTGCGAGCACGTCGTGGCGGAGACGGCGGTCCTCGTACGGCGTCTCCTCGGCGCCTGCCCGGGGCTGCGGGTCCTGACGACGAGCCGGGAGGCGCTCGGCATCACCGGGGAGTCGCTGCTGCCGCTCGGGGCGCTGTCGCCGGAGGCGGCCGAGGAGCTGTTCGTGCGGCGGGCGGCCGCCGTCCGGCCCGGATTCGCCGGGCACGCGCGCGTGGCGGAGCTCTGCGCGGGTCTCGACGGGCTGCCGCTGGCCGTCGAGCTGGCGGCGGCCCGGCTGCGGACGCTGTCCGTGGAGGAGCTGGCGGACGGGCTCGGCGAGCGCTTCGAGCTGCTGTCGCGCGGGGACCGCACCGCACCCGCCCG
The DNA here is from genome assembly GCF_042890295.1 of Streptomyces sp. NPDC002232. Lineage (NCBI taxonomy): Bacteria > Bacillati > Actinomycetota > Actinomycetes > Kitasatosporales > Streptomycetaceae > Streptomyces > Streptomyces sp. NPDC002232. The sequence goes on along the minus strand of NZ_JBIARV010000008.1, from coordinate 145,065 downwards.
GCACCGCACGCTGCGGGCCGTGGTGGAGTGGAGCTGGTCGCTGCTGGAACCGGACGAGCGGCGACTGGCCGCGCGGCTCTCCGTCTTCCGGGGCGGGGCGACGGCGGAGGCGGTGGCCCGGGTGTGCGGGGCGGGCACCGGGGCGCTGGCGTCGCTGGTGGAGAAGTCCCTGGTGGAGGTACGGGAGGACGGCCGGTACCGGATGCTGGAGACGATCCGCGCGTACGCCGCCGAGCGGCTCCCGGCCGACGATCCGGCACCCGCCGCGCACCGCGCCCACTACCGGGAGCTCGCCGAGGCCGCCGATCCCGAGCTGCGCGGGCCCGCCCAGCTGGAGTGGCTGGCCCGCCTCGACGCGGAGGACGCGAACCTGCGGGCCGCGCTGCGGCACTCCGCCCCGGAGGACGGGCTGCGGCTGGTGGCCGCGCTCAGCCCGTACTGGTGGCTGCGCGGGCTGCGGGGCCGGGTCGCGGCGCCGGTCGCGGCGCTCCTCGACCGGGTGGAGCCGTCGGCGGAGCGGGGCGAGGAGTACGCGCTGTGCGTCCTCGCGGCGGGCCTGCGGGAGGGGGCGCACGTGGAGCGGGCCCGGGGGTTCCTCACCACGGGTACGGCTCCGCTGCGGCAGCCGTACACCGCGTTCCTCTGGTCGACGTCCGTGGGCCCCGTGGAGGGGCTGCGGCTCGGCGACGACCCGTGGTCCCGGTCCCTGGCGCTGGTGGGCCGCGCCCATCTGACGCCGGGGCCCGCCGAGGCCGAGGCTCTTCTGACGGAGGCCCTCACGGGCTTCCGGGCGCTCGGCGAGCGCTGGGGCACGGCGACGGCCCTGGAGGGCCTCGCGGCGCACGCGCGCGACCCGCTGCCCCTCCTGGCGGAGGCCCTGTCCCTCTTCGAGGAGCTGGGGGTCGCGGAGGACGTCGTGGACCTGCTGCTGCGGCGGGCGACGGTCCACGAGGCGGCGGGCGCCACGGAGTCGGCGACGAGGGACCGCCACCGCGCCGCACGGACGGCCCACCACGCGGGCCTACGCGTGCCGTCGCCGTAGAACCCCCGGGCGGCGGGGGCCCGGGCCGCCGCCCCGCCCGCGCGTGCACCGGCGCCCGCCGGGACGGCCTCCCGTCGCCGCCGCCGCGTGGCCCGCGCCCGCCTCGGGCGGTACCTGCCCGCCCGCCCCCGGCCTGCGGACCCATGCCCCGCCCGCGCAGGCAGTCCTTCGCCCACCCCTGTGCGCGCCCGCGCCCGCCGGGACGGCTCGCGTCGCGGGCCCGCGCCCGCCTCGGGCGGTGCCCGCCGCACGCCCCCGGTGGGGCCTTCGCCCCACGCCCGTGTGGGCGCTCGCCCCCGCCCCGTGCGCCCGCGCCGCCTCGTGTGGGCCTTCGCCCCGCCCCGTGTGGGCAATCGTCCCGCTGGGCGGGACGGGTGGGCACACGGGACGGCGCGCTGAGCGGCGCCTCCGCGTTCTGTGCCTGGACCCGCATCTCCCGGGAGCCGTCACCGGTGGTGCGGGTCGGGGCTCGGAAGCCTCTGGCGCCGGCAAGGGCGCCGTTCCGTTGTGCCCACCCGTTCCGCCCCTTGCGGAACGCCTGCCCACAACGGGGCCGACGGGGGCGCCTGCCCGCAACGCGCGGGGCGCGACGGACCGACGGGCCGTGGGCCCGCAACGGGCGGGCGCGGGCACACCACGGCGGGGCGCGGCCCGCAACAGAGCGGCGGGCCGTGGGCCCACCACGCGCCGGGCGCGGCCCGCGACCGGCGCCGCGCGCCCACCGGCCAGGACCGTCAGGCTCGCGTCAGTGGTTCGTCAGCGGGTCGCGGCAGCGTGCTCCCACGCCCCGGGGACACCCTCCGGGACAGGCCACAGGAGATCACCGTGCAGAAGACCACCACCGCCCTCGTCACCGGTTCCTCCCGCGGCATCGGCCGGGCCGTCGCCCGGCGCCTCGCCGCCGGCGGGGCGCTCGTCGCCGTCCACTACGGGCAGGACGCCGCCGCCGCGCGGGAGACCGTGGACCTGATCGCCGGGGACGGCGGACGCGCCTTCGCCGTGGGCGCCGACCTCGCCACGCACGACGGGGTCCTCGCCCTGGTCGAGGGCGTCCGGGCCGGTCTCGACGCCCACACCGGGGAGGCGGTGCTCGACGTCCTGGTCAACAACGCCGCCGCGACGACCTCGGGCGGGCATCTCGCGGAGGAGACCCCGGAGGCGTTCGACCGCGTCTTCGCCGTCAACGTCCGGGCGCCCTACTTCCTCGTGCAGGGGCTGCTGCCGATGCTCCGCGACGGCGGCCGGATCATCAACATCGGCTCGGCCGTCACCCGTATCGCACTCGCCGACGAGCTGGCGTACGCGATGACGAAGGGCGCCATGGAGACCTTCACCCGTACGCTCGCCAACGTCGTCGGGGAGCGCCGGATCACCGTCAACACGGTCGCCCCCGGCCCGACGCAGACCGCCGGTCTCACCGCCGCCATGGCCGCGATGCCCGCGCTGGAGGGCATGCTGATCGCGAACCAGGCGCTGCCGTGGGTCGGACAGCCCGAGGACATCGCCGACCCGGTGGCCTTCCTGGCCTCGGAGGAGGGCCGCTGGATCACCGGGACCGTGATCGACGCCTCGGGCGGCACGTACCTCGGCCCCAAGCGCTGAGCCAAGCACCGTGGTAGGCAGGGGACATGACACTCCCCGAGGATCCCGAGGGCCGGGACGCGATCACCGACGTGGGCGGGCTGCGCGTGGGGCACGCGCGCGTGGCCGGGCCCGGGGCGCTGACCGGGACGACCGTCGTGCTGGCCCCGGAGGGCGGGGCCGTCGCCGCCGTGGACGTACGGGGCGGGGGCCCGGGCACGCGGGAGACGGACGCCCTGGACCCGAGGAACCTGGTCCAGCGGATCGACGCCGTCGTCCTGACCGGCGGCAGCGCGTACGGCCTGGACGCGGCCGCCGGGGTGATGGCCTGGCTGGCGGAGCGCCACCGGGGCGTGCGGGTCGGCCCCGACCCCGCGCACGTGGTGCCGGTGGTGCCCGCCGCCTGCGTCTTCGACCTGGGCCGGGGCGGCGACTTCGCGGCCCGCCCGGACGCGGCGACGGGCCGCGCGGCGGCCGAGGCCGCGGCCGCGAGCGGAGACCGCGCGCGCGTGGCGACGGGCGCGGTCGGCGCGGGCACCGGGGCCGTCGTCGGCGGCCTGCGGGGCGGCGTGGGGACGGCGAGCACCGTCCTGGAGTCGAGCGTCACGGTCGGCGCGCTCGTGGTGGTGAACGCGGTGGGTTCGGCCGTCGACCCGACGACGGGCGTCCCGTACGGCCACTACTTCGAGGCCGGCCGGCCCGTCTTCCCGGACGCCTCGGTCCACGAGGCGGCGCTGCGGCGGCTCGCCGGGGCGAGGGGCGCGGCGGCCCCTCCGCCGATGAACACCACGCTCGCGGTCGTCGCGACGGACGCGGCGCTGACCCGGGCGCAGGCGCAGAAGGTCGCCGGCACCGCGCACGACGGCATCGCGCGCGCGGTGCGGCCGGTGCACCTGATGAACGACGGGGACACGGTCTTCGCGCTGGCGACCGGGGCGCGCGAACTGCCGGAGGGGCCGGGGCCGCTCGCGCTGAACGAGATCCTGGCGGCGGGCGCGGACCTGGTCACCCGGGCGATCGTCCGCGCGGTGCTCGCGGCGCCGGGCGGGCTGCGCGGTCCGGGCGGCGACTTCCCCTCGTACCGTGAGCTGTACGGACCGGATTCGGGCGCGTACTCCCGGTAAGACCAAGGGAGTTGAATGAACGGGGAGGGAACTTCCCAAGAGGGCCCTTCGTTTTCCCCGAACCCCGGACCAGATGTCAGACCCAGGGACTACGTTAAGCAAGCACCGAGTGACATGCGGCGACGGCCTGGAGACCCTCTTGAACGATCCGCAGGATCCTCACGATCCGTACGAGACGACCGAGACGCACCTTGAGCGGCTCCTCGGCCGGGCGCTCAACTCCTTCGACCTGCCCGACTCGACCGTCGAGCGCCTCGGCACGGCGCTCGCCCACTCCAGCGCGCTGCACTCCTCGCACCACAGCGCGTCGCTGCACCGCACGACCCACCGCCACACGTATCTGCTCCCCGACGGCAGCGCCCTCAGCCTGTGGGAGCTCGCGCACAACGCCGGGCGGGACGGCGCCGAGCAGCACGAGCTGTACGCGGAGGAGTCGGAGGCGCGGCTCGCCGCGTCCCGTCTCCCGGCCGGCCCGCTGCCGGGGTGGACGGCGGAGCGCGCCGACGGCCGCGCCCTCGACGAGGACGACGACCTGGAGCTGCTGAGCGCCCTGCTCGCCCGCCCGATACCCGCCCAGCCGCGGATGTACGTGCCGGACAACTCCGCCGACCACGCGCGCCGCGTCCTGCGCCGCGCGGAGAACGCGGACCGGCCGGGCGAGCGGACGGCCCGCCGGCTCCGGCTGGCCTTCGCGCACCACATCACGCAGGCCTTCGGGCGTCACTGCCCGGTGGAGGGCGGCCGGGACGCCGGCTTCACCCTCTACGAGCACCAGTTCCTGCTGCTCGACGGCAGCGAGGTCAGCCTCTGGGAGGTCGAGCACACGGCGACGCCGGACGGCCGGCACATGTGCGAGGTGTACGAGGACGAGCACGCGGCCCGCGGCGCGATGGAGTCCCGCTCCCGGGTGCGCTGACGCGGGGGCCCGCGGCCTCGGCCGCTCGACGGCGAAGGCCCGGTCGGCCCGGGTCTGTTCGCGGCCGATCACGACGAAGGGCCCTGGTCCGGTGACCAGGGCCCTTCCATGAACGGATCGGCGCGCGAGCGGGATCAGTGCGCGAGCACCGGCTCCTTCTCGACCGTCACGACCTCGTCGGCGCCGTCGCCGCCGCCCTCCAGGTGCTGCTTCGGCCTCGCAGGGAGCGCGAACATCACCAGGAAGATCAGGGCGAGCACGCCCGCCGCCCAGCCCAGCGAGTTCTGGAAGGCGTCCGTGAACGCGGCGCCCACCTCGGACGGCGCCTGGGCGAGCTTCTTGTCGTCGATCGTCCCGAAGAAGACCACCGACACCAGGCCGAGGCCGAGCGCGTTGCCCATCTGGCCCGTCGTGTTGATCAGGCCCGAGGCCGAACCGGCGTGCTCCTTCGGCACCTCCGAGAGGACCGCGTCCGTCAGCGGCGCCACGATGAGGCCCATGCCCAGGCCCATGACCACCAGCGGCGGGATCATCTGCCAGGGCTGGATCCCGGTCCCGTACCGCCCGGCCTCGAAGAGGTAGAGCAGGAGGCCCGCGATCATCGTCAGCGCGCCCGCCTGGAGGACCTTGCGGCCGAAGCGCGGGACCAGCTTCTGCACGGACATGCCGGCCGCGACCGAGACCGAGATCGAGAACGGCACGCCGGTCAGACCCGCCTTCAGCGGGGTCCAGCCGAGCCCGATCTGCATGTAGAGCGTCCAGACCAGGAAGAAGATGCCGAGGACGACGCCGAAGGTCAGCTGCACGGCGATGCCGGCCGCGAAGCTCTTCACCTTGAACAGCGACAGCTCGACGAGCGGCGAGCCGTCCTTCTTCGTCTTGTACTTCTCGTACGCCACGAGCGCGCCGAAGACGAGCAGGCTGCCCGCCATCATCAGGTGGCCCCACAGCGGCCAGTCCAGCTCACGGCCGCGCGTCAGCGGGTAGACGAGCATGAGCAGCGCCGCCGTCACCAGGAGCACGCCGACCATGTCGAGCTTGAGCGCCTTCGGCGCCTTCGACTCGGTGATGAACTTCCGGCCCAGGAGGATCGCGGCGACGCCGACCGGCAGGTTGATCAGGAAGATCGGGCGCCACTCCAGGCCCGCGATGTTCCACTGGGTGAGCAGCGCGCCGAGCAGCGGGCCCGAGACCGCGCCCAGGCCGATGATCGCGCCGAACATGCCGAAGACCTTGCCGCGCTCGTGCGCCGGGAAGGTGACGTGGATGATCGACAGGACCTGCGGGACCATCATCGCGGCCGCCGCGCCCTGGAGCAGCCGGGAGCCGACGAGCATCTCCTGGTTGGCCGCGAAGCCGCAGAGGGCCGAGGCGAGGGTGAAGCCGGCGGTGCCGAGGAGGAAGAGCCGCTTGCGGCCGTAGATGTCCCCGAGCCGCCCGCCGGTGATCAGACCGGCGGCGAACGCGAGCGCGTACCCGGCGGTGATCCACTGGATGGCCCCGAACGAGGCGCCGAGGTCCTTCTCGATGCTGGGGATCGCGATGTTGACGATCGTGGCGTCGACCAGGTCCATGAAGGCGGCGGTCATGACGATGGCGAGGGCGATCCAGCGCCTCTTGTCTCTGGCCGCTGCTGCTTCGGTGGCGGCGTCGTGTGCACTCATGTGAAGAAGATAAACATCATGTAGGTCAGATCATGTCCTAGATGGGCCGCATCCTGGGGACATGACGGACACCCCGGCACGACTCCTGCATCTGCTCTCGCTCCTCCAGACCCCGCGCGAGTGGCCCGGAAGCGAGCTCGCCGAACGGCTCTCGGTCTCCCCGCGCACCATCCGCCGGGACATCGACCGGCTCCGTGACCTCGGCTATCCCGTCGAGGCGACCATGGGCGCGGTCGGCGGCTACCGGCTCGTCGCCGGTACGGCCATGCCGCCGCTGCTCCTCGACGACGAGGAGGCCGTCGCGATCGCCGTCGGCCTGCGGGCGGGGGCGGGGCACGCCATCGAGGGCGTCGAGGAGGCGTCCGTACGGGCCCTGGCGAAGCTGGAGCAGGTGCTGCCGGCGCGGCTCCGGCACCGGGTCTCCACCCTTCAGAACGCGACGATCCCGCTGACCCGGGGCGACGGCGCCACCGTCACCCCGGCCACGCTGACCGCGCTCGCGGGCGCGGTGACCGGGCACGAGCGGCTGCGGTTCGGCTACCGGGCCGGGGACGGCACGGAGTCGAAGCGGCTGGTGGAGCCGTACCGGCTGGTGTCGACGGGGCGGCGCTGGTACCTCGTCGCGTACGACCTGGGGCGCGAGGACTGGCGGACCTTCCGGGTGGACCGGGTGAGCGAGCCCTTCCCGACGGGTGCGCGCTTCACCCCGCGCGAGCTGCCCTCGGGCGACGCCGCCACGTACATGGCGCGGTCCATGGCGCGGTCCCAGGGCGAGGTCGACCTCGACGTGTCGTTCGCGGCGCCGGCCGAGTTCGTCGTGGCCCGCCTCCCGTCCCACCTGGTGCCGGTCGCGACGGGCCCGGCCCACTGCCGCCTGCGGACGCGCGTCGCCGACTCGGTGGAGTGGCTGGCCCTCCGGCTGGCCCTGATGGACGTCGACTTCACGGTCCACGGCCCGGAGCCGCTGGTCACGTACATGAGAGACCTCTCAACCCGCCTGACGGCAGCGACGACTCCCTGACCCCACGCCCCGGCGGCCCGGCCGCTCCGCTGCGCCCGCTGCGGGCCCGCGCCTCGCCGGTCCGTTGCGGGCGTCGCCCCCGCCGGGCCCCATGGTGGGCCTGCGCCCCGCCCGTTGTGGGCAGGCGTTCCGCAAGGGGCGGAACGGGTGGGCACAACGGACCCGCGCCCTGCCGGCGCGGGAGGCTCTTGGGCCTGAACCCGCACCGACAGGTGCAGTCACGGGTGGTGCGGGCCAGGGCACAGACCGCGGAGGCGCCGCGAGAGGGCGCCGTCCCGTGTGCCCACCCGTCCCGCCCCAGCGGGACGATTGCCCACACGGGCGTGGCGACGGGCCCACCGAAGGCCCGGGCGCGGGGGCGTCGGCGGCGGTCGGCGCGCCGTCGCGGGTGCAGTCCGCACGGGCAGAGGCCCACACACACGGGTAGCGGGCGAAGGCCCACGCGGGCCGTCGGCGGCGGGCGCCGCGCCCTCGGGGGGCAGGCCACACAGGGGCGGCGGGCGCCGCGCCCTCAGGGGTGCGGGTCCGCGAGAAGGCCCGCACGGGCGCGGGCCCCCGCCCGCTCGCGCCGCACCGGGTCGCCGGCCGCTCTAGGCCACCGCGTCGAACCCCGTGTCGTGCGCCATCCTCTTCAGCTCCAGCAGCGCGTGCTTCTCGATCTGGCGGATCCGCTCGCGCGTCAGCCCGTGCTGCTTGCCGACCTCCGTCAGCGTCCGCTCGCGGCCGTCCTCGATGCCGTACCGCATGCGGATGATGGACGCCGTGCGGTGGTCGAGCTTGTCGATGAGGTCGTCGAGCTCCTCGCTGCGCAGCAGGGTCAGGACCGACTGCTCGGGCGAGATCGCCGAGGTGTCCTCGAGGAGGTCGCCGAACTGGGTCTCGCCCTCGTCGTCCACCGACATGTTCAGCGAGACGGGGTCCCGCGCCCAGTCCAGGACGTCCGTGACGCGCTCCGGCGTCGAGCCGAGCTCGGCCGCGATCTCGGCGGGCTCGGGCTCCCGGCCGTTCTCCCGGTTGAACTCGCGCTGCACCCGCCGGATCCGGCCGAGCTCCTCCACCAGGTGGACGGGGAGCCGGATGGTCCGGGACTGGTCGGCGATCGACCGGGTGATGGCCTGCCGGATCCACCACGTGGCGTACGTGGAGAACTTGAAGCCCTTCGCGTAGTCGAACTTCTCGACCGCGCGCACCAGGCCCGCGTTCCCCTCCTGGATCAGGTCGAGCAGCGGCAGTCCGCTGCGCGGGTAGCGCCGCGCGACGGCCACGACGAGCCGCAGGTTGGACTTGATGAAGAGGTCCTTGGCACGCTCACCCTCGGCGACCAGCGCTTCGAGCTCCTCGCGGGTCGCCCCGCCGCCGTCGCTCTCCACGTCTCCGTCGAGTATCTGCTGGGCGTACACGCCCGCCTCGATCGTCTGGGAGAGCTCGACCTCCTTGGCGGCGTCGAGCAGGGGCGTGCGCGCGATCTCGTCGAGGTACATGCCGACCAGGTCGCGGTCGGCGATCTCCCCGCCCACGGCGCGAACGCTGCTTGCCCGTGCGGCCCCGCTCTGGGCGGAGGTCTGACGACGGGCGACGGCACGGGTTGCCATGCGTGCTCCCTTGCTGAGTAGGTCGCGACACCCTTCCGGGTGCCCTGCATCCGACGGAAACAACGACTGGAATCAGGACAGAATTCCCACCCGGCACATGGATTTTCGCGATCATGCAGTATCCTGCGCAGCCGCCAACCCCGCGGGCACAGCGCGTATACCCAGGGATGTGCAGGTCAGACCAGGCACGGAGGGTGATCCGGCGCCGCTCGCGGGTCCCTCGACCACACCGTCGATGAGACCGCGATCACATGCGGCGCCATCCCTTCAGACGCGGTCGCGCCGATCACGGTTGCTCCCCGTGCACGACCTCCCCGGACACTCGCCGGACGACCTCCTGGACACCCGCCGGACCACCTCCTCGGACACCCGCCGGACGACCTCCCCGGACACCCGCCGCACGACCTCCCGAGACACCCCGGACGACCCGCCCCGGCGCACCCCCGACCGCCGCCCTCCGCGCAGGCCCCTCCGCCCTCCGGCCTAGGTCCCGAGGCCGTTCCGCGCCGGTGCTCCCCGCGCCTAGCGTCGCCTCCATGACCGACACCACCGGCACCCTCGACGAGGCCCTCGAACGGCTCCACACCACGGGACCCGAGCGCCACGGCTGGCTCAGCAACCACGCCCCCATGGCCGTGGAGGCCCTGGTCCGGCACGGCCAGGCCCCGGCCGTGCACCGCTGGCTCGACCACTACGCGCCGAAGCTGGAGGAGCTGCCTCCCGCGCACCTCCCGGTCACCGCGGGCACCTGGCGGGAGGCGCTCGGCGACCCGGTCCGGATCACCGACTGGACCCGTTTCTTCTCCCGCGAGCTGGCCGACCGGCCCTGGCGGGACGTGCTCGCCGAGTGGTGGCCCCGGCTGCTGCCCGGCATCGCGGGCGGCGCGACGCATCCGGTGATCCGCACCGGTCACGCCGTACGGACCCTGCTCACGACGGACGAGACGGCGCCGCGCCGCGCCGAGCTGGCACACGCGCTCGGGTACTGGGCGGCCCGCCACCAGCCCCTGCCGCCGCTGGCCCCGCTGGCCGCCGCGCCGACGGCGGCGGCCGCGCTGGACGCCGTACCGCCGGTTCCGGAGCAGGACGGCGGGATCCGGGCCCGGCTCGCGCAGCTGACGGCCTTCCCGGTGTGGGGCGAGGCGCCGGATCCCGCCGCGGCGAAGGAGCTGCTCATCGAGCTGGTGACAGCGGCGACGCACCGGTACGCGTCCCACGGCCACGGCGAGCCGGTCATGCTGGTGCACGCGGCGACCGCGCCGAACGCGGTGCTGCGGGCGCTGCCCGCGCTCCCCCGCGCCCTGTGGGTGCCGAGCGTGGCGGCGGCCTGGGCGGCGGCGGCCGCGGTGACGGCGGCCTACACCCCGCGCGAGGCCGCCCCGTACGCGCGGACCGGCCTCACCCCGGAGGAGGTCTTCGAGCGGGCGGCGGCGCACGGCGACGACCACACGATCAAGTTCACGGACACGGCGCTCGACGTGGGAGACCCGCTCGCGCTGGCCGCCGCGGTCCGCTCGATCGACCTGAACCCGCCGGTCCTCTGACGGTCAGCCGAACTGGACGGACCGCTTGGCGAGCCCCATCCAGAAGCCGTCGATCACGGACCGTTCCGCGTCGAGGTCGCCGGCCGCGTCCGCCGCGCCCAGGGTGACGAAGAGCGGGGCGAAGTGCTCGGTCCGGGGGTGGGCGAGCCGGCCGGCCGGCGACTTGTGCTCGAAGTCCAGGAGGGCGTCGACGTCGTGTGCGGCGAGCGCCTCGCCGCCCCAGGCGTCGAACTCGGCGGACCAGCCGGGGACGCCGGGGCCGGTGTGGCGGAGGGCGGCGAGGTTGTGGGTGAAGAAGCCGCTGCCGACGATCAGGATGCCCTCGTCGCGCAGCGGGGCGAGCCTGCGCCCGATGTCCATGAGGCGGCGCGGGTCGAGGGTGGGCATGGAGATCTGGAGGACGGGGATGTCGGCTTCGGGGAACATCTCGACGAGCGGGACGTACGCGCCGTGGTCGAGGCCCCGGTCGGGGATGTCCTGGACGGGCGTGCCGGGTGCACGGAGCAGCTTGCGGACCGCCTCGGCGAGCTGCGGGGCACCGGGAGCCCCGTACTGGACGCGGTAGTAGTGCTCGGGGAAGCCCCAGAAGTCGTAGACGAGGGGGACGGTCTCGGTCGCGCCGAGCGCGAGCGGGGCCTCCTCCCAGTGGGCGGAGACCATGAGGATCGCCCTGGGGCGCGGCAGTCCGGCGGACCAGGCGGCGAGCTCGCCGGGCCAGACCGGGTCGTCGGCGAGCGGCGGGGCGCCGTGGGACAGGTAGAGGGCCGGCATCCGTTCGAGAGTGGCGTCCATGGCGGCGACCTTCCTGGTCCTCGGGCCGGCCCGAGGACCAGTCCTTGAAACTTCAAGCTAACCCTTCACACGGTAACGCCACATAGTTCAACTTTCAAGAACGAGTCGTACGATGGGAACCATGGGAGACATGACCGAACCCCGCTGGCTGACCGACGAGGAGCAGCACGTCTGGCGCGCGTACCTGCACGCCACCACGCTCCTGGAGGACCACCTCGACCGCCAGTTGCAGCGCGACGCCGGAATGCCGCACATCTACTACGGGCTCCTCGTCCAGCTCTCCCAGGCCCCGCGCCGCCGGCTGCGGATGACCGAGCTGGCCCGGAGCGCCAAGATCACCCGGTCCCGGCTCTCCCACGCGATCGCCCGCCTGGAGAAGAACGGCTGGGTGCGGCGCGAGGACTGCCCCTCCGACAAGCGCGGCCAGTTCGCCCGGCTGACGGACGAGGGGGCGGAGGTCCTCCGGCGGAACGCCCCGGGGCACGTGGCCGCCGTGCGCCAGGCCATGTTCGACCGGCTCTCCGCCGAGCAGGTGGAGCAGCTCGGCGCGATCATGCGCGCGATGGCCGAGGGCCTCGAACCCACGGACGCGGACGCGGACCTGCCCTGGCTCCGCTGAGGCGGAACCAGGGCAGGTGACGGGCCGGGCGGGGCCGGGTGACCGAGGGATCCTGGGCGGTCGACGGACGGGCCGACCGGCTCAGTGCGCGACGACGGGGATCTTCACCTCGTCGTCGACGTCCGCGCCGGACCCGGCGACCTGTCCGGTCCCCGGCTTCCCGGTGTTGATGAGCACGAAGGCGATCGTGGCCGACAGGGCCAGGATGCCGACCGCCCACCAGATGGCCGCCGCGTACCCCTCGACCATGCCCTGGAGCTGGAGCAGCTTCTGCGCGGCCGGAGTGGTCGCGCCGGCGGCGTGGTCGGTCAGGTAGGCGGTGGTCGCCGAGGCGGCGATCGTGTTCAGCAGGGCCGTACCGATGGCGCCGCCGACCTGCTGCGAGGTGTTGACCATCGCGGAGGCCACACCGGCGTCCCGCGGGTCCACGCCGAGCGTCGCGAGCGACATGGCCGGCATGAACGCCGTACCCATGCCCAGGCCGAGCAGCAGCTGCGCGGGCAGGATCAGACCGGCGTACGAGGTGCCGATCTCCAGCTGGGTGAGGAGCAGCATGCCGACGCCCGCGGTCAGGAAGCCCGGCGCCATGAGGAGGCGCGGCGGGACCCGGGTCATCAGGCGCGTACCGATCTGGGTCGAGCCCACGATCATGCCCGCGATCATCGGCAGGAAGGCGAAGCCCGTCTTGACCGGCGTGTACCCCTTCACGACCTGGAGGTAGTACGTCAGGAAGAGGAACAGGCCGAACATCGCGATGACGGCGAGACCCAGCGACAGGTAGACACCGCCGCGGTTGCGGTCGGTCAGGACGCGCAGCGGCAGCAGCGGCGACTTCACCTTGGCCTCGGTGAGCACGAAGGCGAGGAGCAGGACCGCGGAGCCGACGAAGAGGCCGATCGTGCCGGCGTCGCTCCAGCCGGCGGACTCGGCGCGGGTGAAGCCGTACACCAGGGAGACGAGGCCCAGGGTGGAGAGGATCACGCCGGGGATGTCGAGCGCGGAGCGGTTGCGGGTGCCCTCGGGCTCACGGACGACGAGGTACGCGCCGACGGCCGCGACGATCGCGAACGGGATGTTGACGAAGAACGTCCAGCGCCAGTTCAGGTACTCGGTGAGGAAGCCGCCGAGGATCAGGCCCACGGCGCCGCCACCACCGGCGATCGCGCCGTAGATGCCGAAGGCCTTCGCGCGCTCCTTGGCGTCGGTGAAGGTCACGGCGAGCAGCGAGAGCGCGGCCGGCGCGAGGAGCGCGCCGAAGGCGCCCTGGAGCGCGCGGGCTCCGAGCATCATGGCCTCGCCGGTCGCGGCCCCGCCGAGGGCGGAGGCGGCGGCGAAGCCGATGAGACCGGTGATGAAGGTCCGCTTGCGGCCCCACAGGTCGGCGATGCGGCCGCCGAAGAGGAGGAGACCGCCGAAGGCGAGGGCGTAGGCGGTGATGACCCACTGCCGGTTGCCGTCCGAGATCCCGAGGTCCTGCTGGGCGGAGGGCAGCGCGATGTTCACGATCGTCGCGTCGAGGACGACCATCAGCTGGGCGAGGGCGATGAAGATCAGGGCTTTCCAGCGACCGGAGTCGGCCTGGATCGCGGGTGTGTCGGGGATTTTCGGCATGGGGGTGGCCACCTCTTGGCGCGTACGGAAAGAAAAGGGTCGTAAGGACGTGCGGGAGTACGGGTTTGCGGGTCTACGGATCTACGGGTCTGCGGACCTACGGATCTACGGATCTGCGGACCTACGGATCTACGGATCTACGGATCTACGGATCTACGGATCTACGGATCTACGGATCTACGGACCTACGGATCTAGATGAGCTCGGGGCCCCGGGGTCGGGAGCGCCGGAGGGGCGCGTTCACGACGTGGAGCAGGAGTCGCGTCTCAGGTCCTCCAGGGTCGCTGCCCGGCCGGGCAGCTCGGAGCGGGCGGGAGCCTCCAGGCCGTCGAGGAACAGTTGCAGGTGGCGGTGGACGAAGCGGTCGAAGGACCCGCAGGCGGATCCCGGCAGCGGCCGGGTCAGCTGGGAGAGCGCCACCATCAGGTCTCCGACGCCCACGTCGGCGCGGAGCCGGCCGGCCCGCTGCGCCCGGTCGACGAGGCCCTGGACGGCCTCCTCAAGCCGGTCGCGCTCGGCCATCAGGTCGGGGTGGTCCTTGTCGAAGGCGTCGTCGAGCATCGGGCACAGGGCTCCGATGCGCTCGTCGGCGGCGCCGTGGGTGAAGCGGCGCAGCGCGGCGAAGGAGTCGTCCCCGTCCTCGGCGGCCCGCTCGGCGAGCTCGGTGACGCGGGCCATGCTGGCGAGGACGACCTCGCGGACGAGGTCGTCGCGCTCGGGGAAGTTCCGGTAGAGCGTGGCGTTCCCGACGCCGGCGCGGCGCGCGACCTCGTCGTAGGGGACCTGGGGTCCGAACTCGACGAACATCTCGCGCGCGGTCGCCACGATCCGCTCACGGTTGCGCAGGGCGTCGGCCCGCGGGCGGGGTACGCGCCGGGCGGGCGCGCTGTCGGCGGTGCTGGTCACGCCACGACCTCCTCACAGTCATCGGGGGAAAGGGTCCCGTTCGGGGACGGATCACCATCGGGGAGACGGGTCCTCGTCCCTTGGGGACCGATCGCCACCCGGGGAGCGATAGCCCTCGGGGACCGATCGCCACCCGGAGACGGATCCCCATCCGGGGAAGGGTCCCTGTCCCCGCATGGATCCCCGTCCGGCAAGGGTCCCCATCCGGGGAATGAGTCCCCACTTCGTTCGACACAGACGTAAACGGGGACCGAGTCCCCGGTTATTTCACGCCACCGTGTGACGCCCGCCACACGCCCCCTCCGCCGTGGAATACCCACGATCGGGCCACCCGGCGCGCGCGTCAGGACCCCGCGTCACAGGCTGATCGCACAGCGCGGACCCGCGAGGCGGGTTGCGGCTCCGACCTGCACCGACCTGCACCGACCGGAGAGGCGACGCATGCAGCACCCCCGCCGACGGATACGCAGACCCGTCGCCCTGGCGGCGACCACGGCCCTCTCCCTCACCCTGCTCGCCTCCGCGAGCAGCACCCTGCACGGGCCCGCCCCGGCATCGGCGGGCCCGGTGGCCGCCGCGCCGAGCGGCGCCCAGCTGGGGCCGTGCCGCATCGCCACGACGATGGGCGTGCAGATGTCGGAGGGGCTGCCCACGGCCCCCGGATACGTCCGCTCCACGGGCCTCGTCAGGGCCCTCAACCTGATGATCGACTTCCCGGACGCACCCGGGGACGGCACGGCGATGGGCCGCTTCCGCGAGTTCTTCCCGCAGACCGCCAACTGGTTCCGCACCAGCTCGTACGGGCGCCTGCACTACCAGCCGGAGGCGCCGATACCCGACTGGCTGCGGATGCCCCGCGCGTTCTCCTCGTACGGCATCGAGCGCGGCTCACCGTACGAACCGGGCTACCGCGCCCTCGTCGAGGACATCGTGAAGGCAGCCGACGCGCGGGTCGACTTCAGCGCCTACGACCTGGTGAACATCCTCGTCACGCCGAACGCCGGGCCCTCCGCCCTCGACACCGTCCTGTCCGTGACCTTCTCCGGCAACGACGACGCCCCCTACGCCGACGGCGTGCCGCTCGCCAACACATCCTTCGTCTACAGCCGCCAGGACGACGGTTCCGGCAGCTTCGGCGAGACCGGCTACCGCGTGCTGCCGCACGAGAACGGCCACGTCTTCGGACTGCCCGACCTCTACACCGCCGACGGCGGCGGGACCGTCGGCCACTGGGACATCATGTCCGAGGACTGGGGCGCCAACAACGACCTCCTCGGCTGGCACAAGTGGAAGCTGGGCTGGCTCGACAACGACCAGGTCAGCTGTGCCTCCGGCCCCGGCACCGGCGACTACAGCCTCACCCCGCTGGCGGTCCCCGGCGGACCCAAACTGGCCTTCGTCCCGCTGTCCGGCACCTCCGGGTACGCCGTCGAGGTCCGCAGCCGGGACGGCAACGACGAGGCCGTCTGCGACCAGGGCGTCCTCGTCTACCGGGTGGAGTCCGACGTCGACACCGGCCACGGCCCGGTGACCGTCGCCGACAGCGACCGGGCCAGCGGCGGCTGCACCCGCCGGGCCAACGTCCACGCGGAACTGTCGGACGCCCCGTACGGGCCCGGCGAGTCGTTCACGGACCGCGCCAACGGCATAAGGATCACCGTCCTCGACGAGGACGACGCGGGGACGTACCGGGTGAGGATCACCCGGAACTGAGGGCGTCCCGCAGCCGGCGCTTGAGGATCTTCCCGGTCTGGTTCCGGGGCAGCTCCTCCTCCCGCACGAGGATGCGGGCGGGCACCTTGAAGGCGGCGAGACGCGCCCCGACGTGCGCCCGCAGCCGCTCCACGCCCGGGTCGGCCCCGGGCCGCAGCCGCACCACGGCCACGACCTCCTCGCCGAGCAGCGGGTGCGGGGCCCCGAGCACGGCGGCGTCGACGACATCCGGGTGCTCGTGCAGTACGGCCTCGACCTCGACGCAGTACACGTTCTCGCCGCCGCGGATCACCATGTCGGTGAGCCGGTCGACGACGCGGACCCGTCCCTCGCCGTCGATCCGGGCGAGGTCGCCGGTCCTGAACCAGCCGTCCTCGGTGAACGCGGCGCGGGTGGCGGCGTCGTTCCCCCAGTACCCGCGGATCAGCGACTGACCGCGCAGCCACAGCTCCCCCACGCCGTCCGGGTCGGGTCGGTCGATCCGCACCTCGGTGACGGGCGAGGGGCGCCCGACGCTCCCGGGATGGGCCCGGTACTCGGCCCCGACGTTGGCCAGGACGCCGCCGCAGGTCTCGGTGAGCCCGTAGCCGTTCCGGGGCTCGATGCGCTCCCCGTACCCCTCGGTGATCCCGGCGACGATCCCGGGCGGGGCGGCGGCGCCTCCGGTACTGAGGAGGGTGAGGCTGGCGAGCGGGTCACCGGTGCTCCGCGCGAGGTCCAGCAGCTGGAGGGCGGTGGTGGGCACCCCGGCGTAGTGGGTGACGCGGTGCTCGCGGATGAGCTCCAGGGCGCGCGCCGCGTCCCACTTCCGCATCATGACCAGGGTCCCGCCGGCGGCCATCACGGCGTAGAACGACGTGAACGCGGCGACATGGAAGAACGGGAAGGTCGTCAGGGACACGATCGTGGGGCCCGTGCCCGGCACCTCGCCGCGCGCGAGGGCAGCGGCGGCGGCGAAGTAGCGGGGGTTCATGGCGGCCCCGGCCTGCGCGAGGTGAGTGGCGACCGCCCCCTTGGGGCGCCCGGTGGTGCCGGAGGTGTAGATGATCGTGGCGTCGTGCTCGGGCAGCACGTCGACGGGCGGCGGCCCGAGCACCGGGTCGGTGTCGGCGACGTACGCGGCGAACCCCTCCTCGGCCTCGCCCCGGAACACGACGCCGGGCACCCCGTTCCGCGCGGCCCACGCCCGCACCCGCCCGACGCGCTCTCCGTCGACGAGCAGGACGCCGGGCGCGCAGTCGTCGAGGGCGTACGCGAACTCGTCCTCGGTCCACCAGGCGTTGAGGGGCACGGCGACGAGCCCGGCGAGCTGCGCGGCCCAGAAGGCGACGTGCCACTCGGGCAGGTTCCGCATGGCCACGACGGCCCGGTCGCCCGGCCGCAGCCCGTACGCACCGGCGAACCGCCGCGCGAGCCCGCAGGCGGCGTCGAAGAACTCCCGGTAGGTCATGCGGACGTCCTCGGACACGAGGAACACCCGGTCGCCGTAGGCCCAGGTGACCTCGGCGAACTCCCGCAGGGTCCGGGGCCCGCCAGCGAACACCCCGTCGACGACGGCGAAGGGCGCCCCGTCGGCCGTCAGCCGCTCGACTCCACCAGCCACCACAGCCACCTCCTCAGCGCCCGGCGACGCTATGCGCCCCCCACGAGAGGGGTCAACCCCACCCCCGGACCCCCCGCCCCCACCCCGATATCCCCCGGACGCCACCCCCACCACCCGCTACACTGACACCGCTCCACCTTCGCCTTCGTAGCTCAGGGGATAGAGCACCGCTCTCCTAAAGCGGGTGTCGCAGGTTCGAATCCTGCCGGGGGCACAAGCAGAAGGGCCAGCACAGGGGAAGTCTTCCCCGACGCTGGCCCTTTCTCATGATCACGACCGTGCCACCTACGTGCCAGAAGGCCCTTCCGCGCGGGCCTGGCGGATCACCTCCCCGAGCTTCCCCGCGATGTGCCGATCACGGTCGCTGGTCATGTGCTGGTAGATCAGGGCCGCCCGGGTCGTGCTGTGCCCCATCCGCGTCATGAGCTCGCGCGTGCCGGCGCCGGCGCTGGACGCCAGGGTGTTCCCGGTGTGGAGGAGGTCGTGGAGGTGCACGCCCCCGGAGACGCAGGCCTTCGTACGGGCGGCGGTCCAGTCGTCCCGGAAGTTGCTCCGCCGGAGGAGGGCGGATTCACGAGTCGCCTTGTCCCAGATCGCAAGGGACAGATCTTCACGCTCTCCAGCTAGGGCCCGTCCGGACGGCCGTGGCTATCGGTGGTCCGGATCGTCAGAGATCGGTCCGCAGAGGCTCCGCGACGGGGCCATGCCCAGCAGCGAAGCGATCCAACAGTCGGATTGCCATGCCGTGGTCGTAGAACTGGGCAAGTTCATAAGCGCTCTTCCTGCCCTCAAGGGTTGCAAGGGGGTCGGCAAAGCCTTCCTCCGGCGAGCCCGCCGCTGTTGTCAGTGCCTGCTGTCAGGCTCAGCGTCGCCCTACATCGCCGTGTGGAGGACAACATGAGTGCCGATCTCGGTCCGCTGGTCATCACGCGCCGCAGTGGCGAAGAGCCCATACAGGCCAGCGGTGAAACGGTGGGGAGGCTGGGTGACTTTTGGAGCTGGGCGTGTTCTGACCTGGCCAACAACACTCTGCGGGGTGTTCTGGCTGAGTACCTCGTGGCCACAGCGCTCGACGCCACCACTGGCACCCGCGCCGAATGGGACACCGTGGATATCCGTACCCCCGAAAAGTGGCGCGTCGAGGTGAAGTCAGCGGCCTACCTGCAGTCATGGGCGCAGTCACAGCCGTCGGAGATCTCGTTCTCCATCAGGCCGGCCTCCGGCTGGGACGCCCAGACCGGCACAGCCTCTGCCGATGTACTGCGGCGCTCCGACGTGTACGTCTTCTGCCTGCTGCACCACCGGACAAGCAGACCCTCGAACCCCTGAACCTCGACCAGTGGACCGTCTACGTTCTGGCCACTCAGGTCCTGGACGAACAGTGCCCGACCCAGAAGACCATCAGGCTCTCCAGCCTCGAACGCCTCAGACCGCTGAAGACCGACTTCACCGGTCTGCCGAAGGCAATCGCCACGTGCGCCGAAGGCACGCAATAGCCCCAGGGCACGGGCTCCGTCCGCGCGATGAGCCTTGTCGACGGCGCTCTTCAGGTACGCATCGACAAGGCCACCTCGGCTCGCCGGCGATCAGTCGCCTCAATCGCGCGGCAGGTCCTGCCGGCTCGGCGGCCTGTCCTCTTCCCGCAGGCTCTGCCGAATTTCACGCCAGGCGTGGATGACCTCTGCTGTCTTCGCCAGGACATCGCGGGCCTGCGACAGCAACAGGCTCAAGGCACCCGACAGAGCCAGGATCAGCAGGGCAAGACTGTCCCAGTTCATCGGGCTCCGCCCTTCCGGACAGCCGGGCCACTGGCCTGGGCGGCTCGGCGGGGCAGCACTCTGTCGAGCCAGTCTCGATTGGCGTTGAGGTCTTCCAGCCTCTGCCGAACATCGTCGCCGTAGACAGGGTCCCCCCACCTGAAGCGGATCTGCATCACCCCTCGCACGTCGGGGTTCTGGTGCTCCAGGTAGAACGTGCACTGATAGCCACGTGCCGTCCCCTGCAGACCGCAGTCGCAGTAGCGGCGCCTGATCCTCAGTGGCAGACCCCAGACATCGTCCATAAGGCGGTCGAGAAACGCGTCGTGCTCGAGGGATGCGTCGCGATGCGTATCCAGTTCGAAGATCCACTCGTCCCCGGTGATCCAGGCGCGAGTCGAGTAAGCAGTGCTGAAGTTCTGGAAGATCGCGATGCGGCGAAGGAGTCCTGAGCCGAGCCACGCCAGATCCCGACCCGTCTGCATGAGTGAGGCGAACTGACGCTCGTCCTCCAGCTCGTAGGGCGACGGCCCGGTTACACCCCACAAGGGCACGAAACCGCCCTCTTCCAGGTCGTGCCTTCGTTGTGCGAGCAAAGGATGCCAGCGGGTACCCGGGGCTCCCCTCAGGACCAATCGACTTTCGGTGCCGGCCAATTCGAGATGAAGATCCGCGTTGCGTACTGCAACGACACGCAGCAGCATCACACCACTGACCTGGACGCCGGGTTCTGCAGACGGAAGCAGATGCGCCAGCGCATAGTCGGCCATCGGGAAATTCCGGCCGGGGCGGGACCCACTGTGACTGTCGAGGACCACTACGGATTGTCCAGGCGTCAGACGCATGCCAGCGATTCCGACCGGATGTGCCCACCACTCCCCTCCGCGGCCGAGCTCCTTCATCACCTGAGCTTCGAGGAGTGCTTGTTCGCCGCGAGCGTCCGGGAGCAATGGAGCATGGCGATGGGCTCGAAGGGCTTCCGACGCATATTGGAACGGCTCCCCGGAGTAGCAGCTCCGGGTGCGGGCAAGGCGGGTGAGGCGACCACCAGCGGCCATAGTGCGATCCGTCCTCGAGCGCTGCCGCCCCTGAACACTCGAAAACTGATCGGTACGCCCGAGTTTGGGCGCGCAAGAGCAGGTTTCAACCACGACAGGTGCAGCGCTGGCTTCTTCGTCCCTCTGTTGGCACTGCAGGCGGGGCAGCGCAGTGCCGGAACAGGCCGCCTATCCGGCCCGTCTACGGATGCTGCCGTAAATCTCTGTACGTTGCAACCGGCTCGACGGGCTCGGAAAGGTGATGACGACCTGTTCCTCGAAGATGGCCCACGGAAGCCGGGCGGAGGCGGCGCACTGGCCGCTGACGAGTGTGCAAAACAGTGCCGGTGACGTGCCGCGGGGCCTCGCAACGGGGCTATGCGCTCCATGGCCTCCACACGTCGACGCATTCGGAGCCCCAGCGGAAAGCAGCTGCCGTCGAGGTGACGACTGGGAGCCGCCCGGCCGTGCCGGGCTGCCATCCGCTCCAATGACGGGTGTTGCTACGAGCGAGTCCACAGCGGCATGCCTCAGCTGTTCGATTGAACAGCACCGCGCGGAACGGTCTGGAACCGCCCGGCACGGATTCGATCCCACTCCTAAAGCGTGTGTCGCAGGGTCGAATCCTGCCGGGAGCGCAAGCACAGAGGCCACACCTAAATGTTCAGGTGTGGCCTTTGACGTCTACGGCTGACATCGACGTCGACGGCCGGCGGCGAACGGCCTGTCTCAGTCAGGCCGGCGAACCAGTCCCTGGCTCGCTCCAGTGGGGCTCGGTCCTCTCAGATCAGTGGGTGGACCTCCGCCTCAGTGAGTTCCGCGGGTTCGACTGCGTCGAGAAGCTGGTCGTACGTCAAGCCGCTCAGAGCCTCAGCACGGAGAGGAACCCGATCCGCGGCGAGGTAGCGCGGCGGGCCGTATCCCCAGCCGTCGGCCGTCTCAGGCCGACTTGGCGCGACCGGCGGCCTTGCTCGGTCACGGTCGCGGCCGTGGACGCGCCATCCGCCGCCGTCGGGGATCCTGCCTCGCAGGGGCGGTTTGCCGGCCCGCAATGCACCGTGGTCTCCCGATCGGTTCAGGCGTCTGCGGTCACGGCAGACCGGAGGGACTGGTCCGATTCTGCTTCTGCCGCGTCATCGGGTGCGCCGCGGCGCAAGTACGGGCTGGCCAGGGCGGGCAGGATGGCGGCGATCGCCAGGACTGCCAGGCCGATCCCGAGGATGACCGGTGCTCGCAAGCCGTGCGGCGGGATGAGCGCGGAGCCGACAGCGGACCCGATGATGACGCCGAGGGTGATGAACGAGCCGTGGATCGTGTTCACCAGTGGTGCCGTGCTTCCCGCACGCTGGACGCGGACAGCCATGGCGGGGTTCATGGTGACGCCGACCAGGCCGATGCCGAGCATGAACGCCAGCGCCAGGGACGGAATGTCGGTGAAGAGCGCAAAGCCGGTGAGGAAGAGGGCGTTCAGCGCCGTGCCGAACAGCAGTGTGGAGATCGTGTGGTTGTCGGCCAGACGGCCGACGACGAGATTCCCCACCAGGGTTGCCGCTCCGTAGACGAGCAGAAGAACGGGCACGAGGCCGTCCGAGAAGCCGGTGACTTCGGTGAGGATCGGGGTGAAGAAGCTGAATGCCGAGAACGTCGCTCCGATGATGAGCGTGCTGGAGGCGAGGGCGAGCAAGAACTGCGGCTTTCGCAGCACAGCCACGTCCGAACGGGTCGACGCGGCGGGCTCGACCCCGCCGCCGGCCGGTGCGGCGGGGTTCGACACGAAGGCCAGCGTCAGGACGGCGGCGACCAGGGTGATCGCCGAGATCGTCCAGAACGCTGCCTGCCAGCCGAACCGGCCACCCACGAAGATCGCGAGCGGCAGACCGAGCAGAGTCCCGAGCATCAGCCCGTTCATGACGACGGCGACCGCGCGTCCGCGCACCCGCTCGTCGACCAATTGGACGCCCATCGAGACCGAGATGCCGAAGAACGCCTGCGAGGCGGCCCCGCTGATGATCCGGGCGAGGACCATCATCGGATACCCGGTCGCGAGCGCCGCGATGACGTTGCCGACGAGGAAGACCGCGAAGATGGTCAGGAGCGCGCTCTTCGGCGGAACCTTGAGCAGGGCATAGGTGAGCAGTGGGCCTCCGACGGCCATCGCGGCGGCGAAGATCGTCACGAGGTAGCCGATCTGCGGGATCCCGGTGCCGAGGCCTTCCGCGAGCTGGGGCATGAGGCCTGCGACGGTGAACTCGCTGGTCACCATCGCGAACACCCCGGCGGCGAGGACGTACACCGCGGGTGGGACGGCCTTCTTCACGGCTGGTGCTGTTGCTGCGTTCAAGAGAGAGCCTTTCTGTACTCTGTTATCCAAAATGCAGGCATGAAGAAACGCCGCCGGGCAGCGGTGCTGTCAGTGCAGGAGCGAGCTCAGTCCGGCCAGGGCGATCCGCCGGAGCGTCTCGACGTCGACGCCGGTCTGCGCCGTCACGCGCAGGCCCGAGATGACGGTACTGGCGAGCACCGCCCCGTCGTCGGGATCCACGCCTGCGGCGATCGACCCGTCGATCTGACCGGCCCGGATCGCTCCGGACAGAAGCGAGAGCCTCGCGCGCAGGTCGCGGTCGAGGATCCGGGCCACGCGCTCGTCCCGCTCGCGCAGGTCCGGGTTCATGAGGCTCTGTACGACCATGCAGCCTGCCGCGTGGCCGCGGTTCGCGGCCTGTAGCTCCTCGTCCACCACGACGTCGACCAGGGTGCGCAACCTCTCCGCGCCCGTCAGCTCGTCGTCGGTGAGGATCGTCGACTGGCGCGCTCCGGTCGTCGCGACATAGTGCTGCAAGGCCCGCACGAACAGCTCGTCCTTGGAGGTGAACGCGTTGTACAGGCTGCTGCGGCGCACGCCCGCCGCCTCGCAGAGCTGCTCGGTCGAGGTCTCGGCGAAGCCGTGCACGCGGAACTCACCCGCCGCGGCGTCAAGCACGGCACTCTCGTCGAACGTGCGCGGTCTGGCCATGAAGCGAAGCTAGCACGTTTTGGATGACAGAATCCATAACGCCTTCTTCGAAGCCCGAGACGCCTCGCCGACCGTCATCGACCTCCTGCCCCGCAACAGCTGGGAACGGCCCCTGACACCCGGCTCCCCAGCCCTGTCCCGATGCACTGACAGGCGCCGTCGGGGACCGCGCCCCCTCCGTGCCGGTTCGTCGGAGACCGCGCCCCCTCCGTGCCGGTTCGTGAGGAGACCTCATTCCGGCCCCCCTCTCCAGCCCTCTCTCCGGCCCCTTTCCTCCGTCGTGCGAGACTCCCTCCCTGGTCGGCGAGAGGACAGGGGCAGGGGCGTGGAGAAGTCCGAGGCGAAGCGGTTGCTGGAGCGGGCTCGGGAGACGTGGGAAGCGGAGGAGTGGCTGCGTTCCGCCGAGCTGTACGAGCAGGTCCTCGCTCACTATCCGGACGAGGGCCCCAGCGCCGAGTGGTGGTACGACGCGGCGCTGGCGTACAAGTTCCTGCGCAACTGGGCGAAGGCCTGTGAACTCGGCCGTGAGGCTGCTGCCCGGGCGCCGCGCGGCGAGCAGGACCCGGCGTTCTGGAACCTCGGGGTCGCCGCCACGATCCAGCGTGACTGGTCGACCGCCCGTGACGCCTGGGAGGGCTTCGGAATCCCGATGCCGGAGGGCGAGGGCGAGATCCACGGCTCCTTCGGCCCGGCGTGCGTACGGCTGGACACCGGCGGCCAGCGCGAGGTGGTCTGGATCCAGCGGCTCTGCCCCACGCGAGGACGCGTCCTGAACGTTCCCGCCACGAAGGGCCGCCGCTTCGGGGAGATCGTCGTGCACGACGGGGAGCCGACCGGCGAGCGGACCTACGACGGCCGGAGCGTCTCCGTCTTCGACGAACTGCTGCTCTTCGAGGCCTCTCCGCTGCCGACGCTGCACGCCACCGTCAACGCGCCGGACGCGTCCGACGTCGAGGCCCTGGTGGCCTCGTTCTTCGCGCGGGACTTCGGTGCCGAGCCGGCGAGCAGCTTCCACATGCTGTGCGCGTGTTGCAGCGAGGGGCGGGTCGACTGGGACGAGGCCGGAGCGTCGACGCACGGCGGCTCACAGACCGTCTGGCTGGCCGCCCCCGAGGACGAGGCCCGGCAGCTCCTGGACGCCTGGGCGGCGGACGGCGAACGCGGCTGGAGCGGACTGGAGCTGTCCGACTGAGCCCCGGCAGGGCTGGGTGGGTCAGGAGGGTCAGGACCGGCGCGTACCCCTGGCACCGCTTCGGTTTCCTGACGCTCTCTCTGCGCGCCCGGAGGCCACACCCGTTCGTCCGGGTGCGGCCTCTTCCGGCAGCGACGCGAGCGGTCAGGCCATGTCGGGGGACCCTTCTCCCGTCAGGGCCGTGTACGCCGCTTCCGCGCGGCGGGCCTCCGGGACGTGCGCGGGCGCGTGGGCGAGAAAGGCGCCGGTGGTGCCGGAGAAGGTGATCGCGCCCTGGGCGAGGGCGGTCACGTGGTCCGCCTCCTCGGCCAGGTCGGCCACGTCGTGCGTCGACAGGAGGACCCGCACCTCCCGGGAGGCGAGCCCGATGACGAGGTCGCGGAAGACGCGGCGCTGGGTCGGGTCCATGCCGGCCGTGGGTTCGTCGAGCAGCAGCACCTCCGCACCATGCACCAGGGCGGACGCGACGCCCACGCGCCGCAGCTGACCGCCGGAGAGCCGCTTGGTCTTCATGTCGGCGTGCTCGGTCATCCGGACCTGCTCCAGTGCACCTGTGGAGGCGTCCCAGGCGGCCCGGCGGCTCATCCCCTTCAGCCATCCCGTGTACGCGACCTGCTCGCGCGCCGTGAGACCGGTCATGGCGGTGACGGTCTGCGGCATCCAGGCCACCTTCGTGCGGTACGCCTTCGAGTCGGAGGACAGACGCCCGAGCCGTACCGACCCCCGGCTCGGCTGGTTCACCCCGGCGGCCAGCTTCAACGTGGTCGTCTTTCCCGCCCCGTTGGGGCCGAGAAGAATCGTGAAGCCATCAGGGACCGTGTAGCTGAGCCCGGAGAGAATGCTGCGCGAGCGACGCCCGTACGCGTAGGAGACGGCGTCGAGTTCGATGGACACGGGGCGGGCGGCCTTTCAGGAGGTGGGACGGCGGCGGGTGTGGCGGAGCGCGACCAGGCCGCAGAAGAAGACCGCCAGGCAGAAGAGAGACGTGGGGACGTAGCCGGCGGGATGCAGGGTGACGGCCCAGGGCCAGGGGCGGTGGAAGTCGCGGTAGCCGACGAAGGCGGCGGCGAACACCCAGGCGACGGGGGCGACGGTCGCGGCCTGTGGGTGGACGGCTCCGGCGACCAGCATGAGGCCGGTGAGGAACAGGGTGTTCCGGGCCGCCTCGTACGCGGACGCGGAGCCCGCGAACGCCCCGACGACCCAGGCCGCCGACACCGCCACGGCGACCGTGCACAGGACGAGCGCCACGTCGTACCGCCGGACCGGGCGCACGGACAAGTCCTCGGCCTCGGGCAGCCGCTGGGCGAGGCTGTGCCCCAGGACGGCGGTCACGATCAGCGGCGTCAGGTGCATGAGGAAGAGGAGGTTTCCGCCCGAACTGATCAGTCCGGGCAGGGCCACCGACTCTCCGTGGGCGACGGCGGCGAGCAGCGTGAACGCGAGCAGGCCGGGCACGACGACCGTGGTGAGGCGGCGTCCCTTGTACCACCAGATCACGAGTCCTCCCCCTGGGGGCCGGTCGCGGCAGGGACGCCGGCCGGCCGCTTCGGCATGCCACGGCACGCCTTCGCCTGCTCCTGCTCGAACCAGGCCGTGCGCTGTGCGGCGGTGGGCAGCGCCCGGCCCTTCGCGGCGCGTTCCTTCACCTTGGCCAGGACCTCGGGCCCGTTCGCGAACTGCGCGTACTCGCCGGAACGCCAGCGGAGGTAGGGGTCCTGGGCGTCGACGGTGTACGCGGCCCAGAGCATCGCGGCGTCTCGGTTGACGATCCAGGCGGTGGGGGCGTCGGTGGTGACCGTGGCGGGGAAGGCGCAGGGGAAGGTGACGGAGCTGAGCAGGACGGCGTAGCGGATGCCCGCGATGCGGCCGTCGGGCCCGGCCGTCTCCGCCTGGGTGGTCAGTGGCAGCCACCAGGTGGAGGTGGTCGAGCGGGGGCGGGTGCTGGTGCGCTCGTACAGCATGCCGTCGGTGACGGTGGACGGGACGGTGACGTCGACACCCGCGGCTTCCAGCTTCTCCAGCGATTCGACGACCTCGGACCGTACGTCGTCGAGCCGCTCGACCGCGCCGCCCGTCTCGGCCATGCAGACCCGGGGCGCCTCACCGGCGCAGCGGGCGGGGGCGTGGCCCGCGCTGACCGGCCCGTCGGCGATGCCCCAGCCGGAGGCCGTCCGCGCGCTCACCACCACCGTGCCGAGCGCCACGGTGGTCGCGAGTATCCGAAGCGGCAGGTGGCGGGGGCCGGGGATCCACCAGGTGGCGACGGCGGCGGCCACGGCGGCGGCGACCAGGAAGGGCAGGAGGACGGTCGCGAGGGAGTAGTACTCGCCGAAGGCGACGCCCGTGTCGAGCTTGCCCGAGAGGTGCCGGGGCCAGAGGTGGTCGCTGTAGGCGGACGACTTGTTGATCAGGTAGTAGGTGGCGACGGCCCCGATGGGTGCGGCGATCTCGCGCCGGGCGAGGTGCCCGAGGACGCAGCCGACGACGGCGTACGCGCCCACGATGCCCATCCCCATGAGGAGCGGCAGGAGCGCGGCCGGCGTGGGCAGCAGCCGGGTCTCGACCAGACGCATGCCCACGGGCAGCAGGAGGATCGCCCAGCCGGCCCCCACGACGGGAGCCAGCACCTGTCCGGCCACCCGCCACCTGGCCCGGCCGGGAGCGAGGTCCCACACCCGGTCCCGCCGCAGCCGCCCGCCCTCCCAGGTCGCGAGGCCGAGGGTGATGGCGTACGCGAAGGCGTAGAAGTAGTTCAGGGCGAGGGCCACCTGCTGGGCGGCCCAGAGCGGCCCGTCGATCACCTCCTCGTACGAGTCCTCGAAGTGCAGGGCGTAGAAGAAGTAGAAGGCGACGATGCCGCCCCAGACCGGCGCGGTCCAGAGGGCGGCGGAGGAGCGCAGGAGGGCTCGGAACTTCAAGGGGGCACCGATCGCATGGAGGACGGCCGGAACGGCGCTCCGGCCCGGTGTGTGCGGTTCAGCCGGAGTCGTCGGTCGACGCCAGTCGCTCGCCACACCCGGGTTCGTGGCAGTCGCCGGGGCCATTCGATGCGCACTCCGGGAAGCTGTCTGTGACGGAGGCCACCCCTCCGTGGCAGGCCGGGGAATCGTGCCCGGAAGTGACGCCTGGATGGCCGGAAGGTGTCGTCCCGTGAGAGGTCGTCGAGGGAGTCGGGCGGGCTGTTCCTCCCGTACGGCCCGGAACCGGCCGGTTCCGGCGGCCGTCGACGTCCGCAGGCGTCCCCGACGAAGGCGACCGCCCCCGGTCCCCCGAAGGCCGCCGCCCCAGGTCCCCCGACGGCCCCTCGCGGTATTCTCACGCTGCGGGCCGGCCCCGCCCGGGGTCGTCGGGTCGCACTCCGCACGCGGGTGTCGTGGGCCGGGGCACCAGTACGCAGGGCACCTGGTGAGGTCACCAGGTGCCTTTTGGCATCCATCATCGGTGGGAGGGCTGCGGGATGACGAACAGTGAGCGGGAGGGCCGGGGCGCCTCCCCGCGCCACGGCCAGGACGACGGCCGGGGCGCCTCCCCGCGCCACGGCCAGGACGACGGCCGGGGCGCCTCCCCGCACCACGGCCAGGACGACGGCCGGGGCGCCTCCCCGCGCCACGGACAGGACGACAGCCGGGGCGCCTCCCCGCGCCACAGGCAGGACGACAGCCGGGGCGCCTCCCCTCGGCGGCGCGGGCAGGGCGAGTTGGAGGCTCAGGTGCTCGCCGCGCTCCGGCAGGCGCCGGGGGCGCGGACCGCGGGCTGGGTGCAGGAGCGCCTCGGCGGCGGGCTCGCGTACACCACCGTCATCACCATCCTCACCCGCCTCCACGTCAAGGGCGCCGTGAGCCGCGAGCGGGCCGGGCGGTCCTTCGAGTGGACCGCCGTCGCCGACGAGGCCGGGCTCGCGGCCCTGCGGATGCGGAAGGTCCTGGACGGCGAGGCCGACCGGGACGCCGTCCTCACCAGCTTCGTCACCGGCCTCTCCGCGCACGACGAGCGCCTGCTGCGGGACCTGCTGGCCCAGGAGCCCGGCGAGGCGGAAGACTGACGGCATGGGGGTCTTCGTCTTCCTGCCGCTGGTCCTGCCCCTCACGGCGTGGCCGGTGGCCCGGCTCGCCGCCCACCGCCTCCATCCGAGGATGGCGACCTGGCTGCTGACCGTCCTCTCCGGCGTCCTCGCCGTGTGCAGCACCCTCTGTCTCGGCCTGCTCATGGTCGTCGGCACCGCCCAGCTCCCCGGCAACCCGCTCCCGGACGGCTGGTCCGATCCCGAGGTGCGCGAGGCCGTCCCGTACGACGAGGTCGCCGGCCGGTTCGCCATCCCCGCCCTCGTCCTCGTCGTCGCCTCCTGCGCCCGCACCGCCTGGCACCACCACCGGGTCCGCCGCCGCGCCGGCCGCGCCCTCGCCGGGCTGCCCGCCACCTCCGTCGTCGTCCTGCCCGACCCGAAGCCCTACGCATACGCCCTGCCCGGCCGCAGGGACCGCGTCGTCGTCACCACCTCCCTGCTCGCCACGCTCACCGGGCCCGAGCGCCGCGCGCTCTTCGCCCACGAACGCGCCCACCTGGACGCCCGGCACCACAGGTTCCTGCTGACCGTGCAGCTCGCCGCGCGCGCCAACCCCTTCCTGCGGCCCCTGAGCACGGCCGTCGCCTACACCACCGAGCGGTGGGCCGACGAGGAAGCGGCCACCCGGGTCGGCAGCCGCCGCACCGTCGCCCGCGCCGTCGGCAAGGCCGGGCTCGTCTCCCGGGGCGCGCCCTCCCCGGCGCTCGCCGGCTTCGCCGCGCAGGCCGGACCCGTGCCGCGCCGGGTCGCCGCGCTGCTCGCCCCCGCTCCCGCGCCCCGCCGCTGGCCGTCCGTCTTCACCAGCGCGGGCCTCGCCGCCTGGGGAGCCGCCGCCGGGACCACCGTCTCCGCGCTGTCCTCGGCGAACTCGGCCGTCACGCTGTTCCTGATCCTGAAGGCCGCGACCCCTCTCTGACCGGGCCCGCGCGGTCCTATCCTGGCCTCCACCCCCCGGGGGAATCGGGGGTACGGGGAAACGGGGTGGACGATGGAATGGTTCTGGTGGGTCCTCATCCTCTTCTGGACCGGTGGCCTCGGCTGGGCGGCGGACAACGTCCGCACCGCGCTGCGCCACCGGCACGAGCGGAAGATGGAGGTCCTGGAGGCGTCCAAGCAGGAACGTCTCGCCCTGGAGGCCGTGCACAAGGCGCCGGAGCCGGTGTGCGGGTGCACGCACCACCTGGCGAAGCACGACCGGAAGGGCCGCTGCCACGAGCGGGTCGAGGTGCCGACGGCCTGGGACGAGAACAAGAAGCCCGTCCGGTACGAGCCCGGCGCGTGCAACTGCCAGCAGTACGTGGGCCCGCAGCCGCTCTCCCAGGTGTACGCGGACGACCTGACCGACCTGGCCTGAGACGGGGCGCACCATGGACAGACTGCCGTTCGTCGACGAGCACACCGTCCTCGTCGACTCCGGGCCCGAGGAGCTGTGGCGGAGGCTGCTCGTCCAGGTGGAGCGGTCGCTCTCCGGGGCGGCCGGCGCGAGGTACGCGCGGCTCGTGCGGGCCGATCCCGTGGCGGCGGGCGGGCCCCGGCCGCTGGACGGGGGATCCGCGTTCCCGGGGTTCCTGGTGGCCGGGTTCGAGCCGGGCCGGGAGCTCGCGCTCCGGGGCCGGCACCTGTTCTCCACGTACGCGCTGGTCTACCGGATCGAGGCGCTCTCCGACGGCCGCTCGCGGCTGCGCGCCGAGACCCGCGCCGTCTTCCCGGGCGTGGCCGGGCGGCTCTACCGGCTGCTCGTGATCAGCAGCGGGGCCCACGCCTTCGCGATGCGCCGGATGATGGCGGCCTACCGGCGGGGGCCGCGCGCGGCGTGAGGGACACGTGCGGCCTGAGGGACACGTGCGGCCTGAGGGACCCGCGCCGCGCGAGGGACCCCGTCCCGCTCAGCGCAGTTCCTCCGGGCAGGCCGTGCCCCGTGACAGCTTGTACGGGGCCGCCAGGCGGTAGACGCCCGCCTTCGGGGCGACGAGCTCCGTCCACTCGTCGCCCTCGGCGTCCGGCTCCGCCTTGAAGAGGCAGCCCTCCTCGTTCGCGAAGACCTTCGGGAGCTCGGTCTCCGACTCCTCGCGGGCCGTCTTCGACGCCTCGGTCTCCTGCGGCGGTTCGATCTTGCCGCCGTTCTCGTCCATGAGGGCGAGCCACGGCGAGTACGGGACGCGGATGAGGACCCGGCCGGGGCTGTCGACCCGGATCACGACCTCGTTCTCCTCCGCGCTCTGCACCTGGGCGGGCGGGTCCGCCAGCGGGGTCGGGTTCTCGACCTCGTACAGCCGCCAGTTCGCGTCCGACCAGATCTGGTGGAGGTACGGCAGTCCCTCGCCGACCAGCTTGGCCTCCCGCTCGGCGCCCGAGTCGGGGGCGCCGGTGGGCAGGACGACGTAGTGGACGGCCCAGCGGTCGAGCCACTCCTGGTAGTTCACCGCGTTGAGGGTGTCGTCGTAGAAGAGCGGGTTGCGCTCCATGTCGGCCTGCCGGTTCCAGCCGCGCGCCAGGTTGATGTACGGGCTGAGGGCGGAGGACTCGCGGTGGCTGGACGCCGGGACGACCTCGACCCGCGCCTTGCCCGCGTCCCGCACCTGGAGCTGGTTGACGAGCGGCGCGAGCTCACGGGCCCAGGAGGCGTCCGGGGCGGTGCGGATGACGTCGTCGACGCCCTTGAAGCCGATCCAGAAGTTCAGCCCGGCGAACGCGAGCAGCAGCGCGTACCAGCGGCGTGAGCGGGGCGCGGTGTACGGCAGGGCGGCGAGCAGCACGACGCCCGCGAAGAGCATCGGCAGCCGGGAGATGTTCGAGCCGATCTGGGAGTCGATCAGCCAGGTCAGGAACGTGCCGATGGTGTAGACGGCCGCGGCGGTGCGGACCGTGCGCCAGTCCCGGGGGACGAGGACGAAGGTCAGGATCCCGAAGAGCAGCGGGAGGGCCGTCGAGCCGAAGGCCATCGGCTGCGTGCCGGAGAAGGGGAAGAGCCAGGAGGAGAGGGCGACCACCGCCACCGGGGCGAGGCCGAGGGCGTACGCGCCGGGGCGCCGCTTGTTGAGGAAGAGCGCCGCCGCCGCGACCCCGAGGAACAGTCCGGCGACCGGGCTGCACGCCGTCGCCAGGCCGGCGAGGGGGGCGGCGACGGCGGCCTTCGCCCAGCGCCGGTAGCGCCAGCGGTGCGGCCAGCAGAAGACGGCGGCGACCGCGCCGAGCGCGAACATCATGCCGAGGCCGAAGGTCACCCGGCCGGAGAGCGCGTTGCAGAGGAACGCGAAGACGGCCGCGACCGAGCAGACCAGGGGGTTCCGGACCGCCCGCACCCGCACCAGGATCAGCGCGGTCAGGGCGGCCGACAGCGTCCCGGCGACCATCATGGTGCTGCGCACGCCGAGCACCGACATCAGGTATGGCGAGACCACGCTGTACGAGACCGGGTGCATCCCGCCGTACCAGGCGAGGTTGTACGCGGAGTCCGGGTGCCGTCCGACGAACTCGGCCCAGGCGTCCTGCGCGGCCAGGTCCCCGCCGCTGTTCGCGAAGAAGAAGAACCACAGGACGTGCGTGAGGGCGGCGAGTCCGGTGGCCGCCATGACCGTGTAGCGGCGCTTGCGCCGAGGGGCGCGGGCGGGCGCGGGCGCGGCGGCCGGGGCGGAGGGTGCCGGGACGGGTCCGGGGGCCGGCGCGGGCGCGGGCCGCTGGGTCGGCAGCACTATTCGCGAGAGCGAAGCGGGGTCGGTATCCGTGGGCGGGCGGCCCTCGCCGTCCCCGGTGTCAGGAGCGTCATGGGGCTCACGGTAGACGTCGGGGTCGGAGTCCGCGCGGTCGGCGCGTGTCGGCTCGGCGGTGGTCACTGCGGCCCTTTCCCGTGCTGCCCGTGTGCTGCGCGCCCGCCGCCCGCCCCGCTTCCGGCGCGGTCAGGCGGGCCTCTCGTCCCCCGGAGACGCTAACAGCCGGGCGCCCCGGGGCTTCCGGGGCGCCCGGCCGAGCGGGTGGCCGCTGGGGGCCGGCCGTCAGCCCACGCGGGTGAGCTTCTTGTCGAAGCCGGGCTCCACCAGGTCCGCCGAGAGGGCGACCGGGGAGCTGACCTTGCCGGCGCCGGTGCCGATCGACACCTGTCCGACGATGTCGCCCGCCTTGCCGGAGTGCGGGACGGCCTTGCCGCCGTCGGTGAGCTCCAGCTCGACCTCGAGGCCGGGCCAGCCGACCGCCTTGAGCTCCTTGGTGGCCACGACCGGGGTCCGGCCGCCGAGCCCGTCGTCGACGTAGCCGAGGAGCTGGCCCTTCTTGACCACCGCGGCCGAGGTGACGTCCTTCTGGGCCTGCTGGATCAGCTTGAGGCTGTAGCTGATGGCGAGGTCCAGCTTGTCGTTGAGGATCTTGGCGTTCTTGGCGCCCATGACGATGCCGAGGACGCGGCGGTTCTTGCCGTCGACGACGGTGTTCGCCGACCAGAGCAGATTGCCGCCGGCCGGGGTGGAGGAGCCGGTCTTGATGCCGTTCACGCCCGGCTCCAGCAGGATCGTGTTGTTGTTCTCGATCCGGCCGGGGATGCCGTCGACGGTCAGGTTCGGCATGTTGACGATCTCGCGGAAGACGTCGTACTGCATGACCGCCTTCGCCAGCTTCAGCTGGTCCTGCGGGGTCGACATGGTGCTGTCGAGGAGGCCGGACGGGTCCGTGTACGTGGACCGGGTCATGCCCAGCTCCTTCGCGGCGGCGTTCATCTTCTCGACGAACGCGGCCTCCGAACCGGCGTCCCAGCGCGCGAGCAGCCGGGCCACGTTGTTCGCGGAGGGGATCATCAGGAGCTGGAGGAGCTCCTTCTCCGTGTAGGTCTGGCCCTCCTTGACCTGGGCCGTCGACTCGTGGGTCGCCCCGGCCTGGTCCGCGGCCTTCTTGTCGATCGTGATCTCGGGACCCTGCTGCTTCCCCTTGATCGGGTGGTCGCGCAGGATCACGTACGCCGTCATCGTCTTGGTCACGGACGCGATCGGGGCCGGCTTCTGCGCCCCGTACAGGCCCATGGAACCGACGCCCTCGACCTCGACGGCGCCCTGCCCCTCGCCGGGCCACGGCATGGCGAGCTTGCCGCCGCCGAAGGTGAACGTCGGCGCGGCCGACAGGGTCAGCGCGGGCGCGGGCAGCGGGCGGACCATCTGCGCGATCGCAAAGACGATGAGGAGGAGCAGGACCAGCGGGGTCCAGATCCGGAGCCGGCGCACGGTGGTCCGCAGCGGGGTCGGCGGCGGGGGCGGCGTGTTGGTGAGCTCCGCGAGTAGGTCCAGCGGCGGCAGCGGGGGCAGCGGCTGCTGCCGGGTCCGCTCCGCCTCGGCGAGCCCGGCGGGCGCCGGCGAGGCCACGGGGGCGGGCGCGGGAGCCTTGGAGCCCGGCGCGGGCGCGGCGGGGGCCTTGGCGGCCTCCTGGGCCGTCCTGGCGGCGTTCTCGGCCTTCTCTGCCTTCTGCTCGGCGGGGATGTCGGGCCGCAGCGCGCGGAAGACGCTGGTGCGCTCGCTGTCGGAGTCCGCGGCGGGCGTGGACGGCAGCTTCAGGGCGGTCGTCGGCTGGTCCACGACGGGCGGACGGACCATCTTGAACATGGTCGTCGGCTGGTCGACCGGCTCGTCGTCCGGCTCGTCGTCCGGGGAGGAGTCCTTGGCGGCGGCGTCGGAGGAGTCCTTGGCCGAACCCTCGACGGCGGCCTTGGCGGAGCCGCCGCCGGACGGGTCGTCGCCGGAAGCGTCCTCGGCCGCGTCCTCGGCGGAGCCGCCGGAGACCTCGCCGGACCGGGTCGCGGGCTTCTCGTCGGCGGCCGGCTTCCGCGCGGCGAACCAGGACGCCGAAGCGGCCTTGTCCTCGACGGGCTCGCCCTCGGGCTCACCCTCGGAGTCGTCCCCGGCCTCGCTGTCGTCGTCCGACTCGTCCCCGGCCTCGTCGGCCTCGGGCTCGTCGTCCCGCGGCTCGTCCGCGCCCTCGGCGTCGTCGGCCTCGTCGTCGGCCTCGTCGTCGGCCTCGGGCTCGCCGTCGTCCTCGGGCTCCGGCTCGTCCCGCCCCTCGGAGCCGCCGGCCGACGCCTCGGCGCCCTTCCCGGACTCCTCCGGCTCCTCCGCCGTCGCGACCCAGGCCGCCACGGCGGCCTTCAGGCGGTCGCCCTCCGGCTCGGCGGCCGCCTCGGGCTCCGCCGCGTCCGTCGCGTCCGCCGCCGTCTCGTCCGCGACAGGGGCATCGCCCGCGCCGGACTTCTCCGCGGCCGGCTTCTCCGCCGCAGCCGTCGTCTCCGCGGCCGACTTCTCCGCCGCCGGCTCGTCGTCCTCCGGCGTGCGCGGCGCCAGAGTCTTGAACACGGCCGTCGGCTGGTCCACCCGGACCGCCGAGGACGTCGCGGACTCTGACTCACGGAGCACGGAAAGCCGAGGATCCCGGCCGCCGCCGCCCGAGGCCGCCGTCTCCTGCGACGACCCCTGCTGCTCCGCCCTGTCGGGGGACTCGCCCGCCACCGTGCCTCCTCCATGCGTCATACGTACGTCCGAACCGTCTACCAGTGTCCTGTGTGAACCCCTTGGCTCCCGTGCTAGACGAGAACGACATACCTACCGGTTCCCGGATGAACCACCCAGGCACTCTCGACAGATGAATGTGAGAGGGGTCACCCTGTCATTCATCCACGCGGGGAGGCATGGATGGGCAGGAGCCGCAGAACCATTCCGGAAGAGCTTCTGCTGCTCGCTCTGGACCCGACCACGGGTACCACAGCGCAGCCGCAGTCGCTCGACCTCGGTCTGGCCGGAGCACAGCTAGTGGAGCTGGCTCTGGCAGGCCGGATAGCCCCTGACGGGGATCGTATCGCCGTGGTGATGCCACGGCCGACCGGAGATCCGACATTGGACTCCGCACTGGAGCTGCTGCGCAGGCGTGGCAGCCCGGTTCGGGCCGTCCACTGGATCGGCGGGCCCCGGCTGGGGCTCCGTCAGACGTATCTCTCGCATCTGGAGCGATGCGGCATGGTGCATGCCGTGGAGGGCCAGATGTGCGGGGTGTTGCCGACGACTCGCTACCAGGCGACGGACACGGCGATCAGTCGGGAGATCCGTACCCGGCTGGACAGTGCGATCCGCACCGGCGTACCGCCGGACCCGCGGACCGCGGCGCTTGCCGCGCTGGCCCATGCGGTCGGTCTCGGGAAGCACCTCTACCCCGGCAACGAAGGACGGTCGTCGCGGTCCAGGCTGCGCGACCTGATCCGGCACGACCCGATGGGCGGACTCGTGGCGCACGCCGTGATGGACGTCCAGAACGGCGCGGCGGCACAGCCGCGCCGGAGCGCCGCGGGTGTCCCGGCGCAGCCTCGCGGCAGCATGGCCCGCGCGGCCGCGCACTGAACCGTCGCGCCAGGCACCAGGAACCATCCCGAAGAACCACCCCGGGAGCCGCACAGGTGTGCGGGACGGTCTGGACGGCCGTCCCGCACATGTGCGTTGCCCTGGGCGTTGTCCGGTTTTCCCAGCGCGCACCCGGCCATTGGTGGCAGTCTGCCAAGCGGTAGATACTCACAGCTACGCAGCAGACAGCCGGAGGTGCAGTTTCCGTGGCGTCCAACGTCAACCCCACCGTCAGGCGACGCCGATTGGGCCAGGAGCTGCGCAAGCTCCGCGAGGCGAAGAACATGACGGCCGAGCAGGTCGCCGAGCGCCTCCTCGTCTCGCAGTCCAAGATCAGTCGGCTGGAGAACGGCCGTCGCTCCATCAGCCAGCGTGACGTCCGGGACCTGTGCGGCGTGTACGAGGTCGAGGACGAGCGCATGGTCGACTCCCTCATGCAGATGGCCAAGGACTCCCGCCAGCAGGGCTGGTGGCACGCCTTCGGCGACATCCCGTACAGCGTGTACATCGGCCTGGAGACGGACGCCGAGAGCCTGCGGATGTACGAGCCGCAGATCATCCCGGGACTGCTCCAGACCCACTCGTACGCGGAGGCCGTGATCTCGGGCGCGCTGCCGGAGTCGGCGCCCGCCGACATCGAGAAGCGGGTCACGGTCCGGACCCGGCGCCAGGAGAGGATCCGCGACGAGGAGCGTCCGCTGCGTCTGTGGGCGGTCATCGACGAGGGGGCGCTGCACCGGATCGTCGGCAGCAGGCAGCTGATGGTGGAGCAGTTGGAGCACCTGATCGAGCAGTCGCACCTGCCGCACGTCACCGTGCAGGTGCTGCCGTTCGAGATGGGCGCGCATCCGGGGATCAGCGGCCAGTACTCGATCCTGGAGTTCCCCGACACCTCGGACTCCAGCGTCGTCTACATCGAGGGCGTGACGAGCGATCTGTACCTGGAGAAGGCGCAGGACGTCGGCAAGTACTCGGTGATGTACGAGCACCTCAGGGCGCAGGCGCTGAACGTGGACCAGACGCGGGAGTTCATCTCGAAGATGGCGAAGAAGCACGCCCAGGGCTGATAGCCGGCGGCGGGGCAGGCACCGTACACCCCGTGATCGCTCCCACGGAAGCACGGTTGGAATATGCCACTCGGACGTGTGAACGCCGGTCCCGTCGGTCGGGACCGGCGAGTAGCGTCGATCACGCCATCAAGAACGTTGGCGAGAGACACGAGACTCGGCAGAACCGGAGTGAGCAGCATGGCGATTATTCAGGGTGGTACGGACACCTGGACGAAGTCCTCGTACTCGGGCGGCAACGGCGCCTGCGTCGAGGTCAAGTCCCCCGTGGTGGCCGCGATCGCGGTGCGCGACTCCAAGGCTCCCGAGGGTCCGTCGCTCTCTTTCGGACCGGGATCGTGGAACGCCTTCGTCGGCGAGGTGAGCAACGGGGCCCTCTGAGCCCCGGTGCGCACGCCGTCACACGCGGTACACAAGAGCCCTCTCGACCGGTCCGCCGTCCTGGCCGAGGGGGCTCGGCTGTTTTTCCGGGTGGCTCCTCCCCCGCCGGTCCGCCGGGGTCAGCGCAGCTCGTCCACGTACCGGTCCGTCCCCGGGACCGTGGGGACGAAGGGGGCGACCAGTTCCACCCGGGCGTCGGGGCCGCCCAGGGTGCCCAGGTCGGCGTAGTGCTCCGTCCAGCACTCCCCCGGGTCCCGCTCCAGGAACCACAGCAGGGTCAGGCGGGTGTCGACGCCCTCGACCTGCTTCACGTACGTCATGCGGTCGCCGGGCAGCGGGGTCGGGCGGAAGAGCGTCACCATCGCGGTGGGTGAGCCGGCCAGCCGCCGGGGCAGTTCGCGCGAGCGGAGCCGTTCCACGAGGGCGTCCCGCGCCTCCGGGCCCTCGGTGTCGACGACCTGGAGGACGAGCCCGGCGTAGGGGTGGTCGAGGGCGTGGAAGTCGCGGGGGCCCGCGGCGCCGTCGCGGTAGACCGTGGCCTCGTGGTCCTGGAACGACGTGAAGACGTGGGTGCGGTCGTGGTAGACGCGGGCGTCCCGGTTGAGCCGCTTGTTGATGCCGACGGTCCACTTCATGTGCTCGTCGTAGCGGCCGTCGGTGATCCAGTACGTGGAGAGGTAGCAGCCCGCGGTGACGGGCTGGGCGACGGCGGACTTCTCGGGCCCGCGCAGCTCCTGGAGGGCCCGGGGGGCGACCCAGCGGCGGCCCGCGAACATCCAGGGCATGGCCATCGCGCCCGCGTAGTAGTGGTCGTCCTCGTACCAGCGGTTGTAGGCGTGCTCGTGGCCCGGGTGTGGCTCGACCATGGTGATCAGCGCGTGGCCGGGGTGCACCCCGTACGGGCCGACCGACGCCAGTTCCGCGTAGGTCTCGATGTCGCTCATCGTCCTGCCCCTTCCCTGCTCCGTTGCCTGCCCCTACTCTGACGGGCCGTCAGATCAAAGAACAGGCCCAGGGAGGTCCCGGATGCTGCTCCAGGGAAAGACCGTCGTCGTGTCGGGGGTCGGTGCCGGACTCGGGCACCGGATCGCGGAGACGGTGGTACGGGACGGGGGGCGCGCGGTCCTGGGCGCCCGCACCGGGGCCAACCTCGCCAAGTCGGCGGCGGAGATCGACCCGGAGGGGCGCGCCACCGCGTACCGGGTCACGGACATCACCGACGAGGGGCAGTGCGAGGCGCTCGCCGCGCTCGCCGTCGAGCGCTTCGGCGGGATCGACGCGGTGGTCCACGTCGCCGCCTGGGACTCCTACTTCGGCGGCCTGGAGGACGCCGACTTCGCGACCTGGCAGGGCGTGCTGGACGTGAACCTGCTCGGCACGCTGCGGATGACCCGGGCCTGCCTGCCGGCGCTGAAGGAGCGCGGGGGTTCGGTGGTCCTGATCGGGACGCAGTCGGCGGTGGCGGCCCCCTCGCAGGTGCGGCAGGCGGCGTACGCGGCCTCGAAGGGCGCGCTGACCTCGGCGATGTACTCGCTCGCGCACGAGCTGGGGCCGCACCGGATCCGGGTCAACACGGTGCTGCCGGGCTGGATGTGGGGGCCGCCGGTGCAGGCGTACGTCCAGTTCGCCGCGCACACCGAGGGGGTCCCGGAGGCCGAGGTGCTCGCCCGGCTCACCGAGCGGATGGCGCTGCCGGAGCTCGCGACGGACGGGGACGTGGCGGAGGCGGCGGCCTTCCTCGCCTCGGACCGGGCGCGGGCGATCACGGGGCAGTCGCTGCTGGTGAACGCGGGGGAGCTGATGCGCTGACCCCCTCGCCATGCGATGCGCCGCCCCGCCGCTCGTCGACCCGGCGAATACCTACGGCCCCGACGCGTACGCCCTCATGACCGAGCCGCAGGAGCCGACGGGCCGGTCCCTCCCGGGCCGGTGCCCGCGCCGATCAGCCCCTCGGGTAGCGCGCCAGCCAGCCCGGCGAGGACTCCGCCGGGCCGTGCAGGGCGGCCCCCTGGGTCATCTCCATCGAGAAGTCGTCCGCGAGCTCCAGGACCGTCGCCCGGCCCTCCAGTTCGGCCAGCCAGGCCGGCGGGAGCGCCGTCTCGCCGTGCAGGGCGCCGAGCAGCGCGCCCGTGAGCGCGCCCGTCACCGCCGAGGGCCCGTCGTGGTTCACCGCGAGCCGCAGCCCGTGCCGTACGTCCTCGCCGACCAGGGCGCAGTAGACCGCCGCCGCCAGCTGCCCCTCGGCCCGGTCCTCACCGGCCCCCAGGGCCGTCACCCGGTCCGCGCCCGGCGCCCCCTCCCGTACGGCTCCGAGGGCGCGGCCGAGCGCCTCGGTCACCGGCTCGTGGCCGGGGCGGGCGGCCACCTGCTCCAGGGCGCGGGACACCGCCGCCTCGACGGAGCCGCCGCGTGCGAGGCCGTGCACGGTGACCGCGAGGGCGCCCGCGGCGAGGCCGGCCGCCGGGGCGCCGTGGGTCTGCGCGGCGCACTCCACGGCGAGCTGGCACACGAGCTGCGGCTCCCAGCCGACGAGCAGGCCGAAGGGCGCCGAGCGCATGAGGGCGCCGGAGCCGGCGGCGTCCGGGTTCTTGGGCTTGTCGAGGGTGCCGAGGACCTCGTCGCCGAGGCCGGTGAGGCAGGCGCGGGGCGGGGTGCGGCGGGCGTAGAGCCACTCCTCGCGGGCCAGCCAGCCGTTGTCCTTGCGGCGCTCGTCGGGGCCCCAGTCGCGCTGGGTGGCGGCCCAGCGCAGGTGCGCGCGGTGGACGTCGGTGGGCGGGTGCCAGGCGCCGGTGTCGCGGCGGACCTGGGCGCGGATGAGGCCGTCGACCGTGAACAGGGACATCTGGGTCGCGGCGGTGACGGCGCCGCGGCGGCCGAACGCGGGCACGGGCTCGGTCAGTCCGTCAGGTCCGTGGGCCTCGCGCAGCTCCGCGAGCGTGAGGCCGTCGCCGCCGGCGCCCAGGGCGTCACCGAGGGCCCCGCCGAGGAGACAGCCCCGGACCCGGGCCCGGAAGTCCTGCTGCTCGGCACGGCCCCACACGGCTGCGGCTGTCGTGGCCACGACGTGCACTCCCCCCGTTGGCGGTCTGCGCAGCACTGTAATCGACCGGGTGTGGCGGATCGGGGTGCGGAACGTTATGTGGCGGGACGCCCGCGAGACCACTTTTGACCGTCGCCCCCGTTGTGGGCCGGCGCTCCGCCCGTTGTGGGCCGGCGCTCCGTTGCGGGCCCGCGCCCGCCCGTTGTGGGCGGCGCCCCCCGCCGGTCCCTTGTGGGCAGCGCCCCGCCGTTGTGGGCCCGCGCCCGCCCGCCCGTTGTGGGCAGGCGTTCCGCAAGGGGCGGAACGGGTGGGCACAACGGACGGCGCCCTTGCCGGCGCCAGAGGCTCCTGCGCCCGGACCCGCACCCCGGTGCACGGCCACTGGGCGGTGCGGGTCAGGGCACAGGACGCGGAGGCGCCGCTAAGGGGCGCCGTCCCGTGTGCCCACCCGTCCCGCCCCAGCGGGACGATTGCCCACACGGGCAGCGGGCGACGGGCCCCGACGGGTGGCGGGCGCGAGCCCGCACGGGCGCGGGGCGCAGGCCCACACGGGCGCGGGCGAAGGCCCGCAACGAGCGGCGCGGGCGCACGGGGACGGGGCGCAGCCGCGCACACACGGCGCGGGCCCACGGGGGCCACGGCGGCGGGCCTGCACCGGCCGTGCGGGTGGGCACCGCACGGCGGGGCGGCACAGCCCCCCGCGCGAGGTGGCCGCGAGGCCGCTGCAGCCCACCACCCCCGCCGAAGCCCCCCGTCAGGCCTCGGGCAGGAGTGGGAGGAGGGTCGGGAGGTGGCCGTCCGAGGCTCGGGCCGTCTCCTGGCGCTCCCGCGGCACCTCCCCGTACAGCGTCGTCCTCGGCCGCGCCGGCCGCCCCGCCGCCTCCGCGATCGCCTCCAGGTCGCGGATGGAGCGGTACGAGCCGTAACTGGAGCCCGCCATCCGGGAGATGGTCTCCTCCATGAGCGTGCCGCCCAGGTCGTTCGCGCCCGAGCGCAGCATCTCCGCCGCGCCCTCGGTGCCGAGCTTCACCCAGCTGGTCTGGATGTTCGGGATGTGGGGGTGGAGCAGGAGCCGGGCCATGGCGATGACGGCGCGGTTGTCGCGGACGGTCGGGCCGGGGCGGGCGATCCCCGCGAGGTAGACGGGCGCGTTGGTGTGGATGAAGGGGAGGGTCACGAACTCCGTGAAGCCGCCGGTCTCCTGCTGGATGCGGGAGAGCGTCCGGAAGTGGCCGAGCCAGTGCCGGGGCTGGTCCACGTGCCCGTACATCATGGTGGACGAGGAGCGGATG
Organism: Streptomyces sp. NPDC002232; assembly: GCF_042890295.1. Taxonomy (NCBI): domain Bacteria; kingdom Bacillati; phylum Actinomycetota; class Actinomycetes; order Kitasatosporales; family Streptomycetaceae; genus Streptomyces; species Streptomyces sp. NPDC002232. The sequence continues at coordinate 103,134 of NZ_JBIARV010000008.1, read as the reverse complement.
CCCAGTTCGTGGGCCGTCGTGATCACCTCGATCCACGTCGCCGTCGGCAGCTTGCCCTTCGTGAGGACCCAGCGGACCTCGTCGTCGAGGATCTCGGCGGCGGTGCCGGGGATCGAGTCGAGGCCCGCCTCCTTCGCGGCGGTCAGCCACTCGCGGATGGAGAGGCCGGTGCGGGTGGCGCCGTTGACGACCTCCATCGGGGAGAAGGCGTGGACGTGCATCCCCGGGACCCGCTGCTTCACCGCGCGGGCGATGTCGAAGTAGGCGGTGCCGGGCAGGTCGGGGTGGATGCCGCCCTGCATGCAGACCTCGACGGCGCCGACGTCCCAGGCCTGTTCGGCGCGGTCCGCGACCTGGTCCAGGGAGAGGGTGTACGCGTCGGCGTCGGTGCGGCGCTGGGCGAAGGCGCAGAAGCGGCAGCCGGTGTAGCAGACGTTGGTGAAGTTGATGTTGCGGGTGACGATGTACGTGACGTCGTCGCCGGCCACCGAGGCGCGGACGTCGTTCGCGATCCGGGTCAGGGCGTCGAGGGCGGGCCCGTCGGCGTGCAGCAGGGCGAGCGCCTGGGCGTCGGTGAGGCGCGTCGGGTCGTCGGCGGCGACGGCGAGCGCCTCGCGGACGTCGGCGTCGACGCGCTCCGGCACCATGCCGGGCGCGGCGGCCTCGCGCAGGGCCTCCCAGTCGCCGTACACCTCGTCGAAGTCCTGGCGCCGGTCGCCGGTGCGGCCCTCGGTGTCGATGGTGGTGTGCAGGTCGGTGCGGCCGGTGGCGGTGAAGGCCTCGTCGGGCTCCTGCCAGGGCAGGCCGCGGACGGGTGCCCCGGGGTTCGCGAGGCCGGTCTCGGGGTCGGCGAGGGCGCGGACGTGCGGGAGGAGTCGGGGGTCGAGCCAGGGTTCGCCCCGGGTGACGAACTCGGGGTAGACGCAGAGCCGTTCGCGCAGCTCGAAGCCGGCGGCGGCGGAGCGGGCGGCCAGCTCCTCGATCTGCGGCCAGGGCCGCTCGGGGTTGACGTGGTCGATGGTGAGCGGGGAGACGCCGCCCCAGTCGTCGATGCCGGCGGCGATCAGCCGCTCGTACGCGGAGTCGACGAGGTTCGGCGGGGCCTGGAGGCAGGCCGAGGGGCCCATGATGATCCGGGCGACGGCGACGGTGGCGACGAGGTCGTCGAGCTCGGCGTCCGGCATCCCGCGCATGGCCGTGTCGGGCTTGGCGCGGAAGTTCTGGATGATCAGTTCCTGGATGGAGTGGTAGGCGCGGGCGATCCGGCGCAGCGCGAAGAGGGACTCGGCGCGCTCCTCCAGGGTCTCCCCGATGCCGAGCAGCAGCCCCGAGGTGAAGGGGACGGAGGAGCGCCCGGCGTCCTCCAGGACCCGGAGCCGGACGGCCGGTTCCTTGTCGGGGGACCCGTGGTGGGGGCCGCCGGGCTCGGACCAGAGCCGGGTCGCGGTCGTCTCCAGCATCATGCCCATGGAGGGGGCGACGGGCTTGAGGCGCTGGAAGTCGGTCCAGGACAGCACGCCGGGGTTGAGGTGGGGCAGGAGCCCGGTCTCCTCCAGGATGCGGATGGCCATGGCCCGCACGTACGCGATCGTGTCGTCGTAGCCGTGCGCGTCGAGCCACTCGCGGGCCTCGGGCCAGCGGTCCTCGGGCTTGTCGCCCAGGGTGATCAGGGCCTCCTTGCAGCCCGCCTCGGCGCCCCGCCGGGCGATGTCGAGGACCTCGTCCGGCGACATGAACATCCCGTGGCCGTCCCGGCGCAGCTTGCCGGGGACGGTGACGAAGGTGCAGTAGTGGCACTTGTCCCGGCAGAGGCGGGTGAGCGGTATGAACACGCTCTTCGAGTACGTGACGACCCCGGGCCGCCCCGCCGCGGCGAGGCCGGCGTCCCGGACGCGGCCCGCGGTGGCGACGAGGTCGTCCAGATCGGTCCCCCGCGCCCGCAGCAGCACGGCGGCCTCGGCGACGTCGAGCGCGACCCCGTCCCTGGCCCGCTTGAGGGCGCGGCGCATGGCGTTCTCGGTGGGTCGTCCTGCCTGGTGATCCGTCATGAACCGAGCATACGAGCGCCCCTCCCGCCGGAGGTTCGGGTCCCCGCAGGAAGGTCGGTCAGTCGGTGTCCTTGGGATGACGGGGTGCCGCGTACACGAGGTGCACCGTGCGGCGCGGCTCGTCCACGAGGTACCGGACTCGGCCGCCGGCCGTCACCTCGTACTCCCACTGCGGGAGGGCGCGCCCTCCGAGCGTCCCGGTGGCGAGGCGGCCGCGGAGCCGGTGCCGGCGGTCCGGGTCGTCCTGACGGAGCGGATCGCGGCGCAGCGCCTCGAAGCACCGCCGGGTGTTGCCCGGCGCTTCGGCGCCGAGCTCGCCCCAGGCCTTCGCCGCCACGTTCGTCGCGAAGCGCAGGCGCCACTCCTCTCCGACCGCGGGCGGGGCGACCTCGTCGCCGCGCTTCGGGGTCACGGAGCCGTCACCTCGCCATGGTCCTCGTCGGGGAGCGGTCGGGTCAGCCGGGCCGTGAGGCCGGGGTCGGCGAGGACGCGGGCCGTCGCCCGCCATTCCACGATCGTGCGGTGGAGGCCGGCGTGCACGTCCAGCTGTGCGGCGTCGTGCATCGCGTTCGCCAGGTCCTCGGCGAACTCCCGGCTCTCCTCGGGGGAGAGGTGTCGCGCCCAGGGGAAGACCGCGGGCAGAGCCCGCCCTATGACGCGTGCCCCGCCGTCGGCGGCGAGGAGGGCGACCAGGAGGCGGGCCGTGACGTCGGCCGTCTCCTCGCGCTCCTGGTCGTAGCCGGCGGTCGTGAGGTAGAGGTCCTCCCCGTCGCGGCGGGTGACGAGCAGGCGGTACGCCCTGTCGAGCCGCTCGGCGACCCGCTTCGAGTTCTTGGAGAGCTCGGAGAAGGACACACTCTGGGTCAGCATGGACCGACCGTACTTCGGAACGTATTCCGAAGTCAATCGGAGGCGGGGGCCTCACAGGTACCGCGCGTACCCGTCGAGCACCCCCAGGACCTCCTTCTCGTCGCCCGGGGGCAGTTGGAGGACGACCTCCTCGCAGCCCAGTTCCTCGTAGTGGGCGAGCTTGCCGGGGCTGGGGAGGACCGCGTACGGGACGAGCTGGAGGGTCTCCGGGGCGCGGCCGGCGCGGTCCCAGGCCTCGCGGAGGACCGGGAGGGACTCCGTCAGGCCCCGGCCGCCGATCGGCATCCAGCCGTCGGTCTGGGCCGCGATCTGGGCGAAGAGCTTCGGGCCCGCCGCGCCGCCCAGGAGGACGCGCGGGGCGCCGCCGGCCGGCTTCGGCCAGACCTCGGAGGCGCGGACGGACTCGCCGTGCTCCCCTTCGTACGCCCGCGGTTCGGGGGCCCACAGGGCGCGCATCAGGTCGAGCCGGTCGCGGCCGAGCTCCCGGCGGGTGGCCCAGTCGACGCCGTGGTCGGCGGCCTCCTCCCGGTTCCAGCCGAAGCCGAGGCCCAGCGTGAAGCGGCCGCCGGAGAGGTGGTCGAGGGTGGCGATCTGCTTGGCGAGGACGATCGGGTCGTGCTGGGTGATCAGGGTGATGCCGGTGCCGAGGCCCAGGCGTTCGGTGACCGCGGCGGCCTGGCCGAGGGCCACCAGCGGGTCGAGCGTGCGGGCGTACTCCCGGGGCAGCTCCCCGCCCGCCGGGTAGGGCGTCTCGCGGGAGACGGGGATGTGGGTGTGCTCGGGGAGGTAGAGCCCCGCGAAGCCGCGCTGCTCCAGCTCGCGCGCGAGCCGCACGGGGCCGATGGTCTCGTCGGTCAGGAAGATCGTGGTCGAGATCCGCATGGGGGCACGGTAGGGCGTGCGGCGCGGATTTCCGAGAGGTACGCGGGGCTTCTCGCCGCCCCTTGACCTGAAGCTTGCTTGAGGTACGAGGCTTCTCGCATGACCACGGACATCATCGCCATCACCCGCCTCTTCGACCTCTACCTCCGCTCCCTCGACGACCGCGGCCCGTTCGACGGGGCCTGGGCCGCCGCGTTCTTCACCGAGGACGCGACGACGTCCACCCCCGCCGGGGACGTCCGCGGCCGTGACGCCATCGCCGCGAACGTCGGCGGGGCGATGGCGCTCTTCGACCGGACCGTCCACTTCGGCTCGAACTACGTCATCGACGTCGACGGCGACCGCGCCACCCTGCTCGGGAACCAGCTCTCCACGCACGTCCTCGCGGCCGACGGCGCCCTGTTCGTCTCCGGCGGACGGACGGACAACGACCTCGTCCGCACCGCAGACGGCTGGCGGCTGTCCCGCGCCGACCTGCGGATCGCCTGGAAGCAGGGAAATCCCCCCGCCCTTCCCCCGTCGAGCCTGCTTGGATGAGCCGGTGCTGCATCGCATCGAGACGTACTACGACGCCGTCCCCCGCTCCGCCGCCCGCGCCGAGCCGTTCGGGCCGCTCACCCTGTTCGTGCAGGAGGGGGTGGGCTGGCCCTACTACGCCCGTCCCGCGCTCGGTCACGCGGGCGAGGTCCCCGTGGCGGCCGTGGAGGCCGTGCGGGCCCGGCAGCGGGATCTCGGCGTGCCCGAGGCCTTCGAGTGGGTCGCGGAGACGACGCCGGGGCTCCGGGCCGCCGTGGAGGCGACCGGGCTGACCGTGCACGAGCACCCGCTGATGGTCCTGGAGGGCGAGCCGCTCGCCGTGCCGGAGCCCGAGGGCGTCACGGTACGGATGGTGGGCGCGGCCGACCCGGCCCTGGGGAGCGCGGTCGCCGCCCCGTTCGCCGCCTTCGGGGCGGAGCCGCCGCCCGGCAGCACCGCCCTGGTCTCCGCGCGCCTCACCGCCGGTCTGACCCGGCTCGCGGCGGCCCTGGACGCCGGTGGCGGCGCCCTCGCGGCGGGCCAGCACCAGCCCGTCGGGGCCGTCTCCGAGGTGGTCGGGGTCGGCACCGTCCCGTCGGAGCGGCGCCGGGGCCTCGGGCTCGCGGTCACGGCCGCCCTGGTCGCGGACGCCCGCGCCCGCGGGACGGAGCTCGTCTTCCTGACGGCCTCGGACGCGGACGTGGCCCGGCTCTACGGCCGGCTCGGCTTCCGCACGGTCGCCACCGCCCTCATCGCGGAGGCGGAGACGGAAGAGGTGGAGACGGAGACCCACGGGGAGGCCGGGGCCGGGGCGGAGGCGGGCGGGGCCTGAGGAATCCCGAGAAATCTTCGCCCGCCCTGTCACATCCCCGGCGTCCGGTCCGTCAATGCGGTGAAGGCAGCGAACGACCGACCCCGAGGAGCGATCACCATGGCGCACACGCCCACCGCCCGGATGAGCAACCCCGCCCACGTCCTGGCCGACGCAGGGCCGGCGATCCAGAAGCTGGTCGCCGCCACCCGTCAGGGCGGTGTCGACGAGTCGGTCCTGGAGCTCGTGCACCTGCGGGCCAGCCAGATCAACAACTGCGGCTTCTGCGTCGACCACGGCGCCCGGAGCGCCCGGAAGAACGGGGTGGCCGACGAGAAGCTGTTCGCCGTCGCCGCCTGGCGGGAGACGCCGTACTTCACGGACGAGGAGCGGGCCGCGCTCGCCCTCACCGAGGCGGCGACCCGGCTCGCCGACGTCTCGGACGCGGTGCCGGACGAGGTGTGGGACGCCGCCGCCGACCACTTCGACGAGAAGCAGCTCGCCGCGATCGTGCTGATGGTCGCCGTCACCAACCTGTTCAACCGGCTCAACGTCACCGTCCGGCAGCCCGCGGGCTCGGGGTTCTGACCAGCGTCACGTCCACCGGGTCCTCGGACTCGAAGGTGAACCCCTCCCGCTCGTAGAGCCGGCGGGCCGCGCTGCCCCGCAGGACCACGAGCCGGACCGGCGCCCCCGCCGCGTCGGCCCGGCCGAGCAGCGCGCGCAGGACGGCCGTCCCGAGGCCCCGGCCGCGGGTCTCGGCGGCCAGGTAGAAGTGCTCCAGGTAGAGCCCGTCGCCGTCCTCGTACGGGCGCACCGTCACGCATCCGGCGAAGGCGCCGTCCAGTTCGATCACCGAGGTGTGCGCCGGCGAGAAGCCCTCCCGCAGCCGGCGGCGCACCCGGTGCTCGTCGTAGCGGCCGAGGCGTTCGAGGTCGGAGCGCATGGCCTCGGCCCGCAGCTCCGCCATCGGCTCGACGTCCTCGGGGCGGCCCGGGCGCAGCGACCAGTTCGTTTCACCGTGCATGCGCGCATCCTAGGGAGCCGCCCGACCCCGCACGCGGGCCCGGGCCCGCCTGCGGACACGGACCGGCCCGCTCCCGCGGTCGTAACCGGACGCGTGCCGTCCGCGTTGGAGCGGGCATGAAGAGGATCCTCACCGCAGCCGCCCTGACCGTCTTCGCCGCCGCCGGTGCCGCCGGCGCGGCCGCCGGGACCGCCGCCGCCGACACCGGCGGCATGAACCTGCCCTCGGTCGTCCCGCTCAGCGGCGTCCTGACCCCCAAGGCCCGGCCGGCCGGCACGCACGGCCTGCCGCCCGCGAACACGGCGGTGGAGCGCCTGCTCCCCGGACACCACTGACCCCGGGCATGACGGAGGCGGCGGGACCCCCCACGGGCCCGCCGCCTCCGCGTTTCCGGACGCCCGGGGAGGGCGTCAGTCGGCGACCACCAGGGACGGGGTCTCCTTCGTGAGGATCTCGCCGCGGAAGAACGCCGGGCTCCTCCGCTGCATCACCAGCATGATCACCCCGCCGAGGAGCAGCAGCCCGACGCCGATGACGAAGACCGAGCCGACGCCGAGGACCGCGGAGCCGGAGCCGTAGGCCGGGTCCCACATGTCGTAGAGGGTCTTGCCGAAGACGGCGGTCAGCATGAGTCCGCCGAGGGCCGGCAGGAGGCCCTTGAAGGCGAAGGAGCGGACGGAGCGGAAGAGCTCGCCGCGGAAGTACCAGACGCAGGCGAAGGCCGTCAGCGCGTAGTAGAAGCAGATCATCAGGCCGAGCGCGTAGATGGTGTCGACCAGGACGTGCTCGCTGACCAGGGTCATCACGGTGTAGAAGACGCCGGTGGCGACGCCGGCCACGATGGTGGCCTTGCCGGGCGTCTTGAAGACCGGGTGGACCTTGGTGAAGGACTTCGGCAGTGCCTCGTATGTGGACATCGCGAGCACCGTGCGGGCGACCGGGATGAAGGTGGTCTGGAGGCTCGCGGCCGCCGAGGCGAGGACCGCGACGAAGAGCAGGATGCCGAGCGTGGGGCCCATGACGGGGCCGGCGAGGGCGGCGAAGACGTTGTCGGAGGTCTCCGGGTTGGCGAGGCCGAGGCCCTGCTGGCCGGAGCCGACGACCATCTGGGCGGCGACGCCGGTGGCCAGGTACGAGCCGACCAGGACGACCATCGCGATGAGGGCGGCCCGGCCGGGCGTCTTGGCGCTGCCGGTGGTCTCCTCGTTGGTCGCCATGCAGGCGTCCCAGCCCCAGTACATGAAGATCGAGAGCGAGAGTCCGGCCGTGAAGGCGGCGAAGGACTGCACCGCGAAGGGGTTCATCCAGGACCAGGAGAAGTCGACCGAGGTCTCGAAGGAGCCGGCCTTGGAGATGGCCATGGCGATGAAGACGCCGAGGACGACGAGCTGGAGGCCGACGAGGGTGTACTGGAGGCCCTTGGTGGCGGTCATGCCCCGGTAGCTGATCGCGGTGGCGACGGCGATGAGCGTCAGGCAGGTGAGGATGTGGACGGCCTTGTTGTCGTCCAGGGCGGCGACGGAGTCGCTGCCGCTGATCTCTCCCGCGAGGAGCCAGAAGTAGGAGGTCGCGACGCCGGCCAGGTTGGACAGCACGATGATCGTCGCGATGACGAGGCCCCAGCCGCACATCCAGCCGATCCGGGGCCCGAAGGCCTTCACGGTCCAGGTGAACGAGGTGCCGCAGTCGGGCATGACCTTGTTGAGCTCCCGGTAGGCGAAGGCCACGAGGAGCATCGGGAGGAAGCCCGCAAGGAAGATCGCGGGCATCTGGAGCCCGACCTCGCCGGCGGTGGAGCCGAGCGTGGAGGTCAGACAGTAGACCGGGGCGACGGTCGAGATGCCGATGACGGCACTGCCGAGGAGTCCGACGGAGTTGCCGCCGAGGCCCTTCGTGCGCACGCCGGAGGTGCCGCCCTGAGCGTCGACGCCCCTTACCGTGTCTCCGGCCTGCGGCCGCACGTCCACCTGAGTCATGAACAGGACGTTAAATGCTGCGGTTTCCACATCCGGAGGATCGAAGTCCGCTCACTTGATCGATCATTGCCTTGCATTGCATGGGCGAATCGGACACTCGCCAATGATTGAAAGATCGACCAACCGGGCGAGCCGACCAACCGGTAGGTCCGGTCGCGAGTGTCCGATATGCGGGAACCGCAGCAGTGTCCCGAATGTCCGTTTCGAAATTTTCCCGAAGAATTTTCCGCAGGTGTCTCAGCCGGGCCAGACCACCGCCTGAAGCTCGCTGTAGGCGTGCAGCGCGTACGAGCCGACGTCCCGCCCGACCCCGCTCTTCTTGAAGCCGCCGAAGGGCGCCTCCATGTTCCGGCCGATCGTGTTCACGCCCACCCCGCCGGCCCTCAGCCGGGCCGCGACCCGGAAGGCGCGGGCCACGTCGCCGGACCACACGTAGTCGATCAGGCCGTAGTCGCTGTCGTTGGCGAGCGCGATCCCCTCCTCCTCCCCGTCGAAGGGGACGACCACCACGACCGGGCCGAAGATCTCCTCCCGCACCACCCGCATCTCCGGGGTGCAGTCGGCGAGCAGCGTCGGAGCCACGTAGAAGCCCCGGGCGAAGTCCGGGCGCTCGCCGCCCGCGACGACCCTCGCCCCCTCCTTCCGCCCGAGCTCGACGTACGACTCCACCCGGTCCCGGTGGGCCGCCGAGATCACCGGGCCGACCACCGTCCCCTGCTCCGCCGGGTCGCCCACCTTCATGAAGGCGAGGTAGCCGGTCAGCTTCCCGATCAGCCGCTCGTAGATCCCGCGCTGGGCGAGGACCCGGGTCGGGGCGGTGCAGATCTGGCCGCTGTAGAAGGCGAAGGTCGTCCCGATCCCCGCCACCGCCGCGTCCAGGTCGGCGTCGTCGAAGACCAGCGCCGCCCCCTTCCCCCCCAGCTCCATCAGCTGCCGCTTGAGCGCGCGGCCGCAGACCTCGCCGATCGCCTGCCCGACGGCCGTGGAGCCGGTGAAGGAGACCATGTCGACGTCCGGGGAGTCGACGGCCGCCTCGCCGACCGAGGGCGCCGAGCCGGTGACGACGTTCACCACCCCCGCCGGGACGCCGGCCTCCGCCAGGGCCCGGGTCATCGCGTACACGGAGAGCGGGTCCTGCGGCGCCGGCTTCACCACGACCGTGTTGCCCATCGCGAGCGCCGGGGCGATCTTGCCCGCCGGGTTGGCCCAGGGGTTGTTGTACGAGGTGACGCAGGTGACGACGCCGACCGGGCGCCGCACCGCCACCGCGCCGAACACCCCGGCCCGCCCCATCGGACCCGCCTCGTTGATCTGCGGGGGCAGCGCCTGCTCGACCGGCTCCAGGGCCCCGCGCGCGTACCGGCGGAAGCGGGCGGAGCCGACCGCGACCTGCATCCCGCGCGCGGTGCCGGTGGTGGCGCCCGTCTCCGCCCGGGCGAGGAGCGTGTGCGCCTCGGCGTCCCGGTCCATCAGGTCGGCGGCCCGGTCGAGGATCGCCGCCCGCTCCTCCGGCCTCGTCCGCGACCAGGTCGCGAAGGCCTCGCGGGCGGCGGCGGCCGCCTCGTACACCTGGGCCCGCGAGGCCTCCGGCGCGAGGCCGACGACCTCCTCCGAGGCCGGGTCGATCACCTCGTAGTGGCCGCCGTCGGGCTCGACCCACTCTCCCCCTATGTAGAGGCGCTCGGACCGGGTCATCGCGTGCTCACCGTCCTCGTGTCACAGAGTCGCTCGGACCGGGTCATCGCGTGCTCACCGTCCTCGTGTCACGGCCCGAGCGCAGCACCCGGCCCGGGATCGCGCCGGTCACCTCGTCGTCCCGCACCGTCTCCACGCCGTTGACCCGCACCGACACGATCCCGACCGCCCGCGAGTCCAGGCGCGGGCTGTCGCCCGGCAGGTCGTGCACGAGGGTCGCCGGGCCCGCGTCGATCCGCTCCGGGTCGAAGAGGACCAGGTCGGCGTGGAAGCCGTCCGCGATCCGGCCGCGCTCCCGCAGACCGAAGAGCCGCGCCGGGTCGTCGCTCAGCATCTTCACCGCCCTCTCCAGCGGGACCAGCTTCCGGCCGCGCAGGCAGTCCCCGAGGAAACGGGTCGTGTACGGGGCCCCGCACATCCGGTCCAGGTGCGCGCCCGCGTCCGAGCCGCCGAGCAGCACGTCCTCGTGGTCCCAGGTCTCCCGGCGCAGCGCCCAGGAGGCCGGGTCGTTGTCGCTGGGCATCGGCCACAGGACGGTCCGCAGGTCGTCGTTGGCGCAGATCTCGACGAGGGCCTGGAAGGGGTCCTGGCCGCGCTCGGCCGCGATGTCGCCGACGACGCGGCCGGTGAGGCCCTCGTTCTCACGGCTGTACGTGTCCCCTATGACGTACCGGTCGAAGCGGGCGAGGCGCCGGAAGACGCCGGCCTCCCGGGAGTCCGCCCGCCGCAGCATCACGGCCCGCACCTCCGGGTCGCGGAGCTTCGCGATCCGCTCGGGCACGGGGAGCGCGAGGACCTCGCCCCACCCGGGGATGAGGTTGAGGGCGCAGAAGGTGCCGAGCGACATGTTCATCGGGGTGAGGATCGGCATCGTGAGGGCGACGATCCGGCCGCCGGACTTGCGGGCCCGCTCGGAGGCGGTCAGCTGGCGCGGGACGCGCTCGGGGACGGCGGCGTCGACGGTCAGGACGTTCCAGTTGAGGGGCCGCCCGGCGGCGGCGGTCATCTCGACGAACAGCTCGATCTCGTCGTCCGAGAACTGGTCCAGGCAGCCGGCGAGGATGGCCTCGATCTGCGTCCCCTCGTGCTCGCCGACGGCCCTGGACAGGGCGATGAGCTCGGCGGGGGTGGCGTGCCGGGAGGCGACGGGGGCGCCGTCGCCGTCGGAGTGGGTGGCGGACTGGGTGGTGGAGAGGCCCCAGGCGCCGGCCTCCATGGCCTCCTTGAGCAGGCCGACCATCCGCTCCAGCTGCTCGGGCGTCGGCTGCCCGCCGACCGCGTCCGCGCCCATCACGTACCGGCGCAGGGCGCAGTGGCCGACCATGAAGCCGGCGTTGACGGCGATCCGGCCCTCCAGGGCGTCCAGGTACTCGGCGAAGGAGGACCAGCTCCAGTCGACGCCCTCCTCCAGGGCCTTGAGGGCCATGCCCTCCACCTTCGACATCATGCGGCGCGTGTAGTCGGCGTCCTCGGGGCGGTCCGGGTGGAGCGGCGCGAGGGTGAAGCCGCAGTTGCCGCCGGCGACGGTGGTGACGCCGTGGTTCATGGACGGGGTGGCGTACGGGTCCCAGAACAGCTGGGCGTCGTAGTGGGTGTGCGGGTCGACGAAGCCGGGGGCGAGGACCAGGCCGGTGGCGTCCTCGGTGGTCCGGGCGGTCGCCTCCGCCCCGGCGGGGACGGGGAAGACGATCCGCCCGTCGCGCACGCCGACGTCGGCGACGCGGGCGGGGGCGCCGGTGCCGTCCACGACGGTGGCGCCGGTGATCAGGTGGTCGAGCATGACGGTCCCTCTCTGTCCGTTCTCCGTGGACGCGGGTGTGCCCCGGACCGGGGCCGCCGCGGAACGGCCTCCGGCCGGGGCCGGTACGGGGCGGCGATCCGGGAAGACACCACCCCGCGCTTCGTGCTGCGCCCCCGCGCGTTGTGGGCGGCGCCCCGCCCGTTGTGGGCAGGCGTTCCGCAAGGGGCGGAACGGGTGGGCACAACGGACCCGTGCCCTGCCGGCGCCAGAGGCTCCTGCGCCTGGACCCGCACCGATTCGTGCCCGTCACTTGTGGTGCGGGCCGGGGCGCAGAACGCGGAGGCGCCGCTCAGCGCGCCGTCCCGTGTGCCCACCCGTCCCGCCCCAGCGGGACGATTGCCCACACGGGCAACGGGCGAGCGCCCACACGGACGTGGGCGACGGCCCGCACAGGGCGGCGCGGGCACACGGCGCGCGGGGCGAAGGCCCGCACGGGCGCGGCCCGCTCCGGGCGCGGGCCCCGCGGTGGCGGGCCGGGCTACGTGCCCGAGGACTGTCGCATGCGGGTCGTGCGGTGGACCGGGTCCGTGTCGATGCGGGGGATCACGTGCTCCCCGATCAGCCTGATCGAGTTCATCGTGTCCTCGTACGAGATCCCGATCGGGAGCCCGAAGGACAGCTGGTCCGCCCCCGCCTGCTCCCACCGCTCGCACTGGGCGAGGACCTCCGACGGGTCGCCGCAGATCATCAGCTCCTCCTGGATGAGGAGTTCGATGATCTCGGCCGAGTACTCGGGGAGGAGCTCGGGCCACTCGGGGATGCCCTCCGGCCGGGGGAAGGTGTCGTGGTAGCGGAAGAGCAGGGACTGGAGGTAGTTCAGTCCGCCGCCGACCGCGATCTCGACGGCCTTCTCGTGCGTCTCGGCGCAGATCGCGGTCGAGGTCACCATGACGTTGTCGTTGACGAAGTCGCCGACCGCCTTGGCCTCCTTGATCGCGTTCTTGTAGGACTCGACGACCCACTCCATGTCGGAGACCTTCTGGACGCTGAAGCCGAGGACGCCGAGGCCCATCTTCCCGGCCATGGCGTACGAGGAGGGGGAGCCGGCCGCGTACCACATGGCCGGGTGGGACTTCCCGTACGGCTTGGGGAGGACCTTGCGGGGCGGCAGCGACCAGTGCTTGCCCTGGAAGCCGGGGTACTCGTCCTGGAGCCACATCTTGGGGAACTCGGCGATGGTCTCCTCCCAGATCTCCTTCGTGTGGTTCATGTCGGTGATGCCCGGCATGAACCCGAGGATCTCGTGGGAGCCCGCGCCGCGCCCGGAGCCGAACTCGAAGCGGCCGCCGGAGAGGTGGTCGAGCATGGCGACCTTCTCGGCGACCTTCACGGGGTGGTTGACGGGGGCGAGGGGGTTGAAGATGCCGGAGCCGAGGTGGATCCGCTCGGTGGCGTGGGCGAGGTAGCCCAGGTAGACGTCGTTGGCGGAGAGGTGGGAGTACTCCTCCAGGAAGTGGTGCTCGGAGGCCCAGGCGTACTTGAAGCCGGACCGGTCCGCCTGGATGACGTACTCGGTCTCCTCCATGAGGGCCTTGTGCTCGGCTTCGGGATCGGTCTCGGCGCGCTTGCCGACGTATCCCTGTACGAAGATCCCGAATTCCAAGGGGGTTCACCGTCCTCGTCTGATCTGACGATCCGTCAGATTTCTTGATGGCCCGACTCTCGCACCGCCGCACAGGTGCGTCAATACCTGACACTGCGTCAGAAAAGGCTGACGCCCGCCAGCCACCCGCCGTCGATGACGAACGGCTGGCCCGTGATGTACGCCGAGTCCTCCCCGGTCAGGAAGAGCGCGAGCGCCGCCACCTCCTCCGGCCGGCCGATCCGCCCGAGCGGCACGAGCTTGCGGTACAGCTCGGCCGTGGCGGCCGGGTCGACGCCCTCCGGATTGCTCATGGCGGTGTCGATGGCGCCCGGACAGACCGCGTTCACCCGGATGCCCTTCCCCGCCAGCTCCAGGGCCGCGACCCTGGTGAGCCCCAGGACCGCGTGCTTCGTCGCCGCGTAGGCGCCGACCCCGGCCATGCCGGTGATCCCCGTGTACGAGGCGGTGTTGACGATCGTCCCGCCGCCGGCCGCCGCGATCTCGGGCGCGACCGTGCGGATGCCCAGGAAGCAGCCGGTCTGGTTCACCGACACGATCGCCCGGAACTCCTCCAGCGGCGTCGAGACCAGCTCGTTGAAGCGGAGGATGCCCGCGTTGTTGACGAGCCCGTCGATCCTCCCGAACCGCTCCGTGGCGGCCGCCACGGCCGCCGTCCAGTCGTCCTCGCTGGTCACGTCCAGGTGGACGTACGCCGCCCGGTCCGCCCCCAGCTCCTTGGCCAGCGCCTCCCCCGCGTCGTCCAGGACGTCCCCGAGGACCACCCTGGCCCCCTCCGCGGCGAACAGCCGCGCCTCCTGCTCGCCCTGCCCGCGCGCCGCTCCGGTGACGAGGACGACCCGCCCGTCGAGCTTGCCCATGTCCGTACTCCCTAGAGGTCTACAGGTGGGGGGCGACCTCCGTGCCGAAGGCCGCCATCTGGTCGGTGAGCTCGGCACGGCTCCGGGACCGGAACCGGACCTGGATCTGGTGCACGCCCATCTCCCCGTACGCGCGCAGCGAGGCGGCGAGCTCCTCGGGGCGGCCGCTCAGGGTGCGGCGGCCGACCTCCCAGCCGGGCGGGCCGACGTACAGCGCCTCGGTGATCGCGCCGACCGTGAACGGCTCGGCGATCCCGGCCTCCGCGCGGATCCGGAGCAGCTTCCCGATCTGCTCGGCGAGCCGGGGGCGCGGGTCCCCCTGCGGCAGCCAGCCGTCACCCTTGAGCGCGGCCCGGCGCACGGCCGCCGGCGAGGAACCGCCCACCCAGAGCGGCACCCGCTGCTGCGCGGGCCGGGGCAGCTGCCCGAGGTCCTTGAAGGCGAACCGCTCCCCCAGGTGCTCGGGGTACTCCTCGGGCCCGAGGGCCGCCCGCAGCGCGTCGACCGTCTCGTCGAGCACGGCGCCCCGGCGGGCGAAGTCCACTCCGAGCGCCTCGAACTCCTCCTGGACGTGCCCGGCGCCGACCCCGAGGACCAGCCGGCCGCCGGAGAGGTGGTCGAGCGTCGCGTACGCCTTGGCCGTGACGAGTGGGTGGCGCAGGCCGACGACGGCGACGTGCGAGAGGAGCCGGACCCGCTCGGTGGCGGCGGCGAGGAAGGAGAGCGTGGCGACCGGGTCGTACCAGACGGTGCTCATCGGTCCGGCCAGCCGGCGCGGGATGGCGACGTGGTCGCAGCTCGCGAGGTAGTCGAAGCCGTGCGCCTCGGCGGCCCTCGCCACGGCCAGCAGGTCCGCCGGACCGGCGGCGGCCTCCCAGGCCTCGGCGTAGAGGGTGCTCTGCGACTGGACCGGCAGCTGCATGCCGTAGACCACCATGGGAACCCCTAATCTGACGGACCGTCACTTCTGTCGGGCAGGCCCATGCTCGTACCTGACGATCCATCAGGCAAGGGGTCGGGGAGTCCCGGTGCGCGACGCACCCCCGCCCGGGCGGCGGGGAGCCGTCCGGGCGGGGGCGCGTGCGGTGCGGAAGGGTCGGGTCAGGTGCTGTCCGCCGCTCCGGCCGCCCGCGCGTGGCGCACCACGGCCGTGCCGGCCAGACAGACGATGCCCACGGCGCTGAGCAGCGCCAGCGCCTTCGCCCAGGCGAAGGTGGTGCCGAGGCTGCCGGCCATCAGGTCGACGGTGCGGGCGCCCGCGACGCCGTGGAGCGCGATGACGAAGACGGCGACACCGGCCGCCGCGGCCCAGGCGATCAGGGTGTCCCGGGCCGCCAGCCACAGCCCGCAGGCCAGGCAGAGCACGGTGACGACCACGGACAGCGCCTGCGCGTCACCGCCGGAGCGCAGGCCGTCGAGGTCCGTCGGCAGGTGGACGAGGCCGGACGCGAAGAGCGCGAGGGCCGCAGGCCAGCGCAGCACGGACCGCAGCGCGGGCGAGGTGGTGTGACTGCCCGGTCCCGCGGCCAGGGCGCCGTCCAGCGGGGACCTGCGGCCCTTCGCCGCGCCCCGGCCCCGGCGCGGGGCGGTGGCGGGCGGCGCGGCACCCTCGGGTGCGGACGTCCGCGCCGGGCCGTCGCCCCCGTCCGGGGCGGGCTGCCAGTCGCTGCTGTCGGCACCGAGGATGCCGACGAGCCGGACCACGTCCTCGACCGGGCGGCCCACCGCCGCGGCGCGCAGCGTGGTCTCGGCCTGGTGGAGGTCGTACCCGGAGGCGTTCAACAGGGCCAGCAGCTGGCGCACTTCCTCCAGCGGCCGGGTGACGGCCGCCGCGCGGAGCGCCACGTCGGCGGGGCTGGAGAGCTCGCCGGTCTCCTGGAGGCGGGCCACGAGCGTGGCGACCTCCTCCACGGGGCGCTCGGTGGCCGCCGTCCGCAACAGCGTGCGGACCGCCTCGTCACCGGACTCCTCGGGGACGTCCTCGTCGGCGGGGGGCTCCGGGGCGGCGTACGGCTCCGCGTCGACCGGGACCTCCGGGGCGGCGTACGGCCCGACTTCGGCCGGGGGCTCCGCCTCGACCGTCGGTGGGCGCTCGGGGACCGGCGCCGCGGGGGCCGTCGGTGGGTGCTCGGGGCGGGGGTGGGCGGCGGGCACCGGTGACGAGGAGACGACCGGCACGCGGGACAGACCCGGGCGGAGCTCTGTGGATGCTGCTGCTTCTGCGGATTCGGGGGCTTCGGTGAAGGTCGGGGAGGCGTCGGTCGCTTCGGGGCGTTCTATGTCGTCGTCCGCGTGAGGGCGGTGCGGGAGGTCGGGGGTCATGTCACAGGCTCCGTTCGTGGGCACCCCCTCGGGGGGCTGCCCACTGGCTGTCTCGTGATGTGCAAGAAACGCACACTTGAGTACTATTTGCGCGCAGTCCATGACGCTCCGCCATCAGAGCGCGGCCTCATTGGGCCATTGCGGCGACGAGCAGCCCGAACCGGCGCGCGGCCGGGCCCTTTCGGGCGGATCCGGCCGCGCGCCGCCCGGCCGGTGCTACGGCCGCCAGAGCCCCTCCGGGGTCAGCCCCAGGAGGTCGATCGCGTTGCCCCGCACGATCCGCTCGACGACGTCCGGGGGCAGGTGTCCCATCTGGGCCTCGCCGACCTCCTTCGACCGGGGCCAGGTCGAGTCCGAGTGCGGGTAGTCCGTCTCGTACAGGACGTTCCCCGCCCCGATCGCGTCGAGGTTCCGCAGCCCGAAGGCGTCGTCGAAGAAGCAGCCGAAGACGTGCTCGGCGAAGAGCTCGGACGGCGGGCGGGTGACCTTGTCGGCGACGCCGCCCCAGGCCCGGTTCTCCTCCCAGACCACGTTCGCGCGCTCCAGGATGTACGGGATCCACCCGATCTGCCCCTCGGCGTACATGATTTTCAGATTCGGAAAGCGCTCGAACTTGCCGCTCATCAGCCAGTCGACCATCGAGAAGCAGCAGTTCGCGAAGGTGATGGTGGAGCCGACGGCCGGAGGGGCGTCGGCCGAGGTGGACGGCATGCGGCTGGAGGAGCCGATGTGCATGGCGATGACCGTGCCGGTCTCGTCGCAGGCGCGGAAGAAGGGGTCCCAGTGGTCCGTGTGGACCGAGGGGAGCCCGAGGTGCGGCGGGATCTCCGAGAAGGCGACGGCCCGGACCCCGCGCGCGGCGTTGCGCCGGACCTCGGCGGCGGCGAGCTCCGGGTCCCAGAGCGGGATGAGGGTGAGCGGGATCAGCCGCCCGTGCGCCTCGGGCCCGCACCACTCCTCGACCGTCCAGTCGTTGTAGGCGCGGACGCAGAGCAGCCCGAGCTCGCGGTCGGCCGCCTCCGTGAAGGTCTGGCCGCAGAAGCGGGGGAAGGTGGGGAAGCAGAGCGCGGACTGGACGTGGTTGACGTCCATGTCGGCGAGCCGGTCGGGGACGGAGTGGGAGCCGGGCCGCATCTGCTCGTAGGTGATGACTTCGAGGCGTATCTCGTCCCGGTCGTAGCCGACGGCGGTGTCGAGCCGGGTGAGGGGCCGGTGCAGGTCCTCGTAGACCCACCAGTCGCCGATCGGGCCCTCGTCCCCCTTGGCGCCCATGACCGGCGCGAACCTGCCCCCGAGGAAGGTCATTTCCCTGAGCGGGGCGCGGACGATCCGGGGGCCGGTGTCGTGGTACCGGGACGGGAGCCGGTCCCGCCAGACGTGCGGGGGCTCCACGGTGTGGTCGTCCACCGAGATGATCTTCGGGAAGGTCTCCATGGCTTTCACGGTAGCGCCGATCTGACGACCCGTCAGCTAGTGCGGTCCAGAACGGCCCGTGTTACGGCCTCGCAACGGCCGACCCGATGCTGACGGAGTCCCTCCGGACAAGGCAGACTGTCCAGGGCGAAACCAGCGGCAGGGGCAGGGGGAGCGATGGACCGTGAGAACGGGCCGCGAGTTCCGGCGCGGTTCCCGGGCGGGAACGACGCCACGACCGAACCCGCTGTGCCCGCACAGCGGAACGGCCGGACGACGGCCGCCGGCGGTGCCGGCGAGCGGCCGGCGGACACCGACGACACCGCGGCGAAGGCCTCCGCCGAGCCGTCCGCCGACGGCGGACTGCGCTTCGGCGTGCTCGGCCCCGTCCGCGCCTGGCGCGACGGCGAGCCCGTCCCCACCGGCTCCCCGCAGCAGCGCGCCCTGCTCGCCGCGCTGCTCCTGCGCGGCGGCCGCACCGCCACCGCGCACGAACTGATCGACGCGCTCTGGGGCGAGGAGCCCCCCTCCCAGGCGCTCGCCGCGGTCCGCACGTACGCCTCCCGGCTCCGCAAGGCCCTCGACCCGAAGGTCCTGGTCAGCGAGTCCGGCGGCTACGCGCTGCGGACCGCCGCGCTGGACGTGACCGCCGCCCAGGAACTGGCCGCCGAGGCGGACCGGCTCCGCGCCGCCGGGGACCGCGCGGCCGCGCGGGAGCGGCTCGCCGAGGCGCTGGACCTGTGGGACGGCGAGGTGCTGGCGTCCGTGCCGGGCCCGTACGCCGAGACGCAGCGGACCCGCCTGGAGGAATGGCGGATCACCCTCCTGGAGACCCGCCTGGACATCGACCTGGAGGTCGGCGCGCACGCGGAGGCCGTCTCCGAACTGACCGCGCTCACCGCCGCGCACCCCCTGCGGGAGCGCCTGCGCGAACTCCTCATGCTGGCGCTCTACCGCAGCGGACGGCAGGCGGAGGCGCTCGCCGTGTACGCGGACACCCGCCGGCTCCTCGCGGACGAGCTGGGCGTCGACCCGACCCCGGAGCTCTCCCGCCTCCAGCAGCGCATCCTCCAGGCCGACGCGGAACTGGCCCGCCCGGTCGAGGAGCCGGTGCCGGCGGCGGCGCCGGTCGCCCGCCCGGCCCAGCTCCCGGCGACGGTCCCGGACTTCACCGGCCGCGCCGCCTTCGTACGGGAACTGGGCGCGCGGCTCGCCACCGCCGAGGGCCACGTCATGGCGGTCTCGGCGCTCGCGGGCATCGGCGGCGTCGGCAAGACCACGCTCGCGGTGCACGTCGCGCACGAGGCCCGGCCGCACTTCCCGGACGGCCAGCTGTACGTGGACCTCCAGGGCGCGGGGAGCGGCGCCGCCGCGCCGGAGACGGTCCTCGGCTCCTTCCTGCGGGCGCTCGGCACGGCGGACACGGCCATCCCGGACTCGCTGGAGGACCGGGCCGCGCTGTACCGCTCCACGCTGGACGGCCGCCGGGTCCTGGTCCTCCTGGACAACGCCCGCGACGCGGCCCAGATCCGCCCGCTCCTGCCCGGCACGGCGGGCTGCGCGGCGCTGGTGACCAGCCGCATCCGCATGGTCGACCTGGCCGGGGCGCACCTGGTGGACCTGGACGTCATGTCTCCCGAGGAGGCGCTCCAGCTGTTCACGCGGATCGTGGGCGAGGAGCGGGTCCGGTCGGAGCGCGAGGCGGCCCTCGACGTGGTGGCGGCCTGCGGCTTCCTCCCGCTGGCGATCCGCATCGCGGCCTCCCGGCTGGCGGCCCGGCGCACCTGGACGGTCTCGGTCCTGGCGGCGAAGCTCGCGGACGAGCGCCGCCGGCTCGACGAGCTCCAGGCGGGCGACCTGGCGGTGAAGGCCACCTTCGAACTCGGCTACGGCCAGCTGGAGCCGGCCCAGGCCCGCGCCTTCCGCCTGCTGGGTCTGGCGGACGGCCCGGACATCTCGCTGGCGGCCGCGGCGGCGGTCCTGGACCTGTCGCTGTGGGACGCGGAGGACCTGCTGGAGGCGCTGGTCGACACCTCGCTCCTGGAGTCGGCGGCGCCGGGCCGCTACCGGTACCACGATCTGGTCCGTCTCTACGCGCGCGCGTGCGCGGACCGGGACGAGCAGCCCCCGTCGGAGAAGGAGGCGGCGCTCTCCCGGCTCCTTGACTTCTACCTGTCGACGGCGGCCGGGGTGTACGCGATCGAGCGGCCCGGCGACCGGCTGGTCGACCATCTGGAGCCGACGGCGTACGAGGGCCTCACCTTCACCGACCGGCACGCGGCCCAGGACTGGCTGTACGCGGAGGCGAACGGCCTCCTGGCCACGGTCCGCCAGTCGGCCGCGTCCCCGATCACCCTCCGCCGGGGCGTGGACCTGCTGTGGGCGTCCCTGGACCTGGCGGAATCGGGCGCGAACTCCCGCGAGTACGAGACGGTGGCGACGGTCCTGCGGGAGGCGGCGCAGGGGGCGGCGGACTTCCGCGCGGAGGGCCGCGCGGCGCTGACCCTGGCGTACGTCCAGCATGTGGCGGGGCGTTTCGACCAGGCCGACGGCCACGCCCACGAGTCGATGGACCTCGCCTCCACGACGGGCGACGACCTTCCGCTGTGCTGGGCGGCCAACGCCCTCGGCATCATGGCGCTCTACCAGGGGCGCAACGCCGACGGGGAACGCTTCCTCACCCAGGCCACGGAGTCGTTCCGCGCCTGTGACGACGCCGCCGGCGAGGCCAGCGCCCTGTGCAATCTCTCCCGGATCCACCTGGCCATGGGACAGACCGACATCGCGGTCGAACTGGCCCAGCGGGGCAGCGACATGTACGACGCCATGGGGCACGCCCTGAAGGGCGCGAACGGCCGGTACGCGCTGGGGCTCGCGCTGACGCAGAGCGGGCAGCTGGTCGAGGCCGCCGGACGGCTCACCGAGGCCCTGGAGGTGTTCCAGGACAGCAGGCAGCGCCTCTGGGAGGGCATGTCGCTCTTCCGGATCGCCGAAGTGGACATCGCCGCCCGTCGTTTCGCCCAGGCCGCGTCGAACTCCGAGACGGCCCTGGTCGTCCTCAGGGGGGTGGGCGGCGAGTGGCGGCGCGGACAGGTCCTCGTCGTGCTGGGGCGCGCGCTGTCCGGCATCGGGCAGCACGGCCGGGCGCGGGTCTGCTGGCGGGAGGCGCTCGACATCTTCGTGGAGCTGGGCTCGCCGGAGGAGTCCGAGGTGCGCGCGCTGCTGCTGGAGACCGCCGCCGCCTGACCGTTGAGCTGCCCGTTCATCGTTCGTTTATGACCGTGCGGCAGTCTTCACTCATCGATCCGCCGCGTCGGGGGGCAGACGGGTCGATGGATTGGCCGTCACACCGTCGCACTAGGGTGAACGGCTCCGAGTGGGCCCTCCGGCTGTCCACGGGGGAACGGCAGGCAGGGCCCACTCGCCCCATCCGAAGTCATCACGGGAGTTGATCAACATGGCCGACCTGGACCCGACCACCCCCATCGCGAAGCCGACGAACATGCACGCCACCGGCGAGGACATCGTCAGCAAGAACATGCACGCGACGGACGCTCCGCTCGCCGACTCGGTGGCCGCGAAGCTCGGCATCAACGGCAACATGCACGCCACCACGGAGCCGATCGACGGCAGCGGCGGCACGGCCACCACGGACAACATGCACGCCACCACGGAGCCGGCCAAGTAGACCACTCCCGACGGGGAACGGCCACGGCGGCGACTTCGGGGGAGTCGCCGGGGCCGCCCGGGAAGGTCCGGTCGACGGGGGAGCACACGGGCTCGGGGGACGCCCGACGGAACCAGGGGGGATCCGTCCGGGCAGGGCCCGTGCGCAACGCGATCGGACCACCGCGACTGGAGGGGCCGGGCATCCGCCCGGCCCCTCCAGTCGCTTCGGTGCGCGGCGGGACCGTCCGTTTCGTGCGCGCGGTCCCGCTCCACCTGTACGCATCTCCCCGCCTCCACGGAAAGTTGGACATGACCCGCACGAAGCGCTTCCTCATCGGCGCCCTCCTCGCCGCCGCAGCCCTCGCCGTCGCCGCGGTCGTCGCCTCTCCGGCACCGGCCGACCCGTACGTCACCGGGGCTCCGCCCACGAAGGACGTCCCGGCCACGGACCTCGGCACGGACAACATCCACGCGACCTGACCGCCGCCACGACGGGCGCGGGGAGGCGTGGCACCTGACGCGCCTCCCCGCGCCGTCACGTCGTCGCCGCCCGCTCCCTCAGCTCCCCCTTCACCACCTTCCCGCTCGCGTTCCTCGGGAGTTCCGGGACGAACTCGACCTCCCTCGGGACCTTGTAGTTCGCCATCTCCCGGCGGGACCAGGCGATCAGGTCGTCCGCCGTGACCCGCGCGCCCGCCCGCCGCACGGCGTACGCCTTGCCGACCTCGCCCAGGCGCGGGTCCGGGATCCCGATGACGGCGACGTCCGCGATGTCCGGGTGCAGGCCGAGGAGCTGCTCGATCTCGGCCGGGTAGGCGTTGAAGCCGCCCACGATGAACATGTCCTTCAGGCGGTCGGTGATCCGGAGGTTCCCCGCCTCGTCCAGGACGCCGATGTCGCCCGTGCGCAGCCAGCCGTCCGCGTCGATCGCCGCCGCCGTCGCGGCCTCGTCCTCGAAGTAGCCGCGCATGACGTGGTGGCCGCGGACCAGGACCTCGCCGGAGGCGGAGAGCCGGACCTCGGTGCCGGGGATCGGGCGGCCCGAGGTGGTGGCGACGGTCTCGTCGGGGTCGTCGCGGCGGCACATGGTGACGACGCCGCTCGCCTCGGAGAGGCCGTACGCGGTGAGGACCGTGCCCACGCCCAGCTCGTCGCGCAGGCGCTCGACGAGCCGCAGCGGGACCACGGCCGCGCCGGTGACGACGAGGCGGAGGGTGGAGAGTCCGGCGGCGGGGCGGGAGGGGTGGTCCAGGAGGGACTGGTGGAGGGTGGGCGGGCCGGGGAGGACGGTGATGCGTTCGGCGGCGATGTTGGCGAGGACGGTGTCCACGGTGAAGACGGACTGCGGGACGATCACCGCGCCCCGCATGAGGCAGGCGAGGATGCCGGCCTTGTAGCCGAAGGTGTGGAAGAAGGGGTTGACCACCAGGTAGCGGTCGCCCTCCGCGAGCCCGGCGAGCTCGGACCAGATCGCGTAGCAGCGCAGGGACTGGGCGTGGCTGATGACCGCACCCTTGGGGCGGCCGGTGGTGCCCGAGGTGTAGATGATGTCGGAGGGGGCCGCAGGGTCGATCCCGTCGGCCCGGGCGCGGACGCGGGCGGCCGGGACGCCGTCGCCGGCCGCGAGGAAGGCCTTCCAGGTGGTCCACTCTGCCTCGTCGGGCGCGGTGTCGCCGAGGACCACGACCCTCTCCAGGTGCGGGAGCGGGATCCCGGAGCGGCGCAGCGAGGCCACGTACGAGGTGCCGAGGAAGGTGCCGGTGACGAAGAGCAGCCGGGCCCGGGAGCGCCGGAGGACGTCGGCGGCCTCGGTGCCCTTGAAGCGGGTGTTGAGGGGGACGAGGACGGCTCCGGCGGTGACCGCGCCGAGGGCGGAGACGATCCAGTCGAGGGTGTTGGGGGCCCAGACCGCGACCCGGTCCCCGGCCCGTATGCCGGTGGCGAGACAGGCGGCGGCCGCCCGCTCGACGCGTTCGCCGAGTTCGGCGTAGGTGACGCGGACGCGGCCGTCGACGACGGCCTCCCTCGGCCCGTGGCGCTCGGCCGCCGCCCGTACGAGCCCGGGGATCGTGCCCCACTCCAGGTCGCCGCGCAGGTCCATACCCAACCTCCCTGTAGCTGACTATCCGTCAGATTAGTTGTAGCCTGACGCGCTGTCAGCAGTGCTGCCCCATGAGGAGGTTCGGTGCTCAAGGACGCCACGGCCATCGTCGGCATAGGACAGACCGCCTTCGCGAAACAGCTCCCCGAGACGGAGAAGACCCTGGCCTGCCGGGCGATCCTCGCCGCTCTCGACGACGCCGGCATCGACCCCTCCGAGGTCGACGCCTTCGCCTCGTACACGATGGAGGAGACCGACGAGGTCGAGGTGGCCAAGGCCATCGGAGCCGGGGACGTCACCTTCTTCAGCAAGGTCGGCTACGGCGGGGGCGGGTCCTGCGCCACCGTCGGCCACCTCGCCGCCGCGATCGCCACCGGGCAGGCGAGCGTCGGCGTCGCCTGGCGCTCCAGGAAGCGCGGCTCCGGGCCCCGCCCCTGGAAGAACACCGCCGTCCAGCTGCCCACCCCCGGCCAGTGGACCCGCCCCTTCGGGCTGCTGCGCCCCGCCGACGAGATCGGCATGCTCACCCGCCGGTACATGCACGAGTACGGCGCCACCCGCGACCACCTCTTCAACGTGGCCCTGGCCTGCCGCAACCGCGCCAACCAGAACCCCGCCGCGATCATGTACGAGCGGCCGCTGACCCGCGAGATGTACATGACCGCCCGCTGGATCAGCGAGCCGCTCTGCCTCTTCGACAACTGCCTGGAGACCGACGGCGCCCTGGCCTGCGTCATCGTCGGCGCCGCGCGCGCCCGCGACTGCCGCCGCAGGCCCGTCTACGTGCACGCCGCCGCGCAGGGCCTGCCCAGCCAGCACCACGGCATGGTCAACTACTGGAACGACGACCCGCTGTCCGGTCCCGCCTGGACCGCCGCCCGCCACCTCTGGAAGCAGGCCGACTTCGGCCCCGAGGACGTCGACGTCGCCCAGATCTACGACGCCTTCACCCCGCTCGTCCCGCTCTCCCTGGAGGGCTACGGCTTCTGCGGGCGCGGCGAGGGCGGCGCCTTCACCGAGGGCGGCGCCCTGGAGATCGGCGGCCGGCTGCCGCTCAACACCGGCGGCGGCGGGCTCTCCGAGGCGTACGTCCACGGCTTCAACCTCATCAACGAGGGCGTGAAGCAGCTCCGCGGCACCTCCACCGCCCAGGTCCCCGACGCCGCCACCTGCCTGGTCACGGCGGGCGAGGGCGTCCCCACATCGGCGATCCTCCTCAGGAGCTGACATGCTGAACCCCGTCATCGACGAAGACGGCGCCCCCTTCTGGGAGTTCACCGCCCGGGGCGAACTCCGGATCCAGGCCTGCGCCGCCTGCGGCGAGCTCCGCTTCCCGCCCCGCCCCTGCTGCCCGCGCTGCCGGTCCTTCGACAGCGAGTGGCGGCTCATGTCGGGGCGCGGCCGGATCTGGTCGTACGTCCTGCCCCACCCGCCGCTCCTGCCCGACTACGCCGCCCAGGCCCCGTACAACGCGGTGCTCGTCGAGCTCGCCGACGCCCCCCGGATCCGCCTCGCCGGGAACGTCGTGGCGGACGCGGACGCGCCCCTGAACTCGGTCGATCCGGCCCGGCTGCGCATCGGCGCCCCGGTGCGGATCGCCTTCACCGAGATCGACGGCGTCTCCGTCCCGCGCTGGCTCCTGGAGCGCGCGTGAGCATCCGCGTCGAGCGCGACAAGGAGACCGGCGTCGCCGTCGTCACCCTCGACCGGGCGGCGAAGCACAACGCGATCACCCTGGAGATGGCCCGCGGACTCGCCTCCGTCTGGAAGGGCTTCCGGTACGAGGACGAGGTCCGGGCGGTCGTCGTCACCGGGGCCGGCGGGCGGGCCTTCTGCACCGGGATCGACCGCGAGGACGCCGGGCGGATCCCGCAGCCCTCGTCCCCGTACACGATCGACGACCCCCTCCTCACCCTCGGCCCCAAGGCCAACGACCTGTGGAAACCGGTGATCGCCGCGGTCGAGGGCCTGGCCTGCGGCGGGGCCTTCTACCTGCTCGGCGAGGCGGAGTTCGTGGTCGCGGGCGAGGGCGCCGCCTTCTTCGACCCGCACACCACCTACGGGATGGTCAGCGCCTTCGAGACCATCCACATGGCGCGGAGGATGCCCTACGGGGAGGTCGCCCGGATGGCCCTCATGGGCAGCGCCGAGCGGATCTCCGCCCGGCGCGCGTACGAGACGGGACTGGTCTCCGAGCTGACCCCGGCGGGCGGGGCGCTCGACGCCGCCCGGGCGGCCGCCGCCGTCATCGCCTCCCACCCGACCGAGGCCGTCCAGGGGACGGTGCGGGCCCTGTGGTCGGTCGACGGCGCCGCCCGCGCCCAGGCCTTCGCCCACGCCCCGCACCTGGTGACGCTCGGCAACCTCCCGGCGGACCGGCAGACCGAGCTGTTCACCCGGAGGGGCGGCGGGCACCGGCTCCGGTAGCGGAGGCGGCCGGAGTTCGCGGGGACCACCGGCGGCCGGCCGGTGGGCACCGCTACTTCTTCCGCACGTCGTACACCCAGCAGTCCCGGACCGACGAGACGGCCTTCGGGTTCCTCATCGCGACCTCGAAGGTCTTCTTCTCGTAGGCCCCGACGGTGACGAGGGCCGTCTTCGAGTCGACCGCCGAACCCGTCGCCCCCTTGAACTCCAGGGTCACCTCGTACGTGCCCTCCACGGCGTCGTGCGAGGTGATCCGCAGGGTCGACGTGGTGTCCGCCTTCCGGGCGGGCCGGCCCGCGCGCTTCTTCCGGGCGGGCTTCACGCAGTCGACGACGACGACCTCGACCTGTGCCGACGTGGGCGAAGGACTGGCGGAGGGGGTGGAGCCGCCCGACCCGCTGTAGTCGTCGTTGCTCTTCTCGTCGCTGGAGCAGCCGCCGCCCGAATCGTCATCGTCGTCGTCGTGCGAACCGGAGTGGCTCCGGCTCTTGCCGCTCTTGCCCTTCCCGCCGCCGCTGCCGTGGCCGCCCTTCCCGGTGTGGAACCCCGTCAGCGCGAGGACCACCACCGTGAGCGTCGCCGCGAGCTTCAGACGCGTCCGTACCATCGCCGCACCCTCGTCCTGTCTGTCGTGTCCGCGCCACAGTAGCGCCGTCCCCGCGCCGCATGGCGGGCCCCCCTCACCCGGCGTAGCGTCGGGAGCGAGAGCCGGACCGCCGAGGAGGCCGCATCGATGATCCGCAACGTCGTCGGATCCGTCCTGGCTCTCGCCGGAGCGACGGCCGCCGTCTGGAGCCCCTTCCGTGCCTGGTACGACGGCCGTCACGGGCGTGACTACGCCATCGGGGAACTCTTCACCGGCATCACCGACGCCAAGGCGGACCTCGCGGGCTCGATCCTGCTGCCCTTCGCCTTCGCCGCGCTCCTCACCCTCGTCGGCGTCGTGCTCCGCTCCCGCCCGCTCGTCGCCCTCGCCGGGCTCGTCGTCCTCGGCTTCACCGTGCTGTGGATGGTGCGGGTCGGCCAGGCCGAGGGCAGCCTCGCGGTCGGCCCGGACGGCGCCGGGCTCGGCGACGGCGTCGCGAACGCCCTGGGCGGCGGGGTCCTGCTGCTCCTCGGCGCGCTCGTGATGTCGGGGCGCCACCCGCGCCGCCACCGGGTGGACGTGCCGCCCGGGCCCCACCGTCCGGCACCGGAACCGGCCCCGGAGCCCCCTCCCGCGGACGCCCCGTGGGCGGAGACCCGGACCTACGACGTGCCGGACGGGCCGCCGGCGCGGGACCCGGAAGGGAAGAACCCGCCGCCCGGGAGCTAGCCCGGGAGCGGCGGGTTCGTCGTGCGGCGGGGCCGGCTACGAGCGGGCCGCTCCCCGGTTGCCGGTCGCCGTGCCCTTGACCGCGTCCAGCGCGTACACGCAGCGGTCCTTGCTGCACGCGTACACGACACCGCCCTTCGCCACCGGCGAGCCGGTGATCTCGCCGCCGGTCGCGAGCTTCCAGCGGAGCTGACCGCCGGTCGCGTCCAGGGTGTACAGGACGTGGTCGGCCGAGCCGAAGTGCACCCGGCCGTCCGCGACGACCGGGGAGCCGACCAGTTCGCCGCCCGCCGCGAACCGCCACCGGGGGGTGCCGGTCACCGCGTCGAGCGTGTAGAGCGCGCTGCCGCTGCCCACGTGGACGTTGCCGTCGGCGACGAGCACCGGCTCGGCGGACTGGCGCGGCTCGGTCGCGATCCGCCAGCGGTCCTGCCCGGTGGTCGCGTCGAGCGCGTACACCGTGCCGAGGTGGTCCGACAGGTACACCCCGCCGCCGGTGACCGCCGGTCCCGGCGCGAACGCGGGCGGGGACAGGAACACGGCCGGCGCCTCGAAGTGCCAGCGGACGTGCCCGCCCGCGATGTCGATCGACAGCACCCGGGTGCCGGCGGAGACGTAGACGCAGCCGTCCTCGGCCGGGGCCACCCGGACCGGCACGTTCGCGCAGGAGGCGGCGTCCCCGATCGGGTACGACCAGCGCTCCACGCCCGTACGGGCGTCGAGCGCCTGGAGCCGGGCGTCCCGCCACACGTACACGGTGTCGCCGTGCACGGCGGGCCCCGCCTCCGGGGTCTCGAAGTCGGTCTGGGCCCCGGTCACCTCCCACAGCTTGGCGCCGTTGGAGGCCTCCCAGCCCTGCACCCCGCCGCCGCGCGTACCGGTGACGACCGTGCCCCGGTCGACCTGGAGGGAGTACACCCAGGCGTCCGTGCGCAGCCGCCAGCGCTCGCTGCCGTCGGTGGCGTCGAGGGCGTACAGCGTGGGCCCGTCGGAGGCGTGGATACGGCCCGCGGCCACGGCCATCGACCAGGCCACGTCCCGGGTCTTGAACTGGCGCCGGCCGCTCCCCGTGTCCAGGGCGTGCACCTCGAAGGAGGTCACGTACAGCAGGTCGCCGTCGACGACCGGGGTGCCCCAGACGTCGTTCGACATGCGGAAGCGCCAGGGCCGCCAGTGGCCGGGCTCCGGCGGGGGCTGCGGCGCCGCCTGGTCGGCGCCCTGCGGGGGCACCGCGCGGGAGCCGGGCCGCGGTGCCTGCTCGGCACCGTGCGGGCCGCCGCCGGGCGGGCGGATCCAGCCGGTCGCGGGACCCGCGTCGGCACCCCGGCCGACGGCGAGCGCCGCCCGGGTGTCGGCGACCCGGGGCCCGGGGCCGATCGGCACGGTCGCGCCGCCGAGCCGCACCGGACCGCCCGTGCTCGCGGCGGGACCGGCGTGCCGGCCGCCGACGGGCGCCGGGTCCGGAGCGTGCTCCGGCCGCTCCGGGGCGCGGTCCGGGAAGCGCGGGTCCTGGCGCGGGCCCGGCGGGTCCGCCGGGGGACGCGGCGGCGCGACCGGCGCGGCCGGCCTGCGGCCGCCGCCGCGGCGCCGCTCGATCATGGCGGTGGCGCTCTGCGGCAGCCACGCGGACGCCGTGCCGCTGTCGTCGCTGCCGGGCCCGAAGAGGTGCGGGGCGAGCTGCGCCTGGAGGTCGGCCGGGGTGGGCCTGCGGGTGACGTCCATCTGCATGCAGGACTCGATGAGGGGCCGCAGCTCCTCCGGGAGGCCCTCCAGGTCCGGGCCCTCCCGCAGCAGCATGAAGACCGTCTCGACCGGGTTGGCGCCGTGGTAGGGCGCGTGGCCGGTGGCGGCGAAGACCAGCATCGAGCCCAGCGAGAAGACGTCGCTGGCGCCGGTGACGCTGCGCGAGTCGCGGGCCTGCTCGGGCGACATGTAGGCGGGGGTGCCGACGGCGACGTTGGTCATGGTCAGGCGCGTGTTGGAGACGCCCGACGCGATGCCGAAGTCGATCACCCGGGGACCGTCCTCGACGACGAGGACGTTCGAGGGCTTGAGGTCGCGGTGGACCAGGCCCGCGCCGTGGATGGACTGCAACGCCTCGGCGACGCCCGCGGCGAACCAGCGGACGGCCTGGGCCGGGAGCGGCCCGCACTCGTTCACTATCTCTTCGAGGGAGGGCGCCGGGACGTAGGCGGTGGCCAGCCAGGGCACGGCGGCCCGCGGGTCGGCGTCGACGACGGCCGCCGTGTAGAAGCCGGAGACCGCCCGGGCGGCCTCCACCTCCCGGGTGAAGCGGACCCGGAACAGCTGGTCCTCCGCGAGCTCCGTGCGCACGGTCTTGATCGCCACGCGCCGGCCCGAGGCCGAGCGCGCGAGATAGACCAGGCCCATTCCGCCCGCGCCGAGCCGGCCCAGCACCTCGAAGGGCCCGATACGTCTCGGGTCGTGCTGCGTCAGCTGTTCCACTTGCCTGCCACCTCCCCGTACGGGCCATGAGGGTACGGCCCCGTGGCCCCTGATTCTTCCTGTCCGGAGGCCCGGTTGCGAACCCGGGGGCGGATCGGGGTGTCACACCTCGTACGGGGGTGCTGCGGTACGGGGGGTACCGGCCGGTACAGCGGGGGACGGATCAGTCCACAGGGGGCGGATTCGGTGCCGCCAGGACGGCGAACCGGGCGCCCTGGTCGTCGTGGAGGACGGCGACGCGGCCGTGCGGGGTGTCGACGGCCGGGGTGGCGACCCGGCCGCCGAGCCGGACCGCGGTCTCGCAGGCCTCGTCGCAGTCCGCGACGGCGAAGTGGACCAGGACGTGGCCGGGCATCTCGGCGGGGAAGGCGTCGGTGATGACGGCCCGCCCGGCGAAGGCGCTGTCGTCGCCGGGCCGGGAGCCGGGCGGGGACCAGACGCGGTAGTCGAAGCCCGCGCCCTCCCGCTGGGCGTCGGCCTGGCGGCCGAGGTAGCCGAAGACGGTGGCGTAGAAGGTGTCGACGGCGTCCGGGCGGCGCGTGTGGACCTCCATCCAGCGGAAGGCGCCGGGTTCGTCCGTGACCTCGAAGCCGTCGTCGTCGCCGTCCTGGCGGAGGCCGAAGACCGCGCCGCCGGGGTCGGCGGCGAGCGCATAGACCCCGAAGGGGCCGACGGGGTAGGGGTCCATGACCATCTGCCCGCCGGCGGCCCTGATCCGGGCGGCGAGGGTGCCGGCGTCGGCGGTGGCGAGGTAGAGGGTCCATGTGGTGGGCATGCGCCCGTCGCGCTTGGGCACGAGCCCGGCGGCCCGGCGGCCGTCGAGGAGGGCCTCGTCGCGGTCGGGGTCGAAGGTCCAGCCGAAGAGCTCGCCGTAGAAGCGCTTGCCCGCTTCCAGGTCGGGGAGCTGTGCGTCCACCCAGCAGGGGGTGCCCTCGGTGCGTACGGCCATGCGTCCACGCTAGGGCGGCGGGGGCGGCCCCGCACGCCCCGGAATGCGAACAAAGTGGCGATTCATCCGGGCGGAACCCTTGCGGCGCCTGAGTTGTCCACCGAAGTTGTCCACAGGCTGTTCATAAGCCTATTCGAGTGCGGGACTCCCCCGGCCGGCCCCGGCGGCCGCCCGCCCGCTCATGACACTGGCTCGATACCGCCCCTCCCCCTCCACCACGCACCCGCGCCGACCTCGCAGAACGGGCTCGCACCCCATTTGCAGTCGGCCGAATCGCGCGCCGACCCCCCCTCGGTAAGCTGACGGCATGACAGGACAAGTACGCACCGTCGACGGCCGCGTGGCCGGACGACGCGGCCAGGCGACGCGGCAGAAGCTGCTCGACTGCCTCGGTGAGATGCTCAGCTCCTCGCCCTACCGGGACGTCAAGGTCATCGATGTGGCCCGGAAGGCGGGTACTTCACCCGCGACGTTCTATCAGTACTTCCCGGACGTCGAGGGAGCGGTCCTCGAGATCGCGGAGGAAATGGCCAAGGAGGGCGCCGCGTTGACCGAGCTGGTCTCCGGCCGCTCTTGGGTCGGCAAGGCAGGCTGGCAGACCTCGGAGGACCTCGTCGAGGGCTTCCTGGACTTCTGGCGGAAGCACGACGCGATCCTGCGGGTCGTGGACCTCGGCGCCGCCGAGGGCGACAAGCGGTTCTACAAGATCCGCATGAAGATCCTGAACTCGGTCACCAACTCCCTCACGGACGCGGTGAAGGAGCTCCAGGCCAAGGGCAAGGTCGACAAGGACGTCAGCCCCGCCGCGATGGCCGGCTCCCTGGTGGCGATGCTGGCCTCGGTCGCGGGACACCAGAAGGGCTTCCAGACCTGGGGCGTCAAGCAGGCCGAACTCAAGCCGAACCTGGCCCTGTTGGTGCATCTGGGCATCACCGGCAAGAAGCCGACCAGATAGCTCCGCCCCGCCCCTTCACCCGTCCTGTCGCCGACGCCGGCGGCGGCCCGCCCCCACGGACCGCCGTCGGCGTCGCCGTGTCCGGGGGCGGGGGGCCGTTCCCGGGGTGAGGGCCCCTTTCCGGGGTCGGGCGCGCGTCCGGGGGCCGGGCCGCGTGTCCGGGGGCCGGGAGCCCGGCTCCGGGGCCGGGCCCGGCCGCCGCCGCAGGGGCCGCCCGGACCGCCGCCGCACGGGCCCGTCCCCCGACGCCCGGATCGGCGGCCTCACCTCCGGGTCAGCCGGAAGAGCCGGATCTCGCGCTCGATGCGTGCCTGGTACGTGGCGTAGGGCGGCCAGAACTCCAGCGCCGCCCGCCAGGCCTCCGCCCGCTCCTCCCCCGCGAGCAGTTCCGCCCGTACGGGGACGTCCTCGCCCCGCCAGTTGACCTCGGCGTCCGGATGGGCGAGCAGGTTCGCCGTCCAGGCGGGGTGCCCCGGACGGCCGAAGTTGGAGCCGACCAGCAGCCAGCGGCCCTCCCCCTCGGGCATGCAGGCCAGCGGCGTGACCCGTGGCAGGCCGCTCCTCGCCCCCCGGGCGGTGAGGATCACCCCGGGCAGCATCCGTGCGCTGAGCAGCACCTTTCCCCCGGTCAGCCGGTGCACGGCCCGGTCCATGGCCGGGATGACATGGGGGGCGACCCGGGCGAAGGTCCGGGTCGAGGACACCTTCTGCACGAGCCTGCGTCCGGCGGCCATCTACGCCGCCTCCTCTCCGTGGAGTCCGGTGCGCTCCGCGACCCGGGCGCGCAGCCGCCGGGCGGGGCCGAAGAGCATGTCGTCGGAGGCGGCCCGCTTGAAGGAGACGTCCTCCCAGGTGTCGGTGCCGTCGAGCTGGAGGACCTCCGCCGAGGTGGCGCGCAGGGCCTCCAGGGCGTGGGCGAGGGCGAGCGGTCCGCCGTCGGGGCCCGGGCCGGCCTCGCGGGCCGCGCAGTAGGTCAGCGCGCGGGCCGCCTCGACCTGGACGTACAGCTCGGCGAGGCGGTGGCGGGATCCGGCGGCGGGCCCCCCGCCGAGGTGCCCGGCGCCCCGTCCGAGGTGCCCGGCGGCGCGGTCGAGGGCGGCCGAGGCGGCGCCGACCGCCTCGGCGGCCAGCATCACGGCGGCGGTGCGGCCGGTGGCCGCGAGGGCGCCGAGGACGTCGGCGGGTTCCTCGCCGAGGAGTTCAGCGGCGGTGTCCCGGAACTGGACGGTGGCCTGGTTGCGGGTGAGGTCGAGGGCCGGTTCCCGGGTCCGTACGAGCCCGGGGGCGTCGGCGGGGACCAGGAAGAGGAGCGTCCGGCTGCGGGCGAAGCCGCCGGCGTGGGCGGCGACGAGGAGGAGTCCGGCGCAGTGTCCGTCGATGACCCGGGCGGCCTCGCCGTAGAGGCGCCAGCCGCCGTCCGCCGCGCGCGCCGCCTGGATGCCGCCGGCCCGGCCGCCGCCGGACCAGTGGTCCGCGGTGTTGTCGCCGGTCAGGCCGAGGGCGTGGGCGATGCCGACGGGGACGGCGAGGGCGCAGGTGAGGGTGCCGTCGGCGACGCGCGGGAGGAGTGCGGCGCGCTGCGCGGGGGTGCCGAGGGCCGCGAGGAGCGGGGCGACGAGGACGGTCGTGGCGAGGAGCGGGGAGGGGGCGAGGGCGCGGCCGGTCTCCTCGCAGGCGAGGGCGAGCGCGGCCGGGCCGCGGCCGGTGCCGCCGTACTCGGCGGGGAGGGTGAGTCCGGCGAGGCCCAGGGGGTCGGCCATGCGGGCCCAGAGCGCGGTGTCGTAGCCCTCGGGGGTGGCGGTGGCCGCGCGGTTGGCGCGGGGTCCGGCCCGCTCGGCGAGCAGGTCCCGCAGGGGGCGGCGGAACTCCTGCTCCTCGGCGGTCGGGGCGACGGGTCCGCGGGTGGGCGGTTCCGCTCGTGGGGCGGTGAGCGCGGCGGCATCGACGGCGTCCATGGAGCTCCCTCCGTATCTGACGGTGCGTCATGCTAAGGCGGTGCGGGGCTGGTTGCCCAGAGAAGCGCCGGTCCCGATTCGGCAAATCTGATGTACCGTCAGATTCATGCCCACCACCACACGCAGCTCCCGCCGCGTCGCCGTCGTCGGCGTCTCCCTCTCCGACTGCGGCCGGGTCGACGAGGCCACCCCGTACGCCCTGCACGCCCAGGCCGCCCGGCGCGCCCTCGCGGACAGCGGCCTCGACCGCTCGCTGGTCGACGGCCTGGCCTCGGCGGGCCTCGGGACCCTCGCCCCGGTCGAGGTCGCCGAGTACCTGGGCCTGCGCCCCCGCTGGGTGGACTCGACCGCCGTCGGCGGCGCCACCTGGGAGGTCATGGCCGCGCACGCCGCCGACGCGATCGCGGCGGGTCACGCGAACGCGGTCCTGCTCGTGTACGGCTCCACCGCCCGCGCCGACGTCCGGGCCCGCCGCCGCACCGCGAACCTGTCGTTCGGCTCGCGCGGGCCGCTCCAGTTCGAGGTCCCGTACGGGCACACCCTGATCGCCAAGTACGCGATGGCCGCCCGCCGTCACATGCACGAGTACGGCACGACGCCGGAGCAGCTCGCGGAGGTGGCCGTCCGGGCGCGGGCGAACGCGGCGCTCAACCCGGAGGCGATGTTCCGCGAGCCGATCACCGTGGACGACGTCCTGGACGGGCCGATGATCGCGGACCCCTTCACCAAGCTGCACTGCTGCATCCGCAGCGACGGCGGCTGCGCGGTGCTGCTGGTCGCCGAGGAGTACGTCCAGGACTGCCGCACGGCGCCGGTGTGGGTGCTCGGCACGGGCGAGCACGCCTCGCACACCACGATGTCCGAGTGGGAGGACTTCACGGTCTCGCCGGCGGCGGTCAGCGGGCGGCTGGCCTTCGCGCGCGCGGGCGTGCGGCCCGCCGACATCGAGGTGGCCGAGGTCTACGACGCCTTCACGTACATGACGCTGGTGACCCTGGAGGACCTGGGCTTCTGCGCGAAGGGCGAGGGCGGGGCGTTCGTCCAGCAGAAGGACGGGCTGCCGGTGAACACGGACGGCGGCGGCCTGTCGGCCTGCCATCCGGGGATGCGCGGCCTGTTCCTGCTGGTGGAGGCGGTGCGGCAGCTGCGCGGCGAGGCGCCGGGACTCCAGGTGCGGCGGCCGGACGGCTCCCTGCCGGAGCTGGCGGTGGCCTCGGGGACGGGGGGCTGGTTCTGCTCCTCGGGGACGGTGGTGCTGGGGCGGGGCTGACGGGCCGGCGCCCCGGGAGCACCGGCGCCGGGCCGGGGCCGACCGACCGCCCCAAGAGATCTATACAAGCGTCATAGACAAGCGTGTAGGACATCCGTATAGTCATGTCCGCGGGCAGGGGAACGGCCCGCAGACACCCGACAAGGAGTCCTGCCATGAGCAGCACGAAGCCCACCGCCGCCCGGACCGTCCTGATCTCCGGCGCCTCGATCGCCGGCCCCGCCCTCGCCCTCTGGCTGCACCGCTACGGCTTCGCGCCCACCGTCGTCGAGCGCGCCCCCGAACTCCGCACCGGCGGCTACAAGGTGGACATCCGCGGCACCGCGATCGAGGTCTGCCGCCGGATGGGCGTCCTCGACGACATCCGCGCCCGCTCCACCGACATGCGCGGCGGCTCCTACGTCGACGACGCGGGCCGCACCATCGGCGAACTGCCCGCCGACATCTTCGGCGGCCGCGTCGAGGGGGACGACGAGATCATGCGCGGCGAGCTCGCCCGCATCCTGTACGACCGCACCCGCGAGGACGTCGAGTACGTCTTCGGCGACTCGATCGCCGCCCTGGACGAGGACGCCGACGGCGTCACCGTCACCTTCGACAGCGGCACCGTCCGCCGCTTCGACCTGGTCGTCGGCGCCGACGGACTCCACTCGAACACCCGCCGGCTCGCCTTCGGCCCCGAGGAGCGCTACAAGCGCCACCTCGGCGCGTACGTCTCCATCTTCACCGCCCCCAACCACCTCCGCCTGGACCGCTGGGAGACCTACCACGCCCTCCCCGGGAAGCTGGTCTGCGCCTACAGCTCGGCCGGCGAGAGCGACGCCAAGAACCTCTTCGTCTTCTCCTCCCCCGAACTCCCCCACGACCCGCGGGACGTCACCGCCCAGAAGCGCGCCCTCGCCGACCGCTTCGCCGGCGACGGCTGGGAGGTCCCCCGGCTCCTCGGCCACGCCGCCGACGCCGACGACTTCTACCTCGACTCCATGTCCCTCATCGAGATGGACCGCTGGTCCCGGGGCCGGGTCGTCCTCCTCGGCGACGCCGCCCACTGCGCCTCCCCCGCCTCCGGCCAGGGCACCGGCCTCGCCCTCACCGGCGCCTACGTCCTGGCGGGCGAACTCGCCCGCGCGGGCGGCGACCACACCGCGGCCTTCGCCCGCTACGAGCGGCTCATGCGGCCCGGCGTCGAGCAGAACCAGAAGATGGCCGAGGGCTTCGTCGGGGAGATGACCGTCGCCTCGAAGTGGAAGATCGCCCTGCGCATGTTCATGGTCCGCACCCTGCCGAAGACCCCCTGGAAGAACCTCATCGCGAAGAAGATCCGCGACGGCATCCAGGCGGCCGCCCACGCGGTCCCGCTGGTCGACTACCCGGCACCGGCCGCCGCCGGCACCCCCGCACGCCCTACCGTGTCCGCATGACCGACTTCCACAGCGCCCTCCGCTCCCTCCGGGTCTGGGACACCGACCTCCCGTCCTTCGACCCGGCGACCGCCCCGCCCGAGCCGCTCCCGCTCTTCCACGAGTGGTTCACGGCGGCGGTCGAGGCCGGCCAGACCGAGCCGCACACCCTCTCCCTGGCCACCGCGGACGAGGAGGGCAGGCCCGACGTCCGCACGGTGATGCTGCACGACGCGGACGCCCGGGGCTGGCACTTCGCCTCGCACGCCACCAGCGCCAAGGGCCTCCAGCTCGCCGCCCGCCCCGAGGCCGCGCTCGGCTTCTACTGGCCGGTCCAGGGCCGCCAGGTCCGGATCCGGGGCCACGTCACCGCCGGCACCCGCGAGGAGGCGTACGAGGACCTCCACGCCCGCAGCACCGGCGCGCTCGCCGCCGCGCTCGTGGGCCGGCAGAGCGAGCTCCTCGACTCCCCCGGCACCCTCGCCTCCGCGAGCGAGGCCGCCTGGACCCGGGCCGAGGCCGAGCCGGACGCCCCCGCCCCCTCCTGGACCCTGTACGTCGTCGCACCGGCCGAGGTCGAGTTCTTCCAGGGCGACGAACGCCGCCGCCACGTCCGCTTCCGCTACCGCCGCACGACGGACGGCGACTGGACCCGCGAACTCCTTTGGCCCTGAGGCCTATTCGGCCCCCGAGCCGTACATCTCCTCGATGTCCCGGGCGAAGTCCCGGAGCACCGCACGCCGTTTGAGCTTCAGGGACGGCGTCAGATGTCCGGAGGCCTCCGAGAAGTCGGTGTTCAGGACCCGGAAGGCGCGGATCGACTCGGCCCGCGAGACCAGCCGGTTCGCGTCGTCCACGCCCCGCTGGAGCGCGGCGAGCAGCTCCGGGTCCCGGGCCAGCTCCCACAGCGCCAGATGGTCCTTGCGCCGCATCCGCCGCCAGTGCGTCAGCCCCTCGTGGTCCAGGGTGATCAGGGCCGTGACGTACGGGCGGTCGTCGCCGACCACCATGCACTGGCCGATCAGCGGATGGGCCCGCAGCCAGTCCTCCAGCGGCGCCGGGGCGACGTTCTTGCCCGCCGACGTGATGAGGATGTCCTTCTTGCGGCCGGTGATCCGCAGATAGCCATCCGCGTCGAGCGACCCCAGGTCCCCGGTGGGGAACCAGCCGTCGTCGGTGTACGGCAGGGCCATCCCGCGCCGCGCGTCCCAGTAGCCGGCGAAGACGTGCCCGCCCCGGAGCCACACCTCCCCGTCGTCGGCGATCCGGACGGCCGTGCCCGGCAGCGGCCAGCCGACGGTCCCGGTGCGCGGCCGGCGGGGCGGGGTGACCGTCGAGGCGGCCGTGGTCTCCGTCAGGCCGTACCCCTCGAAGACCTCGACCCCGGCGCCCGCGAAGAACTCGGCGAGCCGGGCGCCGAGCGGGGAGCCGCCGCAGATCACGTACGTCACCCGGCCGCCGAGCGCGGCCCGGATCCGCCGGTAGACGAGCGGGTCGTAGAGCGCCCGCACGGTCCGCAGCGCGAGCGAGGGCGAGGCCTCCTGCCCGTACCGGCGGGCGACCCGCGCGGCCCGGTCGAAGGCGGCGGCCTTCCCGCCCCGCTCGGCGGTGGCCCGGGCCTTGTTGAAGACCTTCTCCAGGACGTACGGGATGGCGAGGAGGAAGGTGGGCCGGAAGGCGGCCAGATCGGTGAGCAGTTCCTCGCCCTCGACGGAGGGCGCGTGTCCGACGCGGACGCGGGCCCGGACGCAGCCGACCGCGACCATCCGCCCGAAGACGTGGGAGAGCGGCAGGAAGAGGAGGGTCGAGGCGGGCTCCTTGCTCTCCGAGAGGAAGACGGGGTGCAGGAGCCGGACCGCGTTGTCGACCTCGGCGAAGAAGTTGGCGTGGGTGAGGGCGCAGCCCTTCGGCCGGCCGGTGGTGCCGGAGGTGTAGACGAGGGTGGCGAGGGCCGCCGGGGTGAGCAGCCCCCGGCGGGCGGTGACGGCCTCGTCGGCGACCCGCGCGCCCGCCCGGCGGAGCTGGTCGACGGCGCCGGTGCCGAGGACCCACAGGTGGGTCAGGCCGGGCAGCTGCCGCCGCTCGGCCGAGACGAGCCGGGCCTGCTCCGGGCCCTCGACGACACAGGCCGAGGCCCCGGAGTCCTCCAGGATCCAGCGGGTCTGGAAGGCGGAGGAGGTGGGGTGGACGGGGACGGTGACGAGCCCGGCGGCCCAGGCGGCGAAGTCGATCAGGGTCCACTCGTAGGTGGTGCGGGCCATCAGGGCGAGCCGGTCGCCGGGGCGCAGGCCGGAGGCGATGAGGCCCTTGGCGACGGAGTGCACCTCGGCGGCGAACCGGGCGGCGGTGACGTCCTGCCAGACCCCCTGTCCGTCCTTCCGGGAGAAGAGGACGGCGTCGGGGGCCTGCCGGGCGTTGTCGTAGGGCAGGTCGGCGAGCGAGCCGCGGGCCACCCGGGGGACCAGGGCGGGCACGGAGACCTCCCGCACCCGTCCGTCCACCACGACCTTGTGCGGCTCGACCGGCTCGGTCCCGGACGCTGCGGTGACGACGGACACGGGCGGCTCCTCGGTCTGCGCGATGAACTGAGGTCGTGCGTCGGCACGTTGGGCGCCACGGAGCGTCAACAGCCTTGACTAGCCGGTAACCTTACTGCGCGGTAAGGCTCAACGGGGAGACCAGCGCTCGCTTTTCATGAGGTTTCCGAGTCCGGACCAGGCGAAGTCCATCAGCGTCGAGGCGGCCTCCTTCGCCGTCACCCCGGGGGTCTCGTTCGCCCAGGCCGCCAGCGACTCGGCGGCCCCCACCAGCGCCTGCGCCAGCGCGTCGACGTCCCGCGCGACGAGGCCCGCGCCCTCCGCCGCCTCCCCGAGGAGACCGGCCACGAAGCCCACGATCTCGTCCCGCATCCGCGCCGCCTCCCCGGCGAACGGCTCCCCCTGCGTCCGCGCCTGCCGGCTCAGCACCACCCACGAGTCCGGATGCTCGGCGGCGTACGTGAAGAAGGCGAGCAGCCCCGCCCACAGCCGCTCGTCGGGCGGCGTCCCGGGCCCCCCGACCCCGGCCGCGACGGCCGCGAGCAGCTCCCCGGCCTCCCGCCGGATGACGGTGGTGAACAGCTCCTCCTTGGAGCCGAGGTAGAGATAGACCAGCGGCTTGGAGACCCCGGCGAGCTCGGCGATCCCGTCCATGGACGCCGCCTGGTACCCCTGCCGCGCGAAGCACCGCACGGCCGCGTCCACCATCTGCCGCTCCCGAACGGCCCGCGGCAACCGCCGCGCCTTCTCCCCACCGGCCATGACGGCCCACCCCTGCTTCCAAGATCCTCTGGACGCCCCGCGAAAGCGTACGCGCCCCCTGCCCGGAGGGGGCAGGGGGCGCGGATGCCCGGTGCGGGGGTCAGGCGGCGGCCGTGACCGCGACCTTCTGGTCCTTCTCGCCGACCTCGACCAGGTCGTCGATCGGGGAGGACGAGGCGTTCTCGTACGCGGTGTGGTCGAGGATCTTCTCGCGGGCGGACACGATGACCGGGATCAGAGCCTGTCCCGCCACGTTGGTGGCCGTCCTCATCATGTCCAGGATCGGGTCGATCGCCATCAGCAGGCCGACGCCCTCCAGGGGGAGGCCCAGGGTGGAGAGGGTCAGGGTGAGCATGACCGTGGCGCCGGTGAGGCCGGCGGTGGCCGCCGAGCCGATGACCGAGACGAAGGCGATCAGCACGTAGTCGCCGATGCCCAGCTGCACGTCGAAGATCTGCGCGATGAAGATCGCGGCGAGCGCCGGGTAGATCGCGGCGCAGCCGTCCATCTTGGTGGTGGCGCCGAACGGGACGGCGAAGGAGGCGTACTCCTTCGGGACGCCGAGGCGCTCGGTGACCTTCTGGGTGACCGGCATGGTGCCGACCGAGGAGCGGGAGACGAAGGCCAGCTGGATGGCGGGCCAGGCGCCCTTGTAGAACTGGAGCGGGTTGACCTTGGCGACCGTGGCGAGCAGCAGCGGGTAGACGCCGAAGAGGACCAGGGCGCAGCCGACGTAGACGTCGGCGGTGAAGGTCGCGTACTTGCCGATGAGGTCCCAGCCGTAGTCGGCGATGGCGAAGCCGATGAGGCCGACGGTGCCGAGCGGGGCGAGGCGGATGACCCACCAGAGGGCCTTCTGGAGGAGCTCCAGGACCGACTCGGAGAGGGTGAGGATCGGCTTGGCGCGGTCGCCGAGCTTGAGGGCGGCGATGCCGGCGACGGCGGCCATGAAGACGATCTGGAGGACGTTCAGCTCGGTGAAGGGCGTGATGACGTCCGTCGGGATGATGCCGGTGAGGAAGTCGATCCAGGAGCCCTCGCGCTTGGGCAGCTTGCCGTCCTGCGGGGTGAGGCCGGTGCCGGCGCCCGGGTTGGTGATCAGGCCGATGGCGAGGCCGATGGCCACCGCGATCAGCGAGGTGATCATGAACCAGAGCAGGGTGCGGGTGGCGAGCCTGGCGGCGTTGTTCACCTTCCGCAGGTTGGTGATCGAGACCAGGATCGCGAAGAAGACGAGCGGTGCGACGGCCAGCTTGAGCAGCTGGACGAAGATGTCGCCGATCTGGCCGAGGGTCTCCTTGAGCCAGGAGACGTCCTGGCTGCGGGCGACCCAGCCGAGCAGGGCGCCCAGGACCAGACCGACGATGATCTGGGCCCAGAAGGGGACCTTGGGTATGCGCGAGGAAGCCGGGGACTTCGTCTCGGACGCGGACGCGGACACAGGCACACTCCACAGGTGCGTATCGGGGGAATACGAGGACGGGGGTGCGGCACACACGCGCTCGGGCGCGGGCCGCTGCATGATGCCGGATCAGAGCGCGCGGCAACAGACCGCGGACATACAGCGGCAGAGGTCGACGTGCAGGCGCGCCACGAGCGGGGTGCTCGCGGCAGGAGAGGGGCGCACTGCTGTCTTCATGTCGAACACGTTAACACTTGAACTTTGAGAACCTCAAAGCCATTCTTTGGGTCACAGAAGCGCCCTTTCGCCTCCGAAACGCAGAACACCCCAGGCCGGAGCCTTGGAAGGCTCTGCCCGGGGTGGGTGTCTGTGAGGAAGCTTACGCGGCCCTTACGCGGTCAGAGCGCGTCCTCCTGGGACCGGTTCGCGTCCAGACGGCCCTTCGCGCGGTCCACCTTCGCCACGATCTCGGCGCTCGCCTCGTCCCGCACCTTGCGCAGCAGGACGAAGCTCAGCGGGGCGGAGATGACGATGGAGAGGACGAGCACCCAGAGCAGGTTCGAGTCACCCAGGCCGCGCGGCAGCACGCCGACGTAGACGAGACCCCACAGGGCGAGGAAGCACCCGGCGAAGATCCCGAGCCGCATCAGCGTGTAGCGGAGCATGTCAGTCCACTCTTCCGTTCCGAAAGATCCCAAAGTTCCCCTGAGGGACGAGCGTCATCCAGTGAAGCACGCGGCGGCGGGCGACCCGGGACCGGGCCTCTTGAGCCCTCCGAAAGTAATAGATACATTGACCTCATGACCCTTACTTTCGAGGTGGACCCGGCAGTCGATCCCGCCCTGCGCGACGGCGTGCTCTCCCTCTGGGCCGACGTCTCGAACGCGGGCGGCGCCGTTGGCTTCGTACCCCCCGTGACCCCCGACGAGATACGCCCCGCGCTGCTCAGGCACCTCGTCGCGATGACCGAGGGCGGCACCCGCCTGCTCGTCGGCCGCGACGAGGACGGCCGGGTCGCCGCCACCGCCTTCTTCACCTTCAACAGCCACCCGCTGATGACCCACTGGGTGTGGCTCTACACGGTGATGGTCCACCCCCGGCACCAGGGCAGGGGCTACGGCCGCGCACTCATGGCGGCCGTCGAGCACACCGCCCGCACCGCCCCGGGCTTCGAGGCGGTCGAGGCGATCCGGCTGACCTGCCGGGGCGGCACCGGCGTCGACGGCTTCTACGCCCGGTCGGGCTACAAGGAGGTCGGCCGCGTCCCCGACGCGATCCGGGTCGCCCCCGGCGACGACCGCGACGACATCGTCATGCTGCTGCCCCTGAAGTGACCTCGGGACCGCGAGGGCGCCGGCGCGGAGTCCTCTCCCCCGGACAGTGGGAAGAACCGGCCGGGAGTCCCCCTCCGGACAGCGAGAAGGGCCGGCGGGAGTGTCCTCCCCGCCGGCCCTTCCTCACGACCGCGTCAGAAGCGCATCGCCTGCGGCGTCTCGCGCCGCTCGGCGTCCGGGCCCGGGTACTCGCGGATGATCTCGTA
The DNA here is from genome assembly GCF_042890295.1 of Streptomyces sp. NPDC002232. Taxonomy (NCBI): domain Bacteria; kingdom Bacillati; phylum Actinomycetota; class Actinomycetes; order Kitasatosporales; family Streptomycetaceae; genus Streptomyces; species Streptomyces sp. NPDC002232. The sequence goes on along the minus strand of NZ_JBIARV010000008.1, from coordinate 60,562 downwards.
CCGCGTGTTCCGCTCCACCGGCCGGAAGCCCGCGTCGCGGATCAGTTCGAGCAGGTCCTCGCGGCCCAGCTTGTTCGGCGTGCCGTAGTTGTCGGCGTCGTGCGTGATCTTGTACTCGACGACCGAGCCGTCCATGTCGTCCGCGCCGTGCTGGAGCGCCAGCTGCGCGGTCTGGACGCCGTGCATGACCCAGAAGACCTTGACGTGCGGCACGTTGTCGAAGAGCAGCCGGGAGACCGCGAAGGTCTTCAGGGCCTCGGCACCGGTCGCCATCGTGGTGCGCGCCTGGAGCTTGTTGCGGACCTTGCCGTCCTGCATGTCCACGAAGTCGTGCTGGTAGCGCAGCGGGATGAAGACCTGGAAGCCGCCGGTCTCGTCCTGGAGCTCCCGCAGCCGCAGCACGTGGTCCACGCGGTGGCGCGGCTCCTCGATGTGGCCGTAGAGCATGGTCGAGGGGGTCTTGAGCCCCTTCTCGTGGGCGAGCCGGTGGATCCGGGACCAGTCCTCCCAGTGGGTGCGGTGGTCCACGATGTGCTGCCGGACCTCCCAGTCGAAGATCTCGGCGCCGCCGCCGGTCAGCGACTCCAGGCCGGCCTCGATCAGCTCGTCGAGGATCTCGGAGGCCGAGAGGCCGGAGATCGTCTCGAAGTGGTGGATCTCGGTGGCCGTGAACGCCTTGAGGGAGACGTGCGGCAGGGCCTTCTTGAGCTCGGAGAGGGAGCGCGGGTAGTAGCGCCAGGGCAGGTTGGGGTGCAGCCCGTTGACGATGTGGAGCTCGGTGAGGTTCTCGTTCTCCATCGCCTTCGCGAGGCGCACGGCCTCCTCGATGCGCATGGTGTACGCGTCCTTCTCGCCCGGCTTGCGCTGGAAGGAGCAGTAGGCGCAGGAGGCGGTGCAGACGTTGGTCATGTTCAGATGCCGGTTGACATTGAAGTGGACCACGTCGCCGTTCTTGCGGGTCCGGACCTCGTGGGCCAGACCGCCGAGCCAGGCGAGGTCGTCGGACTCGTACAGGGCGATGCCGTCCTCACGGCTCAGCCGCTCACCGTCCCGGACCTTCTGCTCAAGTTCGCGCTTGAGTCCCGCGTCCATGTACGGCCGCCTTCCTTTATCTCCGAATCCAAGCCTGCCCACCGTACTCCCCCACCCTTCGGGCGGGAGGTACCCCCATTGACGCTTCGCGTCAGCCCTCCTCAGGCAGCTCCCCGACCCGGTTCTCCCACTTCGTGGAGAGCACGATCGTCGTACGGGTGCGGGAGACGCCCTTGGTGCCGGAGAGCCGGCGGATCGTCTTCTCCAGGCCGTCGACGTCGTTGACCCGCACCTTGAGCATGAAGGAGTCGTCGCCGGCGATGAACCAGCAGTCCTCGATCTCGGCGAGGTCCTTGAGCCGGCGGGCCACGTCCTCGTGGTCGGCGGCGTCGGAGAGCGAGATGCCGATGAGGGCGGTGACGCCGAGGCCGAGCGAGGCGGCGTCGACGGTGGCGCGGTAGCCGGTGATCACCCCGGCGGCCTCAAGACGGTTGATGCGGTCGGTGACGGAGGGGCCGGAGAGCCCGACGAGCCGGCCGAGCTCGGCGTACGAGGCACGGCCGTTCTCGCGCAGAGCCTGGATGAGCTGCCTGTCCACGGCGTCCATAGGTATGAAGCCTTCCATTGTCCAGCGATACCGCGAGTTTAGGTATAGAATCTAAGGTACACAGGGAAGACGCCCTGTGAATCTTTCAGCAGATCAAAGACGATCTTTCAGGAGTGGTGTTCACCGTGTACACGATCGAGATGGCCTACGCACGCATGCGCGAGCTTCAGGACCTGGCCAACCGCTCGCGTGCCCACCAGCCGACCGCCGCCTCGAAGCGCGCCGCGAAGAAGCACGCCAAGAAGCGCTAATCAGCCCGGAGAGCCGCACCCAGCTCTCCTTCCCACCGGCGGTACAGCTGGTGCGGCACTCCCGCCGCGTCCAGCACCCGCCCGGCGACGAAGTCCACCAGATCCTGGATGTGCGTCGCCCCCGCGTAGAACGCCGGAGAGGCGGGCAGCACCACGGCGCCCGCCTCGTCCAGCGCCACCATGTGCTTGAGGGTCTGCCCGTTCAGCGGGGTCTCCCGCACCGCGACCACCAGCGGACGCCGCTCCTTCAGCGTCACGCTCGCGACCCGTTGCAGCAGGTCCTTCGAGAGCCCGAGTGCCACTCCCGCCACCGCCGCGGTCGAGGCCGGCACCACCAGCATCCCCTTCGCCGGGTACGAGCCGGAGGACGGTCCCGCCCCCAGGTCCCCGGCGGCCCAGTACCGCACGTCCCCCAGGTCGGCGGTGAACGTGTCCGGCTTCCCGTCCGCGCCCCGCGCCAGCCAGGCCGCCAGGTCCTCGCGCCAGTGCGCGTCCCGGAAGCTGATCCCCGTCTCGTCGAGCAGCGTCAGCCGCGAGGCCCGCGAGACGACGAGGTCGACGCTCTCCCCCGCGTCGAGCAGCCCCCTCAGGACGGCGGCGGCGTACGGCGTACCCGACGCCCCGGAAACCCCCACGATCCAGGGGGTGCGCTTGCCGTCGTTCATGCCGTCGAGCCTATCCGTCCTCGGACCGGGGCTACGGAGTGAGCCCGCGGACCAGCAGGTCCAGCAGCGCGCACACGAAGAGGCTGATCCCGATGAACCCGTTCGTCGTGAAGAAGGCCCTGTTCAGCCGGGACAGGTCGTGCGGCTTCACGATCGAGTGCTCGTAGCAGAAGGCGGCGACCACGATCACCAGGCCCACCCAGAAGAACAGCCCCGCGTCCGTCAGCAGCGCGTACCAGACCAGGAGCCCCGTCGTGACGACCGCCGAGGCCCGGGCGCCCCAGAGCGCGGCCGGCACGCCGAAGCGGGCCGGCACCGACATGACGCCGTGCGCCCGGTCCGCCTGCACGTCCTGGCAGGCGAAGATCAGGTCGAAGCCGCCGATCCAGACGCCCACCGCGAGGCCCAGGACGACCGCGTCCCAGGACCACTCCCCCGTCACCGCGAGCCAGGCGCCGATCGGCCCGATCGACTGGGCGAGGCCCAGGATGGCGTGCGGGAAGTTCGTGAACCGCTTGCCGTACGGATAGACCACCATCGGGATGACGGCGAGCGGCGCGAGCGCCAGGCACAGCGGGTTCAGGAGGGCGGCCGCGCCGAGGAAGACGACGACGGCGATCCCGGCCCCGGTCCACGCGGAGCGCACCGACACCGCGCCGGTGACCAGCTCCCGCCCGGCCGTGCGCGGATTGCGCGCGTCGATCTCGCGGTCGATGATCCGGTTGCAGGCCATCGCGAAGGTCCGCAGGCCCACCATGCACACGGTGACCAGGAACAGCGTCCACCAGTGGATGTTCCGGTCCAGCCGGAACATCGCGGTGAGCGAGGCGATGTAGGCGAAGGGCAGCGCGAAGACCGAGTGCTCGATCATCACGAGCCGCAGGAATGCCTTGGTGCGCCCCGGCTCGGCGCCGGGCACGGCCGCGGTGGTCACAGCCCGTACTCCTTCCAGCGGCGGTCCACCAGGGCCGCCGTCGCCGGATCGGACTCCACCATGTCCGGCCAGCCGCCGTCCCGGGTGTAGCCCTCCTCGGGCAGCTTCTTCGTGGCGTCGATACCGGCCTTGCCGCCCCAGAACTGCTGGTAGGAGGCGTGGTCCAGATGATCGACCGGTCCTTCGACGACCGTCAGGTCCCGGGCGTAGTCCGTGTTCCCGAGCGCCCGCCAGGACACCTCGTGCAGGTCGTGCACGTCGCAGTCCTTGTCGACCACGACGATCAGCTTGGTCAGCGACATCATGTGCGCGCCCCAGATGGCGTGCATGACCTTCTGCGCGTGCTTCGGGTACTTCTTGTCGATCGAGACGATCGCGCAGTTGTGGAAGCCGCCCGACTCCGGCAGGTGGTAGTCCACGATGTCCGGCACGATGATCTTGAGGAGCGGCAGGAAGAACCGCTCCGTCGCCCGGCCCAGCGGTCCGTCCTCGGTCGGCGGCCGGCCGACGACGATCGACTGGAGCAGCGGACGCTTCCGCATGGTGATGCAGTCGATCTTCAGGGCGGGGAAGGGCTCCTGCGGCGTGTAGAAGCCGGTGTGGTCGCCGAAGGGACCTTCCGGGAGCGTCTCGCCCGGCTCCAGCCAGCCCTCGACGACGACCTCGGCGTGGGCCGGGACCTGGAGCGGGACGGTCTTGCAGTCGACCATCTCGATCCGCTTGCCCTGCACGAAGCCGGCGAAGAGGTACTCGTCGATGTCGCCGGGCAGCGGCGCCGTCGAGGCGTACGTGACGGCCGGCGGGCAGCCGAAGGCGATCGCGACCGGCAGCCGCTCGCCCTTCGCCGCCGCGACGGCGTAGTGGTTGCGGCTGTCCTTGTGGATCTGCCAGTGCATGCCGATGGTGCGCTTGTCGTGCCGCTGGAGCCGGTAGAGGCCCAGGTTCCGCACGCCGGTCTCGGGGTGCTTGGTGTGGGTCAGGCCCAGGTTGAAGAAGGAGCCGCCGTCCTTCGGCCAGGTGAACAGCGCCGGGAGGAGGTCGAGGTCGACGTCGTCGCCGGTGAGCACGACCTCCTGCACGGGGGCGTCCCCGGGCTTCACCTTCTTCGGCGGCACGTGGATCATCGAGCCCAGCTTCCCGAAGGCCTCGCGGACCCCGACGAAGCCGTGCGGCAGCTCCGGCTTGAGGAGCCCGCCGATCTTCTCGCTGATCTCGCCGTACGACTTCAGGCCGAGGGCCTTGAGGAGGCGGCGGTCCGTGCCGAAGACGTTCATCGCGAGGGGCATCGAGGAGCCCTTGACGTTCTCGAAGAGAAGCGCCGGGCCTCCCGCCTTGTTCACCCGGTCGACGATCTCCCCGACCTCCAGGTACGGGTCGACTTCGGCCTTGATGCGCTTGAGGTCGCCTTCACGCTCCAGGGCCCTGAGCAGCGAGCGGAGATCGTCGTAAGCCATAGGGGCCAGTATCGGTCACGGGCTAGGCTTGGCTCGTCACCGGGGCCGCCCCAAGGAGCCCCGCCGCTGCTTCCAGGGGGCCGTCCCACATGCTCAGGGCGCTGATGTTCATCCTGCCGCTGGCGCTGACGATCTATGCCTTCATCGACTGCCTGAACACCCCCGAGGAGGAGACCAGGCACCTCCAGAAGGTGGTCTGGGTCCTCATCATCCTGCTCTTCCCGATCGTGGGCCCGGTCGTCTGGCTCGTGGCCGGCAAGGCGCGCCACGCCCCCGCCGGAGGCCGTACGCCTTCCGAGTGGCACAGCGGCCGGCGCGGCCGGTGGGTCGCCCCCGACGACAACCCCGAGTTCCTGAAGTCGCTCCGCGACGAGACCGCCTCCTCCCCCCGCGAGAAGGACGAGTCGCGCCTCGAGGACTGGGAGGCGGACCTGCGCCGCCGCGAGGAGGAGCTGAAGCGGCGCGAGCAGGGCGAGGACAAGGACCAGGCCTGATGGAGCTGCGGCTCCTCGCCACCTTCGAGAAGGTCGCCGACGTCCTCTCCTTCACCCGGGCGGCCGCCGAGCTGGGTTACGCGCAGTCGAGCGTGACCAGCCAGATCCGCGCCCTGGAGACCTCGCTCGGCGTCGACCTCTTCGAGCGCCTCGGCTCCCGGATCCGGCTGACGGAGGCCGGGGAGCGGCTCCTCCCGTACGCCCGCCGGATGGCGGAGCTGGCGGAGGAGGCCCGGTCCGCCGTCGCGGCCACGGCGGAGCCCTCGGGCCCGATCGCGATCGGCACCATGGAGTCCCTCACCTCCTACCGGCTGCCGCCGCTCCTGGAGTACTTCCACCACCGCTACCCGAAGGTGCGGCTCGCGCTGCGGCCCACCCTCGGCGACGAGACGCGGCAGGCGCTGCGACAGGGCACGTACGACGTCGGCTTCCTGATGGAGGCGGAGACCGCGCACGAGGGTCTGGAGTCGGAGGTCCTCGCGCCCGAGCCGCTGCTCCTGGTCGCCGCCCCGGGCCACCCGCTCGCGGGCGGTACGGAGCTGAGCACGGCCGATCTGACCGGGACCCCGCTGGTGGGCACCGAACCGGGGTGCGCCTACCGCGACCTGTTCGAGGCCGCGCTGGACGAGCCCCGGTTCCTGGAGTTCGGCACCATCGAGGCGAGCAAGCGGGCGGTGGCCTCCGGGCTCGGGATCGCGCTGCTCCCCCGCGTGACCGTCGCGGGGGAGCTGGCGGGCGGAACCCTGGTCGCGCTGCCCTGGGAGGCGCCGTTCACCCTGTTCACGCAGCTCGCGTGGCGGCGGGGGAAGCGGCTTCCGGCGCACGTGCGGCTGTTCGTGGAGCAGGCGCGGCGGCTGGTGTCCGAGCAGCGAGGGTGACCTTGAGGCTGGCGAGCACGATCAGCGGGACGCCGAGCGCCTGGACGAGCCCGATGTGGTGCCCGTACACGGCCCAGTCGACGCCCATGGCGACGGCCGGGTAGGTGAAGGCCAGGACGGCGATCTTCGCGGTGGGCAGCTTGGCGTACGCGGCGTACATGAGCACGTACATGAGCCCGGTGTGGATCAGTCCGAGGCCCACGAGCCAGGCCCATCCGGTGCCGAGGCCGCCGGTCGTCCCGAAGTCGACGAAGGGCAGCAGCAGCGGCAGCCCGACGAGGACCTGGACGAGCGCGATCAGGTGGGGCCGCACGCCGGTGATCCGCTTGGTGACGAAGGTCGCGAGGGCGTAGAGGACGGCGGCGGCCAGGGCGTAGCCGAGTCCGGCGAGGGAGGCCGTGTCGCCGGGGCGGACGCCGGAGACGAGGACGAGCCCGGCGAACGCGAGGACGAGCCAGCCGAGCTTGGCCCCGGAGATCCGCTCCCGCAGGAACACCGCCCCGAGCAGCACGAGGAAGAACGGCTGCGTGTGGTAGACGACGGTGGCCAGGGAGATCGAGGTCGCCGCGTACGCCTCGAACAGAAAGACCCAGTTGAAGACGATGAAGACCCCGCCGAGCGCGGCGAGTCCCAGCTTCCGGGCGGTGAACCCGTGCCCGGTGAGGAAGCCGCGCAGCAGGCTGTAGGCGCCGAGCGCGACGGCGCCGAAGAGGCACCGGAAGAACACCACCGCGAAGGGCGAGGCCCCGGACTCGACGACGAAGACGCCGAGGGTGCCGGAGAGCACCATGGCGAGGGTGAGTTCGACGGTTCCCCTGGTCTCGTTTCTCATGCCGACGACGCTACGAAGGAGGCCGGGGGCCGGTCCACGGGCCAGTGGGGCGTCCTGCCGATGGGGCCGATCGGCGGGGCCGATGGGGCGGAATAGCGGTGGGGGAGGCGGAGTTGCCAGGGGATACCCGACGAGACCGGAGCAGCAGCATGACCCTCGACGCCGCCCACGGCACGGACCGTTCGTTCCTCTTCGTCCTCGGCAGCTCACGTGCCGAGGGCAACTCCGAGATCCTGGCCCGCGAGGCCGCCGCGCACCTGCCCGCGGGTTTCTCGCAGCGCTGGGTGGACCTGAGCGGGCTGGACCTGCCGGACTTCCGGGACGGACGGCACGAGACCACCGGCCGGCCGGTGGGCGGGGCCGAGGAGCTGCTGCTGCGGGCCACCGTGGAGGCCACCGACGTCGTGATCGTCTCGCCGCTGTACTGGTACAGCCTCTCCGCGCAGGCCAAGCGGTACCTGGACTACTGGTCGGGCTGGCTGAACGTGCCCGGATCGGACTTCAAGGAGCGCATGGCGGGCGGCACGCTGTGGGGCGTGACGGCCATGGGGCACGACGAGCACGAGGTGGCGGACGGCCTGGTGACGGGCCTGAGCCATTCGGCGGCGTACCTGCGGATGCGGTTCGGCGGGGTCCTGACGGGGACGGCCACGCGGCCGGGCCGGGTCCGCGCCGACGAGGCCGCGATGGGCCGCGCCCGGACCTTCTTCCAGGGCGTCGCCCCCCTCGCCCGTTTCCCGTACGAGGAGGCCGACGCCGTCGCGTAGCGCCTGGTCAGTCGTTCGAGCCGACGGTGTTGTCGTGGCCGGCGTTGAACACGTCGTCCTTGGCGAACTGGAGCCAGTCGCCGAAGACGATCGTGTGCGAGGCCTCCGGCTCGATCTCGACGGTGACGTCGGCGCTGGCGACTCCGGCGGAGCAGAGCACGACGGCACCGACGGCGAGGGCGGTCAGCAGGGAACGCATGGCAAGGAACCTCTCGGTCGGACGGCAGGTCACCCGGCACGCTAGGACCTGTCGGCGCCCGTCCCCCGCTCACCCGGCCGGTGCGGCCCCCGGCCTCAGCCGATCGGCGGCAGTCCCGGGAGTGAGGCGGGCACCCCGCCGGGGAAGGCTCCCCCCATGGATCTGGAACTGGCCGACCGGTGGCTCCGCACCGCCCTGGCCGAGGCCCGCGCCGGTCTCGCCGAGGGGGGTGTCCCGATCGGGGCCGTGCTGTACGGGGCCGACGGGGTGCCGCTCGGACGCGGGCACAACCGGCGCGTGCAGGACGGCGACCCGTCCGCGCACGCCGAGACCGCGGCCTTCCGGGCCGCCGGGCGGCAGCGCTCGTACCGGGGGACGACGATGGTCACGACCCTGTCGCCCTGCTGGTACTGCTCCGGTCTGGTGCGGCAGTTCGGGATCTCCCGGGTGGTCGTCGGAGAGGCGGAGACCTTCCACGGCGGGCACGACTGGCTCAGGGAGCACGGGGTCGAGGTCGTGGTGCTCGACGACCCCGAGTGCGTCGCCCTGATGCGCGCGTTCGTCGCGGACCGGCCGGACCTGTGGAGCGAGGACATCGGCGCTGGGTGAGCCGGGGCCCAAGACTGCCGAGAAGAGAGTCGAAAACGTCACCGCTTTCCCAACACACCGTCGATATCCTTGAGTTGACTGTGACGGGGGTGGCAGGGGCGTGGACAGAGAGCTGTACGGCCGCGAAGCGGTCCTGGACGACGGGGGGCTCGTCGCCCGGCTCGTCGGGCTCAGCCGGCAGGGCGGCGCGCGCGTCGCCTACGAGCACGGGGACGACCCGCCGGTGACGGTCTTCACCGGCGGGCGCGGCATGGGCAAGACCGCGCTGCTCAAGGAGGTCCGCAACCGCTACAAGGGCTACACACCGCTCGCCCTCCTCGACTGCTCCCACGTCGAGCCGCCCGCCGACCACGGCCCCGGCTGGACCCCGGTCACCGGGGCGCTGTCGGAGCTGGCCGTGCAGCTGTCGCCGAAGGTGCTCGCGGCCCGGCCGGTGCGCTTCCCCCGGCTCTCGCTGGGCCTGGTCGCGGTCGCCTCGCTGGCCTGGTCGCAGGAGGACGACGAGCGGGCCCGGCGCGACCTCCAGCGGCTCGGACCGCTCCTGGCGACCGTCGACGCGACCCGGGGCGCCGCCGGCAACTGGGTCGGCAAGGTCCTCACCAAGCTCGCCGCCACCTTCGCCGACGCCGCCGCCCCGCTCGCCGGGCTGCTCGCAGAGGCGACCGTGGAGACCGTCCTCGAAGAGGTCTTCGGCCGCCTCCAGCGCTCCTCCGAGAGCTGGTACGGCAGCTACCGCAACGCCGGCGGGCGCGGCAAGGCCGGGCTCCAGCAGCTCGCCATCGACTTCGAGCACGACGGCCGGCGCCGCCGCGAGGCCGAGGACTTCCTCGTGGGCGCCCTCACCGAGGACCTGCTGACCGCCTACACGGGGCTCCGCCGCGGCAGCCGCGTCGGCCGCCCCCTGCTCCTCCTCGACAACGCCCACGAGCCGCTCGGCCGGCAGCTGGTCGAACCGATCCTGCGCGCCCGCGCCGCCGAGGGCCGCCGGGACCGGGTCGTCGTCCTGGCCACCTCCCGGGTCCGGGACCACGAGGGCCTGCGCCACGCCACCCGCACCCGGCTCCCGGAGACCGGACACCGCGCGCCGTGCCCGCGCGGGGCGAGCGTCGGCTCCGGGATCCTCGCCGTCGAGCTGACCCCGCTGTCGCCCGCCCAGACCCGCTCCGCCTTCGACCACCACGACCCGGCGGGCCGCACCCCCGCCGAACTCGCCCGCGCCGTCCACCGGCTGACCGGCGGCCGGCCCCTCGGCGTGGCGCTCCTCGGCCGGGCCGCCGGCGAGACCCCGGCCGCGCTGCGGGCCGGCCTCACCCCGGGCGGGCTCCTCGACCTCACCGTGGAGCTGCGCGAGGACGCCCCTCCGGTGCCCGTCGCGCCCACGCTCCTCGCCGAGCTCCTGCCGGTGCGCGGTCCGGGGCCGTACGCCGTGCTGGCCGCGACCCACGACGAGGAGTCGGCCCGGATGCTCGCCCACGCCCGGCTCCAGGGGGAGTCCCTGGACGGGGACGTGGCGCTGCGGGTCCGCGACCAGCTCCGCGCCGAGGACTGGAGCGAGGGCCCCGCGCACTTCGTCGCCGACCCGCTGCTGCGCGCCCTGCTCCTGCACCGGCTCCGCTTCGCGGACGGCGACCATCCGAGGTACGCCGCCTGGCACGCGGTCCACGAGACGCTCTACCGGCACTACGGGCCGCACCCCGGCCCGTACCGCCTCCACCACGCGCTGGCCCTCGGCCGGCCCGAGGAGGCCGTCACCCACCTGCGGGAGACCTTCCCCGAGCAGGACGTCCTCGGCTGGCTGGGCCGGCTGCGGTTCATCGCCGCCGCCCCGTACCCCCGGGAGCGGAACCGGCCCGGACCCGATCCGCGGCGGGCCGTCGCCCTCGGCCAGGACCCGGCCGGCGCCCTCCCGGACGGCCTCGACCCCGACACCACCGCACTCCACCTGTCCGTACGGCGGCTGCTGCACTCCGTGTGGCTGCTCACCGATCCGCTCGCACTGCCCGACGACGAGGTCGCCGACCGGCTCGCGCACGAGCTGCGCCGGCTCTCCGGCCGTCACCTCTCGGGCAGCGGTTCACTCTGGGACGCGGCAGGCCACTGGCCGCGCGACATCCGTGCCTGGCGGGAGCTGTCCCTGCCGCCGGGCCGTGAGAACGGAGTCTGACGCCATGCCCGACCGCCTCACCGCCCGGCTGCGCCGGCGCGTCCGCACGCCCCGTCAGAAGCTCGTCGCCTCGGTCGTCACGGCCGCCGTCGTCCTCGGTCTGGGCGGGTACGGCTTCGCCCGGCTCACCACCCCGGAAGACCGTTCCTGCGCCGAGGGCGTGGCCCGTCCCGCAGGCAGCGACGAATGCGTCGGCGTCAACGGCTCCGGCCACGACTTCGGCGACGCCGACCTCAGGGACGTCGCCGAGGCCATCCGCGCCGAGAACGCCGGACTCAAGCCCGGCGAGTACGTCACCGTCGCCGTCCTCCTGCCCCTGACCTCCACCGACGCCGGCATGCGCACCAAGGTCCTGCACGAGGTGCAGGGCGCGTACGCCTACCAGCGCCGGGCCAACCAGGAGTCCAACGGGCAGCGGCCCACCATCCGTCTCGTCCTCGCCAACACCGGCCGGGGCAACGCCCACTGGCGCACCACCGTCGACCAGCTCGTCGCCCTGGCCGACGGCCCCGAGCGGCTCCGGGCCGTCTCCGGCATCGCCACCTCCTCCACCGAGATGCGCGAGGCCGTGACCGCCCTCACCCGCGCCAGGATCGCCGTCGTCGGCACGACCATCACCGCCGACGACATCGCCAACGGCCCCGGCGGCAAGCCCTATCCCGGCCTCGCCCGCGTCTCCCCCACCAACGGCGACGAGGCGAAGGCGCTCGCGCACTTCGGCAAGGTCGACGCGGCCAAGGCGCTCCTCGTCCAGGACACCCGCAGCGGCGACCACTACGTCGACACCCTGAAGGCCGCGTTCGCCGCGTCGCTCGAGGACGCGCCCCTGGAGGCGTCGGAGTTCACCTCCGCCCCCGACCCCACCCAGGAGGGCACCACCGCCAACACCTTCCGCAACATCACGCACCTCATCTGCGACACCACCGCCGAGACCGTCTTCTTCGCGGGGCGGCACACCCAGCTGCGCCAGTTCATCAACGCGCTCGGCGACCGGGGCTGCATCAGCCGCTCCTTCACCGTCCTGACCGGCGACGAGGGCTCGTACCTGGGCGCGGACAAGAAGCTCGAACGCAAGGCGCTCAAGTCGCGGGTGACCGTGCGGTACGCGGCGCTCGCCCACCCCGACGCCTGGAAGCCGGCGCCCGGCCGGGCCGTGCCCAGGACCGGCGGCTCCCCCCAGGCGTACGAGAACTTCGTGGCGGACATCGCCAAGGCGGCCCCCAAGGACCGGCCGGTGGCCCTCGCGGACGGCCAGGCGATCATCGCGTACGACGCCATGGCCACCGCGGTCCACGCGATCCGGCAGGCCACCCCGGAAGGCGCCGCCTACCCGACGAAGGAGGACGTCGGCACGCAGTGGCCGCAGGTCAAGGGCTCCCTGCGGGTCGAGGGCGCGAGCGGCTGGATCTGCCTGGACAACTACGGCAACCCGTACAACAAGGCGGTCCCGATCGTGGAGCTCGCCCAGGACGGCAGCCAGCGGTTCGTCCAGATGGCCTGGCCGGAGGGACGGCCCCCGACGGCCACCTGCCTGCCGCCGAAGAAGAAGTGAGCCCGGCGCCTGATCGACAGGACACCCCCTACGGCTCCCACCGGGGCCAGGGGGCCTCGTCCCGCTCGTACAGCTCCCGCAGGTGCCGTCGGCGGTCCGGCGTCCACGCGGTCCAGTCCGTCGGGTGACCCGCGAGCGCCGCGGCGAGCCGCTCGAAGTGCTCGTGCCACCCGGCGAGGCGGTCCAGCCGGTGCTCCGCCGGACCGCGCACCTCGTTCGTGAAACGCAGCACGGTCGACCCCTCGCCGCCGGATCCCGGCTCCAGATGGAACCGGATCCGGCCGAGCGAGGGGCCGACCGTGTACTCGGCCACGACGTCCGGGTCCCAGGCCGTCACCAGCCCCGAGACCTCGGTGTCGTCGCCGTCCAACCGGCGGAGGGTGACCTTCCCGTCGAGCCGCGGCTCCAGCGGGTCCGCCTCGCAGAGCCAGCCCGGCAGCCCCTCGGGCGAGGCGACCGCCGCCCAGACCACCGGCACCGGATGCGGAAGGTCCACCACGAACCGCAGCAGGTGCGCGTCGCCGTCGTGGGTCTCGCTCCTGCCCAGGGGGATCTCGCTCATACCTCCAGCGTCACCCCGGGAGAGGCCCCGTGCCAGCTCAGACGCCGGCGTAGGAGTGCTTGCTGCTCACGAAGATGTTGACGCCGTAGTAGTTGAACAGGAAGCAGCCGAAGGCGATGAGCGCGATGTACGCGGCCTTCCGGCCCTTCCAGCCGGCCGTCGCGCGCGCGTGCAGGTACGCGGCGTAGCCGACCCACGTGATGAAGGACCAGACCTCCTTGGCGTCCCAGCCCCAGTAGCGGCCCCACGCGTCGCCGGCCCAGATCGCGCCGGCGATGATCGTGAAGGTCCAGAGCGGGAAGACGGCCGCGTTGACCCGGTAGGCGAACTTGTCGAGCGTGGCCGCGGCGGGCAGCCGCTCCAGGACGGAGCGGGCGAAGGAGCCGGGGTTCCCGCCGGTCGCGAGCTTGTTCTCGTACGAGTCGCGGAAGAGGTAGAGCAGGGTCGCGACCGCGCCGATGTAGAAGACCGCGCCGCAGAAGATCGCGGTGGAGACGTGGATCCACAGCCAGTACGAGTCGAGCGCCGGGACCAGCTGGTCGCTGGGGGTCTTCAGCCAGGTCGTGGCCATGCCCAGGTCGAGCAGGACGGTGGTGACCAGGGGGAGGCCGATCCAGCGGACGTTCTTCTTCGCGACGAGGAAGCCGAGGTACGCGCCGACCGCCACCGTCGAGAAGGTGGTGGAGAACTCGTACATGTTGCCCCAGGGGGCCCGCTGCACGGAGAGCGCGCGGGCGACCACGCCCGAGGCCTCGATCAGGAAGGCGAGGACGGTCAGCGAGACGGCGATGCGGCCGTACAGGTCGCCCTTGACCGTGCCGCCGGCCGCGCCGGGACCGTCCGGCACGTCCCGGGTGCCCGCCGCGGAGCGCGTGACGACCTTCGGCTTGTCGAGGACGGCGGTCCCGCCGGCCTGCTTGACCTGGACGCTGACGGCGGCGGGCGCGGCCTCGGCCCGCTGCGTCAGGGCGGCGGCGGTGCGGCCGACCTTGCTGCGGCTGCCGAACACCCACTCGGCGATGTGGGCGAAGAAGGCCAGGGTGTAGACGGCCATCGAGGAGTAGATGAGCAGGTCGCTCATCCGCGCCAGGCTCTCGTTGGTCGTGGCGGCGAGGATCACTTGTCGGCCTCTCCAGAAGGGGCAGGGTCTTCTGCGGGTTCTTCCGCGGGTTCCGGTACGGCTTCCGCCGCCGGGGGCGCCTGGACGGTCAGCGCGACCGCGAGGTCGCCCAGCTCCTCCGGCAGCTTGGCGGACTCGCTGCGGCCGAGCCCCGCCATCTCGACGACGGTGACGCCGTCCTCACCGCGCACGGCCCGGACCCAGACCCGGCGCCGCTGGATGAACAGCGAACCGGTGAGTCCGGCGATCGCGGCGATCGCGCCCGAGAGCGCGAGCCCGTTGCCGGGCTGCTGCGAGATCTGGAAGCTCGCCCATTCCTTGACGTCCTTCTCGAAGGTGATCGAGCCGGCGCCGCCGGGCAGCGTCATGGTCTCGCCGGGCAGCAGGCGCTGCGCCAGCTTGTTGCCGGACGCGTCCGTGTACTGCTTCATCTTGGACTTGTCGAGCTGGTACACGTTCTGCGGCAGACCGGAGTTCACCCGCAGGTCGCCGTGGAAGCCGGTGAGCGCCATGACCGGGAAGTCGAGCGCCGGGAACTGCGAGAACATCGTGCCCTTGCCGGCGCCCGCGAAGGTCGGCACGAAGAAGGCCTGGAAGCCCAGCTGCTCCTTCTTGCCGTTCTTGTCGCGGTAACCGTCCATGACCTTGATCGCGCCGGTCGACGTGATGTTGTTGTCGATGGGGAGCAGCGGCACGGCGCCGTGGAAGACGGTCTTGCCGCGGGGGTCCTTGACGGTGACGACGGGCGCGTAGCCGTGGGCGATCAGGTAGACCTTGGAGTCGCCGACCACGAGGGGCTCGTTGACCCGGATGACGGACTTCTTGTCGGCGCCGCCCTCCGAGTAGGTGACGGCCGCCTCGAAGGTGCGCGGGGTGCCGCGCTGGGGGCCGTTCTTCTCGTAGGTGCCGTTGAAGGAGTCCAGCTTGAAGCTGAAGGGCTGTAGCTCGTCGGTGCCGAACTGGGAGCCGGACTTGAAGTCGTCGTACTGGGTGAGCGTGTTGGAGAAGCCGTCGCCCTCGACGATCAGCTTGCCGCCCTCGGACTTGAAGAGCTGGCCCCAGGCGAAGGCGACGAGCATCACGATCAGGGCGACGTGGAAGGCCAGGTTCCCGGCCTCGCGCAGGTAGCCCTTCTCGGCCGCGACGGCGTCGCCCGCCGTGTGGGCGCGGAAGCGGCGGCCCTTGAGGACGGTGAGCGCGGCCTCGCGGACCTCCTCGGGCTCGGCCCCGGTGCGCCAGGTGGTGTACGCGGGGAGCCGGTCGAGGCGGCGGGGCGCGCCCGGCGGGCGGCTGCGGAGCTGGCCGACGAACTGCCAGCTGCGGGGCACGATGCAGCCGATGAGGGAGACGAAGAGCAGGATGTAGATCGCGGAGAACCATACCGAGCTGTAGACGTCGAAGAACTGGAGCTTCTCGTACAGCGGGGTGAGCGTCCGGTGGGCGTTCTTGAAGGTCTGCACCTTCAGTTCGTCCGCGCTGTTCTGCGGGATGAGGGAGCCGGGGACGGCGCCCAGGGAGAGCATGAAGAGCAGGATCAGCGCGACCCGCATCGAGGTCAGCTGCCGCCAGAACCAGCGGATCCAGCCGATCACCCCGAGCCGGGGGCCGCCGAGGGCGGTGTCCTCCTGGGGAGCGGTCGACAGCCGGTCCCCGGCGCCGCCGAGGCCGTCCTGCTGCTCCGTCGTTTCGGTCTTGCTCATGGAACTCAGATCCCCACCGTGAAGCCGCTGGACCAGCCCTGCATCGTGGCCACCATGCTGTCCCACGCGCCTGTGAGGAGCAGGACACCGGTCACGATCATCATGCCGCCGCCGATCCTCATCACCCAGGCGTAGTGCTTCTTCACCCAGGCGAACGCGCCGAGTGCCTTGCGGAAGGCGATGGCGGTGAGGATGAACGGCAGTCCGAGTCCGAGACAGTACGCGAGGGTCAGCAGCGCCCCGCGTCCGGCACTGGCCTCCTGGGCGGCGAGGGCGTTGACGGCCGCGAGGGTCGGGCCGATGCACGGGGTCCAGCCGATGCCGAAGAGCGCGCCCAGGAGGGGGGCTCCGACGAGGCCGGCGACGGGCCGCTTGTGGAGGCGGAACTCGCGCTGGGTGAACCAGGGCATGAGCCCGAGGAAGAAGACGCCCATGAGGATCATGAGCACGCCGAGGATGGTCGTCAGCGTCTCGCGGTGCTCCTGGAGCGTCCAGCCGAAGTAGCCGAAGAGGGCGCCGCTGGAGACGAAGACGGCGGAGAAGCCGAGGACGAAGAGGGCGGCGCCCGCGGTCATCCGGCCGCGCCGGGCCTCGGCGAGGTCGGTGCCGGTGACGCCGGTCACGTAGCTGAGGTATCCGGGCACGAGCGGCAGGACGCAGGGCGAGAAGAAGGAGACGAGCCCGCCGAGCACGGCGATGGGCAGCGCGAGCAGCAGGGCGCCGCTCATGACCGTCTGGTTGGGGTCCACGTCACTTCTCCGCGAGCAGGGGCTCGATCATCGACCGGAGCTTCTTCTCGTCGAGCGCCATGAGGGAGCGGGCGGCGATCTTGCCCTCCTTGTCGAGGACGACGGTGGAGGGGATCGCCTGCGGGTTGAGCGTGCCCTTGGGGAAGCCGAAGAGGATGAGCTTGCCCTGCGGGTCGTAGAGGCTGGGGTAGGGCACCCCGTAGTCCTCCTCGAAGGCGATCGCGGGCTGCTTGTTGGGGTCGCGGGTGTTGAGTCCGACGAACTCGACGCCCCGGGCCTTGAGGTCCTTGGCGACCTTGGCGAAGTGCGGGGCCTCGGCGCGGCAGGGGCCGCACCAGGAGCCCCAGGCGTTCAGGACGACGATCTTGCCCTTGAGGTCGGCGACGTCGAGCCGCTTGCCGTCGAGGGTCTCGCCCGCGATGTCGTTCGGGGCCGTGCGCTCGCCCTTGGCGACGGTGGAGACACCGCCCGTGTTGGTCACGAAGTTGGTGTTGCCGCCGCCGCCGGACTTGCCGTTGTTCTCGCCGCCGCAGGCCGAGAGCGTCAGGGCGGCGGCGGACAGCAGTCCGACGGCGGCCAGGGTCCGCCGGGTGCGTCGGGGGGCGCGGCTAAGGCTCATGTGAAAAGTTTCGCATGGGCGTTTGGGGGATCTTGGGCACCCCCCTACGTGCCCGTAAAGCCCCTTGTCAAGAGCGGCTAAGCGGCCGGGGTGGACGGGGTGGCGGGCGTGGGCCTGAGGAAGGCGTTCCAGCCGCCCGCGGGCTTCTGGCCGACCTCCAGGGAGCGCAGCTTCTCCAGGATCTTGGGGTCCTGGACGTCGAGCCAGTCGACGAACTGCCGGAAGGAGACGAGCCGGACGTCCTTCTTCCCGGCCATCCCCTTGAGCGCCTCCTCGACGGCGTCCATGTAGATGCCGCCGTTCCACTCCTCGAAGTGGTTGCCGATGAAGAAGGGCGCCCGGTTCGACTCGTACGCGCGCGTGAAGCCGGAGAGGTACGCCTCGGCCGCCTGCTTGCGCCAGCCGGGATAGCGCGAGGGCATGCCCTTGGTCGTGTTCTTCGACTGGTTGGCGAGCATGTTGTAGTCCATGGAGAGGACCTCGAAGGAGTGCCCGGGGAAGGGCACGGCCTGGAGGGGCAGGTCCCAGATGCCCTGGCGCTTGACGGGCCAGGTCTGCCGGCCGCCGGGCGAGCTGGCGTCGTAGCGCCAGTTCAGGCGCTTGGCGGTGGGGAGCAGATTGTCCTGGCCGAGGAGGCAGGGGGTGCGGCCGCCGACGAGCTCCTTGGAGTAGTCGAAGGGCAGCGGGTCGAGGTCGGTCCAGCCGGTGTTGGTCTTCCACTCGGTGACGAACGTGGTCGCCTGGTCGATCTCGCTCTGCCACTGGGCGGGGGTCCAGTTGCCGACGGAGCCGGAGCCGCCGCAGAAGTGGCCGTTGAAGTGGGTGCCGATCTCGTGGCCGTCGAGCCAGGCCTGCCGGACGTGCTTCAGGGTCTCCTTGATGTGCGCGTCGGTGAGGTAGCCGATGTCGGAGGCGCCGACGCGGTTGTTCGGCGGGCGGTAGAGGTTCTTCTTCGCCTCGGGGAGGAGGTAGATCCCGGAGAGGAAGAAGGTCATCGCCGCGTCGTTGTTCCTGGCGAGTTCGAGGAAGCGCGGGAAGAGTCCGTTGCCGACCTCGCCGGCGCCGTCCCAGGAGAAGACGACGAACTGGGGCGGGGTCTGGCCGGGTTCGAGCGGGACGGGGGCGTCGGGCTGGTGCGGCTGCTTGCCGGTGTCGGCGGTGGAACCGTCGCCGATGAGCCGGGCGTCGCCCTTCGTCGGGGTGGGCGTGCCCGGGTCCGCCGAGACGTCACCCCCCTTGCCAGGTCCGGAACGTCCCGGCTTGTCCTGGTTACCGGTGCTGCAAGCGGCGAGTCCCATCGCCGCCGCGGCCCCGACGCCCGCCCCGAGCAGCCCCCTTCGACTGATTCCGCTGATCCCGCGCATGAACATCCCCATTCGCGCTGAAGTATGACCTGAAAGTCATCCAAACCGACAATGAGTGAGATGCGGGGAGGAACACGGAGGTTCCGGAAATTCGCACAAAAATTTCAGGGCGATCGGATGATATGAACCTCATCATCCGATCGCCCTGAACTGTGCCGCCCGGGTGTGCAGCTGTTCCGTGGACCACGTGTCCACGGTGTGAGGATTACGCGCCGAAAGCCTTCGACTTCCCCTTCACCGGCTTCGCGCCCGCCAGGAGATGCGCCGGGACGAGGTCCCGGGCCGGCTCGCTGTACCCCACCGACACGATCTTGTCGCCGCGGTACGTGAACGAGGTCAGCGAGGCCAGCGTGCACTGCCGGCGCCGCGGGTCGTGCCACAGGCGCCGCTTCTCCACGAAGCTGCGCACGATCCAGATCGGCAGCTGGTGGCTGACGCAGACCGCCTCGTGCCCCCGCGCCGCGTCCTTCGCCGCGTCGAGCGCGCCCATCATCCGCACGACCTGCTCGACGTACGGCTCGCCCCAGGACGGCTGGAACGGGTTCGTCAGGTGCTTCCAGTTCGCCGGCTTCCGCAGCGCGCCGTCACCGACGCCGAACGTCTTGCCCTCGAAGACGTTCGCCGCCTCGATGAGCCGCTCGTCGCTCGCCAGATCCAGACCGTGCGTCTTCGCGATCGGCGCCGCCGTCTCCTGCGCCCGCTCCAGCGGGGAGGCGACGACATGCGTGATGTCCCGGGCCGCCAGGCTCTCCGCGACCCGGTCCGCCATCTGCCGGCCCAGCTCGGACAGGTGGTAGCCCGGCCGCCGTCCGTACAGCACGCCGTCGGGGTTGTGCACCTCGCCGTGACGCATCAGGTGGACGACGGTGATGTCCTGGTCGCCCGTGTTCCGCTCGCTCATGCCGTGGCCTCCGCCGCGGCGCGGGCGGCGGCCGGCAGGGCGGCGGCGACGCGCTCGATCGCCCGCTCGTCGTGCGCGGTCGACACGAACCACGACTCGAACGCGGACGGCGGCAGGTACACCCCGTCGGCCAGCATCGAGTGGAAGAACGCGTTGAAGCGGAACGCCTCCTGCCGCTTCGCGTCGTCGTAGTTCCGCACCTCGTCCGCGGTGAAGAACACCGAGAACATGTTGGAGGCGGTCTGCAGCCGGTGCGCCACGCCCTCCTTCGCCAGCGCGGCCGTGACCAGGCCCTGGATCTCCTTGGAGACCGCGTCCACCGTGGCGTACGCGTCCTCGTCGAGCAGCCGCAGCTGCGCGAGCCCGGCGGCGGTCGCGACCGGGTTCCCGGAGAGGGTGCCCGCCTGGTAGACCGGCCCGGCCGGCGCCAGGTGCCCCATGACGTCCGCGCGGCCACCGAACGCGGCCGCCGGGAAGCCGCCGCCCATGACCTTGCCGAAGGTCATCAGGTCCGGCTTCACGCCGTCCACGCCGTACCAGCCGGCCCGGCTCGTACGGAAACCGGTCATCACCTCGTCGGAGACGTACAGCGCGCCGTTCTCCCGGCACAGGTCCGCGAGGCCCTGGTTGAAACCGGCCACCGGCGGGACCACGCCCATGTTGCCCGGCGAGGCCTCGGTGATCACACAGGCGATCTCGCCCGGGTTCGCGGCGAACGCCGCCCGCACCGCCTCCAGGTCGTTGTAGGGCAGCACGATCGTGTCCCCGGCCTGGGCGCCGGTCACACCCGGCGTGTCCGGGAGGCCGAAGGTGGCCAGACCCGAACCGGCCGCGGCGAGCAGCGCGTCCACGTGGCCGTGGTAGCAGCCCGCGAACTTGACGACCTTCGCGCGCCCGGTGAACCCGCGGGCGAGCCGGATCGCGGACATCGTGGCCTCGGTCCCGGAGGACACGAGCCGGACCTGCTCCACCGGCTCGATCCGGGCGACGATCTCCTCGCCGAGCGCGACCTCGCCCTCGCCCGGCGTGCCGAACGAGGTGCCGCGGGCCACCGCGGCCTGCACCGCGGCGGTGACCTCGGGGTGCGCGTGGCCGAGGATCATCGGTCCCCACGAGCAGACCAGGTCGACGTACTCACGACCGTCCGCGTCGGTGAGGTACGGACCGGAACCGGACACCATGAACCGGGGCGTTCCGCCCACGGCCCGGAAGGCACGCACCGGTGAGTTCACGCCGCCGGGCGTCACGAGGGAAGCGCGGTCGAAAAGCGTCTGTGAGACTGGGGCTTCGTATGAATACGGCACTGTGATCCTGACCTGCGAGAACGACTTCGGGCACGACATCGGGAACGGAGGGACGGTGGTGGACATCCTCTGTACTACGCCGGGGCGTACCCCTTCCGCGTCTGCGAAACTGGGGCGACATGGGGATGACTCACGGAATCCATGGTGTCAGAGGCCACGGCGTTCTTGCGGACAGGTGTTTCACCGTACGAACGCGGGGGAGGTCACTGACACGATGATCGGGTTGCGCGGCGGGGTCGTGTTGCCGAGAAAAAGCAGTCGGGTGGAGATATGCATCGCGGTGGCGGACCGGGCGAGGGGACGGACGACCTGGGCCCGGAGTCTGCCCGGCGGGGAAGGCACCGGCGCCGGCGGACCGAGGAGACCCCGGCGGCGGAGGGCCGGCCGAGGCCCGAGCCCGCGGGCGAGCCGCCCCCTGCGACCGGGGGCCGGAGCTTGGGGGTGACGTACAAGTACTTCGGCGCGCCCAACAGCGCCACGGCGGCCCAGGTCCCGATCTCGATGCGCCCCGAGGAGCTCGGCGGCGACGAGCTCGGCATGGGCGGGATGTTCACCAAGATCAAGCCCGAGACGATAGCCGCCATGGTCCTGACCGGCATCCAGGGCATGCCCCTGCACAAGGTGCCGCCGCTGGAACTGGTCGTGCTGCACCCGGACTACGCCGTGGTGAAGCTGCCGATGACCGTGGTCGACCCGCTGCGCGGGATCGGCGAGGAGTCGGTCGGCGCCGCCGCCTTCATCTGGTCGACGGTGCCGGACCGGGGCGGCCCGCGCGACGCCTTCGACGTCTACCAGCTGCTCCACGAGTGGCAGGACTTCTCGGTCCGCCTCCACGAGGCGGGCCACCAGCCGTACTGCCTGGTGTGGCCGTGAGCCGCTGACGCTCACGGCCGGTCGGCCGCCGCCCTGGCCCGCTCGGCGGCCAGCTCGCGGGCGGACGCCAGCCGGTAGGGGACGTCGACGACCACGACGTTCTTCATGAACAGCAGACGCGTCTTGAGGCGCAGCGCGCTCTGGTTGTGCAGCGGCTGCTCCCACCAGTGCCCCACCACGTACTCGGGGATGACGACCGAGACCACCGAGTCCGCCGTCCGTCCGGGCGCGTCGCGGACGTGCCGCAGGATCGGCTGGACGAGCGAGCGGTACGGGGAGCTGAGCACCCGCAGCGGCACGTCGATGCCGTGCGCCTCCCAGGTCGCGCGGAGCACCTCCGCCTCCGCCGGGTCCTCGGCGACGGTGACGGCGGCGAGGGAGTCGGCGTGCAGGGTCTTCGCGTACGACAGGGCCCGGAGGCTCGGCGCGTTCACGGAGGCCACGAGGACCAGGACGTGGTTCGCGGCGAGGGGGTGGGGGCGCTCCCCGGGGCCGACGGCTACCTCCGCGGCGACCGTGTCGTAGTGCCGCCGGACCCCCTTCATCCCGGCGTAGAGCACGGGCATCGCGATGACGACCAGCCAGGCGCCGTGGGTGAACTTGGTGATGAGGACGATGACCAGGACGACCGCCGTCAGGCAGGCGCCGAAGGCGTTGATCGCGAGGCGGCGGCGGATCGAGTGGCGGGCGGTGGCCCCCGCGGGGCCGGCGAGTTCACGCCGCCAGTGCTTGACCATGCCGGCCTGGGACAGGGTGAAGGAGACGAAGACGCCGATGATGTACAGCTGGATGAGGCGGGTCAGCTGCGCGTCGAAGGCCACGATCAGGGCGATGGCGGCGAGCGCGAGGAGGACGATGCCGTTGGAGTGGACGAGCCGGTCGCCGCGGTGGAAGAGCTGGCGGGGCGCGAAGCGGTCCCGGCCGAGGACGGACGCGAGCATCGGGAAGCCGTTGAAGGCGGTGTTGGCCGCGAGGACCAGGACGCCGGCGGTGACGGCCTGGAGCGCGTAGAAGAGGACGTGCCAGTCGCCGAAGGTGGCCCGTCCGATCTGGGCGAGCGCCGTGGACATCGGGGTGCCCGGAGGGAGCCCGAGTTCGGTGGGGTCCTCCGCGACGTGGACCTCGTAGACCATGGCAAGCACGGTGATCCCGAAGAACATGGTCGCGGAAAAGGCGCCCATGATCGCGAGCGTCATGGCCGCGTTCCGGCTCTTCGGCTTCGCGAACGCCGGCACGCCGTTGCTGACGGCCTCGACGCCGGTCAGGGCGGTGCAGCCGGAGGCGAAGGCACGCAGGGCGAGCAGGACGAGCGCGATCCCCGAGTAGGTGGAGACCTTGTCCACGGGCAGGTCCGCGGACTCGGCGCGGATCGTCGCGCCGGTCGCCATCCGGACGGCGGCCACGGCGAACATCAGGTAGATGACGCCGATAAACGCGTACGTGGGGACGGCGAACCAGCGCCCCGACTCGCGGACCCCCCGCAGGTTCATCCAGGCCAGGAGCGCGACGAAGAACACCGAAAGGGCCACCGCGTGCCCGTCGAGCGAGGGGGCCGCCGAGGTGATGGCGGCGACCCCGGAGACGACCGACACGGCCACGGTCATCACGTAGTCGATGAGCAGCGCGGAGGCGGCGGTCAGCGCCGCCCGCTGTCCGAGGTTCTCGGCGGAGACGACGTAGGCCCCGCCGCCGCCCGGATAGGCGTAGCAGGTCTGCCGGTACGAGGCCACGACGACCAGCAGCAGGACGACGATGCCGACCGCCGCGTACCAGGCCAGATGGAGCACGGCGAGGCCGCCGAGGGCGAGGACGAGAAGGATCTCCTCGGTGGCGTACGCGACCGAGGACAGCGGGTCGCTGCAGAAGACCGGCAGGGCCACCCGCTTGGGCAGCAGCGTCTCCCCGAGCCGCCCGCTGTCCAACGGACGACCTACCAACAGGCGTTTCGCCGCACTTCCAGCTCTCATAAGTGCTGAAGTTAGGACGAATGGTATCTAATGCGCGGAAGCCGCGCCCTGTGGGGACCCGTACGCCCCCGCGGGAGTCCCGACGAGGAAGGACCCGACGCGTGAGCGCAGGAGGCATGGCAGGCCGGCCGATGCAGATCGGCGAGGTCGCCGCACGGACCGAACTGCCGCTGCGGACCATCCGGCAGTACGAGGACAGCGGGCTGGTCGTCCCGTCCGCGGCCTCACAGGGCGGCTTCCCGCTCTACACGGACGCGGACGTGTCCCGGCTGATGGTCGTGCGGCGCATGAAGCCGCTCGGCTTCACCCTCGACGAGACCCGCGAACTCCTCACGGCGGTGGACCGGCTGTCCGCCGACCGCCCGGGCACGGACGCGGAACTCGAACCGGACGAGCGGTCGGCCCTCGTCGCCCGCGTCCGCCGCTACGAGGCCGCCGCGGCGGAACGCGTCGCCGAGCTCCGGGCCCAGCTCACCCGGGCCGAGGAGTTCGCCTCCTCGCTCCGCACGAGGCTCGGGGCCGCTTAGGGGGCGGGGCGGGGCGTCAGGGCGGCTTCGGGGGCAGGCCCTCGGCGGGCGCCGGGCAGGTCGTCGGCACCGCTCAGGGGGCCAGGGCCTCCGCGAGGACGCGGAAGAAGCGGGCGTACGCGGCCGGGCTCGGCGGGGTCTCGGGGTTCCACGGGGTGAGGCGCACCCCGGAGGGCAGCTCGTACGGCGGGGTCGCGTGCTCCCGCTCGTCGAAGAGGACCAGACCCGGGCGGAGCCCGGCGGCCCCGGCCCAGTCCCCGGTGAGCCAGTTGGCGCCCGGCCCGGGCCCCGGGTCGAGCAGCCGCACGCCGAGCCCGGCGAGGTGCGCGAGCTCCGGCCAGGCGGCCGGACGGGCCAGGTGCACCTGCTCGGGCCCGGCACCGGAGAGCGCCAGGACGGCGGGCGCCGACGGGGCGGCGGCGACGCGGCGGAGCTCGGCCTCCGCGGCGGCGAGCTCCCGGTCCGGGGCCGTGCGCACCGGCTCCGCGCCGAGGCCCGCGGCCAGCGCGGCGAAGCGGTCGAGGATCGCCGGAAGGGTGAGCTCGTTGCCGACCGAGAGCGCCGCGAGCGGGACCCCCGGCGGCGCGGCGACGGCCTCGTCGAGCGCGTACGGGCTCTTGCCGTCGTAGGTCACGTCGACGATCAGGTCCGGGCGCACCTCCCGCAGGACCTCCGCGTCCAGGGCCCGGCCCGGTCCGAGGTACGGCACCCCGGCCGCCGCCAGACCGCCCGCCTTCGCCGGATCCAGGGCGGCGCCGTCGTGCCCGGAGCCGTACACGGCGACCGGCTCCACCCCCAGGTCGAGCAGGGCCGCGCCCGCCCGCACGTACGCCACCACCCGCGCGGGGACGCGCTCCGCCCCCAGCTCCGTACCCCTGTCGTCCGTGAATCCCCATGCCTGCGCTCCGGACATGCGGCTGCTCCTCCCCGGCCGGAATCTCCCTCGCCCGTCACCTTGGAACGGTTCCCCGGCCCGCACAAGAGGGCCTCCGGGAGGCGGCCGCCGGGGTGGGGACTTTGGTCCCGGCCCCCCTGCCGAAAGTCCCCCGGGGTGGTGTTAACTGAACGGGTCGGGAGGAAACAGTAGGAATCGTCGATGCCGTCGTGCCCGCGCGCCACCTGCCGGGGCGCGCCGGACGCGGGCGGCCCTCACGCCCTGGAGTGCGCCATGTCCTTGCCCGGCCAGTTCTCGGACCCCCGTGTGATCACCCTCTTCGGCCTGCTCGCCGTGTCCACG
The DNA here is from genome assembly GCF_042890295.1 of Streptomyces sp. NPDC002232. Classification (NCBI taxonomy): domain Bacteria; kingdom Bacillati; phylum Actinomycetota; class Actinomycetes; order Kitasatosporales; family Streptomycetaceae; genus Streptomyces; species Streptomyces sp. NPDC002232. The sequence goes on along the minus strand of NZ_JBIARV010000008.1, from coordinate 35,201 downwards.
GTGGCCTGGCTGACGCTGAGCCTGCGCGCCCGCGCCCGGACCCGCCGCGATCCGGCCGGCACCCCGCTGGAGCGCGTCTGGCACCCGCAGGAGTCGGTGCCGCTGACCCCCGCGGAGGAGCACGCCTTCGGCCAGGTCGTGTCCCGGCTCACCCCGGGCCCGGCGGGCCGCCTGCGCTGACGGGCCTCGCCGCGAGCCCGGCCCGATCGACAAGACACCCCCTAGCATCCTGGCCATGCCCGCATCAGCGCCCCAGCCCCGCCGGGACACCCGGGGCATCGTCGACCCCGCCGAGCTGCTCTCCCGGGTCCGCTTCCGCCGGCACGCCCCGGCGCCCGAGCTGCGGCCCTACCTGGAGCACTACTGGCTGATCGACTGGGAGCTGCCGGAGCCGTACGCGAGCCACCTCGTCCCGCACCCCTCGGTGAACGTCGTCTTCCAGCGGTACGGGGCACTGGGCTCCCCCGCCGCCGAGGCGAGCGCCTCGGCCGAGGTGTCGGGGGTCGGGCTCGGCCTGTTCACGCAGAAGCTCTCGGACGCGGGCCGGGTCTGCGGCGTGCAGTTCCGTCCCGGCGGTTTCCGGCCCTTCGCGCCCGCGTGGCCGGTGTCGGAGTGGACGGGCCGCCGGGTGCCGCTGGCGGAGGTCTTCCCGGCGCCGCCGCCCGGCGGCACCGGGGCGGACCCGCTCACCGCCGTGCTCGGCCCCGACGAGGACCACGCGCGCGTGGCGGCGCTCGACGCCTTCCTCCTGGCCCGCGGCCCCGCGCCCGACCCGGCGGCCGGGCAGGCCATGGAACTGGTGGACCTGATCCGCTCGGACCGCTCGGTCCGCAAGGTGTCCCGGCTGGCCGCCGCGAGCGGCCTGTCCTCGCGCTCGCTCCAGCGGCTGTTCGCCGGTCACGTGGGCGTGGGGCCGAAGTGGGTGATCCTGCGCTACCGGATCCACGAGGCCCTGGAGCGGGCCGAGGCCGCGGGCCCCCCGGACTGGGCCGCGCTCGCCGCCGAGCTGGGCTACAGCGACCAGGCCCATCTCGTACGGGACTTCACGGCGACGATCGGGGCCTCGCCGACCGCGTACGCCCGCGCGGTGTCAGTGCCCTGACCTACCGTACGGGCATGACCGACGACACAGCGCACGTCCGCCTGGAAGCCTGGTCCGAGGGGGACGCGGCCCTGCTGCGCGCCCTGAACGCACCGGAGTTGATGGACCATCTCGGCGGCCCCGAGACCGAGGAGCAGCTCGACCGGCGGCACCGGCGGTACGTGGACCTGAGCGCCGACGCGGCGGGCACGGGGCGCATGTTCCGGATCGTGCTGCTGCCGGAGGAGGCCGTGGTGGGCAGCATCGGCTTCTGGGCGCAGACCTGGGACGGCGAGCCGGTGTACGAGACGGGGTGGGCGGTGCTGCCCGGCTTCCAGGGCCGGGGCCTGGCGACGTCCGCCACGCGCGCGGTGGTCGCCGAGGCCCGGGCGGCGGGGCTGCGCCGCCATCTGCACGCCTTCCCGTCCGCGGACAACGCCGCGTCGAACGCGGTGTGCCGCAAGGCGGGGTTCGAGCTGCTCGGCGAGCGGGACTTCGAGTACCCGCCGGGGAACCCGATGCGCTGCAACGACTGGCGGTTCGACCTCGGCCAGGGGGTGTAGGCGCGGAGGCGTCGGCCCTGGCCGAGTAGGGTCTGCCGGTTCCGGCCGCGCCTACTCGGCTCGGGCCTGTGGGTCCGGTCCCGCTCTGCTCGGCTCGGGCCTGCCGGCTCCGGCCCGCTCTACTCGGCCTGGGCCTGTCGGGCCTGGCCCGCGTCCGGCGCGGTGAGCGGCCGGCTGAAGTGGAAGGCCACGATGTCGAAGCGCTCGCGCAGGTAGAAGCGGTGGGCGCCGGTGCGGTGGGTGCCGGAGTCCAGGTTGAGCTCGCGGCAGCCGGCCGCGCGGGCGTGCTCCTCCAGGTGGGCGACGAGCGCGTGCCCGACGCCGGTGGAGCGCTCGGCGGCGGCGGTCACCAGGTCGTCGACGTAGAGCTGGCGCAGGGAGCTGGTGTTGTTGACGATCCGCCAGCCGGCGGCACCGACGCAGCGGCCCTCGTCCGTCCAGGCGGCGCTGAACCGCAGCCCCTCGGCGTGCCCGGCCTCGTAGACCTCGCGGAAGAGCTCCGGGGTGAGGTGGGGGCGGAGCTCGGAGAGGACCGGCAGGAGGTCGCTCTCCAGGCGGGGGTCGCCGGGGGCGAGGTCGGTGATCTTCATGCCGGGACGGTACCCCAGGTTTTTTCAGGGTTGACGGGCGCGGCACGGTCGCGGATATTTGACTGCGCCACGCAGATGATGCGCAGCGCAGAAGACTCTGGAGGATCTCCCATGACCGTTCTCGTCACCGGAAGCCGCGGCCGCGTCGCCGCCACCCTGCTCGGCCTGCTCGCCGCCGCCGGCGTCGAGGCCAGGGCCGGATCCAGGAACCCCGACGCCCTCTCCCCACCCCCGGACGTGGCCGCGGTCCGCTGCGATCTCACCGACCCGGCCACCTTCGACGCCGCCCTGGACGGCGTGGAATCCGTCTTCCTGTACGCGGAGGCCGCCCACGTCGGCACCTTCGCCGACCGGGCCCGCGCCGCCGGCGTCCGGCACATCGCCCTGCTCTCCTCCAGCTCCGTCCTCGCCCCGGACGCCGCCGGGAACGCGATCGCGGCCTCGCACCTCGCGGCCGAGCGCGCCCTGTCGGCCGCCGCGGAGTCGGGCGCCTTCGAGGCCACCGTCCTCCAGCCCGGCGCCTTCGCCACGAACGCCCTGCAGTGGGCGTGGCCGCTCAGGGAGGGCCACGGACCGGCCCTGCCGTATCCGCACGCGCACAGCGACCCGATCCACGAGCTGGACCTCGCCGAAGCCGCCTTCGCGGTCCTCACCGAGCCCCGGCTGCGCGGTTCCTCGCACCTGCTGACCGGCCCCGAGTCGCTGGACTTCGCCGAGCAGCTGGCGATCGTGGCCGAGGTGACGGGCCGGCCGGCGCCCTACACGACCGTCACGCCCGAGGCGTGGAAGACGTCGGTCACCCCGTTCATGCCGGAGCCGTTCGCGGACGCCCTCCTCGCGTACTGGTCCTCGCAGGACGGCCGCCCGACCCCGCTGACGGAGACCGTCGAGACCCTGACGGGCCACGCTCCCCGCACCTTCCGCACCTGGGCGGAGGACCACGCCGAGGCCTTCGACCCGGCCGCCGCGCGCGGCCTCCCCCGCGTCTGAGGCCGCGCCACCGGCACGACGCCGACCGGTGCGGGGCACGGGGTGGGGCCCGGGGTGGGCGCGGCGGCGAATCCAGTGGCCCCGGACCGAACCGCGGTGCCATCCTGACCCCGTGAACGGACCGGAGATCCAGATCAGCTTCGCCCCCGGACTGCACCTCTTCGTCTCGGCGGAGCGGCGCGGCGGCCTCACCCCCCTCACCACCGACGGGACCTCGTCCCTGGGGCACGTCGTGGAATCGGTGGGGGTGCCCCTGACCGAGGCGGGCCGCCTGCTGGTGGACGGACGGCCCGTCGACGCCTCGCACGTGCCGGTCGCGGGCGAGACCGTCCGGGTGGAGGAGGCCGTCCGCCCGCAGCCGGTGCCGGGCGCCCCGCTCCGGTTCCTGCTCGACGTGCACCTCGGCACGCTGGCCCGGCGGCTGCGGCTGCTCGGCGTGGACGCGGCGTACGAGAGCGAGGACATCGGCGACCCCGCCCTGGCCGCGCTCTCCGCGCGGGAGCGGCGCGTCATGCTCTCCCGGGACCGCGGCCTGCTGCGGCGACGCGAGCTGTGGGCCGGCGCGTACGTCTACAGCGACCGGCCGGAGGACCAGCTCCGCGACGTGCTGGAGCGGTTCGCGCCGGCACTGGCGCCCTGGACCCGCTGCACGGCGTGCAACGGGGAGCTGAGCGGCGCCGACAAGGACGCGGTGCGCGAGCGGCTGGAGCAGGGCACCGAGAAGACGTACGACGTGTTCGCGCAGTGCGTGGCGTGCGGCAGGGTGTACTGGCGGGGCGCGCACCACGCCCGCCTGGAGGCGATCGTCACCGACGCGGTGCGGGAGTTCGGCGCGGCGACGCCTCACTGAGCCGCGGCGAGAGGCCCGGTCACGGCCGCCGATCCGACCGCCCGCCCGGCAGCGGACCCGGCCCCGGCCTCAGGCGAGGTCGCCGCCGCGCAGCCGCTCGACCTGTGCGGCGCTGACCTCGACGGTGCGCCGCATGTGGGCGATGAGCAGCGCGACCTCGGCATCGCTGTACACGTCGAACATCGTGCCCCAGGTGCTGTTGAGCTTCCGCCAGAGATCGCCGAGCTCGGCCATCCGCAGGGGGACGAGGGCGACGAGGACCCGGCGCCGGTCCTCCGTGTCGCGCTCGCGGGTGACGTAGCCGGAGCGTTCGAGCCGGTCCACGAGCCGGGTCGCGGAGCCGGTGGTGAGCCCGGTCAGCTCCGCGACCCGCCCGGTGGTCACGGGGCCTTCCTCCAGGCTGAGGAGGTTCAGGCACTGCACGTCGGTCGGGTGGAGACCCAGGTGGTCGGCGACGGCCTGGTTGAACAGGGCGTAGGCGGCCATGTAGCGGCGGGCCTCCCCGTACAGCTCGGTCATGAGCGCTTCGCGCCGGCCGGACCTCTTCTGCGTCATGCAGAGATTGTACGGTCCAGGCACCGCCGGGTCAGGGGTCGTGCGGGCCCGCGCTCACGGCGCCTCGGCGGTCAGATAGCGCTGCACGGTCGGAGCCAGCCAGGCCACGACCTCCTCGGTGGACATCTCGGCCACCGGCGGCAGCCGCAGCACGTATCGGGTCAGCGCCATGCCGAGGATCTGGGAGGCGACGAGCCCGGCCCGGCGCGGGGCGTCCTCCGGATCGGGGCAGACGCCCCGGGTGACCGGGCCGAGCTGCCGGGTGAAGATCTCCCGCATGCGCGCGGCCCCGGCCTCGTTCGTCACGCCCACCCGGAGCATCGCGGTGAGGACCTCGTCGCGCTCCCAGCGCTCCAGGAAGTGGGTGACGAGGACGGCCCCGACGTGCCGCGCGGGCAGGGCGCCCAGTTCGGGCAGGCCGATCTCGACCTCGGAGGCGGCGGCGAAGAGCCCCTCCTTGTTGCCGTAGTAGCGCATCACCATCGACGGGTCGATCCCCGCGTCGCGGGCGATGGCCCGGATGGTGGCGCGCTCGTACCCGTCGGAGGCGAAGCGCTCGCGGGCGGCCTCCAGGATGGCGGCCCGGGTGGCGTCGGAGCGGCGGACGGTCGTCATGTCAACAACTGTAGGCCAACGGGTGTTGACACGCCATTCGGGCCGCCCTACCGTTGCCAACAAGCGTTGACCAACACCTGTTGGCAAACGATCGTGGGCATCCCGGAGGCAGCCATGAGCACCACGGACACGGACGTACTCGTCGTCGGAGCGGGCCCCACCGGCCTCCTCCTCGCCGGAGACCTCGCCACCGCCGGCATCGACGTCACCCTCGTCGAGCGCCGCCCGGCCGGCCTCGGCAACCTGACCCGCGCCTTCGGCGTCCACGCCCGCACCCTGGAGCAGCTCGACGCCCGGGGCCTCGCCGAGGAACTCCTCACCACCGGCACCACCCTCACCACGGCCCGGCTCTTCGGCCGCCTCGACCTGGACATGACCCGGCTGCCCACCCGCTTCAACCACCTGCTCGTCACCCCGCAGTACGAGGTCGAGCGCCTCCTGGAGCGCCGGGCCGCCGCCGCGGGCGCCACCTTCCGCCACGGCACCGAGCTGACCGGACTCCACCAGGACACCGACGGCGTCACCGCGCAGCTCACCGACCCCGACGGCACCCCCCGTACCCTCCGCGCCCGCTACCTGGTCGGCACGGACGGCGTCCGCAGCTCCGTCCGCACCGCCCTCGGCCTGCCGTTCCCCGGCCGCTCCGTCATCCGCTCGATCGTCCTCGCCGACGTGCGCCTCACCGAGGAACCCACCGACTCCTTCAGCGTCAACGGCACCGGAGACACCTTCGCCTTCCTCGCCCCCTTCGGCGACGGCTGGTACCGCGTCATGGGCTGGACCCGCACCCGCCAGGTCGCCGACACCGAGCCCGTCGACCTCGACGAGGTCCGCGCGATCGCCCGCCGCGCCCTCGGCACCGACCACGGCATGCACGACCCCCGCTGGATCTCCCGCTTCCACAGCGACGAGCGCCAGGCCCCCGCCTACCGCGTCGGCCGGGCCTTCCTCGCCGGGGACGCCGCCCACGTCCACTCCCCCGCCGGCGGCCAGGGCATGAACACCGGACTCCAGGACGCCGCCAACCTCTCCTGGAAGCTCACCGCCGTGCTCCGCGGTGAGGCCCCCGACCCCGAGGCCCTCCTCGACAGCTACCAGTCCGAGCGCCACCCCGTCGGCGCGATGGTCCTCCGCAGCAGCGGCGCCATCGTCCGCCTCGCGATGGCCCACACCCCCCTCACCCGCGCGGCCCGCTCCCTCGCCGCCCGCCTCCTGAGCGCCGCCCGGCCCGCCTCCGACCGCGCCCTCGGCATGATCAGCGGCATCGGCATCTCCTACGCCCCCGCCCCGGGCACCGGCCGCCCCTCCGGCCGCCGCGCCCCCGACGTCCCCCTGCGCGAGGGACGGCTCCACGAACTGCTCCGCCGGGGCGAGTTCGTCCTCATCGCCCCGGCGGGAGCCGCCCCGGCCCTCCCGGCCTCAGCCCCCGTCGGCCCGAAGCACCTCGTCCGGGCCACCTGGACGGACCCGGCGAAGAAGGCGGCGGTCCTGGTCCGCCCCGACGGATACGTCCAGTGGGCGCGCCCCTGACCGCCGGGCCCGGCAGCCGGGCTCAGAAGACGTACGGATCCCCCGTGGCGAGCACCAGCACCCGGTGCCGGTCGTTCAGCGGATCCGGGTCGGCCGCGCCGTCCCGCCAGGCCGTGGTCACCTCGACCGTCATCTCCTCCGGGAAGGCCGCCGTCCGCAGATCGAGCGCCAGCTCACCCGCACCGCCCACGGCCCGGAGCGCGCCCGTCCGGCAGGACACCACCCGGTCACTGCTCCACAGACAGGACGGCGGCAGCTCCGGGCCGCCCGCCATCGGCACGGAGAAGGCCAGCCGGACCGTGGCCTGGGAGACGTCGGAAGGCCCGTGGTTCTCGCTGACCAGCCAGACGCCGACCCTCCCGTCCCACAGCGAGACATGCCCGTGGTGGGACAGATCCGCCTCGGCCCCGGCCGGCGCACCCGCCCCGGCGGCCGCGCTCCCACCCGTACCGGTCACGACCACGGCCGCGAGAGCGACCCCGAGCACACCCTTCCGCAATCCACGCATGGGCACAAAATAACCACAACTCATCACATCTTCTGACAAGCCGTCGGCCCGCGTGTCCCATGGCAGGCTGCCCCCATGCCGATCGCCCGCTCCATCGCCCTGTTCGTCCTCGCCGCCCTCTTCGAGATCGGCGGCGCCTGGCTCGTCTGGCAAGGCGTCCGCGAGCACCGCGGCTGGATCTGGATCGGCGCCGGAGTCCTCGCCCTCGGCGTCTACGGCTTCGTCGCCACCCTCCAGCCCGACGCCGAGTTCGGCCGCGTCCTCGCCGCCTACGGCGGAGTCTTCGTCGCCGGCTCCCTCGCCTGGGGCATGGCCGCCGACGGCTACCGCCCCGACCGCTGGGACGTCACCGGCGCCCTCGTCTGCCTCGCCGGCATGGCCGTGATCATGTACGCCCCGCGCGGCCGCTGACCCCACCCCGCCTATCCTGACCGGGCGATCGACCCGCAATCGACCACACGCGCGAGGAGCACGTCATGACAGCCGCCGGCACCCCCATCGCCGTCATCACCGGAGCCAGCAGCGGCATCGGCGCCGCCACCGCCCGGCAACTGGCCGCCGCCGGCTACCGCGTGGTCCTCACCGCCCGCCGCAAGGACCGCATCGAGGCCCTCGCCGCCGAGATCAACGAAGCCGGCCACCAGGCCACCGCCTACGCCCTCGACGTCACCGACCGCACCGCCGTCGACGAGTTCGCCACCGCCTTCCGCAGCCTCGCCGTCCTCGTCAACAACGCCGGCGGCGCCCTCGGAGCCGACCCCGTCGCCACCGGCGACCCCGAGGACTGGCGCCGGATGTACGAGGTCAACGTCCTCGGCACCCTCCACGTCACCCAGGCCCTGCTCCCCGCCCTCACCGCGAGCGGCGACGGCACGGTGGTCGTCCTCTCCTCCACCGCGGGCCACTCCACGTACGAGGGCGGCGGCGGCTACGTGGCCGCCAAGAACGGCGCCCGCGTCCTGGCCGAGACCCTCCGCCTGGAGATCGTCGGCACCCCGGTCCGGGTCATCGAGATCGCCCCCGGCATGGTGAAGACGGACGAGTTCGCCACGACCCGCTTCCGCGGCGACGCGGAGAAGGCGGCCAAGGTCTACGCCGGAGTGGCCGAACCCCTCACGGCCGACGACGTCGCCGACACGATCACCTGGGCCTGCACCCGCCCCCCGCACGTCAACATCGACCTCCTGGTCGTCCGCCCCCGCGCCCAGGCCTCCAACACCAAGGTCCACCGCGAGCTGTGACGCGTCCGGGTGAACCAGCTGGACCACCCGGACAGGACCCTCACGCGCCCGCGCTGCTTGGCGTCGGCACCCTCGCGCCCACGTTCATGAACCTGGAGATCCCCGCGTACGCCTACGGGAACCGACGACGGGGTGCCGCGCCGGCGGCACCCCGTTCCGGTGGGCTCCTCAGCCCTTCACGCAGATGAGCTGCTTCAGCTTGGCGACGACCTCCACCAGGTCCCGCTGCTGGTCGATCACCTTCTCGATCGGCTTGTAGGCGCCCGGAATCTCGTCCACGACGCCGGAGTCCTTGCGGCACTCCACACCCCGCGTCTGGTCCTCCAGGTCCTTCGCCGAGAAGCGCCTCTTGGCCTCGCTCCGGCTCATCCTCCGGCCGGCGCCGTGCGAGGCGGAGTTGAAGGACGCCACGTTCCCGAGGCCCTTCACGATGTACGAACCCGTGCCCATCGAGCCCGGGATGATCCCGAACTCCCCGGAGCCGGCCCGGATCGCGCCCTTCCGCGTAACCAGCATGTCCATGCCCTCGTACCGCTCCTCCGCCACGTAGTTGTGGTGGCAGGAGATCACCGGCTCGAAGGTCACCCGGGCCTTGCGGAACTCCCGCCGGACGACCTCCTGGAAGAGCGCCATCATGATCGCGCGGTTGTACTTGGCGTACTCCTGCGCCCAGAAGAGGTCGTGGCGGTAGGCGGCCATCTGCGGCGTGTCCGCGACGAACACCGCCAGGTCACGGTCGACGAGCCCCTGGTTGTGCGGCAGCTTCTGCGCCTCGCCGATGTGGTACTCGGCCAGCTCCTTGCCGATGTTCCGGGACCCGGAGTGCAGCATGAGCCACACCGAACCAGACACATCAACGCAAAGCTCCACAAAATGGTTGCCCTGCCCGAGCGTTCCCATCTGCTGGCCCGCTCGTTCGCGACGGAACTTGACTGATTCCGCCACCCCGTCGAACCGCGACCAGAAGTCCTCCCAGCCCGCCGTCGGGAACTGGAACAGCCGCTTCGGGTTCACCGCCTCGCGATGCAGGCCCCGGCCGACCGGGATCGCCTGCTCGATCTTGGAGCGCAGTCGGGACAGGTCACCCGGCAGGTCGTTCGCCGTCAGGGACGTCTTCACGGCCGACATCCCGCAGCCGATGTCCACGCCGACCGCCGCCGGACAGACCGCCCCCTGCATCGCGATCACCGAACCGACCGTCGCGCCCTTGCCGTAGTGCACGTCCGGCATCACGGCCAGGCCCTTGATCCACGGCAGCGTCGCCACGTTGTGCAGCTGCCGCATGGCGCCGTCCTCCACCGAGGCGGGGTCGGCCCACATCCTGATCGGCACTTTCGCGCCCGGCACCTCTACGTACGACATACTCCCTCAATTCCCCCGAAAAGTCTGATAACGCAAAAACCGGAGCCAAAGCCCGTACAGGTGACAGCGGACCGGCATCAACGGCTGCGTGTGCGATAGACATTGTGTCCATCGGCCGGGTTCGCGCGGCAAACAGTTTTCGGGAATGACTTCAGGTGAAGGGAGCCTGGGACGTGCAGCGAAAGAGGTACGTACCCGGTCGCACCGGGTCCACCGTTCGTACCGCCGTCGCCCTCGCGCTCGGCCTCGGCCTGGGCGCCGGGCTCACCGCCTGCTCCGGCGGCGCCCCCGCCGACGGCGTCGCGGTCGACGCCAAGGCCGGCCCGGCCGTCGCCGTCGCACCGCCCGGGCGCTACCGCACCCTCTTCGAGCCCTGCGGCGCCGTCCCGCAGGCCACCCTCAAGGACCTCCTCCCGGGCGCCGCCGACCTCCCCGACGCGGAGCGCGACAAGGCGTACCGGGGCGTCGCGGCCGTCACGTACGACACCGACCGGCGCGTCGGCTGCACGTGGCGGGCCGAGACCCCCGAGGCCTCGCACTGGGTCTCCCTCGACATCGAGCGGGTCGTGTCGTACGACGCGGCCGTCAGCGACGACGACCGGGCGCAGGAGGTGTACGTCCGCAAGCAGCTCGCGGCGGGCATCCCGCTGGCACCCACGGCCCCGCCCACCCCGTCGGGCACCCCCTCGGGCACCCCGTCGGGCACCCCTTCCGGCAGTTCCGCGGGGACACCGTCGGGGGCTCCCTCGGGGACGCCGTCCGCCACCGGTTCGCCGGCCGCGACGTCCCCGGTCGCGGACAGGTCCCCGGCGTCCGGAGCTCCGTCCGCCACCACCACCCCGACCCCCGCCACGACGGGTCTGGAACCGCGCGTCCTGACGGGCCTCGGGGACATCGCGTACCTCGACGACGTGCTCAGCACGGTCGGCGCGGACGGTCATCAGCGTGCCGTGAGCGTGGTGTTCCGCACATCGAACGTGATCGTGACGGTGTCCTACCGGGAGCAGACGGCGGGTGCCGTCGATGCCCCCGACAGCGCGGAACTGCAGGAAAAGGCCCGGAATCTGGCCCGGCGGCTCGCCGAGCGGCTGGAGGAGTAGCGGTCCGCATCCGCTCCGTGAGCGGACGGCGACCACGTAACGTGTCGGCGTACTCCCGGCCGACCAGCGACTGAAGGAACCATGCAGCGATCAGCTCCGCGAACGCGACTCACCCGCATACTCGCCTGCGCCGCCGTCCCGGTGATGCTCGTCGCCGCGGGCTGCTCCTCGGACTCCGGCGACTCCGGGAAGGCGGCGGGGCAGGGGCAGGACAAGACGTCCGCGTCGGCGTCCGTGACGCCTTCGCCGTCGCAGACGACGAAGACGGTCGATCCGCCGAGGTTCGCGAAGCTGCCCGAGGTGTGCAAGTCGGTCTCGGCGAAGACGACGGCGGCGCTGGTGCCCAAGGCGAAGACGAAGAACGGCACGCCCGCCGCGTCGAGCGATCTGACCAGCCGGGGCGGCTGCTCGTGGAACGGTCTTGAGGACAAGGGCGTGAAGGGCTCGCAGTACCGGTGGCTGGACGTGTCCTTCTACCGGTACGACTCCGACGCGGCGCTCGGCAGCGGTCAGGACCGCGCGCACGAGAACCTGGCGAAGGAGCTCGCCAAGATCGAGCAGACGCCGGGTGCGAAGAAGCTGAAGACGGTTTCGTCCGCGGGCATCGGCGACGAGGCGAAGACGGTCACGTACCAGCTGCGCAAGACGGACGAGGACTTCGTGTACACGTCGATCGTGGCGCGTACGGGGAACGTGCTGGTGCTGCTGTCGTACAACGGTGCCGGTTACGCGGGGGCCGAGACGCCGTCGGAGAAGACGGTGACGGACGGTGCGGTGAAGGCGGTCAAGGAGGCTGTCGCGTCAGTCGCGGCAGCCAACAAGTAGTCACAAACCAGCACGGAGTGGCACTTTCGCGCGGAGCCCGTCCCTCCCCCGAGGGCCGGGCTCCGTGCGCGTGTGCCACTCTGTGCGCGCCGGATGTCCAATGACGGGAGGGGATCGCGGGTGGCCGCGATGCAGCTGACACGCACACACCGAATACTGATCGGCCTCGTCATCGGCGGTGCGCTGATCATCGCGGGGATCGGTTTCGCGGGTTCGTACGCCGCCGTGCGCGAGCTCGCCCTGCAGAAGGGCTTCGGCACCTTCTCGTACTTCTTCCCGATCGGCATCGACGCGGGCATCTGTGTGCTGCTCGCGCTCGACCTGCTGCTGACGTGGCTGCGGATTCCGTTCCCGCTGCTGCGGCAGACGGCGTGGGTGCTGACGGCGGCGACGATCGCGTTCAACGGCGCGGCGGCGTGGCCCGATCCGCTGGGTGTGGGCATGCACGCGGTGATCCCGGTGCTGTTCGTGGTGGCCGTGGAGGCCGCGCGGCACGCGGTGGGGCGGATCGCGGACATCACGGCGGACAAGCACATGGAGGGCGTCCGGATCACCCGCTGGCTGCTCTCGCCGGTGCCGACGTTCCGGTTGTGGCGGCGGATGAAGCTGTGGGAGCTGCGGTCGTACGAGCAGGTCATCAAGCTGGAGCAGGAGCGGCTGATCTACCAGGCGCGGTTGCAGGCGCGCTTCGGGCGCGGCTGGCGGCGGAAGGCGCCGGTGGAGGCGCTGATGCCGCTGCGTCTCGCGCGCTACGGGGTGCCGCTGGCGGAGACGGCGGCGGCGGGCCTGGCGGCGGCGGGGATCGAGCCGGCAGTGCTTCCGGCGGAGTCGGGTGCGCAGGCGGTGGCGTTGGCGCAGGTCCAGCAGGCGGCGCTGCCCCAGCAGGTAGCGGCTCAGGTGCCGCCGCAGCCTCAGGAGCAGGAGCAGTCCCAGGCGCAGGGCCCGGTGCCGTCTCAGGCGCAGGGTCCGGCGGGCGCTGCGGGTCAGGCCGCTCCGACTGCTCCGGCTGCTCCGACGGGGCCGGTGAATCACGAGAGTCACTGGTTCGACGCCTCGCAGGTGTCCTCGGAGTCGTACGAGGGCAGTTACAACCCTCAGATCGTGGAGGGCCTGGAGCCCATGCCGGTTCCGGTGCCGCAGGGTCCCGAGGACGTTCCTCCGGCGGGTCCGGAGGAGTTCGTGGAGTACCCGGAGTACGTGGAGCGGCCGGAGCCTCGGGCGGACGAGTTCGAGGACGTCGTCTACAAGGTCATGGGTTCGTACGTGCTGGAGCACGAGCGTTTTCCCGAGGAGGCCGAGCTGGCGCGGCTCGTGGCCGAGCAGTACGGGCTTCCCGAGTTCCCGCCGTCCGAGATCGAGCTGCTGCGGCAGACGGTGCCGGGGGCGCAGGAGCGGGTGCAGCAGGCGCGGGCCGACGTGGACACCCCGTAGGGGCCCGGCAGGAGACGAGAGGGGCCGCCACCCGGATCCGGGTGGCGGCCCCTCTGTCGCCGGCGTGGCGGGTCAGGCGCCGAGGAGCTTGCGCACGCGGTCCGCGCCGACGGCGAGGAGGAGCGTGGGCAGGCGGGGGCCGGTCTCGCGGCTGACGAGGAGCTTGTAGAGGAGGGCGAAGAAGGCGCGCTGGGCGAGCTTCAGCTCCGGGGTGGGCTTGGCTTCGGCGTCGAGGCCGGCCATGAGCTTGGGGACGCCGTAGACGAGGGTGGTGAGTCCGTCGAGCGACCAGTGGGTGTCGAGGCCCTCCAGGAGGAGGCGGAGTGACTCGCGGCCCTCGTCGTCCAGGGAGCCGAGGAGCTCGGTGTCGGGCTCCGCGCGGACGATGGTGCGCTGGTCGGCCGGGACCTGGTTGGTGATCCAGCTCTCGGCGCGGTCCAGGCGCGGGCGGACCTCGTCGAGGGAGGTCACCGGGTTCTCGGGGTCGAGTTCGGTGAGGATCCGGAGGGTCTGCTCGTCGTGTCCGGCCGTGATGTCCATGACCGAGGCCAGGGTGCGGTACGGCAGGGGGCGCGGGGTGCGCGGCAGCTCGCCGGCGGCGGTGCGGGCGGCGCGGGAGTGGGCGGCGGCGTCGGCGGGCAGGACGGTGCCGTCGGCGACCTTGGCCTCCAGCTTGTCCCACTCGTCGTAGAGCCGCTGGATCTCCTGGTCGAAGGCGATCTTGAAGGACTGGTTCGGCTTGCGGCGGGCGTACAGCCAGCGCAGCAGCGGGGCTTCCATGATCTTCAGCGCGTCGGCCGCGGTGGGCACGCCGCCGCGGGAGGAGGACATCTTGGCCATGCCGCTGATGCCGACGAAGGCGTACATGGGGCCGATGGGCTGGACGCCGTCGAAGATGTCGCGGACGATCTGGCCGCCGACGACGAAGGAGGAGCCGGGCGAGGAGTGGTCGACGCCGGAGGGCTCGAAGATGACGCCCTCGTAGGCCCAGCGCATGGGCCAGTCGACCTTCCACACCAACTTGCCGCGGTTGAACTCGCTGAGCTTGACGGTCTCGGCGAAGCCGCAGTTCGTGCAGGTGTAGGCGAGCTCGGTGGTCTCGTCGTCGTAGGAGGTGACGGTGGTCAGGTCCTTCTCGCACTGCCCGCAGTAGGGCTTGTACGGGAAGTAGCCCGAGGTGCCGCCGGAGCCGTCGTCCTCGGCGGCGGCGCCGGAGCCTTCCTCGGCCTCCAGCTCGGCCTCGTCGAGGGGCTTCTGGGACTGCTTCTTCGGGGCCTTCTTCGTCCGGTACTGGTCGAGGATGGCGTCGATGTCGCCGCGGTGCTTCATCGCGTGCAGGATCTGCTCGCGGTAGGCGCCGGCGGTGTACTGCTCGGTCTGGCTGATCGGGTCGTACTCGACGCCGAGCTCGGCGAGCGACTCGACCATGGCGGCCTTGAAGTGCTCGGCCCAGTTCGGGTGGGGCGATCCGGCCGGGGCGGGGACGGAGGTCAGGGGCTTGCCGATGTGGTCGGCCCAGGACGCGTCGATGCCCTCGATGCCGCCGGGCACCTTGCGGTAGCGGTCGTAGTCGTCCCACGAGATGAGGTGCCTGACCTGGTGTCCGCGGCGGCGGATCTCGTCGGCGACCAGGTGCGGGGTCATGACCTCGCGGAGGTTGCCGAGGTGGATCGGGCCGGACGGGGAGAGGCCGGAGGCGACGACGACCGGTTTGCCAGGCGCACGTCGCTCCGACTCGGCGATGACCTCGTCCGCGAAACGGGAGACCCAGTCGGTCTCGGTGCTGCTCTGAGCCACGGTCGGTACATCCTTCTTCCTGGGTGGTTCTGCCTGACGGCCCTGCGACAACCATTCTCCCAGACGGAACGACGCCCTTTGAGGTTGTCCACAGGCGGGGAAATCTCGTTGCGCTCCCGTGGGACACTTGACAGGCGATTCAGACCTGACGGACTCAACAGGAACGGAAGCTCATGGCCTCGGTCCCTTCCCTCGCTTCTACCGTGCAGCAGCGCCTCGCGGACGGCCTCTCGGCGGCTCTGCCGGACGCCGCGTCCGCCGACCCGCTGCTGCGACGAAGCGACCGGGCCGACTTCCAGGCCAACGGGATCCTGGCACTGGCGAAGCGGCTCAAGGGCAATCCGCGTGAGCTGGCGACGAAGGTCGTCGAGGCGATTCCGGCCAATGACGTCCTGAAGGAGATCGAGGTCTCGGGCCCCGGCTTCCTGAACATCACGGTGACGGACGCGGCGATCGTGCGGACCCTCGCGGCCCGCGCCGCCGACGCCAGGCTCGGGGTGCCGTTCAACGAGTCGGCCGGCACGACGGTCATCGACTACGCGCAGCCGAACGTGGCGAAGGAGATGCACGTCGGGCACCTGCGCTCCGCCGTGATCGGCGCCGCGATGGTCGAGATCCTGGAGTTCACCGGTGAGAGCGTGGTCCGCCGCCACCACATCGGCGACTGGGGCACCCAGTTCGGCATGCTCATCCAGTACCTGATCGAGCACCCGCACGAGCTGGACCACAAGGCCGAGGACGGCGCGGAGGTCTCCGGCGAGGAGGCCATGTCGAACCTGAACCGGCTCTACAAGGCCTCGCGCGCGCTCTTCGACTCGGACGAGGAGTTCAAGACGCGGGCGCGTGCCCGGGTCGTGGACCTCCAGGCGGGGGACGAGGAGACGCTGGCGCTGTGGCAGCGGTTCGTCGACGAGTCGAAGATCTACTTCTACTCGGTCTTCGACAAGCTGGACATGGACATCCGGGACGGCGACGTGGTCGGCGAGTCCGGGTACAACGACATGCTGGTGGAGACCTGCCGGATCCTGGAGGAGTCGGGCGTCGCGGTCCGTTCCGAGGGTGCGCTGTGCGTGTTCTTCGACGATGTGAAGGGCCCGGACGGCAACCCGACGCCGCTGATCGTGCAGAAGTCCGACGGCGGCTTCGGCTACGCGGCGACGGACCTGTCGGCGATCCGTGACCGGGTGCGGAACCTGAAGGCGACGTCCCTGCTGTACGTGGTGGACGCCCGTCAGTCGCTGCACTTCAAGATGGTCTTCGAGACGGCCCGCCGGGCGGGCTGGCTGAACGACGAGGTGAAGGCCGTTCAGCTGGCCTTCGGCACGGTCCTGGGCAAGGACGGCAAGCCGTTCAAGACCCGTGAGGGCGAGACGGTGCGGCTGGTGGATCTGCTGGACGAGGCCGTCGACCGGGCGACGGCCGTCGTCCGCGAGAAGGCGGACGGTTACCAGCAGAAGACCGGGAAGGCGCTCCTGTCCGAGACGGAGATCGTCGAGAACGGCCAGTACGTCGGCATCGGTGCGGTGAAGTACGCCGACCTGTCGACGTCCGCGGCGCGCGACTACAAGTTCGACCTGGACCAGATGGTGTCGCTGAACGGTGACACGTCGGTGTACCTGCAGTACGCGTACGCGCGTATCCGGTCGATCTTCGGCAACGCGGGGGACCGCACGCCCGTCGCGCACCCGGAGCTGGAGCTCGCCCCGGCGGAGCGGGCGCTCGGTCTGCACCTGGACAGCTTCGCGGAGACGGTGGCCGACGCCGCCGCCGAGTACGCGCCGCACAAGCTCACCGCGTACCTGTACCAGCTGGCCTCGCTGTTCACGACGTTCTACGACCAGTGCCCGGTCATCAAGCCGGCGCCGGCGCAGGACATCGCGGAGAACCGGCTGTTCCTGTGCGACCTCGCGGGCCGCACGCTCCACCAGGGCATTGCCCTGCTGGGGATCCGGACGCCCGAGCGTCTCTGAGGCCTCGTAGGCGAGAGCCCCCGGTGCGGACCTTTTCCGTGCCGGGGGCTTCGTCGTGTCAGCGGATGCCGTGCGAGGTACGGCCGGAGACCTCGTCGATCTCCTTGTGGGCCTTCTGCAACAGCTGCGAGGCGAGGTCCATCAGGGCGCGCGCTCCGGCGATCTCCTCGCCCACGCGCAGCTGGTCCGGATCGGAGGGATGCCGGTTCGCGGTGCCGTGGGCGCGGAACTCGGTGCCGTCGGTGAGCCGGACCATGGCCGCGGCCCGCGTCCGGTCGCCGTCTTCCTGGAACTCCATCTCGACATGCCATCCGACCAGCGTGTTCATCATGAGGACCACCTCCACCGAGGTACCTGTCGGGTACTTCTCCAGGGTGCGCCGTACGGTGCGGCCCCACCACTCGCCCCGGCGCGGTCCTCGTGGTGGGCCTAGCCGCGGCCGACGGACAGGTTCCGCGCGGCCTCGGTGGCCCAGTAGGTGAGGATCATTCCGGCGCCGGCGCGGCGGATGCCGGTGAGGGTCTCCATGATCGCCTTGTCGCGGTCGATCCAGCCCTTCTCGGCGGCGGCCTCGACCATCGAGTACTCGCCGCTGATCTGGTAGGCGGCGACGGGCACGTCGACCGCGGCGGCGACCTGGGCGAGCACGTCGAGGTAGGGCCCGGCGGGCTTGACCATCACCATGTCGGCGCCCTCCTCCAGGTCGAGCGCCAGCTCGCGGAGGGACTCGCGGAGGTTGGCGGGGTCCTGCTGATAGGTCTTGCGGTCGCCCTTGAGGGAGGAGCCGACGGCCTCGCGGAAGGGGCCGTAGAAGGCGGAGGAGTACTTCGCGGTGTACGCGAGGATCGACACGTCCTCCTTGCCGATGGTGTCCAGGGCGTCCCGGACGACCCCGACCTGGCCGTCCATCATCCCGGAGGGGCCGACGACGTGGACGCCGGCGTCGGCCTGGACCTGGGCCATCTCGGCGTAACGTTCCAGCGTGGCGTCGTTGTCGACGCGGCCCTCGGCGTCCAGGACGCCGCAGTGGCCGTGGTCGGTGAACTCGTCGAGGCACAGGTCGGACATGATGACGAGGTCGTCGCCGACCTCGGCCCTCACGTCGCGGATCGCGAGCTGAAGGATCCCGTCGGGGTCGGTCCCGGCCGTTCCGGCGGCGTCCTTCTTGGCGTCCTCGGGGACGCCGAAGAGCATGATCCCGGAGACCCCGGCCTCCAGCGCCTCCACGGCGGCCTTCCGGAGCGTGTCGCGGGTGTGCTGGACGACGCCGGGCATGGCCTGGATCGGCACGGGCTCGCTGATCCCCTCGCGCACGAACGCGGGCAGGATCAGGTCGGCGGGATGCAGGCGGGTCTCGGCCACCATCCGGCGCATGGCAGGTGTCGTCCGCAGCCGCCGCGGGCGGGCCCCGGGAAAGGATCCGTACGAGTTCATATTCCGAGGCTACGCCCGCGTGCACGATGCCCTTACAGACACGTTGTGGGCATACGCCCCACCGCCGGACCCACACGGGCGCCCGCTCCTCACCCCGCTGTGGGCCAGCGCCCCGCCCCGCTGTGGGCCCGCGCCCCGCCGTTGTGGGCAGGCGTTCCGCAAGGGGCGGAACGGGTGGGCACAACGGACCAGCGCCCTGCCGGCGCCAGAGGCTCCTGGACCTGGACCCGCACCGACAGGTGCAGCACCAGGTGGTGCGGGCCAGGGCACAGAACGCGGAGGCGCCGCTAAGGGGCGCCGTCCCGTGTGCCCACCCGTCCCGCCCCAGCGGGACGATTGCCCACACGGGCGTGGGCGACGGCCCCACACGGGCGTGGGCGAGGCGCCCACGACGCGCGCGGGGCGAAGACCCCGACCGGCAGCGGGCGCGGGCCCACAGCGGCGGGCCCCCACGGGCACCGGGCGCGGGCCCACAACCGGCGGCGCGCAGGCCCGCGACGCCCGCAGGGCGCGGCCCCGTCCGTGAAGACGGGCCCGCGCCCCGCGCGAGGAGAGACCGAACCGCTACGTCGTACGACGCCGCCGCGCCCCCGGCCGCCGCTCACTCGGCCGCGTCACCGGATCCCCCGCCTCCAGCGCCGACTCCCGGCGCCGCAGCCCGAAGTCCGCCAGTGCCTCGGCGAGCTTGTGGACCGACGGCTCGGGCGAGAGCACGTCGACCCGGAGCCCGTGCTCCTCGGCCGTCTTGGCCGTGGCGGGACCGATGCAGGCGATCACGGTCACGTTGTGCGGCTTGCCGGCGATGCCGACCAGGTTCCGCACCGTCGACGAGGACGTGAAGAGCACCGCGTCGAAGCCGCCGCCCTTGATCGCCTCCCGGGTGTCCGCCGGCGGCGGCGAGGCCCGTACGGTCCGGTAGGCGGTGACGTCGTCGACCTCCCACCCGAGCTCGATGAGGCCCGCGACCAGCGTCTCGGTCGCGATGTCGGCGCGCGGCAGGAAGACGCGGTCGATCGGGTCGAAGACCGGGTCGTAGGGCGGCCAGTCCTCCAGGAGTCCGGCGGCGGACTGCTCGCCGCTGGGCACCAGGTCGGGCTTCACGCCGAAGTCGACCAGCGCCGCGGCGGTCTGCTCGCCGACCGCCGCGACCTTGATCCCGGCGAAGGCGCGGGCGTCGAGCCCGTACTCCTCGAACTTCTCGCGTACGGCCTTGACCGCGTTCACGGAGGTGAAGGCGATCCACTCGTACCGTCCGGTGACGAGCCCCTTGACCGCCCGCTCCATCTGCTGCGGGGTCCGCGGCGGCTCGACGGCGATGGTCGGCACCTCGTGCGGCACCGCGCCGTACGAGCGCAGCTGGTCGGAGAGCGACGCGGCCTGCTCCTTGGTGCGCGGCACGAGGACCCGCCACCCGAAGAGCGGCTTGGACTCGAACCACGACAGCTGGTCCCGCTGCGCCGGGGCGCTGCGCTCGCCGACCACGGCTATGACCGGCCGGTGGCCCTCGGGCGAGGGGAGGACCTTGCCCTGCTTGAAGACCTGGGCGATGGTGCCGAGCGTCGCGTTCCAGGTGCGCTGGCGCGTCGTCGTACCGGCGACGGTCACGGTGAGCGGGGTGTCCGGCTTACGGCCAGCCGCCACCAGCTCACCGGCCGCCGCGGCGACCGAGTCCAGGGACGCGGAGACGACGACGGTGCCGTCGGAGGCACCGACCTCGGCCCAGCACCGCTCGTCGGCGGTGCGCGCGTCGACGAAGCGCACGTCGGTGCCCTGTGCGTCGCGCAGCGGCACACCGGCGTACGCGGGCACGCCGACGGCGGTGGCGACACCGGGGACGACCTCGAAGGGGATGCCCTCTGCGGCGCAGGCGAGCATCTCGGCTCCCGCGTTCCCGTCGAGTCCGGGGTCGCCCGTCACCGCACGGACGACCCGCCTGCCGCCCCTCGCGGCCTCCATGACAAGATTGGCCGCATCCCTCAACACGGGGACTCCGGCGGTTGTTGACGCCTCGTCAACAACCGTCAGCTCAGGCGTGCTCACCCCCGCGCGCGCATGGCCACGAACGACGTCGAGCACTTCCGGCTCGGCGATCAGGACGTCCGCCCCCGCGAGGGCCTCGACGGCCCTGAGGGTCAGGAGTCCGGGGTCGCCCGGGCCTGCGCCGAGGAACGTGACGTGCCCGTGGCCCGCGAAGACCGGGGACAGGGGGCTGGTGGTCGGGCTGGTGGGGCTCAAAGTGCTCGCTCCCCCATAAGACCGGCCGCACCCTTGGCGAGCATCTCGTCCGCGAGTTCGCGTCCGAGCGCCAGGGCCTCGTCGTGCGAGGTGGGTACGGGTCCGGTGGTGGACAGCTGCACCAGCGTCGAGCCGTCGGTGGTGCCGACGACGCCGCGCAGGCGCATTTCGGTGACAACCTGCCCGTGACCGGGGTCGTCGGCCAGCAGGTCGGCGAGCGCACCCACGGGTGCGGAGCAGCCGGCCTCCAGGGCGGCGAGCAGGGATCGCTCGGCGGTCACGGCGGCCCGCGTGTGCGGGTCGTCGAGCGGCGCGAGCGCGGCGACGAGTTCGGTGTTCGACGCCAGGCATTCGACGGCCAGGGCCCCCTGGCCGGGGGCGGGCAGGACGGTGTCGACGGCCAGCTCCTCGGCGGACAGGCCGCCGAGGAGCTCGTCCTTGCCGCCGATGCGGTTGAGTCCGGCCGCGGCCAGGACGACCGCGTCCAGCTCGCCCTTGCGGACGAAGCCGACGCGGGTGTCGACGTTGCCGCGGATGGGGACGCAGGTGAGGTGCAGGCCGTGGCTCCGCGCGTGGGCGTGGAGCTGGGCCATCCGGCGCGGGGAGCCGGTGCCGACACGCGCGCCCTCGGGCAGCGTGTCCAGCGTGACGCCCTCGCCCGCGATCAGGACGTCGCGCGGGTCCTCGCGGCGCGGGATCGCGGCCAGCACCAGGTCGGGGTGCTGTGCGGTCGGCAGGTCCTTCAGGGAGTGGACGGCGAAGTCGACCTCGCCGGCGAGCAGCGCGTCGCGGAGGGCGGCGACGAAGACGCCGGTGCCGCCGATCTGCGCCAGGTGCTCCCGGGAGGTGTCCCCGTACGTCGTGATCTCCACGAGCTCGACGGGCCGGCCGGTCTGCCGCCGGACGGCGTCGGCCACGTGCCCGGACTGGGCCATGGCGAGCTTGCTGCGCCTGGTCCCGAGCCTCAGTGCCCTCTCGGTCATACTCGCCCTCGGTTCTTGACGTCGGCGTCATTCAGGTCGGCCCGGCTGACGGCAGCCACCGTCTCCGGGTCGAGGTCGAAGAGTGTCCGCAGCGCGTCCGCGTACCCGGCGCCGCCGGGCTCGCTGGCCAGCTGCTTGACCCGCACGGTCGGCGCGTGCAGGAGCTTGTCGACCACGCGGCGCACGGTCTGGGTGATCTCGGCGCGCTGCTTGTCGTCGAGGCCGGGGAGGCGGCCTTCGAGCCGGGCGACCTCGCCGGCGACCACTTCGGCGGCCATCGTGCGCAGGGCGACGACGGTCGGGGTGATGTGGGCGGCGCGCTGGGCGGCGCCGAAGGCGGCGACCTCGTCGGAGACGATGCCCCGGACCTGGTCGACGTCGGCGGCCATGGGAGCGTCGGCGGAGGCCTCGGCGAGCGACTCGATGTCGACGAGCCGGACACCGGGGATCCGGTGGGCGGCGGCGTCGATGTCGCGGGGCATGGCGAGGTCGAGGAGGAAGAGCGGGGTGCGGCGGCCGCGGGTGGCGTCCTCGACGGCGTCGCCGGTGAGGACGAGTCCGGTGGCGCCGGTGCAGGAGACGACGATGTCGGCACGTGTCAGTTCGTCGCCGACGGCAACCATCTCGGCCGCGCGTGCGGCCACGCCCGTTCCGCCGGCCTCGCCCAGGATCTGTGCGAGGCGCTCGGCGCGGGTGAGGGTGCGGTTGGCGATGACGATCTCGGAGACGCCGGAGCGCGCGAGCGTTGCGGCGGCCAGGGAGGACATCGAGCCGGCGCCGATGACGAGGGCGCGCTTGCCCTTGGCCCAGGTCTCGACGTCCGTGTCCTGGGCGAGCTGCTCCAGGCCGAAGGTGACGAGGGACTGCCCGGCCCGGTCGATCCCGGTCTCGCTGTGGGCGCGCTTGCCGACCCTCAGGGCCTGCTGGAAGAGGTCGTTGAGGAGCCGCCCGGCGGTGTGGAGCTCCTGGCCGAGGGCGAGGGTGTCCTTGATCTGGCCGAGGATCTGGCCCTCGCCGACGACCATGGAGTCGAGACCGCAGGCCACCGAGAAGAGGTGGTGGACGGCCCGGTCCTCGTAGTGCACGTAGAGATAGGGGGTGAGCTCGTCGAGGCCGACGCCGCTGTGCTGCGCGAGCAGCGTGGACAGCTCGGCGACGCCGGCGTGGAACTTGTCCACGTCGGCGTAGAGCTCGATGCGGTTGCAGGTGGCCAGGACGGTGGCCTCGGCGGCCGGTTCGGCGGCGAGGGTGTCCTGGAGGAGCTTGGCCTGGGTGTCCGCCGGCAGCGAGGCCCGCTCCAGGATGGAGACGGGGGCGCTGCGGTGGCTCAGTCCGACGACGAGGAGGCTCATGCCGGCATCACCGCGGGGACGTCCCCGTCGGGTCCCTTGCGGCCGGTGCCGCCCGCGGCGCCGCGGGGGGCCGGGGGTGCGACGGCGGAGGTGTCGGCGCCCGCGTCGGGGGCGTCCTCGGCGTTCGTCTCCTCGCCGGCCTTGCGCTGCTCGTGGAAGGCGAGGATCTGGAGCTCGATGGAGAGGTCGACCTTGCGGACGTCCACGCCGTCGGGGACGGAGAGGACGGTCGGGGCGAAGTTCAGGATGGAGGTGACTCCGGCGGCGACGAGCCGGTCGCAGACCTGCTGGGCGACGCCGGCCGGGGTCGCGATGACGCCGATGGAGACGCCGTCCTCGTCGATGATCTTCTCGAGGTCGTCGCTGTGTTGGACGGGGATCCCGGCGACCGGCTTGCCGGTCATGGCGGGGTCGGCGTCGATGAGCGCGGCGACGCGGAAGCCGCGGGAGGCGAAGCCGCCGTAGCCCGCGAGGGCGGCGCCCAGGTTTCCGATGCCGACGATGACGACGGGCCAGTCCTGGGTGAGCCCCAGCTCACGGGAGATCTGGTAGACGAGGTACTCGACGTCGTAGCCGACACCGCGGGTGCCGTACGAGCCGAGGTAGCTGAAGTCCTTGCGCAGCTTCGCGGAGTTGACCCCCGCCGCGGCCGCGAGCTCCTCGGAGGAGACCGTGGGTACGGAGCGCTCCGAGAGCGCGGTGAGTGCGCGCAGATACAGCGGAAGCCGGGCGACGGTGGCCTCGGGAATTCCTCGGCTACGGGTCGCCGGTCGGTGAGTTCGGCCAGTTGCCACGGTGCTCCTGCGGGATGAGCGGGGCTGTAGGCGGCCGTGTGTCACAAGACCGCCCCGTCGAATGCAGGCTATGTCTTTGTGAACGCGTGCACAAAGATGGTGTCCGTTTTGTCCGCCCAAAGTGACCGGGGTCACGCGGCCGGTTCGTATCGTCGCGGAACCGCGGAGCGCTTCAGTGCGTTGAGAACCCGAAGGGGGCAAAGCCGCACACTCTCCTCACGATGCCGCCCCCGAAACCCAACAAAACGTCCATGATGGTAGCCGCCTTCCGGTCAGGCACCCAGTTCGCGCCGGAGCCGCTCGGCGTCGACACGCCAGAAGGTGTGCTGTTCGCCGTCGATCAGGACCACGGGGATCTGTTCCCAGTAGGCCCGGTGGAGCTCCTCGTCCCGGGTGATGTCCTTCTCCTCCCAGGATGCTCCGGTCTCCGCGCACACGGCCTCGACCACCGCGCGGGCGTCGTCGCAGAGATGGCATCCGGGCTTGCCGATCAGCGTCACCGTGCGCGACGCGGCGTCCTTCTTCTTCGTACGTCCGAACATGGCGTCCATTCTGACGCCGGTAACAGTGGAGTACCCCACTGTTCACACCACGGCATCCCCACAAGTCGGGAAGTACCGAACAGACTGGCTATGCTCAACGGCATGGCCGCTCTGGGATGGCTCACCCCCCGTAGGCGCTCCGCCACCGCGCGCAGCGTCCTGGCAGGCGAGGCCGCCGCCGAGGCGGCACGCAAGTCCTCGCTCCAGCTGGAACAGGAGCGCGAGGAGTCCGCCGCCGCGGAGACGGAGCCGGCCGAGCCGGAGTTCCCGGTCGTCGGCGACGTCCGGGCGGCCGCCTTCTTCGACCTCGACAACACCGTGATGCAGGGCGCCGCGATCTTCCACTTCGGTCGCGGCCTGTACAAGCGGAAGTTCTTCCAGCGCCGCGAACTCGCGCGCTTCGCCTGGCAGCAGGCCTGGTTCCGGCTCGCCGGCGTCGAGGACCCCGAGCACATGCAGGACGCCCGCGACAGCGCCCTGTCCATCGTGAAGGGCCACCGGGTCGCCGAGCTGATGTCGATCGGCGAGGAGATCTACGACGAGTACATGGCCGACCGCATCTGGCCCGGCACCCGGGGCCTCGCCCAGGCGCACCTGGACGCCGGCCAGAAGGTCTGGCTGGTCACCGCGGCCCCGGTCGAGACCGCCACGATCATCGCCCGCCGCCTGGGACTGACCGGCGCGCTCGGCACGGTCGCCGAGTCGGTCGACGGCGTCTACACGGGCCGGCTGGTAGGCGAGCCCCTGCACGGACCGGCCAAGGCCGAGGCGGTGCGGGCCCTCGCCGCCGCCGAGGGGCTCGACCTGGGCCGCTGCGCGGCGTACAGCGACTCGCACAACGACATCCCGATGCTGTCGCTGGTGGGCCACCCGTACGCGATCAACCCGGACGCCAAGCTCCGCAAGCACGCGAAGGACCGGGACTGGCGGCTGCGCGACTACCGGACCGGCCGCAAGGCCGCCAAGGTCGGCATCCCCGCCGCCGCGGGCCTGGGCGCGCTGGCCGGCGGCACCGCCGCCGCGGTCGCCCTGCACCGCCGCCGCCACTGACGCACCGCCCGGAGCTCCCGCGCTCCGGCACGCCGCCGGCCTGGCGATACGTTTCGGCTGCGATCGACTGCGACAACCCCGGACCAGCCGCGCTCAGCCGTCCGTGGTCGAACAGCACCGCACACGTCGACTCCCGGGCATTCCGGGCTCCTTACCCCGCAGCGGCCCCGATCACTCACCGGTCCCGCACTTGAGCACAACGCATCGCTCGCGCAGTCACACTCGGAAGCAAAGTGATCAAAGACCGGTCACAAACTGTGCCTTGATGCGACTACAAGCAGTAACAGATACGTCGTAACCGGTGATTTGAGCAACTGGGTGTAGCGCTGCCTGTA
Organism: Streptomyces sp. NPDC002232; assembly: GCF_042890295.1. Taxonomy (NCBI): domain Bacteria; kingdom Bacillati; phylum Actinomycetota; class Actinomycetes; order Kitasatosporales; family Streptomycetaceae; genus Streptomyces; species Streptomyces sp. NPDC002232. The sequence goes on along the minus strand of NZ_JBIARV010000008.1, from coordinate 9,468 downwards.
CGAAGCGTTATTCTCCTCAAACGCACAAAGGACCCCTCACGTCGCCACGACGGGTGAACGGTCCCGCACTGCACGTGATGGAAGCTCTGCCTCTGGGAGTCCCGTGTACCCACACGTCGGGGTTGACGCCTCGGGCCTGGCTACGCTGCGCGCAACGGTCCTCGACCACTTGCGCGGCTTCGTCCCCACCGCGTACGCCGGCCCTGTCCCCGCCTTCGCCTTCGCCGCACCGGCACCCGCCGGTCCTTGCTACGCCCTGGCCGAGGGCGGCGCCGCCGTGAGCAGACGGGGCGCCCGCTCCGGCTCCGGAACCTCGACGACCGCCCGCCGCCCCACGGCCGACAGCGACAGCGCCCGCATGATGGACCTGGTCGAGCGCGCCCAGGCGGGCGAGGCCGAGGCCTTCGGCCGCCTGTACGACCAGTACAGCGACACGGTCTACCGCTACATCTACTACCGCGTCGGCGGGAAGGCGACGGCGGAGGACCTCACCAGCGAGACGTTCCTGCGCGCCCTGCGCCGGATCTCCACCTTCACCTGGCAGGGCCGCGACTTCGGCGCCTGGCTGGTCACCATCGCGCGGAACCTGGTCGCGGACCACTTCAAGTCCAGCCGTTTCCGCCTCGAGGTCACCACCGGCGAGATGCTCGACGCCAACGAGGTCGAGCGCAGCCCCGAGGACTCCGTCCTGGAGTCCCTGTCGAACGCGGCGCTCCTCGACGCGGTCCGCCGCCTCAACCCCCAGCAGCAGGAGTGCGTGACCCTGCGCTTCCTCCAGGGCCTCTCGGTCGCCGAGACCGCCCGGGTCATGGGCAAGAACGAGGGGGCGATCAAGACCCTCCAGTACCGGGCCGTCCGCACCCTCGCCCGCCTCCTCCCGGACGACGCCCGCTGACCGTTCCGCGCCCCCCACACGCGCTCCCCCACCCCGGTCCGCGCCCCCACGCACCCACCTCCCCCCACATCCCCACGACCCCTGCCCAACTCACAGTCGGTGACGCTCCGATGACGCACTGGTCCGATCATCTTTCGCGCGTAACCCAAGTGCCGCGCCGCTCGTTGTGCGGGATGCAGGCTCCCTCTGGTCACGCCACGTCCGCAGCCACTCACTCCTTCGAGTGGATGTGCTCAAGGTGTGCAACCTTCCGGACACCCCGGGGAGTCGACCGTCATGACGAGAGGAGGTGCCGCCAGTGATCGCGAACGTATCGGCGCACCGGCGGGCGAACGCCTTCGCCCAGGCCCTGGAGGACCGGGCGTCCGAGGACGCGGCGGCCGATCAGCCCGAGGCCCCGGCGGAACCGGCCGAACCCGCCGGACACGGACAGCTGTTGGCCTTGGCGAACGGCCTGGGCGAGCTGCCGAAGCCACAGCTCGACCCCGAGGTCAAGGTGGTGCAGCGAGCGCAGCTCGTCGCCGCCATGGAAGCGATGCTCATGGAAGGGGGCGCCGGCGCGGGCCCTTCGGTCCCGGAGCAGCGGACGTCCTCCGGGAAGGGCGCCCACCGGGCGTCCCCCCTCCGGAAACTGCGCCCGAGGTCCCGCTGGACCAAGGGCCTCGCCGCCGGCGGCCTCACGGTCGGCGTCGCGGCGGGCGCCTTCGGCGGGGTGGCCGCGGCCAGCTCCGACGCCCTCCCCGGTGACTCCCTCTACGGGCTCAAGCGGGGCATGGAGGACATCAAGCTGGGCATGGCGGACGACGACGCGGACCGCGGCGGCATCTACCTCGACCAGGCCTCCACCCGCCTCAGCGAGGCCCGCAGACTCATGGAGCGCGGCCGCTTCGGGGAGCTCGACCACGAGTCCCTCGCCGAGATCCGGCGCGTCCTGAGCGGGGTCACGCACGACGCCGCCGAGGGCCACCGGCTGCTCCACGCGGCCTATGAGCGGGACGGCGAGATCGGCCCGATGGCCCGGCTCAACTCCTTCGCCCAGGCCCACCGGGACACCTGGAACGGCCTGCGCGACCGGCTCCCCGTCCAGCTGGCGGACGTCGGCAGCGAGGTGACGGACGTCTTCGACGCCATAGACGAAGAGGTCCAGCCGCTCCAGTCGATGCTGCCCCGCACCCCCCAGAAGGGCGCGGTCGGCTCCACGGGCCCGAGCGGCGGGCCCCGCACCCCGGGAAGCAGCACCCCGGGCGCGGGCACCCAGCACCCCCACACCGGCCCGCAGTCCTCCGCCCCGGGCAGCCACTCGGCCCCGCCGCACTCGTCCGGGCCCAGCACGGGAACCACCCCGAGCACGGGCGGCGGCACGGACGCGCCGGAGGACGACGGCCTGCTCGGCGGCAGCGCCGGCGGACTGCTCAAGCCCTCCCCGACGGGCACGCCGGCGGCACCCACCGAGGGTCACCCGACCCCCGACGTGCCGGACGTGACCCTGCCGCCACTCCTGCCGGGCCTGCTTCCGGGCCTCGGCATCGACAGCGAGGACGCTCGCTGACACGGAGAAGGGGCGCCCCCACGGACGGGGGGCGCCCCTTCCTTCCTGCCGGGGTCTGTCGGGGTCTGCCTGGGTCTCTCCGGGTCAGAAGAACACCGAGCGCCGCTGCACCAGCAGCTTGTAGAGCGTGTGCTGGATCTGCTCCCGCACCTGGTCCGTCAGGTTGAACATCAGCATCGGGTCCTCCGCCGCCTCCGGCGCGTACGAGTCCGTCGGGATCGGCTCGCCGAACTGGATCGTCCACTTCGTCGGCAGCGGCACCGCGCCGAGCGGCCCCAGCCAGGGGAAGGTCGGCGTGAGCGGGAAGTAGGGGAAGCCCAGGACCCGTGCCAGGGTCTTGGCGTTCCCGAGCATCGGGTATATCTCCTCCGCGCCCACGATCGAGCAGGGCACGATCGGCACCCCGGCCCGCAGCGCCGTCGAGACGAAGCCGCCCCGACCGAACCGCTGGAGCTTGTACCGCTCCCCGAAGGGCTTCCCGATCCCCTTGAAGCCCTCCGGCATCACGCCGACGATCTCGCCCGCGCGCAGCAGCCGCTCCGCGTCCTCGGCGCAGGCCAGGGTGTGTCCCGCCTTGCGGGCCAGCTCGTTGACGACCGGCAGCACGAAGACGAGGTCCGCCGCGAGCAGCCGCAGATGCCGTCCGGCCGGATGGTTGTCGTGGACGGCGACCTGCATCATCAGCCCGTCCAGCGGCAGCGTCCCGGAGTGGTTGGCGACGATCAGCGCCCCGCCCTCGGCCGGGATGTTCTCGACGCCCTTCACCTCCACCCGGAAGTACTTCTCGTACAGCGGGCGCAGCAGCGACATCAGGACCTGGTCGGTGAGCTCCTCGTCGTAGCCGAACTCGTCGACCTCGTACTCCCCGGTGACCCGCCGCCGCAGGAACGCGAGCCCGCCCGCGAGCCGCCGCTCCCAGCCACCCCGGCCACCCCCGGCCGGCTCCGCCCCGGGGCCGGGCCCGGGAGCCGCCCCGGCGGGCACGGGGGGCCGTGGCACGGCCGCCGGCTCCGCGGGCTCCCCCGGGACCTCCTCGGCCCCCGGCAGGGCCCGTACGGCCGCCGCCTCGCCCTCGGCCCTGGCGGGCCGCCGCCGGGCCCGTGAGCGGTCGTCGTCGAACGGAATGACCTTGGCGTCCGCCATCGCAGTCGGGTCTCCTCAGGCGCCGTGGTGAAGGGTGGAAGCGTCAGTGGTGCCCAGCCGCCCGGCGAGCCGGTCCACCGCCCCGGCGAGCAGCTCGGGCGGCAGCAGTCCCGGCCCCCGGCCGCGCGCGAAGTCGGCGAGCGCCTCCGCCGTCGAGTAGCGCGGGGAGAAGCCGAGGACCTCCCGGGTCTGGACCGTCGAGACGACCCGGCCGTGCGTGAGGAGCCGGATCTGCTCGGGCGCGAAGTCGGTGATCCCGACCGTGCGCAGCGCCGTGCCCACCCAGGTGACCGCGGGCAGCAGCACCGGCACCGTCGGCCGCCCGAGGCGCCGCGCGCACTGGGACAGCAGCAGGACGCCGTCCCCGGCCACGTTGAAGGTGCCGCTGTTCTGGGTCGCCCTGCGGGGCTCGTGCGCCCCCAGGCGCAGGACGTCGACGACGTCGTCCTCGTGGACGAACTGGAGCCGGGGGTCGTAGCCGAGGACGGTCGGCAGCACCGGCAGCGCCAGGTACTCGGCGAGCGGCGAGTCGATCCGGGGCCCGAGGATGTTCGCGAACCGCAGCACGCACACCGCGACGTCCGGCCGGCGCCGGGCGAAACCCCGGACGTAGCCCTCGACCTCGACGGCGTCCTTGGCGAAGCCGCCGCTCGGCAGGGACTTCGCGGCGGTCGTCTCGGTGAAGACGGCCGGGTCCCGGGGCGCGGCCCCGTAGACGCTCGTACTGGACTTGATGACCAGCCGCCTGATGCGCGGCGACTTCTGACAGGCACCCAGCAGCTGCATGGTGCCGATGACGTTGGTCTCCTTGACCGAGGTCCGCCCGCCGCCGCCGAGCGCCGTACCGGTGACGTCCAGATGGACCACCGTGTCGACGTCGTGCTCGGCGAGGACCTTGGCGATCTCGGGCCGGCGGATGTCCGCCCGTACGAACTCGGCGGCGCCCAACTGGTGCGCGGGGTCGATCGCGTCCACGGCGACCACCCGCTCCACTTCCGGGTCCCGCTGGATCCGCCGCACGAAGCGGCCCCCGAGATGCCGGGCGGCACCGGTGACGAGCACGACCCTGCCCAAGATCAGCGCCTTCCGTCCGTCTTCCGTTGGTCGCCACCGTAGCGCCTCGAGATTTCCGCGGGATAAAAGCGTGGCCCTCCACCGCGAACGGTGAAGGGCCACGCTTGACGCGAAACGCTGCGGAGCAGCTGTCGCCTTACTTCTTGTTGCGACGCTGAACGCGCGTGCGCTTGAGCAGCTTGCGGTGCTTCTTCTTCGCCATCCGCTTGCGCCGCTTCTTGATAACAGAGCCCACGACTACCCTCGCTCACTTCTCGGAACATCCCCGCCTCCCGGCGGGGATCGGTGCGGGGCGTCTGGGCCCACACGACCTACGTCGGCCTAGCCTACCGTCCCGAGGACCGGGCTCGTACTCCGAGGGCGGTTCAGGGCTCCCGGCCCGACGGCCGGGCGCTCTCTACGCGGTCCCCACCCCCACGAAGGACTCCCGCAGGTACTCGTGAACCGCCTGTTCCGGCACCCGGAAGGACCTGCCCACCCGGATCGCCGGCAGATGACCGCTGTGCACCAAGCGGTACACGGTCATCTTCGAGACGCGCATCACCGAGGCGACTTCCGCCACGGTCAGAAACTTGACCTCGTTGAGAGGTCGTTCGCCAGCAGCCATGACCCACCTGTACCTTCCGCCGCGACGCCCACCGGCTTCCCCTCCGGTGACTCTTCGTCGCCGAGCGCTCACTCTCCAGACTAGGGGCGGGTGGTACGAGTGGGGAAGAGGAGCTGCCATCGGCCGTTTACCGTGACAGACGCGCTCGATTGAGTACATAGCGCGTCAGCGGGAGGTACGAGGCGGAGCGCACGCCGTCATCGAGCGGAACGGCCACCGACACCTGCCCCTCCGCCTCACCGACGAACAGCGCCGGATCGTCCGTATCGGCCAGACCGATGGCCTCGATACCCAGCTGACCTGCCCCGCAGACCCATCCGTGGTCCCCCACCACGAGCTCCGGCAGCGGCCCGCCGCCGTCCGCCGCGCTCTCCAGGGCGGCCCTGACCGGCAGCGGCGAATGGCAGTGCGCCCCCGGCACACGCCCCCCGCCGGACGGCCCGGGCTCCCGTACCAGCGCGACCCCCCGTACGTAGTCGAGGAGGTACGTACGTACGCCGAACCGGGTCGTTATGTCGACACATCGCCCCTGCGCCGGTGTGAGGACAAGACATCCCGCCGACGACAACGCGTCTGCGAGAGCGGCGTAGAAACCGAGGAGACGGTGCGGATGACCCGTCCCCAGGAGCACCGGGACCCGCCGCGCCGCCGCCGCGCCCAGGCGCGCCGCGAAGGCGTCGAGCCCCCGCACCGTGCGCTCCGGATCGATGACGTCCGCCCCCGACCGGTGCCCCGGATCCCCCGACACCCCGCACTTGTCGGCCATCAGCCGCAGCAGACCGGCCTCGTCCCACCCCCAGGCGGGGTCGAGCCCCAGCAGCACCCTCGGATCACGCGCGGCGAAGAGCCGGTAGCTCCGCAGGTTCTCCTCCCGCGAGGTCGCCACCGTGCCCGCCAACCCCGCCGCCAACAGATGCGCCCGCAGCGCCCCGGTACTCCACACCCACCCGATGCTGCCGGAACGCCCCCACCCCGGGATCCAAACCCCCCGGACACCCCACCGTCGGCGTAACACCCGGGAAAACGTTCCAGCGCGGGCAGGCCGAGGCCCCGGGACTAGGCCAGCAGCCCCCGCAGCGGAAACGCCGCCTTCCGGGTCGCCAGCACCGCCTGGTCGAGCCGGTCCGCCGGGTCGTACCCCCCGGCCCAGTCGCGGAAGCCCACCGGCCACCGCCCGTCCGTCATCCGCGCCGGCCCCCGCTGCCGGGTCCGCGCGTACACCTCGTCCCGCCAGGACTCCGGGATCACCGACGCCGGATCCACCGGGGCGTGCGCCGCGATCCCCACCAGATGCGTCCACGACCGCGGTACGACGTCGACCACCGCGTACCCGCCGCCGCCGAGCGCCACCCAGCGCCCCTCCGCGTGCTCGTGCGCGAGCTCGTGACAGGCCTCCTGCACCGCCCGCTGCGCGTCCAGCGACACCGCCAGGTGCGCCAGCGGATCCTCGAAGTGCGTGTCCGCCCCGTGCTGCGTCACCAGCACCTGCGGACGGAAGTCCGCCAGGAGCTCCGGCACCACCGCGTGGAAGGCCCGCAGCCACCCCGCGTCCCCCGTCCCGGCCGGCAGCGCCACGTTCACGGCCCCGCCCTCCCCGGGGCCCGGGGCACCCGTCTCCTCCGGCCAGCCGGTCTGCGGGAACAGCGTCCGCGGATGCTCGTGCAGGGAGACCGTCAGCACCCGCGGGTCCTCCCAGAACGCCGCCTGCACCCCGTCGCCGTGGTGCACGTCCACGTCCACGTACGCGACCCGCTCCGCGCCCAGTTCGAGCAGCCGGGCGATCGCCAGCGACGCGTCGTTGTAGATGCAGAAGCCCGAGGCGGCCCCCGGCATGGCGTGGTGCAGCCCCCCGGCGAAGTTCACCGCGTGCGCGGCCTCCCCGCGCCAGACCGCCTCGGCCGCGCCCACCGACTGCCCGGCGATCAGCGCCGACACCTCGTGCATCCCGGAGAAAGCCGGATCGTCGACCGTGCCCAGCCCGTACGCCTGGTCCGCGTGCCGGGGATCGGCCGAGGCCGCCCGCACCGCAGCGACGTAGTCCTCACGGTGCACGAGCCGAAGCGTCGACTCCCCGGCCGGCTTCGCAGCCACCACATTCACCGCCCGGTCGAGCCCGTAGGCCCGCACCAGCGACATCGTCAGCGCGAGCCGGACCGGATCCATCGGATGCTCGGACCCGAAGTCGTACTGCGTGACAGCTTCATCCCACATCAACAGTGCGCGGCCGCTCATGCCCGCCACCGTATCGGGCCTCGCGCGAGCCGAACGACGTGGCGTACACCACCGTGACGAGCACCAGCACCATCGGCACCAGCATCGCCCCCCGGTAGCTCCACGCGTCCCCGAGCGCCCCCACGAGCGGGGATCCCACGAGGAACCCGACGTAGTTGAAGACGTTCAGCCGCGCCACCGCCGCGTCACTGGCCCCCGGGAACAGCCGCCCGGCCGCGGCGAAGGTCTGCGGCACGATCACGCTCAGCCCGAGCCCCAGCACCGTGAACCCGGCGATCCCTGCCCAGGACCCCGGGGCCACCGCGACCACCGCGAACCCGAGCCCGGCGAGCACGGCACCCGCGCGCACCACCAGGACGGCCCCGAAGCGCCGCACCCCGAAGTCCCCGACGGCCCGCCCGAGCAGCGTCGTCACCATGTACGCGTTGTACGGCACCGTCGCCAGCTCCTCGGAGCTGCCGAGCACGTCCTGGAGGTACTTGGCACTCCAGTTGGAGACCGTCGAGTCCCCGATGTACGCGAAGGTCATCACGAGGCAGAGCGGCAGCAGCAGCTTGAAGACGACACCGTTCCCCCGACCGCCCGCCTCCGCCCCGTCGACCGCCGGCTCCCCGCCGCCCACGTACCACCGGCTGCCGACGAGCACTACGGGCAGCAGCACGGCCACCACCGGCAGGTACGAGACGAACAGCGACAGGTGCCAGTGGGCCCCCACCCAGGCCAGCGACGCCCCCGCGATCCCGCCGAGGCTGTACGCGGCGTGGAAGCCGAGCATGATGCTCCGCCCGTACGCCCGCTGGAGGCTGACGCCCAGCATGTTCATCGAGGCGTCCAGGGCGCCCACGGCCAGCCCGAAGAGCCCCAGGGCGACCGCCGCGTGCCACAGCTCGGACCCCAGGCCCACCGCGAGGAGGGCCAGCAGCACGAAGGGCTGCGCCCACCGCAGTACCACCGCGGGCCCGACCCTCGCGACGACCTTCTCGGTCACCACACTCGCCACACCGGCCAGGATCGGGACGGCCGCCAGGAAGGCCGGCAGCAGCCCGTCCGAGATCCCGTACTGGTCCTGGATCGCTGGTATTCGGGTCACGAGCAGGGCGAAGGTGACCCCCTGCACGAAGAAGCTGACCGCCAGGGCTCCCCGCCCACGCCGCACACGCGCATCCGTCATGGCGGCACAGCGTACGGCCGGAAACTACCGCTGGGTAGATGGATCACGTCCCCAAAATCGCGGGAAGCCCATCCATCCTGTCGAAGAAGCCCTTGGCCCCCGTGAGCTTGGCCTCCGGGGTCATGGCGGTGAACCCGTAGACGTCCATCCCGGCGGCCAGGGCGGCCTGCACCCCGGGCCCGCTGTCCTCGACCACCACACACCGCTCGGGCGCGACCCCCATCCGCTCGGCGGCGTGGAGGAAGAGGTCGGGCGCCGGCTTGCCCCGGCCGACGTCCTCGGCGCTGAAGATGGTCGCGTCCGTGAACCAGACGTCGAGCCCGGTCTTCCGGTGACCGACCCTGATGCGCTCGTGGCTGCCGGAGGAGGCCACGCAGTACGGGACGCCGGCCGCGGCAAGCCCCTTGAGGACGTCTCCGGCCCCGGCCACGGGCTCCAACTCGGCCTGGAAGGCGGCGAACACACGGGAGTGGAAGACGTCGTCGAAGTCCGCGGGCAGCTTCTGCCCGCTCCGCTCCTCGACACGCTCATGGATGGTGTGCATGGCCGAACCCATGTAGTCGCGCACGGACTCCTCGTACGTGGTGGGGTGCCCGAGCTCCGTCAGATAGCCGGCCAGCAGGGTGTTGGAAATCGGCTCGCTGTCGACGAGCACCCCGTCGTTGTCGAAGATGACCAGGTCGTATCGCATGACCACAGCCTAGAACGCAAAAATGCCTCAACCCCCGGACAAGGTCCAGGGGTTGAGGCTAAAAATTGTTCGGCGGCGTCCTACTCTCCCACAGGGTCCCCCCTGC
>NZ_JBIARV010000007.1:0-474843 GCF_042890295.1 Streptomyces sp. NPDC002232 | reverse complement strand
AACTAATCTGGCGTTGATTTTTGGCACGCTGTTGAGTTCTCAAGGTGCGGACGCTTCCTTCGTTCCTGTTTCCAGGCCCTCCGGGCGCTTCCTTCATTTTCCAGCTTAGCAGATCCGAATTTCCGTTTTTGCCACCCGCTGGAGCGGGCTGCTGGGGCAGGAATTCGCTTTTCGCGATTTCCGTTCCCGGCGGGGTTGAACATTACCAGGCTTTCTCGGCCCCCCTGACCACGTTCCCTGCGAGCACGCAGAGGTGTAGACCACTGGGGTTAGGATCTGGCTTGATAGGTGCTGCCGACCCGCGACTCAAGGCCGCGTTGGGGTCAGGCAGGAGTACGACAGTACATCCCACCGTCAGTAGAGGCAAATCGTTTCCGGTAGTCCCTAGCTCCGACCAACGGGTACGTCTCGTGCGGAACCGGGACTTCCTATGACATACGCTTCAGAACAGTACGCCGTCCAGGACAGGTAGTGACGGCGCCACACAATCTCCGCCCCTGGGAGGCTTCCCATGACAACCGTGACGTCGCCGCTTGCTGGACGCGCCATCGGTCTCGCCGCAGTTCCCGACCCGGTCTTCGCCGGTGCGATGGTCGGGCCCGGTACCGCCATCGATCCCGTACGTGAGCCCTCGGAGGCCGTCTCCCCTCTCGACGGGGTCATCGTCTCCATGCACCCGCACGCCTTCGTCGTCGTGGACGACGAGGGACACGGGGTGCTCACCCACCTCGGCATCGACACCGTCCAGCTCAACGGCGAGGGCTTCGAGCTCCTCGCGAACAAGGGTGACCGGGTGACGCGCGGACAGGCCGTCGTCCGTTGGAACCCCGCCGCGGTCGAGGCCGCCGGCAAGTCCCCCATCTGTCCCGTCGTGGCCCTGGAGGCCGTCGCCGACTCGCTCTCCGACCTCGTCGAGTCCGGCGACGTGAAGGCCGACGACGTGCTCTTCGGCTGGAACTGAGCCGGTCCGTCCTCGTGACGACCGCGAGTTCGACATTCAACGCGGCGGCCGGGGCCGTCGCTCAATCGGAGACGGGTGAGATGGAGACAACGCTGCGAGGCGTCGGCGTCAGCCACGGAGTGGCGATCGGCGAGGTCCGGCACATGGGTACGGCGGTCCTTGAGCCGCCGGCCAAGCAGATTCCCGCGGACGAGGCGGAGCGCGAACAGGGGCGCGCCCGCCAGGCCGTGGAGGCTGTGGCCGCGGACCTCAATGCCCGGGGCAACCTGGCCGGTGGTGAGGCACAGGCGGTGCTGGAGGCCCAGGCGATGATCGCCCAGGACCCGGAGCTCATCGCCGACGTCGACCGTCGGATCGCGGTCGGCAGCACGGCCGAGCGCGGTATCTACGACGCCTTCTCGCACTATCGCGAGCTGCTCGCCGGGGCCGGCGAGTACATGGCGGGCCGGGTCGCCGACCTGGACGACGTGCGGAACCGGATCGTGGCGCGGCTGCTGGGCGTTCCGATGCCCGGCGTGCCGGACAGCGACGAGCCGTACGTACTGATCGCGCGGGACCTCGCGCCCGCCGACACGGCGCTGCTCGACCCGGCGCTGGTGCTCGGCTTCGTCACGGAGGAGGGCGGTCCGACCAGTCACAGCGCGATCCTCGCGCGGGCGCTGGGCGTGCCTGCCATCGTGGCACTGCCGGGCGCGGGTGAGCTGGCCGAGGGGACGCTCATCGCGGTCGACGGTTCGACCGGTGAGCTCTTCGTGGACCCGAGCGAGGAGAAGAAGGCGGAGCTGACGAAGGCGGCCGCCGACCGCAAGGCCGCGCTGGCCACGTCCAGCGGTCCGGGTGCCACCTCCGACGGTCACAAGGTGCCGCTGCTGGCGAACGTCGGCGGTCCTGCGGACGTGCCGGCGGCGGTCGAGGCCGGTGCCGAGGGCGTCGGTCTGTTCCGTACGGAGTTCCTCTTCCTGGACGACAGCAAGAAGGCGCCGTCCGAGGAGAAGCAGGTCGAGGCCTACCGCAAGGTGCTGGAGGCGTTCCCCGAGGGCCGTGTGGTCGTGCGGGTGCTCGACGCGGGCGCCGACAAGCCGCTGGACTTCCTGACGCCGGTGGACGAGCCGAACCCGGCGCTGGGCGTGCGGGGGCTGCGGTCGCTGCTCGACCACCCGGACGTGCTGCGGACGCAGCTGACCGCGCTGGCGAAGGCGGCCGAGGGGCTGCCGGTGTACCTCGAGGTCATGGCGCCGATGGTGGCCGACCGTACGGACGCGAAGGCCTTCGCCGACGCGTGCCGTGAGGCGGGGCTGCGGGCGAAGTTCGGTGCGATGGTCGAGATTCCCTCGGCCGCGCTGCGGGCGCGCTCGATCCTTCAGGAGGTCGAGTTCCTCTCGCTGGGCACCAACGACCTGGCGCAGTACACCTTCGCGGCCGACCGTCAGGTCGGTGCGGTGTCGCGGCTCCAGGACCCGTGGCAGCCGGCGCTGCTCGACCTGGTGGCACTGTCCGCCGAGGCGGCGAAGGCCGAGGGCAAGAGCTGTGGTGTCTGTGGCGAAGCCGCCTCGGATCCGCTGCTCGCGTGTGTGCTGACCGGTCTGGGCGTCACCTCCCTCTCCATGGGTGCGGCGTCGATTCCCTATGTGCGGGCGACGCTCGCCAAGTACACGCTGGCGCAGTGCGAGCGGGCCGCGGCCGCGGCGCGTGCCGCGGACACGGCGCACGAGGCACGGCTGGCCGCGCAGGCGGTGCTGTCCGGGGAGTGATCCCCGGAGGTCGATCGAGGAAGGGGCTTTCCGTCACGTGGTGGCGGGGAGCCCCTTCCTCGTGTCCGGGGTCAGTGGTGGGTGGTCCAGTCGTCGTCGGGGTCGGGGGCGAGGGGGTGTCCGGCGCGGTACTCGGCGCCCGGTTCCGGGGAGAGCGGTTCGCCGGTGCGGGCGTCGGTGCAGTAGGCGGAGAAGACCTCGGCCTCGGTGAGGGGGGTGAGGGTGCCGTCGGTGAGGCGCCAGCCGTGGAGCCGGTCGGGGGCGTCGGGGGTGTGGGTGCGCAGCACGACGCCGCCGGGTGCGGCGAGGGCGATGCCGGTGGCGAGGACCGCGGTGAACTCCGGTCCCTCGGTGGCGTCGAGGGGTGTGGTGCCGTCGGTGTGGAGGACGGCGAGGAGGGGTTCGTCCACGGCCTGGACGCTGCACACGAGGTGGTGGGTGCCCGGGCCCGCTGCTTCGAGGAGCCGGACGAGCAGGCGGGCCGCCCGGTCGTAGGCGGCCCTGCCGATGTCCTTTCCGCAGCCGGCGCAGTCTCCGGCGGTGGCGAGGACGGTGGTGGCGTACTCCCAGGTGGCCTGGCGGACGGCGGAGTCGACGAGCTCGGGGAGGAGGGTGGTGAGGGGCTGGCCGGTGTAGGTGACGCGGGCGCCGGTGGTGGCCAGGTGGGCGGTGAAGCGGCTGCGGCTCGTGGGGTGGTCGGGGTCGGTGCCGGTCTCGGCGCACCAGGCGGCGTACTCCTCGGGGTCGAAGAGGGTGACGGTGGTGTGGCCGCCGCGGTCGGCGAGGTTCCGCAGGAGGGCTTCGACCTGCCGGAGGTAGGTGGGGTGGTCGTCGAAGACGAAGGTGCGGTAGCGCCGCATCGCGGCGAAGTCCTGCTCGTCGGCGAGGAGGCCGACGGTGCTGGGGACTTCGCGGCGCAGGGCGCGGCGGAGGTGGGCGGTGGTGGTTCCGGTGCGTGTCATGTCTCCCCCTGGTGACGCTCCGATCAGTGCTCACTCACCGTAACCTTCGGCACTGACAGTGACGGTGGGGCCAGGCGTCGGCGGACGAGCCGGTTCTGCGCGGCGGTGGTGGCGACCAGGGCGGCTCCGAGGAGGGGCCAGGCGAGGGGGCCGGTGGAGACGAGGCCGGTCATGAGGAGGGGGCCGGCGAAGCGCTGGGTGGACTGGGCGAGGCCGTGGACGCCGAGGTAGGCGCCTTGGGCGTCGTCGGGGGCGAGGGCGACGGAGATCTCCCAGGAGACGATGGTGTGGATCATCTCGGCGAAGGTGAGGGCGACGGCGGCCGTGGTCAGGGCGGTGATCGCGAGGGCGCGGCCGTCCAGGGCGGAGACGGCGAGCGCGAGCGTGCCGACGGTGAAGAGGCCGGCGAGGGGGCGGAGGAGGCGGCGGGCGGCGTCGGTGGTGGTGCCGAAGCGGGAGAGCGGCACCTGGAAGAGGACGACGAGGGCGCTGTTGACCACCATGAGGAGCGGTGCGAGGCCGACGGGGGCGTCGGTGGCGTGGACGATCCAGAGGGGCAGGGCGACCTGGAGGATCGAGTCGTGCAGGAAGAAGACGGCCTCTCCGGTGGTGAAGGCGAGGAAGCCGCGGTCGCGCCAGGGGTTGGACGGCCTGGTCGTGGGGGCCGGGTCGGTGGAGGCGGCGGCGATGCGGGAGGCCGCGGGGGCGGGGGGTTCGGCGCAGCGGAGGGTGAGGGCAGCCATCACCAGGTAGGACAGCGCGTCGCCGACGAGGAGGAGGTGGAAGGCGGTGGTGGAGCCGATGGCGAGCGCGGCGGCGGCGCCGAGTCCGCCGAGGGTCCAGCCGATGTTGGAGGTGGTGCGGTTGATGGCCTGGTAGCGGACGCGGTCGGGGCCGGCGACGCGGGCGGCGTAGAGCTTGGTGAGGACGTTGGTGGCGCGGTCGGGGAGGGCGCCGGCGGCGGAGAAGAGGACGAGCAGGAGGTAGTGGTCGGTGGTGAGGAGGGCGAGGAGGGCGGCGGCGCGGAGGAGTTGGGTGCAGATGATGACGCGGACGAGGGGGAAGCGGTCGGCGAGGCGGCCGCCGAGCGGGGCTCCGGCGATGCCGGCGGCTCCGGAGAGGGCGATGAGGAGGCCGACCTGGCCGAGGCCGAGGCCCGTGACGTAGGTGAAGTAGAGGGCCATGGCCGTGGACCAGAGTCCGGTGCCGCACTTGTCGATGAAGCCGATGAGGAGCATGCGGCGGCCGTCGGTGCCGCCGGGGATCCGGTCCTTGAGGGGCGGTCGGTCGGGTCGGGTGGTGCTGCGGCTCATGGGTCCCCCTTGCCAACTGTTGCGTATTGATACATAATTGACTACGTGGCAGCACAATATGCGATCGAAGGGGCGACGGCCAAGGGGATTGCCGCGTCCGTGGAGCGGGGCGTGTCCGAGGGCGGGCTCGCCCCGGGCGACGCCCTGCCGCCGGTGCGGCGGCTCGCCGAGGAGCTGGGGGTGAGTCCGGGAACCGTCGCCACGGCCTACAAGGAGCTGCGGCAGCGGGGGCTGATCGTCACCCGGGGCCGGGGCGGGACCGTGGTGGCGGACGTGCCGTCGGCGCCGTCGCGGCGGCCCCCGCGCGTGCCCCCGGGTCTGGTGGACCTGTCCGCCGGGTTCCCGGACCCCGCCTTCCTCCCCGTCCTGCGGCCCCCGGCGGCCGTCGACCCCGTCTACGGCTCCCATCGCGCGGCGCCCCGGCTCGCGCACCTGGAGGAGCTGACCCGGGCGTGGTTCGAGCGGGACGGGGTGTCCGCGGAGCACGTGACCTTCGCGCACGGCGCACTGGACTGCATCGCGCGGCTCCTCTCGACGGAGCTGCGGCCCGGGGACGCCGTGGCGGTGGAGGACCCCGGGTTCCACCATGTGCTCGACCTGGTGCCCGCGCTGGGGCTCCGGGCCGTGCCGGTGGCCGTGGACGAGGAGGGTCTCGTGCCGGAGTCGCTGCGGGCCGCGCTGCGCGGCGGGGTCCGCGCGGTGGTGTGCAGCCCCCGCGGCCAGTGTCCGACGGGAGCCTTCTTCACGCGCGCGCGCCGGGACGAACTGGCGGCGGTGCTCAGGGGGTTCCCCGAGGTGCTCGTCGTCGAGGACGATCACAACGCGGAGGTGGGCGGCGCGGCGGCCCACACGCTCGCGGCGGCGGGGCTCGACCGGTGGGCGCAGGTGCGGACCGTGTCGAAGCACCTCGGCATCGACCTGCGCTGGGCCGGGGTCGCCTGCGACGCGGTGACGCTGGCGCGGCACGACCGCCGGATGGTGATGACCTCGGGCTGGGTCAGCCATGTGCTCCAGGAAACGGTGGCCGGCCTGTTCGCCGACGCGACGGTCCGGGGGCTCGTGGCGGCGGGCGAGGAGGCGTACGCGGAGCGGCGTGCGGCGCTGATCGGCGCGCTCGGCGCGTACGGGATCCGGGCGGTCGGGGCCAGCGGCCTGAACGTGTGGGTGCCGGTACGGGACGAGTCCGCGGTGGTCAACGGTCTGCGGACGCAGGGCTGGTGGGTCGCGGCCGGGACCCGGTTCCGCGTCGCGGCCCCGCCGGCCGTGCGGATCACCACGGCGAGGCTCTCGCCCTCGGACGCGGTGCGGCTGGCGGCGGACTTCGCCGAGGTCCTGGGGGACGCGCAGGCGACGTACGGCGGTTGAGGCGCTCGGACCTGTGGTCCAGGTCACGGGAACCCCGGCGCACCGCGGGCCAGTGCTCTGTGTGGAATCACCTATGAGAGATCGTTTCCGCGCCGGGGACCCCGCGGCGCTCGGGGAGGCGTACGACGAGCACGCGCGCGTGCTGTACCACTACGCCTACCGGGTGTGCGGGGACCGGGCGGCCGCGGAGGACGTCGTGTCCTCCGCCTTCCTGGAGGCCTGGCGGTGTCGCGGGAAGGTGCACGCCGACGGCGGCAGTCTGCGCCCCTGGCTGCTGGGCATCGCGACCAACATCATGCGCGGCGCCGCCCGCGAGGCGCGTCGGCGGGACGCCGCGCTCTCCAGGATCCCCGAGCGCGGGGTCATGCCCGACTTCGCCGACGACGTGCTCGCCCGCGTGACGGACGGGGAGCAGATCCGGGCCGCCCGGGTGGCGCTCGGCAGGCTCAGGCGGCGCGAGCGCGAGGTCTTCACGCTCGTGGTGTGGGCGGGCCTGGACTACGCCTCGGCCGGCGAGGCGCTGGGAGTCCCGGTCGGCACCGTCCGCTCGCGGTTGTCCCGGGCCCGTGAGCGGCTCCGGAAGCTCGCGGAGGAGGAGCTGCGCGCGGGACGGCGCCGCGAGCGGTCCGCCCCCGACGCGCGCTCGGCCGGGCGGCCGGGCGGCGGAGCGGGATCCGCAGAGCGGGTGGCGCACCCGGCTCCCGGGACCACGGACACGTCGGGGCACCCGGCCCCTGAGGTCGTGGAGCCGGTCGGGCGCCCCGCCCCCGGAGCCACAGACCCGGCTCGACACCCCGCCCCCGATGTCCTGGAGCAGGTCCGACTCCCCGCCCCCGGGACCTTGGACACGGTGCGAGACACCGGTCCCGGAGCCTTGGGGCAGGTCCCGCACTCCGCTCCGGGGGTCACGGATCAAGGAGGACACCCCACCCCGGACCGTCCCGCCCGTACCGGTGGTCCCCTCCGTCGGGCGCTCGCCGCGCCCGGCGGCGGCCGCTCGACCGTCCGCCCGGGCCTCGCGCCCCGACCGCACCAGGAGACCCAGGCATGAACGCCTCCGCACCCCGCCCGCACGCCGACGCGGACGAGCTCCTGCGGGCCGAGCTCGCCGAGCTGCTGCCCCCTCCCCCGGTCCCCGAGCCGACGGCCGAGCGCGAGCGGCACCTCAGGCACGCCGTCCTGCGGACCGCCCTGGCCTCCGGGGACGGCCCCGCCGCCCGCCCGGGACGGGCACGCGGGCTCCGGCTCGGCTGGATCGTGGCACCGATGACCGCCTGCGCGGTCGTCGCGGGCGTGGCCGTGCTCGCGCCGCAGGACGGTCCCGTCGGGTCCCCCGGCCGCGTCTCCGCCGGTCCGTCCGCCTCGCCCGAGGCCGTGCGGATCCTGTCCGGCGCCGCGCTCGCCGCGGCCTCCGCTCCCGCGCCGGACGTCCGCTCCGGTGAGTACGTCTACGTGAGGAGTCTCGTCGCCCACGCGGGACGCGACGCGTCCGGCGGTCCCGCCACGCTGCCGCCCGCCCACCGGCGCGAGGTGTGGCTCCCCGCCGACGGCAGCCGTCCGGGGCTGCTGCGCGAGCCCGGTGCCGCCGACACGGAACTCGGCTCCGAGGCGCCCGTGTACGCGCTGGACGGTCCCGGGGCCACACCCCGCAGGACCACGATGGCGGCCCCGCCCCCTTCCGTCACGAACCCGACCCACACGTACGTGGCAGCCCTGCCGACGGATCCGGACGCGCTGCTGCGCCTGATCCGGGAGCAGACGAGGGCCGGCCGGGGTGATGCCGACCAGCGGGCGTTCACCGCGATCGGCACCCTGCTGGCCGAGACCTGGGCCCCGCCGAAGGTCACCGCCGCGCTGTACGGGGCGGCGGCCCGGATCCCGGGGGTGACCGTGCTGCCGTCCGCGAAGGACGCGGCCGGGCGCGAGGGCGTCGCCGTGGCCCGTACCGCACACGGCGAGCAGACCCAGTGGATCTTCGACCGGACGACGTCGGCGTTCCTCGGTGAGCGGACCGTCCTCGCCGGGAGCACCCCGGCGGGCCCGGCCGGGGCGGTGCTCGGGGTGTCGGCGGTCCTCGCCAAGGGAGCGGCCGCCTCCCCCGGTGAAGCGCCGAGGGGCTGACCGGGACGCACGTACGGGGGCCCGCCGGTCCGGACGGATCGGCGGGCCCCCGTACGACGGCTTCTAGCGGCGACGCCGCTCGGCGGCGAGCCGCTCGTAGAAGTGGAGCAGACCGAGGTCGTCGACCGAGCCGGCGTTGACGGCCTTGGCCAGCGGGGTGCCCTGGAGGAGGCGCTTGACCGGGACCTCGATGCGCTTGCCGGTGAGGGTGTGCGGGACGCCGGGGACCTCGATGATCTCGTCGGGGACGTGGCGCGGGGAGAGCTCCGCGCGGATCGTCCGCTTGATGCGGTCGATCAGGTCCTCGTCCAGGGTGACGCCCTCCACCAGGTGCACGAAGAGCGGCATCCAGTACCCGCCGTCCGGTTCCTCCAGGCCGATGACCAGGGACTCGCGGATCTCGGGGAGGCGCTCGACGGCCTCGTAGATGTCGGCGCTCCCCATCCGGACGCCCTGACGGTTCAGGGTGGAGTCGGAGCGGCCGTGGATGACGACCGAACCGTGGTCCGTGATCGTGATCCAGTCGCCGTGGCGCCAGACGCCGGGGAACATCTCGAAGTAGCTGTCGCGGTAGCGGCTGCCGTCGGGGTCGTTCCAGAAGTGGATCGGCATGGACGGCATCGGGTTGGTGACGACGAGCTCGCCGACCTCGCCGGTCAGCGGCTTGCCCGACGGGTCCCAGGACTGGAGGTCGGTGCCGAGGCCCGCCGCCTGGAGCTCGCCGATGTGCACGGGGAGCGTGGGGACGGCGCCGGCGAAGCAGGAGCAGACGTCGGTGCCGCCGCTGACGGAGGCGATCCAGAGGTTCTCGCGGACCTCGTCGTGGAGCCAGCGGAAGCCGTCGGGGGGCAGCGGGGAGCCGGTGGTGGCCACGCACCGCACCGCGGAGAGGTCGAAGTCGCGGCCGGGGTGGACGTCGGCCTTGGCGCAGGCCATCACGTAGGCGGCGGAGGTGCCGTAGAGGGTGGCCCCGGTGCGTTCGGCGACGCGCCACTGGGCGGCGGTGTCGGGATAGCCGGGGCTGCCGTCGTACAGCACGACGGTCGTACCGGTGAGGAGGCCGGAGACGAGGAAGTTCCACATCATCCAGCCGGTCGACGTGTACCAGAAGAACACGTCCTCGGGGCCGAGGTCGCAGTGCAGGCCCAGCTGCTTGACGTGCTCGACGAGGATGCCGCCCTGGGACTGGACGATCGCCTTCGGCAGACCGGTCGTGCCCGAGGAGTACAGGACCCACAGCGGGTGCGAGAAGGGCACCTGCTCGAAGACCGGCTCGACGTCGGCGGCGACCAGGTCGTCCCAGGCGAGGGTGCCCTCGGGGGCGGGGGTGCCGAGGAGCGGGATGTGGACGACGGCGCGGAGGGTGGGCAGCTCGGCGCGCAGCTCGGCGACGGTGTCGCGGCGGTCGTGCTCCTTGCCGCCGTAGCGGTAGCCGTCGACGGTGAAGAGGACGACCGGCTCGACCTGCTGGAAGCGGTCGAGGACGCTGCGGGCGCCGAAGTCCGGGGCGCAGGAGGTCCAGACGGCGCCGACGGCGGCGGTGGCGAGGAGCGCGACGACGGACTGCGGGACGTTCGGCAGGTAGCCGCTGACGCGGTCGCCCGGGCGCACGCCGAGGGCGCGCAGCTCGGCGGCGAGGGAGCCGACCTGGCGGCGGAGCTCGCCCCAGGTGGTCGGGGCGGGGTCATGTGTCTCGTCCACATGGAGCAGGGCCGTGTCATGGGGCCGCTCGACGGCGGCCCGCAGGGCGTGCTCGGCGTAGTTGAGGGTGGCTCCGGGGAACCAGTCGGCGCCCGGCATGGCGCGGTCGCCGAGGACCCGCTCGTACGGGGTCGAGAAGCGGAGGTCGAACCACTCGACGACGGCCTGCCAGAAGGTTTCGAGTTCCTCGACCGACCAGCGGTGGAGCGCCGCGTACCCGCCGTCGGCGGGTGCTCCGTGGTGCTCGGCGGCCCAGGCCTGGAAGCGGGTGACGGCGGCCTTGGCGATGCGTTCCTCGTCCGGCTGCCAGAGCGGCTCGGTCGGCGCTGCGGATGACATGGGGGCGGCTCCCTGGCTGTACGCGGGTCTGCGTGTGTCTCGCGCACGTGCTGGGGTGTGCGCGTGACGCGGCTGACAGGACGATGCCATGTGATCGTCGTTCGCACCAGGTCTGCCCGCCCATGGTCAGGCAGTTGAACATGTGCTCCCACCACGGGTGAACGGCAGCTGAACGGAGCTGGTTCGGCCTCGGACGGGTGGCAGGGTGAGCTGCATGATCGGTGGGGAACTGCTGCGTTCGATGAAGGTGTTCGGTTCGGCGCAGGGTGTGCGTGCGGTGCGGTCGGCGTGGCGGCGGCGCCGTGCGGACGCGTCGGGGCTGCCGCCCCGGGGGCCGGAGCGGGCCAGGGTGCCGGGGCTCGCGGTGGGCGCGGAGGCGGCGCCGGGGGGCGGGACGGTCCGCTTCGCCCGGTCCTCGCTCCGGGTGTGCGTGTCGTCGGGCGGCACCGTCTTCTGGGCCTGGGACGGGGCCGGTCCGCTCCCCTCGTACGCGCTGGCCGGCGAGGCGCCCGACCCCGATCCCCGGGCCTGCCTCGAACCGGACACCGAGGGCGGCTGGCGGATCGTGTCGGAGCGGGTGACGGTGACCGTGTCCCGGCACGGTGCGGTGGAGCTCCGGACCCCGGGGGGCCTGATGCTCCGCCGGGACCTGCCGCCGCGCTGGTGGGAGCCGGTGGCGGAGCGGCCGGACGGAGCCGCGGCCGTCGGGTCCGGCGGGGCGCGCTGGGTGCAGCGCAGCGAGGTGCCGGCGGACGCGCGGTTCTTCGGGCTCGGCGGCCGGTCGGCGGGGCCGCGCCTGCGGGACGGCTCGTACCGGCTGTGGAACACCGACCCCGGGGGCCGCTTCGGCCCCGGCGACGATCCGCTCTCCCTCACCATGCCCGTCCAGTTCGTGGTCTCGGACGCGGGGACGCACCTGGCGTTCCACGACAACTCCTGGGACGGCCTGGTGACGCTGGCCGAGGGCGAGGAGGGCGCCGGGTCCGGGCACGACCGGCCGGGCACGAGCGAGGTGCGGATGACGGGCGGGCCGCTGCGCTGCTGGGTGGTGGTCGGCACCCCCGCGCGCGTGCTGCACGGCTGGGCGGCGCTGACGGGCGCGCCCGCGCTGCCGCCGTCGTGGGCGCTCGGCCCGCAGCACGCGCGCTGGGGCTTCGACAGCGCGCGGGAGGTGCGGCGGGTGGTGGCCGGGTACCGGGAGCGGGGGCTGCCGCTGTCCGCCGTGCACCTGGACATCGACCACTACGACGGCCACCGGGTGTTCACCGTCGACCGGGAGCGCTTCCCCGACCTGCCGGGGCTCGCGGAGGAGCTGCGGGAGCAGGGCGTGCGGCTGGTGTCGATCGTGGACCCGGCGGTGAAGGCGGAGCCCGGTGACCCGGTCCACGACGGCGGCGCGGCGGTGGACGCGTTCGTCCGGGACGCGCGGGGCCGGGTGGTGCGCGGGGTGGTGTGGCCCGGTGAGTGCGTCTTCCCCGACTTCACCGATCCGGCGGTACGGGAGTGGTGGGGCGGTCTCTACGAGGAGCGGCTGCGGCAGGGCTTCGCCGGGGTGTGGCACGACATGAACGAGCCGGTGTCCTTCGCGCCCTTCGGCGACCCGACGCTCCCCCTCTCGGCGCGCCACGCGCTGGAGGGGCGGGGCGGCGACCACCGGGAGGCGCACAACGTCTACGGGCTCGCGATGACCCGGGCCGGGTACGAGGGGCTGCGCCGGCTGCGGCCCGACGAGCGGCCCTTCGTCTTCTCGCGGTCCGGCTGGGCGGGCATGCAGCGGTACGGGGGCACCTGGTCCGGCGACGTGGCGACGGGGTGGCCGGGGCTGAGCGCCTCGCTCGCGCTCGTCCTGGGCCTTGGGCTGTGCGGGGTGCCCTACTCGGGGCCTGACATCGGCGGCTTCGACGGGAGTCCCTCGCCGGAGCTGTTCCTGCGCTGGTACCAGCTGGGCGCGTGGCTCCCGCTCTTCCGCACGCACGCGGCGATCGACGCCGGGCGGCGCGAGCCGTGGGAGTTCGGTCCCGAGGTCCTGGAGCACGCGCGCGTGGCGCTGGCCGAGCGGGAGCGGCTGCGCCCGTACTTCACGACGCTCGCCCGGCTGGCCCGGATGACCGGAGCGCCGTACGTGCGGCCGGTCTGGTGGGGGACGCCCGAGGACCGGGGGCTGCGGGACTGCGAGGACGCCTTCCTCCTCGGCGACGCGCTGCTCGTGGCGCCGGTCCTGACGCGGGGCGCGGACCGGCGGGCGGTGCCGCTGCCGCGGGGACGCTGGTACGACACGGCGACGGGGCGGGCGTACGAGGGGCCGGGGCAGGTGCTGCTCGACGCGCCGCTCTCCCGGGTGCCGGTCCTGGCCCGGGCGGGCGCGGTGCTCCCCGTGCGGGGCGAGGGGGGCGGGACGGTCCTGGAGGTGTGGGCGCCGGCCGAGGGGCGGACCGGCGGGGGGCTCGTGGTGCGGGACACGGGGGACGGCTGGGAGCCGGCCGCGATCGAGCGGTACCAGTCGCGGCTGGTGGACGGCCGGGTGGTGGTGGAGCGCGTCACGGACGACGGGGTGGAGGAGGCGGGGCTGCCGGTGGTGGTGCGGGGGCGGTGAGAGGGCCCGGCGTCGCCCGGTCCGTCACATCCGTCACCCGTACGCGCCGTCGAACCATCTCCGTACCGCTTCCGTGTGGAGCGGGAAGGCCAGTTCGGCGGGTGCCGTGAGGACGTGGTGGCCGCTCGTCTCGTCCGTGGGCGCCGAGGGCGGGAGCCGGTCGGCCGGGCGGGCCGGGAGGAGGCCGAACAGGAGGAGGTGACCGGCCGGGGAGCTCAGCGCGTCGGCGAGCCGGACGTCCTCGGCCGTGGCCGGGATGCCGGTCTCCTCGCGGAGTTCGCGGGCGACGGCGGCGCGCCAGTCCTCGCCGTGGTCGATGAAGCCGCCGGGCAGTGCGGTGCCGCCTCGCGCCGGCTCGATGGTGCGGGTGATGACGACCAGGCCCGTTCCCGTCGCGCCGGTGACGGGCAGCAGCGCGACCGCGACGGGCAGCGGATTGCGGTAGGCGGTGTGTCCGCAGGCCGGGCAGGTGCGGGGCCAGCCGGCGTCGGGCGCGTGGGCGGCTCCGCAGGCGGTGCAGTGGGTGTCCTTCACGGCCCGACCGTACGCGATCGGCCTTGGCCCGCGCTGCCGGAACTGGTAGACGGGGGCGCATGACTGGACTCGCCTCCGCCCTCCGTACCCTCGCCGTCACGGCCTCGGCCGGGCTCCTCGCCGTCAGCGCTGCCGTCGTCGCACCCGCTCCCCCGGCCTCGGCCACGCCGGCTCCCGGGGCCGCGCACCCGGTCGGGGGCGCGCTCGCACTCGACGCCCTGCTCCCCGCCCGGGGCACGCCCGAGCCGGAGCGGGAGCCCGTGGCTCCCCGGGAGTTCGTGGCCCTGAGCTCCGTGGACCGGACGATCCTCCAGGAGATGCGGTACACGACCGCGCACAACTTCGTCGGCGAGCCGGTCGACGGCTACCGGCAGCCGCTGTGCATCCTGACCCGCCCCGCGGCCGAGGCGCTGCACCGCGCGCAGCTGCGGCTGCTCGCGCGGGGGTACACGCTGAAGGTGTACGACTGCTACCGGCCGCAGCGGGCCGTGGACCACTTCGTGCGCTGGGCGAAGGACCTGCGGGACGAGCGGATGAAGGAGGAGTTCTATCCGCTCGTCGACAAGTCGAGGCTGTTCGCGGACGGTTACATCGCGGAGAAGTCCGGGCACAGCCGCGGTTCGACCGTGGACCTGACGGTGGTGCGGCTGCCGGCCGTCCCCACGCGCGCGTACGTGCCGGGTGAGGAGCTCGTGGAGTGCTGGGCCCCGAAGAGGGAGCGCTTTCCGGACAACTCGGTGGACATGGGGACCGGGTACGACTGCTTCGACACCCGCGCGCACACCGACGACCCCCGGATCCGGGGCGCCCAGCGGGCCAACCGGCAACTGCTGAAGGGGGCGCTCGCCGCGCAGGGGTTCGTGAACCTGCCGGAGGAGTGGTGGCACTTCACGCTCGCGGCGGAGCCGTTCCCGGACACCTTCTTCGACTTCCCGGTGGCGCGCCGTTCCGTGGCCGGGCGCTGAGCCCTTCTCAGCACCGGCCTCGCGTGGCAGACTTCCCGCACACTTCTGACGGAGCGTCAGCTCAGGGGAGGTCCCGATGGCACGGACGCGCAGACCCGTGGTGGCCGGCTGGTTCACCGACGACACCGTGCCGGAGGCGGAGTTCCGGCTGCTCGGCACCCGCTGCACGGCCTGCGCGTCGGTGTTCTTCCCGCGCGAGGACGAGTGGTGCCGCAATCCGGGCTGTCCGGGGGGCGGCGAGCTGGCCGAGGTCCCGCTCTCGCCGCGCGGCCGCGTCTGGTCGTACACCGACGCCCGGTACCGCCCGCCCGCGCCGTACGTCTCCGACCCGGACGCGCCCTGGGAGCCGTACACCCTGGTCGCGGTCGAGCTGGCGGCGGAGGCGATGGTGGTCCTCGGCCAGGCGGCACCCGGCGTGTCCACGGCCGACCTCGCCGTCGGGACGGAGGTCGAGGTGGTGCCGGGCGTCCTCGACGAGGACGGCCGGCACACCTGGACCACCTGGAACTGGCGGCCGGTGACACCGGAGGAGCGGTCATGAACGACGTCGCCGTCCTCGGGGCCGGAATGCACCCCTGGGGCAAGTGGGGCCGGAGCTTCGTCTCGTACGGGACGGCCGCCGCCCGCGCCGCGCTCGCGGACGCCGGCCTGGACTGGTCCGACGTCGGCTCCGTCGTCGGCGCCGACACCATGCGCTGCGGCTATCCGGGGTACGTGGCCGGGGCGACCTTCGCGCAGGCGCTCGGCTGGCAGGGGGCCCGCGTCACCAGCGTGTACGCCGCCTGTGCCTCGGGCGCCCAGGCCGTCGGGACGGCGCGCGCCCAGATCCTGGCGGGCCTCGCGGACGTGGTCCTGGTCGTCGGCGCGGACGCGACGCCGAAGGGCTTCCTCGCGCCGGCCGGCGGCGAGCGGCCCGGGGATCCGGACTGGCTGCGGTTCCGGGTGCTCGGGGCGACCAACCCCGCGTACTTCGCGCTCTACGCCCGCCGCAGGATGGCGCTGTACGGCGACACCCCCGAGGACTTCGCCCAGGTGAAGGTGAAGAACGCGGCGGCGGGCGCGCTCAATCCGCTGGCCCGCTACCGCGCGCGCGTGACGCCCGAGGAGGTCGCGGCCTCGCCCGTGGTCGCCGATCCGCTGCGGCTCCTCGACATCTGCGCCACCTCCGACGGGGGCGCCGCGCTCGTCCTGTCCAGCATGGACTTCGCACGCCGGCACGGGCGCCCCGATCCGGTCCGGGTCAGGGCCGTGTCGACCGTCTCCCCCACCTACCCCAAGGCGGTCCTCGACCTGCCCGACATCGCGACCGACTCGGCCGCGGCGCTGCCGCCCGCCCCGCACTCCTTCCGCGCCTCGATCGCCCGCGCCGCCTACGAGGAGGCGGGGATCGGGCCCGAGGACCTGTCCCTGGCGGAGGTGTACGACCTGTCCACCGCCCTGGAGCTGGAGTGGTACGAGGACATCGGGCTCTGCCCGCCGGGTGAGGGGGCCAAGCTGGTGCGGGACGGCGCGACGGCCCTCGGCGGGCGGCTCCCGGTCAACACCAGCGGCGGCCTCGGCTCCTTCGGGGAGGCGGTGCCCGCGCAGGCCATCGCCCAGGTCTGCGAGCTCACCTGGCAGCTGCGCGGCACGGCGGGCGACCGGCAGGTGCCGGGGGCGCGGGTCGGGATCACCGCGAACCAGGGGCTGTTCGGGCACGGTTCGGCGGTGGTGGCGGTGCGCTGACCTCCCCCGCGCACCCGCCGCCTGGTGTCGCCCCGCCACGTGACCGGCCGGTCAGGTGAGCGCCCCGTCAGGTAGCCGCTCCGTCAGGTGATCGCCCCGCCACGTGGTCGCCCCGTCAGGTCGTGACCGCCGTCGGGGTCCGGTCCGCGAGGACGAGGGCGTGCTGGACCACCGCGACCAGGACGTCCTTCACGGACTCGCGGTCCCGGGCGTCGCACATCAGGAGCTCCACCTCGGGGTCGAGGTCGAGCGCGCCGCGCACGCTCTCCGCGGGGAAGCGCCGGGCCCCCTCGAAGCAGTTGACGGCCACCGTGAAGGGGATGCCCCGCCGCTCGAAGTAGTCGATGGCGGCGAAGCTGTCCTCCAGGCGGCGGGTGTCCGCGAGGACGATCGCGCCCAGGGCTCCCTGGGCCAGCTCGTCCCACAGGAACCAGAAGCGGTCCTGTCCCGGGGTGCCGAAGAGGTAGAGGACGAGGTCCTCGCGCAGCGTGATCCGGCCGAAGTCCATCGCGACCGTGGTGGTCGTCTTGGTCTCGACGCCGTGCAGGTCGTCGACGGGCCGCCCCGCCTCGCTGAGGATCTCCTCGGTCCGCAGCGGCCTGATCTCGCTGACCGCGCCCACCAGAGTCGTCTTGCCGACCCCGAACCCGCCCGCGACGAGGATCTTCAGGGTCACCGGCTCGACGTAGGGCTTCTTGCGGCTAGAGCGCCCGAAGGCCATTGATCACCTCGCGAAGGATGCTCACGTCCGGCAGCTCGGCCGGCGGAACGGGGCGGGTCACATGGACGAGTTCGTCCTCGACGAGATCACCGACGAGGACCCGGACCACCCCGACGGGGAGGTCGAGTCCGGCGGCGAGCTCGGCGATCGACTGGGGCTGCTCGGAGCAGCGCTCGACGATCTCCACGTGTTCCGGGGAGAGCGTCTGGTCCCGGCCGGGGTCGTCGGCGGCGGGCTCGGGGACGACGACGGCGATCAGGTCGAGCCGGTGGCGGGTGGCGGCGCTCGTCCGGCCGCGGGTCATCGCGTACGGACGGACCACCGGCCCGGCCTCGTCGTCGAACCAGCTGTGGTGGCCGGGGGTCAGGTCACGCTCCGGCTGGTTCCGATCGGCTTCGTCACTCATGCCGTCCCACTCATCCTCCCGAGGGCAGGCCGGACCGGGGAGCCGTCGTGAGGTGGGCCCCGACCCGCTTCACCATCAGCGTCATCTCGTAGGCGACCTGGCCGACGTCCGAGTCGGCGTCGGCGAGCACCGCCAGACAGCTGCCGTCGCCGGCGGCCGTCACGAACAGGAAGGCGTCCTCCAGCTCGACGACCGTCTGGCGGACCTTGCCCGCCTCGAAGTGGCGGCCGACGCCCTTGGCGAGGCTGTGGAAGCCGGAGGCGACCGCGGCCAGGTGCTCGCCGTCCTCGCGCGTCAGGTCCTGCGACGCGCCGGTGGGGAGTCCGTCGCTGGAGAGCACCAGGGCCTTCCGGATGGACCGGACGCGCTGGACGAGCTCGTCGAGGAGCCAGTTCAGCTCGCCGTTTCCGTTGCCGTGTCCGGAGGTCGCGCTGGGTGCTGCGGCGTTCGGTGCGGTCATCGACCGTCCCCCTCGGGTGTCGTTCCTGGTGCTGTCGGGTCGTCCGGCTCGCTGGTGTCCCGCCGTCCGCGCTGCCAGCCGCGCTGCATGGCGGCCATGCGCGCGCGTACCTCCTCGGCATCGCGTTCGAAGGAGTCCGGCCCGTCGGACGGAGCCGTGCCGGTGTCGGCGCCGGTGCCGGAGCGGCCCTCCGCCTCGCGCAGCTGGGGCGCGAGGCTGGCCTGGCGGACGCGGCGCGGCAGTCCGCCGAACGGGTCCGGGCCCTCGGAAGGCACGGGACCAGCCGCCGGCACGGAACCCTCCGGCGGTACGGGGACCAGGACGGGTCCGGCCCCGGCCGCCGTGAGCGGCGTGCGGCGGTCGTCCTGCGGGTGCGCGCGGTCCGGCTGCGGCTGGGCGCGGTCGGCCTGCGCGTGGGTGCGCCCCGGCTGCGGGTGCGCGCGCTCGGCCGGCGCGTGGGCGCCGTCCGGCCCGTCGAGGCGGCGGCCGTGGTCCACGACGAGCGTCGGCGTGCGGCGGCGCGGCAGCGGCACGGGGCCGAGGACCGGGCCCGCGGCGGGTGCGTCCTGGTCGGCGCGGCCCGCCGTGCGGTCCTGGGCCTGCTCGTGCTGCTCGCCGGCGGGCGCGAGTCCGGTCCTGCGGCGGTCGCGGGGACGGAAGAGGCCGCCGCGCTCGCTGTCGCTGTCGAGGAGGTCGGCCGACCGGTCGAGGAGGACGTCGAAGTCCTCGGTGCCGAGCGGGGCCTCCAGCTCCACGGGGCCGTCGAGCGGGCCGGGGCCCTCGGTCACGTCGGGGACCTTCGTGAGGGCGGGCCGCCGCATGGGCAGGGCGCCCTCGCCGACCGCGTCGTCGGCGCGGCCCGCGCGCTCCGGGGTGGTGCGGTCGAGCCGGAATCCGGCGCCCTGGGTCTCGGGGGCGTCGGTCAGCAGCGCGGCCGGGATGAAGACGACGGCGGTGGTCCCGCCGTACGGGGAGGTCTGGAGCGAGACCCGGACGTTCTGCCGCTGGGCGAGGCGGCTGACCACGAAGAGGCCGAGCCGGTCGGTGTCCGAGAGCTCGAACTCGGGGGTCTCCGCGAGCCTCAGGTTCGCGTCGAGCAGGGCGTCGGGGTTCATGCCGAGGCCCCGGTCGTGGATCTCCAGGGTGAAGCCGTTGGCGACCCGCTCGCCGAGCACCTGGACGGCGGTGTGCGGGGGCGAGTACACCGTGGCGTTCTCGAGGAGCTCGGCGATGAGGTGGGTGAGGTCCGCGACGGCCGGGCCGCCCACGCCGAGCCGGGGCAGCCGGCGTACCTCGATGCGCTCGTAGTCCTCGACCTCGGCGACGGCGGCGCGGACCACGTCCATGAGCTGGACGGGCTTGCGCCACTGCCGGGAGGGGGCGGCGCCGGAGAGGATGACGAGTCCCTCGGCGTGCCGGCGCATGCGGGTGGTGAGGTGGTCGAGGCGGAAGAGGTCGGCCAGCTCGTCGGTGTCCTCGGTGCGCCGTTCCATCGTGTCGAGGAGGGTCAGCTGGCGGTGGAGCAGGACCTGGTTGCGGCGGGCGAGGTTGACGAACACCTCGGAGACGCCCCGGCGCAGTTCGGACTGCTTGACCGCGGCCTCGACGGCGGCCCGCTGGAGGGTGTTGAGCGCCTGGCCGACCTGGCCGACCTCGTCCTCGCCGTAGCGCAGGTGGGGCACCTCGGTGACGACGTCGACCTGTTCGCCGGCGGCCAGGCGGCGCATGACGCTGGGCAGCCGGACGCCGGAGACCTCCTGGGCCTCCTTCTGAAGGCGGCGCAGGTCGCGGACGAGTTCGCGGCCGATGCGCAGCGAGATGACGACGGAGGCGATCAGCGCGAGGAAGCCGAGGACTCCGGCGACGCCGACCTTGAGGAGGACGCTGTACGCGGCGGGCTGGACCCGGTCCTGGTAGCGGTCGCCGGCGGCGGTGTTCTCGCGGGCCAGGTCGTCGAGGACGGGGCTCGCCTGGTCCTGCCACCGCTCGGCGGTGACGGCGCGGGGGCTGTCGGTGGGGCCCTCTTCGATGACCGCGTTCTCGGCGGTGCGCAGCGGCTGGGTGTCGGGGCTGCGCCAGTACTTCTCGAAGTGCTCGCGCTCGGCGGAGGGCAGGAGTTCGAGGTTGACCTCGTAGAACTGCTTCCGGTTGGCGACGAGGTCGGATATCGCGCGGATCTCCTCGACGGTGACGCGGTCCGCGACGAGCGCGGAGAGGACGAGGGCGTCCTCGCGGGAGAGCAGCTCCCGCGCGCGCGTGATGCCGACGAGGGCGCGGCCCTGCTTGTCCATCTCCACGTTCTCCAGGGCGTGGAGGGTGACGAGGAAGCTGTAGCAGGGGTCGACGAGCCGGTTGTAGAAGTCGAGGGCCTGCATGCGGCCGATGTCGCGCTTCTCCACCGAGCGCCGCAGCGAGGCGAGGCCGTCGAGGGCGTCGAGGAGGGAGGTGAGCCGCTGGGCGGTGACGGGGCGCATCTCCTCGCGGACGCCGGGGTCGGCGGCGTTGGCGCGGATGCGGGCGATCTGCCGGTCGGTGGCGCGCCGGGTCTCCCGCAGGGAGGTCAGGGCGTTGGAGCCGCGGGGGTCGGCGAGGTAGATGAGCGACTGGCGGCGTTCGATCTGGATGACCCGGGCGGTGTCCTCCAGGGGGTAGCCGACCTTGTCGACGATGTAGCCGACGTCGAGGAGCTGGTCGGCCTCACGGCCCGTCAGGACGGTGGCGAACCCCCACAGTCCGGTGAGGGAGACGAGCGGTACGAGCAGCAACGCCACGATCTTCCTGCGGATGGACTTCCCGCGAAAGCGCATGGCCTCCCCCAGCTCGGCCCCCGTGCGACACGGGGGTCCCTCACGTTCGTGACGTCCGGTGTCAACACGCGGCGTCAACCTTGAATTTCAACCAACGGCGGCGCGAGCCTACTACTGCATCGCGGCCATCCCGAAGGCATGTCCGAGCTATTTTCAGCCTGTCGAGTGAGTGTTGATCATGAGATGTCCTGGTATTAAGGGAGTTGAGATGGGGCACTGTGGCGTAGGACACCTGATGGTGTGCCATTTCTCCGGCCCGCCTCCCGCCTGCGCAGATGGCTGGAACTCTTCGTTCCGCCAGGACACGTGATGTGTTCGTCCCCGCCCGGACGAAACCTTTTCCCTCTCTCGTGCGTCAATACGTACGGGGAGGCTTCTGTCCGTGTAAAGGGGCTCAAGACGGGCAGCCGACCCTGAAGTCGTTCAGTGGTGGGGAGTGACAGGACAATGGAAGACGAGACGCGGTCGGCGCGGCAGTTGTGGGTGGAGGACGAGCGGGGCCGACGGCGGATGCCGGATCCGGTCCGGAACGCCGCCGTGCGAGCGGTGATGATCACGTCGGTGACGCTCATCCAGGCCGTGGTGGCCTTCTTCAGTACGGTCGCGGGCTCGTGGCTGGCGTTCCCGGTGACCGTCACGGCGGTCGCCTCGACCGTCGTGGCCACCTGGAGCGTCCTGGACGTCTGGATCACCCGTCAGGTGTGGCGTCAGCGCAACGGCGTGGTGTCCGAGCCCAGCAGCACGGCGCGTCCCTCGATCCGGTCGCGCCGCGACGAGGAGCGGGTGGACGCGACGCCGCTGTCCGAGGCCGCCTGAGCGGAACGGCAAGGAGCGGCCCGGCCCCCTTCTGGGGGCCGGGCCGCTCGTCTTCGTACGGGTGCGGCGGGGGCTACGCCTCGCCGGCCCGGGCCGGCTCGTCCGACATGTGGCGGCGGAACATCCGGGTCGCCGTGATCTCGCCGTGGATGCTCTCCCCCTCCGAGCCGGGCTGCGGCAGGCCGGGCCGCAGGTGCTCCTCCACGCTGATGTACTTCAGCCCCGCCCGCAGGTCCGCGTCGTTGCGCAGCCGGATGACCAGCGGGAACTCGGCGAGCGCGGTCGTGTCGAACAGACCCGTCGTGTAGAGCAGCTGGACGCCCAGCGCGTCCGACACGGCCCGCTGGAGCTCCAGCAGGTACGTGGCGTTGGCGCGGCCGATCGGATTGTCCAGGAACAGCGTGCCCGCGTGCCGGTGCTTGTCGCGGCCCCGGTCGTTGGAGCGGAGGGCCGCCATCGTGCAGTACAGGGCGATGGCGGCGGTGAGCAGCTGGCCGCCGGAGAAGACGTCGCCCATCTGCCCGACGGGAACCCGCTCGGCGCGCAGCACCGCGTCCGGCTTGAGGATCTCCACCGAGACGCCCTTGGGCTCCAGGGCCGCCTGGACCCCCCGCAGGAGCAGCGACATCCCGTCGCGGCGCAGGTCGGAGTTCTTCCTCACGGCGGCGCGGGTCGCCTCGTCGACGACCTCGCCGAGCCGCTCGGCGAGCGTGGCCTGGTCGGGCTCCTCGAAGCGGATGCGGAGGAACTCCTGCCCCGACCACTCGCCGAGGCCCTCGGGGAGCCGGGAGAGCCGCTGCGCGGAGCGGAGCGTCGCGAGCGAGGACTCGACGAGACCGCGCAGCCGGTCCACGATCGAGTCCCGGTTGCGCTCCAGCTGCTCCAGCTCGTCGGTGAGGACGCGCAGCCGGGGCGCGAAGGCCTCGGCCCACTTGGCGGCGTGCTCGGGGAGCGCGGACGCCGGAAGTTCGCGGATCTGCTGGCGGGCCGGGGTGCGGACCTGCTCGTAGCGGGTGGAGTTGGCGTGCCGGACGAGGATGTCGCTCGCCTCGCGCACGGCGGCGTCGGCGCCGGACAGTTCGGCCGTGCAGGCGCGCAGCGCGCGGCGCGCCTCGGCCGCCACCGTACGGGCCTCCTCCAGGGTGCCCGGGTAGGGCTCGGCCTCCTCGCGCTCCTCGTCCGCGTGGTCGCGCAGCAGGTCCCGGAGCAGGGCGCCCGTCTCGTCGAAGCCGCCGGCGGCGTCCTCGGCGGCGCGGTGGTCCCGCAGGAGTCCGGCGTGGGCGGCGCGCGCCGCCTCCAGGGCATCGGTGCGGGTGGCGAGTTCGGTGGTGGCGGTACGGAGCAGGGCCTGGGCCCGCTCGGCGTCGGCCGGCACCAGCTCCTCGGGGAGCTCGGTGTGCGACTCACCGTCCTCGGGGGCCAGGCGCTCGGCCTCGCCGCGCAGCCGGCCGAGCTTCTCGCTGGCCTCCGAGGCGCGGGTCTCCAGCATCTGGACCAGGGCCTCGGCGCGGGCGGCGGCGGCCTGGCGGGACGGGCCGTCGGCGCCGTCGGTGGACTCCAGGAGCTGTTCGGCGCGGGTGCGGACCTTGTTGGTGAGGCGGTCGAGCTCGGCGAGGGCGGCGGACTCGTCGCTCTCGGCGCGGGCCTGCTCGGCGCGCAGGTCGGCGCCGACGCCGACCTTCTCGTACACCTGGGAGGCCGCGCGGTAGGCCTCACGAAGGGTGGGGAGCGCGGCGCGGGGCGCGTCCGGGTCCGCGTCCGGGAGGTTCTCGGGGGCGCCGGCGATCTCGGCGCGCTCGGCCCGCAGGGCGCGGGCGGTGCGGTGGGCGTCGTCGGCGGCGCGCTGGGCGGCCCGGCGGTCCTCGTCGGCGGCGCGGGCGCGCTCCAGACAGGTCGTGGCGCGGGCCTCGGACTCGGCGGCGTCGTCGGCGAGTTCGCGGAGCTTGGCCTGCCAGGCGGACCGCTCGCGCAGTCGGAACGCCAGCCCGGCGAGGGCGTCGGCGACGCGGCGGGCGCGCTGGGCGGCCTCCTGGCGCTCGTCGCGCAGCCGCGCGGCCTCGGCGGCGGTCTCGTCGGCCTCGGTGCGGGCCGCGCGGGCCGCCTCCAGGGTGGCGGCGGCGGCTTCGGCGGTCTCGCGGGCGGTCGTCGCGACGGAGGAGAGCTCCGCGAGCATCCCGAACGGGCAGTCGGCGCGCCAGGCGCCGATCCGGGACGCCAGGGCGCGGTCGGCGGAGAGGCGGGCCGCGAGGCCGCGGATCTCCTCGTCGCGGGCGGTGGCACGGGCGCGGAGCGCCTGCCGCTCCTCGTCGGCGGCGTGCTCGTCGTGCATGGCCGGGTTCGGCGGGACGAGGAAGACCCCGCCGTCCGCCACGGCGTCCTGGGCGGGCACGGGCGCGAGGAGGGCGGCGGCGGTGCCGACGGCGACGGCGGAGCGGGGCAGCAGGGCGGCGGTGCCGAGGACCTCGCGGGCGCGTCCGTACGAGACGGGGTCGGTGATCACGACGCCGTCGACGAGCTCGGGGCGGCCGGCGAGGACCCGGGCGTGGTCGGCGGGGTCCACGGACTGGGCGAGGTAGCGCCAGCCGGGCAGGGCGGGGATGCCGTGCTCGCCGAGGTACTCGACGGTGGCGAGGACGTCCGGGCCGGGCGGCAGCAGACCGCCGTCGCCGAGGGCGCCGAGGATGCGGGAGTCGTCGGCGGCGGCGGTGCGCAGGTCGAAGAGCTGGCGCTCGGCCGAGGCGACGGCCTGGTCGAGCAGGCCACGCAGCTCGTCGGCGTACCGGTCGAACTCGGTGACGGTGAGCGTTCCCTGGTGCTCCGGACCGGGTGCCGCCTCCTCCTCGGGCTCGGTGTCCGGGGCGGCGGCGGCGCGCTGGCCCGGGAGCGGGGAGCCGGAGGAGGGCAGGCCCGGGCGCGGGGAGCCGGTCGAGGGCAGGCTGAGGAGCTCGGCGAGGCGCTCCTCGGCGGCGAGGGCCTCGGCGGCGCGGCGCTCCGCGTCGTAGGCGTTCCCCGCCGCCTCGGCGGCGTCCGCGGCGCGGGCGGCGGCGAGTTCGGCGCGGGACTCGGCGCCGGCGGCCTCACGGGCGCGGTCGGCGGCGGTGCGGGCGGCCTCGCGGGCCGTGTCCCAGGCGGCGACCGTCGTCTTCTCGGCGTCGCTCGCGGCGAGCGCGGCGCGGGCCGGGTCGGCGTCGGGGGCGGTGTCGTCGAGCCAGCCGGCCCGGACGGCCTCGGCGGTCTCCTGCTCGACCTCGGCGAGCCGCTGGCGCAGGTGGCCGGCCTCGCTGCGGGCCCGCTGGGCCTCGGTGGCGGCGGTGGTGGCGTCGCGGTGCGCGGTCTCGCTCATGTCCTGGAGGGCGGTGGAGCGCTCCTCCTCCTCGGCGGCGTGGCGCTCGCCCTCCTCGGCGGCGGAGGCGAGGGCCCGTACGAGGTCGGCGGCGGCCAGGGCGCGGGCGGCCAGGGCGGGGGCGGCGTCGCGCTCGGCCTCGCGGATGGCGGCGGCCACGCGCGCGGAGCGGTCGCCCGCGGCGCGGTGGCGCAGCACCGCCTCGGCCGCCTGCCAGGCGGAGTGCAGCGTGCGGGCCTCGGTGAGTTCGCGGCGCTGGGCGGCGGCGCCCTTCTCGGCGGCGGTGAGAGCCAGGGAGGCGTGCCGGTAGGCGAGTTCGGCGGCGATGAGGGAGCTGCGGCCCCGGGCGGTCTCGGCCTCGGCGACGGCGTGCCCGGCCGAGGTGACCTGCTGGGCGAGTTCGGCGGCGCG
This sequence comes from Streptomyces sp. NPDC002232, assembly GCF_042890295.1. Classification (NCBI taxonomy): domain Bacteria; kingdom Bacillati; phylum Actinomycetota; class Actinomycetes; order Kitasatosporales; family Streptomycetaceae; genus Streptomyces; species Streptomyces sp. NPDC002232. Next base: position 449,549 of record NZ_JBIARV010000007.1, on the reverse strand, counting down.
GCCCCGCTCCTCGGCGGCGCGGGCGGAGAGCCGGCGGGCGAGGCCGCGGGTGCGGCGCTCGGCGTCGGTGTGGACCTCGCGCGCGCGGGCGCGCGTCCCGGCGGCCTCGACGATGCGGCCGAGGAGGTCGACGGAGCCGGCGGTGAAGTCGCGTTCGGCGGTCAGTTCGGCGCGGCGGCCGAGCTTGTTGCCGAAGCCACCGACGAGGTCGGCGAGGCCGTCGGTGTCACGCGTGTCGGTGACGGCGCGCAGCAGCAGGTCGGTGAAGTCGGAGTCCTTCTTGACCGCGAAGAGGCCGGCGGCCTCGCCCTCGTCGGCGTTCATCTCGCGCTGGTAGCGGAAGAGTTCGGGGTCGAGGCCGAGGTCGCCGAGGTGCTCGTTCCAGCGGTCGTGGATCTCCTCCCAGACCACCTCCAGGTGCGGGTAGGCCTTTCCGGCCTCGGTGAGCGCGTCGCGGAAGCCCTTCATGGTGCGGCGGCGGCCGGTCGCGCCGGAGGCGCCCTCGACGGACAGGCGGACGGAGGTCGCCTCGGCGACGGGGAGGTTGTCCAGGCTGAGGCCGGGGCCGGGGCGGAAGGAGTACCAGGCCTCGGCGAACTTCCGCGGGTCGTTGGAGACCTGGCGGCCTCGCCACTCGCTGGCCTTGCCGACGACGACGAGTTCGCCGGTGAGGGTGTGCTGCCACTCCAGGGCGACGTGGCCGCAGTCGTCGGCGAGGAGGAACTTGCGCAGCACACCCGAGCTGGCGCCGCCGAGGGTGTTGCGGTGGCCGGGGAGCATCACCGAGAAGATCAGCTTGAGGAGGACGGACTTGCCGCCGCCGTTCTCCAGGAAGAGCACGCCCGCGGGGGCCGGGCGGCGCGGCGGGCCGACCGGCTCGTCCTCGAAGAACTCCGCCTGGGTCGGGGCGGGACGGGGCACGGGCGCGCCGACTCCGCGCAGGTCCAGGACGGTGTCGGCGTAGCGCGCGCCGGCGGGACCGATGGAGTAGAGGCGGACCCGGGACAGCTCGTACATGGCGAGGGACTCTCGTGCTCTCGTGCTCGTCGTGCTCAGGAAGGGCGGTGGTGCGGGGGCGTCACGCGCGCGTGGTCACGCGGGGCGGTCACGCATGGAACGGCAGGCCCGCGTCGGCGGCGAGTTCCAGGTCGTCGCCCTCCGGCGGCGGGAGGAGGGTGGCGGAGCCGTCGCTGACGGGCACGACACCGAGTTCGAGGAGCTCGGCCATCGCGGCGGAACCGGCCATGTCACGGACCTGGAGCTGATAGCGCGCGGTGGTGCGGTACGAGCCGCCGCCCTCGTCGCCGGTCCGCTGGAGGAATCCGGAGTCGGTGAGGAACGCGGCCGCCTTGCCGACGATACCGGTGGTGGATCCGGCGAGGCGGCGGGCGTCCTTGGTGGCTCCGGTGGCGCTGCGGCGGGCGTAGGTCCGCCAGGCGGCCTCCAGGCCGGGGGCGTCGGAGGCCGGGTCGGTGTTCTCGCCCTGCTCCTCGGCGCGCTGCTCCAGCCGCAGGCAGGCCTGGCGCACGAAGGCGTCGACGCCGTTGACGGTGAGCCGGCCGATGTACGCGTCGTCGGCGAGGTCCTCGGGCCGGGGGAAGGCCATGGCGGCGAGGGCGAGGTGGGCGAGGCCGTGCAGGAACCGGTCGGCGGAGTCCGTGGAGGCGCGGCGGGCGTAGTCGCCCATGCGGACGGCGAAGACGGAGTCCTCGCCCGCGGTCACGGCCATGCCGGCGCGCGGGGACACCTCCAGGACGACGAGGCCGAGGCCGGTGGCGACGGCGTCCGCGAGGCGCGCGAAGGCGGGGTCCTCGCGGTAGCGGCGCAGCAGCTCGGTGTACTCGGCGTCGCGGGCGGGGAGCAGCTTGGGCTGGAGGCCGAAGGAGACGAGCCGGGCCGCGTCGGCCGCGTCGGCGGGGGTGACGGCGGTGGAGGGGGCCGGGGGCTGCGGGGGCTCCAGCTCGCTCCACGCGTCGGTGTGCTCGGCGTGGGTTTCGCTCACGGCTGGGGCTCCTCGGTACGGCTCTCGGTCGGTACGGCGCGGGGTGCGGGTCGGGACAGGGGCAGCGGGACCGGGGTGACGGCCGCGGGTGCGGCGGCGGGGCCGGGGCGGTCGGCGGGGACGGGCGGCCCGTCGGTGAGCCGCACGGCGCGCACGGCGGGGAGGTCCCGGCGCCGGGCGGGCGGGACGCGGGACGGCTCGGGGATCGCCACGGTCCCCAACCGGGGCCGTCCGGCGGCCGCGGGGGCGGGCTCGTCGAGGTCCTGGGCGTCCTCGATCGCGTCGGTCTCCTCGGCCTCCCCGGTCGCGTCGGCTTCCTTGATCGAGTCCGTCGCGTCGGCTTCCTCCGCCGCGTCCGTCGCGTCCGTCGTGTCGGCCTCCTCGACCGCCTCGGTCGCGTCCGTGTCATCCGCTTGCGGGGCCGGGTCCGGTACGGACTCGGCGGGGGCGGGCCCGGCGGTGAGCAGCACCGAGGCGTGCTCGACGGTCGGCGGCACGAGGGCGGCGGCGGGCGCGGCGGCGTCGGCGGGCACGGAGGCGTCGGCCTGCGGCTCGGCCTGCGCCGGTGCGGCGGCGGGTGCCGGGGGGACGAGGGTCACGAGGCCTCCGAGCGGTCCGCGGCCATGCCCGCCGCGTCGAGCAGCGCCGTACCGACGATGAGGTCGGCGCCGCCGAACTCGGGGTCGTCGAGCGGGGTGCCGTCGTCGACGGCGAAGAGCAGGCGCTCCTCGCCCTGCCGGTAGGCGGTGCCGACCGGTGGGCTGGCCGCGTGCACGGCGAGGAGCGCGACCAGGTACGGCAGGTCCGCGTCGAGGTCGCGGGCCTCGGCGAGCAGTCCGGAGAGCCGGCGCGGGGCGTCGTGCTCCAGGTCGAGCAGGCGCATGGCGCTCGCGAGCTGCTCCTCGCTGAAGCGGGAGTCGTCGGGGGTGGCGATGAGGTCCGGCTCGGGCATCTCCGCGCCGAGGTGCTCGCGCTCGACGGGCGGGGTGAGGAGCAGGTCGACGAGGTCGCCGAGGCGGACGGAGGCGGGGGTGCGCAGTCCCGTACCACGGGCGAAGAAGGCGTCGGTGACGCGGGTGGCCTGCTCGACGGGGAGCGTCAGGACGGGGGCGACGAGCTGCCCGTACAGATCGAGTCCGGTGTACGCGGTGGGGGCGGCGAAGGCCTGGCGGTCCTGCTCGGCGCGGAAGAGCGGTCCGGCCTCCAGGAGGCGGGACTGGAGCTGGGTGTGGCGCCGGATGCAGTCCTTGACTATGTCGACGAGCTCGGCGGCGCGGCGCTTGTGCTCCGCGGTCTTCGCGTCGGACGTGGCCTCGGCCTCGTCGCGGGCCTTGCGGATGTTGGTGAGGATCGCGTTCTCGTGGCGGTAGCGGTCGGCGACGTGGTCGAGCGCCTCGGCGATCATGTCGGGGACCGTCTGGAGCCAGTCGACGGCCCGGACGTTGCGCCGGGTGGCCTCCAGGGTCTTGCGGAGGGTCTCGGCGTACTGCACGGTCCGGTAGCGGGCCTGCTCGGCGGCGAGCTGGGCGTCGGCGAGCCTGCCGCGGTTGATCAGCACCTCCAGCTTCACCTCGGCGGCGATCTGGGCGCTGGTGACGTCGGTGTCGAGGGCTCCGACGAGGACGTTGACGGCTTCGTCGGTGGTGCGGAGGTAGACGCCGCCGCCGAACCCGGGGACCTCTTCGATGAGCTTGAAGTCGTAGTCCCTGCGGACGTAGACGCCGTCGGTGCCGAAGGTGCCGTAGACGGCGCGGAAGCCCCGGTCGACGCTGCCGACGTTGATCAGGTTCTCCAGGACCCAGCGGGCCACGCGCTCGTGCTCGGCGGCGGGCCGGGTGGGGGCCTGGGCGGCGACGCGGGGCAGCAGGCGGGCGACGATCTGCTCGTGGTCGGCGCCGGTGTCGAAGTCCATGTTCAGCGTGATGAGGTCGATCGCGGCGAGGGCCACCTCGGCCATCGCGTAGACCGTGTACTCGCCGGCCAGGTTCGCCTTGCGGGCGTCGAGGTCGTGCAGCGGTGCGGTGCACGCGAGCGCGCGGAGGCGCCGCGCGAGCCCTTCGTCGGCGGCCGGGCCCTGCGCGGGGCGCGGCCCCGCGCTGAGCTGGGGCGGAGCGAGGTCCGTCGAGGCAGGCGAAGTCACGGTGGACAGATTAGGTCCTCACCATGACAACGGTCGAAACGGCGCAGATGCGACCGGCCCGCCGGGTAGCCTCGTGCGGCCTGCGCGCTCGGCCCGCGGAGCCCGCCGGGTGGCCTCGTGCGGCCTGTGCGCTCAGCGCGCGGAGCCCGCCGGGTGGCCTCGTGCGGCCTGTGCGCTCAGCGCGCGGGGCCCGCCGGATCGTCGACGGCCTCGGCGTAGGCGGCGGTGACCCGGGTGCGGGAGTCGTCGAGGTAGCGGGCGAGGAGCCGTTCCGCGGCGGCCCGTTCACCGGCCCGCAGGGCGTCCAGGATCTCCCGGTTCCTCCCGAGATAGGGCTCGTGCAGGGTGCGCGCGTCGGCGACCGCGTGGAAGGCGAGGCGGAGTTCGGCGAGGACACCGCGCATCAGTTCGTCGGTGCGCGAGCTGCCCGCGAGGGCGACGAGCTCGCGGTGGAAGTGGATGTTGGCGGTGGAGACGCCCGTCCAGTCGTCGGCGCGGGCCGCGGCCTCCCCCTCGGCGACGGCGGCGGCGAGGCCGTCCACGGCGAACGGCGGCTGCCCCAGGCCCCGGACGACGGCGCACTCGACGAGCCGCCGGGTGCGGTAGAGGTCGTCCACGTCGTCGACGGCGAGGACGCGGACGAAGACGCCCCGGTTGAGCTCGTGGACGAGCAGCCGTTCGTGGGTGAGGAGCCGGAAGGCCTCGCGGAGGGTGTTGCGGGACACGCCGAGGGCGCCGCCGATGCTCTCCTCGGACAGCCGCGCGCCCGGCGGGAAGTAGCCCTCCGCGATGCGGGTGCGCAGGATGTCCGCGACCCGCTCCGCGGTGCTCGTGCGTCCCAGCAGCGCACGGTCGTCCGTCAGCCCTCCGGCGCCCCTCACGTCCACGGTGCCTCGTCCCTTTCGTCGTCAGCGGGCCGAGTCAACCGCAGAAAGGGGGAGGCGACAACACACCTCTTGTCGGATCGTTGAACAATCCTCTACGTTGACGGCGCGTCTTCGGCCGCTTTCCGCCGTGGACCCGGCTTCACCAGGTGAGAGGAAGCAGTCCATGACCCCGCTCCCCATCGATCTCAACGCCGACCTCGGCGAGGGCTTCGGCCGCTGGACGCTGACCGACGACGAGCAGCTCCTGTCGGTCGTCACCAGCGCCAACGTGGCCTGCGGCTTCCACGCCGGGGATGCGGCCACCATGCGCCGGGTCTGCGCGCTCGCCGCGGCACGCGGCGTACGGATCGGGGCCCAGGTCGCCTACCGCGACCTGGCCGGCTTCGGGCGGCGGGCGATGGACGTCCCGGCGGCGGAGCTGGCCGCCGAGGTGGCGTACCAGATCGGCGCGCTGGAGGTCTTCGCCCGGGCCGCGGGCTCGCGGGTGTCGTACGTGAAGCCGCACGGGGCGCTCTACAACCGGGTGGTCCGGGACGCGGAGCAGGCGGCGGCGGTCGTCGAGGGCGTACTGCTCGCGGACCGGACGCTGCCGGTCCTCGGACTGCCGGGGTCCCGGCTGCACGAGGCCGCCGAGGCGGCCGGACTCCCGGTCGTCACCGAGGCCTTCGGCGACCGGGCCTACCGGGCGGACGGCTCGCTGCTGCCGCGGGGGCAGGAGGGAGCCGTCGTGACGGATCCGGACGAGGTCGTCGAACGCTCCCTGTCCCTGGCCAGGTCCGGGGTCGTCACGGCGCACTGCGGCAGCACCGTCGCCGTCCGCGCCCGGTCGCTCTGCCTGCACGGCGACACGCCCGGCGCGGTCGGCCTCGCCCGGCGGGTCCGGGAGCGGCTGGAGGCGTCCGGCGTGCCCGTGGCGGCCTTCGCGTGAGGGTGCTGAGGGTGGGCGACCGGGCCCTCCTGGTGGAACTGGACGACGGCGGGGCGGCCGAGGCCCTCCACGCCGAGCTGCTGCGGCGCCGGGCGTCCGGTGCGCTGCCCGCCGTACGCGAGATCGTGCCGGCGGCGCGGACGGTGCTCCTCGACGGGGTGGACGATCCGGCGCGGCTCGCCTCGGAGCTGACCGGCTGGGAGCCGGGGCCGCTCCCCGCGCGCGGGGGCGAGGCGGTCGAGGTGCCGGTCCGCTACGACGGGCCCGATCTCGCGGAGGTCGCCGGGCTCTGGGGTGTGTCCGTGGAGGCGGCGGTACGGATCCACACGGCGGCCGAGTTCCGGGTCGCCTTCTGCGGCTTCGCGCCCGGGTTCGGCTATCTGACGGGGCTCGGCGAGCGGTACGGGGTGCCGCGCCGGGCCACGCCGCGCACGGCCGTCCCCGCGGGCTCGGTCGCCCTGGCCGGGCCGTACACGGGCGTGTACCCGCGCTCCTCCCCCGGCGGCTGGCAGCTGATCGGCACCACCGACGTGGTGCTGTGGGACGCCGGACGGACCCCGGCCGCGCTGCTCGCGCCGGGCACCCGCGTCCGGTTCACGGCGGAGGGCGGGCGATGAGCGACCGGGCGTTCGCAGTGGTCCGGGCCGGGGCGCTGACCACCGTGCAGGACCTGGGGCGCACGGGACACGCGCACCTGGGCGTGCCCCGCTCCGGCGTCCTCGACCCGGCCGCCGCGCGCCTGGTGAACCGGCTCGTCGGCAACGCGGAGGACGCGGCGGTCCTGGAGACCACCGTCGACGGGTGCGCGCTGCGGCCGCGGTGCGCGGTCACCGTGGCGGTGGGCGGCGCGCCCTGCCCGGTCCGGGTGGACGGCCGTCCGGCCGCCTGGGGGACGGCGGTCCGGGTCGGCGCCGGTTCCGTCCTGGAGGTGGGCCCCGCCGTGCGGGGGCTGCGCTCGTACGTGGCGCTGGGCGGCGGGGTCGCCGTCGCGCCGGTGCTCGGGAGCCGCTCCACCGACCTGCTGTCGGGCCTCGGCCCTGCGCCCCTTGCGGAGGGCGCGGTGCTGCCCCTGGGAGCGGCCGCGGCGGTACGGGGGCCGGTCGACGCGCCTCCCTGGCCGGGTCCGCCGGACGAACTGGTCCTGCGGGTGCGGCTCGGCCCCCGGGAGGACTGGTTCACGGCCCCGGCCCTGCGCGCCTTCACCACGCGCGCGTACCGGGTGTCGCCCGCGAGCAACCGGATCGGGCTGCGGGTCGAGGGCCCGGCCCTGGAGCGCGCCGTGCCGGGCGAGCTGCCGAGCGAGGGCATGGTCCTGGGCGCGGTGCAGGTGCCGCCGGACGGGCGGCCGGTGGTGTTCCTGGCGGACCATCCGACGACCGGGGGCTATCCGGTGGTCGCGGTGGTCCGGGAGGCCGACCTGGGCGCGGCGGCGCAGGCCGTGCCGGGGACGCGGGTGCGGTTCGTGGCGGTGCGCTGAGCGGTCAGAGCGGCGGCGGGCCGTATCCGCCGCCGCCGGGAGTGCGCAGGACGAGGACGTCGCCGGGGCCCACCTCGGTGGTGGCGGCGCCGTCCAGGTGCTCGACGGTGCCGTCGGCCCGTTCCACCAGGTTCTCGCCGAGGGCGCCGGGCGCGCCGCCCGCCATCCCGTACGGCGGGACCCTGCGGTGGCCGGTGAGCAGGGCCACCGTCATGGGCTCCAGGAACCGCAGGCGGCGCTCCACCCCGTGGCCGCCGTGCCACCGGCCGCGCCCGCCGCTGTCCTCCCGTACCGCGAAGGCGTCGACCCGGACCGGGTGGCGCCACTCCAGGACCTCGGGGTCGGTGAGGCGGGAGTTGGTCATGTGGGTCTGGACGGCGTCGGCGCCGTCGAAGCCGTCGCCCGCCCCCGAACCGCTCGCGACGGTCTCGTAGTACTGCACGCGCGCGTTGCCGAAGGTCACGTTGTTCATCGTGCCGGAGCCCTCGGCCTGGACGCCGAGGGCCGCGTAGAGCGCGCCGGTGACGGCCTGGGAGGTCTCGACGTTCCCGGCGACGGTGGCCGCCGGCGAGACGGGGGCGAGCATGGAGCCGGGCGGGACACGGACCTCCAGGGGCTCCAGGCAACCGCTGTTGAGCGGGATGTCCTCGTCGACGAGGGTGCGGAAGACGTAGAGGACGGCGGCCATGACGACGGCGGTGGGCGCGTTGGCGTTGCCGGGCAGCTGGGGCGAGGTGCCGGTGAAGTCGATGACGGCGGAGCGCCGTTCGCGGTCGACCCGGACGGCGACCCGGATCACGGCTCCGCCGTCGGTCTCGTAGCGGTACGCGCCGTCGCCGAGGCGCGCGACGATGCGCCGCACCGACTCCTCGGCGTTGGCGCGGACGTGCCGCATGTAGGCCTGGACGACGTCCAGGCCGAACTCCTCCACCGTGCGGCGCAGTTCCTCGATGCCCTTCTCGTTGGCGGCGATCTGGGCGCGCAGGTCGGCGAGGTTGGTGTCCGGGTCGCGGGAGGGGTGGCGGGCGCCGGTGAGCAGGGCGCGCGTCTCGGCCTCCCGGAGGTGTCCGTCGCGGACCAGCAGCCAGTCGTCGAAGAGGACGCCCTCCTCCTCGACGGTCCGGCTGAAGGCGGGCATGGAGCCGGGGGTGATGCCGCCGATCTCGGCGTGGTGTCCGCGCGAGGCGACCAGGAAGCGGAGGGCGCCGCCCGTGTCGTCGAAGACCGGGGTGACGACGGTGACGTCGGGGAGGTGGGTGCCGCCGTGGTACGGATCGTTGATCGCGTACACGTCGCCGGGGCGCAGGTCGTCCGCGCGGCGGCGGAGGACCTCCTTGATGGACTCCCCCATGGAGCCGAGGTGGACGGGGATGTGGGGGGCGTTGGCGATGAGGTTGCCCTCGGCGTCGAAGAGGGCGCAGGAGAAGTCGAGGCGTTCCTTGATGTTGACGGACTGGGCGGTGTTCTCCAGGCGGACGCCCATCTGCTCGGCGATGGACATGAAGAGGCTGTTGAAGACCTCCAGGAGGACGGGGTCCACGTCCGTGCCGGCGGCCTCGCGCGCGGGGCGGGGGACGACGCGGCGCAGCCGGAGGTGGCCTTCCTCGGTGGCGGTCGCCCGCCAGCCGGTGTCGACGACGGTGGTGGCGTCGGCCTCGGCGAGGATCGCGGGCCCGTCCACGGTGTCGCCCGGCCGCAGGTCCGCGCGGCGGTGGAGCGGGGCGTCGTGGGGTGTTCCGGCGCTGTGCATCCGGACGGTGGTGACGGGGGCGGGGGCGTCGGCGCGCTCCGCGGGGCCGACGTGGACGGGGCCGTGCGGCCCCGCGCGGCCGACGGCCTCGACGGTGACGGCCTCGACGACGAGGGGCCGGTCCAGGGTGAACGCGTACCGCGCGCGGTGGAGGTCCGTGAACACGGTTCGCAGCTCGTCGGGGGACGCGAGGTCGACGGGAAGGCTCGCGTCGGTGCCCGCGTACCGCAGGAGCACGCGCGCGTGCGTGGTGATCGCGGTGTCGGGCAGTCCGTCGGCGCGCAGCTCCTCGCGGGTGCGGTCGGCGAGTTCGGCGCAGAGGGCCGTCACCCGCCCGGGGGTGCCGGGGTCGTCGAGTGCGGCCTCGACGGACCGCTCCCGGATGGCGGTGGCGTCGGCGAGCCCGATCCCGTAGGCGGAGAGGACCCCGGCCAGTGGGGGGACGAGGACGGTGTCGATGCCGAGGGCGTCGGCGACGGCGCAGGCGTGCTGGCCGCCGGCGCCGCCGAAGCTGGTCAGGGCGTACCGGGTGACGTCGTGGCCGCGCTGCACGGAGATCTTCTTGACGGCGTTGGCCATGTCGAGGACGGCGATCTCCAGGAAGCCCGCGGCGACGTCCTCGGGGGTGCGGCCGCCGCCGACCTCCCCGGCGAGGGCCGTGAACCGCTCGCGCACGGTCGCGGCGTCGAGGGGGAGGTCTCCGGTCGCGCCGAAGACGGCGGGGAAGTGGGCGGGCTGGACGCGTCCGAGCATGACGTTGGCGTCGGTGACGGTCAGGGGTCCGCCCCGGCGGTAGCAGGCGGGGCCGGGGACGGCTCCGGCCGAGTCGGGTCCCACCCGGTAGCGGCGCCCGTCGTAGTGGAGGACCGAGCCGCCGCCCGCCGCGACGGTGTGGATGCTCATCATGGGCGCCCGCATCCGCACCCCGGCGACCTGGGTGCCGAGTTCGCGCTCGAAGGAGCCCGCGTAGTGCGACACGTCGGTGGAGGTGCCGCCCATGTCGAAGCCGATGACCCGGTCGTGTCCGGCCGTCGCCGAGGTGCGGGCCATGCCGACGACGCCGCCCGCCGGTCCCGACAGGACGGCGTCCTTGCCCCGGAAGTGGGCCGCCTCCCGGAGGCCGCCGTTGGACTGCATGAACATGAGGCGGATTCCGGCGAGTTCGCGGGCGACCTCGTCGACGTACCGGCGCAGGATCGGTGAGAGGTAGGCGTCGACGACGGTGGTGTCCCCGCGCGGGATCAGTCGGATCAGCGGACTCACCTCGTGCGAGCAGCTGACCTGGGTGAATCCGGCGGCACGGGCCGCCTCCGCGACGCGTGCCTCGTGAGCGGGGTGCCGGTAGCCGTGCAGGAGGACGACGGCGGCGGAGCGGAGGCCGTCGCGGTGCGCGGCGGCGAGGGCGGCGGCGACGGCCGGCTCGTCCAGCGGGCGGACGACGCCACCGTGCGCGTCGACCCGCTCGGGAACCTCGATCACGCGCGCGTACACCGCCTCGGGCAGCACGATGCGGCGGTCGAAGAGCCGGGGCCGGTTCTGGTAGGCGATGCGGAGCGCGTCCCGGAAGCCCTCGGTGATCAGGAGCACGGTCGGTTCGCCGCGCCGCTCCAGGAGGGCGTTCGTGGCGACGGTGGTGCCCATCTTGACGACGGCGATCCGGTCGGCGGGGACGGGGTCCTCCGGGCCGAGGCCGAGGAGGAGGCGGATGCCCGCGACCGCCGCGTCCTGGCGACGGGCCGGGTCGTGGGAGAGCACCTTGCGGGTGACGAGGGCGCCGTCGGGCCGGCGCCCCACGACGTCCGTGAAGGTGCCGCCCCGGTCGATCCAGAACTCCCAGCGCCCGGTCATCCTCCCATTGTGGCCGCGAGTGCGGCCGTGAGGGCGTCGTCCGCGCGCGCGTCGAGCGGCGCCGCGCCGGTGCCGTCCGCCCAGTGGCGCAGTTCGGCACCCGCGAGCAGCAGGAGCTGCGGGAGCAGGTCGCGACTGCGGCGCAGGACCCAGCCGGTGCCGGCGGTGGCGAGCCAGTGCAGGGCCTCCGCACGGGTCGGGGGCGGCTGGGACGGCTCCTCCGACGGCGGGGTGCCGTGGGCGAGCGCGCGGGCGGCGAGGAGCCGGTGGAACCCGGCGGCGACGGCCCGGTGCCCGCGCTCGCCCGGGTGGAGCCGGTCGGCGCTCCACAGGGCCCGGTCCTCGGTCCAGGCGGGGTCGGCCAGGTGCAGGTGGACGGCTCCGTACCGGGCGGACACCGCGTGCACGACGGCGTTGACGGAGCGCTGGCGGCGGGCGAGCGGACGCGCCAGGGGCGGCGGCAGTCCGAGCATCCGGCCGGGGTCGGGGAGGCAGGCCGTGAGGAGTACGGCTCCGAGGGCGTCGAGGTCGGCGCAGACCCGGTCCAGGCGGCGGGCGAGGAAGGCGATGTCGAAGCCGTGGCGCAGGGTGTCGTTGACGCCGACGACGACGGAGGCGAGGTGCGGCCGGAACGCGAGGGCGGCGGGGGCCTGACCGTCGGCGACGTCGGCGCTGAGAGCCCCGCTGACGGCGAGGTTCAGGAGGGCCGTCTCCCGCCCGCCGTCGGTGAGCCCGTCGGCGAGCAGCGCCGCCCATCCCCGCCACGCCCCGCCGACCCGGTCGCCGACCCCCTCGCTGAAGGAGTCCCCGAGCACGGCGAACCGCAGGGGGCCGCCGTCCGGGGCGCCGGAAGCCCCCGGCCGCGCGGCCGGAACCCGTGGGGACTCCGGCATCCCCTGGCCGACGGCCGCCCGGACCCGTACGGACTCCGGCGCGGCCCGGTCCGCGACGGGCACGGGCGGGTGCCCCGGGGGTTCGGCCGGGGCGGCTTCGAACGGGGCGACTCCGGCCGGGGCGGCTTCGGCCCCACCACCCGCGCGCGTCCCCACCGCAGCCCGTGTCATCGGTGGGCCTCCTCGGGGGTGGGCGCCCGGAGCGCCGGGGCGGCGTCGTGGGCGGCGAGGAAGGCGGTGACCGCGCGGTCCCAGGAGAAGTGCTCCGCCCGCGCGCGTGCGGCCCGGCGGCGGGCCCCCTCCGGTGCCGCCAGGAGCCCCCGTACCCCCGCGGCGAAGGCGGCCGGGGTGTCGGCGGCCGAGGCGCCCGCCGCGCCGACCACCTCGGGCAGCGCCGAGGAGGCGCTGACCACCACCGGAGTCCCGCAGGCGAGCGCCTCCAGGGCGGAGAGCCCGAAGGTCTCCGCCGGGCCCGGGGCGAGGCACACGTCGGCCGCCGCCTGGAGATCCGCGAGGACCTCCCGGTCCGCGACGTGGCCCAGGAACCGCACCGGCAGGCACCGCTCGCGCGCCCGCCGCTCCAGGACGCCCCTCAGCGGCCCGTCCCCGGCGACCACGAGCGCCGCGGAGATCCCCGCTCCCCGCAGCTCCTCCAGGGCGTCCAGGGCCGTGCCCGGCCTCTTCTCGACCGAGAGCCGCGAGCAGAGCAGGAGCAGCACCCGCTCCCCGGCGGCGTACCGGGCCCTCGGCGCGGTGTCCCGGCGGCCGGGCCGGCAGTGTTCCAGGTCCACGCCGAGCGGAGCCCTTACGACGTTCCGCGCCCCGATCCGTACGAACTCGCGCTCCGCCCACTCCGTCGTGCACACGATCCGCGCGAAGGCCCAGGCCGTGCGGCGGTTGAGCCGGTCCGCCGCGGCGGCCGCGAGGGCGGGCGGCACGCCCCAGGTGCGCAGCACCCCGTCGGCGGTCTCGTGGGAGACCATGAGCGACGGCACGCGCGCGCGTCGGGCCCATTCCCCCGTCCACCGCAGGGTGGTGCGGTCCGAGACCTCGACGCGGTCGGGGGCGAGCTCGTCGAGGAGCCGCCGGACCCGGTGGCGGTCGGCGAGGACCCGGTAGCCGCCGGTGCCGGGGAGCACGGGCCCGGGGAGGGTGACGACCCGGCCCTGCTCGGTGCGGTGGTCGCTCGCGACCTCGCCGGGGACGATCAGGACGGGCTCGTGGCCGGCGGCCAGATAGCCGCGGCCGAGCCGGTCGAGGGCGGTGCGGAGGCCGCCGGAGGTGGGGGTCACGAAGTTGGCGAGCCGCACGATCCGGAGCCCGCCGCCCCGCTCCGTACCGCGACCGCTCGGGAGTGCGCCGTTCACGCGGCCACCGCCGTCCGCTCGCGCAGCACCTCCAGGTAGTGGCCGATCAGTTCGTCGCCGAGCGCCTCCCAGGTGCGCGCCTCGACGCCGGCCCGGCCGGCGCGGCCGTACTCCGCGCGCGTGCCGGGCGAGGCGGCGAGCGCGGCGACGGCCCCGCGCACCTCGTCCGGGTCGCCCGGGGGCACGAGGAGCCCATTGCGGCCGTGGTCGACCAGGTCCAGGGGCCCGCCGGCGGCCGGAGCGACGACCGGGACCCCGCTCGCCATGGCCTCCTGGACGGTCTGGCAGAAGGTCTCGTACGGGCCGGTGTGGGCGAAGACGTCGAGCGAGGCGAAGATCCGGGCGAGGTCGTCGCCGGTGCGGCGGCCGAGGAACCGGGCGTCCGGCAGCGCGGCACGCAGGGCGGGCTCGCTGGGCCCGTCCCCGACGACCACGAGCCGGACCCCGGGGAGCGCCTGGACCCCGGCGAGCAGGTCCACGCGCTTCTCGGGGGCGAGCCGGCCGACGTAGCCGACGAGGAGTTCGCCGCCGGGGGCCAGCTCGCGGCGCAGTGCGGTGTCGCGGAGGTCCGGGCGGAAGCGGACGGTGTCCACGCCTCGGCCCCAGAGCCGGACGCGGCCGATGCCGTGGGCCTCCAGGTCGCGCAGGGCGGCGGTGGACGGGGCGAGGGTGCGGTCGGCGGCGCCGTGCACGGTGCGGAGGCGGCGCCAGGCGGTGCTCTCGCCGGTCCCGACGTACGTGCGCGCGTAGCCGGCGAGGTCGGTCTGGTAGACGGCGACGGCCGGCAGGCCGAGCCGGGCGGCGGCGGTCATGCCGCGCGCTCCGAGGACGAAGGGTCCGGCGAGGTGGACGAGGTCGGCGCGGTGGGCGGCGATGGCCGCGGCGACCCGGCGGCTGGGCAGGGCGACGCGTACCTGCGGATAGCCGGGCAGGGGGAGGGAGGGCACCCGGACGACGGCGCAGGGGGCGTCGGCGTCCGCGGCCTGGTCGGCGACGGCGGGGGCGATGACGAGCGGGGTGTGCCCCCGCCGGACGAGGTGGCGCGCGGTCTGCAGGGCGCAGTGCGCCACACCGTTGACGTCGGGAGGGAAGGATTCGGTGACGATGACGACACGCATACGGGTGTTGTCGTCCCGCTCGGCGTGTCCCCGCCGACGTGGATCTGGACGGGGAGGGAACGTCCCATGAGCGTTTGCCCGGCGCGCCCTCCGGGATCCGGCCCGGACGGCACGCACCTCGGCCCCCGGGACCCGGACCCACGGCACACCGGCCCCCGAGGTCCGGACCCTGACGGCACACACCGTCCTCGGGTCCCGGCCGCCGGACGGCACACCGGCCCCCCGGGAGCTCGGCCGCCGGACAGCACACCGGCCCCCGGGGCGGGGCCACGTCGGCGGGGATTCCGCCGCAGGCCGCGCCGCCCCGGAGGCCGGGTGGCGGGTGGCTCGGGTGCGCGAGGTCGGGCCGGGAGGGGTGGCCGGATCTGTCGCCGCACCGGAGCCGGGGTCAGACCTGGAGGTCCGGCCCTATCCGGTTGCGCACCGCCGTCTGGACCTCGACCTCTTCGGCCGGGTCCGCGGCGAGGCGGCGCAATCGTTCGGCGACGCGGACGTCACCGGTCTCGGCGTGCTGGGCGGCGACCTCGCGGGTGGTCTCCTCGCAGTCCCAGAGGCATTCGACGGCGAAGCCGGTCGCGAAGGTGGTGTCGGTGACCGCGAGGGCGCGGGCGACGCGGCCGCGCAGCTGCGAGGAGGTCGTCTCGCGGTAGACGTGGCGCAGCACCGGGGCCGCGCAGGTGATGCCGAGGCGTTCGGCGCCGTCGACGAGGCATCCGAGCTCGGGGGCGTCGGGGCCTGCGGCGCGCACGGTGTCGCGCAGGACGCCGAGGACGAGGCCGGCGTCCTGGGCGGTGCCCCGGCAGGCGAGGACCTCGGCGGCGGCCGTTCCGAGGGCGTCGGGGCGCCGCACCCACGCGCGGGCGCGGGCGACGGCGTCGTCGCCGCACATCCGCCGGTAGGCGGCGACGGCGGCGTCGGCGACCTCGCGGGAGTCGCCGTCCGCGGCGGCCTCGACGAGGTCGAGCACGGCAGGGTCCCGTGACTCGGCGAGGTGGTGCAGGACGGCGCCGCGGGCTCCCGCTCCGCCGTGCCGGGCGGCGGCGAGCAGCTCGGGACGGTCCTCGGGCCCGGCGACGGCGGTCAGGCAGCGGGCGGCCGGGCCGTGGAGCACGGCGCCGCGCTCGTACCCCTCCTGCGCCCAGTCGAGGACGGCCTTGACGCTCCAGCCGGGGCGGGGCCCGGCGGGGCGCATCTGGCGCTGCCAGCGGTCGAAGGAGCCCTGCTCCCGGGCGGCCCTGACGCGGGCGCCGACGGCCTCGCGCGGGTCGTCGGCCCACAGCCGCCACGGGCGGGGCTCGAAGGCGTCGCGCACGACGACGGCCAGCTCGGCCTCGCCCTCGGCGTCGGCCGGGAAGCGGGCCAGTACGGGCAGGGCGAGCGCGCGGAGCCCGGCGTCGTCGTCGCGGAGGGCCAGCTCGTCGAGGGCCCAGGCCCAGTTGGCGCCGGTCGCCGCGTACCGCCGGAGCAGCAGCAGGGCGTCCTGGCGTCCGTAGGAGGCGAGGTGCCCGAGGACGGCGAGCGCGAGCCCGGTCCGGTTCTCCTCGGTGTCGAGGTGGTCCTCGGCACCGAAGAGGTGCGCCTCGATCCCTTCGAGGCCTCCGTGGAGGTCCAGGTAGAGACGGGCGTAGTAGAGGGAGCGGTTCTCGACCTGCCAGTCGTGGCGGGGGTCGTCGAGAACGCAGTGGTTGAGGGCCGCGAGGGCCTCGGCGCGTGGCGCGGCGAGCGCGTGCAGGGTGCCGTCGCCGCGGCCCCGCTGCAGCAGGCCGAGCAGGGTGCCGCTCGGCGCTATGACTGGATCGAACATGGGAAGACGCCTCACATCAGCTGTCGACACGACCGGGGGATACCGGGGGCAATCCGGTCGGGCGGTTGATCGCCCGTACGCCTAGGCCGTGCGGCAACACTCGGGGCCGTCCGTCTTCGTCGTCGTCGTTCGCCTGCCAGTGACCATCTTCCTCAGCCTCTCGTCGGTGGCCCGTTTTGCCGGGCCCGACGTCATGATGACCCACCCATTTCGCCACCGCGACCACATTTACGACGCTGTTCCCACCTGGGGTTCAGTCGCCGTTCACCTGGTTCCGAAGAGCTCCAGGAGTTCGGTCTTGCCGAACATGCGGGCCGTGTCGAGCGCGGACGGAGTCCCGGCTTCCGGATTCGCGCCGCCGGCGAGGAGGGCGTGGACGACGGCGTCCTCGCCCTTGAAGACGGCACCGGCGAGCGGGGTCTGGCCGCGGTCGTTGGGGCGGTCGGCCTCGGCGCCGCGCGCCAGGAGGGCGGTGACCGCGGCGGCGTGGCCGTGGTAGGCGGCGAGCATGACGAGGGTGTCGCCGCGGTCGTTGGTGAGGTTCGCGGGGACGCCGGCGTCGACGTAGGCGGCGAGGGCCTCGGCGTCACCCGTGCGCGCCAGGTCGAAGACCTTGGACGCCAGCTCGATGACCTCGGGGTCCGGAGTCTCGCTCATCGGGTGGGACCGCCTCTCCTGCTGTGTCGTCGCGTGCACGGCAAGCGCGGCCGTACGAGTGAATCGACAGGGTACTGCCCGCCGGGCGACATGACCGCGCCCGGCCGAGGCAAAGATCACGTCGTCGCGCCCCTGGGGGCGTCCTGCCGATCGGGCCGGGCTCGCGGCGTCCGACGCCGCTCCCCCCGGTCCGGTCCGGCCGACGCGACACTCCCTAGCGCACGACGGGCGTTTCGCCAGCCGGAGAGGCGCCCGACGTCCGCCGGTCAAGTGAAATCAGCCGTTTTTCACTCTAATGCACCTTTAGTCACATAGATACTTGCTGTGAACCTGGAAGGACTCATGGTGACTGTCCCCTCAACCAGGAGAACAACCAATGATCCTGTCCATCTCAGGCGTGGTCCTGCTCGGCATCATCTGCTTCCTGTTCTTCAAGAAGGACGGGATGAAGGCCTCGCACGCCCTCGTCAGCGCGCTGTTCGGCTTCTACCTCGCGGGCACCGCCATCGCCCCGAGCATCACGGCGGGTGGCCAGAGCCTCGCCGGTCTCCTGGGCGGGATCAAGTTCTGACGCCCTTCCGTCCCTTCCACCGATTCAGGAGTACTTCGTGGCCCGGCGACCACTCCCCCGCATTCTGAGCAGCGGCAGCGCACAGATCGCTCGCAGTCGAGAGATCGCGCGCACGGCCGCCGACAGCGCCACCGACGTGCTCCATCCACTGATCACGGTCTCCCGTGGTCTGCGGAAGCTGGCC
Organism: Streptomyces sp. NPDC002232; assembly: GCF_042890295.1. NCBI lineage: Bacteria > Bacillati > Actinomycetota > Actinomycetes > Kitasatosporales > Streptomycetaceae > Streptomyces > Streptomyces sp. NPDC002232. Next base: position 431,923 of record NZ_JBIARV010000007.1, on the reverse strand, counting down.
GCGTCCGCGCGCGCCAGGTGGGCCGCGACCCCCAAGGAACGGCGTGGTCCCACGCTGCTCCTGGTCGCGGCCTGCGTCCTGGTCGTCGCCCTCATGCCGTACGGGCCGCTGCTCGCGCTCGTCGTGCTCATGGGCGCCGCCGCCTGGAAGGGACGGGTGCGCCCGGTCGTGAAGACCGGGCCCGACGACGCCGAGATCGCCCGGCTCAAGGGCCTGTACGAGGCGCTCGTGCCGTACTTCTCCGTCCCCGACGACCCCGCGCCGCTCTTCGCCCACGGCGGCGACTGGAGCGGCGCCTTCGGGGAGCACGCCTTCGACGCGGACGGGCGTCTCACCCGGCTGCGGATCGCGTACCCCCCGTACTTCACCGACGGCGAGCCCGCCGCCCGCGCCCGCATCGAGCAGCTCCTGCACGCCAAGTCGGGGCGCGGCCGCGAGTACCGCTTCGACTGGGACGAGGAGGGCAACCGGCTCGACCTGAGCGTGCTGCCCGCACTGCCCACGACGATCGCGGCCCAGCGCTTCGTCACGGTGCCGGGCGAGACCGTCCTCGGCTTCACCGACCCCGAGGCCGTCCAGCGGACCGTGCCCGTCGTCTCGGAGGACGGGACCGAGGACGCGCCGGCCGTCGTCTGGCGCACCGGCCCCCGCTCCACCGAGCCGCACCTGCTCGCCCTCGGGCAGCCCGGCAGCGGCACCACCTCCCTGCTCCGCTCGATCGCCCTCCAGGCCCTCCCCCACGGCGACGTGGTGATCGTCGACGGCGGCGGGACCGGCGAGTACGCCTGCCTGACCGGCCGGGACGGCGTCCTCGCGGTCGAGTGCGGCCTCCCCGGCGCCCTCGCCACCCTGGAGTGGGCCGCGCACGAGACGGAGCGGCGCCTGATCGCCGCCAACCGGGCCCGGCAGGCCGGGCAGCCCGCGCCCGAGGACACCCGCCACCCGCTGTGGATCCTGCTCGACCGGCCCGGCGTCCTCGGCGACCTGGCCGCGGCCGACGGGCGCCCCGACCCGCAGGAGCTGCTCCAGGTGCCGCTGCGGCACGGCCGCGCGGCGCAGGTGACCGTGGTGGTGGTCGAGCAGTTCGACAGCGCGGACACCCTGAGCGAGGCGGTACGGACCCACACCCGGGCCCGGATCGTCCTGGGCCCCGCCGCCCCGGAGCAGATCGCGGGCGTGCTCGGCGCCCGGCCGCACACCACTCCGACGCCCGAGGTCCCGGCGGGCCGGGGCTACGCGCGCCTGGGCACCGGTCCGGTCCTGCGCCTCCAGGTGCCGGCGACGCCCGACCCGTACGACGACGCGACGAGCGAGGCGCACCGCCGCGCGGTCCTGGAGCTGCTCCCGGAGCGCCGGGCGGTGGCCGCCCCGCCCGCGCCCACGGCCCCGCCCGTCGTCCTGGAGAAGAGCCCCGACGCGGAAGCCCGCATCGCCACGGACACGGTCTCGCTCCCGACGGCCACGGTGGAGACGGTCCCCGCGGCGTCGCCCGAGCCGGCCCCGGCGCCCCGGGCGGAGGCGGACCCCGCCCCGGCCCCGTTCCACACCCCGGTCGCGGCGGAGGGCTGAGCGCGGCCCGCAGACGTACGGAGGGTCCCCACGCGCGCGCGTGGGGACCCTCCGTACGTCTGCGGGCGGACCCGTCAGGCCACGAACGACCTCGGCGGTTCGGCCCCGCCGCTGCCCGCGCCGGACTCGACCAGGCGGGCCGCGGCGGCCAGCCGGGAGGCCGCCTCGTCGGCGACCGGTCCGCCGACGGTGAACGGCAGCCGGACGAAGCCCTCGAAGGCGCCGTCGACGCCGAAGCGGGGCCCGGAGGGGACGCGGACGCCCACCCGCTCCCCCGCCTCCGCCAGCCGGGAGCCCGACAGGCCGCCGGTGCGGACCCAGAGCGTCAGCCCGCCGCGCGGCACCGCGAACTCCCACTCCGGCAGCTCCCGGCGGACGGCGGCGACCAGCGCGTCCCGGTTCTCCCTGGCCTGCTCGCGGCGGAGGCTCACGGCCTCCTCCCAGCCACCCGTCCGCATGAGCCAGTTCACGCCGAGCTGCTCCAGGACGGGCGTGCCGAGATCGGCGTACGCGCGCGCGGCCACCAGGGACCGGATGACGTCGGGCGCGGCGCGCACCCAGCCGATGCGCATGCCCGCCCAGAAGGCCTTGCTGGCCGAGCCGACCGTGAGGACGGTGGCGCCGGCCGGGTCGAAGGCACAGACCGGCCTCGGCATCTCCACGTCGTCGTCCAGGTGCAGCTCGGCCATGGTCTCGTCGACGACGAGGACCGTGCCCGCCGAGCGGGCCGCCTCGACGAGCTGCCGCCGCTGGTCCTCGTCCGCCAGCGCGCCGGTCGGATTGTGGAAGTCGGCGACGACGTACGCCAGGCGGGGCGCCGCGTCCCGCAGGACCTGGCGCCAGCGGCCGAGGTCCCAGCTGCCGAGCCCCTCGGCCATGGCGACGGGCACGAGCCGGGCGCCGGCGGAGCGCATCAGCTGGAGGATGTTGGCGTACGAGGGCGACTCGACGGCGATCCTCTCGCCGCGCCCGGCGAAGAGGTGGCAGATGGCGTCGATCGCGCCCATGGCGCCGGTCGTGACCATGATCTGTTCGGGCATCGTGGGGATCCCGCGCGCGGTGTACCGGTCGGCGAGCATCTGCCGCAGCGCGGGCAGCCCGGCCGGGTAGTCGCCGTGCGTGTGCGCGTAGGGCGGCAGCTCCTCCAGGGCACCCTGCACGCCCCGGGTGAGCCAGGGCTCGGGCGCGGGCAGCGCCGCGCAGCCGAGGTCGATCATGGAGCCGAGGGACTCGGGCGGCAGCGGTTCGAGGCCGCGCGCGGGCAGCGGGTTGCCGGCCGGGACCGCGGTCCAGCTCCCGGCGCCGCGCCGGGACTCCAGGAAGCCCTCGGCGCGCAGCGCCTCGTAGGCCGCGGCGACGGTGGTGCGGCTGACGGTGAGCGCCAGGGCGAGCTCCCGCTCGGCGGGCAGGCGGGCGGCCACCGGGACGCGGCCCTCCAGGACGAGCAGCCGGATCCCGTCGGCCAGGGCGCGGTAGGCGGGGGGCTTGCGGGCACCGGGGCCGGCGGGCCGGGGCTGCTGCGCCTGGAGCTGCCGGGCGAGCTGGGCAGGCCCCACCGCTGAAGTCCACTGGGCCATGGAAATCAGTCCACCTTCCTCGGATTGGCCATGGTTGGCACGCGATCTCCCGCCACAGAGTGTCATGAGTCAGTCCACTACCACCACCTTGGGGGCTCCCTTGTCCATCGCTTCCGGCCTCCGCGGCCGGCACCTCACCCGTCGGCTGGTCCAGCTGTACGCCGGCCTGACGCTGTACGGGGTCAGCTCGGCGCTGCTCGTGCGCAGCGGGCTCGGCCTGGAGCCCTGGGGCGTCCTCCACCAGGGTCTCGCCGGGAGGACCGGGCTGACCATCGGCGTGGTGTCGATCGTCGTCGGCGCGGTGGTGCTGCTCCTGTGGCTCCCGCTCCGGCAGCGGCCGGGGCTCGGCACGGTCTCCAACGTGTTCGCGATCGGCCTGGCGATGGACGGCACCCTGGCGCTGGTCCCGGACGTCGACGGGCCGGCCTGGCGGGTGTCGCTGCTCGTGCTCGGCGTCGTCCTCAACGGGGCGGCGACCGGCCTGTACATCGCGGCGCGGTTCGGGCCCGGCCCGCGCGACGGCCTGATGACCGGTCTGCACCGGCTCACCGGGCGGTCCGTCCGGCTGGTGCGCACGGCCATCGAGGTCGTGGTGGTCGCCACCGGCTTCCTGCTGGGCGGCTCGGTCGGCGTCGGCACGGTCCTGTACGCGCTGGCGATCGGGCCGCTGGCCCAGTTCTTCCTGCGCCTCTTCGAGGTCCCGGAGCGCCGCGCGGCGGGCGCCCCGCCCGCCCCGGGGCCGGACTCCGGCGGCCCGGCGCTCACCCCCGGGCCGGACTACGTCCCCTCCTCGGTCGCCCCCGGGACACCGGAAGGCGCCATACTGCGGCCGTGACTCGCGTACGCCACCCCTACCTGGACCACCCCTCCCCCCTCGCGTTCGCCCATCGCGGCGGCACGGCGAACGGCCTGGAGAACACCGCCGAGGCCTTCCGCCGCGCGACCGCGGCGGGCTACCGCTACTTCGAGACCGACGTGCACACCACGTCCGACGGGGTGCTCGTCGCGTTCCACGACGCGACCCTCGACCGGGTGACGGACGTCTCGGGCCGGATCCGCGACCTGCCGTGGGCCGCGGTGCGGGAGGCACGGGTGGCGGGGAAGGAGCCGCTGCCGCTGTTCGCGGACCTCCTGGAGGAGTTCCCCGAGGCGCGCTGGAACGTGGACCTCAAGGCCGAGTCGGCCCTCGGCCCGCTGATCGACCTGATCCGCGCGACGGGCGCCTGGGACCGGGTCTGCGTGGGCTCCTTCACCGAGTCCCGGGTGGCCCGGGCGCAGCGGCTGGCCGGTCCGCGCCTGGCCACCTCCTACGGCGTGAGCGGAGTGCTCGGGCTGCGGCTGCGCTCCTGGGGGATCCCGGCGGCGCTGCGGGCCGGGGCCGTCGCGGCGCAGGTCCCGGAGCGCCAGGCGGGGGTCCCGGTGGTGGACCGCCGGTTCGTGCGGGAGGCGCACGCGCGCGGGCTCCAGGTCCACGTCTGGACCGTGAACGAGCCGGCCCGGATGCACTCTCTCCTCGACCTGGGGGTCGATGGCATCATGACCGATCATCTGGAGACGCTGCGCTCGGTCCTGACCGAGCGGGGCGCGTGGGTCTGAGCCGGCACGTCCCGCCCCCCGGGGGCGGCCACGAGGACCACGGGGACGAACGAGGGGGCGCGGCCGTGACCGCAGACACCACCGAGCCGGAGGAGTACGCCGCCGGCCCGGCCGAGCGGCGCCGCGAGCAGCGCGGCTGGTACTTCTACGACTTCGCGTGCTCCGTGTACTCGACGAGCGTGCTGACCGTGTTCCTGGGGCCGTACCTGACCTCGGTGGCGCGGGCCGCGGCCGACGCCGAGGGCTTCGTGCACCCGCTGGGGATCCCGGTGCGGGCCGGCTCGCTCTTCGCGTACGCCGTGTCCGCCTCGATCGTGGTCGCGGTCCTGGCGATGCCCCTGGTGGGCGCCGCGGCGGACCGGAGCGGCCGGAAGAAGCCGCTGCTCGCGGCGGCGGCGTACGTGGGCGCGGCGGCGACGACGGCGATGTTCTTCCTGGACGGCGACCGCTATCTGCTCGGCGCCTTCCTGCTGATCGTGGCGAACGCCTCGCTGTCGGTCTCGATGGTGCTCTACAACGCCTATCTGCCGCAGATCGCGGAGCCCGACGAGCGGGACACGGTGTCCTCGCGCGGCTGGGCCTTCGGCTACACGTCGGGCGCGCTCGTCCTCGTGCTGAACCTGGTCCTCTACTCGGGCCACGACTCCTTCGGGCTCACCGAGGGCGAGGCGGTCCGGGTCTGCCTGGCCTCGGCCGGGGTGTGGTGGGGCGCCTTCACGCTCGTGCCGCTGCGGCGGCTGCGGGACCGGCGGACGCCCCGCGAGGAGGCCGGGCGGGCCGGCGAGGGGGCGGTGGGCAGCGGCTGGGGCCAGCTGAGGGCGACGCTGAAGGACATGCGCCGTCACCCGCTGACGCTGTCCTTCCTCCTCGCGTACCTGATCTACAACGACGGCGTGCAGACGGTGATCTCGCAGGCCTCGATCTACGGCTCCGAGGAGCTGGGCCTCGACCAGACGACGCTCATCACGGCGGTGCTCCTGGTCCAGGTGCTGGCGGTGGCCGGGGCCCTGGGGATGGGGCGACTCGCCCGGACGCACGGCGCCAAGCGGACGATTCTGGGATCCCTCGCCGTCTGGACGCTGATCCTGGCGGCCGGCTACTTCCTGCCGGCCGGATCGCCGGTGTTCTTCTACTGCCTGGCGGCCGCGATCGGTCTGGTGCTGGGCGGCAGCCAGGCCCTGTCCCGCTCGCTGTTCTCGCATCTGGTGCCGCGCGGCAAGGAGGCGGAGTACTTCTCGGCCTACGAGATGAGCGACCGGGGGCTCAGCTGGCTGGGTCCGCTCGTGTTCGGTCTCGCGTATCAGGTGACCGGGAGCTACCGGGATGCCATCATCTCCCTGGTGATCTTTTTCGCCGTCGGCTTCGCACTGCTCGCCCGGGTGCCGATCAGGCGTGCCGTGGAGGCCGCGGGGAACCCGATACCCGACCGTATTTAGACGTGGCGGTGAAAGGGCGGTAGTGTACGCGTTTGGCCTGCCAGGCGGACCGTTACTGCGTGCTGCTTTGGTGAAGACACCGGGTCACATCTGCCGTCAGATGTGACAAAACGGGCACTGGTGGGTACAACAAGGGGCGGCACGACGGGCGACGCATGACCCGGCACGGGAATCTTTACCGCCGACCGGACGTTGACCGGATAACGACGACAGCGACACCTGTCCTGTGGGCGACAAGCCCGGGAGGCACGATTCATGAGTGAGCGAGCTCTTCGCGGCACGCGCCTCGTGGTGACGAGCTACGAGACCGACCGCGGCATCGATCTGGCCCCGCGCCAGGCCGTGGAGTACGCATGCGAGAAGGGCCATCGTTTTGAGATGCCCTTCTCGGTGGAAGCGGAAATTCCGCCGGAGTGGGAATGCAAGGTCTGCGGAATCCAGGCTCTCCTGGTGGACGGGGACGGACCTGAGGAGAAGAAGGGCAAGCCTGCGCGTACGCACTGGGACATGCTCATGGAGCGCCGCACACGCGAGGAGCTGGAGGAGGTCCTCGCCGAGAGGCTGGCCGTCCTGCGCTCCGGCGCCATGAACATCGCCGTGCATCCGCGCGACAGCCGCAAGTCCGCCTAGCGGTCCGGCCGCGACAGCACGACGCCGCGGGGCCCGGTACACACACCGTGTACCGGGCCCCGCGGCGTTCCCGTGCGCGGAACCGGCTCCCCCGCATGGCTGTGCCCCGCACGACTGTGCCCCGGCGTGACTGTGCCCCCGCTCCCCGGGATTCCGGGAGCGGGGGCACAGTCACGGGGTCAGGGCATCAGGGGCGGGCGGGGCTCGTCGGCCCTGCGCGGGCCCTGGGGCGCCTCCTCGCGGATCACCTCGCCCGGGACCACCTTCCCGTCCGGCCGGTGCATACGGGCCTGCTGGAAGGCGTCCTGGAGGCTGCCGGGAGGCGCGGCGCTCATGCGGCGCTCCACGGCCTTCTCCGCGTACCGCCCGAGGAACGAGCGGACCTGCGGGACGAGCAGCAGCAGACCGGCCGCGTCGGAGATCAGGCCCGGGATGATCAGGAGCAGCCCGCCGAGCATCAGGAAGCCGTTGCGGTCGTCCGCGCCGGCCCGGTCGGCGGGCGACGGCGCCACGCCGCCCTGGGCGGCCGCCTGGGCCTGCTGGAAGGTCGAGCCGAGGTTGCGGAAGGCACGGCGGCCGGCCCGCTTGACGACGGTGGCGCCGAGCACGGCGCCGCCGATGAGGAGGGCGAGGACGGTCAGCCCGCCCGCCGCGTTCGCCACCACCGTGAGCAGCCAGATCTCCAGGACCAGCCAGACGGCGATGCCGAGGGGGAGGAACGTGCGCGCGCGTGAGCGCTTGGGGGCGAGGGGAGGCGGTGCGCCGGTCGTCATGGTCCCCAGTGTGCCTGGCGCCCCGCCGGAACGTCGTAAAGGAAGGATCAGCACGAAGGGCCCGGTGCGCGGGGCGCGACCGGGCCCGGCGGGGCCGTGAGGGGCCCTGCGGTCAGGAGGACTTGCGGCCGAGCATCCTGCCGACCTTCTCCGCCCGCGCCGTCACGCCCCAGCCGGTGACCCGCCACAGCGCCTCGACGACGATGTTGCGGCTCATCTTCGAGTCGCCGATCTCGCGCTCCACGAAGGTGATCGGGACCTCGACGACGTGGAAGCCGGCCGCGACCGCGCGGCGGGCCAGGTCGACCTGGAAGCAGTATCCGGCCGAGGCCACGTCCTCCAGGCCCAGGCCCTCCAGGGTCTCCTTGCGGAAGGCCCGGTAGCCGCCGGTGACGTCGCGGATCGGCACGTCGAGCATCATGCGGGAGTAGAGGCTGCCGCCGCGGGAGATGAACTCGCGGGACTTCGGCCAGTTCACGATCCGGCCGCCCGGCACCCAGCGGGAGCCGAGGACCAGGTCCGCGCCCTTGAGGGCGGTGAGCAGGCGCGGGAGCTCCTCGGGCTGGTGGGAGCCGTCGGCGTCCATCTCGACGAGGACGCCGTAGCCCTGCTCGATGCCCCACCGGAAGCCGGCGAGGTAGGCGGCGCCGAGCCCCTCCTTGCCCTTGCGGTGCAGGACGTGCACATGATCGTCCTCGGACGCGATCTCGTCCGCGAACTTGCCCGTGCCGTCAGGGCTGTTGTCGTCGGCGACGAGAACGTGCGCCTCCGGCACGGCCTCCCGCACCCGCGCGACGATCGGCTTGATGTTCTCCGCCTCGTTGTAGGTCGGAATGATCACCAAGGCCTTGCCGAGCGGGCCGTAACGCCTCTGGCCACCGTCGTTCACTACTGCCCCTTCGGATACATACGCAGGACCCCACCATAGCGAGGTCTCCGGAGTGCTCCGGCGCGGCGGGTCGGGCGGGAGGGGTGGCGCGGGGCGCCCGGGGCGCCCTCCACGGGGCGGACGTGCGGTGCGGGGCCCGGCGTCCTTCGGTCCGACCTGGGATCCGCTGGCTGCGGGTCGACCGAGAGCCGTTGTCTACTGAACGTCCGGGCCCCACCCGGGTCGCACCTACCGCCGGAGAAACCTTCCCTCGCGACCGAGGCGCGGGCGGCGTTCGGTCACCGCGTGGGGGTGCGGTCCGGTCGGACGTCCTGTGGTGGACGCCGTGAACCTACCCGCCCCTGACGGGCGACTGTCAACACCCGCTTGACCTGCGCGTATTCTGCAAAAGGCCAGGCCGGAGGGGAAGATCCGCAGGTCGGGGACAAGCGTGCGGGGCGGTGGGGCGGGGTGCGAAATGTCCCTACATCACTCGTTCGGCCGTACGAACACCGTCTGTCCGTACACCACCGTGCGCAGGCAGGCGGGGAGTGCGGCACCGGGCGACAGATCGGGCAGACCGGGCGTTCCGGAACGGGGATCGGTGGACCAGCGGGCGACCCGGTCGTCGGGCGCCTGAACGACGAGCTCCTCGGTGCGCCAGACCGCGTAGTCGGCGGGGGCGCCGGGGACCAGCGTGCCCGCGTCGTCCCTGCCGACGGCCCGCCAGCCGCCCCGGGTGTGGGCGGTGAAGGCGGCGCGGGCGGAGATCCGGTGCTCGGGGGTCCGGTGGAAGGCGGCGGCCCGGACGGTGCCCCAGGGGTCGAGCGGGGTGACCGGGCTGTCGGAGCCGAAGGCCAGCGGCACACCGGCCCGCAGGAGGGCCGCGTACGGATTGAGGGTGCGGGCGCGCTCGACGCCGAGCCGGTCGGCGTACATGCCCTCCTCACCACCCCAGAGGGCGTCGAAGGCGGGCTGGACGGAGGCGGTGAGCCCCAGCTCGGCGAAGGCGGCGATCATCTCGGGCGTCAGCATCTCGACGTGCTCGACCCGGTGCCGGGCGGCCCGGATCCGGGCCAGGCCGAGCTTCTCCGCGGCGGCCCGGACGCCCTCCACGACGGCGGACACGGCGGCGTCCCCGATGGCGTGGAAACCGGCCTGGAGGCCCGCCTCGGTGCAGGCCACGACGTGCAGGGCGATGGTGGCGGCGTCCAGGTGGGCGGAACCGCTGTGCCCGGCCCGGTCGGCGTACGGGTCGTGGAGGCAGGCCGTGTGGGAGCCGAGGGAGCCGTCGGCGAAGAGGTCGCCGGCCGCGCCGAGGGCGCCCAGGGCCCGCGCCCGCTCGACGTCGAGGTCGGCCCAGTAGCCGACGACCCGGGGTCCGGCCTCTTCGCGCGCGAGGTCCAGGAGACCGGTGAAGTCCTCCTCCGAGGAGATCCGCGGCCCGCCGCACTCGTGCAGCGTCCCGATGCCGAGGGAGGCCGCGTGGGCGCGGGCGGCACGCTGCGCCTCGGTCCGCTGACGCGGCGACACGGCCCCGAAGGCGGCCGCGCGCACGGCGTGGTGGGCGTCCCCGGTGAGGGGCTGCCGGCCCTCGTGGAAGCCGTCCAGGCCGCGGACGCCGGGCACGAGGTCGAGCAGGGCGGTCGTGACGACGGCCGAGTGGACGTCGATCCGGGTCAGGTAGAGCGGGCGGCCGCCGGTGAGCCCGTCGAGCTCCTCGCGGGTGAGCGGGCGGCGCTCGGGCCAGCGGGAGGCGTCCCAGCCGTGGCCGATGAGGATGCGGTCCTCGGGGCGGGCGGTGGCATGGGCCCGGACCAGCTCGGCGGCCTCGGCGAGCGAGGCGGCGGAGGACAGGTCGAGACCGGTGAGCGCGAACCCGGTGGCGGTGGTGTGCACGTGGGCGTCGACGAACGCCGGGGTGACGAGCGCGCCCTCCAGGTCGACCACCTCGTCCACGCCGGACGCGAAGGCGTCGGCCGCCCCCTCCGAGCCCACCCAGGCCACGTGACCGCGCTCCACCACCATGGCGGTGGCGAAGGGGTCGGCGGGGCTGTGGACCTCTCCACCGCGCAGCAGCACGGTGCGGTGGTCGGCGGGAGACGCGGGCGGCATGGGCTCACTCATGGCACCAGGCTAGGACCTGCCGGGACCCGGTTTGTCCGGCAGGTCCCCCCGTCGGGCCGCCCGGCGTGCCGGGCGGACGTCCCGGCGCGACGGCTCCGGGGCCGGAGCGCGCGCAGGGGACGTCAGATGCGCGGCGGCCTGGCCTCGTAGGGCGTGGACAGGACGACGGTCGTGCGGCTGGAGACGCCGGCCTGGGAGCGGATGCGGCTCAGCAGGTGCTCCAGCTCCAGCGGGGTCGCGACGCGGACCTTCAGGATGTAGTTCTCGTCACCCGCGACGCTGTGGCAGGCCTCGATCTCGGGGATGTCGGCGAGCCGGTCGGGGGTGTCGTCGGGGGAGCTGGGGTCGAAGGGTTTGACCGAGATGAACGCGGTGAGGGGGAGCCCGACGGCCTCCGGGTCGACGACGGCGGCGTAGCCGCGGATGACACCTCGCTGCTCCAGGCGGCGGACGCGCTGATGCACCGCCGACGTGGACAGGCCCGTGGCCTTGCCCAGGTCGGTGTAGCTCATCCGCCCGTCCCTGACGAGCAACTCCACGATCTGACGATCCAGCTCCTCCATGCGGTGACCCTATGACCCCGGACGGATCGGGGCACAGCCGGGGGCGGCCCGTATGGGCCGCTATGGGCGGTCACGGGGCACCTGCGACAGGCATGTGACGAACGCCACAAGTTCGCACCGAGCCTTGGAGAGTGCCTCACGGTTATGCGGAGGTCCGTATGGGAAGTGCTTGCTGTGGTCGAGGCCGCACAGATCCGGCCGACCCAGCCGAGGGGGAGTTCCCAATGCAGGAGCCTGTTGATTCGGTCGACACGTCCGACGAGCTCGACGCGTACGACACCTTTGAGATGTTCCGGGTCATCTGCCCGGAGTGCGTGCAGCCGATCGCGCTGCTCGCGGACGAGGACGCGCTGCCGGAGCACGCGCTCTGCCCGACGCCGTGGAACCCCTTCGTCCTCACGGTCTGCCCGGGCACGGGCCTCGCCGCCGCCGCGGCCCGCCCCGCCGACGAGGACGTCCTGGGCGTCCAGGAGCAGGACACCGCGCTGCTCCTGACGCTCCCCCAGGGACTCGACTGGCGCACGCAGCCCTTCTCGCACGTCGGCGGTCCGGGCTCGCGTCCGATCCGGGTGCCGCAGATGCGGCGCGCGGCCTGAGGCCGTCCCGCTACCAGTAGCTTCCCCGCACCATCGCCGCGAGCGTGGCGTGGTGCAGGATCAGGCCGTCCGGGTCACCGGGCACCTCGACCTCGCCGAAGTGGGCCTGGCGGTACGCGATCCTCAGCATCACGATCGCGTGCCGCAGCGCCGCGTAGAGCGTGTGGAACTCCATGTCGCGCGGGGTGTGGCCGGTCAGCTCCGCGTACCGCCGTTCGACCGCGTCACGGCGCAGGAAGCCGGGGAGTCCGGGCTGGCCGAAGCCGACGGTCAGGTCCTGGAAGAAGCGGTGCAGGTAGACCGCCCAGCCGAGGTCGACCTCGCGGGGGGCGTGCGCCGCCATCTCCCAGTCGAGGACGGCGGCGGGCGTGAATCCGTCGTAGACGATGTTTCCGATGCGGGCGTCGCCCCAGGCGAGCACGGCGGGGCCCTCGTCGACCGGCCAGTGCTCCTCCAGCCAGGCGAAGCCCGACTCGATGAGCGGCGAGGGCGCGATCCCGTCCACCACCCAGGCGTAGTAGGCGCGTTGGGCGTCGACGTGACGGCGCAGCGGGCTCCCGGCACCCTCGGGCAGCAGGAACTCGGCCTCCTCCGCGGGGAACTGGTCGTGCAGTCTCGCGAGGACGGAGACGGACTCGGCCTCCAGGACGGCGCGCTCGGCGTCGGTGGCGGCGTGCAGCCAGTTCCCCTCGTACGTGTAGGGCATGACGTCCGGCGGGACGCGGCCCTCGGCGCGGGCCATCACGAAGAACGGGGCGCCGAGCGGTTCGGGGTCCTCCTCGAGCCAGAGCACCCGGGGCACGGGCACGTCGGTGTGCTCGCCCACGAGCCGCATCACCCGGTGCTGGCGGGCCATGTCGTAGACGGGGAAGACGGTGTACGCGGCGGGGTCGGCGGCGAGCCGCAGGGCGCAGCCGCGCACGGGGGCGTCCGGGTGGTCGATGTCGAAGAGCAGGGTCTCGCTCGACATGCCGTTGGAGCCGGGGACGGCGACGCCGTCGACCGTGGCTCCGGGCAGGTGCCGGTCCAGCCAGGCGGTGAGCCGCCGACCGAGCTCCTCGGGCTCACGGGTGGTGGTGCGCGGGCGCGGGGCGGTGGCCAAGGGGCGCTCCTCAGAGGGCGGTGGACGTGTGGTCGGCGAAGCCGCTGGGGTCGTGGCGGCCGAAGGAGCCGTGCTCGAAGATGCCGTGGCCGGTGCGGCCGTCGAGGGTGAAGCGGGCGGCGTGGTCGGTGACGCCGTAGGCCGCCATGGGGTGGGCGGCGGGGTCGGAGAGGTCGTAGACGCGGCGGTCGGTCCAGCCCCGGCCCTGCCAGGTGCCGTGCTGCCAGTCGGTGGCGGGCGGGTAGCCGGCGCCAACGGCGAGCGGGGAGGAGGCGAGGATCTCGACGCCGATCTCCAGGGGCTTGCCCGCCGGGTCGGTGAGGTGGATCGTGGCCCGCTCGGGATGGCGGGTGCCGGGGCGGTACGCGATCTCGGTGCGGGGCCAGCCGAGCTGGGCGTCGCGCCGGCCGTCGCGTACGAGAAGAGCCTCGTTGAGGGTGCGGTAGCCGTCGGCGTCCTCCTGCGCGATGACCATGAGGAAGCGGTCGTCGAAGCGCATCGGGATCCAGAGCCAGTGGAAGCCCTCGGGGCGGAACTCGGCGGCGCGTCCGGGTTCCTCGCCGGGGATCGGGCGGACGCCCCAGCTCCGGTCGCGGGTGCCGGTCCACTCCCCCGCCGTGACGGTGAACTCCTCGCCGCCGGCCCTGATGGTGCCCTCGCAGTGCCCCGCCTGGACGAAGCGGCGGCCTTCGAGGGTGAGCCGGCCGCCGTGGCGCTGGGTGTGGTGGGGCTCCCAGACGGTGGGGAAGTCGCCGGTCCAGGTGAGGGCGAAGGAGAGCCCGTCGGGGTCCTCGGGGTCGGCCGCGCAGTGCAGCGAGAGCCGCTTGAGGGGTTCGTCGACGGTGATGGTCAGCGGGCCGACGGAGAGGTCCGTCCGGTCGTCGCCGAGGGCGTCGGAGGCACGGACGGCATGCAACCGGTCGCCGGTGCGCAGGGTGGCGTAGGCGTCGATGACCCCGGCGTTGGGGTAGACCCCGAGGCCGGCGATGAGCAGGGCGCGCCCGCTGTGGTCGAAGACGTGGAAGATGCACCGGTCGTAGGCGTTGCGGTCGCCGCTGACGTGGTGCTTCATCGAGAGCGGTGCCTGGTGCACGGGGTATTCGTCGAGCGCGACGGGCCGGTCGTCGTCCACGGCTGACCTCCTGATCGGCAAGCGGGATCTGACGGTACGTCAGTTCTTGTCCGGGGGGCCAGAGTCGTGCAGCGGGTACTGGGCGAACTGCCGCTCGAATCCGCTCGGCGGTGACCCGGGCGGCCCGGAGGGCGTTGGTCGGGCATGACGACGCTGTACACCACTCCCAGCGGTTACGGTCGGCACCGGCAGGCCGGACCGCGCGGTGAAGAATCGGTTCCGCAGGCGACGCCGACCGTGATGACGCCGGCACCGGTGGCGGCACCCGCACCCGCCCCGGCGGCCGTCACCGCCCCCGCTCCCCTGCCCGCCCCCGCCCCTCGACCGGCTCCCCACCCGCTCCCCGCCCCGACTCCCGTCCCGGTCTCGGCGCCGGCGCCCGTCCCGGCTCCCGCTCCGGTACCGGTGCCGGTCCCGGTACCGACCCAGATGCAGGGGCAGGTCCAGGGGTACGGGCACGGGCACATGAGGCCCCCCGTGCCCGTCCCGGTCCCCGTACCGACGCAGGTGCAGGGTCACGGGCAGGGTCACGGGCAGCCGCACATGAGGCCTCCTGTCCCCGCCGACCCGCCCATCTACCGGGACGTGCTCTCGCTCTGGGCCAGCCAGGGGCGCACCCTGCCCGGCCGCCGTGACCAGGAGTGGACGCGGCTGGCGGCGGGACCGGTCTGGGTGGACCGCACCGTGCGGGTCAGCGGGACTCTGGTCCGACCAGGTGACGGGCGATGACCACGCGCTGGATCTGATTGGTCCCCTCGACGATCTGGAGCATCTTCGCCTCCCGCAGGTACCGCTCCACGGGGAAGTCCGCCGTGTAGCCGTAGCCGCCCAGCACCTGCACCGCGTCCGTCGTGACCCGCATGGCGGCGTCCGTGCAGAAGAGCTTCGCCATCGCGGCGCACCGCCCGAAGGGCCGGCCCTCGTCCCGGAGCCGCGCCGCCTCCAGGTACAGCGCCCGGCCGGCCTCGACCTGGGTCGCCATGTCCGCCAGCAGGAAGCGGAGCCCCTGGAAGTCGGCGATCGGCCGGCCGAACTGGCGGCGCTCCCGCGCGTACCCGACGGCCTCGTCCAGAGCCGCCTGGGCCAGACCCACGGCGCAGGCGGCGATGCCGAGCCGCCCCGAGTCCAGGGCGTCGAGCGCGATCGCGAAGCCCTGCCCCTCGGCGCCGAGACGGCGGTCGTCGGCGACCCGCACCCCGTCGAAGTGGAGCTGCGCGGTGGGCGAGCCCTTCATGCCCATCTTGTGCTCGGGGGGCGCGGCGCTCAGCCCCGGCGCGTCCCCCGGCACCAGGAAGGCCGTGATGCCGCGCGCGCCCGCGCCGCCGGTGCGGGCCATGACCGTGCAGAAGTCCGCGATGCCGCCGTGGGTGATCCAGGCCTTGGTCCCGTCGATCACCCAGTCCCCCGCCGCCTCTCCCTCCGTGTCCCGGACGGCGCGGGTCCGCAGGGCCGCCGCGTCCGATCCGGCGGAGGGTTCGGAGAGGCAGTACGCGCCGAGGAGCCCGCCGCCCAGCATCGCGGGCAGGTGCGCGGCCCGCTGGGCATCGGTGCCGTAGCCCGCGAGCGCGTGGCAGGACAGGGTGTGGACGCTCGCCCCGAGCCCGACGGTGAGCCGGGCGGCGGCGAGCTCCTCCAGGACCTGGAGGTAGACCTCGTAGGGCTGGCCGCCCCCGCCGTACTCGGGGTCGTACGGCAGTCCGAGCAGCCCGGAGCGGGAGAGCAGTGCGAAGAGCTCGCGAGGGAAGCGGCCGGCGGCCTCCTCCTCCGCGGCATGCGGGGCGATCTCCCGGCGGGCGATGTCCCGCACGAGGGAGAGCAGCTCACGGGCCTCGTCGGTGGGCAGCCGGCGCTCCACGCCGTCCGCGGTGCTGTCGGCCATGACCGGACGCTCCTCCCTGCCGGGCGCGCGCGGGGCGCGGCGATCGGGGGGAGTATGCCCGTTCCGTACCGCCGGATCACGCGGCGGCCCGGGTCTCACCTCACATGAGGCCCGCCCGGGTGACGAGGACGGCGAGCAGCACGACGAGGGTCCAGCCGAGGACGTGCTCCAGGATCTTGGGGCCGTCCTCGCGGGGACCGCCCGTCCGGGCGCGGGCGAGGAGGCGGGCGTGGGTGGCGGAGGTCATGCCGACCACCTTGCGCCACGGCCGCACCCCCGGAGTAGGACGTCGGTCACGTCCTCGCGGCGCTACGGGGCCACCCCGACCGCCCCCGAGGGCCATCGACCCCTTGCGCCGCGCGGCCGAACGCCGCTCGCGCGATCACCGTCCCCGGCCTCCGGCTGTGCCGCACACCACGTCGCCGCCGAGCCGGCCACCCGGCCCGCACCCGCCGACCACGGCACCGCCCTAGTCGACGAGCTCCGCCGTGACGGGCTCGGGGACATCAGCGACATCAGTGGCTCCCCCGCTCTCGGCCCGGAGCGTCGGCTTCGTCAGCTCCAGGCTGGCGAGGTGCTTCTTGAGCCGCTTGGCCATGGGGAGGTAGGTGGCCAGCGTGAGCCCGCCGGAGACCACGGCGCCGACGACGGGGATCGCCTTGGAGACGGTCTTCGCGAAGGTCTGCTTCGTCATCTGGACGCCGAGGTAGCCCGCGACCTTCTTCACGAGGGGGTAGACGACGCCCTGCGTGAGCGCCTTCTGGGGCAGCTTCCTGGCGGCCTGCTTCGACATCATCCCGGCGATCTTCCCCACGGCGGTGTTCGCCGACTGGGTACCGAACATCACGCCGATGAAGAGCGTGAGCATTCCCTTGGTCGCGTCGTCGAGGTCGTCGGCGTCACCGGCGAACAGATCGGGCCAGCTGTAGAGGTAGGCGAGCTTCTGCACGATGCGCAGCATGTGGCCGAAGTACTGCGCCACGTCGGCGGGCATGGTGGCGGGAAGGAGGAGCAGACCGGGTATTCCGGCGGCCGCGGAGAGGGCGCTGGCCTTGGCCGTCTCGTAGCCGATGGAGTCGTTGGCCGCCTTGTCCAGGACCTCCAGGGAGATGCCCGCGGCCGCCGGGCTCGCCTCGATCGCCCTGCGGATCTCGTCCTCGGAGCAGTAGCGCCCCAGCGCCTTCCGGAGGTACGCGTCCCGGTCGATCCGCACCCCGGGAAGCCGCGCCGCACCCACCAGCACCGCGGTGAAGCGGGACTCAGGACTGTCGATCGTCTTGCTCATGGCCATGGGCCAGAAACTACAACACCCCGCGGAGTAGGGGGTCTTGTTCGACGCATCCGACCGGGGGGGGTGAGCGGTCGCCTCGGACGCACCCGGCGAGGCGGGCCGCTCGTGGTGCCCGCGGCCTCGTGGCGTGGTGTTCTGGAAGAGGAATGTCCCGGTTTCCTATGACCTCGGAGAACTCCTCATGACCAAGCCTCTGGTCGTCGTCACCGGTGCCAGCTCGGGGATCGGTGCTGCCACCGCTCGCCTCCTCTCCCCTCAGGGACACCCGCTCCTGCTCCTGGCCCGACGGCTGGAGCGCCTGGAGGCCCTGGACCTGCCGCTGACCCTGTGCCGGAAGGTGGACGTCACCGACCGCCCCCGTGTGGAGGAGGCCGTGCGCGAGGCGGAGGAGCGGTTCGGCCCCGCGGACGCGATCGTCAACAACGCCGGGGCCATGTTGCTGGGCCGTGTCGCCGATCAGCCGGTCGAGGAGTGGGACCGGATGATCGACCTCAACATCAAGGGAGTGCTGTACGGCACGCGTGCGGTGCTGCCGGGCATGCTGGGCCGGCGGGCCGGCACGATCATCAACGTCAGCTCGATCGCCGGCCGCAAGACCTTCCCCAACCAC
Organism: Streptomyces sp. NPDC002232; assembly: GCF_042890295.1. Classification (NCBI taxonomy): domain Bacteria; kingdom Bacillati; phylum Actinomycetota; class Actinomycetes; order Kitasatosporales; family Streptomycetaceae; genus Streptomyces; species Streptomyces sp. NPDC002232. The sequence goes on along the minus strand of NZ_JBIARV010000007.1, from coordinate 414,174 downwards.
GCCGCGTACGTCGCGACGAAGTTCGCGGTGCACGCCCTGTCGGAGAACCTGCGGGAGGAAGTCGCCGCGTCGGGCGTGCGGGTCGTGACGATCGCACCGGGCGCCGTTGAGACCGAGCTGCTCTCCCACACCAGCAGCGAGGAGATCAAGAGCGACTACCAGGCGTGGAAGGAGTCCGCGGGCGGCGCGCTCGATCCACAGGTGGTGGCCGAGGCCATCCTCTACGCCTACCGCCAGCCCCCGAACGTCACCGTTCGTGAGATCGTTCTCGCCGCCACCGGCCAGGAGGGCTGAAGGGGGTTCGCCCCTGCCTCCCCTCAGAGTCAACGGCAGCGACCAGGCCCACCTCCCGACCCGCGATCTCCTCACCAGCGGTCTCCGCGCACGGGCATTGCACAGCTCCGCAGCCCTTTCCCTCCGCTTCCGACCTGTGGTCCGCGTGCCATCCGTAGGAGACTCGGGCCGTGACGTCACGGTTACGCGGGCGATTCGGCGAGGCCGCGTCGCTTCTGTTCGCCTTGCTCCTGATCGGGGTCGGGGCACGCTCCAGAGGCCCCCGTCAGAGCACCCTCAAGAAGATCGCCGCTTCGGAGGAGGTCCGGCGAAAGCGGGCGTGCGCCGAGCACGAACTGCGGGCGCGGGCCGAGGAGATCGTTCGCTCGTCCCCGTGGGGGCCGGCGCTACGCACCACCGTGGTCGACTCATGCACTCGGGGCGGAGGCAAGAACCACCTCGACCAGAAGGCACCGAAGCAACCCGCCCTGTACTGCCAGATGCGGCTCCACTTGTACTTCGTCGTGGACCGTCCCGTCCCTCAGGTCCTCCGGGACCTCCGGTCCATGAAGACGCCCACCCCGTGGACCGAGGCATCGATCTATAGCGCGATGCGGTACTACGAGAGCAATGCCTACGAGAAGCCGCACGCCTACCTGCCGTCGATCAGGTCCCGTACCGGTGGGGAGAAGTTGACCTGGGACGCGCCCGGCGATGACGCGACGTTGAAGGTGCCCGAGCCCTGCCCAGGACGCAGGGCCGTGTTCAGCACCTGCGCGTCCGATCCCACCGAGCTCCGCCTCGCCTCGCTGCGCGAACGGCGGGGCACGCTGTTCGAGTGGACGCTGACCGCCGGGTATCTCACGGTGGCGTAGCGGCTGGGTAGGCGGGAGGGGTGCCGCCGCCGTCCGGGACGACGCCGCCCCGCAGCCACGCGACGACCTCCGCTGGACAAGGGTCGTGCAGTCCTTGATGGCGGTACCTTCCGGGCAGAGCTTGGCCATGCCCTCCAGCTTCTCCTCGCCGACCGTGATGCCGCACTGCATGACGGACCCGCCAACGGGGCCATCGCCCCCTCATCGATACGGATGAAGGTGTCCGGATTCCGTTGGCGGTGGCGGCGATCTTCCGCCGGACGCCGTGTACTTGGAACCCGATGAACAGCTGCATGTGCGTGCACGGCACCGGGCACAAAACCAGATGACGGTCGAGGTAGCGCTGACCTAGCGTTCCGTGCATGACATCCCCGGACGGCGACATCGACGGCAAGCCCTGCGTGACCATCCACTGCCAGGACAACTCGTCAGTAGGCGTGACGTTCTGCGACCGGTTCCGCTTCGACCAGGACTCCGTCCACTACGCCGTCGAAGCCTGGGCGCCCGGTCTGACCGCCCGTGTCAACGAGGTGGTCGCCTGGACCTGGGACAACGACCTCACCACATTCCTGGAGGAGCTGGCAGCGGGCTACCGGGGCTGGGATGGTGAACGGACCTGGCACACCATGGACCGCGACCTGGCTGTCTCGGCCGTCTTCCGCTCCGGCGGATACATCGGCCTGACCTGGACCATTCGCCCCTGGCGGAGCGCGGCGGGCGACTGGAGCACCTCGGTCACCACGTGGCTGGAGGCCGGCGAGCAGATGTCATGCCTCGCATCCGATGTCCGGCACTTCCTCGCCGGGGAGCGCACCGTCCTACCGCCAGGTCAATGACGTCCGGGTCTGCGTGCGAAACGCAATACAACAGCGATCACGACGACGAGGAAAGCGAGTTCAGCAACATGTTCGGCTCTTTGGACGTAGCTCAGGCTCTGCGTGGCGGGATACGCGACAGACGGCAGGCCTGGGACTTCGTCCGAGACTTCGCTGCAGCTTGGTCGGCGCCGCTGGGTGACGACTCCGGCACTCAAGGAGCGGAGTTGGAGCAGGCCGAGGCAGCCCTCGGGTTCCGCTTGCCAGTGGCGCTGCGCGAGGGCTATTCGCTTCTCGGTGCGACACGGCACGATCTCACGGGTAACCAAGATCCGCTGCTGCCACCATCCGAGCTCTTCGTGCACGACGAGTTCGGAGGAGTGCTGGTCTTCCGTAGCGAGAACCAAGGATGTGCCTTCTGGGGTGTTCGTCTTCGAGACCTCAATCAGGACGATCCGCCGGTGTTCGTGCAGTCGCGGGACGGTTGGATCCCCTTTTTCTGGAGCAGATCTCCCTCGCCTGGGTCGAACTTGTCCTCAGCGAGACGCTGTTCAGCGACAACCGGCTCTACAACGCGTGTGAGCTGCCCGCGGAGCTGATCCATGAGATACCGCGGCTGTTCACGCACGCCGAGCTGCCCGACTACCCGATGTGGACAGGGGTCGAGGAGGCACCCGTGCGCTGGTTCTCTGCACCTGGAAAGCTCCTGCGGTTGGACGGGCAGGGTGACCACAGCTTGCTGCACGTTCGGGGAAGGACAGCCGCCGACCTCGAGGCGATCTACGCGACCGTCCCCGGGCAATGGGCATGCGGTTACTCCCCACTCCCCGAAGCCGACGAGCTGCCCTTCTGAGTGAGTGACCGCAGGGGAAACATCGCGCTCAGTCTCGGCAGTCTGCGCACTGCCTCGTCCTCGCAGCGCACGTCCCACCGCTCGCCAAGCGGCCCGGAGCTTCCCTCTTCGTCGCTCTGCTCGGCGTCGACGGCCTCGTAGAACGCTTCGCCACACTCGTCGTCGACGTCGGTCAGGATCCCGAACGCATCCATGGCGACATAGTCGAGCGACTCCCAATCCGGCCAGTCGTCGTCCCACATCTCCCGCGGACAGCCCACCAGGCGCTGGACCTCCGGAGTGTCGGCCAGGGCATCGGGGTTTACCACCGCTTGGGAGAACGATTCCCGACCGAGACTCGCCATCTACAGGCCGAAATAGCAGAACCCGTCGTCCGAACACCAGCCGCCGAAGATCCGGTCCGCGGCTGCCCACAGGTCCCACGTGAGCGCTTCGTGCGTCACCTCGTCCAAGCGCACCTGGAACTGCACGACACCTCTGCCAGCGACCTTCGCGACAATTCGCCACGCAGCCACGGAAGCCGTTCGTCCTGTCCCCGCGACTGCCGCTGGCACTCTTCGATGAGCGCCCAGAATGGGGTGATGTCCACGGCGGCACTGTGCCAGGCGCCTCTGACAACACCCGGTCCACGGACTATGTTCGAGCGGTGGAGAATCCGGAGTTCATCATCAAGCTCACCCCGGATGAGGCGCTGGTCCTGTCGAACTGGCTGGAGCAGGTGCAAATGACGGACCTCAGCCGTCTTGTCGACGACGCGGCGGTCTGGGCGCCCCTTCACCGTATTGCCGGAACACTCGACAAGTCGCTGCCCGGGATCTTTGCGACGGACTACGCCGAACGTCTGGACGCGGCCCGCCGCAGGCTTCGCCCCGCTCCGGAAGACGACACCGATGATCGCGAGGGGGCAGACACATGAGACCCCTCGCGGAGATGACCGAGCGCCTACGTCGGCAAGCCCTCCTTCCACATGCTGACCGCGCTCCTTACCGGCTACGACCAGCACGCGATGCGGCACGGTGGTCACGGCTTCACCGGCTGACACGACTGGCTCGTCGCCCGTCGGGGACGTGACTGGAGCCACGCCTGGCCTGGCCAAGTCCTCCACATCACCTTCCCGGACGGCTGGGACGGCGTCTCGAACCTTCCATCTGAGGACGAGCAGCGTGCGATCAGAGTCCTGTTCGAGCTCCTCGATGAGTTCGCGACTGAGCGCGAAGCGGCGCAGGGTCCACAAACCTCGGACTGACTGAACCTCTTCCAACCTCAGGGGTGGCTGGGCTGGCAGCCCCGGCGGTGGGCACGAAGAAAGCTCCTGGTAGACGGGTTCACGATCAAGATCACCAGTCCGCCAGGAGCTTTCGCGTGCTTGTCTACCCGTCCGGCATGGATCTGTCCAGCCGCACTCTGGGGCATCTCTCCAGCCTTCTCGCAGGTCACCGTCTTCGGATAGGTTCACGCTGGCGTCGCCTGACCTGCGGCCGGCAGGCGCTGCTCGTCCTGGCCCACCTGCGCCGCGGCGACACCTACGCTCGCCTTGCCGCGGGCTTCCGCATCGGGATCGCCACGGCCTACCGCTACATACGCGAGGCCGTCGACCTGCTGGCCGCCCTCGCGCCCACGCTGCGCAGACGACATCAAGTGCTGGGCCGACAAGGCGTACCAGGGCGTCGGCCCTGCGATCCGTGGCATACACCTGCGCGACTGGCGCCGACGCCACAATCGCGATCCCGCCAAGATCCGCAGCCTCGGTGAACGCGCCATGGCCATCCTCAAGTCTTGGCGGCTCCTGCGCAAACTCCGCTGCAGCACCACGCGGATCACAGCCTCTGTCCGTGCCGTCGTTGCCCTCGAACTCGCCACCTGATCAAGATGGGAAGGGCTCCCTGCGCCGATGGCTGGCTGGCACTGTGACGGTCCGCTCGCAGGATGCTCGTAGGCTTGAATGCCATGACGACGCGGATAGCGGGGGATCAGGTGCTCAATCCGTGGACCCGCACGACCAGGAACGCTCCGTACGCGGTCCCCGAAGACCTGCCGCACTTGCAAGCCCTCGCCGACACCCAAGTCCACCCCTCACACGCGCCGTACCAGCTCAACCTGACACTCCCGCCGGAGCCGTTCATCGGCCTCCACGACGCGCCCCTGGTCATGCTGCTGGCCAACCCAGGCGTGAGCGACGCAGACCCGGCCGCCTACGCCCGGCCCGGCGTGACCGAGCGAACCCTGCAACACATCGCGAACGCCGGCGGGACCCCCAACCACTTCTTGACGCACCATGACAAGGACCATCCCGGACTCCGGTGGTGGTCCCGGGCTCTGAACGGCCTGACGAAGCAGGGGCACAGTCACGACGAACTCGCCCGGCAGATCCTTGCCGTCCAGTTCCACGGCTACCATTCGCAATCGTGGCGGCCGATCCCGTACACACTGCCCTCTCAGTCCTTCGCCTTCTACCTGGTGCGCCGCGCCATGTCCCGTGATGCGGTGATCGTCCTCGGGCGCATCGCGGACACCTGGAAGATCGCCGTGCCGGAGCTGGCGTCGTATCCGAATGTGGTGACCCCGAAACAAAACCGGAGCGTGCAGATCAGCCGGGGCAACTTCAGCCCTGAGAATTTCGAGCGGATCGAGCAAGCCCTCAAGAGCTGAGCACTCGCGGCGATGCGGTGCGCGCCCAGCGGGAAGGGCGGTCAGAGGTTGGCACGCACTTCGGCCAGTTTCACGTCTGCCGCCCGCATCTCCCCGCATGCCTGCGGGTGCCTCTGATCCATCTCCTCAAGAAGTACTGGCGACTTGGACAGAGCCGTAGTCGCCTTCCGGTCCAGTTCGGCGTCGAACTCATACGGCTTTTGCGAACCGATGGGCGCCGGTCGCGGCGACGACTTCACATGCGCCATCGCCGCGATCTTTCCTTCGACCCCGCCGAAGTAGATCCACAGCCGGTCGCCGTCCCTCATCCGCTTCAGCGGTTTCCCGAGCCACCACTCGGTCGGACCGGAGTCTTCGCGCGCCAGGCTCGCGACCCGCGCTGGGGTGGAGGGGCCGTTCTCGATCGTGTCGCGCTCCGGGTCCAGGCAGTACAGCCAGTCCCGAGGGCTGACGACCTGGTAGACGGCACGTCCGCCTCGGTTCGGAATTTTTTCCAGCACCTCCTGCTCGGCCAGCGCCCGCAGTAGTGCGCGGGCCCGCTTGTCGTCGATCTCCCAGCCGTAGCTGTTCATGGTGGCGACGACGCGTGCCGAGTCCCACTCTCCGTCCTCGCCGGTCACCCGGCTCTCCAGCACCTCCACCTGGGTCAGCCGTGTTTGATTGCGTGGCCGGCCGTGCCGTTCCAGCAGGTCGTACAGCTTTGCCGCGCCCATGCTCGCGGCGATGCCGAGGGCGCTCCGGTCCACGGTGCCGCTTTCGTCGACCGCCACGATGGCCCTCTCCCGCCAATCCTCCAGGCCCTCCAGCAGTCTGGTCACGACTGCGATGTCCCGCCACAGGTCATGAGGCGCGGCCTGCTCCGACAGCAGCACCTTGTGTTGCAGTGCGGCGCGCACCACTCGGGCGAGCTGGTCGGAGGAGATCACGACGCTCTCCTGGCTTCCGTCGTCACCGAAATTGAAGTCAACCCGCGTGGCCACGCCAACTCCTCATCTCCGAATTGGAGAGGAGGTTACATCCTGTCTCTGTCGGCGCGCCACTGGGCAGTTGGGTATCTCGAAGCGACGATCAGGTCGCGGGCACGGTCCGGCGTGAGGCCATCGAGGTCCTGGCCGCCCGCGCCCCGCCACTGGCCGAGGACATGAAGACCACCACAGCCAAGGCGTGCGTCATCCTGGACGGCACACTGCTACCTATCGGCAAGATCACCGTCGAAACCCCGTACTACTCGGGCAAACGTGAACGGGACGGCATGAACGTTTAGGTCCTCACATTCGGCCGACCACTGTGGGGCTTGCCCGGGCCCAAGACCTGACCGCTGCCCGCTAGCGCGGGATCATCGACGCACTCGCCGCCGCGGGACTGAAGATGCTGGGCGGACAAGGCGTACCAAGGTGCCTGGCGGCACATCCGAGTCCCCTTCCGGGGCCGTCGGCTCAAGCGCTGGAAGCGACGGCGCAACAACAGCCACGCCAAGATCCGGGGCGTCGGCGAGCAGGCCATGGCCGTCTTGAAGGCTGGCGCCTCCTGCGGAAGCTTCGCTGCACCAACCGGAGCACCGATTTCGTGAAGGCCGTCCTCGTGTTTCACTACGCCTCAAGGTGAGGTTGGAAAAGGCTCACTGAGGTACCGGGGGGCCGGACCGCATCCGTCTCGCTCAAGGCGGCCTATCGCCGGTCACGGCCTCGGCGTGGTTCACCTTCGATGAGATGGAGACAAATCTTGCCCGTCCAGCTCGGTGAGAACACATGTAGGAACCTTGCCTCGAACTCGGCGGGCCATGCCCGGACGACTTCCGACCAAGGGGTGTGTGAGTAGAGGTGGGTGAACAGGTTGGCTCAAATCATCGACAACGGTTCTGCCGTGTCCGGCAAGCGGTGGACCGTCCGCTACAGGGAACTGGGCGGACGCACCGGACGTCAGCGGGAGAAGTCGTTCGTGCGAAAGAAGGACGCGGTCGACTTCGCCACCAAGATGGAAGGCGACAAGCGCGAGAAGATCTACGTCGACCCCGACGCCGGCAAGGTGTCGCTCCGCCGGTACGCGGACGACTGGCTCGCGAAGAAGACCGCTTCCGCCGGCACCCTGGAGTCGTACGAGCGCATCGTCCGCCTCCACGTGGTCCCGCACCTGGGGAGCAAGATGATTTCGCAGGTCACCGCGGCAGACATCGAGGGTCTGTACGCAAGCTGGCGCCGGGATGGGGCGGCCCTCAACACCATCGAGTCCCGGCACATAGCCCTCTCGGCGCTGTTCTCCCACGCTGTGCGCCACAGGCGGATTCCCGTGAATCCCACGACGCAGGCCGAGAAGCTGGAGAACCCTGTCATTCCTGTCGACGACAGGAAACTTCCCAGCTTCGACGAGATAACCGCCATCGCCAAGGAGATCGGGCCTCGCCTGTCTCCGGCGGTATGGCTCATGACGTGTTGCGGACTTCGTATAGGGGAATCTCTGGGAGTCTTCCCGGAGGACATGCGTGACGGCACCCTGCGAATCCGGCGGCAGGTGATTCGCTACAAGGACACCACCGGAAAGTACACACCGAAATACGCCCCACTGAAACATCGGAAAGAAGGCGAGTGGCGCGACATACCCGTGCCTGCCTCCCTTGAACCGTTCATCGACCGGCTCCCGATCCGCAATGCGAGCGGCGGAATGCCGTATCCCGATCTTCTGCGCAAGTCGTGGGACCGCGCCATCAAGCGGCTCGAGCTTCCCGCATACAACCCGCACGACTTGCGGCACAGATGGACCACCGCGGCCCTGACCAACGAGTGTCCATCCACGAGGTGTCTCGCCGGCTCGGACATCGTTCGATCAAGGTCACGGTGGACCGGTACGGCCACCTCACGCAGGACGGCCAGGAGCGCTGCCGTCAGGTCGTCGAGACGGCCGTCGGGCCGCACATGCTCACACCAGGCCGAGCGTCCGCAGCACGCGGTGCCGACCCGGTGCTGAATCGACCGGCCAGAAGATGTAGCAGACGCCGCCCGTGCCACTTCTGACCTTGCCGTTCGCGTCGTAGCGCTTCGTGCGGAGCCAGATGTTCTCCCATTCGCGTCGGGCGTAGACCCGGCAGACCGCCTCGTTGCTCGGGGAGGCCGGGTCGTTCGCGATCACGTCGCCGGCCGGGGTGAAGCCGATGACCGTCATCAGGTGGCCCGCGGTGCCGTAACCGGCTCCGGTCAGTTCCTCCTTCAGGAAGGACTGGGACGTGATGACCGGGATGCCCGCCGCCACCAGCGATTCGAGTTCCGTCAGCGAGCGCAGGCGGGTGACCACGGCGTTCATGTCCGGGTAGGTGGCCGCGTAGGCGGCGTTGAAGGGCCAGTTGCCGCAGCCCTCGTACTGGTGGTCGTAGGTGTAACGCGCCGCGTGGCAGACCTGCGGGTCGGCGAAGGCCGGGTTCACCCAGGCCAGTTGTTCGGGCGAGGGGCGGCGGCCCCAGTACTCGACGATCATCTGGGAGGACGTCGGACTGCACCAGGCCTCGCCGCCGTTGTCGTACTCCGGGTACTGGCCGACGTGGGTGTTCTGGGAGTAGCGCGGGACCTCCAGCTCGTGGACCAGGCCGGGCTCCGAGGCCGGGACCGTGAAGCGGTCGGGGACATCGGAGGCCATGGCGCCGAACCGCCGGACCACCGGGGTCAGGTCGGTGCCCGGGGCGCGGTGGAGGGTCAGGCGCAGGCGGTACGAGCGCAGCCGCAGGCCGCTCGCCGCGTCGTCGATCGCGAAGGTGTCGGTCCAGACCGTGCTCTTCCCGTCGGTCTGGTCGTCGACCGAGGTGCGCCGGATGTCCTCGTCGCCGGAGGCCCAGCGGCCGAGCACGTACCAGGGGGTGCCGGTGCCGTCGGAGTACGTGCCGGACAGCTCGATCTGGAGCCAGGTGCCGGGGGGCGTCTCGGCGTTCCAGGAGGCGATGACCTCGGTGGCGGGCACGGCCGGGGTGTGGACGGGCGAGGTCCAGGTCGCGTACTCCCAGGCGGAGGTGCGGCCGGTGTGCGGGTCGGTGTAGTCGAGGCGCCCGGCGGGGGTGGCGAGGACCAGGGCGGGTCGCCGGCCGGCGACCGCCTTCGTACCGGCCGCCGTGCCGCACCTCCAGTCCGTGTACGTCGACCAGAAGCGGTTGTCGACGAGTGCGGCGGCGGGGGCGTGGCCCCGTTCGGCGCCGTTCCCTGCCGTGGGACCTGCCGTGGGACCGGAGTCCGCGGCCGGGGGGCCGCCGGCGGCGGTGGCGGGGCCGGCCGCGGCCGTTCCCGCGGCGGCCGCGAGCGCCGCGGCGAGGACGGTTCTGCGTGGGGTGGAGCTGGTCATGGGCGGTGACCCCCAGTCGAGAACTCGAGAGCGGTGGGCGTACGAGACCGTCGCGCCCGGCGGGTGGGACGGGGCTGCGCGGGCCCACTATCCCGGCTCCGCAGGCGCCTCCGCCAGCACTTCGCCCCGCGTCGCCGCACCAATATTGGTCTCGGCCACTGGCGGCGGTACCTCCCTGACCTGCGAGGGTCCACCGCTCCCCTACCCTGGGGCCATGAACGACCTCGACCGCGCGGCGCACGCGCTGCTCCGTCCGGCGCCCTCCTGCGGACCGGTGCGGCTGGTCGCGGTCGACGGCCACGCGGGCTCCGGCAAGTCCACCCTCGCGGCCCGCATCTCCGCCGCCCTCGGCGACGCGCCCGTCCTCCACCTCGACGACCTCGCCACGCACGAGGAGCTCTTCGCGTGGACGGACCGGCTGCGGGAGCAGGTCCTGGAGCCGCTCTCCCGGGGCGAGAGCGCCTCCTACCGTCCGTACGACTGGCGGCTGCGGCGCTTCGGGGAGCCTCGGGCGCTGGACCCGGCCCCGGTGGTCCTCGTCGAGGGCGTCGGCGCGGGGCGGAAGGCGGTGCGGCCGTTCCTGGCACGGCTGCTGTGGATGGAGCGCGGCGCCGAGGACTCCTGGGCGCGCGGGCGCCGTCGGGACGGACCCGAGCAGGACTCCTTCTGGGACGGGTGGACCGTGGCGGAGACTCGCCACTTCGCCGAGGACCCCTCCCGGGCCTTCGCCGACACCCTGGTGCGGGAGTGTCCGGAGGGCTACGACTGGCTTCCCGGGCCGGCCGTGACAGCGGGCGCGCACCAGATCATCACGGACCGTGACGGCATCTCCTCCGGGAACTGAGGGCGCGGAAGTCCGCTTCCGCAAGTGCCTCAACTTCGCTTGACCCAGGGGGCGTACAGGTCTTACGTTCTGAATGTGCGGCTTTTCGGAGCCGCCGCGGACGCGAAGCCCCCGGTTGTTCCCCCGTGATCGGGGGCTTCGTTCTGCCCCCACGGCCCCCTCAGGGGCCCACTTCCGCCCCCTCCGGGCCCCCTGAAGCTCACCCAGGGTCACCGGTTGCGGATCATGCGCTTCTCCTTAAGCAGGCACCCCCTGCGCAGGTACGATGCCCCCAGGTGCGGTCAAATCCCGTCCATGCGATGACGGTTGTGGGGGACCCGATGGACATCGGCACGCAGGGCTCGCAGGCCCCGGCCGAGCTCGCCTGGCTGCGCGGAGTGGACGCCTACACGATGGGCGCGTATCCGCAGGCGGAGGACGAGTTCCGGACGGCGGTACGGATCGATCCGGGGATGGCGGACGCCTGGCTCGGGCTGCACGCGCTCCGGGTCGACACCACGACCGCGCTGCTGCGCATGTACCGCAACCGCGAACGCTTCGGCGAGCAGCGGACCCGGTACCGGCGCACCCTGAACTCCTGGTACTGGCTGGGCTGGTGGGTGCAGCCGGTCCTGGAGAGCCCGCGCGACCTGCTGCTCGCGCACGCCTCCCACTGGCTCGACGGCCGCCACGTGCCGGAGCTCGACCGTGCCCTCGCGGGCCTCCCGCCGGTCGACACGGACCCTCAGGTCCGCTTCCTGCACGCCTGCCGCGCCTACCTGGTGAAGGACTGGGACCAGCTGGTCCGGCACACCGAGAGCCTCGTCGACGACCCGCTGCTCGGCATCGAGGCCGGGCTCTTCGGCGGCATGGCCCGGGTCCGCCTGGAGATGTACAGCCAGGCGGAGCCGCTCCTCTCGGCCTCGCTGATGCGCTGCCGCAGCGAGCAGCCGCAGCGCAAGGAGCTGCGCTACTGGCTGGCCCGCGCCCACGAGGGGACCGGGCGCAGCGCCGCCGCCCTGCCCCTCTACCGGGCGGTGCACCGGATCGATCCGGCGTTCATGGACACGGCCGCGCGGCTCGCGGCGATCGCCGAGTACGACGGCTTCGAGGGTTACGACGGGGTGGACGACCCGGCCGGGCTGGCGACGGTCGCGAGGGGCACCATCGGCGGGGGGCTGGGCCAGGACGCGGTGGACACCGTGCCGGGCGCGGAGTGCGACCCGGGCGGGCTCGGCGACGGGCTGCGGCTCGCGCCCGAGCCGGTGCCGCCGGCCGCCGTGACCCCGCCGGAGACCGTACGGCAGAAGGCTCCGCTGCCCGGCCAGCCGGCGCCGCCGCGCTTCCCCGCGGGCCCCACCGATCCGGCGCTCCTCGCCGAAGCGCTCGCGGAGCTGGAGGGCATGGTCGGGCTCGATCCGGTGAAGCGCCAGGTGAAGGCGCTCTCCGCGCAGCTGGAGATGGCGCGCCTCCGGGCCGGTCAGGGGCTCCCCGTCCAGCCGCCGAAGCGGCACTTCGTCTTCTCCGGCCCCTCGGGCACCGGGAAGACCACGGTCGCCCGGATCCTGGGGCGCGTCTTCTACGCGCTCGGGCTGCTGGGCGGCGACCATCTGGTGGAGGCCCAACGGGCGGACCTGGTGGGCGAGTTCCTGGGGCAGACGGCGGTCAAGGCCAATGAGCTGATCGACTCGGCGGTCGGCGGCGTGCTGTTCGTGGACGAGGCGTACGCGCTCTCCAACACCGGCTACAGCAAGGGCGACGCCTACGGCGACGAGGCCCTCCAGGTGCTCCTGAAACGGGCCGAGGACAACCGGGACCACCTCGTGGTCATCCTGGCCGGCTATCCCGAGGGCATGGACCGGCTGCTCAGCACCAATCCCGGTCTGTCCTCCCGCTTCACCACCCGGGTGGACTTCCCCTCGTACCGGCCCCTGGAGCTGACCGCCATCGGCGAGGTCCTCGCGGCGGCCAACGGGGACGGCTGGGACGACGAGGCCAGGGACGAGCTCCGCTCGATCAGCGGGCACGTCGTGGAGCAGGGCTGGATCGACGAGCTCGGCAACGGACGCTTCCTGCGCACCCTGTACGAGAAGTCCTGCGCCTACCGCGATCTGCGGCTCTCCGGCTGTCCGGGCACGCTGAGCCGCGAGGACCTCGCCACCCTCCGGCTCGCCGACCTCATGCAGGCGTACGGCGAGGTGCTGTCGGGCCGCGGTCCGGTGGACCGCGGCCCCCAGCAGGAACCCCCGGGGTACTAGCTACCAGGGACCGGTCAGGCCCGGACCGGCTGCACGCGGTGGGCGGGGTCGCGGACCTCGCCCACCAGCATCTCCAGGACGTCCTCCAGGGCGACCAGGCCGAGGACCCGGCCGGAGCCGTCCGCGACCTGCGCCAGATGCGTCGCGGCGCGGCGCATCACGGTGAGGGCGTCGTCGAGCGGCAGCTCCGAGCGGACCGTGGCCATCGGGCGCCACAGCCGCTGCGGCACGGCCCGCTCCCGCTCCTCCAGGTCCAGGACGTCCTTCACGTGCACGAAGCCCATGAAGGTCGCCCGGCCCTCGGCGCGGACCGGGAAGCGGGAGTACCCGGTCCGCACGGTCAGTTCCTCGATCTCGCGCGGGGTGACCGACGGCGGGACCGTGACGAGCGAGGCCGAGGCGATGAGCACGTCCGTCACCGGGCGGCTGCCCAGTTCGAGAGCGTCCTCCAGGCGCTCCTGCTCGGCCGGGTCGAGCAGTCCGGCCTGGCCCGCGTCCTCCACGAGCCGGCCGAGCTGGGTGCTGGTGAAGACCGCCTCCACCTCGTCCTTGGGCTCGACCTTGAACGCCCGCAGGACCAGCCGGGCGCAGGCGCCGAGCGCGGCCGTGACGGGGCGGCAGAGCCGGGCGAAGCCGACGAGACCGGGGGCCAGCCAGAGGGCGGTGCGCTCGGGCGCGGCCATCGCCAGGTTCTTCGGGACCATCTCGCCGATGACGAGGTGGAGGAAGACGACCGCGGCGAGCGCGATGACGTACCCGAGCGGGTGGATCAGCGTCTCCGGAATCCCGATCGCGTGGAAGACCGGTTCGAGGAGCTCGGCGACGGTCGGCTCGGCGACGGCGCCGAGGGTCAGGGAGCAGACGGTGATGCCGAACTGGGCGGCGGCCATCATCTGCGGCAGGTTCTCCAGACCGTGCAGGACCTGCTTGGCCCGGGCGCCGCCGAGCGGCTCGATCTGGCTGCGCCGGACGGAGACGAGCGCGAACTCGGCACCGACGAAGAAGCCGTTCGCGAGGACCAGCAGCACGGCGAAGAGGAGTTGCAGGGTGCTCATCGGACGGCCTCCGCCGGGACGGGCGCCGGTGCGGGCGCCGGTGCGGCGGGCACCGCCACCGGGTCGGGTTCCGGGGACGCCGTGGGAGCGTCCGACTCGGGGTCCTGGGCCGCCGGGAAGGCGTCCGGATCGGGGGCCGTCCGGACGATGCGGACCCGCTCGGCGCGGTAGCGGTCGACCTGGCGCACCGAGAGCCGCCAGCCGGGGAGCTCGGCGCGGTCCCCGGCGGCCGGGATGCGGCCGAGCAGGTCGGCGACGAGGCCGGCGACGGTCTCGTACGGCCCGTCGGGCACGTCGAGGCCTATCCGGCGCAGGGTGTGGACCCGGCAGGAGCCGTCGGCCTCCCAGGCGGGCCGGCCGTCCTCGGCGGGCGCGGCGGCCAGCTCGGGACGTCCGTCGGCCGCGGTGTCGTGCTCGTCGCGGACCTCGCCGACGAGCTCCTCGACGATGTCCTCCAGGGTGACGACGCCGGCGGTGCCGCCGTACTCGTCGACGACCACCGCGATCGGCTGCTCGCGGCGCAGCCGCTCCAGGAGCGTCTGTGCGGGCAGCGTCTCGGGGACGAGGAGCGGCGGGACCGCGATCCGTCCCACGGGGGTGCGCAGGCGGGCGTGCGGGGCGACGGCGAGCGCGTCCTTGAGGTGGACCATGCCGACGATCTCGTCGATCCGGTCGCGGTAGACCGGGAAGCGCGAGAGGCCGGTGGCCCGGGTGAGGTTGAGGACGTCGGCCGCGGTGGCGTCCCACTGGAGGGCGCTGACCTTCACGCGCGGGGTCATGACCTGCTCGGCGGTGAGGCCGCCGAGGCTCAGGGTCCGTACGAAGAGGTCGGCGGTGTCCTGTTCGAGGGCGCCGGCCTGGGCCGAGTGCCGGGCCAGCGAGACGAGCTCGCCGGGGGTGCGCACCGAGTCCAGCTCGTCGGTGGGCTCGACGCCCAGGAGCCGTACCAGCCGGTTGGCGACCCGGTTGAGCAGGGAGATCACCGGCCGGAACAGCGCGGAGAAGCGGCGCTGCGGGGTGGCGACGAAGCGGGCGACCTGGAGCGGCCGGGAGACCGCCCAGTTCTTCGGGACGAGCTCGCCGACCACCATCTGGACGGCGGAGGCGAGCAGCATGCCGACCACCACCGACACACCGGAGACGGCCCCTTCGGGCAGTCCGGTCGCGGTGAGCGGCGCGTGCAGGAGCCCGGCGAGCGCGGGCTCGGCGAGCATGCCGACGACCAGCGAGGTGATGGTGATGCCGAGCTGGGTGCCGGAGAGCTGGAAGGAGAGCTCGCGCAGCGCGGTGACGACGGTGCGGGCGCGCCGGTCGCCGGCGGCCGCGGCACGCTCGGCCTCGGCGCGCTCGACCGTCACGAGGCCGAACTCGGCGGCCACGAAGAAGCCGTTGGCGAGGATCAGGAGGAAGGCCGCGATGAGCAGCAGAAGGGAGACGATCATGCCGCCGCCTCCGGGGAGGGGGCGGCGCAGGTACTACCGGACGATCCGTCCATTGCTGGAGGGAGTCACTCCTCGGGTCGAAGGGTGGTCTCGCGGGCCGCAGCTGCGGCCCTGCACATGCGAGACGGTGGTGCCGCTCGGCACCACCGTCTCCAGAGTAGTCACGTGAACGCCCCGAAGGGCAGGGGGTCGGCCCCGGATGGGGGACGGACCGGGGTTTCCCCCAGTCCGGCCCCGGCGCCGATCGGGTGTTCCGCCAAAGACCGGTCGGGGTCTCAGCGGGTCTCCGCGCTCGTTCCGTGGCTCTCCGCGAGGGCCCGCAGGGCGCGGGCGTCGCGGATGGCCGATTCCTTGGCGATGCCGGGCTGGATGCCGAGCGCCGGCATGCTGGTGCCGTCG
This sequence comes from Streptomyces sp. NPDC002232, assembly GCF_042890295.1. Taxonomy (NCBI): domain Bacteria; kingdom Bacillati; phylum Actinomycetota; class Actinomycetes; order Kitasatosporales; family Streptomycetaceae; genus Streptomyces; species Streptomyces sp. NPDC002232. The sequence goes on along the minus strand of NZ_JBIARV010000007.1, from coordinate 398,415 downwards.
CTCAGGTCGAGGAAGACCCAGGGGTCGCCGGGGCGGAGGTTGACCTTGAGGATCTCCGCCCAGGCGAGGCGCCGGCTCCGGGTGATGTTCACCACGGTGACGCCCTCCTCGTCGGCGACGACCTTGGGCCGGCTCAGCAGGACCAGGACGCCGGAGAGCAGCGCGGCGGTGAGGACGAAGCTGGCCCGCTCCCCCGGCCCGAGCCGCTCCAGCATCAGCGCCACGGCCGTGACGACGACGAACATCGTGACGCCCAGGGTCAGCATGATCGCCCGGGTGCGGCCGGGGCGGAAGGTGACCGGGAGGGCGGGCGTCGTGGACTGCGACATCGGGGGTTCCTCAGTGCCTGGTGGGACGTGCGGGCCGGCGGCCGTCAGAGGCGGCAGGCGTGGATGGCGGTGGTGAGGATGGCGCGGGCGCCGATCTCGTACAGGTCGTCCATGATCCGCTGCGCCTCCTTGGCGGGGACCATCGCGCGGACGGCGACCCAGCCCTCGTTGTGCAGCGGGGAGACGGTCGGCGACTCCAGGCCCGGGGTGAGGGCGACGGCCTGCTCCAGGTGCTCGGCCCGGCAGTCGTAGTCCATCATCACGTAGCTGCGGGCGACGAGGACGCCCTGGAGGCGGCGCATGAACTGCTGCACCTGCGGGTGGTCGTCGGAGGCGCCGTCGCGGCGGATGACGACGGCCTCGGAGGTGAGGATCGGCTCGCCGATGACCTCCAGGCCGGCGTTGCGCAGGCTGGTGCCGGTCTCCACGACGTCCGCGATGACCTGGGCGACGCCCAGCTGGATCGCGGTCTCGACCGCGCCGTCGAGGTGGACGACGGAGGCGTCGATGCCCTGGTCGGCGAGGTGCTTGGCGACGATGCCCTCGTAGGAGGTGGCGATCGTCATGCCGCCGAAGTCCTCGGGACCGCCGGCGGTGCCCGGGCGGGTGGCGTAGCGGAACGTCGAGCGGCCGAAGTTCAGCGCGAGGATCTCCTCGGCGCTGGCGCCGGAGTCCAGGAGCAGGTCGCGGCCGGTGATGCCGATGTCCAGCTTCCCGGAGGCGACGTAGATCGCGATGTCCTTCGGCCGCAGGTAGAAGAACTCGACCTCGTTGTCGGGGTCGATGACCACGAGCTCCTTGGACTCCTTGCGCTGGCGGTAGCCGGCCTCATGGAGCATTGCCGACGCAGGTCCGGAGAGGGAACCCTTGTTGGGGACGGCGATGCGCAGCATGGGGTGAGCTTCCTTTGCGTGGGAGTGTGGGGGAGGGAGTGACGCGTCTGCTCAGAGGTGGGCGTAGACGTCGTCGAGCGAGATCCCGCGGGCGACCATCATCACCTGGACGTGGTACAGCAGCTGCGAGATCTCCTCGGCGGCCGCTTCCTTGCCCTCGTACTCGGCGGCCATCCAGACCTCGGCGGCCTCCTCGACGACCTTCTTGCCGATGGCATGGACGCCCTTGTCCACCAGCTCCGCGGTGCGGGAGGTGGCCGGGTCGCCGGTCTCTGCCTTGAGCTTGAGCTCCGCGAAGAGCTCTTCGAAGGTTTTGTTCGCCATGATGGTCCTAAGAGTACGGGGTTAGGGGCGCGCACCTAGCGCCAGGGCTCGCTGACCGTGCGCAGCGTGGTGGCGGTGGCGACGGCGGCGGTGACCGCTTCGTGGCCCTTGTCCTCGGAGGAGCCCTCGAGGCCGGCGCGGTCCAGCGCCTGCTCCTCGTTGTCGACGGTGAGGACACCGAATCCGACGGGTACGCCGGTGTCGATCGAGACCTGGGTGAGGCCGTGGGTGACGCCCTGGCACACGTACTCGAAGTGCGGCGTTCCGCCGCGGATGACGACGCCGAGCGCCACGATGGCATCGTAGCCGCGTCCGGCGAGGACCTTCGCCACGACCGGGAGCTCGAAGCTGCCGGGGACGCGCAGCAGCGTCGGCTCGTCGATGCCGAGCTCGGCGAGGGCGCGCAGGGCGCCGTCGACGAGACCGTCCATGATCTTCTCGTGCCACTGCGCCGCGATGACCGCGACCCGGAGGTCGCCGCAGTTCTTCACGCTGAGGACGGGTGCGCCCTTGCCGCTCATGTCTCTCCTAGCCGATTTCGTACGTACGTGGTTACTGGTTGCCGCAGGTGGAGGCCGGGGAGCCGTCCAGCCAGGGCAGGTCGTGCCCCATCCGGTCCCGCTTGGTGCGCAGGTAGCGGAGGTTGTGCTCGCCGGCCTGGACCGGCATGGGCTCCCGGCCCTCGACCCTCAGGCCGTGGCGGCCGAGGGCTTCGATCTTGTCGGGGTTGTTGGTCATCAGGCGCAGGCTGCGGACTCCGAGGTCGCCGAGGATCTGCGCGCCGGCCGCGTAGTCGCGGGCGTCGGCGGGCAGCCCGAGCTCCAGGTTGGCGTCGAGGGTGTCGCGGCCGCGCTCCTGGAGCTCGTACGCGCGCAGCTTGGACAGCAGGCCGATGCCCCGGCCCTCGTGGCCCCGCAGGTAGACGACGACACCGCGGCCGGCCTCGGTGATCCGGTCCATGGAGGCCTGGAGCTGGGGGCCGCAGTCGCAGCGCAGGGAGTGGAAGATGTCGCCGGTCAGGCACTCGGAGTGGACCCGGACGAGGACGTCCTCGCCGTCGCCGATCTCGCCGTGCACGAGGGCGACGTGCTCGACGCCGTCGACGGTGGAGCGGTAGCCGTACGCGGTGAACTCGCCGTGCGCGGTGGGCAGGTGGACCTCGGCCTCGCGGTGGACGGTCGGTTCGGCGGAGCGCCGGTAGGCGATCAGGTCCTCGATGGAGATGATCGTCAGACCGTGCTTGCGGGCGAAGGGGACCAGCTCGGGCAGGCGCAGCATCACGCCGTCCTCCCCGGCGATCTCGACGATCGCGCCGGCCGGGCGCAGGCCGGCGAGGCGGGCCAGGTCGACGGCGGCCTCGGTGTGTCCGTTGCGGACGAGGACGCCGCCGGGCTTGGCGCGCAGCGGGAAGACGTGGCCGGGGCGCACGAAGTCGGAGGGTTCGTGGCGGCCGGAGGCGAGCATCCGCAGGGTGGTGGCGCGGTCGGCGGCGGAGATGCCGGTGGTGACGCCGTGGGCGGACGAGGCGTCGACGGAGACGGTGAAGGCGGTGCGCATCGACTCGGTGTTGTGCGCGACCATCTGCGGGAGTTCGAGGCGCTCCAGCTCCTCGTCCTCCATGGGCGCGCAGATGAGGCCACGGCACTCGCTCATCATGAAGGCGATGATCTCGGGGGTGGCCTTCTCGGCGGCGATGACGAGGTCGCCCTCGTTCTCGCGGTCCTCGTCGTCGACGACGACGACGGGACGGCCGGCGGCGATGTCGCGGATGGCCTGCTCGACGGGGTCGAGGGCGAGGTCGGTGGCGTCCCAGAGGGGATGGGCGCTCATGCGTGGGCTCCTTCCAGGACGGTGGTGGTGCGGGAGCGCAGCCACCAGTCGCGCATGCCCCACAGGACGAGCGCGCCGTAGATGACGTAGACGAAGCCGGAGAAGGCGTAGCCGTTGGCGAAGTTCAGCGGGACGCCGACCAGGTCGACGAGCAGCCAGGCGAACCAGAACTCGACCATGCCCCGGGCCTGGGCGTACATGGCGACGACGGTGCCCACGAAGATGTAGGCGTCGGGCCAGGGGTCCCAGGAGAGGGTGGGGAAGGCCTGGAAGAGCAGGGCGACGGCGACGGTGCCGACGGCGGCGGCCGCGATCATGGCGGCGCGCTCGGGCCAGGAGGCGAAGCGCACGGCGAGCTGGCCGTCCGCGCCCTCTCCCTTGCGGCGCTGCCACTGCCACCAGCCGTAGAGCGCCACGAGCATGACGACGACCTGCTTGCCGGCGCTGCCGGCGAGGTGGCCGTAGAAGGCGCCGAAGAGGATGAGGCCGGCGAGGAACTGCACGGGCCAGGTCCAGACGGAGCGGCGCCAGCCGAGGGTGAGCGCGGCGAGGCCGAAGATGTTGCCGATCATGTCGGACCAGATGATCTTCTGGTCGAGGACGGTGAACGCCTCGGAGTTGAGCCAGTTCACTTCTCGTTCTCCTTGGCGTCGGCGCCGAGCAGCCGCTCGACGTACTTGGCGATGACGTCCACTTCGAGGTTGACCGGGGCGCCGGGCTGCTTGATGCCGAGCGTGGTCAGGTCGAGGGTGGTCGGGATGAGGCTGATGGTGAACCAGTCGTCGGCGACCTCGACGACGGTGAGGCTGACGCCGTCGACCGTGATCGAGCCCTTCTCGACGACGTAGCGGGAGAGGTGGGCGGGCAGGCCGACCTTGACCAGCTCCCAGTGCTCGGAGGGGGTCCGCTCCAGGATCGTGCCGGTGCCGTCGACGTGGCCCTGCACGATGTGGCCGCCGAGGCGGCCGCCGACGGCCATGGGCCGCTCCAGGTTGACCCGGGAGCCGGTCTCCAGGGCGCCGAGGCTGGACCGCTTGAGGGTCTCGGCCATGACGTCGGCGGTGAACTCGCCGTCGCCGAACTCGACGACCGTGAGACAGACACCGTTGACGGCGATGGAGTCGCCGTGCTGGGCGCCTTCCGTGACCAGGGGGCCGCGCAGTCGGAAGCGGGAGGCGTCCTCCAGCTGCTCGACGGCGACGACCTCGCCCAGTTCTTCGACGATTCCGGTGAACACGGTCAGGCTCCCTTGAGGGTGGCGGTGATGCGGAGGTCGGTTCCGATCCGCGCGGTCTCGGTGATGTCGAGCCGCAACGCTTCGGTGAGGGTGGTGATTCCGGCGTCGGCGAGGGCGGTGGGCCCGGCGCCGAGGAGGACCGGGGCGAGGTAGCCGACGACCTGGTCGACGGCGCCCGCGGCGAGGAAGGCGCCCGCGAGGGTGGGGCCGCCTTCGAGGAGGACCGAGCGGACGCCGCGCGCGTGCAGGGCGTCCAGGAGGGCGGGGACGGCGAGGCCGCGCTCGGCCCTGGGGAGGCGTACGACGTCCGTGAGCGTGGTCTCGGCGTCCTCGGCGATCGCGATCAGGGTGGGGGCCGCGTCGTCGAGGACCCGGGCGCCGGGCTTGACGGCGGTCGCCTCGGTGTCGACGACGACCCGGAGCGGCTGGACGGCGCCGTCGACGCCGCGTACGGCCAGGTGGGGGTCGTCGGTGCGGGCGGTGCCGGAGCCGACGACGACGGCGTCGGACTCAGCGCGCAGCCGGTGGACGTCGGCGCGGGACGCGGCGGAGCTGATCCAGCGGGAGGTGCCGTCGGCGGCGGCGGTGCGGCCGTCGAGGGTGGCGGCGTACTTCCAGCGGACGAAGGGGCGGCCCCGGCGCACGGAGGTCAGCCAGGCGATGTTGCCGGCCTCGGCCTCGTCGGCGAGGAGGCCCTGGGAGACCTCGACCCCGGCGGCGCGGAGGGTGTCGGCACCGCCCGTGGCCTGCGGGTTCGGGTCGCCGACCGCGTAGACGACCCGGCTGATCCCGGCCTCGATCAGGGCCTGCGCGCAGGGGCCGGTGCGGCCGGTGTGGTTGCAGGGTTCGAGGGTGACGTAGGCCGTGCCGCCGCGGGCCAGGGCGCCGGCCGCGCGCAGGGCGTGGACCTCGGCGTGGGGGCCGCCGGCGCGCTGGTGGAAGCCTTCGCCGACCTGGCGGCCGGAGGCGTCGGTGATGACGCACCCGACGACGGGGTTGGGGCTGGTGGCGCCGAGTCCGCGCGCGGCGAGCGCGACGGCGCGTCGCATGGCGGTGGTGTCGGCCTGCTGGGCCACCGGGTCCTCCTGCCTCTTCGGGCACGGACTCCGGGGCCTGTCGATGACGACAGAGAGCGGGTACGACGCTGCGCACGGGTGTGCCGGAACGGCCGGAGGTCCACGGGTGCGCCGACGAAGAGCGGCCACCAGCGGACGTACGGCCGGCACACCCCTGGTAGGGGTCGCCCGCCGCGCACTGCCTCCCATCCGGACTTTCACCGTCGGTCCAGGAATTTCACCTGGTCAACCGGCCGCTGGCTTGCGGACGGGTCGCGGACTATACCGCCGGTTCGGAATTACACCGACCCCGGAGTGCGCTGCTGCTGATACAGGGCCAGTGTGCCACGACCCGCGTGGGGCGATAGTCCCGGACCCTGTGGGCTGGCTCACAGAGTCCCACAGGAACCCTCTTTGGTCCAGACCTATTGACGCACTGGTCTAGTCCTCTTAATCTCCGAGTCACCTCCGAGGTAACGGCCCGTCGGGGTGCGCACTCCTCGGGCCCAACACGTACCACCCCCTTGTTCGTTGCGTGTTTCTTCCCCTCCCCGAGGAGGACCCGATCGTGCTGTCCCCCACGACCAAGAGAGCCTCAGTGCTCGCGTCCGGCGCGGCCGTCGCCGGGCTGCTGCTCAGCTCGCTCTCCGGCGGCGTCTCGTACGCGGCCGACAACGAGTCCTGTCGCCCCGACGGGCTCTACAAGACCCCGGGCGTCGACGTCCCCTACTGCTCGGTCTACGACACCGAGGGCCGCGAGAAGATGGGCGCGGACCACCAGCGCCGGGTCATCGGCTACTTCACCGGCTGGCGCACCGGCAAGAACGGCCAGCCCGCGTACCTGGCCAAGGACATCCCGTGGGACAAGATCACCCACATCAACTACGCCTTCGGCCACGTCGGCAGCGACAACAAGCTCTCCGTGGGCACGGACGGTCCGGACAACGCGGCCACCGGGATGACCTGGCCCGGTGTCGCCGGTGCCGAGATGGACCCCGCGTACTCCTACAAGGGCCACTTCAACCTGCTCAACAAGTTCAAGAAGCAGCACCCGAACGTCAAGACGCTGATCTCGGTCGGCGGCTGGGCGGAGACCGGCGGCTACTTCGCGGACAACGGCGACCGGGTCGCGTCCGGCGGCTTCTACTCGATGGCCACCAACGCCGACGGTTCGGTCAACCAGGCCGGGATCGACACCTTCGCGAACTCGTCCGTCGACTTCATCCGCAAGTACGGGTTCAACGGCGTCGACATCGACTACGAGTACCCGACCACGATGAAGGACGCGGGCAACCCGCTCGACTGGCAGCTCGCCAACGCGCGCCGCGCCGGACTCGTCCAGGGCTACGCGGCCCTCATGAAGTCCCTGCGCGAGAAGCTGGACCGGGCCGGCGCCGCCGACGGCAAGCACTACCTGCTGACCGTCGCCGCCCCCTCCTCCGGCTACCTGCTGCGCGGCATGGAGACCTTCCAGATGCAGAAGTATCTGGACTACGTCAACATCATGTCCTACGACCTGCACGGCGCCTGGAACGAGTACGTCGGTCCCAACGCCTCGCTCTTCGACGACGGCAAGGACGGCGAGCTCGCCGCGGCCAACGTCTACGGCTCCTCGCAGTACGGCAACATCGGTTACCTCAACACCGACTGGGCCTACCACTACTTCCGCGGCTCCATGCCGGCCGGCCGGATCAACATCGGCCTGCCCTACTACACCCGCGGCCACAAGAACGTGCAGGGCGGCACCGACGGCCTGTGGGGCAAGGCCACCGCGACCACCTGCCCGGCCGGCGCCGGTCTGACGAAGTGCGGCGACGGCGCGACCGGCATCGACAACCTCTGGCACGACAAGGACACCAACGGTGTCGAGTCGCCCGCCGGCTCCAACCCGATGTGGCACGCCAAGAACCTGGAGAAGGGGATCGTCGGCGACTACGTCACCCAGTACGGCTTCCCGGCGAACACCACGCTGACCGGCACCTACGCCCGCAAGTACGACTCGACCCTGGTCGCGCCGTGGCTGTGGAACGCGCAGAAGAAGGTCTTCCTCTCCACCGAGGACGAGCAGTCCGTGGCCGCCAAGGCCGACTACGTGGTGAACCGCGGCATCGGCGGCACCATGGTCTGGGAGATGGCCGGCGACTACGGCTGGAACGCCACCAAGGGCCAGTACGAGATGGGCTCGACGCTCACCTCGCTGATGTACGACAAGTTCAAGGCGGCCACCCCGTACGGCGCGAAGAAGTCCAACAAGGCGCTGCCGACCCAGGCCGTGAAGATCGACACCCAGTTCACCGAGTTCAAGCTGGGCGACTCGAACTACCCGATCACGCCGAAGATCAAGATCACCAACAACACGGCGTCGACGCTTCCCGGCGGCACCGAGTTCCAGTTCGACTACGGCACCTCGGCCCCGGCCAACGCCTCCGACCAGTCCGGTTTCGGCACGAAGGTCATCAGCAGCGACCACACGGGCTCGAACGTGGGCGGCCTGAAGGGCGACTTCCACCGCGTCTCCCTGAAGCTCCCGGCCTGGCAGACGCTGGCCCCGGGCGCCACGATCGATCTGGCCTTCAACTACTACCTGCCGGTGTCCACCCCCTCCAACTGGACGGTGAACATCAACGGCACGACGTACGCCCTCGCCGGTGACCTGGCGCGCGGCACGACGGTCGTGGAGCCGGGCACCACCACCCCGCCCACCACGCCCCCGACCACGCCGCCCACCACCCCGCCGACGACTCCCCCGACCACGCCTCCGACGACCCCGCCGACGACCCCGCCCACGGGCTGCGCCACCCCGGCGTACGTGGCCGGCACGGTCTACAACGCGGGCAACGAGGTCTCCCACAAGGGCAAGAAGTGGAAGGCCCAGTGGTGGACGCAGAACGAGGAGCCGGGCACGACCGGCGACTGGGGCGTCTGGAAGGACCTCGGCGCCTGCTGAGGCACCCCGTCCGCTGACGCACCCCGTCCGCTGAACTCCCGGCGGCGGACGCTCACGGCCCTTGCCCACCGCCGGGCACCCGCGCCGCGCCCCCCTGTCCGGGGCGCGGCGCGGTGGCGTTCGGGCCCCCTGTCCGCGGCGCGGCGCGGTGGCATTCCGGTCCGTACGGCCTCCGGCCCCCCTACGGGAAGAGGTCCTCCTGGGCCGCGTCGCGCGCCCCGAGCAGGGCGCCGCGCAGGACGGCCGCGTCGCCCAGGGCGGTGGCGCGGACCTCCGTCCGCAGCGGGGACAGCGCCGCGAGTTCGGCTTCCACGCGCGCGGCGAGGCCGGGGCCGCCCTGGTGGCCGGTCTCCCCGGCGAGGACCACGCAGCCCGGGTCGAGGACGGAGACGACGGCGGCGGCGCCCACGGCGAGGCGGCGGGCGAGCGCGTCGAGGAAGGGCTCGTGGTCCGAGGCGAGCGCGCCGGCCGGGTCGAGGCCGTGCGCGGCGGCCAGCGTGCCGACGGCCGAGGCGCAGGCCAGCTCGTGGAAGCCGCCGTCGCAGCCGGTGGCCGAGGGGAGCCCGGAGGTGCCGGGCACCGGCAGGAAGCCGATCTCCCCCGCGCCGCCGGAGGCGCCCCGGCGCAGGCGTCCGTCGAGGACGACGGCGGCGCCGACGCCCTGGCCGAGCCAGAGCAGGACGAAGTCCTCGCGGTCGCGGGCCGCGCCCTCGCGCAGCTCGGCGACGGCGGCGAGATTGGTCTCGTTCTCGACGAGGACGCGGGCGGGCAGCCGTTCCTGGAGGACCCCGACGAGCCGGCGGTGCCAGGCGGGCAGCCCCGAGGAGTCGCGCAGCTCGCCGGTGGCCGGGTCGATGAGTCCGGGGGCGCCCACGGCAACGCTGTGCAGCCGGTCGGCGCCCGCCTCCTTCACCGTCCGCTCCAGGAGCGCGACCGCCTTCTCGACGGCGGGTCCGGTGCCGTGGTCGTCGCCCACGGGGACGGCGGCCCCGGCGAGCGTCGAGCCGAGCAGGTCGGTGACGGTGACGGAGACCGAGCGGGTCCGGACGTCGAGGGCGGCGAGGTGGGCGCGGTCGGCGACGATCCCGTACAGCTTGGCGTTGGGGCCGCGGCGCTCGGCCCCGGACTCGCCGACGACATGGACGAGGCCGGAGCCCTGGAGCCGCTCGACGAGGTCGGCGACGGTCGGGCGGGAGAGCCCGGTGAGCGTCTTGAGCTGAGTGGCCGTCAACGGGCCTTCGTCCTGGAGCAGTCGCAGGGCGAACCGGTCGTTGATGGCTCGTGCGGTGCTCGGGGATGCGGCCATGCGGCGATCCTCTCAGACGCGCGTGGGAGGGAGTCCCCTCCGCCGTCTATTTATCAGGCAGGGTTCCTGATAGTTTACGCGGCACACCACGACCCCAGGGAGGGACCATGGCGGCGGAGACCGTCACCAGCACCGATCGCCTCCGGCGGGCGCGCTTCGCGGTCGCCGCCGTCTTCTGCGTCCACGGCGCGGTCACCGGCAGCTTCGCGACCCGGATCCCCTGGATCCAGGAGCACGCGGGCGTCAGCGCGGGGCAGCTCGGGCTCGCCCTCGCCTTCCCCGCCCTCGGCGCCTCCCTGGCGATGCCCCTGGCCGGGGCCGTCTCGCACCGCCTCGGCGCCCGCACGGCCCTGCGGTTCCTGCTGGCCCTGTGGACCCTCGCGCTCACCCTGCCCTCGCTCGCCCCGAACGTCTGGGGGCTGTGCGGCGTGCTCTTCGTCTACGGCGCGACCGCCGGCATGTCCGACGTGGCGATGAACGCCCTCGGCGTCGAGACCGAGAACCGGCTCGGCAAGTCCATCATGTCGAGCCTGCACGGCATGTGGAGCGTGGGCGCGCTGCTCGGGTCCGCCGCCGGCACGGTCGCCGCCCACCTCGGCGGCGACGCCCGGGTGCACCACCTGATCGCGGCCCTGGTGCTCACGGCGCTCGGCCTGGTCTTCTGCCAGGGCGTGCTGGATCTCCGCAGCACCCCGGAGGAGGAGCCCCCGCCGCGCTTCTCGCTGCCGCCGAGGTCGGCGCTGATCATCGGCGCCATCGGCTTCTGCGGGGTGTTCGCGGAGGGCGCCAGCCTGGACTGGTCGGCGGTCTACCTGCGGGACGAGCTGGGCAGCCCGGCGGGGCTCGCGGCCGCCTCCACGACTGCCTTCGCGCTGACCATGGCGGTGGCGCGGCTGGCCGGGGACCGGGTGGTGGACCGCTTCGGCGCGGTCCGCACGGTACGGGTCGGGGGCGCCGCCGCCACCCTCGGCGGGGTCCTGGTGGTCCTCGCCCCGCACGCCGCCGTCGCCCTGACCGGATTCGGCCTGATCGGGCTCGGGATCGCGGTCGTCGTCCCGCTGGCCTTCGCCGCCGCCGGGCGCAGCGGCCCGAACCCGAGCCAGGCCATCGCGGGCGTCGCCACCATCACGTACACCTCGGGGCTCATCGCTCCCTCGGCCATCGGCGGCATCGCCGACGCGACCTCGCTGGTCTTCTCCTTCGGCCTGGTCACCCTGCTGGCCCTGGGACTGGTGCTGGGCGCCGGTGTGCTGAGGACCGGCGGGCGTGAGGCGGCCTCGAAGACGCCGGAACCCGCGCGGAGCGCCGGGCCGGTGGCCTAGCAGGGGGCCGAGGGGGGCCGGGCGTCCGGGGAGGGGCTCTGGTCGATCACGCCCCGCGCGCGGCCCGATCGACCGGACACCCCGTGGCGTGGCCATCGGCCGCCGCGCGCGGAACGGGACCGGGGATCCGCTCCCGCGCGCACGAGCTCCCCGGTCCGGCGGTGGCGCATACCATGTGGCTGATCTTTTGCGGTCGCGACGCGGCCGCCGACCACCGGAGAACGGGAGCGACCTCATGAACCTCGGCGTGCGCTGGACCCTGCACGGCGACGGGAGAACACCCGCTCCGGGGGCCGTCGTGCGCCCGGACGAGCGGCTCTCCTGGCCCCGTACGGCCGGCCTCGGCGCCCAGCACGTCGTCGCCATGTTCGGCGCGTCGTTCGTCGCCCCGGTCCTGATGGGCCTGGACCCGAACCTCGCGATCATGATGTCCGGCGTCGCGACCGCGATCTTCCTGCTCGCGACCCGCGGCACCGTCCCGTCCTACCTGGGCTGCTCGCTCTCCTTCGTCGGCGTCGCCGCCGCCATCCGGGCCTCCGGCGGCACCAGCGCCACCGTGACCGGCGCGATCCTCGTCGTGGGCGCCGTGCTCTTCCTGGCCGGCCTGGCCGTGCGGAAGTTCGGCGCGCGGATCATCCACGCGGCGATGCCGCCGATCGTGACCGGCGCGGTCGTCATGCTGATCGGCTTCAACCTGGCCCCGGTCACCGCCTCCACGTACTGGCCGCAGGACCAGTGGACGGCGCTGCTCGTGATGCTGTTCACCGGCCTGGCCGTGGTCTGCCTGCGCGGCTTCTGGTCCCGGATCGCGATCTTCCTCGGCCTGGTCTTCGGCTACGCCATCTCGTGGATCTTCGACCTCGTCTTCGGCAGGATCCACTCGATGTCCCCGAGCGGTCAGGTCACCGACCACTGGCGGCTCGACCTCTCCGGCGTCGCCAAGGCCGACTGGGTCGGCCTGCCGTCCTTCCACGGGCCCAGCTTCGAGTGGTCCGCGATCCTGGTGGCCCTGCCCGTGGTCATCGCCCTGATCGCGGAGAACGCCGGTCACGTCAAGGCCGTCGGCGAGATGACCGGCGACAACCTGGACGACAAGCTCGGCACCGCGATCGCCGCAGACGGCGCCGCCTCGATGCTGTCGAGCGCCGTCGGCGGCCCGCCGAACACCACGTACTCCGAGAACATCGGCGTCATGGCCGCCACCCGCGTCTACTCGACCGCCGCTTACTGGGCCGCCGCGGGCTTCGCCCTGCTCTTCGGCCTCTGCCCCAAGTTCGGCGCCGTCGTCGCGGCGATCCCCGGCGGGGTCCTCGGCGGCATCACCGTGATCCTGTACGGCATGATCGGCCTGCTCGGCGCCCAGATCTGGATCAACGCCAAGGTCGACCTGCGCAATCCGCTCAACCTCGTCCCGGCCGCCGCCGGCATCATCATCGGCGTCGGCGGGGTGAAGCTGACCTTCACCGACACCTTCGAGCTGGGCGGCATCGCGCTCGGCACGATCGTCGTGATCACCGGCTACCACGTGCTGCGGGCCTTCGCGCCGCCGCACCTGAAGACCCAGGAACCGCTCCTGGACTCCGGCACCAGCTCGTACGAGACCGGCGCGGACGACGCGTCGAAGAGCTGAGTGATTCGCCCGTTCTGGGTAAGCCGGGCCCGATGAGTTCCCTCCCGGGCCCGGCTGCTGGGAGCCTGCCCCCATGGCGCAGACCCAGCAGCTCGGGCAGCAGACCGGACCGTGCGTCGGCCCGTTCGTCGCGGTCGACCCCGTGGTGGACCGGATGCGGGCACTCCGCTCGGCCTGGCATCCGGCCGACGGGGTCGCCGTCTTCAACCGGGTCTATCTGACGGTCACCGAGGAGATCGGCCACGCCATCGCGGCGGGCACCTTCGCCGACCGGCGGGCCGCCGCCACCCTCGACGTGCGCTTCGCCGAGCGGTACCTCGCGGCGGTCGACGCCGCCGCGGCCGGCCGGGCCGCCCCCGCCTGCTGGCGGCCCCTCTTCCACTACCGGCGCCATCCCGGCGTACGCCCGCTCCAGTTCGCGCTCGCCGGGATCAACGCGCACATCGGCCACGACCTGGCGCTCGCCGTGGTCGACGCCTGCCGGATCCTGGAGTGCGCCCCGGCCGACCTGGAGGACGAGTTCGACCGGGTCGGCGATGTCCTCGTCCTGCTGGAGGAGCGCATCCGGGAGGAACTGATGCCGGGCCCGGACCTCCTGGAGGTCGCGGACCCGCTGACGCATCTGCTCGGCTGCTGGAGCCTGGACCGGGCCCGCGACGGGGCCTGGCTCGCCGCCCGCTCGCTGTGGCAGCTGCGGGGGCTGCCCGACCTGGCCGAGGAGTTCACCGAACGCCTCGACCGGTCGGTGGGCCTGGTGGGGCGGATGCTGCTCACTCCCCTGGCCGGGCCCTGACGGGGATCAGTCCTCCGGCAGCTCGACCGGGGCGATCTCCTCGTACACGTCGCCCGGACCCGGGTTGGTGCCGTCGGTCGCGCCGCCGAAGTGGTGCATCACGCCCCAGACCGCGTTGAGCGCCGTCTGCACCGCGCCCTCGGCCCAGCCGGCCGTCCAGGAGATGTCGTCGCCGGCGAGGAAGATGCCCCGCTTGTCCTCGGGCAGCCGGTCCTGCATGAAGTGCGTGAACAGACGGCGCTGGTAGCGGTAGTGGCCCGGCAGGTTGGCCTTGAAGGCGCCCATGAAGTAGGGCTCGTTCTCCCAGGAGACCGTCACCGGGTTGCCGATGATGTGCTTCCGGATGTCGACCTTCGGGTAGATCTCGCCGAGCGACTTCAGCATGACCTCCATGCGCTCGTTCGCCGAGAGCGGCAGCCACTTCAGGCTGTCGTCGCACCAGGTGTACGAGAGGCAGATGACGGCCGGCTTGTCCGGGCCCTCGTCCAGGAGGTAGGTGCCGCGGGTCATCCGGTCGGTCAGCGTCATCGACATGACGTCCCGGCCGGTGTCCTCGTCCTTGTCCAGCCAGAACGGCCGGTCCACCGGCACGAAGAGCTTCGAGGACTCCATGTAGTGCGTGCGCTCGATCGCCGTCCAGTGGTCGATCGGGAAGAGCGAGTCGTCACAGGCGATCTTGGACAGCAGCATCCAGGACTGGGCGGTGAAGATCGCCGCCTGGAAGGTGCGGATGTCACCGGAGGCGTCGGTGACCGTGATCCGGTTGCCGGCGGTCCGGTTCAGCCGCGTCACGGCCGGCTTCGGGGCGCCCCCGTGCAGGGAGCCGAGCGAGGTGCCCGGCGCCCAGTGGACGATCTTCTCCGGCTCGCGCTCCCACAGGCGCAGCGGCAGCTGCTGCGAGCCGCCCACGATGCCGCGGTGGTGGTCGTCGGCCTCGGTGTAGACGACGCGGAGGATCTCCAGGATGGAGTTCGGGAAGTCGGTGTCCCAGCCGCCGGTGCCGAAGCCGACCTGGCCGAAGATCTCGCGGTGCCGGAAGGACTTGAAGGACTCGGAGTCGCAGAGGAAGCCGTAGAAGGTCTGGTTGTCGAGCTTCTCGACGAGCTTCGACCAGATCTCGCGGATGCGCGGGACGTCGCGCTCGCGCATGGCCTGGTTCATGTCGGAGAAGTCGGCGCCCTCGTCCAGACAGGCGTTCCACGCGTTCATCACGTCGCGGTAGACCTGCGGGAGGTCGTCGACGGTGGTGGCGTAGTGCGACTCGCCCTTCAGGTCGACGACGGTCGACGGGGTCGACTCGGCGAGCGGGTTCGGGAAGGGCTTGGTCTCCAGGCCGACCAGGTCGATGTAGTGCTGGAGCGCCGTCGAGGAGGGCGGGAAGCGCATCGCGCCCATCTCGGCCGTGAGCTCCTCGGTGCCGGTGCCCTCGAAGCCGACGGTGCGCAGCCGGCCGCCGATCTGGTCGGCCTCGTAGACGACGGGCTTGAGGCCCATCTTCATCAGCTCGTACGCGGCGATGATGCCGGAGAGGCCGCCGCCGATGACCGCGACCTCGGTGCCGTGCTCGGTCGCCGGTATCTGGCCGAGACCGGCCGGGTGGGCCAGGAAGTCGTCGTAGGCGTAGGGGAAGTCCGGACCGAACATGGTGATCGGCGGCTGGCCGTCGCTGTGGGGGACGGCGGTCGTGGGCACCGTGGACGTCATGGGGTACGGACTCCTTGCACGGAAAAAGGGTGAGGCGGGGAGGGCGGGGCGGCGCGGGGCCGGTCAGACGAGGGGGCCGTAGAGGCCGGGGCGCCGGTCGCGGAGGTAGGGGTTCTCCTCGCGGGAGGCCGCGAGGAAGGCCGGGTCGACGTCGCCGAGGACGAGGTCCTCACCGCGTCCGGCACGGGCCCGGGCGGTGCCGTCGGGGCCGGCCAGGGTGGAAAGGCCGACGAACTCGAAGTCGCCCTCGGGGCCGGTGCGGTTGGCGTACGCGATGTAGAGCTGGTTCTCGAAGGCGCGGACCGGCACCACGGAGAGCGGCACGACCTCCGCGGGGTGCATGAGCGCGGTCGGGACGAGGAGGAGGTCCGTGCCGGCCAGCGCGTGCGCCCGCACGTTCTCGGGGAACTCGACGTCGTAGCAGATCATCATGCCGACGGTGAGCCCGCCGAGCTCCGCCTGGACGACGGCCCGGTCCCCCGGGGTGAACCAGGTCAGCTCGAAGTCCCCGAAGAGGTGGGTCTTGCGGTAATGCACGAGGGGGACGCCGTCGGCGCCGACGAGCTGCGCGGAGTTGTAGAGCACCCCGTGCCGCTCGGTGTCCCGCTCCGGGTAGCCGTAGCCGACGGCCAGTCCGTGGCGCACGGCGATCGCGGCGACGGCGCGGGCCGAGGGGCCGTCGGACGGCTCGGCCAGGCGCGCGGTGTCGGCGCCGATGGCGTAGCCGGTGAGGAAGAGCTCGGGGGCGAGCAGCACGTGCGCGCCGGCGGCCGCGGCGCGGCCCGCCGCCTCGTCGAGGGCCTTGAGGTTGGCGGCCACGTCACCGAGCTCACCGGAGCTCTGGAGCAGGGCGGTGCGCAGCGCGGGCATCGGCGTTCCTCGGGGGTCGAGAGTTGAGGGGGAAGACGTCAAAAACGGTACGGTTTCGCACTCTCCCGGGACAAGGCGGCAGCGTTGCGGACCGACCGTCGAACCGTTGCGCGATCGACGGCCCGCGCGTCGATTCGTTGCGTACGGCTCCGCCCGGGGGTGGACGACCTCCCCGCCGGGCGGCGGAGGCGAGGACCGTCCTGCGGCGCGACGCCCGGGCGCGGCCCGGGCGGAAGAGTGGTGGTCGTCCGGGAGACCCGCCGGACGACCTGCCGAAGGGGGCCACGACGCACCGTCGTACGCGGATCGGGTGACGGCGGGAACCCCCGAGGACGGGAACGACGGAGGGGCGGTGCGGGAAGGAAGGACGGAGGCCCCGCGCGGCGCCGACGGTGGTGCGGGAACGACGGAGGGGCGGTGCGGGAACCACGGCCCGCACCGCCCCTCCCTCCCGTAGCTGCCTACGCGGGCGAGCCCGAGGAGAAGCGCCGCAGCAGCGGCGAGAGCACCAGGACGGACTTGGTGCGCTCCACGAAGGGCTCGCCGGCGATGCGCTCCAGGACGCGCTCGAAGTGGCGCATGTCCGAGGCGAAGACCTGGACGACGGCGTCCGCGTCACCGGTGACGGTCGACGCGGACACCACCTCGGGGTACCGCTCCAGACCTCGGCGGATGTCGTCCGGCGAGGTGTTGTGGCGGCAGTAGATCTCGACGAATCCCTCCGTCTCCCAGCCGAGCGCCGCCGGGTCCACCCGTACGGTGAATCCGGTGATGGCGCCCTCGGCCCGGAGCCGGTCCACGCGCCGCTTCACGGCGGGCGCGGAGAGTCCGACGAGCGAGCCGATGTCGGCGTAGCTGCGGCGGGCGTCCTCCGCGAGGGCGTGGACGATGCGTTCGTCGAGGTCGTTGAGTCGCACTACGGGTGGATCACTTCTGTTCGGTGGCCAGACGGGAGCGGCGCATGCCGTACAGGAAGTAGAACACGAGCCCGGCGGCCATCCAGCAACCGAAGACCGCCCAGGTGATGGCGTCGAGGCTGAACATGTTGTACGCGCAGAAGAGGAAGCCGAGGACCGGGAAGACCGGGCCGAGGGCCACCTTGAAGGTGCGGGGCATGTCCGGGCGCGTCCGGCGGAGCACGATGACCGCGATGTTGACCAGGGCGAAGGCGAAGAGCGTGCCGATGCTGGTGGCGTCGACGAGCTTGCCGAGCGGGATGAGCGAGGCGAGCAGACCGCAGAAGAGCGAGACGACCACCGTGTTGATGCGCGGGGTGCCCGTCTTGCCGCTGACCTTGCCGAAGAACTTCGGGACCAGGCCGTCGCGGGACATCGCGAAGAGGACGCGGGTCTGGCCGTAGAGGACGGTGAGGACGACGCTGGCGATGGAGATGACCGCGCCGGCGGCGAGCATCGTGCCCCAGAAGGTCTGGCCGGTGACGTCGTTCATGATCGCGGCCAGGGTGGCCTCGGAGCCGTCGAAGGCCTTCCAGTGCCAGGCGCCGACGGCGACGGCCGCGACGAGGACGTAGAGCACGGTGACGATGAGCAGCGAGAGCATGATCGCCCGCGGCAGGTCGCGCTTGGGGTCCTTGGCCTCCTCGCCGGCCGTGGAGGCGGCGTCGAAGCCGATGTACGAGAAGAACAGGGTGGCGCTCGCCGCGCCGACGCCGGTCATGCCGAGCGGCATGAAGTCCTTGTAGTTGCCGGACTTGAAGCCCATGAAGCCGATCGCGCAGAAGATCACGAGGGTGACGATCTTCACCGCGACCATGATCGTGTTGACGACGGCGGACTCGCGGGCGCCACCGAGCAGGAAGACCATCGCGAGCATGACGACGATCAGACCGGGCAGGTTGATCACGCCGCCCTCACCGGGGGCGGAGGAGAGCACGTCCGGGATCGTGACGCCGATCGTGCCGTCGAGCAGCTCGTTGAGGTACTCGCCCCAGCCGACGGCCACGGCGGCGACGGAGACGCCGTACTCCAGGACCAGACACCAGCCGCAGACCCAGGCGACGAGTTCACCCATCGTTGCGTACGCGTACGAGTAGGAGGACCCCGCGACCGGGATGGAGCCGGCCAACTCGGCGTACGAGAGGGCCGAGAAGAGGGCCGTGAGACCCGCGATGACGAAGGCGATCGTGACGGCGGGGCCGGCCTTCGGGACGGCGTCGCCCAGGACGACGAAGATGCCCGTGCCGAGGGTGGCGCCGATGCTGATCATGGTCAGCTGCCACATCGAGAGCGAGCGGCGAAGACTGCCGCCCTCACCCTGGCCACCTTCGCCGACCAGGCGTTCCACCGGCTTGCGCCGGACGAGTGCGCCGAGAGCCGAGGTCTTCGGGGTGGTCGATTTCTCGACCGGCGGGGCTGCGCCTTGATCCAGCACTGCGGAGGCTCCTTATCGCTGCCTGGGGGGACGGAGGCGACCGCGGCGGTACGTGGGCATGCCGAAGCAGGTCCACGGGGGACGGGAACCGCCGAGCAGGCGGTCGCCGCCACTCCTGGTACGGGGCACGAGCCTAAGGGGCGGAGGTTCGCAGTCGTAATGCAGGGTTGTTGCGCAGTACCGGATGATCATTGCGCGCTTCGGGCGCAGACGGGGGAACATTGCGCTCCCCCGCATGAATCGACACATCGGGGTGTGAACCGGCCCCCGCGCGCGTATGGACTCCTCATGCCGTATGACCGACGCTGCGAGCCCCTGACCGCCCCACGACCGGAGGTCCCGTTGGCCTGGCTCGACCCGGCGCCGTACCTGCGCGGCACCGCCTGGCTGGACGGGGACCGGCCCGTCCGCGCCGACCCCGAGGACCTCGCACGGCTGCCGTGGGACATCGCCGAGCGGGCCGCGCTGCCCATCGGCGTACGGATCGAGTTCACGGCCTCGCCCGGCACGCGCGCGGTGGAGCTCCGCTACCGGGCGGCCGTCCCCGCGACCGACGACCCGCTGCGGGCGCTGCGGCACTGCTTCGCGCTCTGGCAGGGCACCCGGCTCGTGGGCGAGACCTGCGCCGCGCCGGCGCGGGAGGGCGTCGTGAGGCTCCCGCTGCCTCCGTGCGGGGGCGACTTCACGGTGTACCTCCCGGAGGCCCAGGCGCCCGTGCCGATCGCTCTGCGGGCCGTCGGGGGCGTCCTGTCCCCCGCTCCCGAGCGGCCGCGCTGGCTCGTGCACGGCGACTCCATCACCGAGGGCTGGTGGTCGACGCGTCCGGCGCATTCCTGGCCCGCGACGACGGGACGGCAGCTCGGCCTCGACCCGGTGAACCTGGGGTACGCGGGCGGGGCGAGGGGCGAGCTGCCCCTGGCCGAACAGCTGGCACGGCTCCCCGGCGACCTGATCACCCTGGCGTTCGGCACCAACTGCTGGTCCCGGGTTCCCGCCACCGCCGACTGGCTCTACGCGACGGTCCGCGCCTTCGTCGGCCTGGTCCGCCGGGGCCATCCGGAGACGCCGCTGCTCATCGTCTCGCCGGTCCTGCGACCGGAGGCCGAGCACACCCGCAACGCCCTCGGGGCCACGCTCACGGAGCTACGGCGGGCGATGGAGCGCGCGGGCCGGGACCTGGCGGCGGAGGGCGACCCGCACCTCCACGTCCTCCCGGGCGGACCGCTGCTGGACCCGGAGCACCTGGCGGACGGGCTCCACCCGAACGACGCGGGGCACGCGCGGCTGGCGGCGGCGGTGACGGACGCGCTGCGCGGCCTGTTGAGCGCCCCCCGCTGACGCGCGGCCGCCGCGCGCCTGCGCCGCGACTGGGCCGCCGCACGCTGCCCCTGTGCGCCCCCGCCACGGCTGGGCCGCCGCACGCTGCCCGTGCGGGCGCCTGCCCCGTGCGGGCCCGCGCTCTCCGGCGGGGCGCTCGCCCGCTGCCCGTGTGGGCAATCGTCCCGCTGGGGCGGGACGGGTGGGCACACGGGACGGCGCCCCTCGCGGCGCCTCCGCCTCATGTGCCTGGGCCGCACCACGCGTGACGGGCACCTGTCGGTGCGGGTTCAGGCGCTACAGCCTCTGGCGCCGGCAGGGCGCTGGTCCGTTGTGCCCACCCGTTCCGCCCCGGCGGAACGCATGCCCACAACGGGCGGGCGCGGCGCCCACAACCGCAAGGCGCGGCCCGCAAACGCCCGTGGGCCCCGGGACGGCGGTCTCGGGGCCCACGGTGGCACGAAGCGGCTAGCTCCAGCTCGCGTGGAGCGGCTTGCCCTCCGCGTAGCCCGCCGCCGACTGGATGCCGACCACCGACTTCTCCTCGAACTCGGCGAGCGACGCCGCACCGGCGTACGTGCAGGAGGACCGCACGCCCGCGATGATCGAGTCGATCAGGTCCTCGACGCCCGGACGCTGCGGGTCGAGGAACATGCGCGAGGTCGAGATGCCCTCCTCGAAGAGCGCCTTGCGGGCGCGGTCGTAGGAGGACTCGTCGGAGGTCCGGTTCCGGACGGCGCGGGCCGAGGCCATGCCGAAGGACTCCTTGTACGCGCGCCCCTTGGCGTCGTGCTGGAGGTCGCCCGGGGACTCGTACGTCCCGGCGAACCAGGAGCCGATCATCACGTTGGACGCGCCGGCGGCGAGCGCCATGGCGACGTCGCGCGGATGACGGACACCGCCGTCGGCCCAGACGTGCTTGCCGTACTTCTTCGCCTCGGCGGCGCACTCCAGGACGGCGGAGAACTGCGGCCGGCCGACGCCGGTCATCATGCGAGTGGTGCACATGGCGCCGGGGCCGACGCCGACCTTGATGATGTCGGCGCCCGCCTCGATGAGGTCCTTGACGCCCTCGGCGGCGACGATGTTGCCCGCGACGATCGGGACCTGCGGGTCGAGCGCCCGCACGGTGCGGATCGCGGCGATCATCGACTCCTGGTGACCGTGCGCGGTGTCGATGACGAGCGTGTCGACGCCCGCGTCGAGGAGCTGCTTGGCCTTGCCGGCCACGTCGCCGTTGATGCCGACGGCGGCGGCGATCCGCAGCCGGCCGTTCTTGTCGACGGCCGGGCTGTAGAGCGTCGCGCGCAGGGCGCCCTTGCGGGTGAGGATGCCGACGAGCTTGCCGTCGGCGTCCACGGCCGGGGCGTAGCGGCGGTTGGCGCCGTCGAGGGTGGTGAAGGCCTCGCGCGGGTCGATGTCGGCGTCCAGGAGGAGCAGGTCCCTGGACATGACCTCGGAGAGCTGGGTGAAGCGGTCCACGCCGGAGAGGTCCGCGTCGGTGACGACGCCCACCGGGCGGCGGTTCTCGTCGACGACGACACCGGCGTCGTGGGCGCGCTTCGGGAGCAGGGAGAGCGCGTCGGCGACCGTCTGGTGCGGCTCCAGGACGATCGGCGTGTCCAGCACGTGGTGGCGGCTCTTCACCCACGAGATGACGTCGGTGACGACCTCGATGGGGATGTCCTGCGGGATGACGACCAGGCCGCCGCGGCGGGCGACCGTCTCGGCCATCCGGCGTCCGGCGATGGCGGTCATGTTGGCGACGACGAGCGGGATGGTGGTCCCGGTCCCGTCGGGCGAGGAGAGGTCCACGGCCTGGCGGGAGCCGACGGCCGAGCGGCTCGGCACCATGAACACATCGTCGTACGTCAGGTCGTAGGGCGGCTTGACGTCATTGAGGAAACGCACGTGCTGACATCCCAGTCGTTCGGATCGGCCCCTAGGCATTTCAGCCAGGGGAAAAAGCACGTAGTTCATTGTCCCACGCCTGTACGAATACCAGTCCCCGGCTAATCCTCCGAGGCTTGCGGCAGGCGCTTCGTCGGATCATCCGAAAGCTCTCCGAGGGCGAGGAGGACGGAGAGGCGGGTGGGGCGTTCCTCGACCGCCGTGGCGAAGACCTCCTGCGCGGTCGCCCACTCGCGCGGGCGGGTCCTGGCGTAGGCCTGCCAGCCGGTGACGACGAGGGTGACCGGCTCGGGCAGGTCGGTGAGGCAGTCCGCGAGGGCGTCCCAGTTGCGGCCGAACCAGTCGGGCAGCGCGAGCGCGTCGGCGCACCGGTCCATGAGCGCGGCCTTGTCCGTGACGCCGGTCAGGTCGAGGACGACGGGGTCGTCAGGTGTCATCCGTGACCACCTCCCGGAAGGTGTCGTAGTGGTCGTCGGTGTAGTACGCCTCGCCGTCCCGCCCGGTGACGATCCGGCGCGCTCCCCGGTCGCGTCCGCCGGGGGTCTTCACGGTGTACTCGTGGTAGTAGCCGCGCGCCTCGCGGGGCAGGACCCGCTCGAAGTTCGAGAAGACCGTGCCGTCCTTGGCGTACGGGAAGGGGCCGCCGCGCGCGATGAGGGCGAGCGTGTCCCGTGCCTCGGGCGGCAGGTCCGCCGCCCGTACGGTGGGCAGCCCGGAGGTGCCGGTGGGTGCGGCGGTCGCGGTGGCGCGGGAGGGCGCGGGCGTGACGGTGCCGGTCGCGCCGCCGCCCGCCGAGGAGCATCCGGCCAGGAGGACGGCGAGGACGAGCGCCAGGAGAACGCGCGGGGGCCGGAGCGACATGTCCCGAACATACCGTCACGGGATGGCTCCGGCCCCTGTTCGCGGCACGCGTTCAGCTGCCGTCGGGGTCCTTCCGGTCGAGGGCCGGGTGCGTGCCCGGGCTCGACTCGGTGAGCAGGAAGTCGGCCGCCGCGCGGTCGGTGACCAGGCTGGTGACGAGCCCGGAGCGGAGCACCGCGCCGATCGCCGCCGCCTTGCGCTGGCCGCCGGCGATCGCCACCACCTCGGGGATCCGGCGCAGGCGGTCCGCCTCGACGGTGATGCAGCGCTCGCCGAGGTCGCGGCCGACCCGGCGCCCGTCGGCGTCGAAGAGGTGCGCGGACATCTCGGCGGCGACGCCGAGCGAGGCGTAGTGGGCGCGCTCGGCGTCGGACAGCATGTCGTGGACGGTGGAGATGCCCGGCTCCCAGGAGCCGATGGAGACGCAGGCGACGGTGACCTTGTCGAAGTACTCGAAGGCCCGGGCGATGCCGGTCTGGCTGCGCAGCGCGGCCGCGGTGGCCGGGTCGGGCAGCAGCATGGGCGCGTAGATGGGGTGGGCCTCGCCGCCCGAGACCTGGGCGGCGCGCCGGACGGCCTCGACGGAGCCGCGCTCGGCGGTCCCGGCGTCGTACACGCCGGTGAGCTGGACGACGGTGCAGGGCGGCAGCCGGTCGAGGGCGGCCGCCATGTGGATGGTGGAGCGGCCCCAGGCCAGGCCGAGCACGTCGCCCTCGGTGACGAGCTCGCCGAGCAGGTCGGCCGCGACCTCGCCGAGGTTCTCCGGGTCGGGCGACTCGTCGTCGCCCTCGGCCGGGGACTCGACGACGACGGCGTGGCGGAGCCCGTAGCGGGCGCGGAGCGCGTCGGAGCGCTCGGCGTCGAGCTCGGCCGGCACCCGGATCTCGATCCGCACCAGGTCGCGCTCCAGAGCCGTCTCCAGGACCCGGGCCACCTTGAAGCGGCTCACGCCGAACTCCTCGGCGATCTGGATCTTGGACTTGCCCTCGAGGTAGAAACGGCGGGCCATGGCCGCCGCCTGCACCAGCTCCGCGGGGCCCATCCGCAGGGCTGACCGTCCCGCCGACATACCGGCCACCGCGATCTCCTCACTGCTCTTCACGTACCGCTGTTCACGTACGGCTGTCGTTCACACTCTGGCTCGCCGTTCATCCTGTCAGAAACGACGGGCCCTGATCAGTCCTGTCGGCGGCCCGACGGACCGCGTTCATCCGCCGGAGGCTCAGTGGCCACACGCCCACGCCGCCGAGGCGGTCGCGGCCTCCGCGCGGGCCCGGAGGGAGGCGACCGCCGCCGCCGGGTCCGCCGCTCCGTAGACCGCGGAGCCCGCCACGAAGACGTCGGCGCCGGCTTCGGCGCACCGCTCGATCGTGGACTCGGCGACCCCGCCGTCGACCTGGAGCCAGAGCTCCAGGCCGTGCTTGGAGATCAGCTCCCGGGTGCGGCGGATCTTGGGCAGCATGATGTCGAGGAAGGCCTGGCCGCCGAAGCCGGGCTCGACGGTCATGATGAGCAGCATGTCGAGCTCGGGGAGCAGGTCCTCGTAGGGCTCGATGGGCGTGGCCGGCTTGAGCGCCATCGAGGCCCTGGCCCCCTTGGCCCGGATCTCCCGCGCGAGCCGGACCGGCGCGGCGGCCGCCTCGACGTGGAAGGTGACCGAGCCGGCGCCCGCCTCGACGTACTGCGGGGCCCAGCGGTCGGGGTCCTCGATCATCAGGTGGCAGTCGAGGGGGGTGTCCGTCGCCCGGGCCAGCGACTCCACGATCGGGACGCCCAGGGTCAGGTTGGGCACGAAGTGGTTGTCCATCACGTCGACGTGCAGCCAGTCGGCACCGCCGACGGCCTTCGCCTCATCGGCGAGCCGGGCGAAGTCCGCGGACAGGATGCTGGGGTTGATCTGCGCCATGTGCCAAGCCTCCCACGTTCTTGGGCACTTCTTTGCCGCTCGGCGGTTTCGCATTCGGTCCAGACCAATTTCGGTACGAAGTGACGAGACCGGGACCAGGACGGACCGGGAGATTGCGGTCAGGTGATCGAAGGGTCGGGCGCCCGGGGGTCAGGCGGTCCGGCGCAGCAGCGCCAGATACATGGCGTCCGTACCGTGCAGATGCGGCCACAGCTGGACGTCCGGGCCGTCGCCGAGCGCCGGGACGCCGGGCAGCAGCGGGCGGGCGTCGATCAGCTCGGCGCCGCCGGTCCGCTTCAGGACGTCGTCGACGACCACACGGGTCTCGGCGAGGTGCGGCGAGCAGGTCGCGTAGCCCACGACGCCCCCGATCCGGACCGCGCTCAGCGCCTCGGTCAGCAGCGCGCGCTGGAGCGGGGCGAAGCCGTCCAGGTCCTCGGGGCGGCGGCGCCAGCGGGCCTCGGGACGGCGGCGCAGGGCTCCGAGGCCCGAGCACGGCACGTCGACGAGGACGCGGTCGAAGGAGCCGGGCCGCCACGGCGGGCGGGTGCCGTCGGCGGCGATCACCTGGTACGGGCCGGGGTTGCCGGCCAGGGCGCGCTCGACGAGCCGGGCGCGGTGGGGCTGCTTCTCGGAGGCGAGCAGGAAGGCGCCGCGCTCGGCCGCGAGGGCGGCGAGCAGCGCGGCCTTGCCGCCGGGGCCTGCGCAGCCGTCGAGCCAGAGGGTGTCGGCGCCCTCCACGGGCGCGTTCGCGAGGGCGATCGCGACGAGCTGGCTGCCCTCGTCCTGGACGCCGGCCCGGCCCTCCTTGACCGCCTCGATGGCGCCGGGCTCGCCGCCCTCGGCCATCCGCAGGGCGTAGGGCGACCAGCGGCCCGGGAGGGTCTCGGTGGCGGCGGCCAGCTCCTCGGCGGTGGAGCGTCCGGGGCGGGCGACGAGGGTGACCTCGGGGCGCTCGTTGTCCGCCTCCAGGAGGTCCTCGATCCCGGCGCGGCCGCCGCCGAGGGAGTCCCAGAGCGCCGAGACCACCCAGCGGGGGTGCGAGTGGACGACGGCGAGGTGGTCCTCGGCGTCGTCCTCGTACGGCGGGGCGACCTGCTCGACCCAGGCGTCGAGTTCCTGCCGCGAGATCTTCCGCAGCACGGCGTTCACGAACTTGGCGCGCCCGTCGCCGAGCACCACACGGGCGAGCTCGACGGTGGCGGAGACGGCGGCGTGGGTCGGGATCCGGGTGCCCAGGAGCTGGTGGGCGCCGAGCGAGAGGACGTCGAGCACGGGCGGGTCGACCTCGCGGAGCGGCCGGTCCACGCAGGCGGCGATGATCGCGTCGTACGTGCCCTGGCGCCGCAGCGTCCCGTAGACGAGCTCGGTCGCGAGCGCCGCGTCCCGGCCGTCGAAGTCGCCCTTCTCGCGGGCCTTCTTCAGCAGCGGCGGCAGCACCAGGTTCGCGTAGGCGTCCCGCTCGTCCACCGCCCTCAGCGCCTCGAAGGCGAGCATCCGGACGGGGTCCTTCTGGGGCCGCCGGTAGGGCTTGGGGGGACGACGACGTGCCTGCTCGCTCAAAGGTGCTCCGCGTGACGAAATGAAGAGGTCGAACCCCCTCAGCCTACGTCGCCCGCGGAGCGGCCCGCGCCCTACGCCCCCAGCCGCTCGCCCGGCGCGATGCGGACGCCACGGGCCCAGTCGGCGGCCTTCATCGGCTTCTTGCCCTGGGGCTGGACCCAGAGCAGTTCCACGGCGTACGAGCCGGTGCCCGCGTACACGTTGTTCTTGGCCACCGCGAGCTCGCCCGGGGCGAGGTCGGTGCGGTCAGGGAGCGGGGCGACCTGGATGAGCTTGAGGCGCTCGCCGCGGAAGACCGTCCAGGCGCCGGGGGCCGGGGTGCAGCCGCGGACCACCCGGTCCACGCGCAGCGCGGGGGCGGCGAAGTCGACGTGGGCGTCCTCGACCTGGATCTTCGGGGCGAGCGTGATGCCCTCGACGGGCTGCGGGACGGCCTGGAGCGTGCCGTCCTCGATGCCGTCCATGGTCGCGGCGAGCAGCCCGGCGCCGGCGAAGGCGAGCCGGGTGAGCAGGTCGCCGCTGGTGTCGGTCGGGCGGACGTCCTCGGTCACGACGCCGTAGACCGGGCCGGAGTCGAGGCCCTCCTCGATGAGGAAGGTGGAGGCGCCGGTGACCTGGTCGCCGGCCATCAGGGAGTGCTGCACGGGCGCCGCGCCGCGCCAGGCGGGCAGCAGCGAGAAGTGCAGGTTGACCCAGCCGCGGGCGGGGACGTCGAGGGCGACCTTGGGCAGCAGCGCTCCGTACGCGACGACCGGGCAGCAGTCCGGCGCGATCTCCCGCAGCCGGGCGAGGAAGTCCTCGTCGCGGGGCCTGGCCGGCTTCAGGACCTCGATCCCGGCCTCCTCCGCCCGCTGGGCCACCGGGCTGGCGACGAGCCGCCGGCCGCGGCCCGCCGGGGCGTCCGGCCGGGTGACGACGGCGGCCACCTCGTGCCGCCCGGAGGCGAGCAGGGCGTCCAGGGCGGGAACGGCGACCTCGGGGGTGCCTGCGAAGACGAGCTTCATGGGTGGCGACTGCCTGTCTCTCCGGGGGCGTTGTGGGCAGCGCACCAGTCTAGGGCGTGCCGTCCCCGTCCCGTCGTCGCCCGGAGGGCGGCCCCGACAGGTCGCGGGGCCTGGGGCGAAGGGGGCGTACGGGAGGGCGAGCGCCCCGCGCATATGCGTGTACGCCCCCGCAGCGTGACCCAACTCCCGGTGACGCGTTGGTCAAGAGAGATTGACCGAATCGGGCCGCTGTTCCCCCCTCGGCGGCCCGCCCCCTTACACGCCGGTTCGAGAGGCTTTCACATGGCCGACCACGCAACCCACGACGCCCAAGCCCGGGCAAGTCTGCATCTGTTGGTGCGGGACATCGAGAGGGTCCGGCGACAGGTGGACGCACTGCGCACGCTCACGGCCCAGCTGGGCAACGTCTACCGCCCTCGTCGCTCCGGCCCGTCGACGGGCTTCGTCGTCTACGGGCGCGCGCCCGCCCCGACCGTACGTCTCGCCCAGGAGCTGCGGGACAGTGTCGAGACCCTGGTGACCGCGGCGGTCGACTTCGACCGCTCGCTCGGCTTCTCCTGGGACGCGGTGGGTTCCGCGCTCGGGGTCACCAAGCAGGCCGTCCACCGCCGCTACGGCGCGCGGCGCGCGCCCCAGCCGGGCACGGCGGCCGTGGACCAGGACCACGTGGTGGAGCCGGGCGTGACCCGGACGCTCCCCACGGTCCCCGCGGCCCGTTCGATGCCGCCGCAGCCCACGTCGGGCAGCGCCACCCTCCGCGAGGACCCCCGTCCGCCGGCCTTCCCCGGCCCGCGCAACGGCTGACCCACGGGACGACCCGCGACGGCCGCCCTCCCCTCCCGGGGCCGGGCGGCCGTGGCATGCCGGAAGCCGGAAGGCCTGTGTCCGGAGGATCCGGAGGCCCTGACGGTCCGGCGGCGGGAGACAGCGCCGAGGGCGGGCGGCCGCGTCAGCCGATGTCTCCGGCGGCAGGAGACAGCGCCGAGGGCAGGCGGTCCCGTCAGCCGATGTCCGGCGGGTCCACCCTGATCCGCACCGGATCCCCGCCGCCGCGCGCGAGCCGCCCCGCGCGGGCCTGCTTCAGCGCGGCCGCCAGGGCCGCGCCGCTGCCCGGCGGCACCCGGACCAGCGCCCGCTCCCACTGCTCGCCCGGCGGCGGGTCGCCCGGTCTGCGCGGCCCGCCGGGGCGGACGACGGGCACCGGGACGGGCCCGAGGACCTCGGCGTCGGCGGGGAGCCCGGCCCCGGCGAGGAAGCTCTCGACGGCTTCGGGCGGCCCGGTGACGGCGGCCATCCGGGAGACCGGCGGGAAGCCCAGCTCGGCGCGCTCGGCGAGCTCCCGCCGGGCGTGCCCGACCGGGTCCCAGCGGACGAGCGCCTGGACCGGGCGCAGGGTCGGTTCGGCGACCACGACGACGGTGCCGCCCTCGGCCTGGCCCCGGACCAGCGAGGCCGCGTCGATCCAGCGGCGCAGCGCCTCCTCCCCCGCCCGCAGGTCGGGCCTGCCGAGCAGGGCCCAGCCGTCGAGGAGCAGCGCGGCCGCGTAGCCGCCCTCGGCGACGGGTTCGGCGCCGGGGGTGGAGACGACGAGCGCGGGGCGCCCGGGCACGCTGTCCAGGACGTGGTCGCGGCCGGAGGTCCGTACGGGCACGGCGGGGAACGCCCGGCCGAGCTCCTCCGCGGTCCGCCGGGCACCGACCACCTGCGCGCGCAGCCGGGTCGAGCCGCACTCCACGCAGTGCCAGTCGGGGGCGCCCCGGCCGCACCAGCCGCACCGCAGCTCCTGCTGCTCGGGGGCCTCCAGGGGCCCGGCGCAGTGCCGGCAGCGGGCGGGGGTGCGGCAGCGCTCGCAGGCCAGCCTCGGCACGTATCCCCGGCGGGGGACCTGGACGAGCACGGGACCGGTCTTCAGTCCCTCCCGTACGGTCTGCCAGGCCAGGGAGGGCAGCCGGGCGGCGCGCGCGGCCTCGTCGCGGGCGAGCTCGCCGTCACCGACCGTCCGGATCAGCGGGGCGGCCCTGCGGACCTGCTCGCGTCCGGCGCCCAGCGCCTGGGCCCAGCCCGACTCGACGAGCTGCGCGGCCTCGACGGTGCAGCCGGTGGAGCCGAGGAGGAAGGCGCAGCGGTCGTGGGCGGCGCGCAGCAGCAGGACCTCGCGGGCGTGCGGCTGGGGGGCGTGCGGCTCGCTGTGGCTGCCGTCGCCGTCGTCCCAGACGACGGTGAGACCGAGGTCGCGCACAGGCGCGAACATCGCGGCCCGGGTGCCGACGACGGCCTTCACGGCACCGCGCCGCACGGCCAGCCACTGCGCGTACCGCTTCTCGGGGCCGGCCTCGGCGGTGAGCACCGCGTGCCGTCCGGCTCCCAGGACCTCGGTCAGGGCCGCGTCGACCCGGCCGACGGCCCGCCCGTCGGGGACGACGACGAGCGCGCCGCGTCCGGAGGCGAGGGCGGCGGCGACGGCGCGGGCGATCTCCTCGGCCCAGTACGGCCCCGGCAGCGCGTTCCACACGGCGCGGGGTGCCCCGCCGCGCGCGAGGGAGTCCAGGAAGGCGGGTCCGCGGTCGTACCGCGTCCAGCTGCCGGGCTCCGGCGCGGCGGGAGGCGGCAGGGGCGCCGGGGAGGGCTTGCGCTCGGCGGTCGCGTTGCGCGGGGGGACGGCGAGCTGGAGGACGTCGGCGAGGCTCCCGGCGTACCGGTCGGCGACGGCCCGGGCCAGCCCGAGCAGCTCGGGCCCGAGCACCGGTTCCGGCGAGACCACGTCGGCGAGGGCGGCGAGCGGCCCCGCGTAGTCGGACTCGGCGCGCCGCTCGACGAGGAACCCGTCGATGAGCCGGCCGCCCTCCCGCCGGCCGCCCCGCACCTGGTGGGCGCCCGCCCCGAACCGCACCCGGACCCGGACCCCGGGCCGTGCGGCCTCGTCGAGCTCCTCGGGGACCGCGTAGTCGAAGAACTGGTCGAGGTGGAGGGCCCCCTTGTTCACGACGACGCGCGCGACCGGCAGCTCCTTGGCCAGCGCGGCGCCGCGCCAGGTGCGCGGCTTGGCCCGCGGCACCTTCGCGCTCCGTACGGTCTCCCGGATGAGCGCGAGCTGCTCGGGCTCGCCGGGCTCGTCGGGCTTCTCGTCCTCGCTGCTCACAGCCCCATACCTACCAGACCCCACCGACAGCCGGACATGACGGGAGCCCGGCACCCCCACGGGGTACCGGGCTCCTCCGCCTCAGGCCCGGGACTACAGGCCGGCGGCCTGCTTCAGGGCGTCCACGCGGTCGGTGCGCTCCCAGGTGAAGTCCGGCAGCTCGCGGCCGAAGTGGCCGTAGGCGGCGGTCTGGGAGTAGATCGGGCGGAGCAGGTCGAGGTCGCGGATGATCGCGGCCGGGCGGAGGTCGAAGACCTCGCCGATGGCGTTCTCGATCTTCTCGTTCTCGACGGTGTTCGTGCCGAAGGTCTCGACGAAGAGGCCGACGGGCTCGGCCTTGCCGATCGCGTAGGCGACCTGGACCTCGCAGCGCGCGGCGAGGCCGGCGGCGACGACGTTCTTGGCGACCCAGCGCATGGCGTAGGCGGCCGAGCGGTCGACCTTGGACGGGTCCTTGCCGGAGAAGGCGCCGCCGCCGTGACGGGCCATGCCGCCGTAGGTGTCGATGATGATCTTGCGGCCGGTGAGGCCGGCGTCGCCCATCGGGCCGCCGATCTCGAAGCGCCCGGTCGGGTTCACGAGCAGGCGGTAGCCGTCGGTGTCGAGCTTGATGCCGTCCTCGACGAGCTGCTTCAGCACGTGCTCGACGACGAACTCGCGGATGTCGGGCGCGAGCAGCGACTCGAGGTCGATGTCCGAGGCGTGCTGCGAGGAGACGACGACCGTGTCGAGGCGGACGGCCTTGTCGCCGTCGTACTCGATGGTGACCTGGGTCTTGCCGTCGGGGCGCAGGTACGGGATGGTCCCGTTCTTGCGGACCTCGGTGAGGCGGCGGGAGAGGCGGTGCGCGAGGTGGATCGGCAGCGGCATCAGCTCGGGCGTCTCGTCCGACGCGTAGCCGAACATCAGGCCCTGGTCGCCGGCGCCCTGCTTGTCGAGCTCGTCCTCATCGCCCTCGACCCGGGACTCGTACGCGGTGTCCACACCCTGGGCGATGTCCGGGGACTGGGATCCGATGGACACCGACACGCCGCAGGAGGCGCCGTCGAAGCCCTTCTTCGAGGAGTCGTAACCGATCTCGAGGATCTTGTTCCGGACGAGGGTGGGGATGTCCGCCCACGCCTTCGTGGTGACCTCACCGGCGACGTGCACCAGGCCGGTGGTGATCAGCGTCTCGACGGCGACGCGCGAGGTGGGGTCCTCGCGCAGCAGGGCGTCGAGAATGGTGTCGCTGATCTGGTCAGCGATCTTGTCGGGGTGGCCCTCGGTGACGGACTCCGAGGTGAACAGACGACGGGACACAACGCTCCCTGGGGTTGCAGCGGCTGCTGGCTACTCGTGACGCGGACCGGCAGGGGGCTGCGCCCCGCGACGTTCCACGAACAGTCTATCGGTCGTGGTCGGACAATGGACCAGGTGTCTCGCCTGGCGAATGCCAGTGGACAGCGGGATCCGGCCTTCGGCAAGGCAGAGCTGCCCACTCGGGTGGGGCGCAAATCACTTCCGAGGCGGCGTTTCGCGTCGCCGGTCAGCAGGATCACGCCACCGTCCCGGGCGGCTCTGATGCGTCAGGTCGTGGGCCGCAGCCGCGGCAGGACCAGGTCCCAGACCGTCTCGGCGAGCGCTTCCTTGGGCCCGTACGGCACCGGGGTCTCGGCGCCGTCGGAGGCGAGCACGACGGCCTCGTTCTCCTCGGAGCCGAAGGTCTTGCGCTCCCCCACCTCGTTGACGACGAGGAGGTCGCAGCCCTTCCGGCGGAGCTTCGCCCGCCCGTTGGCGAGGACGTCGTCGGTCTCGGCGGCGAAGCCGACGACGACCTGGCCGGGCAGGGCGCGGTCGGCGGCCAGCTCGGCGAGGATGTCGGGATTGCGCACGAGCTCGACGGTGGGCGCACCCCCGTCGTCCTTCTTCTTGATCTTGCCGGGGGCGTAGACGGCGGGGCGGAAGTCGGCGACGGCGGCGGCCATCACGACCGCGTCGGCGTCGGCGGCGGCCTTCAGCACCGCCTCGCGCAGCTGCACGGCGGTGCCGACGTGGACCACGTCGACCCCCGCCGGGTCCGCGATCCCGGTGTTCGCCTCGACGAGGGTGACCCGGGCTCCGCGCGCGGCGGCGGCCCTGGCGAGGGCGTATCCCTGCTTGCCGGAGGAGCGGTTGCCGAGGTAGCGGACGGGGTCGAGGGGCTCGCGGGTGCCTCCGGCGCTGACGACGACGTACCGACCGGCGAGGTCGGGGGCCGCGTGGCCGCGGGCCAGGATCCGGCGGCAGACCTCGAAGATCTCGGTCGGGTCCGGGAAGCGGCCCTTGCCGGTGTCGACGCCGGTGAGGCGGCCGACGGCGGGCTCGATGACGACGGCGCCGCGGCGGCGCAGGGTGGCCACGTTCTCCTGGGTCGCCGGGTGCTCCCACATCTCGGTGTGCATGGCGGGGGCGAAGACCACCGGACAGCGCGCGGTGAGGAGCGTGTTGGTGAGCAGGTCGTCGGCGAGGCCGTGGGCGGCCTTGGCCAGCATGTCGGCGGTGGCGGGGGCGACGACGACGAGGTCGGCGGCCTGGCCGATCCGCACGTGCGGGACCTCGTGGACGGAGTCCCACACCTCGGTGGAGACGGGGTTCCCGGAGAGCGCGGACCAGGTCGCGGCGCCGACGAAGTGCAGTGCGGAGTCGGTGGGGACGACGCGCACGTCGTGGCCCGACTCGGTGAGCCGGCGGAGCAGCTCGCACGCCTTGTAGGCGGCGATGCCGCCGCTCACGCCCAGGACGACCTTCGGCTCGGACACGACTTCCACGACTCCCCGCGCTCGGATGCGTACGACTCCATGAGACACCACAGGCCCGGCGGATGTTCCGCCGGGCCTGTGGTGACAAGCGTTACAACGTGGGGTGCTCTACTGCGCGGGGTCCGCGATCTTCTCGGACGTCAGTAGACCCGCGTTGATCTCGCGCAGGGCGATCGAGAGCGGCTTCTCGTGGACGTGGGTGTCGACCAGCGGACCCACGTACTCCAGCAGGCCCTCGCCGAGCTGGGAGTAGTACGCGTTGATCTGACGCGCGCGCTTGGCCGCGTAGATCACGAGGCTGTACTTCGAGTCCGTGGCCTCGAGCAGCTCGTCGATCGGCGGGTTGATGATGCCCTCGGGCGCGGTGATGGAAGAGGACACGCTCTACCTTCCGAAGATGGAAAAAAGATCAGACAACGTTCATCAACGTTAGCAGCTCGCGTGCGACGTCCTCGACGGAGGTGTTGACGAGGGTGGTGTCGAACTCCGACTCGGCGGCCAGTTCGACCTTGGCGGCCTGGAGACGCCGCTCGATGACCTCGGGCGACTCGGTGCCCCGGCCGGTGAGCCGGCGGACCAGCTCCTCCCAGCTCGGCGGGGCCAGGAAGACCAGCTGGGACTCCGGCATGGAGTCCTTCACCTGGCGGGCGCCCTGGAGGTCGATCTCCAGGAGCACGGGCTCTCCGGAGTCCAGCCGCTCCAGGACGGCGGTGCGCGGGGTGCCGTAGCGGTTGCCCGCGAACTCGGCCCACTCGAGGAGCTCACCGTTGGCGATCAGCTTGTCGAACTCGTCGTCCGTGACGAAGAAGTAGTGGACGCCGTGCTTCTCGCCGGGGCGGGGCTTCCGTGTCGTCGCCGACACCGAGAGCCAGACCTCGGGGTGGACCTTGCGCATATGAGCGACGACCGTGCTCTTGCCGACCCCGGAGGGGCCGGAGAGCACGGTCAGCCGCGGACGTACCTCTGCTGCCATGCAGCGATTATTCCAGCTTTACCGGCATGCCCGGGACGCGTGCCCCGGATCGGTGGCCGGTCCGGCCGCCGATCAGGCGCCGGTGCTGCCGAACTCGCGCTCCAGGGAAGCGATCTGGTTGGAGCCGAGACCGCGCACGCGGCGGCTCTCGGAGATGCCGAGCCGCTCCATGATCTGCTTGGCACGGACCTTGCCGACGCCGGGCAGGGACTCAAGGAGCGCGGAGACCTTCATCTTGCCGATGACGTCGTTCTCCTGGCCCGTCTTGATGACCTCGTGGAGGGAGGCGCCGGAGTGCTTGAGTCGATTCTTGACCTCGGCCCGCTCCCGGCGAGCCGCGGCGGCCTTCTCGAGCGCGGCTGCGCGCTGTTCAGGGGTAAGGGGCGGAAGAGCCACGCCTACGTCACCTCGGATGTCGATCTGTCGGATACGGACCGGTGAGGAACCTGAGCCCCACACCAGTGGAGCAACGCGCAACGGAGTGGCCGTTGAACGCCTGCTCTGCCCCGGAGACTAGCGGCCGATGCCGCTCCAGTCAGCGAGAACAGCGGAAAAGTCCTGGTCAGCATCGACCGACCAGGACTTTTCCGGCATAAAGACCCGGTTTTGAGCCAAGATTTCGTCAAGTGGTGAGACGGCTCACCATCGACCGACCCCGCCGCCTCCGACCTGCGGATTGTCCGGGAGACCCGTCAGCGGGCGACGGCCGCGCGGATCTCGTCCGCGTACCGGTGAGCCGAGTCCCGCAGGGCGGCCACGTCGGGGCCGTGCCGCAGGACGCCCCGGCTGACGTTCGGGACGACGTTGCCGACCGCCGCGCCGAAGACGGCCGGGAGGTCGGCGGGGGTCGCGCCCTGGGCGCCGATGCCGGGGGCGAGGAGCGGCCCGTTGATGTCCAGGTCGAAGGAGGACAGGTCGCCGAGGGTGGCGCCGACGACCGCGCCGAACGAGCCCATGGGGGTCTCTCCCGCGTTCTCCTCGGCGAGGTGCGCGAGCATGGTCGCGCCGATGGTGCGGCCGTCCTCGCGGACCGCCCGCTGGACCTCGGCGCCCTCCGGGTTGGAGGTGAGGGCCAGCACGAAGAGGCCGGCCCCGGACTCCCTCGCCAGGTCGACGGCCGGCTTCAGGGCGCCGTAGCCGAGGTACGGGGAGACGGTCAGCGCGTCGGAGAAGAGCGGGGAGTCCTTGTGCAGGAAGGTCTCCGCGTACGCCGCCATCGTGGAGCCGATGTCGCCGCGCTTGGCGTCCATGACGACCAGGCCGCCCGCCGCGCGCAGGTCCGCCGTGGCGCGCTCCAGGACGGCGATGCCGCGCGAGCCGAAGCGCTCGAAGAAGGCGGACTGCGGCTTGAAGACCGCGACCGTCCCGGCGAGGGCCTCGACGACGGTGAAGGTGAAGCGCTCCAGGCCGGCGATGTCGTCGGCCAGGCCCCAGGAGTCCAGCAGGGCGGCGTGCGGGTCGATGCCGACGCAGAGCGGGCCGCGCTCGTCCATGGCCGAGCGCAGGCGGGTGCCGAAGGGGAGGGTCACGGGGTGGCCTTTCGGTTGTCGGCGCCGACGGCCTCGGCGAGGGTGGCGTACGGGGAGGCCGCGAGGCGCGCGGCCAGGCCCTTGTGGATCCCGCGGGCGTAGAACGGACCCTCGTAGATGAAAGCGCTGTAGCCCTGGACCAGGGTGGCGCCGGCGAGGATGCGCTGCCAGGCGTCCTCGGCGTTCTCGATGCCGCCGACGCCGACCAGGACCAGGCGGTCGCCCACGCGCGCGTGGAGGCGGCGCAGGACGGCCAGGGAGCGCTCCTTGACGGGGGCGCCGGACAGACCGCCGGTCTCCTTGATCAGCGCCGGGTCGGACTTCAGGCCAAGGCCCTCGCGCGCGATGGTGGTGTTCGTCGCGATGATGCCGTCGAGGCCCAGCTCCAGGGCGAGGTCGGCGACCGCGTCGACGTCCTCGTCGGCCAGGTCGGGGGCGATCTTGACCAGGAGGGGGACGCGGCGGTCGGTGACCGTGCGGTCGGCGGCCTCGCGGACGGCCGTGAGGAGCGGGCGCAGGGACTCGGTGGCCTGGAGGTTGCGGAGGCCGGGGGTGTTCGGGGAGGAGACGTTGACGACGAGGTAGTCGGCGTGCGCGGCGAGGCGCTCGGTGGACTTCACGTAGTCGGCGGCGGCCTCGGCCTCGGGCACGACCTTGGTCTTGCCGATGTTGACGCCGACGGTCGTCCGGAAGACCGCACGGCGGGCGGCCAGGCGGGCGGCGACGGCGGCGGAGCCCTCGTTGTTGAAGCCCATGCGGTTGATCAGGGCGCGGTCCGGGACCAGCCGGAAGAGCCGCTTCTTGGGGTTGCCGGGCTGGGCCTCACCGGTGACGGTGCCGATCTCGACGTGGTCGAAGCCGAGCATCGACATGCCGTCGATGGCGACCGCGTTCTTGTCGAAACCGGCGGCGAGGCCGAAGGGGCCGTGCATGCGCAGGCCCAGGGCCTCGGTGCGCAGCTCCGCGTACCGGGGGGCGAGGACGGCCGCGACGAAGGTGCGCAGGACCGGGATCCGCGCGGCGAGCCGGATCCAGCGGAAGGCCAGGTGGTGGGCCTCCTCGGGGTCCATGCGCTTGAAGACCAGGTGGAAGAAGAACTTGTACATGGGTCTGTCGTCCAAGTGTGCTCATGACGAGGGGGACACCGCAGGTCCTGCCGGTGTCCCCCTCCTCGTACGGGCTGCTAGTCGCGGGCCGCGATCAGGTGCTCCGCGTGCTCCTGGAGCGAGCGGACGCCCACCTCGCCGTGGCCGAGCGCCTCGATGCCCTGGACGGCCGCGGCGAGCGCCTGGACCGTGGTGAGGCAGGGGACGCTGCGCGCCACCGCGGCCGTACGGATCTCGTAGCCGTCGAGGCGGCCGCCGGTGCCGTACGGGGTGTTGACGATCAGGTCGACCTGGCCGTCGTGGATGAGCTGGACGATGGTCTTCTCGCCGTTCGGGCCCTCGCCCTCGCTGAGCTTGCGCACGACCGTGGCGTTGAGGCCGTTGCGCTTGAGGACCTCGGCGGTGCCGGAGGTGGCGAGCAGCTCGAAGCCGTGGGCGACGAGCTCGCGGGCCGGGAAGATCATCGAGCGCTTGTCGCGGTTGGCGACGGAGATGAACGCGCGGCCCTTGGTGGGCAGCGGGCCGTAGGCGCCGGCCTGCGACTTGGCGTAGGCCGTGCCGAAGACCGCGTCGATGCCCATGACCTCGCCGGTGGAGCGCATCTCCGGGCCGAGGACGGTGTCGACGCCGCGGCCGTGCACGTCGCGGAAGCGCGACCACGGCATGACGGCCTCCTTGACGGAGATCGGCGCGTCGAGCGGCAGGGTGCCGCCGTCGCCGGTCTTCGGGAGCAGGCCCTCGGTGCGCAGCTCGGCGATGGTGGCGCCCAGCGAGATGCGGGCGGCGGCCTTCGCGAGCGGCACGGCGGTCGCCTTCGAGGTGAAGGGGACGGTCCGGGACGCGCGCGGGTTGGCCTCCAGGACGTAGAGGATGTCACCGGCCATGGCGAACTGGATGTTGATCAGGCCGCGGACGCCGACGCCCTTGGCGATGGCCTCGGTGGAGGCGCGCAGGCGCTTGATGTCGAAGCCGCCGAGGGTGATCGGGGGCAGGGCGCACGCCGAGTCGCCGGAGTGGATGCCGGCCTCCTCGATGTGCTCCATGACGCCGCCGAGGTAGAGCTCCTCGCCGTCGTAGAGCGCGTCGACGTCGATCTCGATGGCGTCGTCGAGGAAGCGGTCGACCAGGACCGGCCGGGTGGGGCTGATCTCGGTGGACTCGGCGATGTACGACTCCAGGCGGGTCTCGTCGTAGACGATCTCCATGCCGCGGCCGCCGAGCACGTACGAGGGGCGTACGAGGACGGGGTAGCCGATCTCGTCGGCGATGGCCTTGGCACCGGCGAAGGTGGTCGCGGTGCCGTGCTTCGGCGCGGGGAGCCCGGCCTCGGCGAGGACCTGGCCGAAGGCGCCGCGGTCCTCGGCGGCGTGGATGGCCTCCGGCGAGGTGCCGACGACCGGCACGCCGTTGTCCTTGAGCGCCTGCGACAGGCCCAGCGGGGTCTGGCCGCCGAGCTGGACGACGACACCGGCGACGGGGCCGGCGAGGGTCTCGGCGTGGACGATCTCCAGCACGTCCTCGAGCGTCAGCGGCTCGAAGTACAGGCGGTCGGAGGTGTCGTAGTCCGTCGAGACGGTCTCGGGGTTGCAGTTGACCATCACGGTCTCGTAGCCGGCGTCGCTCAGGGCGAAGGAGGCGTGGACGCAGGAGTAGTCGAACTCGATGCCCTGGCCGATGCGGTTCGGGCCGGAGCCCAGGATGATCACCGCGGGCTTCTCGCGCGGGGCGACCTCGCTCTCCTCGTCGTACGAGGAGTAGAAGTACGGGGTCTTGGCGGCGAACTCGGCGGCGCAGGTGTCGACCGTCTTGTAGACCGGGCGGACGCCGAGGGCGTGCCGGACCTCGCGGACGACGTCCTCGCGCAGGCCGCGGATCTCGGCGATCTGGGCGTCGGAGAAGCCGTGGCGCTTGGCCTCGGCGAGCAGCTCGGGGTGGAGCTTCTCGGCGGCGGCCAGCTCGTCGGCGATCTCCTTGATCAGGAAGAGCTGGTCGACGAACCACGGGTCGATCTTCGAGGCGTCGAAGATCTCCTGCGGGGTGGCGCCGGCGCGGATGGCCTGCATGACGGTGTTGATGCGGCCGTCGGTGGGGCGGACCGACTCGCGGAGCAGCTCGGCCTTGTCGCCGGGCTCGCCGACGAAGGTGAACTGCGAGCCCTTCTTCTCCAGGGAGCGCAGGGCCTTCTGGAGGGCCTCGGTGAAGTTGCGGCCGATGGCCATGGCCTCGCCGACCGACTTCATGGTGGTGGTGAGGGTGGAGTCGGCCTGCGGGAACTTCTCGAAGGCGAAGCGCGGGGCCTTGACGACGACGTAGTCGAGCGTGGGCTCGAAGGACGCCGGGGTCTTCTCCGTGATGTCGTTCGGGATCTCGTCCAGCGTGTAGCCGACGGCGAGGCGGGCCGCGATCTTGGCGATCGGGAAGCCGGTCGCCTTGGAGGCGAGCGCCGAGGAGCGGGAGACGCGCGGGTTCATCTCGATGACGATGATCCGGCCGTCGTCCGGGTTGACGGCGAACTGGATGTTGCAGCCGCCGGTGTCGACGCCGACCTCGCGGATGATCGCGATGCCGATGTCGCGCAGGCGCTGGTACTCGCGGTCGGTGAGCGTCATCGCCGGGGCGACGGTGATCGAGTCACCGGTGTGGACGCCCATCGGGTCGAAGTTCTCGATGGAGCAGACGACCACGACGTTGTCGTTCTTGTCGCGCATGAGCTCCAGCTCGTACTCCTTCCAGCCGAGGATGGACTCCTCCAGGAGCACCTCGGTGGTCGGGGAGAGCGTGAGGCCCTGGCCGGCGATGCGGCGCAGCTCGTCCTCGTCGTGGGCGAAGCCGGAGCCGGCGCCGCCCATGGTGAAGGAGGGGCGGACGACGACGGGGTAGCCGCCGAGCGTCTCGACGCCCGCGAGGACGTCCTCCATGGAGTGGCAGATCACCGAGGCGGCGGACTCGCCGTAACCGATCTTGGCCTTGACGGCCTCGACGACGCCCTTGAAGAGGTCGCGGTCCTCGCCCTTGTTGATGGCCTCGACGTTGGCGCCGATGAGCTCGACGCCGTACTTCTCCAGGACGCCCTGCTCGTGCATGGAGATCGCGGTGTTGAGCGCGGTCTGGCCGCCCAGGGTGGGCAGGAGGGCGTCGGGGCGCTCCTTGGCGATGATCTTCTCGACGAACTCGGGGGTGATCGGCTCGACGTACGTGGCGTCGGCGATCTCCGGGTCGGTCATGATCGTGGCCGGGTTGGAGTTGACCAGGATCACCCGCAGGCCCTCGGCCTTGAGGATGCGGCAGGCCTGGGTGCCGGAGTAGTCGAACTCTGCGGCCTGGCCGATGACGATCGGGCCGGAGCCGATGACCAGGACGGACTGGATATCGGTGCGCTTAGGCACGCTCGGCCTCCATGAGGGATACGAAGCGGTCGAAGAGGTACGCGGCGTCGTGCGGGCCCGCGGCCGCCTCGGGGTGGTACTGGACGGAGAAGGCCGGCTGGTCGAGCAGCTGGAGGCCTTCGACGACCTGGTCGTTCAGGCAGACGTGGGAGACCTCGGCGCGCCCGTAGGGGGTGTCCGAGACCTTGTCGAGGGGCGCGTCGACGGCGAAGCCGTGGTTGTGCGCGGTGACCTCGACCTTGCCGGTGGTGCGGTCCTGGACCGGCTGGTTGATGCCGCGGTGGCCGTACTTCAGCTTGTAGGTGCCGAAGCCGAGGGCGCGCCCGAGGATCTGGTTGCCGAAGCAGATGCCGAAGAGCGGGGTCTTCCGCTCCAGGACCGCCCGCATGACGGCGACGGGGCCGTCGGCGGTGGCCGGGTCGCCCGGGCCGTTGGAGAAGAAGACGCCGTCCGGGTTCACCGCGTAGATGTCCTCGGCGGTGGCGGTGGCGGGCAGGACGTGGACCTCGATGCCGCGCTCGGCCATCCGGTGCGGGGTCATGCCCTTGATGCCGAGGTCGACGGCGGCGACGGTGAACTTCTTCTCGCCGATCGCGGGGACGACGTACGTCTCCTTGGTGGCGACCTCGGCGGAGAGGTTGGCGCCCTTCATCTGCGGCTGCGCCTGGACCTTGGCCAGCAGGGCCTCGTCGCGGACGCCCGCCCAGGCCTCGCCGGAGAAGATGCCGACGCGCATGGCGCCGCGCTCGCGCAGGTGGCGGGTGAGGGCGCGGGTGTCGATGCCGGAGATGCCGACGACGCCCTGGCGCCGCAGCTCCTCGTCCAGCGAGCGCTGCGCGCGCCAGTTGGAGGAGACGCGGGCGGGGTCGCGGACGACGTAGCCGGAGACCCAGATGCGGCCGGACTCGGGGTCCTCGTCGTTGACGCCGGTGTTGCCGACGTGCGGGGCGGTCATGACCACGACCTGGCGGTGGTACGACGGGTCGGTGAGCGTCTCCTGGTAGCCGGTCATGCCGGTGGAGAACACGGCCTCGCCGAAGGTCTCCCCCACGGCCCCGTAGGCGCGGCCGCGGAAGGCGCGGCCGTCCTCCAGTACGAGTACGGCGGGAGCGGCCTTCTGCCTCTGAGAGGCGACTCCCTGGATGGAGGTCGTCATCGTGCGATGCCTTCCGTCGTGGTGGTTGCGTGGTTCATGGAGTTGATGGCCTCGACCCAGGCGGTGTGCTCGGCCGCCCGGTCGGACCGGAAGCCGGAGTCGAGCAGCTTGTCGCCGTGCGCCCAGGTGACGATCAGCAGACCGCCCTCGGTGAGGACCTTGCCGGCGATGCCCTTGTCGAGGCGGGCCTCGCGCAGGGCCTCGGCCGGGACGAAGAAGTCGTTCGCCCCGGGGCGGACGACCTCGATCCCGGCGTCGGTGAGCGTGAGCTCGACGCGGCTGCGGGTGCCGAGGCCGTGGGCGACGATCCGGTCGAGCCACTGCCCGGCGGTCGTGGACCCGTGGTAGCGCCCGCTCAGGGTCAGTGTCGCCTCACCGGTGGTCTCCGGCGCGGCGGGCAGCTCGGGGAGGTCCGACTGGAGGCTGCCCCGCCACTTCCATCCCTGGCGCATGAGCCAGTAGACGAAGGCGACGAAGAGGAGCAGTCCCGCGACCCAGCCGAGCCGTCCGGCCCAGTCGGTCACCTCCGCCGACTTCTGCTCGGCTGCCTCTGCGGCGATTGCGATGAGTGGTGTCACGCCAGCTTCCCGTCCACGACCGTTGCCCGGCCCCGCAGGAAGGTGTGGGTGACGCGTCCCGGCAGCTCGCGGCCCTCGTAGGGGGTGTTGCGGCTGCGGGAGGCGAAGTCCGCGGGGTCCACGACACCACGGTAAGCCGGATCGACCAGCGTCAGGTTCGCGGGCTCACCTGCCGAGACGGGTCGTCCGTGGCCCTTGGCCGCGCCGATGCGGGCGGGGGCGAAGGACATCCGCTCGGCGACGCCGGCCCAGTCGAGGAGACCGGTCTCGACCATCGTCTGCTGGACGACGGAGAGGGCGGTCTCCAGGCCGACCATGCCCATGGCCGCCGCGGCCC
Organism: Streptomyces sp. NPDC002232; assembly: GCF_042890295.1. Lineage (NCBI taxonomy): Bacteria > Bacillati > Actinomycetota > Actinomycetes > Kitasatosporales > Streptomycetaceae > Streptomyces > Streptomyces sp. NPDC002232. Next base: position 356,238 of record NZ_JBIARV010000007.1, on the reverse strand, counting down.
ACTCGCAGTCCTTGTCCTCGTGCGGGTGCGGCGCGTGGTCGGTGGCGACGATGTCGATGGTGCCGTCGGCGAGCGCCTCGCGCAGGGCGAGGACGTCCTTCTCGGTGCGCAGCGGCGGGTTGACCTTGTAGACCGGGTTGTACGAGCGGACCAGCTCGTCCGTGAGGAGGAGGTGGTGCGGGGTGACCTCGGCGGTGACGTCGATGCCGCGGGACTTGGCCCAGCGGACGATCTCGACGGAGCCGGCGGTGGAGAGGTGGCAGATGTGGACGCGGGAGCCGACGTGCTCGGCGAGGAGGACATCGCGGGCGATGATCGACTCCTCGGCGACGGCGGGCCAGCCGCCGAGGCCCAGCTCCGCCGAGACGATGCCCTCGTTCATCTGGGCGCCCTCGGTGAGGCGGGGCTCCTGGGCGTGCTGGGCGACGACGCCGCCGAAGGCCTTCACGTACTCCAGGGCGCGGCGCATGATCACGGCGTCGTCGACGCACTTGCCGTCGTCGGAGAAGACGGTGACGCCGGCGGCGGAGTCGTGCATGGCGCCGAGCTCGGCGAGCTTCTTGCCCTCCAGGCCGACGGTGACGGCGCCGATGGGCTGGACGTCGCAGTACCCGGCCTCCTGGCCGAGGCGGTAGACCTGCTCGACGACGCCGGCGGTGTCGGCGACGGGGTGGGTGTTGGCCATGGCGAAGACGGCGGTGTAGCCGCCGGATGCGGCGGCGCGGGTGCCGGTGAGGACGGTCTCGGAGTCCTCGCGGCCGGGCTCACGGAGGTGGGTGTGGAGGTCGACCAGGCCGGGCAGCAGGATCTGGCCCTCGGCCTCGATCACGGTCGCGCCCTCGGCGGAGAGTCCGGTCCCGACCTCGGCGATGGTCTCGCCGTCGACGAGGACGTCCTGGACGTCGCCGCCGAGGACCTGCGCACCGCGGATAAGGGTCTTGCTCATGGTTACTTGGTCTCCTCGGTACGGGTGTGGCTGACGGCGGACTCGTTGCCGCCCAGGAGCAGGTAGAGGACGGCCATCCGGACGGAGACGCCGTTGGCGACCTGCTCGATGACGGTGCAGCGGTCGGAGTCGGCGACCTCGGCGGTGATCTCCATGCCGCGGACCATCGGGCCGGGGTGCATGACGATGGCGTGCTCGGGCATCTTCGCCATCCGCTCGCCGTCGAGGCCGTAGCGCCGCGAGTACTCGCGCTCGGTCGGGAAGAAGGCGGCGTTCATGCGCTCGCGCTGCACCCGCAGCATCATCACGGCGTCGGACTTCGGCAGCACGGCGTCGAGGTCGTACGAGACGTCGCAGGGCCAGGTCTCGACGCCGACCGGGACCAGGGTGGGCGGGGCCACCAGGGTGACCTCGGCGCCGAGGGTGTGGAGCAGGTCGACGTTGGAGCGGGCGACGCGGCTGTGCAGGACGTCGCCCACCAGGGTGATGCGCTTGCCGGCGAGGTCCTGGCCGAGGCCCGCGTCGCGGCCGACGAGGCGGCGGCGCATGGTGAAGGCGTCGAGGAGGGCCTGGGTGGGGTGCTGGTGGGTGCCGTCGCCGGCGTTGATGACGGGGGCGTCGATCCAGCCGGAGGTGGCGAGCCGGAAGGGGGCGCCGGAGGCGCCGTGCCGGATGACGACCGCGTCGACGCCCATGGCCTCCAGGGTCTGCGCGGTGTCCTTGAGGGACTCCCCCTTGGAGACGCTGGAGCCCTTCGCGGCGAAGTTGATCACGTCGGCGGAGAGGCGCTTCTCGGCGGCCTCGAAGGAGATCCGGGTCCGGGTGGAGTCCTCGAAGAAGAGGTTGCAGATGGTCCGGCCGCGCAGGGTCGGCAGCTTCTTGATGGGCCGGTCGGCCACCCGGGCCATCTCCTCGGCGGTGTCGAGGATCTGTACGGCGTCGTCGCGGGTGAGGTCGGCGGCCGAGATGAGGTGACGCATCATCGGGGTTTCTCTCCGTGGTGGGGAGGTGTGAGGGCATGCGGGGGCACAGGGATGTGCCCCGGCCCCAGGGGGAAGCCGGTCCGGTCAGGAGGCGGGCTTGGAGCCGAGCAGGACGGTGTCGCGACCGTCTTCCTCGGCGAGCTGGACCTTGACCGTCTCCCGCAGCGACGTGGGGAGGTTCTTGCCGACGTAGTCGGCGCGGATCGGGAGCTCGCGGTGGCCCCGGTCGACGAGGACCGCGAGCTGGACGGCGCGCGGGCGGCCGATGTCGCCGAGGGCGTCGAGGGCGGCGCGGATGGTGCGGCCGGAGAAGAGCACGTCGTCGACGAGGACGACGAGGCGGCCGTCGATGCCGTCACCGGGGATCTCGGTGCGGCCGATGGCGCGGGCGGGCTTCAGCCGGAGGTCGTCCCGGTACATGGTGATGTCGAGGGAACCGACCGGGATCTTGGCGCCGGTGATCGATTCGAGCTTCTCGGCGAGCCGGCGGGCGAGGAAGACGCCGCGGGTGGGAATGCCGAGGAGGACCACGTCGTCGGCGCCCTTGGCGCGCTCGACGATCTCGTGGGCGATGCGGGTCAGGACCCGCGCGATGTCGGGGCCCTCGAGAACGGGCCGTGCGTCGTCGCCGTACTGCTGCTGAGTGTCCATGGAAAACGGACCTCCTTCTCCGCCTCACGGGACGGCTCTTAAAGGACGTCGGATTTGCGCCGTTCACTCTACCAGGCGTGTGAGGGGCTTTCCCGCGCACCCCTGACGCCCCTCCGGGCGCCGTCCCCCGGGAGGGGGCGGTACGGACCATTCGGCTTGACGGGTAGGTGTAACGCTGCGTAACCTCACAGTGAGTTACCAGCCGCGCGGCGCAGCCGCATGTCGTCACAGCGTCCGGGAGCGTTATGTCCAGCGAATACGCAAAGCAGCTCGGGGCCAAACTCCGCGCCATCCGTACCCAGCAGGGTCTCTCCCTCCACGGGGTGGAGGAGAAGTCCCAGGGCCGCTGGAAGGCCGTCGTGGTCGGCTCGTACGAGCGCGGAGACCGCGCGGTGACGGTGCAGCGCCTTGCCGAGCTGGCCGACTTCTACGGGGTGCCGGTGCAGGAGCTCCTGCCGGGCACGACGCCGGGCGGGGCCGCCGAGCCGCCGCCGAAGCTGGTCCTGGACCTGGAGCGGCTCGCGCACGTCCCGCAGGAGAAGGCGGGCCCGCTCCAGCGCTACGCGGCGACGATCCAGTCGCAGCGCGGCGACTACAACGGCAAGGTGCTGTCGATCCGTCAGGACGACCTGCGCACGCTCGCCGTCATCTACGACCAGTCCCCCTCGGTCCTCACCGAGCAGCTGATCAGCTGGGGCGTCCTGGACGCGGACGCGCGCCGCGCGGTCGCCCACGAGGACAACTGACCCTCGGCGAGGGCGCAGCAGAAACGTACCGCCGGGCCCGTGGACGTCATCATGACGTCCACGGGCCCTTCGCGTGCCCGCCGCCGCGCCGGACGCGGACCGGCCGGCACGGCGGTGGGAAGGCGAAGGGGCCCGCAGCACCGAGTGCTGCGGGCCCCTTCGCGTGTGCCGTACGGGACTAGACGTCCGCGTCGCGGCGCAGGCGCGGCTTCAGGTCCTTGAAGCGCGCCAGCAGACCGTTGACGAAGGTCGGGGACTCGTCGGTGGAGAACTCCTTGGCGAGCTGCACCGCCTCGTCGATGGCGACCGCGTCGGGCGTGCCGTCCTCCCAGATGACCTCGTACGCGCCGAGGCGCACGATGTTCCGGTCGGCGACGGGCATCCGGTCGAGGTCCCAGTCCACCGCGTAGGTCGCGATGAGCTCGTCGATCCGCGCCACGTGGGCCGCGTATCCCTCGACCAGCTGCATGGTGAAGTCGTTCACCGGCGGCTGGCGGTCGTCCGACCGCGCGTGCCGGATCTGGTCCGCGAGAACCTCCTGGACGGAGGCACCGCGCTGGTCCGCCTCGAAGAGGATCTGGAAGGCGCGCTTGCGGGCCTTGCTCCGAGCGGCCACGGTTACTTGTTCACCCGGCCGAGGTAGCCGCTGTCGCGGGTGTCGACCTTGACCTTCTCACCGGTGGTGATGAAGAGCGGGACCTGGATCTCGTGGCCGGTCTCCAGCGTCGCCGGCTTGGTGCCACCGGTGGAGCGGTCGCCCTGGACGCCCGGGTCGGTGTGCTGGATGGTCAGCTCGACGGCGGCCGGGAGCTCGACGTAGAGCACCTCGCCCTCGTGCTGCGCGACGGAGGCGGTGAAGCCCTCGATCAGGAAGTTGGCGGCGTCGCCGACGTTCTTCCGGTCGATGTGCAGCTGGTCGTACGTCTCCATGTCCATGAAGACGAAGTAGTCGCCGTCCATGTAGGAGAACTGCATGTCGCGGCGGTCGATGGTGGCCGTGTCGACCTTCGTACCGGCGTTGAAGGTCTTGTCGACGACCTTGCCGGAGAGCACGTGCTTGAGCTTGGTGCGCACGAAAGCCGGGCCCTTGCCGGGCTTGACGTGCTGGAACTCGACGACGGACCAGAGCTGGCCCCCGTCGAGCTTGAGCACCATGCCGTTCTTGAGGTCGTTCGTGGAAGCCACGGTTGCGGAATCTCCTGGACTGACGTGACCTGGGAGGCGTACGCGCCTTACAGCGCGAGCAGCTCCTTGGTCGTGATGGTGAGTAGCTCGGGTCCGCCGTCCGCCTCCTGGCGCACGACGAGCGTGTCATCGATCCGGACCCCGCCCCGTCCCGGGAGGTGAACCCCCGGTTCGACGGTGACCGGCACACAAGCGTCCAGTTTACCCATGGCCGAGGGTGACAGCTGCGGGTCCTCGTCGATTTCGAGCCCCACCCCGTGCCCGGTGAGGGGCACCGCCGCCCCCGCGTGCCCCGACGCGTCCAGGATCTGGCGGGCCGCCCGGTCCACGTCCCGGTACTCGGCGCCGGGTGCCAGGGACTCCCGACCGGCCCGCTGAGCGGCGAAGACGAGCTCGTACAGCTCGATCTGCCAGTCCGCGGGGGTGGTGCCGATGACGAAGGTCCGGCCGATCTCGCAGCGGTAGCCGCGGTAGTCCGCGCCGAGGCAGACGGAGAGGAAATCACCCTCCTCGACCCGGCGGTCGGTGGGCCGGTGCCCCCGGCGCCCGGAGTGCGGACCGGTCCCCACCGAGGTGGGGAAGGCCGCCCCGTCGGCGCCGTGGTCGACGAGCCGCCGCTCCAGCTCCAGGGCGAGGTGGCGCTCGGTCCGGCCCACGAGGATCGACTCCAGGAGCTCCCCGAGGGCCTGGTCGGCGATCTCCGCGGCGATCCGCAGACAGGCGATCTCGTCCTCGTCCTTGACGATCCTGAGCTGTTCCACGGCGCAGGCGAGGTCGGTGAGACGGGGTCCCGGGGCGACGGAGCCCATGGCCCGGTGCCGGGCGACCGTCAGGTGGTGCTCCTCGACCGCGAGCGCGTCGGCGCCGGCCCGGCGGGCCAGGTCGACCGCGGCGACCGCGGGGTCGCCTCCGCCGGTGGGAAGGACCTGCTGCCGGAGCAGTTCGTCGAGCCTGCCGTCGGCCGGTTCGCCGCCGGGCGCGACGGGGCAGAGCAGGACGTCCGCCTCCGCCTCCGGCCCGACGAGCAGCACGGCGCCGGGCGGCGATCCACCGGCGAGATAGCGGACGTTGGCGGGGCGGGAGACCAGGGCCGCCGGGCTGCCCGCGGCCGCGCACCGATCGCGCAGCCGTACACGGCGGTCCGCATACACCTGTGACATGCTCCGAGCCTACGAGCGGGGCGGCGGGCCGTCCTGTTCAGAACGGCCGTCCGGGCGCCGTCACCAGGTGGGCGGGCTCGCGATCGCGCGGGCCAGCACGTCGTCCAGGACGCGGGCGGTGGTCTCCACGTCGTAGGTGGAGTTGTCGATGATCGGCAGGCCCGAGCCGTACCAGCCGGCCATCCGCCCGTGGATCGCGGCGACCTCCTCGTCGGAGAGGCGCCGGTTCCCGCTGCGCTCGGCGTTCCGCTCCAGGACGACCTCCAGGCCGGGCAGCAGGACGACGGGCAGCAGACCGGGGCCGACATGACGCTTCCAGCCGCCGAGGCCGACAACGGGCCGGTCGGGGAAGACGGCGTCGTCGACGATGCAGGAGATGCCGTTGGCCAGGAAGTTGCGCGCGGCGAAGCCGCAGGTGCGGCGGGCCAGCCGGTACTGCGCCTCGGAGTGCTCGTTCCAGCCGGACTGCGGGTCGGCGAAGCCGGAGCAGACCCACTCGCGGACGTCGTCGAGGCTGATGTGCGCGGTGGGGACGAGGCGGCGCTGCGCCCAGTGCCGGGCGACGGTCGTCTTGCCGGCCCCCGCGGGGCCGATGAGGAGGACGGCGAGGGTCGCCCCGCCGGTCCCCGTGCCGTGCTCCACGGGCTGCGCGAGGGGCGCGGCCACGGGCGGCAGCGGGACCTGCCCGGTCAGGTCCCCGCGCGGCGGCACGGCGGAGGGGTGCCGCGGGGCGGCGGGGTACTGACCCGAGGAGGGCTGGGGAGCCGCCGGGTGCTGGCCCGAGGAGGGCTGCGGGGCCGCCGGGTGCTGGCCCGAGGAGGGCTGCGGCGCGGTTCCGGGGTGCGGCGCCGGGCCGGAGAACGGGGGCTGCGGGGCACCCGGGTGCGGCGGGCCGGCCGGGTGCGGCGGTGTGGGGTGCTGGGAGGCCGCAGGACGCTGCGGTACGCCTCCGGGGGTGCCCCAGCCCGGCGGGGCGTGCGGGGGCCGGGGCGCTCCGGCCCCGACGCTCGGGTGCGCACCGGGCAGGGAGCCGGACGCGGGCCCCGGACGGGGCGGGACGGGGTACGGCTGTCCACCGGTCTCCCCGCCCGCCGGGACGGGAACGGGCCCGACCGGAGGAACGGATCCGGAGCCGGCGACAGGCCCGACCGGAGGAACGAGCCCGGATCCGGGCACAGGCCCGGCCGGAGAAACAGTTTCGGATCCGGGCACAGGCCCGGACGCCCCGGCCACAGGGCCCGGCATGGGCTGCCCCGGTCCCGGGACCGGGCCGGTCGACCCGGCCGACCGCTCCGGCGGTGGCAGCGGACCCCCCACTGCGTGCTGCATCCGGTGCCACTCCGTCTCGTACGCCTGTCTGATCCCCGGACCGGTGTGTCCGTGGACGGCGGAACGTTACCGCCCCCGGCCCCCACAGGGGGAACGGCCGGGGACGCCCCCTGGTGCCCTGCCCGTCAGCCGGCGAGTTCCTCGGCGAGCGCCCGCAGGGCCAGCCGGTAGGAACCGATGCCGAAGCCGGCGACCGTCCCGGTCGCCACGGCCGCGATCACCGAGGTGTGCCGGAACTCCTCGCGGGTGTACGGGTTCGAGATGTGCACCTCGATCAGCGGGGCGGTCCGCTGGGCGGCGGCGTCCCTCATGCCGTACGAGTAGTGCGTGAACGCGCCGGGGTTGATCACCACCGGGACCGAGCCGTCCGCCGCCTCGTGGAGCCAGCGGATCATCTCGCCCTCGTCGTTGGTCTCCCGGACCTCGACGTCGAAGCCGAGCTCCGCGCCGAGGGTCCGGCAGGACTCGACGAGCCCCTTGTACGAGGTGGCGCCGTAGATGTCGGGCTCGCGGGAGCCGAGACGTCCCAGGTTGGGGCCGTTCAGCACCAGGACCGGGCGCGTCCCGCTCACGCGGACACCTCGCCGTAGGCCGCGATCAGGACGGCCGGGTCGGGGCCCTCCAGGACGGTGGGCTTGCCGATGCCGTCGAGGACGATGAAGCGGAGCAGGTCGCCGCGGGACTTCTTGTCGACCCGCATCGTCTCCAGGAGCTTCGGCCACTGGTCGCCGCGGTAGGTGAGCGGCAGGCCGACGGACTCCAGGATCGCCCGGTGGCGGTCGGCGGTGGCGTCGTCGAGCCGCCCGGCGAGGCGGCCCAGCTCGGCGGCGAAGACCATGCCGACGGAGACGGCGGCGCCGTGGCGCCACTTGTACCGCTCGTTCTTCTCGATGGCGTGGGCCAGGGTGTGGCCGTAGTTGAGGATCTCCCGGCGGCCCGACTCCTTGAGGTCGCCGGAGACGACCTCGGCCTTCACCCTGATCGAGCGCACGAGCAGCTCGGCGGTGTGCGGACCAGCCGGGGTGCGGGCGGCCTGCGGGTCCTCCTCGATGAGGTCGAGGATGACGGGGTCGACGATGAAGCCGGCCTTGATGATCTCCGCGAGGCCGCTGACGTAGTCGTGGACCGGCAGCGAGTCCAGCGCGGCGAGGTCGCACAGGACGCCGGCGGGCGGGTGGAAGGCGCCGACGAGGTTCTTGCCCTCGGCGGTGTTGATGCCGGTCTTGCCGCCGACGGCCGCGTCGACCATGCCCAGCACGGTGGTCGGCACGGCGATCCAGCGCACGCCGCGCAGCCAGGTCGCGGCCACGAAGCCCGCCAGGTCGGTGGTGGCGCCGCCGCCGACGCCGACGACGACGTCGCTGCGGGTGAAGCCGGTCTGGCCCAGGGCCTTCCAGCAGTAGGCGGCGACCTCGGCGGTCTTCGCCTCCTCGGCGTTCGGCACCTGGATGGCGACCGCCTCGTAGCCCTGGTCGGCGAGGTCGGCGCGGAGCGCCTCGCCGGTGTCGGCGAGGGCCTCCGGGTGGATCACCGCGACCCGCTTGGCCTGGGGGCCGATCAGACCGGGGAGCTCACCGAGGAGCTGCCGCCCGACCAGTACCTCGTACGGATCGGTGCCCGCGGAACCGCCGACCTGGATCCGGGTCACCTGGTCCTGCTCCGTCATACGTCCTTCAACTCCAGTGCGTCGAGGACCGCCTGGGCGACCTCTTGGGGGGTGCGCTCGTCCGTGCCGACGACGACCCGGGCGACTTCGGTGTACAGGTGGCGGCGGGCCTCCATCAGCTCGCGCCACTGGCGGCGCGGGTTGACGGCGAGCAGCGGCCGCGCGGTGTTGAGGCCGACGCGGCGGACCGCCTCCTCCACGTCCATCGAGAGGTACGCGACGGGCAGCCCGGCGAGCAGGGCGCGAGTCCCGGCGTCCAGGATCGCGCCGCCGCCGAGGGCGAGGACGCCCTCGTGCTCGGCGACGGCCGAGGCGACGGCGGCCCGTTCGAGGGCGCGGAAGTGCTCCTCGCCGTCCTCGACGAAGATGTCGGCGATCTCGCGTCCCTCGCCGGCGACGATGTCGGCGTCGGTGTCCCGGTAGGGCGCGCCGAGCCGTTCGGCCAGGAGCGCGCCCACCGTGGACTTGCCGGAGCCCATGGGCCCGACGAGGACGACCAGGGGTCCGCCGGTCACCGGATGGTGAGGTGGTCGAGGTAGGACTGGACGTTGCGGCGGGTCTCGGGGACGCTGTCGCCGCCGAACTTCTCGACGACCGCGTCCGCGAGGACGAGGGCGACCATGGCCTCGGCGACGATGCCGGCGGCGGGGACGGCGCAGACGTCGGAGCGCTGGTGGTGGGCGGCCGCGGCCTCGCCGGTGGCGACGTCGATGGTGGCCAGGGCGCGCGGGACGGTAGCGATGGGCTTCATCGCGGCGCGGACGCGCAGCAGCTCGCCGGTGGTGAGCCCGCCCTCGGTGCCGCCGGAGCGGCCGGAGGTGCGCTTGATGCCGTCCTCGGTGCGCACGATCTCGTCGTGGGCCTGCGAGCCGGGCACGCGGGCGAGGTCGAAGCCGTCGCCGACCTCGACGCCCTTGATGGCCTGGATGCCCATGAGGGCGGCGGCGAGGCGGGCGTCGAGGCGCCGGTCCCAGTGGACGTGCGAGCCGAGTCCGACGGGCACGCCGTAGGCGAGGACCTCGACGACGCCGCCGAGGGTGTCACCGTCCTTGTGGGCCTGGTCGATCTCCGCGACCATCGCCTTCGACGCGTCGGCGTCGAGGCAGCGGACCGGGTCGGCGTCGAGCCTCTCCACGTCGGCGGGGGTGGGGTAGACGCCGTACGGCGCCTTCGCGGCGGCGAGCTCGACGACGTGGCTCACGATCTCGATGCCGGCGGCCTCCTTGAGGAAGGACCGGGCGACGGCGCCGAGGGCGACGCGGGCGGCCGTCTCCCGGGCGCTGGCGCGCTCCAGGATCGGCCGGGCCTCGTCGAAGCCGTACTTCTGCATGCCGGCGAGGTCGGCGTGGCCGGGGCGGGGCCGGGTGAGGGGCGCGTTGCGGCCCGTCTCCTTGAGCTCCGAGGGGTCGACCGGGTCGGCCGACATGACCTTCTCCCACTTGGGCCACTCGGTGTTGCCGACCATGACGGCGATCGGGGAACCGAGGGAGAGTCCGTGCCGGACCCCGCCGAGGAAGGTGATCTCGTCCTGCTCGAACTTCATGCGGGCGCCACGCCCATAGCCGAGGCGTCGCCGCGCGAGGTGGTCCGCCACCAGCTCAGTGGTGACCGGGACGCCGGCGGGAAGACCCTCCAGCGTCGCGACCAGCGCGGGTCCGTGGGATTCCCCAGCGGTCAGCCAACGCAACCTGCTCAACGATGCTCCTCATGCTCGCGCCTGGCACTGCGACGGCACGACCGGGTGCGCGGCCCTGGCCCGCCGTCCCCGATCCTTTCACGTCCGGGGGACGAACCCGCCCTCCGGTCCAGCTATCGGACGGGGGAGTCGGATTCCTGGACGGACGGGTCCGCCTCCGGCCGCTCGCCGAAGCGGGTGCGCAGCCACCCCAGGCCCTCGTGGACGACGAAGGTGACGCCGGCGGCGAGGAGCGGGAGGCGGATCCATTCGGGCAGGTGGCGTGAGGTCACCAGCCAGAAGAAGCGCACGACGTCGATGGCCACGTCCCACTTGGACGCCAGCGTCAGGCCTTGGTTCATCGCGCCGTTCTCCCCCGTGTTCCGCCCGGCGTGGCGGTGCAGCCTATCGCGCGGCCAGCGCCCGCTCCCCGGCCGCCCGCATGGCCGCGAGCGGGGCCTTCGGGACGCCCGTCATCTGCTCGACCTGGAGGACGGCCTGGTGGACGAGGAGGTCGAGGCCGCCGACGACCTTGCCGCCGCGGTCGGACCAGGCGGCCGCGAGCGGGGTCGGCCAGGGGTCGTAGAGGACGTCGAAGAGGGTGCCGACCCGGTCGGGGACGGCGGTCGCCAGCGCGTTGGTGGTGCCGGCGGGGGTGGTCGCGATGACGAGCGGCGCCTCGAAGGCCTCGGCGGCCCGCTCCCAGTCGGCGGTCCGGACGTCCACCCCGAGCCGCTCGCCCCAGCCGCGCATCTCCTCGGCCCGCGCCTCGCTCCGGACGTAGGCGGTGACGGGGCCCGCGCAGATCCGGGCCAGGGCGGCGAGGGCGGAGGAGGCGGTGGCGCCGGCGCCGAGGACGGCCGCCGACTCCACCTTCTCGACGCCCCGCTCGCGCAGGGCGGCGACCATGCCGGGGATGTCGGTGTTGTCGCCGGCACGGGTGCCGTCCTCGCGGAGGACGACGGTGTTGACGGCCTCCACGGAGGCGGCCGTGTCGCTGATCTCGTCGAGCAGCGGGATGACCGCCCGCTTGAGCGGCATGGTCAGCGAGAGTCCGGCCCAGCTGCCGTCGAGCTCGCCGACGAAGCCGGGCAGCCCGGCCTCGTCGACCTCGAAGCGGTCGTACGCCCAGTCGTCGAGGCCGAGCTCGGCGTACGCGGCCCGGTGCAGGACCGGGGAGAGCGAGTGGGCGATCGGCGAACCGAGGACGGCCGCGCGGCGGCGCGCCTCACTGGCCCGTGTTGGCATTGAACTTGTCCTTCAGCTTCAGGAAGTCGGCGTGCGTCTTGGCGAACTCGGTCTTGTTCATGCCGTCCGTGGCCACGAAGTAGATCCAGCCGTCGTTGGTCGGGTTCAGCATCGACGCCAACGCCTCGTTGCCCGGGTTGCCGATCGGTCCCGGCGGCAGCCCCGCGTGCTTGTAGGTGTTGTACGGGTCGGTGTTGGTGCGGGTCTCCTTCTCGGAGATCTTGATCTCGCTCTGACCCTTCAGATAGTTGAGGGTCGAGTCGAACTGGAGCAGCTGGTACGTCTCCTTGTTGTCCGGCCGGAGACGGTTGTAGACGACCTCGGACATCTTGCGGAAGTCCTCGTGGGTCTTGCCCTCCGCCTGGACCAGGCTCGCGACCGTGATGAGTTCCCAGGGTCCCTTGACGCCGAGGGCCTTGGCCTTCGCGTCCAGGTCCAGCTTCGTGTACTCCTGGTTGGCGCGGGACACCATCTTGCGCAGCGCGTCCTCGGGCTTGCCGCCCTTGGCCACCGGGTAGCTCGCCGGGAAGAGGAAGCCTTCCAGCGGGTCCTTGACGTCCGCGTGGTGCTTGGCCCAGTCGGGCAGTCCGAGGGAGTCCGCCTTCGCGAGTGCGATGCCCTTGGTGGTGCCGGGCTTGAGGTCCAGACGCTCGTCGAGCTTCTCGTAGACCCAGGCGTTCCGCTTGCCCTCGGGGATGATCAGGTTGGCCTGGCTGGCGGGGTCCAGCATCAGCGTGACCGCGCTGTCCGCCGACATCTCCGACTTCAGCGTGTAGGCGCCCGCCTGGATCGAGAGGCCGCGGGGGTTCTTCTGCTGCGCCGAGACGAAGGCGTCGACGCTCTTGACCACGCCGGCCTTCTTGAGGATGTTGCCGATCTCGTAGCCGCCGGCGTCCTTGGGGATCTCGACCTGCACGACGCCGCTGCCGCCGCCCGCGAAGTCGGGTGCGGCGCCGAACTGGCCCTGCCAGAACTTGTAGCCGAAGTAGCCGACGCCACCCACGCCGCCGACCAGGACGCCCGCGACGACCAGGCAGGCCACGCCGTTCTTGCCTTTGCGTTTCTTTGCTTTGCTCCGGCGCTCACGGTCGGGGTCGCGGGACCCCCGGCCGCGCCGGGGCTCCTCGTCGTGACCGTCGTCGTCGGAGTCGTCGCCCCCGGTGAAGAAGGGGTGGTTCTCCTCCTCCGGCTCGGGGTCGTGCGCCTCCTCCTCCGGCGCCCAGTCGACGACCGGCTCCGGCGGGTTCTGGCGGCGGCCGGGCGGCTGGGGCGGCGGGTAGGCCTCGGGCGTCCCGTAGAGGTCCGGGTTCTGGCCGCCGTACGGATCGGCCGGGGGCGCCCCGTAGGCCATCGCCGCCTGACCGGTCTCCCAGCCGCCGTCGTACTGCTGTCCGAGCTGCCCGGGCGTGTCGTAACCGCCCGGGTAGGCCGTCTCGTACTGCTGCTGGGGCTGCTGCTGGTACTGCTGATGCTGCGGGTACTGGGGATCGACGTACTGCGGCTGCTGCTGGTACTGCTGCTCCGGCTGCTGCGCGTACTGCTGCTGTGGCGCCTGCTGCTGGTACGGGTCGCCCGCGTAGCCCTGGCCGGCGGGACCGCCCTGGCCGTACGGGTCCGCGTAGCCCTGGTCCTGGTGCCCGTACTGGCTCGCCTGCTGCGGGTGCGGGTACTGCTGCTGGCCCTCCCACCCCTGGTCCCCGTAGAGCGGGTCCCCGGGGTGCCACGGTTCGGAGCCAGGGCCCCGGCCATACTCAGTCATCGATCCCCAAAACAGCCGCGAGGCTTCCGGACGGTCCGCCTCTACGTAGTACGGCAGCTGTTCGAACACCGCCGCATCGCGCGGAACGTTACCGTATCGCGATCAGATGACCACTTCGACGCCCTCACCGGGCGGATTACCTGATACCCGTTCGGACTCAAGAGCGTTCTGAAGGATGATCACAGCGGCGGCCTGGTCGATCACGGACCGCCCCTTCTTCGCCTTCACGCCCGAGGCCCGCAGGCCCTGGGTCGCGGTGACGGTGGTCATCCGCTCGTCGACCAGGCGGACCGGCACGGGAGCGATGCCCTTCGCCATCTCCCGGGCGAAGGCGCGCACCTTGGTCGCGGCCGGGCCCTCCCGCCCGCTGAGCGAGCGGGGCAGGCCCACGACGACCTCGATCGGCTCGTACTCCTCGACGATCTGGCGGAGCCGCCGGTGGGCGGCCGGGACGTCACGTCCCGGCACGGTCTCCACCGGCGTCGCGAGGACCCCGTCGGGGTCGCACGAGGCGACCCCGATCCGGGCGTCCCCGACGTCGACCGCGAGACGACGGCCGCGGCGCATCGTCACGCGGTCTCCACCACGAGGCGCTCGACGGCGGCGAGGGCCTCGCCGACGGCCTGCGGGTTCTGACCGCCGCCCTGGGCGACGTCCGGCTTGCCGCCGCCACCGCCGCCGAGGGTCTTGGCGGCCGTGCGGACGAGCTCGCCGGCCTTGAGACCGCGCTCGCGGGCGGCCTCGTTGGTGGCGATGACCGTGAGGGGCTTGCCGTTCACCGTGGTGAACAGGGCCACGACGGCCGGGCGGTCCGAGGGGATGCGGCCGCGCACGTCCAGGACCAGCTTGCGCAGGTCGTCGGCGCCGGTGCCGTCCTGGACCTGGCCGGTGACGAGGGCCAGGCCGCGGACGTCGCGGGCGGAGTCGACGAGTCCGGCGGCGGCCTGGAGAACCTTCTCCGCGCGGAACTTCTCGATCTCCTTCTCGGCGTCCTTCAGCTTGCCGAGCATGGAGGAGATCTTCTCCGGCAGCTCCTCCGGGCGGCCCTTGACTAGCTCCTGGAGCTGGGCGACGACCGTGTGCTCGCGGGCGAGGAAGTTGTACGCGTCGACGCCGACGAGGGCCTCGATGCGGCGCACGCCGGAGCCGATGGACGACTCGCCGAGCAGCTTCACCAGGCCCAGCTGGGCGGTGTTGCCGACGTGCGTGCCGCCGCACAGCTCCTTGGAGAAGTCGCCGATGGTGACCACGCGGACCTGCTCGCCGTACTTCTCGCCGAACTCGGCGATGGCGCCCTGGCGCTTGGCCTCGTTGATCGGCATGACCTCGGCGTGGACCTCCAGCTCGCGCGAGAGGACCTCGTTGATCTTCTGCTCGACGTCGGTGAGGACGGCGCCCGGGACGGCGTTCGGCGAGCCGAAGTCGAAGCGGAAGCGGCCGGGCTGGTTCTCGGAACCGGCCTGGGCGGCCGTCGGGCCGAGGGCGTCGCGCAGGGCCTGGTGGGTGAGGTGCGTGGCGGAGTGGGCGCGGGCGATGGCGCGGCGGCGCTTGACGTCGATGGTGGCGTAGGCGGAGGCGCCCACGGTCACCTCGCCGACCTGCACGGAGCCCTTGTGCACGGAGACACCGGGCACGGGCTGCTGCACGTCACGGATCTCGATGACCGCGCCGCTGTGCAGCTTGATCCGGCCCTGGTCGGCGATCTGGCCGCCGCCCTCGGCGTAGAACGGGGTGCGGTCGAGGACGACCTCGACCTCGTCGCCCTCGGAGGCGGCCGGCGAGGAGACGCCGTTGACGAGGAGGCCGACGACCGTGCTCTCGCCCTCGGTGTTCGTGTAGCCGGTGAACTCGGTGGCGCCGTTGGTGTCGGCGATCTCCCGGTAGGAGGTCATGTCGGCGTGGCCGGTCTTCTTCGCCTTGGCGTCGGCCTTGGCGCGGTCCCGCTGCTCCTTCATCAGGCGGCGGAAGCCGTCCTCGTCCACGGAGAGGCCCTGCTCGGCGGCCATCTCCAGGGTGAGGTCGATCGGGAAGCCCCAGGTGTCGTGGAGCAGGAAGGCCTTCTCGCCGGCGAGGACGGTGCCGCCGGAGGCCTTGGTCTCGGTGACGGCGGTGTCGAGGATGTTGGTGCCGCCCTTGAGGGCCTTCAGGAAGGCGGCCTCTTCGGCGAGGGCGACGGTCTCGATGCGCTTACGGTCGGTGACCAGCTCCGGGTACTGCTCGCCCATGGTGTCGATCACGGTGTCGACGAGGTCCTGGACGACCGGGCCGGTGGCGCCGAGCAGGCGCATGTTGCGGACGGCGCGGCGCATGATGCGGCGCAGGACGTAGCCCCGGCCCTCGTTGCCGGGGGTGACGCCGTCGCCGATGAGCATGACGGAGGTCCGCATGTGGTCGGCGACCACGCGCAGCGAGACGTCGCTGTCGTGGGCCTTGCCGTAGGCGACGCCGGTGAGGGCGGTGGCCTTGTCGATGACGACCTGGAGGGTGTCCGTCTCGTACATGTTCTGGACGCCCTGGAGGATCATCGCCAGGCGCTCCAGGCCGAGGCCCGTGTCGATGTTCTTCGACGGGAGCTCACCGAGGATCGGGAAGTCGTCCTTGCCGGAGCCCGCACCGCGCTCGTACTGCATGAAGACCAGGTTCCAGATCTCCACGTAGCGCTCGTCGTTGACGGCCGGGCCGCCCTCGACGCCGAACTCGGGGCCGCGGTCGTAGTTGATCTCGGAGCACGGGCCGCAGGGGCCGGGGACGCCCATGGACCAGTAGTTGTCCTTCTTGCCGAGGCGCTGGATGCGCTCGGCCGGGACGCCGACGACGTCGCGCCAGATCTGCTCGGCCTCGTCGTCCTCCTGGTAGACGGTGATCCAGAGCTTCTCCGGCTCCAGCCCGTAGCCGCCGTGCTCCACCGGGGTGGTCAGCAGCTCCCAGGCGAGCTTGATGGCGCCTTCCTTGAAGTAGTCGCCGAAGGAGAAGTTGCCGCACATCTGGAAGAACGTGCCGTGCCGGGTGGTCTTGCCGACCTCTTCGATGTCCGGGGTGCGCACGCACTTCTGCACGCTGGAGGCGCGCGTGAAGGGCGGCTTGACCTCGCCCAGGAAGTAGGGCTTGAACGGCACCATGCCGGCCGGGACGAGCAGCAGAGTCGGGTCGTCCGCGATGAGCGACGCCGAAGGGACGACGGTGTGCCCGCGCTCCTCGAAGAAGCTCAGCCAGCGGCGGCGGATTTCAGCCGACTCCATCAGTGGTCCTCATTCCGGTTGTACGAACTCGAAGGCAGTTTGGAAAACGAATAGGTGGTCGGGTGCGCGGCCGGGCCGAGCGCGGCCCTCCGACGCGGCTCCGGCAGCTCCCGGCCCTGGTCCTCGGCGGATTCCAGGCCGAGCGCCTCGCCCAGCTCGGCCTCCCGCTGGACCATGCCCGCCCGGACGTCGAGGGCGAAGTCCTTGAGGCGGTGGCCGGTCTCGATCGCCTTGTTCGCCGCCTGGGCCGCGAGACTCTCGGGGGTCAGCTGCTTGAGCTTCCGGTTGACCTTGGTGGTGGCCCACACGCCGGCGGCTGCGCCGGCCGTGAACCAGAACGTGCGGCGGAACATCGCGGCTCAGCCCTTCTGCTTCCGGCGTCGCGAGGACGGCACGGTACGGCCGACGATCACAGTACGGCGGGCGGCGCGCGGCGCGTCCTCCGCCTCGCGGCCGCCCCGGCCGAGCGCCCTGCGGACGCCGTAGCCGAAGGCGGCCACCTTGACGAGCGGGCCACCGAAGGTGGAGGCGACGGTCGTGGACAGCGCCGAGGCGTTGGAGGTGACCTCCTGGACGTCCGAGGCGATGGCGTCGACCCGGTCGAGCTGGGTCTGCGCCGAACGCACGGTCGCGGAGGCGTCGGCCAGCAGGGGAACGGCCTGCTCGGTCACGTCCGCCACGAGCCGGGTGGTCGCCCTGAGCGTCTGCGCCAGCCTCACCAGCACCACGGCGAGGAAGGAGACGAGGATCGCCCAGAACACGGCCACCAGGATCCCGGCAACCTCTCCACCGGTCACTGTGCACCGCTCTCTGCTGTCGTTGGGCCTGTGAAAAGTCGTCCCCCGACCCTATCGCGCCCCGGCTGTCACGCCGTACCGCATTACCGCCCGCAGGACGGGAGTTACCGGAAGCCGATTGTACGGAGCGCGCGCGGGTGAGTACGCTCCGTGTCCCATGCGACGGAGCAATCTCCCGGCGGAGCTGAACCGGTTCGTCGGACGGACCGCCGAGCGGGCCGCACTGACGGCGCTCCTCGAGACGTCCCGCCTGGTCACGGTCGTGGGGGTCGGCGGGGTCGGCAAGACGCGGCTCGCGCTGCGGGCCGCCGCGGAGGCGCAGAAACGCTTTGGCGAAGAGGTCCGGCTGGCCGACCTCACGCCGCTGCGCGATCCCGGCCTGGTCGCGCACGCCCTGGCCGAGGCGCTCGGCCTGACCGACCACACGCCGAGGCCGCCGCGCGGGGTGCTGGTCGAGCACCTCGCACGGCGGCGGACGCTGCTGGTGGTGGACGGCTTCGAGCACCTGGTGGAGAGCTGCGCGCCGCTGGTGCGGGAGCTCCTCGCCCACGCACCCGGCCTCACGGTGCTCGCCGTCGGCCGCAGGCCCCTGCGGGTGGCGGGCGAGGCGGTGTTCCCGCTGGCGCCCCTGGGCGAGGCGGACGCGGTGGAACTGCTCGCCGAGCGGGCGGCGGAGGCGGGCGCGCCGACGGTCGCGACGGTCCCGGCTGCGTCACCGGTCTCGGGGTCCGGGTCGGTCAGGAGCGCGGTCGCGGGGCCGGGGACGGTCGTGGGGCCGGAGCCCGTGGGTGCCGATGCGGTAAGGGAGCTGTGCCGGCGGCTCGACGGCATCCCGCTCGCCCTGGAACTGGCGGCCGGCCGCCTGCCGCTCCTCTCCGTCGAGCAGGTGCTGCACCGCCTCGACGACCGCTTCCGGCTCCTGACGGACGGCGAGCGCGGGGCGCTCCCCCGCCACCGGACGCTGCGCACCGCGATCGGCTGGAGCCACGAGCTGTGCACCCCGGAGGAGCGGCTGCTCTGGGCCCGGCTCTCGGTCTTCGCCGGCCCCTTCGACCTGGAGGCGGTGGAGTACGTGTGCGGGAGCCGGGAGCTGCCCCCGGACCGGGTCCTCGACGTCCTCGGGGGCCTCCTCGCACAGTCCCTGCTGTCCCGGGAGGACACCCCGGCCGGCCCGGCGTACCGGCTGCTCGACACGGTCGCCGCCTACGGGGCGGAGTGGCTGGCGGAGCTCGGCGACACGGAGCGGATGCGACGACGGCACCGCGACTGGTACATGGGGCTCGCCACCTGGTGCGAGCTGGAGTGGTTCAGCCCCCGCCAGCCGGAGGTCGCCGCCCGCACGGACGCGGCGCTGCCCCATCTGCGCGCGGCGCTCGACCTCTGCCTCGAAGTCCCGGAGGACGCCCACCTCGCCCAGCACCTGGCGGGCACCCTGTGGTTCGCCTGGGTCGGCTGCGGGCGCCTCTCGGAGGGGCGGCACTGGCTGGAGCGGGCGGTCGCGCTGGACTCCGGGCACGAGGAGGCACGGCTCAAGGCGCTGTGGGTGCTCGGGTACGTGTCGGTCCTCCAGGGGGACGGCACGGCGGCGGTGGCGGCGCTCCACGAGTGCGGGGAGCGGGCGCGCGCCGCGCGGAACCCGCTGGCGGAGGCGTACGCGACGCACCGGCTGGGCTGTCTGGCGCTGCTCTCGGACGACCTGCCGCGGGCCGAGGCGCTCATCGGGCGGGCGCTCGACTCCTACCGGGAGCTGGGCGAGCTGAACAGCAACGTGCTGATGGGCCGGGTCGAGGTGGCGATGGCGCGGGCCTTCGGGGGCGACCTGGAGGGGGCCGTCGCGATCTGCCGGGAGGTCCGTGAGATCTGCGAGGAGCGCGGAGAGCTGTGGACCCGGGCCTACGCCCTCTACGTCCTGGCGTACTCGGCGTGGACCCGGGAGGCGTACGGGGAGGCGCGGCGGCTGCTCACCGAGTGCGTCTCGATCAACCACGCCTTCCGGGACCTGGTCGGTCTCGTCCTGGCGATCGAGCTGCTCGCGCTCGTGACGGTCAGCGAGGGCGACCCGGCCGAGGCGGCGGTCCTCCAGGGGGCCGCCGTCCCCGTGTGGGACGCGGTCGGCGTCCGGCTCTTCGGCTCGGAGGCGTTCGACGGGCCGAGGGCGCTGTGCGAGCGGCGGGCGGAGGAGGCGCTGGGCGCGGAGGCCTTCGGCGTCGCGGTCCGAAAGGGCCGGCGCCTTCCGCTCGACGCGGTCGTGGAGCGGGCGCTCGCCGGGCGCGGGGACGCGGTCGCGGACGGCCCGGCGGACCCGGGGGCCCCGCGCCCGTTCCGTACGGCGGGGGCGGGGCGCCTCCCGGGGACGCGGAAGCCCGCCGGCTCCCCCACCGGCAAGGGCGGGGAGGCGGCGGGCTGAAACCGCGGGTGCGGTACTACTGCCGTGCCGAGATCAGCGGGCGTAGTACTCGACGACCAGCTGCTCGTCGCAGATGACCGGGATTTCCTTGCGGTTCGGGTCGCGGTCGAGGCGGAAGGCCAGGGCCTTCAGGTTGACCTGCAGGTAGCGCGGGGTCTCGCCGTCGGCGGCGAAGCCACCCTCGCGGGCCATCTCGAACAGCGGCTTGGTGCGGCTGCGCTCGCGGACCATCACGACGTCGTCGGGACGGACGCGGAACGACGGCTTGTCGACCTTGCCACCGTTGACCTGGATGTGACCGTGCACGACCATCTGGCGGGCCTGGTAGATGGTGCGGGCGATGCCCGAACGCAGGACCAGGGCGTCGAGGCGACGCTCGAGCTCGACGACCAGCGCCTCGCCCGTCTTGCCCTCGGCCTTCTTGGCGCGGTCGTAGGCGCGCGCCATCTGGCGCTCGCTGATGTCGTACTGGGCGCGCAGACGCTGCTTCTCGAGCAGACGGACCTTGTAGTCCGAGTTCTGCTTGCGGCCACGGCCGTGCTCGCCCGGCGGGTAGGGGCGGGCCTCGAAGTACTTGACGGCCTTGGGGGTCAGCGCGATGCCGAGGGCACGCGACTTCTTGACCTTGGGACGGGACTGGTTCGGCATGAACCAACCTCTCTCATTGATCTGAAAACGGCTTCACCAGGGTTAGGGGAGGTCGCATCCGCAGCCGGGAAACCCGCCGGGTCCGTACGGGACGGACCTGCCGGGCAGCCGCTCCCAGGTCTGGGCACATACGTGCAGCACGCGAACGACCCATCGCCGCTCCCGGGAATCCAGGGGGTGATGGGTGGCCCGCGACACCTTCGAAGGTGCGCGACGCTCCTGGAAACCCCGCCCGGGGGCCGGGTCTCCGGCTGACTGTCCCGTTCTGGTGTGCCGACCGGGGCCGGACACGGGACGCAGCAATCCGGACCAGTGTACCGGGTCCGCGGGGCCCGCTCGCACGCCCCGGTCTACTCGGCGCCCTTCAGGCGGGCCCGGACGCGCTCGACCACGTCCGCGTACCGCGCCTCGGCCCCGTACCGCGTGGGCTCGTAGTACTGGCGGCCGTGGATCGTGTCCGGGGCGTACTGCTGGGCCGCGATGCCGCCCGGGACGTCGTGGGGGTAGACGTACCCCTGGGCGTGGCCGAGCTTGGCCGCGCCCTTGTAGTGGCCGTCGCGCAGATGCGGCGGGACCGCGCCCGCGAGGCCGCCCCGGACGTCGGCGAGGGCCGCGCCGATCGCGGTCGTCGCCGCGTTCGACTTCGGAGCCAGGGCCAGGGCGATGGTCGCGTGGCTCAGCGTGAGGGCCGCCTCGGGGAAGCCGATCATGGCGACGGCCTGGGCGGCGGCGACGGCGATCGGCAGCGCCTGGGGGTCGGCGAGGCCGATGTCCTCGCTCGCGGAGATCATCAGGCGGCGGGCGATGAAGCGCGGGTCCTCCCCCGCCTCGATCATCCGCGCCAGGTAGTGCAGGGCCGCGTCCACGTCCGAGCCGCGGATCGATTTGATGAGCGCGCTGGCCACGTCGTAGTGCTGGTCGCCGTCCCGGTCGTACTTCACGGCCGCGCGGTCGACGGTCTCCTCGACGGTCTGGAGGGTGATCTCCGGCTCGCCCTTGGCGATCGCCGCGCCGGCCGCCGCCTCCAGGGCGGTCAGGGCCCGCCGGGCGTCGCCCCCGGCGACGCGCAGGAGGTGCGCCTCGGCGTCCTCGGGCAGGGTCACCGCCCCGCCCAGTCCCCGCTCGCCGGTGAGGGCCCGGGCCATCAGGCCCTTGAGGTCCTCGTCGGTCAGCGGCTCCAGGGTGAGGAGCAGCGAGCGGGAGAGGAGCGGGGAGATCACGGAGAAGTAGGGGTTCTCGGTGGTGGCGGCGATCAGCGTCACCCAGCGGTTCTCGACGGCGGGCAGGAGGGAGTCCTGCTGGGCCTTGGAGAAGCGGTGGATCTCGTCGAGGAAGAGGACGGTCTCCTTGCCGTAGCCGCCGACCGCGCGCCGGGCGCCGTCGATGACGGCCCGGACCTCCTTGACGCCCGCGGTGATCGCGGACAGCTCGACGAAGCGCTTGTTCGTGGCCTTCGAGACGACGTACGCCAGGGTCGTCTTGCCGATCCCCGGCGGGCCCCAGAGGATCACCGAGGAGGCGCCGGCGGGGCCGCCGTCCCCGTCCCCCACGAGCCGGCGCAGCGGCGAGCCGGGCTTGAGCAGGTGCTGCTGCCCCACCACCTCGTCGAGGGTGCGGGGACGCATCCGGACGGCCAGCGGGCTGCTGGACGGGTCCTTCTCCTGGCGGTCTTCGGCTGCTGCGGTAAAGAGGTCGGGCTCCACAGTCATGAAGCCTAGGTCACCGCACCGACAGTCCGGCCTCCGTCAGCTGGTCCAGAAGTCCCACCAGCGGGTGAGGATCAGCATGCCGATGATCCCGATGTGCAGGACCGGGAGGATCCAGGTGAACTCGTCGAAGAAGGTCTTCAGCCCGCCGGGGGCCGGGATGACGCCGAGGCGCACGTTGTGCGAGGTCACGTACCAGAACATGACGATGGTGGCGGCCCAGGCGAGGCAGCACCAGAGGCAGAGCGAGTTGATCTCGTACAGCGACTGGTACATCAGCCAGGTGCAGAAGCCGACGCCGAAGAGGGTGCCGGCGTTGAGGCCGAGCCAGTACCAGCGGCGGTGGCGGGCTCCGGCGAGCAGGCCCACGCCGATCGCGATCACCATGGCGTAGGTGACCAGGCCGAGCATCGGATTCGGGAAGCCGAAGACCGAGGCCTGCTCGCTCTTCATGATGTTGCCGCAGGAGACGATCGGGTTGAGGCTGCACCCGGGGGTGAAGGTGGGGTCCTCCAGGAGCTTGAACTTGTCGATGGTGATGACCCAGGCGGCCAGCAGTCCGGCCGCTCCGGTGATCACGAGGAGCCAGGAGAAGGCCCGGCTCGCCCCGATCGTGCCGCCGCCGTCCCGGCCGGAGCCGGCCTCGTCCACCGCTGCCTTCGCCATGTCACCTTTTCCCTCGCTCGACCCGCCTTGTGGGCAGGGTCATTCTGCAACACGGACCTGTCGTCCGGCCGTTCGCGGGAGATAAGGAAGGGCCCGGACCGGGGTGCGGTCCGGGCCCCTCCCCACAGCCGGTCAGGCCAGCTTGGCGCGCACGGCGTCCACCAGGGCGTCCAGGGTGACGGCCTGCTGCTCGCCGGACTCCATGTCCTTGAGCTGGACGACGCCCTCGGCGAGGTCGCGCTCACCGGCGACGACGGCGAGGCGGGCGCCCGAGCGGTTGGCGTCCTTCATGGCGCCCTTGAGGCCCTTGCCGCCGAAGGAGAAGTCGGCGGCGATCCCGGCCCGGCGCAGCTCGGTGACCTTGCCGAAGAGGAGGCGGCGGGCCTCCTCGCCGATGGCGACGGCGAAGACACTGGTGGCGGCGGGGATGTCGAGCTCGACGCCCTCCGCCTCCAGGGCGAGGACCGTGCGGTCCACGCCGAGCGCCCAGCCCACCGACGGCAGCGCGGGGCCGCCGATCATCTCGGAGAGGCCGTCGTAGCGGCCGCCGCCGCCGACCGCCGACTGCGAGCCGAGGCCGCCGTGGACGAACTCGAAGGTGGTGCGGGTGTAGTAGTCGAGGCCGCGGACCAGCTTGGGGTCGTCCTCGAAGACGACGCCCGCCGCGGTGATCAGGGCGCGCACCTCCTCGTGGTACGCCTTGCACGCGTCGCACAGGTAGTCGCGCAGGAGCGGCGCGTCGGTCAGCTGCTTCTGCACGGCCTCGCGCTTGTCGTCGAGGACGCGCAGCGGGTTGATCTCGGCGCGGCGCAGGGTGTCCTCGTCGAGGTCGAGGCCCCGCAGGAAGGTCTGGAGGGCCTCCCGGTAGACGGGGCGGCACTCCTGGTCGCCGAGCGAGTTCAGCAGGATCCGGAAGTTCCGCAGGCCGAGCGAGCGGTAGGCCTCGTCGGCCAGGATGATCAGCTCGGCGTCGAGGGCCGGGTCCTCGGCGCCGATGGCCTCGGCGCCGACCTGGGAGAAGTGCCTGTACCGGCCCTTCTGCGGGCGCTCGTAGCGGTAGTAGGAGCCGGAGTACCAGAGCTTGACCGGCAGGTTGCCCTGCTTGTGGAGGTTGGCCTCCAGGGCGGCGCGCAGCACGGAGGCGGTGCCCTCGGGACGCAGGGCGAGCTTGTCGCCGCCCTTGGTCTCGAAGGCGTACATCTCCTTGCTGACGATGTCGGTGGACTCGCCGACGCCGCGGGCGAAGAGGTTCACGTCCTCGAAGCCGGGCGTCTCGACGTAGCCGTAGCCGGACTTCCGCAGGGGGCCGGAGATCGCGTCCCGGACCGCGAGGTACTTGGCGGAGTAGGGCGGGATCAGGTCGTAGGTGCCCTTGGGGGCCTTGAAGGTGCTCACGTGAGTCGTCACATTCCTCGTCGGGGAGCGTCCGTGCTCCCGAGGCCGGCCGCCACGTCCCGCAGATAGGGGTTCGTGGCGCGCTCCTGGCCGATGGTCGTCTGGGGACCGTGCCCCGACAGCACCACGGTCGAGTTGTCCAGCGGCAGGCACACGCGGGCCAGCGACGCGAGCATCTCGTCCATGTCACCACCGGGAAGGTCGGTGCGTCCGATGGAGCCGGCGAACAACAGGTCCCCCGAGAAGAACACGGAGGGGATCTCCGTGGTCTCGGGCATCCGGAAGGTCACCGACCCCTTGGTATGACCGGGCGCGTGGGCGACAGAGAAGTCGAGACCGGCGAGCTTCAGCTCGGCGCCGTCGGCGAGCTCGCGCACGTCGTCGGGCTCTCCCACGGTCAGCTCGCCCATGAGGGGCATCCCGATGGAGCGGCCGAGGGCCTTCTCCGGGTCGCTCATCATGAAGCGGTCGGACGGGTGGATCCACGCGGGGACGTCATGGGCGCCGCACACCGGAACGACGGAGGCGACGTGGTCGATGTGTCCATGGGTGAGGACGACGGCGACGGGCTTGAGCCGATGCTTCTTCAGCGTCTCCTCGACACCCTGGGCGGCCTGGTGGCCCGGGTCGATGATCACGCACTCCTCGCCTGCGGCGGGGGCGACCAGATAGCAGTTGGTCCCCCAGGCCCCGGCGGGGAACCCGGCAATCAGCACGTTCGTCCTTAGATGTCGTCCGGCCCTCTGGCGCGGAACTCGCGGAAAACACGGAATGCGGCAGATCAGAGCCTACCGGCGGTGCCGGTTCCACAGCCAACCCGTATACGGTACGGGCACACCCGGCCAGGACAGGAACAGACGAGCGACAAGGAGCGGACCCGGTGGTCACCAGCGATCAGCGGCGGCGGCAGCTTGCCAGGGAGAAGTACGTGCGGCAGCAGCAGCGTCGGGAGGAATCCCGGCGCAAGGCGAAGCGCCGCAACACCGTCATCGCCTCCGCGCTCGCCGTGGTGCTGGCGGCCGGCGCCGCCGTGTACGGCTCCGTGGCGCTGACGGACAGCTCCTCGAAGGGGTCGTCGTCCGACGCGGCGGGCGACCCGACGGGCACGCCGACCACTCCGGCGCCCACGCAGAGCGAGTCCAAGGGCCCCGAGCCGAAGCTGACCGTGGACCAGAAGGCCACGTACGCGATGGCGCTCACCACGAACGAGGGCGAGATCACGATCACCATGGACGCGGCGAAGACGCCGCACACGGTGAACTCCTTCAAGCACCTCGCCGACAAGAAGTACTTCGACGGGACCAAGTGCCACCGCCTCACGACCCAGGGCATCTTCGTGCTCCAGTGCGGCGACCCCAAGGGCGACGGCACCGGCGGCCCCGGCTACACGATCCCCGACGAGAACCTGACCGCCCTCGGCAAGGCGGGCGCGGAGGGCACGGTGACCTTCCCGGCCGGCACCGTCGCCATGGCCAACACGGGACAGCCCGGCACGGGCGGCTCGCAGTTCTTCCTCGTCTACAAGGACACCAAGCTGCCGCCGACCTACACCCCCTTCGGGAAGATCGACGCGGCCGGCCTCAAGGCGGTCCAGGAGGTGGCGAAGGCGGGCGTCGAGGGCGGCGCCGCGGACGGTGCCCCGAAGAAGGCCGTCACCGTCGAGAAGGCGACCGTCGCGAAGAAGTGAGCCCGCGCGTCCGCACGCACGCGTGACCGCCGAATCTCGGTCGCGCTGAGTGCGGACAGCCGGGCCGCGGTTCGCCTAGATTGGCGTTGTGCAGCGTGGGCCGTCGGCCGCGCTGCGGATGGCGGGCGAGGCCCGCCGGGAAACTGTGGACGATGCCCGGGGGGTACCACCCCGCGACGGCATCATGGTGAGGAGGCGCTGTGAGCAGCGACCCGTGGGGCCGCGTCGACGAGACGGGCACCGTGTACGTGCGGACGGCCGAGGGCGAGAAGGTCGTCGGATCGTGGCAGGCCGGCACCCCCGAGGAGGCCCTGGCCTACTTCGAGCGCAAGTACGAGGGCTTGGTGGTCGAGATCGGCCTCCTCGAGAAGCGGGTGAGGACCACCGACCTCTCGGCGAAGGACGCCACCGCGGCGATCGAGCACATCCGGCAGCAGATCGACGAGCACCACGCCGTCGGTGACCTCGCCGCGCTCGGGACCCGGCTGGACAAGCTCGTCGAGTCGGTCGACTCGCGTCGCGAGGAGCGCAAGGCCCAGAAGGCCAAGCAGACCGACGAGGCGCGCGCCGCCAAGGAGAAGCTCGTCACCGAGGCCGAGGAGCTGGCCCAGAGCGAGCAGTGGCGCTCCGCGGGCGAGCGGCTGCGGGCGCTCGTGGACACCTGGAAGGGCCTCCCCCGGCTCGACCGTAAGTCCGACGACGAGCTGTGGCACCGCTTCTCGCACGCCCGCTCCGCGTTCTCGAAGCGCCGCAAGGCGCACTTCGCGTCCCTGGACGCCCAGCGCGAGGACGCCCGCAAGGCGAAGGAGCGTCTGGTCACCGAGGCGGAGTCGCTGTCGAACTCCACCGACTGGGGCAACACCGCGGCCCGCTACCGCGAGCTGATGGCGGACTGGAAGGCGGCCGGCCGCGCCCAGCGCGAGCACGAGGACGACCTGTGGAACCGCTTCCGCGGCGCGCAGGACGTCTTCTTCGCGGCGCGCGGCGAGGTCTTCGCCGAGCGGGACGCGGAGCAGACCGAGAACCTCAAGCTGAAGGAGGAGCTCGCGACCGAGGCCGAGAAGCTGGTGCCGGTGACGGACCTGAAGGCGGCGCGCGCGGCCTTCCGCTCCCTCAACGAGCGCTGGGAGGCCATCGGCCACGTCCCGCGTGACGCCCGTCCCAAGGTCGAGGGCCGGATGCACGCGGTGGAGCGGGCGATCCAGGAGGCCGAGGAGGCCGAGTGGCGCCGGACGAACCCGGAGGCGCGTGCGCGTGCCGCGGGTCTGACCGGTCAGCTCCAGGACGCCGTCGAGAAGCTGCGCAAGCAGATCGACGCGGCCCGCGCCGCCGGCAACGACGCCAAGGCCGACAAGCTCGCCCGCGAGCTGGAGGGCCGCCAGGCCCTGCTCGACCAGGCCATGAAGGGCCTGGAGGAGTTCGGCGGCTGAGACCCGTTCCCGCGTACGAGGAAGGCCCCCGGCATCGCGCCGGGGGCCTTCCTCGTACGTGCCGCCACGGCTTGCGGGCCGAGGTGACGCTGCCGCTACGGCCTGCGGGCGGAGGTCACGCGGTGCCGCTACGGCCTGCGGGCCGACGTCACGCGGTAGACGTCGTACACGCCCTCCACGCCCCGCACGGCCTTCAGGACGTGCCCCAGGTGCTTCGGGTCGCCCATCTCGAAGGTGAACCGCGAGGTCGCCACCCGGTCGCGGGAGGTCTGGACGGCCGCCGACAGGATGTTGACGTGCTGGTCCGAGAGGACCCGGGTGACGTCCGAGAGGAGCCGCGAGCGGTCCAGCGCCTCGACCTGGATGGCGACCAGGAAGACCGAGGACTGGGTCGGGGCCCACTCGACCTCCAGAATCCGCTCCGGCTCCCGGGACAGCGAGTCCACGTTGACGCAGTCGCTGCGGTGGACCGACACGCCGCTGCCGCGCGTGACGAACCCGATGATCGGGTCGCCGGGCACGGGCGTGCAGCAGCGCGCCAGCTTCACCCAGACGTCGTCGACGCCCTTGACGACGACACCCGGGTCGGCGCTGGAGCGCCGCTTGGAGCGGCCGCGGGTCGGCGGGGCCGTCTCGTCGATGTCGTCGGTGGCGGCCTCCTCGCCGCCGAGCGCCTGGACCAGCTTCTGCACGATGGACTGGGCGGTGACGTGGCCCTCGCCGATCGCCGCGTACAGCGAGGAGATGTCGCTGTAGCGCATCTCGTGGGCGAGGGTGACGAGGGAGTCGCCGGTGAGGATCCGCTGGATCGGCAGGTTCTGCTTGCGCATGGCCCGCGCGATGGCGTCCTTGCCCTGCTCGATGGCCTCGTCGCGGCGCTCCTTGGAGAACCAGGCACGGATCTTGTTCCGGGCGCGCGGGGACTTGACGAAGCCCAGCCAGTCGCGGGAGGGCCCGGCGCCGGCGGCCTTGGAGGTGAAGACCTCGACCAGGTCGCCGTTGTCGAGGGTCGATTCGAGCGGCACGAGCCGCCCGTTGACCCGTGCTCCTATCGTGCGGTGGCCGACCTCGGTGTGGACGGCGTACGAGAAGTCGACGGGGGTGGCGCCGGCGGGCAGCGCGATGACGTCGCCCTTCGGGGTGAAGACGAAGACCTCGTTGCGGGAGAGGTCGAAGCGCAGGGACTCCAGGAACTCGCTGGGGTCCTCGGTCTCCTTCTGCCAGTCCAGGAGCTGGCGCAGCCACGCCATGTCGTTGAGGTGGTCGTCCTTGCCGGTCTTCTTCGGCACGTCGGCGCGGACCTTGGAGGCGCCGGCGACGGCCTCCTGCTTGTACTTCCAGTGCGCGGCGATGCCGTACTCGGCGCGCCGGTGCATGTCGAAGGTCCGGATCTGGAGCTCGACGGGCTTGCCGTTGGGTCCGATGACCGTCGTGTGCAGCGACTGGTACATGTTGAACTTCGGCATCGCGATGTAGTCCTTGAACCGGCCGGGGACCGGGTTCCATCGCGCGTGGACGGTGCCGAGGGCCGCGTAGCAGTCGCGGACGGTGTCCACGAGGACGCGGATGCCGACCAGGTCGTAGATCTCCGCGAAGTCACGGCCGCGGACGATCATCTTCTGGTAGACGCTGTAGTAGTGCTTGGGGCGGCCGGTGACGGTCGCCTTGATGCGTGCGGCGCGCAGGTCGGTCTGGACCTCGTCGGTCACTATGGCGAGGTACTCGTCCCGCTTGGGGGCGCGCTCGGCGACGAGCCGGACGATCTCGTCGTACATCTTGGGGTAGAGGATCGCGAAGGCGAGGTCCTCCAGCTCCCACTTGATGGTGTTCATGCCCAGGCGGTGGGCCAGGGGCGCGTAGATCTCGAGGGTCTCGCGGGCCTTCTTCTCCTGCTTCTCCCGCTTGAGGTAGCGCATGGTGCGCATGTTGTGCAGGCGGTCGGCGAGCTTGATGACCAGGACGCGCGGGTCCTTGGCCATGGCGACGACCATCTTGCGGACGGTCTCGGCCTGGGCGGCCTCGCCGAACCTGACCTTGTCGAGCTTGGTGACGCCGTCGACGAGCAGGGTGACCTGGTCGCCGAAGTCACGGCGCAGGTCCTCCAGGCCGTACTCGGTGTCCTCGACGGTGTCGTGGAGCAGCCCGGCCATCAGGGTCGCCGGGTCCATGCCGAGCTCGGCGAGGATGGTCGTCACGGCGAGCGGGTGCGTGATGTACGGGTCGCCGCTCTTGCGCTTCTGGCCGCGGTGCCAGCGCTCGGCTACCTGGTAGGCCCGCTCGACCTGGCGCAGCGTCGCCGTCTCGATCTTGGGGTCGTTGGAGCGGACGATCCGCAGCAGCGGTTCGAGGACCGGGTTGTACGGGGAGGAGCGCTGGACGCCGAGCCGGGCGAGGCGGGCGCGGACGCGGTTCGACGAACCGCCGGAGCGCGCGGGCGCGGGCCGCTCGGGGGCGGCGGGCGCGGGGGCGGGCGCAGCGGGCTCGGGCCTGGTCTCCGCTGCCTTGTTCTGGGGCGTGCCGGTACCCGGCGCGGCCTTCTCGGCCTTCGGGTCAGGCTGCGCGGCGGAGAGTGGCTGGGCCTCGTCTGGCAAGAAGCGCTCCTCTGCGGGTCCCCCCGGACGGAGTCTGGGGGAGGTTCCGGGTCCCCCGGTCAGGCCCGGAAAGCCCATCGTATCGAGCCAACTGTGCCCGCGCCCACGCGCCCGTGTTTCGGACGCGCACCGGACGGGCATCGGGGGGCGGCCGGGGTGCTCTCCCTGAGAACGCGAAGGGGCGCCCCGGGGATTCCCCGGGGCGCCCCTTCTGGGGTGAAAACCCTCGTCACGGGCCTAACGGCGACACCTCACCGGTCACGGTGGATCCCCCCGTCCCGGCCGGAGACCGCGCCGCCACGGTCACCGCCACTTGACGAGCGAGGCACCCTTGATCTTGATCGTCTTGTTGGCCGCGACATTCCCCCAGGGCACGTTCCGGATCACACCGGATCGGCCGCAC
Source organism: Streptomyces sp. NPDC002232 (assembly GCF_042890295.1). Taxonomy (NCBI): domain Bacteria; kingdom Bacillati; phylum Actinomycetota; class Actinomycetes; order Kitasatosporales; family Streptomycetaceae; genus Streptomyces; species Streptomyces sp. NPDC002232. Next base: position 325,921 of record NZ_JBIARV010000007.1, on the reverse strand, counting down.
CCCGCGTTGACCCACTTGTCCCGGCCGTTCACGAAGCCGAGCACCTGGACACAGGGCCTGCCCCGCTCCGCCCTCCACTCGTACACGGCCTTGTACGCCGGATATCCGAAGACCGAGCAGGTGTTGTCCCTGATCGTCGTCCACCGTGTGGGGAGGCCGACAGCGGACTTCCACGAGGCCGAGCAGCCGGCCCGGGCAGTGGCGGGAGCGGCACTCACCTCAGTCGCCGGTGCGGCCTGGGCCGGTCCGGCCAACGAGGACATGCCCACGACGGAGACGAGCGCGGTGACGCCGGTCGCTAAGTTGCGCAAGACGGACATAGAGATCCTCCGATGTTCCCCACGTTTTGCCCCTCCCAGAGGGGCGGTCCCGCTCATGACAGCAAGTAACTACCCTGGTACTCAAGTGATTTGAGGGTCTCCTGAGCAATGCGGGGCACATTCAGACAGCCCTTCCGTGTGCGAGCCTCGGCGGAGGCAGACACGCAGAAGGGGCGCCCCGGGGATTCCCCGGGGCGCCCCTTCTCTGGCGACGCGTGAGGTCAGACCGTGATCAGCGCCGTGAGCGGAGCGCCGGACAGGGCCGGTTCCAGGCGGGCGCGGCCCGGGAGGAAGCCGAGCTCCATGAGGACGGCGACGCCCGCGACCTCGGCTCCCGCGCGGCGGATGAGCTCGATCGAGGCCTCGGCCGTGCCGCCGGTGGCGAGGACGTCGTCGATGACCATGACGCGGTCGCCCGCGGCCAGGTCCTCGGCATGCACCTCGATCTCGGCGGTGCCGTACTCCAGCTCGTACGCCTGGCGGAGCGTGGCCCCGGGGAGCTTGCCGGCCTTGCGGACCGGGATGAAGCCCAGGCCCGCGCGGACGGCCACCGGGGCGGCCAGGATGAAGCCGCGCGCCTCCAGGCCGACGACCTTCGTCGCGCCGTGCGCGGAGCACAGCCCGGCGAGGACGTCGGTCAGCGCCGTGAACGCCTCCGGGTCCGCGAGCAGCGGCGTGATGTCCTTGAACAGCACGCCCGGCTTCGGATAGTCGGGTACGTCACGGATGCGGCTGAGCAGGAGCTCGGTGACGTCCTGGGCCTCGGCGGTCATCCTCGGCGCTCCTGGGCGCCGCGACGGCTCGCCCGGGGACCGACGACGGCGGCCTCGGCGAGGTCGTCCACGTCGTCCGGCGACTCGCCCTTGGCCGCGGCGCTCGCGCGCTTGGCCAGGATGCGCTTCTTGAGCGCCTTGATCGACGGCTCGCGCTCCTTGAGATCGGCCACCAGCGGGGTGGCGATGAAGATCGAGGAGTACGCGCCGGCGGCGAGACCGACGAACAGCGACAGCGAGATGTCGTTGAGCATGCCGGCGCCGAGGACGCCGCCACCGATGAAGAGCAGGCCGGCGACCGGCAGCAGCGCGACCACGGTGGTGTTGATCGAACGGACCAGGGTGCCGTTGATCGAGCGGTTGGCCAGCTCGCTGTAGGTGAAGCGGGTCTGCTTCGTGATGTCCTTCGTCTGCTCCTTGAGCGAGTCGAAGACGACGACGGTGTCGTACAGCGAGTAACCGAGGATCGTCAGCAGACCGATCACCGTACCCACGGTGACCTCGAAGCCGACCAGCGAGTAGATGCCCACCGTGATCGTGAGGTCGTGGATCAGGGCGACGAGTGCCGCGACCGCCATTCTCCACTCGAAGGCGATGGCCAGGTAGATCACCACGAGGATCATGAAGACCCCCAGGCCGGTCCAGGCCTTGGTGGCGATCTGCTCACCCCAGCTGGGGCCGACGAGCTCGGCCGCGATCTTGTCCTCGGGGACGCTCAGGTCCTTGGCCAGCTCCGCGCGGACCTGGTCGGACTTGGCGGTGTCGAGGCCGCCGACCTGGATGCGCAGGGAGCCGTTGCCCAGCTGCTGGACGATCGCGTCGTGGCCGGAGGCCTCTTCCGCGTACTCCTGCGCCTGGCTGACGGACACGTCCGACTTCGGGGTGGTGAAGACGGCGCCGCCCTGGAACTCGATGCCCATGTTGAGGCCGCGGACGGCCAGGGCGACGATGGCGGTGATGGTGATCAGGATGGACAGGCCATACCAGATCTTGCGGTTGCCGATGAAGTCGTAACCGACCTCACCGCGGTGGAGCCGGGCGCCGAGATCGCCGAGCTTCGACATCTCACGCCTCCTTCGGGTCGACAGGGCCAGCGGCAGAGGCATTGGCACGGCGGGTGCGGCGCAGCGGCGGCTTGGCGCCGAGCCGCTTCGGGTCCAGACCGGACCAGGCGTGGCCGTTGCCGAAGAACTTGGTGCGGGCGAGCAGCGTCATGACCGGCTTGGTGAAGAGGAACACCACGACGATGTCGAGCAGGGTGGTCAGGCCGAGCGTGAACGCGAAGCCCTGGACCTTGCCGACGGTGACGATGAAGAGCACGGCCGCGGCCAGGAACGACACGAAGTCGGAGACCATGATCGTGCGGCGGGCGCGCGGCCAGGCGCGCTCGACGGCCGGGCGGAGCGTGCGGCCCTCGCGGAGCTCGTCGCGGATGCGTTCGAAGTACACGATGAACGAGTCCGCGGTGATGCCGATGGCGACGATGGCGCCGCAGACGGCCGGCAGGTTCAGCGCGAAGCCGATGGCCGGGCCGAGCAGGGCCATGAGCACGTAGGTCAGCAGCGCGGAGACGCCGAGGCTGAGGATCGCGATCAGCGACAGGCCCCGGTAGTACAGGACCAGGTAGATGATGACGAGACCGAGGCCGATGGCACCGGCGATGATGCCGGCCTCCAGCTGGTCACCACCGAGCGCGGCGGTGACGGTGTCGACGCTCTGGGTCTGGAAGGACAGCGGCAGGGCGCCGTAGGACAGGATGTTCCCAAGGTCCTGGGCGGACTGCTGGTTGAAGCTGCCGGAGATCTGGGCGTTGGCGCTCAGCGTGGTCTGCACGCGGGGCGCGGAGACGACCTCGCCGTCCAGCACGATCGCGAACTGGTTCTGCGGCTCGGTCTGCTGCGACAGCTTGCTGGTGATCGCCTGGAACTTCTTCGAGCCGCCGTCCGTGAACTCCATGTCCACGATCCACTGGCCGGTCCGCTGGTCCAGGCCGGCCTTGGCGTTGTCGACGTCCTTGCCCTCGACCTCGGCCGGACCCAGGAGGTACTTCTCCCACTGGCCGGCCGCGTTCTTGCCACAGGCCACGGTGGGCTCGCTGGCCTTGACGCCCTGGCCGGCGGCGGTGCGCTGCTTCGGGTCGAGGCAGTTCAGCGTGGTGAACTTCTTCTCCAGCGCCGCCGTGGCGGCGTCGGGCGTCTGGGGCGCCGGAGGGGTCCCGGTGGCCTTCGGCTTCGCGGAGGAGGAGGCGGTGGGGGTGGGGCTCGGGGCCTTGAGGGCCTCGGTGAGCGCACGGCCCTGCGGGGAGCCGGTGGCCGTCGGCGTGGCCGACTTCTCACCCGCCGTCGTGCCGGAGGAGGCCGAGGCGGACGGCTTCGGCGAGCCCGTGGAGCCGGCGCTCGGCGTCGGCTGGGGCGCGGCGGCCGCGACGGTGAGCACGGGCCGGAAGTACAGCTGGGCGGTGGTGCCGACCTGCTCGCGGGCCTGCTTCTCGTTCGTCCCGCGAGGGATGTTGACGATGATGTTCTCGGCGCCCTGCGTCTGAACCTCGGCCTCGGAGACACCCAGACCGTTGACACGGCGCTCGATGATGCCGACCGCCGTGTTCATGTTGGTCTCGTTGACCGCCGACTCCTGGCCGGGCTCGGCCTTCGCCTTGAGCGTGATCGACGTACCGCCGGCGAGGTCGATGCCGAGGCGCGGGGTGGTGTGCCCCGACCAGAACATCCCGCCGGTGAGTGCGACCATGGCGATCAGGATGATTGCCAGGGCGCGGCCCGGACGGCTCTGTCCCCCCGCCGCCCCTCGGCCCTTCTTCGGTGCTGCCACCTGTCGTATCTCCCTGTCCAACCGTCCCGCGCCGGGTATGCGCGGGACGGCCACGAAGTGTGTGTGGGGACCTGCCCCCGCAGACGTGGAACCGTTCCGGGGACCGCGCACGCCTGTGGGCGTGCGCGGGGCACCCGGCCGCGACTACTTCGCGTCGGTCTCGCCGTCGGTCTTGCCGTCCTTCTGACCCTCGGCGGCGGCCTCGGACGCGTCGGACTTCTTCGTGAGGTCGGCCTTCGGCGCGTCCTCGACGGTCTCGACGTGCTTGTCCGTGGCGTCGGCGGTCTCGGTCAGCGAGGAGGCGTCGTCCGGGACGACGGTCTCGGAGTCCGACTCCTCGTCGCCGTGGACGATCCGGTTGTACTCGGAGTCCTCGAGGACCGCGCCGATCGCGTTCTTGGCGTAGACCGCGTGCACGCCGGGCGCGACCTCGAGGAGAACGGTCTCGTCGCCGATCTCCTTGACGGTGGCGTACATCCCCCCGATCGTCCGTACGCCGGTGCCGGGCTGCATCTCGTTGCGCATCTGCGCCGCCGCCTGCTGCTTCTTCTTGGCAGAGCGGGTCATCAGGAACATGGCCCCGATGAGGACGATGAAGGGGAGGAGGGTCACGATGCTCACGGGACGGGTTTCCTTCGCACGGTCGCGGAGAACCCGCGGCCTGATCTTCGGGGGTGGGCGCGCCGACCAGAAAGGGCGGCAACGGCGGAGTCTAGGCGAGTCCGCATCGATGGAACAACGTCCAGCATCGCACCCTGGTTCCGGTACGGGCGAGTGTCCGCACCGTCACGCCCCGAAGAGCCCCTGTTGTCCGCTTCCTGGCCCGGCCGGGCCCACGGCCTGCGGTGGAACGAGTCCCAGGTGGGTCCATGCCGCAGGAGTGGCGACCCGGCCACGGGGCGTGCGGGCCAGCAGGCCTTCGCGTACGAGGAAGGGTTCGGCGACCTCCTCGACGGTCTCGCGCTCCTCCCCCACGGCGACGGCGAGGGTGGACAGGCCGACCGGTCCGCCCCCGAAGAGCTTCAGCAGGGCCTCCAGGACGGCCCGGTCGAGGCGGTCGAGGCCGCGGCTGTCCACCTCGTACACGCGGAGGGCCGCCTCGGAGATCTCCCGGGTGATCACTCCGTCGGCCCTGACCTGGGCGTAGTCGCGGACGCGGCGGAGCAGGCGGTTGGCGATGCGGGGCGTGCCGCGGGAGCGGCCGGCGATCTCGGCGGCGCCCGCCGGGTCGATCTCGACGTCGAGGAGTCCGGCGGAGCGGTGGATCACGCGCTGGAGTTCGGAGGGGTCGTAGAACTCCATGTGGGCGGTGAAGCCGAAGCGGTCGCGCAGCGGGGGCGGCAGGAGTCCGGCCCGGGTGGTGGCGCCGACCAGGGTGAAGGGCGGGAGTTCGAGCGGGATGGCGGTGGCGCCGGGGCCCTTGCCGACGATGACGTCGACGCGGAAGTCCTCCATCGCCATGTAGAGCATCTCCTCGGCGGGCCGGGACATGCGGTGGATCTCGTCGAGGAAGAGGATCTCGCCCTCCTGGAGGGAGGAGAGGATCGCGGCGAGGTCGCCGGCGTGCTGGATGGCGGGGCCGGAGGTGATGCGGATCGGCGCGTTCATCTCGGCGGCGATGATCATCGAGAGGGTCGTCTTGCCGAGGCCCGGGGCGCCGGAGAGCAGCACGTGGTCGGCGGTGGCACCGCGCTGGCGGGCCGCCTTGAGGACGAGGTCGAGCTGCTGGCGGACCTTCTCCTGGCCGACGAACTCGCTGAGGTCCTTGGGGCGCAGCGCCGCCTCGACGGCCTGGTCGTCGCCCTCGGCGGAGGCGCCCACGAGGCGCGCGTCCGTCTCGGCGGTGCTGTCGTCGTCCCAGTTCACGGTGATGGTCTTCCTCTTCGTACGGGAGGTCAGCGGGCCCGGTTGAGGGTCTGCAGGGCGGCGCGGAGCAGCTGCGGCACGGGCGCGCTGCCGGTCTCGGCGATCGCGGCCTCGGCCTGCGGGGTGACGGCGCCGACGGCCTCCTCGGCCTCGCGGCTCGCGTAGCCGAGGCCGATGAGGGCGGCGGACAGCTGCTCGGTCCACGGCGCGGGGCCGGAGGCCGCGGCGCGCTGGGCGCCGACCAGGCCGCTGCTGCCCAGCGGGGAGCCGAGCTTGTCCTTCAGTTCGAGGAGGAGCTTCTGCGCGCCCTTCTTGCCGATGCCGGGAACGCCGGTGAGGGCCTTCTCGTCGCCGGTGGAGACGGCGAGGCGCAGCGCGTCGGGGCTGTGCACCCCGAGCATGGCCTGGGCGAGGCGCGGACCGACGCCGCTGGCGGTCTGGAGGAGCTCGAAGACCTGCCGCTCGTCGTCGTCGGCGAAGCCGTACAGGGTCAGGGAGTCCTCGCGGACGACGAGGGAGGTGGCGAGCCGGGCGTGCTCGCCGAGGCGCAGGCCGGCGAGGGTGCCGGGGGTGCACTGGACGGCCATGCCGACTCCCCCGACCTCGACGACGGCGGTCGTGGGGGCGAGGGCGGCGACCGGGCCGCTCACGAAGGCGATCATCGGGTACGGCCTTTCAGCGCGGTGACGGGCCGGGCAGCGGCGTGCTGGGCGACGGCCTGTTGCAGACGGTTCTGGGCGGGGGCCCGCCAGATGTGGCAGATGGCGAGGGCGAGGGCGTCGGCGGCGTCGGCCGGCTTCGGCGGGGCGGAGAGCCGCAGGAGCCGGGTCACCATGGCGCCGACCTGGGCCTTGTCGGCGCGGCCGCTGCCGGTGACGGCGGCCTTGACCTCGCTGGGGGTGTGCAGGGCGACGGGGATGCCGCGCCGGGAGGCGCAGAGCATGGCGACCGCGCTGGCCTGGGCGGTGCCCATCACCGTACGGACGTTGTGCTGGCTGAACACCCGCTCGACGGCGACGAGTTCGGGTGAGAAGCGGTCGAGCCACTCCTCGATGCCGCGCTCGATGCCGACGAGGCGCACCCCTATGTCGGCGTCCGCGGCGGTGCGCACGACGCCGACGCCGAGCATGGTCAGGGGCCGGCCGGCGACGCCCTCGACGACACCGACGCCGCACCGGGTCAGTCCGGGGTCCACCCCGAGTACGCGCACGCCGCCCCCTCCCTGATCGCCAGCCGATCGCAAGTCTGTTTGTGCAGGCTATCCGCTGCCACTGACAACGCAGCGGGCCGACGGGGTGTGTCCCGTCGGCCCGCTGCTCGGAAGGTACGCGATCAGGCGTCGACCTTCTCCATGACCTCGTCGCTGACGTCGAAGTTGGCGAAGACGTTCTGCACGTCGTCGCTGTCCTCCAGGGCGTCGATCAGCTTGAACATCTTGCGCGCGCCCTCCTCGTCCAGCTCGACCTGCATGGTCGGGACGAAGCTGGACTCGGCCGAGTCGTAGTCGATGCCGGCCTCCTGGAGCGCGGAACGGACCGCGACCAGGTCGGTGGCCTCGCTGATGATCTCGAAGGACTCGCCGAGGTCGTTGACCTCCTCGGCACCGGCCTCGAGCACCGTCTCCAGGACGTCGTCCTCGGACAGCTCGCCCTTGGGGAGCACGACGACGCCCTTGCGGTTGAACAGGTACGAGACCGAGCCCGGGTCGGCCATGGAGCCGCCGTTGCGGGTCATGGCGACGCGGACGTCGGAGGCGGCGCGGTTGCGGTTGTCGGTGAGGCACTCGATGAGCACCGCGACACCGTTCGGACCGTAGCCCTCGTACATGATCGTGGCGTAGTCGACGCCGCCGGCCTCGAGGCCGCCGCCGCGCTTGACCGCGGAGTCGATGTTCTTGTTCGGGACCGAGCTCTTCTTGGCCTTCTGGATGGCGTCGAAGAGGGTCGGGTTGCCGTCCGGGTCGGCGCCGCCGGTCCGGGCCGCGACCTCGATGTTCTTGATCAGCTTCGCGAAGAGCTTGCCGCGCTTGGCGTCGATCACGGCCTTCTTGTGCTTCGTCGTAGCCCATTTAGAGTGGCCGGACATCTGCCTGTCTCCTTCGCGTAACCAACTTCTTGAACGAACCCCAGAGATCCTACCGGGATCGGGTCACCGTTCCGCGCGCACCATGTCCACGAACAGCGCGTGGATGCGGTGGTCGCCGGTGAGCTCGGGGTGGAAGGAGGTGGCGAGGGCACGGCCCTGGCGCACGGCGACGATGTGGCCCCCGTGCTCCGCGAGGACCTCGACCTCGGCGCCGATGGACTCCACCCACGGGGCGCGGATGAAGACGCCCTCGACGGGAGTGTCGATGCCCGCGACGGTGACGGAAGCCTCGAAGGACTCGTTCTGGCGGCCGAAGGCGTTGCGGCGGACGATCATGTCGATGCCGCCGAAGGTCTCCTGGCCCGAGCGTGGGTCGAGGATCTTCTCGGCGAGCATGATCAGGCCGGCGCAGGTGCCGTACACGGGCATGCCGCCCGCGATCCGCTCGCGCAGGGGCTCCATCAGGCCGAAGAGGTCGGCCAGCTTGGAGATGGTGGTGGACTCACCACCGGGGATGACCAGACCGTCGACCTCGGCGAGCTCTTCGGGGCGCCGGACCGGCCTGGCCACGGCGTCCGCCGCGGCCAGGGCGATCAGGTGCTCCCGTACGTCGCCCTGGAGGGCCAGGACACCGATGACGGGCGTGCTCATGGGTGCTTACCAGCCCCGGTTCGCGTAGCGCTCGGACTCGGGGAGGGTGTCGCAGTTGATGCCGACCATGGCCTCGCCCAGGTTGCGGGAGGCGTCCGCGATGACCTTCGGGTCGTCGTAGAAGGTGGTGGCCTTCACGATGGCGGCGGCGCGCTTGGCCGGGTCGCCCGACTTGAAGATGCCGGAGCCGACGAAGACGCCCTCGGCGCCGAGCTGGCGCATCAGCGCGGCGTCGGCGGGGGTGGCGACACCACCGGCGGAGAACAGCACGACCGGCAGCTTGCCGAGCTCGGAGACCTCCTTGACGAGCTCGTACGGGGCGCGGAGCTCCTTGGCGGCGGCGAACAGCTCGTTGTTGTCGAAGCCGCGCAGCTTGGCGATCTCGTTCTTGATCTGGCGCAGGTGGCGGACGGCCTCGACGACGTTGCCGGTGCCGGCCTCGCCCTTGGAGCGGATCATGGCCGCGCCCTCGGCGATGCGGCGCAGGGCCTCGCCCAGGTTGGTGGCGCCACAGACGAAGGGGGTCGTGAAGGCCCACTTGTCGGAGTGGTTGACCTCGTCGGCCGGGGTCAGGACCTCGGACTCGTCGATGTAGTCGACACCGAGGGACTGGAGGACCTGGGCCTCGACGAAGTGGCCGATGCGGGACTTGGCCATCACCGGGATGGAGACCGCGCCGATGATCTCCTCGATCATGTTCGGGTCGGACATGCGGGCGACGCCGCCGTCCTTGCGGATGTCCGCGGGGACCCGCTCCAGGGCCATGACGGCCACGGCGCCGGCGTCCTCGGCGATCTTCGCCTGCTCGGCGTTGACCACGTCCATGATCACGCCGCCCTTGAGCTGCTCGGCCATGCCGCGCTTGACGCGCGCGGTGCCGGTCTCGGGGGACTGGAAGGTGGTGGAAGGCGTGGTGGACACGGATACCTCACTCGTGACAACAGGGGTTGACGACAAGAAGAGGAAACAGTCCACCTGGGGTCCACATCAAGGGCCAATGTGGACCCGGTGGATCGTTTTCGCAGGTTGAGAGGGTCAGGCCGGACGATCAGCAAGGGCCACCGGCGGCTCGTCGTCCATTTCGAAGGCCAGCGGGAAGGGCGCGTGGCCCGCGAGCCGGAACCAGCGGACCTTGCGGTGACGGCGCAGGGCACGGGCCGCCCGGACCGCGTCGTTGTGGAAGCGGCGGGCCATCGGGACGCGGCGGACGGCCTGCGCGAGCTCCCCGGCGGCCTCCTCGCCGCCGGGTGCCTCCCGTACGAGTTCCACCTGCTCGGACTCGCCGAAGACGGCCCGCAGCGCCTGGCTCAGCTCGCTCTCGGCGACCTCCCGCTGCTCCTCCTCGGCCTGCCGGGCGGCGTGCGCGGCCTCGTACAGCACGATGGAGGCGGCCGGGTCGAGGACGCCGGAGGTGGCGAGCTCCTGGGTGACCGAGGCCCGGCGCAGCAGCTGCGCGTCCAGGGCGGCGCGGGCGGCGTCGATGCGCGCGTGCAGGCGGTCGAGCCGCCCGGCGGTCCAGCTCAGATAGACGCCGATGAGGATCAGCGCGACGACGGTCCAGATCACGGTTTCGGTCACGGGCGCACAGGCTACCGGGGCGGCGGCAGCACACCTTCCCAAAGGTCGCGGTCATGGGCGAAGAGGACACGCGCGGGGCGGCCGGCGGCGAGCTCGCCGAGCCGGTCGAGCCAGGGGAGGTACGGGCGTCCGAACTCGTGCGCGAAGTCGTACGCCTGTCCGGCGAGGACCGTGACCCGGTCGCCGTGGTCGAGGACGAGCGACTGGTGGCCCTCGGTGTGGCCGGGGGTGGGCACGATCCGCACGCCCGGTGCGATCTCGTGCTCGCCGTCGATCTCCTCGTACCGGACTCCGGGCAGGAGGGAGTCGATGGTGTGCCCGCCGGCGCGGGCGAGGGCGAGCTCCTTGCGCTGGACGAGGACGGGGGTGGCGGGGAAGAGCTGGTTGCCGCCGATGTGGTCGAAGTGCAGGTGGCAGTTGACGACGAGGTCGACGTCGTCAGGTCCCACGGACAGCGGGTGGCGGACGGGCCGGTAGTGGGCGTCCGTCTCCGGGGACCCGGTCCCCATCCCGGTGTCGAAGAGCAGCCGCACGCCCGCGTGGCGCACGAGATACCCGAGAACGGGCTCCACGCGCGCGTGGGGGCCGCCGCACTCTTCGGCGGGGCGGGTGAAGTGTCCGAGGTCGAGACGGGTGATGGCGTCCATGGGGACCCCGTTCCCCTCCCTGCGGCGGGCATGCGCCCCGCCGGTCCGTTGTGGGCCAGCGCCCCGCCCCGCTGTGGGCCAGCGCCCCGCCCCGCTGTGGGCCCGCGCCCCGCCCCGCTGTGGGCCCGCGCCCCGCCGTTGTGGGCAGGCGTTCCGCAAGGGGCGGAACGGGTGGGCACAACGGACCAGCGCCCTACCGGCGCCAGAGGCTCCCGCACCCCGACCCGCACCACCGGTGACGGCACCTTGTGGAGCGGGTCCAGGCCCAGAACGCGGAGGCGCCGCTCAGCGCGCCGTCCCGTGTGCCCACCCGTCCCGCCCCAGCGGGACGATTGCCCACACGGGCGGGGCGACGGGCCCATAAGGGCGTGGCGACGGGCGTGGCGACGGACCCACACGGGCGTGGGCGACGGGCACACACGGGCACAGGCGCACACGGGGGGGGTAGGCCACACGCACAGCGGACGCGCGGGCGGCGAAGGCCCAAGCCGACCGGGGGCGCGGCTCCGCGGGGCGTGGCGCCCGGGCGGGCGACGCGCCGAGCGCCCGAGAGCGGCAGCCCCCGCGCCGCGCTACAGCCCCAGCCGCGCCCGCAGCCCGCCCGTTCGTTCGTCGGTGTCCACCGCCGCCGCCCCGTCCGTCACCGTCTCGTACACGGCCAGGATGTCCGCCCCCACCGTCCCCCAGTCGAAGCGCCGCACATGGGCCGAGCCGCGGGCGCTCAGCTCCGCGCGCCGCGTCTCGTCGCCGAGGAGCGCGATCGCCGCGTCGGCGAGCGCGTCGGCGTCCTCGTTGGCGAAGAGCTCTCCGGCCGCCCCCTGGTCGAGGACCTGGGCGAAGGCGTCGAGGTCGGAGGCGAGGACCGGCGCGCCGGCCGACAGCGCCTCGACGAGGATGATGCCGAAGCTCTCCCCGCCCGTGTTGGGCGCCACGTACACGTCGACGCTGCGCAGCAGCCGCGCCTTGTCCTCGTCGCTGACCATGCCGAGGAACTCCACCCGGGAGCGCATCCCGGCCGGCAGGGAGGCGACCGCCTCCTCCTCGTCGCCGCGTCCGGCGACGAGGAGCCGGGCTCCGGGCCGCTCGGTGAGGATCCGGGGAAGGGCCCGCATGAGGACCGGCAGGCCCTTGCGGGGCTCGTCGATCCGGCCGATGAAGCCGAGGGTCTCGCCCTGCCACTCCTTCTTCGGCTCGGCGCGGGCGAAGAAGTCCACGTCGACGCCGTTCGGGATGACGACCGCGTCGCCGCCGAGGTGCTCGACGAGCGTCCGCCGCGCGTACTCGCTGACCGCGATGCGGGCGCTGATCTTCTCCAGGGCGGGCTGGAGGATCGGGTACGCGGCGATCATGGCCCGGGAGCGCGGGTTCGAGGTGTGGAAGGTGGCCACGATCGGCCCCTGCGCCGCCCAGCAGGTGAGCAGCCCCAGGGAGGGCGAGGTCGGCTCGTGGATGTGGACGACGTCGAAGGTGCCGTCGTGCAGCCAGCGGCGGACCCGCGCGGCGGAGAGGAAGCCGAAGCTGAGCCGGGCCACGGAGCCGTTGTAGGACACGGGCACCGCGCGGCCCGCCGAGACCACGTACGGCGGCAGCGGGGTGTCGTCGTCGGCGGGGGCGAGGACGGAGACCTCGTGGCCGAGCCGGATCAGGTGCTCGGCGAGGTCGCGGATGTGGAACTGGACGCCGCCCGGCACGTCCCAGGAGTACGGGCAGACGATCCCGATCTTCACGCGGCCGGTCCCTCCCGCTCGTCCAGGTCCGCGAGCCACAGTCGTTGCAGCATGTGCCAGTCCTCCGGGTGGTCCGCGATGCCGCCGGCGAAGACGTCGGCGAGCTCCTGTGTCATCACGGACGTCTTCTCGGCGCGCGTGCCTGACTCGGGTACGTCGATCGGCGCGTGGATGCGGCCCTTCATGACCGCCGTGTCGTCGTACCAGAGGGTCACCGGGAGCAGCAGCGCGCCGGTCTGCTGGGCGAGTATCGCCGGTCCCGCGGGCATCCGCGCGGTGTCCCCGAAGAACGTGACCTCGGTGCCGGACGCCGACAGGTCGCGGTCGGCGACCAGGCAGATCAGGCCTCCGGCCCGCAGTCGCCGCGCGAGCGTGCCGAAGGCGGAGCCGCCGGTGTGCGGCAGGACCTCCATGCCGAGGGACTCGCGGTAGGCGACGAACCGGTCGTAGAGCGACTCCGGCTTCAGCCGCTCCGCGACGGTCGTGAAGGGCAGGCCGAGCGAGCGGGTCACCCACACGCCCGCGAGGTCCCAGTTGGCCAGGTGCGGCAGGGCGAGGACGACGCCGCGCCCGGCGGCGAGGCCTTCCTCGAGGTAGTGGCGGCCCTTGATGTCGATGGACCGCTCGACCCGCTCCTTGCTCCAGGTCGGCAGCCGGAAGGACTCCATCCAGTACCGCATGTACGAGCGCATGCCGGCCCGCGAAAGCTCGGCGAGGCGCTCGGGCGTGGCGTCCGGCACCACGCGCGCGAGGTTGGACTCCAGGCGCAGGACGCTCTTGCCGCGCCGCTTCCAGGCGAAGTCGGCGATCCGGCGGCCGAGCCCGGTCGCCACCGGCTCGGGCAGCTTCTTGACGGTCGCCCAGCCGGCGCCGTACAGCCCGTCGCTCAGGCGCTCCTTGAGGGTGCTCACGAGGCCGCCCCGCCTCCTCCGGACGCCGCCGCGGCGGCGTCCGCCTCGGCCGACTCGCGGCGCACGGTCACGACCCGCTGGCCCAGGGTCACGGCGCTGCCCACGGCCACGATCCACAGGGCGATCGGGAGCAGGATCTGGATGCCGGGGACGCCGAAGGCGTGGAGTCCGGCGAGGCCGGCGGCGACCAGCGAGATCACCAGGCGCTCGGCGCGCTCGACCAGGCCGTTCACCGCGACGGGCAGGCCGATCGACTCGCCCCGGGCCTTGGTGTACGAGACGACCTGGCCGCTCGCGAGGCAGAAGATCGCCACGGCGCACATGACGTTGTCGTCGCCCTTGCCGGCGTACCAGAGCGCGAAGCCGCCGAAGATCGCGCCGTCGGCGACCCGGTCGAGCGTCGAGTCCAGGAAGGCTCCCCATCGGCTGGAGATCCCCGCCTGCCGGGCCATGTTGCCGTCGACGAGGTCGGAGAAGACGAAGAGGGTGATGATGATCGTGCCCCAGAAGAACTCCCCGCGGGGGAAGAAGACCAGGGCACCGGCCATCACCCCCGCGGTGCCGATGAGCGTGACCGCGTCGGGGCTGACGCCCCGGCGGAGCAGAAACGCGGCGAACGGTGTGAGGACACGCGTGAAAAAGGCACGCGCGTACTTGTTCAGCATGGCCTTCCCGAGGTTCGGTGGGCCGCGCGGCCCCTACGACCACCGGCTCACCCATCGTAGCCACGAGCGTCCCGGGCTACCGGCGGGTACCCGCCCCGCCGCGTCGCCGTCCCGCCGAGGGCCACCCGGGGGGCTCCCCCGCGTACGACGTATGGACGCGTCCTGGCGTCGGTGCAAAGCTCGAAGGACCACCGCGGGCACCGCCGGAGCCGTACCGCGACACGCCACTCCCCCGCGCCCGCGTCCCGCCGCATCGTGCGAGCAGTCGGGAGGACATCATCATGGGTGACAAGGCGAAGACGCCCGCCGGGGCCGCCGGCAGGGCTCCGACGGCCGACCGGCCCTCGGCCGTGCGGAACGTGGTGCTGGTCGGCCACAGCGGATCGGGCAAGACGACGCTCGTCGAGGCGCTGGCGCAGACCGCCGGAGCGCTCAACCGGGCCGGGCGGGTCGAGGACGGCGGCACCGTCTCCGACTACGACGAGATCGAGCACCGCCAGCAGCGGTCCGTGCAGCTCTCCCTCGTCCCGGTCGGCTGGGGCGGATACAAGATCAACCTCCTCGACACCCCCGGGTACGCCGACTTCGTCGGGGAGCTGAGGGCCGGTCTGCGCGCGGCGGACGCGGCCCTCTTCGTCGTCTCGGCCGCGCAGGAGGCGGACGCCGTCGCCGCCTCCACGCGCGCGATCTGGGAGGAGTGCGCCGCCGTCGGCATGCCCCGCGCCATCGTCGTCACCCATCTGGACACCGCCCGCACCGACTTCACCGAGCTCACGGCCGTCTGCGCCGGGCTCTTCGGCAGGGACGACCCCGACGCGGTCCTGCCCCTCTACCTTCCGGTGCGCGGCGCCGAGGGCTCCGACGGGCACGCCCCCGCGACCGGCCTGGTCGGCCTGCTCTCGGAGCGGATCTACGACTACTCCTCGGGGACGCGCCGGGAGGAGGCGCCCGACGAGGCGCAGCGGGAGCTCATCGCCCGTGCACGGGCCCGGCTGATCGAGGGGATCATCGCCGAGAGCGAGGACGAGACCCTCATGGACCGCTACCTCGGCGGCGAGGAGATCGACCTGAAGACCCTCGTCGACGACCTGGAGAAGGCCGTCGCGCGGGGTGTCTTCCATCCGGTGCTGGCGGCCGCCCCGGCCGCCGACGGCGGGACGCAGGGCCTCGGCACCCTGGAGCTCCTGGAGCTGATCACCGGCGGTTTCCCCTCCCCGCTGGAGCACGAGGCTCCCTCGGTCACCACGCCCGACGGCCGCTCGCGGCCCGCGATCGGCTGCGACCCCGACGGGCCGCTGGTCGCCGAGGTGGTCAAGACGGCCGCCGACCCGTACGTGGGGCGGATCTCCCTGGTCCGGGTCTTCTCCGGCACCCTGCGCCCGGACGAGACGGTGCACATCTCGGGTCACGGCCTGGCGGACCGGTCGCACGACGGTCCGGGACTCCACGAGGCGGACGAGCGGACCGGCGGGCTCACCTCCCCCTTCGGCCGGCAGCAGCGGCCGCTCGCGGAGTGCGTCGCCGGGGACCTCGCGTGCGTCGCCCGGCTCGGCCACGCGGAGACCGGCGACACCGTCTCCGCCAAGGACGATCCGCTCCTGATGGAGCCGTGGGCGATGCCGGAGCCGCTGCTGCCGCTGGCCGTCCAGGCCCACGGCAAGGCCGACGAGGACCGGCTCTCGCAGGGCCTCTCGCGGCTGGTCGCCGAGGATCCGACGCTGCGGCTCGAACAGAACCAGGACACCCGCCAGGTGGTGCTGTGGTGTCTGGGCGAGGCGCATCAGGAGGTCGCCCTGGAGCGGCTGCGCGGCCGGTACGGGGTGCGGGTGGACGCGGTGCCGTACAAGGTGGCGCTGCGCGAGACCTTCGGCGGCTCCGCCTCGGGCCGGGGGCGGCACGTGAAGCAGTCCGGCGGCCACGGCCAGTACGCGATCTGCGAGATCGACGTGGAGCCGCTGCCGCCGGGCAGCGGCATCGAGTTCGTGGACAAGGTCGTCGGCGGCGCCGTCCCGCGCCAGTTCGTCCCGTCCGTGGAGAAGGGCGTGCGGGCGCAGGCCGCGCGGGGGCTCGCCACCGGGCATCCGCTCGTCGACATCCGGGTCACCCTGCGGGACGGCAAGGCCCACTCGGTGGACTCCTCCGACGCCGCGTTCCAGACGGCCGGGGCGCTGGCGCTGCGCGAGGCCGCGTCCGAGGTGCCGGTCCATCTCCTGGAGCCGGTCGCCCAGGTCGAGGTCCTCGTCCCCGACGAGTACGTCGGCCCGGTCATGAGCGACCTGTCGGGTCGTCGCGGCCGGGTCGTCGGCACCGACCAGGCGGGGCCGGGGAGGACCGTGGTCCGCGCCGAGGTGCCGGAGATCGAGATCGGGCGGTACGCGATCGACCTCCGCTCGATCGCGCACGGCACCGGACGCTTCGACCGCAGCTACGCCCGGCACGAGCCGATGCCCCCTCACCTGGCGGAGAGGATCCGCGAACAGGCGGAGAGGGGGGTCTAATCGGCGGATCGACGGTGGCGCGCGTCCGCCTGGGGCCCGCCGGGCGGACATCATTCGGCCGCGATATCCACAGGCCGTGACGCATCCGGCCGCGCCCGGTTACGCTGTGGTGCCCAGCTCAGAAGGTGTGCGGGGCGCGGCAGTTGGGAACAGCCCGCACAGGTACTCGCGCGCGATGGGGGCGGCAGTGGCGATCGACGGTTTTGGACCCGGGGCTCAGATCCCCCTGCAGGGCACGGGCGGTGGCACGGGCGCGACCAGCGCGCTCGCGTCCGCCGCGTACCGTGACAGTCCCCTGGACACGATCAAGCAGGCGGACAACGACCTCTACAAGACCACGGTCAAGGAGGGGAAGTGGGGGCTGTTCAGCCCCGACCTCGGCGAGGCCTTCTCCCACGCGGTCCAGGTCCGGATGCTGGGCGGCGGCCGCAAGGCGCTGATCCAGTCCTTCGGCGCCGAACCGCAGCCGGTCGTGGAGCACTGCCTGGCCGCGACGCACCTGCGCAGGCAGCGGGACGTCAAGCTGACCCTGATCACGATCTTCTGCGGCGTGCTGTTCCTGCCCGGGATGCTGCTGTGGCTCGGTGTCATCCAGCTCCGCCGGTTCGTCGCCGGCTCGGAGAACAAGCGCAACAGCGCCCTGGGGACCGTCCTGCTCTGGGGCGCCGGGATCTTCGCCGCGCTGGTCCTGGTCAAGCTGCCCCTCGGCGGGATCCTGCCGAACTACCTGCGCGCGATGATGGTGGCCCCGGTCATCGGCTGGTTCCTGGCGAGCCGGATCTGCCAGCGGACCGCGGTCGACCTGCGGGCGCGCTGGAGCGGGCTGCTCGGCGGCGGCGGGGTCGGCCCGCACGTCCCCAAGTCGGCGCCCCGGGACCCGGGCGAGAAGGCCGCCGAGGAGCTCCGGGTCAACCTGGAGAAGCTCTCCGCGGAGCAGCAGTCCAACATCGTCTTCTACGCAGGACCGAAGGGGATCCTCGGTCTTGGCACCCGCTGGGGCAGCTGGACGCTCGCCGAGGAGCTGGTGCCGCAGGCGGGCAAGGAGCTCCACGCCTTCCGCTCGTGGGACGTCGTCCGCAGGATCCACGACGAGCTGACGCTCCTGGAGCGCGGTTCCCTGAAGACCGGCTTCCCCAAGCCGACGGTCAAGCACTGGATCGTCTCCCCGGTCGGCGAGGGCGCCGACGAGGTGAGCCGCCCCGAGGGCGACAACATCGTCCACTACCAGGTCAAGCCGCACGAGATACAGCGCATCTGCAACGAGCAGCAGTTCGGCGCGGGCAACCGCCACTACCTCGGTGTGCAGTTCACCCTCTGGGACGGCAATCTCGTCCTCACGATGATGGTCACCGTCACCTCGCTCCACCACACGCTGCGGATCGAGGTCACCGGTCACGCGCTCGGTCCGGTCCACGGCCTCTTCACCACGAAGCCGAAGGGGAAGAGCAGGGAGGTCTCCAAGACCGTCCGCTTCTGGGAGACGAAGGAGATCCAGCAGCCGGTCCTGACGACGAACGACATCGTCCGGCTCGCGGTGCGCGCCCCGCTGACCTGGTACCCGCCGGTCCTGGAGTTCCTCGGCGGCAAGATGAGCCTGCCCGAGCCCTTCGGTCTGCGGCACGTCTGGGCCGGTCCGCTCTGGAAGAACCGCTTCATGGCGGACGACGCGATCCGCATGGCCACGCCCGTGCTCCGCGCCGTGCACGCCGCGACGATCAAGGTCCTCGACGAGCACAACGTGGAGACGGACCGCTTCACCAACCGCTCGCTGATTCTCAGCGGCGGCATCCAGGAGCCGGGCCCGAGGAAGGCCGACGTCTACGACGCCTGACCGGACCGCCGGACCACGGGGCCGCGCGCCCGGTGGTCCGGCGCTCCGGCCCGGGTGGATCTGCGAGAGGCACGGCCCGATGGGCCCCCGCCGCGCGACCCCGGTTCAGTGACTCAGAGGGCGGCGGGCCAGGCGTCGGCCAGCATCTTCCGGGTGTCCGCGAGCAGCTGCGGCAGCACCTTGGTGTGGCCCACGACCGGCATGAAGTTGGTGTCCCCGCCCCAGCGCGGCACCACGTGCTGGTGCAGGTGGGCGGCGATGCCGGCGCCCGCGACGGCGCCCTGGTTCATGCCGATGTTGAAGCCGTGGGCGCCGGAGGCGGCCCGCAGCGCGACCATCGCGCGCTTGGTGAAGCCGCCGAGCTCGGCGGTCTCCGCCTCGTCGAGGTCGGTGTAGTCGGCGACGTGCCGGTACGGGACCACCATCAGGTGACCGCCGTTGTACGGGTAGAGGTTGAGCACCGCGTACACGCTCCGGCCGCGCGCGATCACGAGACCGTCCTCGTCCGACTTCGACGGAATCGAGCAGAACGGACAGCCGTCCTCGGCCCCCGGCCCGGTCGGCTTGTTCTCGCCCTGGATGTACGCCATCCGGTGAGGCGTCCACAGGCGCTGGAACGCGTCCTGCGTCCCCACTCCGATCTGCTGCTCCGGCTCAGTCGTCATGCCGAGCAGCATATTGCGTCGTCCGTTCGGAACGTGTCGCCGGGGCGGAAGATCCATGCAGCGGCCATGCTGATCCGATGGACGCGAGGCAGGAGAAGCAGGAGCGCTGGGACCGTCGCATGGAGAAGCCGCTCATGCTGGCGTCCCTGCTCTTCCTCGCCGGGTACACGGTGCGGGTGCTCGCCCACGGCATGGACCAGGTCTGGCTGGACCTCTGCCTGGCCCTCACGCTCGGGTCCTGGGGCGTCTTCATCGTCGACTACGTGGTGCGGCTGCGGCTCAGCGGTCTCCGTCCGCTGCGCTTCCTCCGCGCGCATCTCCTGGGCACCGTCGTGCTGCTGCTGCCCCTGCTGCGGCCGCTCCAGATGGTGAAGATCTACGAGCAGATCCAGCGCCGCCACGACAAGCCGCGCCTGACCCTCTACGCCCGGGTCATGGCGTACTCCAGCCTCACGGTCGGCCTGCTCGGATTCGCGGGCGCGCTCGCCGTCCTCCAGCACGAGCGCGACGCCCCGGGGGCCACGATCCACACCCTCGGCGACGCCCTCTGGTGGGCGGCCGAGACGCTGACGACGGTGGGGTACGGCGATGTCACCCCGGTGACGCCGACGGGCCGGCTCATCGCGGTGGGCATGATGGCCTGCGGAGTCGCGCTGATCGGCGCGGTCACGGGTTCGTTCTCGTCCTGGCTGATCCAGACGTTCCGGCGGGAGGACGAGAAGAGGCCCCCGGACGATTCCCCGGGGGCCCCCTGAGCCCGTGGCCCCCGGACGATTCCCCCGGGGCCCCCTGAGCCCGTGGCCCCCGGACTATTCCCCGGGGGCCCCTGAGCCCGTGCTGCGGGCGGATCAGACCTGGACGCGGTCCTCGACGACCTTGGCGATCTTGGCGATGGCCTCGTCGACGGGGATGCCGTTCTCCTGCGAGCCGTCGCGGTAGCGGAAGGAGACGGCGCCGGCGGCCATGTCCTCGTCACCCGCGATGATCATGAACGGGACCTTCTGCTTCTGCGCGTTCCGGATCTTCTTCTGCATCCGGTCCGAGGAGGAGTCGACGTCCACCCGCAGGCCCTGCTTCTTGGCCTTGGCGGCGAACTCGTGCAGGTAGTCGACGTGCGCGTCGCCGATCGGGATACCGGTCGCCTGGACCGGCGCCAGCCACGGCGGCATGGCGCCCGCGTAGTGCTCCAGGAGCACGGCGAAGAACCGCTCGATCGAGCCGAACAGCGCGCGGTGGATCATGACCGGGCGCTGCTTGGTCCCGTCCGGGGCGGTGTACTCCAGGTCGAAGCGCTCGGGCAGGTTGAAGTCGAGCTGCACGGTCGACATCTGCCAGGTGCGGCCGATGGCGTCCCGCGCCTGCACCGAGATCTTCGGGCCGTAGAAGGCGGCGCCGCCCGGGTCGGGGGTCAGCGGGAGGCCCTGCTTCTCGGCGACCTGCTGGAGGACCGCGGTGGCCTCCTCCCACACCTCGTCCGAGCCGACGAACTTCTCCGGGTCCTTGGTCGACAGCTCCAGGTAGAAGTCGGTCAGACCGTAGTCGCGGAGCAGGTTGAGGACGAAGGTGAGGGTCTTGTCGAGCTCCTCCGCCATCTGCTCCTTGGTGCAGTAGATGTGCGCGTCGTCCTGGGTGAAGCCGCGGGCCCGGGTCAGGCCGTGCACGACGCCCGACTTCTCGTACCGGTACACGGTGCCGAACTCGAACAGGCGCAGCGGCAGCTCACGGTAGGAGCGCCCGCGCGCGTCGAAGATCAGGTTGTGCATCGGGCAGTTCATGGGCTTGAGGTAGTAGTCCACGCCCTCGTCGAGCTGCATGGGGGGGTACATGCCCTCGGCGTACCAGTCCAGGTGGCCCGACTTCTCGAACAGCTTGCCCTTGGTGGCGTGCGGCGAGTAGACGAACTCGTAGCCCTCCTCCTCGTGGCGCTTGCGCGAGTAGTCCTCCATGACCCGGCGGATGATGCCGCCCTTGGGGTGGAAGACGGCGAGGCCGGAGCCGATCTCGTCCGGGACGGAGAAGAGGTCGAGCTCGTTGCCCAGCTTGCGGTGGTCGCGCTTCTCGGCCTCGGCCAGGAAGTCGAGGTGGGCCTTCAGCTCGTCCTTCGACGGCCAGGCGGTGCCGTAGATGCGCTGGAGCATCGGGTTCTTCTCGCTGCCGCGCCAGTAGGCGGCGGCGTTGCGCATCAGCTTGAAGGCCGGGATGTTCCGGGTGGTCGGCAGGTGCGGACCGCGGCAGAGGTCCTTCCAGCACAGGTCGCCGGTCTTGGCGTCGAGGTTGTCGTAGATGGTCAGCTCGCCGCCGCCCACCTCGACGTTCGCGCCGTCGTCGGTCGAGGCGGAGCCCTTGATGCCGATGAGCTCCAGCTTGTACGGCTCGTCCGCCAGCTCCTCGCGGGCGGCCTCGTCGGTCACCACGCGGCGGGCGAAGCGCTGGCCGCGCTTCTGGATCTCCTGCATCTTCTTCTCGATGACCTTGAGGTCCTCGGGGGTGAAGGGCTTCTCGACGTCGAAGTCGTAGTAGAAGCCGTCCCGGACCGGCGGGCCGATGCCCAGCTTGGCCTCGGGGAAGAGCTCCTGCACGGCCTGGGCCATGACGTGCGCGGTCGAGTGGCGCAGGATGTCGAGACCGTCCGGGGAGGAGATCTCGACGCCCTCGACGACATCGCCGTCGGCGAGCTCGTACGACAGGTCCTTCAGCTCGCCGCCCACGCGGGCGGCGATGACGGTGCGGTCGTCGGCGAACAGGGCGCCGGCGGTGGTGCCCGCGCTCACCGCCCTCTCCTCTGCCTCCGAGGCGGACTGGACGGTCACACGGACATCAGACACGGGTGCTCCATACATAGGGGCGCTGGCAGACACGAGGTGCCGGCGCCGGCGACGCGCGGCAGAGACGAGGTGCCGCGTCGTCACCGATCCTACCGACCGGTTCGCACCGCCCGCGAAAGGGTTTCCCCGGGTCACCGCTCCCCCGGGTCACCGCTCCCCCGCCGTGCTCCCCTCCGGCCGTTCCTCCTCCGCCCCCGCCCGTCCCCCGCCCTTCTTCCCCTCCTGCTACTCCTCCTCCGGGCCGCACGCCTCCTCGAAGAAGTCGAGGTTCTCGTGCAGCGCCTTGAGCAGCCGGTCCCGTTCCGTCTCGTCGACCTGGACGGGGACGACCCCGGAGGCCTCGGTGAGGCGGCGGAACCCGCCACGGCTCTCCAGGCGCCCCACGACCCGGATCGGGAGGCCGACGAGATGGGCGTGGCCCGCCGTGCGGTACGCCTCCTCGTCGAGGGCCACCCGGACGTGCGGGACGTCCGCCCCGGCGAGCACCCGGAGCCGTACGATCCCCTCGCCGCGCGGTCCGGACCGGCGCATGCGGACGACGGCGCCGGTGAGCCGGACGGGCACCGAGGGCTCGTCGGTGAGGTAGCGGGCGCTCGCCTCCCGCAGCGCGGGCAGGTCCCCGGGCGAGAACTCGACCGGCTCGGGCCGGGCCGCGCACCCCTCGGGCGCCCCGGCGGCGGGCGCCCACTCCAGGGCGATGCGGGCTCCCTCGGTGCCCCGGACGAGGGCGACGAGCGCCTCGGTGAGCTCCCGGCTGACCCCGGCCTCGACGGCGGTGTCGAAGGCCTCCATGCCGCCGGTGGCCCGCTGGTAGTCGGTGGCCTCGCGGGCCGCGTACAGCGCGTGGTAGAGCCGGACGGCGATCGGGCGCCCCGGTTCGACCGGCAGGAAGGCGGTCAGCCCGCGCCCTCCGGGCGGCGCGCCGACGACCACGGTCTCCAGGGAGGTCTGGGCGGCGCGCCGGTGACGGGCGCCGTAGTAGCCGGCCCGGCCGCGCACGGCGAGGGCACCGGCGAGCAGGAGCTGGCGGGCGGCGGACCTGAGCTGCTCCTGCACCGTCCAGGGGACGGCGCCGGCCGGGCCCGGGGGCACGTCGCGCCACCAGCGGATCTCGTCGCTGGGCACGGAGAGCCCGGTGAGGACCTCGCGGGCGGAGGGCGTGGCGCTGCGGGCGAGGGCGGTGAGCGCCTCGCCGAGCAGGTCCTCGCAGTCCGGGAAGGCGCGGCTCTCCGGGACGAGGAGGCTCGTGCCGGTGCCGCTGCCGGGCGGCGTCCAGCGGCTGTAGCGGCCGACGGCGCCCCCTCGGCGGCGCCAGCCGTGGCGGGCCAGGAGGGCGCCGAGGACGCGGGGGTCGACCCTGCCCGGATCGGGGGTGCCCTGGGCGTCGGCCCAGGGTCCGAGGGGCGGGGCGGGGATGCCGGTCCAGGGCCCGGGCGTCTCGCCGGGCGCCGGGTGGGGCCGGTAGGGCGGGGGGACGGGGCCGTGCCCGGCCCCGTCCCCCTCGTGCCCGAATCCCGGCTCGTCGATCGGTCGGTGCATCAAGGTCTCCCTCCCACGCCGACCCGGGTCATGATCTCGCAGAGCGCCCGGTCGTCGAAGATCCGTGTCGTCGGGATGCGCACGGTGGTCCGGCGGCGTCCCGTGACCGGGTGTCCGGCCAGGTTGATCCAGTAGCAGCAGTGCCGCAGGTCGAGCCGGTCGTGGCCCGCCCGCAGCCAGTCCTCCTGCGCCCTCGGGACGAGCATCACCACCAGGATCTTGTGCACGGACACCGGTGTCCGGGCCAGTTTCGCCAGGTGGTCGTTGTCGAGGGTGAAGGAGAACGCCGTGGACGCGCTCCCCGGCGCGCGCGGCGGGATCTGGTAGGTGCACTTGAGCTGCACCTTGATGGTCACTTCGTCGTCGACGGTGTGCCCGGGAGCGCCGTGGCTCACGTGCCAGTCGATGCCGTTGTCCGGAAAGGGCTGGGACAGCGAGCAGCCGGCCGCGGCGGCGACGGCGTGCAGGTATCCCACCTGAAGGGTCTCCATGCAGGCGGTGGTGGCGAGTGAGCCGCGCGTCGGCGCCGCCCGCTGGGGCGGCAGCCCTCCCGACTCGGGCTGGGCGAGCGCCATGTCTTCTTCCTTCCCCGTCCCTTCTGTTGTGACCGGTCCGCGTACGACGCAAACAGTCCGGGTATCACCGTTTCGGGGCAGGGGGTTGGCCATCTGCCGCACGTGTGCAGGGAGTTCGGGGATGTCGATGCACTGGTACGAAGGGCCCCTGGCCGCTTTCGACACGGAGACCACGGGAGTTGACGTCGAGGAGGACCGGATCGTCTCGGCCGCCCTCGTCGTCCAGGACACGCAGGGGGCGCGGCCGCGGGTGACGCGCTGGCTGGTCAACCCCGGCATACCGGTGCCGGAGGGGGCCACGGCGGTCCACGGCCTGACGGACGATCACCTCCAGCGGAACGGCCGGTGGCCGGCCCCCGTGATGGAGGAGCTGGCGCGCGCGCTGGCCGAGCAGTCGGCGGCGGGGCGGCCGCTGGTGGTGATGAACGCCCCGTTCGACCTGACGATCCTGGACCGGGAGCTGCGCCGGCACCGGGCCTCGTCGCTGGGCGACTACACGGCGGGCAGCCCGCTGACGGTGCTGGACCCCCGGGTCCTGGACAAGCACCTGGACCGCTACCGGAAGGGCCGCAGGACGCTGACGGACCTGTGCGCGCACTACGAGGTGGAGCTGTCCGGGGCGCACGACGCGGCGGCGGACGCGACGGCCGCGCTGGACGTCGTACGCGCGGTGGCGCGGCGCTTCTCGTCCCGCCTGGAGCGGCTGACGCCCGCCGAGCTCCACACGCTCCAGGCGGTGTGGCACGCGGCGCAGGCGCGGGGGCTCCAGGCCTGGTTCACCCGGCAGGGGACGCCGGAGACGGTGGACCCGGCGTGGCCGCTGCGACCGGAACTGCGCACGGCGGCGTGACCGGACGACAGAGGCCGGTCCGTCTTTCGACGGACCGGCCTCTACCCGGTGGGCGATACTGGGATCGAACCAGTGACCCCTTCGGTGTGAACGAAGTGCTCTCCCGCTGAGCTAATCGCCCGGGAACGGGTTGAACCATACAGGCCTTCGCGGCTCCGGTTCAAACCGCGCGCAGGCGGGCCGCGAGCCCCCGCCGGCCGCCGCGCATCATCAGGGCGTGGTTGGCGCGGAAGAGGGGCCGCCCGGGGACGGCGAGGGCGCGCAGCAGCCGGGCCCGGACCTCGACCTCCTGCTCGTACAGGGCGTGG
This sequence comes from Streptomyces sp. NPDC002232, assembly GCF_042890295.1. Classification (NCBI taxonomy): domain Bacteria; kingdom Bacillati; phylum Actinomycetota; class Actinomycetes; order Kitasatosporales; family Streptomycetaceae; genus Streptomyces; species Streptomyces sp. NPDC002232. The sequence continues at coordinate 300,781 of NZ_JBIARV010000007.1, read as the reverse complement.
GTGCCGGTCCCTTCCGGAGTGAGGGTCCAGCGGGCCCAGCCCTCCAGGTCGCCGCCGAGGCCGACCTCCAGGACGCGGGCCGCCGGGTCGCGGAGCCGGGCGTGGACGGTGACGACGAGGTCGTACGGCAGGAGGGAACGGAAGCGGGCGGTGCCGGTGGTGTCGTCGAGGGGGACGACCTCGCGGACCTGGGGCCACCAGCGGGGGTAGTCCTCGGCCCGTTCGAGGACGGCGTAGACGGCGTCGGGCGGCGCGGCGAGCCGCCAGACGCAGCGGAAGCGGTACCGGTTGCGGTCCATGCCCCCAGTGTGGGCGTACTCAGCCGGGAATCTGAGTACCGGGACGCATTCCCGCCGGTCGCGGCCGGAGCCACACTCCGGGTATGGACAACTCCCTGCCGCCCGCCGACGAGCTGGTGCTCGTCGACCGCGAGCTGGCTCAACTCGACGTGCGCCGGTCCCAGTTGCTGGCCCGCCGTGCCTGGCTGGTCCAGGTGCTGCGCCCGCCGCTCGCGGCGCCGGCGCCGTTCGGGCGTCCGGTGCCGTGGGCCGGGCCGGTCGCGGACTCGACGCCGCGCAGCGCGCAGAACGTGCTGCTGACGCTGGGCGGCACGCTGCTGACGATCGCCGCGGTCGCCTTCACCCTGGTGAGCTGGGGCTCGATGGGCATCGGCGCCCGCGCGTCGGTACTGGCGGTGGTGACGGGCGCGGCGCTCGCGGCTCCGGTGGCGTTGCTGCGCCGGGGGCTGGGGTCGACGGCCGAGGCGGTGGCGGCGCTGGGTCTGGTCCTGACGGTGCTGGACGCGTACGCGCTGCACCGGGTGGCGTTCCCGGAGACCGGGGGCCGTGCGTTCGCGGCGGTGGCGTCGGCGGTTCTCGCGGGCGCGTGGACGGCGTACGGCTCGGCCCTGTCCCGGCTGCGCCTGCCGCTGCCGGCCGCCGTGGTCGCGGCGCAGCTGCCGCTGCCGCTGGGGGTCCTGGCGGCCGGCGGCGGCCCGACGGCCTTCGCCTGGGCGGCGCTGGTCACGGCGGCGGCGGACACGGCGGTCGTGCTGTGGGCGCGTCCCCCGGCGGTCCGGATCACGGCGGGCACCGGCGCGGCCGCGCTGGGCGGCTGGGCCCTGCTGACGGGCGGCTGGCTGTCCCTGACCGCTCCGTGGAGCGGCGCTCCGCTCCTGCTCACGGCCGCCGCGGTGGCCCTCTTCGCGGCCTGGCGCGCGCCCGCGTCCGCGGTGGCGGCCTCGGCGCTCGCGGGCCTGGCGGTCCTGACGGCGGCCGGGGGCCTGCTGCGCGCGGCGCTCCCGGCGGACTGGGCGGTGCCGGGCTACGTCCTCTGCGCGCTGGCCCTCGCCGCGCCGGTCCTCGCGCGGACCGGGGCGGGCGCGAAGGCCGCCGGAAGCGGTACGGAGCGGGGCGCGGAGGCCTCCGGCGGACGGGACTCCGCACCGGCCGGAGGCGCACCCGGGACCTCGGAGGGGACGGCCGACGCGCCGGCGACCCCGGCCACGGGCCCGCGGGCCGGACGCTCCTCCGGCGCACCGGCCGGCTCCGTCGCCCGGGTGCCGCGCGGCATCGGGCTCGGCCTCGCCGGCGCGGGCGCGGGGGTCGCGGCGCTCGGGGTCGTGTGGGCGCTACCGCCGGTGGTGGCGGGGCTCCTGGGGCCGATGGCGCGGACCACGGCCGTCTGGTCGGGCGAGCACGCCGCCCGGCCCCTGGCCGTGTACCCGGCGACGGCCCTGCTGGTCCTGGCGGTCGCCGTGGCCGCGCTCGCGGCACTTCCCCGCCTCTGGGCCCGGTGCGGGGCGCTCGCCCTGGCCTGGGCCCTGCTGACGGCCCTGCCGGTGTCGTCCGGCCTCCCGTACACGGGGACGCTCGCCCTCCAGCTGCTCACGACGGCGGCGGCCCTGGGGCTCGCGGTCCGCCCGGGCCCGCTGACACGCGGCCTGCGCGCGGCCTCCCCCGCCGCCCCACCGGTCGCGGACGGCGGGGGCACCGCCGGTCCGGCCGCCGCCGCGCCCTGGGAGCCGCCGCCCCGGTCCACCACGCCTCACACGGCGCCTCCGGCCGCGGGCTCCGGCCCCTGGGGCATCCGGCCCGTGGGCGCGTCGACCGCGCGGCGCGGCGAGGCGCCGACGCCCGGGACCGTCCTCGGGTGGATCGCGTACGCCTGCGGTCTCGCCTCCGCCCTGAGCGCGGTCGGACTCTCCCTGGACGTCCGGGGCGCCACGTTCACCGCCCTCGGTGCGCTGCTCGCCCTCTTCGCGGGCGTCGCGACGGTCGGCCCGGACGCGCGCCGCGTGGTCTCCGCCTGCGCCGCCGTGCTCGCCGCGACGGGTCTCGTGGGCGCGGTGGCGGCCGCGGCCGGGTTCGCCGACCACTGGACGGCGCTGGCGCTGCTGCTCGTCCCGGCGGCGACCGCCGCCGTCGGCTCCAGGGTGCCGGGACGGGTGGCGCTCGCGGTCGAGGTCACGGGCGGGGCCGTCGGGCTGCTCGCCCTCGGGCTCGCCGCGTCCCGGCCCGCGTTCCTGGCGCTCGCGCTGGCCCTGGGCGGGGTGATCGCCGCGGCGACGGCGGTCCGCCCCGAGCGCCGGCGGTTCGCCTCCTGGGCGGCGGCGGCGCTGTTCCTGCCGGCCGCCTGGGTGCGGCTCGCGGTCTGGGACGTGTCGGTCCCGGAGGCGTACACGCTCCCGGTGACGGTGCCCGCGCTGGCCGTCGGCCTGCTGCGGCGGCGCCGGGACCCGGAGGCCTCGTCCTGGACGGCGTACGGCCCCGGTCTCGCGGTGACGCTGCTGCCGAGCCTCTTCGCGGCCTGGACGGACCCGGAGTGGGCGCGTCCGCTGGCCCTGGGGGTCGCGGCGCTCGCGGTGACGCTGCTCGGCGCCCGCTTCCGTCTCCAGGCGCTGCTGGTCCTGGGCGGCACCACGCTGGCCCTGGACGGGCTGCACGAGCTGGCGCCGTACGTGGTGCAGGTGGTGGACGCGCTGCCGCGCTGGCTGCCGCCGGCCCTCGCGGGGCTGCTCCTGCTCGCGGTGGGCGCCACGTACGAGCAGCGGCTGCGGGACGCCCGGCGGCTGCGGGAGCGGCTCGCGCGGATGCGGTGAGACGCCGAAGGCCCGGAGACGTTTCCGTCTCCGGGCCTTCGATCCGGGTGGTGGGCGATACTGGGTTCGAACCAGTGACCCCTTCGGTGTGAACGAAGTGCTCTCCCACTGAGCTAATCGCCCGGGCGCACCGCAAACATTACCCCATGTCAGCGGGGCTCCCGCACCACGCGGCGGTCACTCGTCGATCTTCCACGGCATGACGAAGCCGAACTTCCAGAGGTAGACGCCGAGCAGTGCGGCGACGATCACCAGACCGACCGTGGTGAGGATGATGTTCCGCCGCCGGACCTTGGGGTCGAGGGCGCGCTGGGCGGCCTCCGTGACCTTGCGCTTGGTCCAGCGCAGGACGAGCTGGGCCCAGACGAACTCGGTCGCCCAGATCGCCATGCCTCCGAAGATGACCAGCCAGCCGGGCCCGGGGAGCGGCAGCATGACCACTCCGGCGCCGACCACGGCGAGTCCCACGATGAAGACGCCGACCTGCCAGCTCAGATGCAGGCCTCGGCGGGCCTTGATGAACTCCGGCGCACGGGATCCCAGTTCGGCCTCCTGGCCGTCTGCGGACTCCCCGGTGCGCTCGTCACTCTCCGCATTCATGGTGCCCAACCTACCGGACCGGGAGCCCCCACCGGAACGGCCGTATTACCGCAGGTCACACGCGCCCATACGAGCGACCTGAACGATCACAAAACCGACAGAGGGGTTTACAACGGCACCGTAGGTGGCATGTCGATTTCGCCGACGTGCGAATCCCCGAGCGCACACTGAGCGAAAGGCCCTGGCGCTTATGAACACCACGGTCAGCTGCGAGCTGCACCTGCGCCTCGTTGTGTCGAGCGAGTCCTCACTGCCTGTACCCGCGGGCCTGCGGTATGACACGGCCGATCCGTATGCCGTGCACGCCACCTTCCACACCGGAGCCGAAGAGACGGTCGAATGGGTCTTCGCCCGCGACCTTCTCGCCGAGGGGCTGCACCGGCCCACCGGCACGGGCGACGTCCGCGTCTGGCCATCCCGTAGTCACGGCCAGGGAGTCGTCTGCATCGCGTTGAGTTCTCCCGAGGGAGAAGCCCTGCTCGAGGCCCCGGCGAGGGCCCTGGAGTCGTTCCTGAAGAGGACCGACGCCGCGGTGCCGCCGGGTACCGAGCATCGGCACTTCGATCTCGACACGGAGCTCTCCCACATCCTGGCCGAAAGCTGAGCCAGGCCGGGAGCCGCACGGCGCCGTCCGACTCGGGGAGACGGCGCCGCGCGGTCAGTCACATAGGCACGAGATCCGGCGCTCCCACCGCGCAGCCGGCGCGGTGGTGGGCGCCGGTGTCGTTTTCCGGGGCGCGCTAAAGTCAGCGCCATTCCGCGGGCACCCGCACGCGGCCGGCCAGGGAGCGAATCGTGCTGATCCCCCACGACACCCGGATCGCCCTCGACACCGTCGTCGATCTGATGAACACCGCGCCCCAGGGCGAGCGCGCCGACGAGCTCTCGGACCTCCACGAGCTCCATGGCTTCCTGGCCGCGCACAAGGTCAGCGGCGTGGGCGAGCTCGGTCCCGCCGACCTGCGCGCCGTGCACGAGGTGCGCGAGAAGTTCGCGGCGGTCTTCTCCGCGCCGGAGTCGCGGATCGCCGCCCCGCTGATCAACCAGCTGGTGGCGGGCGCGGGCACCACGCCCCAGCTCACCGACCACGACGGCTACGACTGGCACGTGCACTACTTCGCGCCGGGCGCCTCGGTGGCGGACCACCTCGCGGCCGACTGCGGCATGGCCCTGGCGTTCATCGTGGTGGCGGGCGAGCAGGAGCGGCTGCGCCGCTGCGAGGCGCCGGACTGCGGCCGGGCCTTCGTCGACCTCTCGCGCAACCGCTCGCGCCGCTACTGCGACAGCCGCACGTGCGGCAACCGTCTGCACGTCGCCGCGTACCGGGCGCGCCGCAAGGAAGCCGCGGGCTGACCGCCCCGCCGGACGGCGGCACGCGGGGCCAGGGGCCAGGGCCCGAGACCCAGGCCCGTGGCCCGGCGGGTCAGAGCACGAAGAGATCGTGCAGCGCGGCCATCATGAGCAGACAGCCGATCACCCCGAGGAAGATCATCAGCGGCGGCTGGGAGAGCGCGAACAGGCAGCCGCGCGGCTCGTCGGCGGGGGCGTCGGTGGCGGCGGGCACGGGCTCCCGCGAGGTATCCAGCATCTCGGGGGGATGATGACGCACCGGGGGCCCGAGAAATCCCCAAAACCGCTCCGCGCGGGGGCCGTTCACCCCTTCCCGTGGATCACGGAACAGGGACGGACACCGGAAGCGCCAGAAGTGATCAGATTCCGTGCTTCTTCAGAATCGCCTCGATGTCGCTGAAGTCCTCTCCGGCGGGCTGGCCGGCCGACGGCTTCGCCCGCACGGCACGCGAGGGCGCCGACGCGGCCGGGGCCACGGCTCTGGGGTCGGCTCCCCCGGTGGTCACCGCGCGGCCGACCCTGCGCCGCTCCACCGCGCGGGTGGACAGGAAGAGTAGACAGGCGAGGCCGAGCACGCCGAAGCCCGCCCAGGCCACCGGGCTGAAGGCCGTGTCGACGAGCCACTGGACCGCGCCCGTCATCACCAGGCCGAGCGGCACCAGCGCGTAGGCCGCGGTCCGGGCGGCCGACAGGAACTTCTTCCGGTACGCCGAAATCGCGGCGATACCCAGGCCCGCCGCGGACACCGCGGAACAGATGGTCTCGGCGAGCATGCGATCCTCCAGGTGCCGGGCGATACGTCCCTTCCATCCTGCACCGCCGGACCCGTCCCCGGCCATGCTCCCGGCCCGGTCTCAGGGAGATCTCCGGGTCGACCCGGCCGGGATCTCCTCCCCCGGGGCGCACCTCCGCCGGGATCTCCTCCCCCGGGGGCGCACCGTCGGCCGGGATCTCCTCCCGAGAAGGCTCCCTCCGGTCCGCCCGGAAGACCCCCCGCCGGTCCGCCCGGGAGCGGCCCCGGCGGCTCGCACCCGCTGGGCGCCCCGACCGGCGGGGCGCCCCCGGGCCCCGGTGAGGGAGACTGCTGCCATGAACGACTCCACCACCGCACCCGCCTCCCCCGTCGTCCTGGAGGCATGGTTCGACCTCCAGTGCCCGGACTGCTTCCAGGCCCTCGACGACGTCCGCGCGCTCCGCGAGAAGTACGGCGACCGGCTCGACGTACAGCTGCGCCACTTCCCGCTGGCCAAGCACAAGCACGCGTACGCCGCCGCGCAGGCCGCCGAGGAGGCAGTCGAGCAGGGCAAGGGCTGGGCGTACGCGGAGGCGCTCCTCGCCAGGACCGCCGAGCTCGGCGAGCGGGGCGAGTCGGTCCTGCTGGAGGTGGCGAAGGAACTGGGCCTGGACGCCGAGGAGTTCGACACCGCGCTGATCGACGGCCGGCACCTGCTGACCGTCGACGCCGACGAGGCCGAGGGCAAGGCGATCAAGGTCACCGGCACCCCGACCTACGTCGTCGGGGGCGAGCGCCTGGACGGCGGCCAGAGCCAGGCAGGGCTGCGGGAGCGGATCGAGGAGATCACCGACCGGCTCCTGGCGGACCGCTAGCCAGGAGTGTCGGCCGGTCCCCGCGAACGGCTCGGTCGCGACGACGGCCCCCGGCCGTCAGAGCAGGGGCTTCGCGCTGTTGAGGAGCGTCGTGCGGTAGCCGAGCGACTCGTAGAGGCGGATCGCCGGGGTGTTGCCCGCGAACACGTGGAGTTCGATCAGGCGCTCCCCGGCCTCCAGGGCGATGTGCTCGGCCAGCAGCATGAGACCCCGGCCGTACCCCTTCCCGCGCTGCTCCTCGACGACCTCGATCTCGAAGACGAAACCGGTGCCCTTCCCGGGCTCGCGCTCCAGCCGGCCGACCCAGAGGAAGCCGACGACCTGGTCGTCGCGCACCGCGACGGAGACGGTGGCGCCCGGGGTCGCGAGGCCCTGCGGGAGGAACCGGCGGCCGCTGTCCTCGGCCTTGGCGAGCGCCTGCTCCTCCGGGACGCCCCGGTCGATCCAGCTCTGCGCGAAGGCGGCCCGGGACTTCGCGGACCAGTCGTCGAACTCCGCTTCGGTCACCGGGCGGTGCCCGAAGCCCTCGGGCAGCCTCGGCGGCTCGGCCGGCAGCTCCTTGACCATGTTGCGGCTGCGCTCGGTGTACCCGAGCGCGCGGGCCATCCGCACCGCGGCCTCGGCCTCCGCGGGCACGGAGATCTGCACCTCGCCGCAGCCCCAGCCGCGCAGCACCTCCTCCGCGGCGAGCGCCGCCACGGTGCCCCGGCCCCTGCCCCGGTCGGGCTCGTCGACCCGGAGCCGGTCGATCAGGCCGGAGGCCGTGCCGAAGGTCTGATCGGTGGCGAGGTGCACGGAGCCGACCCGGCGGCTGTTCACACAGATGTCGAAGGTCCGGGAACGGCCGCCGTCGGCGGACTGCTGGAGCGGCTCGGACGGCCGCAGGGTGGTGGTCATCAGGGGTGTTCTACCCACCCTGCCGCCGCCCGTCATCCCGATTTACGCGAGCGCGGGGTCCCGGTCCGCCGCCGCGTGCTCGTCGAAGATCCGCATCGCCTTGGCGGTGACGGGGCCGGGCGCGCCCGCGAGCTCACGGTCGTCGACCCGGTGCACGGCCTGGACGTCGCGCAGGGTCGAGGTCAGGAAGATCTCGTCGGCGCGGTCCAGCACGTCCCACGGGAGATCGGCCTCCTCGGCGCCGGTCCACCGGACGGCGAGCGCACGCGTGATGCCCGCGAGGCAGCCGGAGGAGACGGGCGGGGTGAGGATCGCGCCGTCGACCACGACGAAGACGTTGGAGCCGGTGCCCTCGCAGAGCTGCCCCACGGTGTTGGCGAAGAGCGCCTCGGAGGCGCCCCGCTCGCGCGCCCGGGCGAGGGCGACGACGTTCTCGGCGTACGAGGTGGTCTTGAGGCCCGTGAGCGCGCCGCGCTCGTTGCGCGTCCAGGGGACGGTGATCACGGCGGTGGAGTCGGCGCGGCGCCCGGTCTCGCCGAGGGCGACGATCAGGCTGGCCCCCGCGTCGCCGCGCTCCGAGCCGAGCGGGGAGAGTCCGCCGGTGTACGTGATGCGGAGCCGGCCGAGCTCCATCGGGTTCGCCTCCAGGACGGCGGCGCAGGCGCGGCGGACCTCGTCGAGGTCCGGGTCGGGCAGGCCGAGGCCACGCGCGGAGCGGGTGAGACGCTCCAGGTGCAGGGTGAGAGCAAACGTTTCTCCACGCTCCGCCTTGACCGTCTCGAAGATGCCGTCGCCGACGGTCAGTCCGTGGTCCAGTACGGAGACCCGGGCGGTCTCCGCGTCGTGCAGCCCGCCGTTGACCCAGAGTTTCATCGAGATGTGGCCTTTCCGCTCGTCTCACGGGCGCCCTGCCGGTGGGCACCCGATGACCCGTAGGCGCCCGACGCTATCGCGACGAGCCGGTCCGCCTTCAGCTCGGTCTCCTCCCACTCGCGCTCCGGGTCGGAGCCCCAGGTGATCCCGGCGCCGGTGCCGAAGCGGAGCACGCCCTCGGGGCGGTCGATCCAGAAGGTGCGTATGCCGACGGCCAGCTCACCGGTGCCCGCGTCCGCGTCGACCCAGCCGATCCCGCCGCAGTACGGACCCCTGGGCACGGTCTCCAGGGCCTCGATGATCCGCAGCGCGCTGGACTTGGGCGCCCCGGTCACGGAGCCGGGCGGGAATGTGGCGGCGAGCAGTTCCGGCCAGCCGGCGTCCTCGCGCAGCCTCCCGGTCACCGTGGAGACGAGGTGGACCAGGCCGGGGTGCTCCTCGACGGCGCACAGCTCGGGGACGGCGACGGTGCCGGTCTCGCTGACCCGGCCCAGGTCGTTGCGGACCAGGTCGACGATCATCACGTTCTCCGCGTGGTCCTTCGGGAGGAGGTCGGCCGCGGTGCGGCCGGTGCCCTTGATCGGGCCGGAGGAGACGAGGGCCCCTGCCCTGCGGAGGTAGAGCTCGGGGGACGCGGTGGCGATCTCCACGCCGTGGGCGGGGAGGCGGATCGTTCCGGCGTAGGGGGCCGGGTTGCCCCGGGCCAGGAGCGCGGTGAGGGCGTCGACGTCGGCTGCGGCCGGGTCCGGCAGCGGCGCGGTCAGCACCCGGCAGAGGTTCGCCTGGTAGACCTCCCCGCACGCGATGTGCTCGCGCACGCGCCGCACGCCCTCGGTGTACGCGGCGCGGTCGAGCGAGGACGTCCAGTCACCGGCGGCGGGGCCGCGCCAGGCGCCGGGGACCGGCGCGGGGACCGGGTCGGGCCGGACGTCCCCGAAGCGCGCGCAGGTGAGGCGCCCTTCGAAGTCCGCGCAGACGGCCCAGAAGCCGGCGGAGTCCAGTGCCTCGGGGTCGTGGGTGACGTCCCGGAGATCGGTCGCGACGAGGCCGCCGAAGCGGGCCAGGGGGGCAAGGTCGTGCACGCATCGAGTCTAGGTCGGGCGAGGGGGAGCACGGGGTCGTGCGGGGAGGGGCGCGAGAGGCGCGTGGGACGGAGGCTCCCCGCCACCCCGGGAACACGGCGAGTGAACGCCGCGCGAACCCTCCGGGAGCCCCGGCCGGGCACCGGGAAGGGCGTGCAGGTCAGCACGCTGCGGAAACGCGTTTTTGTACTGGCCCGGGAATCCGCTAGAGTTCAACACGTCGCCGGGACGCGCAAGCGGAACGGAAACGACAAGCGGACGTGGCTCAGTTGGTAGAGCATCACCTTGCCAAGGTGAGGGTCGCGAGTTCGAATCTCGTCGTCCGCTCGATGTGGGGGATCTTCCCGAACCCCCGTATTCACTCCTGGTGGAGTGGCCGAGAGGCGAGGCAACGGCCTGCAAAGCCGTCTACACGGGTTCAAATCCCGTCTCCACCTCCAAGGACGATTAGCTCAGCGGGAGAGCGCTTCCCTGACACGGAAGAGGTCACTGGTTCAATCCCAGTATCGTCCACTGGATCTTCGGATCCCGGATCCATGGATCCCCCGCGCGATTAGCTCAGCGGGAGAGCGCTTCCCTGACACGGAAGAGGTCACTGGTTCAATCCCAGTATCGCGCACCACACTTCACGCACCCACGGGTGCGCCCGCGCGATTAGCTCAGCGGGAGAGCGCTTCCCTGACACGGAAGAGGTCACTGGTTCAATCCCAGTATCGCGCACACAGTACGAGCACCCCTCGGGTGTACCCGCGCGATTAGCTCAGCGGGAGAGCGCTTCCCTGACACGGAAGAGGTCACTGGTTCAATCCCAGTATCGCGCACCACCAGGAAGCCCCCGGTCGCCTCTCGCGACCGGGGGCTTTCGCGTACCCCGGCTCGTGCCCCGGCCTGGACCGGGGCACGGGAGGTCAGGAGGAGAAGAGCATCCGCCCGAAGCCGCCCTTGCGGTAGTGGCCGCCGTGGTGCCCCCCGTGGTGGCCGCCGTGCTGCGGGGCGCCCCACGCGGGAGCGGCGGGGGCCGCCTGCGCCGGGTAGGCCGGCGGGGCGGGCGGGGCCTGCTGGACCCACTGGGACTCCAGGCGGGTCAGGGCCTCCAGCTCGCCGTAGTCCAGGAATATGCCCCGGCAACCGCTGCACTGCTCGATCTGGACGCCGTTGCGGTTGTACGTGTGCATGGCCGCATGGCACTTGGGACACTGCATGCTCGGCTCAACTCCCTGACATTGCCGTTCGAATGGTGGCTTCACCCTACGTGGACGCTCGAAGGGCCTACCCGGTTCGTCGTCCGGCGATGCGGGCGCAGGTGTCGATCATCACCTCCTCGACCTCGTCGAGCGGGCGGGCCTCCGCCGCGGACTTGGCGAGGGCCAGAGCGGCGGTCTGGACCGTCAGGGCCCGTGCGGGCACGTCGAGCCGGTCCCAGGGGTCGGCGTCCACGGCGGGGCCGCCCGCCGCCTGGTAGGCGCCGAGGAACCGCGACCAGACCTCCGGCGGCAGGATCCCCGCGGCGAACCAGGCGGCGGGACGGGCCAGGTCCCAGGCGGGGTCGCCCAGGCCCAGGTCGTCGACGTCGATGAGCCGCCAGGCCGCGCGACCCCCCGCACGGGGGTCACGGACCAGCTGGCCGAGGTGGAAGTCTCCGTGGCAGAGGAGCCGGTGGTCCCCCGGGCGGTGCTCCGGAAGCGTCCGCCAGGCGCCCAGGACCGTGGCCGTCGCCGGGTGGTCCGGAGCCGTGCGCCGCATCCGGTCCACGGCGAGCGCCGCCTTCAGCGGGGCCCGCATGTCCGGCAGGTCCCGGTGCCCGGGCGGGGGCGGGGTGCCGTGCAGCACCGCGAGGAGCCGCGCCGCCTCCTCCCACGGTGCGGCGTCCGGGTCGACCGGGTCCACGGGCGGGCCGTACGGCCACACCGTGACCGGGCGGCCGTCGAGCGCGGCGGGGCCGGACCGGGGCGGCGGGAGGGGCGGCAGGAGGACTCCGGCGACGTCCCGGTGCGCGGCGAGCGCGACCCGCGCGCGGTGGTTCCCCGGGTGCGTGCCGGGCGCGTGCGCCTTCACGACCAGTTCCCCGTGGCGTACGACGGTCCCGTCGTCCCGGTCCGCCAGCACGCCGACGAGCTCGCCCGCGCAGCGGCAGGGCTCCTCGGCGGGGTGCGCCGCCGCGCGGGCCAGGGCCGCCAGGCCGAGGTGCGCGGGGAGCGGGGCGGAGGGTGCCGGGGGTGCTGAGTCCACCACCGGAGCGTACGGGGTGTCAGGGCCGGGAGGATCCGGCCGGGGAGGTACGAGACGAGGCCCGCCCGGCGGGCCCCACCTCCGGACGGCGCGAGGGCCGCCTCAGGGACGGCAGGCCCGCCCCGGGAAAGCGCGAGGGCCACCGCTTCGGAGGCGGCAGGCCAGTCCCGGAAAAGCGCGGGGGCCGCCGCTTAGGGGGCGGCCGATCCGCCCCGGGAAAGCGCGAGGGCCGGTCAGCTCCCCAGCTGACCGGCCCCACGCTGCCGTCCGCCGCACCCCCGTCCCCACGGGGTTGATGGCCGGATGTCCCGACCCGGGCCGCTCTCCCGGGTCCGGGGCGCCGCTCAGCGCCCCAGCATCACGCCCACGGACGACGCCTGTGTGACCACCGCTTCCCAGCCGCCGAAGACGACCACGAGCAGGGCCGCGAGAGGGAGGACCATGGCGGTGGCCACCAGGGGGTGACGGCGGCCCGAGGGCCGGGGGGTCGTCCGGTGTGCCGTGTAGGCCATGGATCCTCTCCTGTCGTGTTCTGGCGCGGCGGGTGACTGACCTCGGGGGACGAGTGCTGCACCCGCCGCTTGACCTCAACACTAGGGAGCCGGGAGCCCCGGGACGTCATGCCCGCGTACCGACTTCCGGGCCTCCCGGAGGATGACGCCCGCCCGTGCGACGTACTCCCCTGGGTGGAGACGGGCGCCCGGAAGCCGGGGTCTTCCCGGAGGGGGCGCGCGGCGAGGTGCCGGGGCGTGACTTCTCTCACGTCCTCCGGACCCCGTCACGCGGGTGGTGGCGCGGCCCCCGCGCCCCGCCCTCCGGGCCGCCCGGACGGATGTCGTCGCTCCCCCAAATGGGCTCGTGCGAAGGGAGGTTGGGAGCGGGCCCCGGTCCCTCCCGCCCCCGCCCTCCCCCGTCGTGCCGACAATCGGTCCCGGTGCGAGGGCGCGGCCTATGAGCGCGTACGGGCGGCACTACGTAAGCTGTGCCACGTCGAACGGACGAGGGGACGGACATGGCGATGATGCGGCTCCGGCGCGAGGATCCGCGGATCGTCGGGTCGTTCCGGCTCCACCGCAGGCTCGGGGCCGGCGGAATGGGCGTCGTGTACCTGGGGTCCGACCGGCGCGGTCAGCGGGTCGCGCTCAAGGTGATCCGGCCCGATCTGGCCGAGGACCAGGAGTTCCGGTCCCGGTTCGCCCGCGAGGTGTCCGCCGCCCGGCGCATCCGGGGCGGCTGCACGGCCCGGCTCGTGGCCGCCGATCTGGAGGCCGAGCGGCCCTGGTTCGCCACCCAGTACGTCCCCGGGCCCTCGCTGCACGACCGGGTCGCCGAGGAGGGCGCGCTGCGCGCCGCCGACGTCGCCTCCATCGGGGCGGCGCTCTCGGAGGGGCTCGTCGCCGTCCACGAGGCAGGGGTCGTGCACCGGGACCTCAAGCCCTCGAACATCCTGCTCTCCCCCAAGGGCCCCCGCATCATCGACTTCGGCATCGCCTGGGCCACCGGGGCCAGCACCCTGACCCATGTGGGCACCGCCGTCGGTTCGCCCGGCTTCCTCGCCCCCGAGCAGGTGCGAGGCGCGGCCGTCACGCCCGCCACCGACGTGTTCTCGCTGGGCGCCACCCTGGCGTACGCGGCGATGGCCGACTCCCCCTTCGGGCACGGCAGTTCCGAGGTCATGCTCTACCGCGTGGTGCACGAGGAGCCCCAGCTCCAGGGGGTGCCGGACGCGCTCGCGCCGCTCATCAGGGCCTGCCTCGCGAAGGACCCCGAGGACCGTCCGAGCACCCTCCAGCTGTCGATGCGGCTCAAGGAGATCGCCGCCCGCGAGGCCCAGGGGCTGCCGGCCTCGCGGCCGCCGGTGCAGCGGGAGCGCGCCGAGGAGCGGAACGCCGTCCGGCCCACCGAGCGGTACACCGACCGGGACGTCCCCGGCCGTGGGCCCGAGCGGCCCGGGCGGGGACCCGGGCCCGCGTCCCGGCCGTCGGCGGGTCCCCGGACCGGCGGCTCGCGGCCCTCGCAGTCCCGGGCCGGGACCCGGCCCGGTGCCCGGTCCACCTCCACCGGCCGCCGTCCCGCCAACCCCCGGCTGCTGCGGCAGCGGCTCTTCGTCTTCGTGGTGGTGACCCTGATCGTGGCGCTGGGCATCGCCGCCGCCCAGGCCCTCCAGAGCTAGGGCATGTCGCCGGAATTCCGTCCCGCCTCCCGGCCGGGACGGGATTCCGGAGAGGGTCAGGACTCCGGTCGGCCCGTCGCCACCGCGTAGAAGGCGACGGCCGCCGCCGCGCCCACGTTGAGCGAGTCGACCCCGTGGGCCATCGGGATGCGGACCCACTCGTCCGCGGCGCGCAGCGCCTGCGTGGACAGGCCGTCGCCCTCCGCGCCCAGCATCAGCGCCACCCGGTCCAGACGGTGCGGGGCGGCCTCGTCGATGGACGTGGCCTTCTCCGCCGGGGTGAGGGCGAGCAGCTTGAAGCCGGCCTCCCGCACGGTCTCCAGGCCCCGGGGCCAGGTGTCGAGCCGGGCGTACGGCACCGAGAACACCGCGCCCATCGAGACCTTCACGGAGCGCCGGTACAGCGGGTCCGCGCAGTCCGGGGAGAGCAGGACCGCGTCCATGCCGAGGGCCGCGGCGCTGCGGAAGATCGCGCCGATGTTGGTGTGGTCGTTCACCGACTCCATGACGACCACGCGCCGGGCGCCGGCCAGCAGCTCCCCCGCCTCGGGCAGCGGCTTGCGCTGCATCGAGGCCAGCGCGCCGCGGTGCACGTGGTAGCCGGTGACGCGTTCCGCGAGGTCCGGCTGGATCGCGTACACGGGCGCGGGCACCTCGTCGATGACGTCCCGCATGACGTCGACCCACTTGGCGGAGAGCAGCATCGAGCGCATCTCGTACCCGGCCTGCCGGGCCCGGCGGATGACCTTCTCGCCCTCCGCGATGAACAGGCCCTCGGCCGGCTCGCGCCTGCGGCGGAGCTCGACGTCGGTCAGGCCGGTGTAGTCGCGCAGGCGCGGGTCGTCGGGGTCGTCGATCGTGATGAGTTCGGCCACGTGGTGATACTGCCTTGTCCGGGGAGTGGTGCCAATGTGTGCGAGGGGTTCTGCTACCCGCGGCGGGGCGGGGTGCCGTCTCCGTCCCGGTCGACCGGCCGGTCCGGGCCCTCGGTCACCACGTCGCCGATGACGATGACGGCCGGCGGGCGGACCTCCTGCGCCCTGACGGTCTCCGCGACCGTCGCCAGGGTGGCGTCGACCCGGCGCTGGGCTGCCGTGGTGCCCTCCTGGACCAGGGCCAGGGGGGTGTCGGGATTCTTGCCGTGCGCGATCAGCGCGTCGGCGATCTTCCCGATCTTGTCGACGCCCATCAGGATCACCAGCGTGCCGGTGAGCTTCGCGAGCGACGCCCAGTCGACGAGCGAGCGCGGGTCGTCGGGGGCCACATGGCCGCTGACCACGGTGAACTCGTGCGCCACCCCGCGGTGCGTCACCGGGATGCCGGCCGCGCCCGGGACCGAGATCGAGCTGGAGATGCCCGGGACCACCGTGCAGGCGATGCCCTCGGCCGCGAGGGCCTGGGCCTCCTCCATGCCCCGGCCGAAGACGAAGGGGTCGCCGCCCTTGAGGCGGACGACCGACCTGCCCCGCTTGGCGTGCTCGATCAGAGCGTTGTTGATGGCCTCCTGGGCCATGAAGCGGCCGTACGGGATCTTCGCCGCGTCGATCACCTCGACGTGCGGCGGCAGCTCGTCCAGGAGGTCGCGGGGGCCGAGCCGGTCCGCGATGACGACGTCCGCCTCGGCGAGCAGCCGGCGGCCCCGGACCGTGATGAGGTCGGGGTCGCCCGGGCCGCCGCCCACCAGGGCGACGAACGGGGTGCGGGCGCGGTGCGCGGGAGCGGCGATCGAACCGTCGCGGAGCCCCTCGACGATCGCGTCCCGGACGGCGGCCGAGCGGCGGGGGTCGTGGCCCGTGAGCACGGCGACCGTCACACCGGCGTCGCGGCCCGTGGCCGGGGTCCAGGCGGTCGCCGCCTCGGCGTCGTCCGCCCGTACGCACCAGACCCTGGTGCGCTCGGCCTCGGCCGAGGCCGCGGCGTTCGCCGCCGGGTCCGTGGTCGCCACCAGCACGTACCAGGCGTCCGCGAGGTCGCCCTCCTCGTACCGGCGCCTGATCCAGGTGATCTCGCCCGTCTCCGCCATCACGTCCACGGAGGGGGTCGCGGACGGGGAGATCAGAGTGATCTCGGCGCCCGCGGCGATCAGGGCCGGGAGCCGGCGCTGGGCCACCTGGCCGCCGCCGAGGACGACGACACGGCGGCCGGCGAGGCGGAGGCCGACGGGGTAGGCGGGGTGCTCGGCGTTCTCTGCCATGGGTGAGCGGCTCCTCGGGGCGTGGCATGTGCGGGGCCGCTGCGGCGGTGAAGCGGCTGGTGGGGCGGGGGATCGCGCCCGTACCCACGATATCGGTGACAAGGCCCTGTCACGCTGTGACAGATCTCCCCCGCCCACGGTGGTCGTGGACGGGGGAGGCGTCGGTGGTGCTACTTCTCGGTGACACCCGCCGAGTCGAACGTGGCCACCTCGTGCATCGCGCGGGCCGCGCTCTGCACGAGCGGGAGGGCCAGGAGCGCGCCCGTGCCCTCGCCCAGGCGGAGGTCGAGGTCCACCAGCGGGCGCAGGCCCAGCTTGTTCAGGGCCGCCACGTGGCCCGGTTCGGCGCTGCGGTGACCCGCGATGCAGGCCGCGAGGGACTCCGGGGCGATCGCGCGGGCGACGAGGGCCGCCGCGCCCGTGGAGACGCCGTCCAGGATCACCGGGGTGCGGAGCGAGGCCGCGCCCAGGATCAGGCCCACCAGGGCCGCGTGCTCCAGACCGCCGACCGCCGAGAGGACGCCGACGGGGTCGGCCGGGTCCGGCTTGTGCAGGTCCAGCGCCCGGCGGACCACGTCCACCTTGCGGGCGTGCGTCTCGTCGTTGATGCCGGTGCCACGGCCCGTGACCTCGGCGGCGTCGACCCCGGTGTAGACCGAGATCAGCGCGGCGGACGCGGTGGTGTTCGCGATGCCCATCTCGCCCGTGAGCAGCGCCTTGTTGCCCGCGGCGACCAGGTCGCGGGCCGTCTCGATGCCCACCTCGATCGCGGCGAGCACCTCCTCGCGGGTCATCGCGGGACCCGTGGTGAAGTCGCCCGTCCCCGGGCGGACCTTGCGCGGCAGGAGGCCGGGCGTGGCCGGGAGTTCGGAGGCCACGCCGACGTCGATGACGCAGACCTCGGCGCCGACCTGGTTCGCGAAGGCGTTGCAGACCGCTCCCCCGCCGAGGAAGTTGGCCACCATCTGGCCGGTGACCTCCTGCGGCCACGGGGTCACGCCCTGGGCGTGCACACCGTGGTCGCCCGCGAAGATCGCCACGGCCGCCGGCTCCGGGATCGGGGGCGGGCACATCCGGGAGAGACCCGAGAGCTGCGCGGAGATGATCTCCAGCATGCCGAGGGCCCCGGCGGGCTTGGTCATGCGCTTCTGTCGCTCCCAGGCCTCGCCGAGCGCCTTGGCGTCCAGCGGGCGGATGTTCGCGACGGTCTCCTGGAGGAGGTCGTGCGGCTCCTCGCCGGGCAGGGCCCGGCGGCCGTACGTCTCCTCGTGGACGACCCACGCCAGCGGGCGGCGCTTGGACCAGCCCGCCTGCATCAGCTCGGGCTCGTCCGGGAACTCGTCGACGTAGCCCACGCAGAGGTACGCGACGACTTCGAGGTGCTCGGGGAGGCCGAGGGTGCGGACCATCTCGCGCTCGTCGAAGAAGCTGACCCAGCCGACGCCCAGGCCCTCGGCGCGGGCCGCGAGCCAGAGGTTCTCGACGGCGAGGGCCGAGGAGTACGGGGCCATCTGCGGCTGCGTGTAGCGGCCCAGGGTGTGGCGGCCGCCGCGCGTCGGGTCGGCGGTGACGACGATGTTCACCGGGGTGTCGAGGATGGCCTCGATCTTCAGTTCCTTGAACTGCTTCGCCCGGGCCTTCGGCAGCGACTTGGCGTAGGCCTCGCGCTGCCGCTGGGCCAGCTCGTGCATCGTCTGCCGGGTCTCCGCCGAGCGGATGACCACGAAGTCCCAGGGCTGGGAGTGGCCGACGCTGGGCGCGGTGTGCGCGGCTTCGAGGACGCGCAGGAGCACCTCGTGCGGGATCGGGTCGCCGCGGAAGCCGTTGCGGATGTCGCGGCGCTCCCGCATCACCCGCAGGACCGCCTCGCGCTCCGCGTCGTCGTAGCCGGGGGCCGGCGCCGAGTCCACGGCCACAGCCTGGGCCGGGGCGGCGACGGCGGCCGGGGCGGCGTCCTCGGCGGGGTCGTCGATCTCGGCCTGGTCGGCGTCCGGCGTCGCTTCGGCCGTCGGGTCGACGACGTCCGCCTCGGGGGCCGGGGCCTCGGTGACGTCCGCGTCGGGGGCCGGAGCCTCCGTGACGGCGGCGTCGGGGGCCGGGAGCTCGGTGATCGCGGCGTCGGGGGCCGGAGCCTCGGGGGTCGTCTCGGCGACGGGGGCCTGCTCGGCGACGGGGGCCGTCTCGGCGACCACGGGGGTCTCGGCCTCGGGCGCCTCCGTGTCGGCCGCCGGGAGGTCGGCCACCTCGCTGTGGGGGGCCTGGACCTCGGGAGCCTGGACCTCGGGGATCTGGACCTCGTGGATCTGGACCTCGTGGGTCTGGACCTCGGGGATCGGGACTCCGGCGGCCTGGGCGTCGAGCGTCTGGGTCTCCGGGTGGGCGGCGGCCGGTGCCTCGGGGGCGGGCTGCGCCTCGGGGGCCGGCTCGGGAAGTGCCTCCGGAAGAGCCTCGGGAAGCGCTTCGACCGGTGCTTCCTCGACCGCGACCGCGACCGGGATCTCCTCGGCGACGGCCTCGACCGGCTCCTCGGCCTGCTGCGCCGGGATCTCGACCTGCTGCTGCGCCGGGACCTCGACGGGAAGCTGCGCCGGGGCCTCCGCCGAGGCGGGCTCCGTGAGCTCCTCCGCGACGGCGTCCACCGGCTCCGGGGCCGTCTCCTCGGCGGCCTGCGCCTCGGGCTGCGGGACGGGCACCGGCTCCTGCGCGGGCTCGACCGGCGGCGCGGGCTCGACCGGGAGCTCCGCCGCGGGTTCGGCTGCCTGCGGCTCGGTCTCCTGGACCGGTGCGGCCGGCTCGGCCTCGCGCGGGGCGGGGACGGTGGCCTGGACCTCGGGGGCCACGGCCTGCTCCGGGATCTCCGGAGCCGTCTCCACGGGGACCGAGGGCTCCTCGGTCGGCTGCGGCACCGGGGCCAGGTGCGGGGTCGTCGGGACGGCGCCGTCGACCTGGACGAACTGGGCCGCCGGGACGACCGTTTCTGCGGGTGCCTGCGGTGCGGCCGGCTCCTGCGGCTGCGCGACCCACGGCTCGGCGCCCTGCGGCGCCAGCTGCTGGTCCTGCGCGATCTCGAAGTACTCGGGTCCCGTGGTCGGCGGGCCGGGGTTGCGCACCGGCACCGGGGCGGGCGTCGTGGCCACGACCGGCGCGGGCTGCGGGGCCGGGGCGGGCGCCGCGGCCGGGCCACGGTCGGCCAGCGAGAGCACCACGCCGCCCGTGGCCTCGGGGACGGGCGGGCCCAGGTGCAGGGGGCGCCGGGACGGCGGCGGGGTCGGGGCCGTGGCGGGCGGGGGCATGCGGACGCCGCCGAGGTCGACGGAGCCGGTGTCGCGGCCGGCCGCCTCGTGGGCGCCGGTGTCGAGGATGCCCGGCTCGTAGCCGTGCTCGGTGGGGACCGGCTCCTGCGGGGGCACCGGGACGCCGTGCGCGGGCGTGCCGAGCTGTGCGCCCTGCGGGGCCGTCAGCACGTCGGCGAGCGCCACCCCGTCGGGGAGCGGGCCGGTGAGGGGGTCCGGCAGCGGATCGGTGAGGGGGTCGCCCATCGGGGCCGGAGCCTCGGCGGCGGCGTGCGGGACTCCCTGGCCGGGGACGACGTGCGGTGCCGGTACGGCGACCGGCGGGGCGGGCACGACGCCCGGCGGGTGCTCGCTCCAGGCGCCCTGGGCGCCCGGCATCAGCAGGATGTCGTCGTCTTCGGCGGCGTGCTCGGAGGGGTCCAGGAAGGTGTACGCGCCCGGTGCGGGGATGCCCGGCTGCTCGACCATGCCTGCGTTCTCCGGCAGCCCCTCGCCCGGGACCTGGCCGGTGTCCGTCATGCGTACCCCTCGCCCATCGCTTGTGCTCCTTCAGACCTGCGCCCGTCGACAAGAACGAGCGCGCGCGCCGCGCGGCACGAAGCACACGCGAACACCCACACATTGTCGCGGCCCTCGGCCATCGTGGCAGGGAGATTCGCCACGGTGCGCTGTGGACTGCGCCACGTCGCGCGGTCCCCCCTTGTCACGTACCACATCGGTGGCGGAAAGCGGCCACCCATTCGGGACATTGACGAACAGAGCGCCGAACGTCCCGGTGCGGTACAACAATCGGCCAGCCTACCCTGCCCCCGCGGGGCGGCCGGGTCACGGGGCTCGGTCGATCCTGCGTCCGGTCAGCAGGAACACGACCGAACGCTCGCGTTCCGACCAGTCGTCCGGGTCGAGTCCGACGGTCTGGAGGAGGAGGCTCTCGACGGCGTAGCCGCCGTCGCCGAGGGCGGCGCCGATGGCCTCGGCCTCGTCGCGGGTGGAGGCGTGGGCGACGATGCGCTCCGGGCGCCGGTCGGTGCAGGCGGTGACGACGGGGACGCCGCCCGCGGCGATCCGTACGACATCGGGCTCGGGCAGGCTCTCCAGGACGTGCGGGGCGCGTCCCTGGACGGTCTGGAGGGGCACTCCGTGGCGGCGGGCGGCGCGTTCGGTGCGGGCGCAGGCGGACGGGTCGGCGTCGACGGCGATGACGGCGGCGCCGAAGCGGGCGGCCTCCACGGAGAACGCGCCGCCGGAGCAGCCGATGTCCCAGACGAGGTCGCCGGTACGGGGGCCGAGCCGGGCGAGCTGGGCGGCGCGCAGGGCGGGGTCGGTGCCGGCGCCGGGGCGGGTCAGCGCGGCTCCGGGGCCCTCGTCCTCGGAGTCGTACTCCTCGGTGGGGAGGCCCCAGCCGCGGACCGTGCGCGCGGCCGGGTCCTGGCCCATCAGCCAGGGGGCGGTGGGGGGTCCGCCGGCCGGGCCTCCGATGACGAGCACGACGTTCGGGTCGCGCCAGGTGTGGTCGGCGGCCTTGTCCGAGGTGAGGACGGAGACCTGTTCACGGTCGGTGCCGAGTTCCTCGCAGACGACGAAGGTGCGGTGGACGCCGTCGAGGAGGAGGGCGAGTTCGACGGGTCCGGCGCCCGGCGAGGTGAGGACGGCGACCTTGGGGTGGGCGCGGCAGACGTTGACGGCGCGGCGCAGGGTCCGCTGGTGGGCGACGACGATGCGGGCGTCCTCCCAGGGCATGCCGGCCCGCGCGAAGGCGGCGGCGACGGAGGAGACGGCGGGGACGACCTCGACCTCCAGGCCGTGCTCGGGGGCGCGCAGGGTGCGGACGACGCCGAAGAAGCCGGGGTCGCCGTCGGCGAGGACGACGGCGGTGCCCCGGTGGGTGGCGACGCGGCGGGCCGCGAGGTCGACGCTGCCGAGGCGGATGCGTTCGGCGCCCGGGGGCACTTCGGGCAGCGCCAGGTGGTGTGCGGCGCCGGCCACGAGGGTGGCGGCGGAGAGCGCGGACCGGGCCGCCTCGGTGAGGGGTGAGCCGTCCCAACCGATCACCGTGACGCGGTCGGCCATCGTCGTCTGTCTCCCTGGGTGTCGTCGCAGGTCGGGGGCGTGCCGAGCGTACCCCGGGATCGTCGCGGGGGGAGGCTCAGCTCCAGTCGGTGTACGAGGAGTATCCGGCCTCGGCCAGCTGGTCGGCGACGCCGTCGAGGTCCTCGGGGAGGAGGCCCCAGACGATGAAGTCCGTCCGCAGTTCGGCCCAGGTGCCGTCCTCGGTGCGGGTGCGGGCTATGCAGGCGTTGCGCAGGACGCCCTCGCTGATGCAGCCGATCTTCTGGGCGACCTGCTGGGAGGCGGTGTTGTCGGCGGCGGTGCGCAGTTCCAGGCGTTCGAACTTCTGGTCGCCGAAGAGCCACTGGGCGGTGGCGAGGGCGGCTTCGGAGGCGTAGCCCTCGCCGCGGGCCCAGGGCGCCACGATGTACGACATCTCGGTGGAGCGGACCCGCCAGTTCGTGTGGCTCAGCTGGACGATGCCCACGAGGCGCTGGGTGAGGAACTCGGTGACGGCGAGGTCGAGTCCGCGGCCCGCGGTGCGTTCGGCGGGGGCGTACTCGGTGATCCAGCGCTGTGCGGCGTCCTCGGTGTACGGCTGGGGGACGGCGGTCCAGGCGGCGACCATCTCGTCGTTCATCATCTCGGCGAGGGCGGGGGCGTCCGCCTCCTCGAGCGCGCGCAGCACCAACCGGTCCGTGTTGATGGAGATATCCGGAAAGGTGGTAGTCATGCTCAGCTCCATGCCGTGGACCGTCCGAATCGACCGTGAACGCACAGCATGCAGCATGCGACCGCCGGTGCGCATGGCCGGGTCGGGTGTGGCGGGGGTACGGGACGCGGGCACGGCGAAGGCCCCGCGCACCGGACGGGATGCGGGGGCCTTCTGATCAAGGACGGTACGGGGGAGCCGGTCTGACGGTCCCTCGGGCGTCGTGCCTTACTTGGCGGCGCCGAAGGCCGGGATGACCGAGCCCTTGTAGGTGTCCTCGATGTACTTCTTCACCTCGGGCGAGTTGAGGAGCTTGGCGAGCTTCTGCACGCGGGCGTCCTTCTCGTTGCCGGCCTTGACGGCGAGGAAGTTGGCGTACGGGTTGCCCTCCGCCTTCTCCAGGACGAGGGAGTCCTTCGACGGGGAGAGCTTCGCCTCGATGGCGTAGTTGCCGTTGATGACGGCGGCGTCCACGTCGTTCAGGGCGCGGGGCACGGTGGCGGCCTCCAGCTCCTTGAACTCCAGGCCCTTCTTGTCGGTGATGTCGGAGAGCTTGGCGTCGGTGCCGACGCCGCCCTTGAGGGTGATGAGGCCGTTCTCCGCGAGGAGGTGCAGCGCGCGGCCCTCGTTGGTGGTGTCGTTCGGGACGGCGACGGTCTGGCCGGGCTTGATGTCCTTCACCGACTTGAGGCTCTTGGAGTAGAGGCCCAGCGGCTCCAGGTGGACGTTGACCACGGGGACGATGGTGGTCTTGTTCTTCTTGTTGAAGTCGTCGAGGTACGGCTTGTGCTGGAAGAAGTTGGCGTCGACCTGGCCGCTCTGGGTGGCGGTGTTCGGCAGGACGTAGTCCGTGAACTCCTTCACCTCCAGCTTCAGGCCGGCCTTCTCGGCCAGGTTGTCCTTGACGAAGTTGAGGATGTCGGCGTGCGGCGTCGGGGACGCGGCGACGACGAGCGGCTTGTCGGCGGAGCCGGCCGCGTCCTTGGAGGAGGACGGGTCCGAGGACGTGCCGCAGGCGGTGAGGCCGAGGGCCAGGGCCGCGGTGGCGGCGATACCGGCGGTGAGCTTGATGTTCTTACGCACGAAGAGTGCCTCTTTCCGGTGGAGCGGTGGACGCCTGGACAACAAGTCCGGGCTGTTCTTCGAGAACGAAGTCGTGGGTGGCCGGGCGGCCGTCAGGCGGTGCGGCCCCGGCGGGCGAGGAGTCGGACGACTCCGTCGCCGATGAGCTGGACGACGGTCACGATGGCGACCAGGACGACGACGGTGACGAGCATGAACGTGGTGTCGAAGCGCTGGTATCCGTAGGTGACGGCCTTGGATCCGAGGCCTTCGCCGCCGACCGCGCCGGCCATCGCCGAGTAGCCGATGAGCACGATCACGGTGGTCGTGACGCCCGAGATCAGCGAGGGCAGGGCCTGCGGGAGGAGGACCTTGCGGACGATGGTGGGGATGCCGCCGCCCATGGCCTGGACGGCTTCGACGAGTCCGTGGTCGACCTCGCGGATCGAGGTCTCGACGAGGCGCGCGAAGAAGGGGATGGCGCCGATGGCGAGCGGCACGATCATCGCGGTCGGGCCGATGAAGGTGCCGACGACGAAGGTCGTGAAGGGGATCAGGGCGATCAGCAGGATGATGAACGGGAGCGAACGCCCGATGTTCACGATCGCACCGACGACCTTGTTCACCGGCCGGTTCTGGAGCAGTCCGCCCTTGTCCGTGAGGACGAGGAGGATGCCGAGCGGCAGGCCGCCGACGATGGTGACGACGGTGGCCCACAGGACCATGTAGAGGGTGTCGAGGGTGCCCTGCTCCAGGAGGGGCTGCATCTCCGACCAGGTCACTTGGCACCTTCCTTGACCAGCGCGGGCGCGGCGTCCGCCACGGCCCCGGCGTCTTCCACGATCTCGACCTGGAGGCCCTGCTCGCGCAGGAAGCCCACCGGGACGACGTTCTCCTCGTACCGCCCGGGCAGTTCGATCCGCATCCGGCCGATCTGCTTCCCGGCGACGGTGTCCATCGCCGCCCCGAGGATCGAGATGTCGATGTTGTACGTGCGGGAGAGCTGCGAGATCACCGGCTGGGTGGCGGCCTCGCCGTGGAACGTGACGTCGACGACGGTGCGGTCGGGGCCGGTGGGCGCGCCGCCGACCGGGAAGAGCTCGGCCGCCAGCTGGGAGCCGGGGGTGGCGAGCAGTTCGCCGACGGTGCCGGACTCGACGACGCGGCCGTGCTGCATCAGGGCGGCGGAGTCGCAGATCGTCTTGACGACGTCCATCTCGTGCGTGATGAGCAGGACGGTGAGGCCGAGCTGCTGGTTGAGGTCGCGCAGGAGCTGGAGGATCGAGCGGGTGGTCTCCGGGTCGAGGGCGCTGGTGGCCTCGTCGGAGAGCAGGACCTTCGGCTCGCCGGCGAGGGCGCGGGCGATGCCGACGCGCTGCTTCTGCCCGCCGGAGAGCTGTCCGGGGTAGGACTTCGCCTTGTCGGCGAGGCCGACCAGGTCGAGGAGTTCCAGGGCGCGGCGGGAGCGCTCGGCTCCGGAGACGCCCAGGATCTCCAGGGGGAGTTCGATGTTGTCCTTGACCGTGCGGGAGGACAGCAGGTTGAAGTGCTGGAAGACCATGCCGATGCTGCTGCGCGCGCGCCGCAGGTCCTTCCCGGCGCGGCGGCTCCTCCCGGCGAGGGCGGTGAGGTCGACGCCGTCGACGGTCACCGTGCCGGAGGTGGGGCGCTCCAGGAGGTTGACGCAGCGGATGAGCGAGGATTTGCCGGCGCCGCTCTGGCCGATCACGCCGAACACCTCGCCCTCGCGGACGTGGAGGTCGACGCCGTCCAGAGCGGTGACCTGCCGGCCGCGCGACTCGTAGACCTTGGTCAGGCCCGAAGTGGTGATCACAGGGGTTTCCGTCACTGTCGAGTGCGCGACGCGGGGTCCGTCGTGCACGGGGCATTCGTCATTCGGACAGTCAGGCGCACGGGAGGGGCTGCTCCGGCTGGTGGCCGGGCGGCAGCGGTGCGCGGGGCAGGCACGGTCCGGCGCCGGGTGGCGGGCGGATCGGCTCGGCCGTCGGGGTCTCGCTTCGGGGCGCGAGGCTCAGGCGGGGGCCCTCAGATGGCGCACATTCGACACATACAACGAGCACCGGGCGTCGTGTTCGCCTCGGTCGCAAGGGTGCGGCTGCTCGTCGTGGTCATGTCTGCAAGTAAAACATGCGCAGCTGCGAAGGGAAGGGGAGTGTCCGAATACCGGACGTGATTGAGACGCCATGCGGACGCCCCGGAGGCGCCGTCGACCTCTTCTTTCCCCGCGTGGCCTGGAGGGAAGCGGTCCGGGGCGCGGGCCTCGCGGGGGCCGCGCCGGGGCCCGGATGTGGCCAAGGCCACGCGGCGGCGGGCCCCGGTTCCTCTCCCGGCGAGCCGGGGGGCGAGCGCATCGGGCCATTCGGCCCGTAATACCCTCGGGCGCATGCTTGACGCCCTGACGGTCGCGGTCTCCGTGGCCGCGCTCGCCCTCGCCGCCTGGTGCGGCTTCGCCGCCTTCCGGGACCAGTCGACCAAGGACTGGCACTTCATCGGCATGGCCGTGGTGACCTTCCTGGTCCTGGTCCAGCTGATCGTCGGCATCGTGCAGCTGGCGCGCGGCGAGAAGGCCGAGGAAGGCACGACGATCTTCGTGGCCTATCTCCTCGGCGCGCTGTGCGCGGTGCCGATCGCCGGTTTCATGTCGCTCGCGGAGCGGAGCCGGTGGGGTTCGGCGACGGTGGCGGCGGGCGCGGTCGTCCTGGCCGTGCTCGAAGTGCGTCTCTACGACATCTGGACGGTGGGCTGACCATGACCGCGACCGAGACCCAGGGAAAGGCCCGGCTCGTCACGGGTCCGGGCATGCTGCTCGTCTGGCTGTACGGCGTGATGTCGGTCGGCGCGGTCTCCCGCTCGATCTACCAGATCGCCACCGAGTTCGACCGGGCGCCGCTCGCGTACAGCCTGTCGGCGGTGGCGGCGGTGGTCTACGTCTTCATCACGTACACGCTGGTGCGCGGTGGGGAGAAGGCCCGCAGGGCGGCGCTGGTGTGCTGCGCCGCCGAGCTCGCGGGCGTGCTGATCGTGGGGACCTGGACGCTGGTGGAGCCGTCCGCCTTCCCGGACGCCACGGTCTGGTCGGACTTCGGCTACGGGTACGTCTTCATCCCGGTGCTGCTGCCGCTGACCGGCATCTGGTGGCTGCGGCGGGCGGCCAAGGCCGCCTAGGGCGTGTCGTCACACTCCCGTCGTCGCCCGGAGGGCGGCCAGGGCCGCCTAGGCGGCCTTCTCCAGGGTCACCAGGGTGAGCTTCGGGCCGAGTTCCCGGGTGCTCACCTGCGCGTAGCCCTTGCTGCGGTAGAGGCGCAGGTTGCCCTCGCTGCGGTGGCCGGTGAAGAGCTGGTAGCGCTTGGCGGACGCCGTCGCGGGGGCCGCGGCCGCGAAGTGGCGCTCGATGCCGTCGAGGAGCCGGCCGCCGAGGCCGTGCCGCCGCATGCGCGGGTGGACGATCAGCTTGGCGATCCGCACCGTGCCGTCCTCGTCGAGGCGGCCCCGCACGGAGGCGACGACCTCGTCGCCGAGCCGGGCCACGAGTCCGTACCCCTCGTCCAGTTCGGCGCGCAGGGCGTCCAGGGACTGGGTGAGCGGTTCGATCGACCAGTCCCCGTACAGCTCCGCCTCGCTCTGGTAGCAGAGGTACTGGAGCTTCAGGATGTGCTCCGCGTCCTGCGCGTCCGCCGCTGAGATGGTCACACTCAGGCCCATGTGTGCACGCCTCCCGCTCATCTGGTCGATCACCGGTTTACCGCACCCTTCCCCGTCGACCCGGGGCGGGAACCTCTGCCGCGAGCATTCTGCGCAGGCATCCCAGGCAACGGGAACGCATCGGCCCCAGACTGCCCTGTGAGATACCCAACTCTCCTGCGATTTCCCGGTACGTGGGGTCCTCCGGGTCGAGCATCGCGGTGAGCACCTTGGGGCAGCGGCCGGGTGTCCGGGTGACGGCGGCGCGCAGGCTGCGGCGTCCCTCGGCGGCCAACAGGGACTGTTCCGGGGAGCCCTGGGGCTCCGCGTCGCCCGGCTCCCCGGCGGGTTCGTCGCGGTAGGGGCGTTCCCGGTCGTGGGTCCTGCGGGCGCGGCGCGCCTCCGCGCGGACGGCCCGGCGCAGCCATTCGGCGGGGCGCTCCGGGGCGGTGCCGGTCTCCCGGAGCTGTTCCAGGAGGCGGAGCCAGACGGCCTGTTCGAGGTCGCCGGGGTCGACGCCGGCGGCGGGGGCCTCGGCGTCGGACTCGGCGGAGAGCAGCGGGGCGAGGGCGGCGAGGAGGCCGGGGGCGGCCGGCCGCTCCTGGGTCCGCGGGACGGGGGCGGTCTCGGGGGTGGTCATGACGGGCACGATGCCGGGGTGCGCGGCCGCGGTTGCGGCGCGGGGCGTAAACCACCCGGGAGGGGGGCGTACGGGCCGGTGGTCCGCCCGTACGCCCCCCCCTCGTCGGGGGCCCGGGTCAGCCGCGTCCCGTGAGGTCCTCGGCGGCAAGCAGCGCCGTGTCCGGGTTGTCGGCGAAGATGCCGTCGATGCCCGTCTCCAGGTACCGCCTGAGGGACCCGAAGGCGTCGCCGTACGCCGTCGGGTCGGTGCCCCTGCGGTACTCGGCGGGCAGGAAGGTGTTCTCGTTGCGGTGCGTGTACGGGTGGAGGATCAGGCCCTCGGCGTGCGCGTCGCGGACGAGGGTGGTGGGGGTGGTGAGCCGGCCGGCGGCGTCCTTCGGGATGACGAGGTCGAGGGTGGGGCCGATCCCCTGGGCGTAGGAGGCGATCCAGCGCAGGCCCTCGGGGGTGACCAGGTCGGCGACGGTGCGCGGGTCTCCGGCCTGGACGAAGTCCCAGGGGCGGGTGCTCGCGCCGGAGAGCAGGACGACGCCGGGGGCGTCGACCAGCTTCGCCAGCCGCTGGATGCTGCTGGGCTCGAAGGACTGGAGGAAGACCGGGGAGTTCGCGCGGTGGCGTCCGTACCGGCGCAGGAGCTTCGCCAGCCGCTCCTCCAGGCCGAGGCCGAGGGAGCGGAAGTAGCTGGGGTGCTTGGTCTCGACGTGGAGCCAGATCTCGCGGCCCCGGCGGCGGCCCTCGTCCTCGGCCCAGCGCAGCACCTCCTCGAAGGTGGGGACGGTCCAGCGCCCGTCGTAGAGGGTGTTCTCCTGGCGGGTGGCGGGGATGCGCTCCTTGGCCCGCAGGGTCTTGAGCTCGGCGAGCGTGAAGTCCTCGGTGAACCAGCCGGTGAGGGCGACGCCGTCGACGGTCTTCGTGGTCCTGCGGGAGGCGAACTCGGGGTGGTCGGCGACGTCGGTGGTGCCGCTGATGTCGTTCTCGTGACGGCAGACGAGGTGGCCGTCCCGGGTGGGGACGAGGTCCTGCTCGACGACGTGGGCGCCGAGGTCGAGGGCGTGCCGGTAGGAGCCGAGGGTGTGCTCGGGCCGGTAGCCGCTGGCGCCCCGGTGGCCGATGACGGTGGGGACGGGCAGGGAGCGGTAGCCGCGGCCGTGTCCGGACGCGCGGTCCGGGTGCGCCGTGGCGGCCGTCGCGGTGCCGGCACCGGCCGCGACGGCCGTGGAGGCGCCGAGGACGGTGGCGCCCGCCGCGCCGAGAACCGTGCGCCGTGCCGGGATCCGGCGTTCGCCCTGGGTCATGGGGGATCCTCCTGTGTGAGCCGCGGTGTGATGTCCCGCACCTGTCAATCGATGTCCCCGACGGTAGGCAGCGGGCCCCTACGGGCGGCGGACCTGGGCGGAACATGGCGGAAACACGCGTCAACACTGCGTATCCACTCGGTGAACCCGATGTGCGCGTGGGGGTGACCCGCGAGTATCGTCGCGAGCTCCAGCCGTCGGTCCGACCGGCTCGACCGACCCGCTTCCCACCGGAGGAACCGTTGTCCCGTCTCGCGATCATCAAGGCAGTGCTCGGGCCGGTCATGCGCCTGATGTTCCGCCCCCGCGTGGAGGGCCTCGAGAACATCCCGGGGACGGGACCCGTGATCCTCGCGGGCAACCACCTGACCTTCATCGACTCGATGATCATGCCGATCTGCCTGGACCGTCCGGTCTTCTTCATCGGCAAGGACGAGTACGTGACGGGCAAGGGCCTCAAGGGCCGGGCGATGGCCTGGTTCTTCACCAGCGTCGGCATGATCCCGGTGGACCGGGACGGCGGCCGCGGCGGTGTGGCGGCGCTGATGACGGGCCGTCGCGTGCTGGAGGAGGGCAAGATCTTCTCGATCTACCCCGAGGGCACCCGCTCCCCGGACGGGCGTCTGTACCGCGGTCGTACGGGCATCGCGCGGCTCACCCTGATGACGGGCGCGCCGGTGATCCCGTTCGCGATGATCGGCACCGACAAGATCCAGCCGGGCGGTGCGGGCTTCCCGCGCCCGGGCCGGGTGACGGTCCGCTTCGGCGAGGCGATGGAGTTCTCGCGGTACGACGGGATGGACCGGGACCGGTACGTGCTCCGGGCGGTGACGGACTCGGTGATGGCCGAGGTGATGCGTCTGTCCGGGCAGGAGTACGTGGACATGTACGCCACGAAGGCGAAGGCCGCGTAACCGCGTCCGCCGCACACGGAAGTGCCCCGTACGCCTTTCGGCCGTACGGGGCACTTCCGTGTCCGGGGGTGCGTCAGTGCTCGACGCCGTCCTCCAGCTTCTGGCCCTTCAGCAGGAACCAGGCCGCGACCGCCGTCGCGAGGAGGACCGCCGCGCCGACGCCGGCCGCGATCCGCAGACCGTCGACGAAGGCCTCCTGGGCGGAGGACACCAGCGCGCTCGCCGTCCCGGGGGCGAGGGTGCCGGAGGCCTCGACCGCGCCGCCGAGCGACTCGTGGGCGGCCGACGCGACGTCCGAGGGGACCCCGGCCGGGGTGGCGAAGCCCCGGTAGACGCCGGTCACGATCGAGCCGAGGATGGCGATGCCGAGCGCGGCGCCCAGTTCGTACGCGGTCTCGGAGACCGCGGAGGCGGAACCGGCCTGCTCCTTCGGGACGCTGGAGAGGATCACGTCCGCGGTCACGGTGAAGGAGAAGCCCGCGCCCACGCCGACGACGAGGAGGGTGGCCCCGAGCAGCGGGTAGCCGGTGTGCTGGTCGAGCGTCGTCAGGACGGCCAGGGAGAGGCCGACCGCGGCGAGACCGCCGGCCACCACGGACCGTACGGAGTAGCGGCGGGCGACCACGCCGGCGATCAGACCGGCCGTCACCGCGCCGATCGCGGCGGGGAGTTCGGCCAGTCCGGCCTCCAGCGGCTGGCGGCCCTGGACCAGCTGGAAGAACTGGGACAGGAAGAACACCAGGCCGGACAGGCCGAGGATGGTCAGCAGGTCGGCGGCGACGGCCCCGGAGAAGCCGCGGTGGCGGAAGAGCCGCATGTCCAGGAGCGGCGCGGGCAGGGTCAGCTGCCTGCGGACGAACCAGGCCAGGGCGGCCACGCCGAGGAGCGCGGCGACGCCGGCGTCCGGGGAGAGGCCGTGGGAGGCCAGCTCCTTGACGGCGTACACGATGCCGATGACGCCGACGAGGGACAGGGCGACGCTGGGCACGTCCCAGGGGCCGGGGTTCGGGTTCTTCGACTCGGGGATCAGCTTGGCGCCGACGAGGACCAGGACGGCCATGACGGGCAGGTTGATGAGGAAGACGGAGCCCCACCAGAAGTGCTCCAGGAGGAATCCGCCGACGACCGGTCCGACGGCGGCACCGGCCGAGGCCATGGCACCCCAGATGCCGATGGCGAGGCTGCGCTCGCGGGCGTCGTGGAAGAGGTTCCGGATGAGGGCCAGGGTCGACGGCATCAGGGTCGCGCCGGCGACGCCGAGGAGGGCGCGGGCGACGATCATCATCTCGGGGCTGGTCGCGTAGGCGTTCAGGACCGAGAGGGCGCCGAAGGCGGTGGCACCGATCAGCAGGAGCTTCTTGCGGCCGATGCGGTCGCCGAGGCTGCCCATGGAGACCAGGAGTCCGGCGATGACGAAGGAGTAGACGTCGCCGATCCAGAGGAGCTGGTTTCCGGTGGGCCGGAGGTCCTCGGAGAGGAAGGGGGTGGCGAGGCCGAGTACCGTGGCGTCGACCGCCACGAGGAGGACGGCCAGGACGAGCACGGAGAGGGCGAGCCACCGGCCGGGGCGGTGCGCGCCCCCGATATGGCTCTCTGTCTTGATCGTGCTGGTGATCACTTCTCCACGCTCCTGCGCGCTCCGCCGAGCAGCAGCTCGACGATCATGTACGGAAAGTCCTTGGCGGCGACCCGGCCGTCCTGCACGGCCCAGGCGCCGGAACCGATGAGCCCGTAGAAGGCCTCGGTGAGCCAGGCGGGGGTCATGTCGATGCGGAAGACGCCTTCTTCCTGACCGCGCCGGAAGAGCGCGGAGACCCGGGCGTCGAGGCGTTCCCAGCCGTCGTTCTGCTGGTCGCCCTCGAAGAGCTGGTTCTCGGTGACGAGGAACGAGAGCAGCGGTGCGACGTCCTCGACCTCGGCGACGAGCCGTCGTACGGCCTCGTCGGCGGGACCCTCCGCGGTGCGGGCCCGGTCGTGGGCCGCCTCCAGCTCCTGGATCCCGAGCTCTTCGAGCGCCCGCACCAGGGCGTCCCGCCCGGCGAAGTGCCGGTGCAGCGTGGCGCGGCCGATCCCGGCGGCGCGGGCGACCTCGTCCATGGTGGCGGTCGCCTTGCGGGTGAGCAGGGCGGCGGCGGCATGGAGCACCTGGGTGCGATCGACTGACATGAGACAACCATACACCCAATGAGACATCCGTGTCTCATTCGATAAATCCACGCCTCATCGAGGGCGGGAACGGAAAGCTGTGCGGATGACCAGACCCCTGCTGCTGCTCGATGTCGACGGTCCGCTGAATCCGTACGCGGCGCAACGCGAACGGCGCCCGGAGGGGTACACGACGCACCGGATGCGGCCGGGCGGCTGGTTCGACACGAAGCCGCTCCGGGTGTGGCTCGACCCCGGTCACGGCGTCGAGCTGCGCGCCCTGGCCGGGGCGTACGAGCTGGTGTGGGCGACGACCTGGAAGAACGAGGCCAACGAGTGGATCGGGCCGCGGCTCGGGCTCCCCGAGCTGCCGTTCATCGACTGGCCGACCATGCACGGGGCCGCCCCGCGCGGGACGTTCTGGAAGACCCAGTACATCCTGGAGTACGCGGCGGGGCGGCCGTTCGCCTGGGTGGACGACGACATCACGCCGTACGACCACGAGTACGTGGAGCAGAAACACCTCGCCGCCGCCCTGCTCCTGCACGTCGACCCCCGGATCGGACTGATCCGGCCGGACTTCGACGCGCTCGCGGAGTGGGCGGCGGCGCTGTGACGGGCTGAGTCCTACCTCTTGGCCTCGGCCCAGGCGGCACCGTGACGGGCTGAGTCCTACTTCTTGGCCTCGGCCCAGGCGTGCTGGATGACCAGGTCCGCCTTGACCTCGACCAGCTGGACCGCGACCGCCGAGGGGGCGGTGCCGCCCCGGCCGTTGCGGGAGGCGAGGGCGCCGGGGACGTCGAGGACCGTGCGGACCTCGGGGGTGAGGTGCTCGGAGATCTTGGCGAACTGCTCGTCCGTCAGCTCGTCCAGCTCCTTGCCCTCGGACTCGGCGACCTTCACGCACTCGCCGGCCACCTCGTGCGCCACCCGGAAGGGCACGCCCTGCCTGACCAGCCACTCCGCGATGTCGGTGGCGAGCGAGAAACCGGCCGGGGCGAGCTCCTCCATGCGCTCCCGGTTGACCGTGAGCGTGGCCATCATGCCGGTGAAGGCGGGCAGCAGGATCTCCAGCTGGTCGCAGGAGTCGAAGACCGGCTCCTTGTCCTCCTGGAGGTCCCGGTTGTAGGCGAGCGGGAGGGCCTTCAGGGTGGCCATCAGACCGGAGAGGTTGCCGATCAGGCGGCCGGACTTGCCCCGCGCCAGCTCGGCGATGTCGGGGTTCTTCTTCTGCGGCATGATCGAGGAGCCGGTGGAGAAGGCGTCGTGCAGGGTAACGAAGGAGAACTCCTTCGTGTTCCAGATGATGATCTCCTCGGCGATCCGCGAGAGGTTGACGCCGATCATCGCCGTGATGAAGGCGAACTCGGCGACGAAGTCGCGGGAGGCCGTGCCGTCGATCGAGTTGCCGGCCGAGCCCCGCTCGAAGCCGAGGTCCTTGGCGACCGCCTGCGGGTCGAGCCCGAGGGAGGAGCCGGCGAGGGCGCCGGAGCCGTACGGGGAGACCGCCGTCCGGGTGTCCCACTGCCGCAGCCGCTCGGCGTCCCGGGAGAGCGACTGGACGTGGGCGAGGACGTGGTGGGCGAAGAGCACCGGCTGGGCGTGCTGGAGGTGCGTACGGCCGGGCATGGCGACGTCCGCGTGGGCCTCGGCGAGGCCGACGAGCGCGTCCTGGAGGTCGGCGACGAGGCCGCCGATGATCCGGGCGTGGTCCCGCAGGTACATCCGGAAGAGGGTCGCGACCTGGTCGTTCCGGGACCGGCCGGCGCGCAGCTTGCCGCCGAGGTCCGGGCCGAGGCGCTCCAGCAGGCCCCGCTCCAGGGCGGTGTGGACGTCCTCGTCGGCGAGGGTGCCGACGAAGGAGCCGTCGGCGACGTCCGCCTCCAGCCGGTCGAGACCGCCGAGCATGCGGGTCAGCTCGTCCTCGGTGAGCAGGCCGGCCTTGTGCAGCACGCGCGCGTGGGCACGGGATCCGGCGATGTCGTACGGCGCGAGACGCCAGTCGAAGTGGACCGAGGCGGAGAGCTTCGCCAGGGCCTCGGCGGGGCCGTCGGCGAACCGTCCGCCCCAGAGCCGGACGTCACCGTTGTTGCTGCTCACTGCTGCTCCTCGGGAGAGTGGGTGTACCGCCGCCTCCCGGCCCGGGCCTGGGCCGGGGGGACGGCCTGTTCAACGCGTGCGGGTCACGCCAGGTCGCGCCGGGCGGCGATGGCGCGCCTCTCCGGTAGGCATAACTATGCAAGTGGCCGTATGTTTTGTCAACGCGGGGGCGTGGAGGGCCGGTGCCTGAGACGGGTCTCCCCCCGGGCGGGCGGCGTGGGGAGAATGGCCGGCATGGGCAAAACGTATGAACACATCGACGGGCGGCTGCGCGCCTTCATCGAGGAGCAGCCGGTGTTCGTCGCCGCGACCGCTCCCCTCTCGGGCGACGGGCACGTCAACCTCTCCCCCAAGGGGCGCCGGGGGACGCTCGTCGTCCTGGACGAACTGACCCTCGCGTACGTCGACTTCGGCGGCAGCAGCGCCGAGACGATCGCGCATCTGCGCGAGCCGGGGAACGGGCGGATCACGCTGATGTGGACCGCCTTCTCCGGACCGCCGACCGTCGTCCGGGTGCACGGGACCGGCGAGGCGGTGCTGCGGGACGATCCGCGGTGGGGCGAGCTCTTCGCGCGGTTCCCCGCCGAGGCCGTCGAGGGGCAGGGCAGTGCCCGGGCGATCGTCCTCGTGCACGCGCGCAGGGTCAGCGACGCCTGCGGGTTCGCGGTGCCTCTGATGGAGTACCAGGAGGACCGGGGTCTGCACGCCGAGTACTTCAACCGGAAGACCGACGAGGAGTTCAACGCGTACTGCGAGCGGAAGGACCACATCGCCAGCAGCCTCGACGGGCTGCCCGCGCTGCCGCTCCCGCTGCCGCCGCTGCCCGCCGGATAGCCCGTACGACGGGCGGCGGCGCGGGCGCGGTCCTCGCGCGCCGGCCGCTGATCGCCGTCGGCACGCGGGGCGGGCCGACGGCGGTCACGCGGTGCCGGGCCCGGCGGCTACTTCTGGGCCAGCTTCAGCAGGTGGTCGGCGAGGGCCTGGCCGCCCGCCGGGTCGCGGCTGATGAGCAGCAGGGTGTCGTCACCCGCGATGGTGCCGAGGATGGCGTGGAGTTCGGCCTGGTCGATGGCCGACGCGAGGAACTGGGCGGCGCCCGGCGGGGTCCGCAGCACCACCAGGTTGGCGGAGGCCTCGGCGGAGATCAGCAGTTCGCCGGAGAGGCGGCGCATGCGCTCCTCCTTGGCCGACTCGCCGAGCGGGGCCTGCGGGGTGCGGAAGCCGCCCTCGCTGGGCACCGCGTAGATCAGCTCACCGCCGGTGTTGCGGATCTTCACCGCGCCGAGTTCGTCGAGGTCGCGGCTGAGCGTCGCCTGGGTGACGCTCAGCCCGTCGTCCGCGAGGAGCTTGGCGAGCTGGCTCTGCGAGCGCACCGGCTGCCGGTTGAGGATGTCGACGATCCTGCGGTGGCGTGCGGTGCGGGTCTGCGGAACGGACGGCCCTCCGTGCTCGTTCTCCTGCGCGTCGGTCATCGTCGTCTCATTCTCCGGTTCGTCCTTGCCCGTTCGCCTCGTCCAGGACCGCCGGCAGAGCCCGGAGGAAGGAGTCCGCCTCGGCGTCGGTGAGGACCAGCGGAGGCATGATCCGTACGACATCGGGGGCGGGCGCGTTCACCAGGAGGCCGGCGTCCTGGGCCGCCTGCTGCACCTGGGGTGCGAGGGGCCCGGTGAGCACGATACCCAGCAGCAGGCCCGCACCACGGACGTGGGAGACCAGCGGGTGGCCCAGACCCTCGATTCCCTGGCGCAGCCGCTCCCCGACCGCCTTCACGTGGTCGAGGGCCGCGTCGGCCGCGAGGGTGTCCAGGACGGCGAGTCCGGCGGCGCAGGCGACCGGGTTGCCGCCGAAGGTGGTGCCGTGGTGGCCGGGCGCGAACAGTTCCGCGGCCTCGCCGAAGGCGACGGTGGCGCCGAGCGGCAGACCGCCGCCGAGGCCCTTGGCGAGGGTCACGACGTCCGGGTCCACACCCTCGTGGGCCTGGTACTCGAACCACTGGCCGCACCGGCCGATGCCGGTCTGCACCTCGTCGAGGACGAGCAGGGTGCCGGTGGCGCGGGTGATCTCCCGGGCGGCCCGGAGGTAGCCGGCGGGCGGGACGACGACGCCGTTCTCCCCCTGGACGGGCTCGATGATGACGAAGGCGGTGTCCTCGGTGACCGCGGCCCGCAGCGCCTCCACGTCCCCGTAGGGCACGTGGGTGACGTCGCCGGGGAGCGGCAGGAAGGGGGTCTGCTTGCCGGGCTGGCCGGTGAGCGCGAGGGAGCCCATGGTCCGGCCGTGGAAGCCGCCCTCGGTGGCGACCATGTGCGACCGGCCGGTCAGCCGGCCGATCTTGAACGCGGCTTCGTTCGCCTCGGCGCCCGAATTGCAGAAGAAGACCTTGCCGGGGCGGCCGGAGAGGCTCAGGAGCCGCTCGGCGAGGGCGACGGGCGGCTCGGCGACGAAGAGGTTGGAGACGTGGCCGAGGCTCTGGATCTGCCGGGTGACGGCCTCGACGACGGCCGGGTGGGCGTGGCCGAGGGCGTTGACGGCGATGCCGCCGACGAAGTCCAGGTACTCCTTGCCGTCGGCGTCCCAGACCTTGGCGCCCTCACCGCGGACGAGCGGCAGCCGGGGGGTGCCGTAGTTGTCCATGAGCGAGCCCTGCCACCGCTGGGTCAGCTCCGCGTTGCCGGTCATTTCTCCCCCTGTGCGTTCTTGCCGCCCCGGTGGTCGGGTACGACCATCGTGCCGATGCCCTCGTCCGTGAAGATCTCCAGCAGGATCGAGTGCTGGACCCGGCCGTCGATGACGCGGGCCGTGGTGACCCCGTTCCGTACGGCGTGCAGGCAGCCCTCCATCTTGGGGACCATGCCGCTGGAGAGCTCGGGCAGCAGCTTCTCCAGCTGGCTCGCGGTGAGCCTGCTGATGACCTCGTCGCTGTGCGGCCAGTCCTCGTAGAGGCCCTCGACGTCGGTCAGGACCATCAGGGTCTCGGCACCCAGCGCCGCAGCGAGTGCCGCAGCCGCCGTATCAGCATTGACGTTGTAGACATGTCCGTCGTCCTGGGAGCGGGCGATGGAGGAGATGACCGGGATCCGGCCGTCCTCCAGGAGCGCCTCGATGGCTCCGGTCTCGATGGCCGTGATCTCGCCGACGCGGCCGATGTCGACCCGCTCGCCCTCGATGACCGGCCGGTGCTGGGTGGCCGTGATGGTGTGCGCGTCCTCGCCGGTCATGCCGACGGCGAAGGGGCCGTGCTGGTTGAGCAGCCCGACCAGCTCGCGCTGGACCTGGCCGGCGAGGACCATCCGTACGACGTCCATGGCCTCCGGGGTGGTGACCCGCAGACCGGCCTTGAACTCGCTGACCAGGCCCGCCTGGTCGAGGGCGCGGTTGATCTGGGGGCCGCCGCCGTGCACCACGACCGGCTTGAGGCCGGCGTGGCGGAGGAAGACGACGTCCTGGGCGAAGGCGGCCTTCAGGTCCTCGTCGATCATGGCGTTGCCGCCGAACTTGATGACGACGGTCTTGCCGTGGTGGCGGGTGAGCCAGGGCAGGGCCTCGATGAGGATCTGCGCCTTCGGGAGGGCGGTGTGCTTCCGCGCGGTGTTGCTCATGACGAGTACGCGCTGTTCTCGTGGACGTAGTCCGCGGTGAGGTCGTTCGCCCAGATGACGGCGGACTCCGTGCCGGCCGCGAGGTCGGCGGTGACGGTGACCTCCCGGTAGCGCATGTCGACCAGGTCGCGGTCCTCGCCGACGGAGCCGTTCCGGCAGACCCAGACGCCGTTGATGGCGACGTTGAGCCGGTCGGGCTCGAAGGCCGCCCGCGTGGTGCCGATGGCGGAGAGCACCCGGCCCCAGTTGGGGTCCTCACCGTGGATGGCGCACTTGAGGAGGTTGTTACGGGCGATGGAGCGGCCCACCTCGACGGCGTCGTCCTCGGTCGCGGCGTTGATCACCTCGATGCGGATGTCCTTGCTGGCGCCTTCGGCGTCGCCGATGAGCTGGCGGGCGAGGTCGTCGCAGACGCCCCGGACGGCCTCGGCGAACGCGTCCTGCTCCGGGGTGACGCCGGAGGCGCCGGAGGCGAGGAGGAGGACCGTGTCGTTGGTGGACATGCAGCCGTCGGAGTCGACCCGGTCGAAGGTGAGCCGGGTGGCGGTGCGCAGCGCGGCGTCGAGGCCCTTGGTGTCGACGTCGGCGTCGGTGGTGAGGACGACGAGCATGGTGGCCAGGCCGGGGGCGAGCATGCCGGCGCCCTTGGCCATGCCGCCGACGGTCCAACCGTCCCGGGTGACGACGGAGGTCTTGTGGACGGTGTCGGTGGTCTTGATGGCGATGGCGGCCTTCTCGCCGCCGTGCTCGGAGAGTTCGCCCGCGGCCTTCTCGACGCCGGGGAGGAGCTTGTCCATGGGGAGCAGCATGCCGATGAGACCGGTGGAGGCGACGGCGACCTCGCCGGCGCCGATGCCGAGGACGTCCGCGACCTTCTCGGCGGTGGCGTGGGTGTCCTGGAAGCCCTTCGGGCCGGTGCAGGCGTTGGCGCCGCCGGAGTTGAGCACGACGGCCGTCAGCTCGCCGCCGGCGAGGACCTGCTGGGACCAGAGGACGGGCGCGGCCTTGACGCGGTTGGAGGTGAAGACTCCCGCGGCGGCGCGGCGGGGCCCGGTGTTGACCACGAGGGCCAGGTCCGGGTTGCCGTTCTGCTTGATCCCGGCGGCGATGCCCGCGGCCGTGAATCCCTTCGCTGCGGTGACGCTCACTCTGCTACTCCGTTCGCTTCTCCGCCCGCGCGGCACTGGGGCGCGGGCTTCGTCGTCGTCTGCGGGCCGGTGGCTGCGCGTGCGCCGCTCACTGTGCCCCTCCGTTCGCTGCTCCGCCCACGCGGCGCGGAGGTGCGGGCTTCGTCCTCGTCCGCGGGCCGGTGACGGCGCGCGCGTCGCTCACGGAGCGACTCCGATCGTGGAAAGTCCGGTGGCCTCGGGAAGTCCGAGGGCGATGTTCATGCTCTGCACCGCGCCGCCGGCGGTGCCCTTGGTGAGGTTGTCGATGGCGCTGATCGCGATGATCCGGTTCGCGTTCGCGTCGTACGCGACCTGCACCTGAACGGCGTTGGAACCGTAGACGGACGCCGTGGCGGGCCACTGTCCCTCGGGGAGCAGGTGGACGAAGGGCTCGTCCGCGAAGGCCTTCTCGTACGCGGCCCGCACGCTCTCGGCGGTGACGCCGGGCTTCGCCGTGGCGGTGCAGGTGGCGAGGATGCCCCGGGGCATCGGGGCCAGGGTCGGCGTGAAGGAGACGGTGACCCGCTCCCCCGCCGGTCCGCTGAGGTTCTGGATCATCTCGGGCGTGTGGCGGTGGCCGCCTCCGACGCCGTACGGGGACATGCTGCCCATGACCTCGCTGCCGAGCAGGTGCGGCTTGGCGGCCTTGCCGGCGCCGGACGTGCCGGAGGCGGCGACGATCACGGCCTCGGGCTCGGCGAGGCCCTCGGCGTACGCCGGGAAGAGGGCGAGCGAGACGGCCGTCGGGTAGCAGCCGGGGACCGCGACCCGCTTGGTCCCGTCGAGGGCGGCGCGGGCACCGGGCAGCTCGGGGAGGCCGTAGGGCCAGGTCCCGGCGTGCGGGGAGCCGTAGTACGTCTCCCAGTCGGCCGGGTCCTGGAGGCGGAAGTCGGCGCCCATGTCGACGACGAGGACGTCGGGCCCGAGCTGCTCGGCGACGGCGGCGGACTGGCCGTGCGGCAGCGCGAGGAAGACGACGTCGTGTCCGGCGAGCTCCTCGGCCGTGGTGGGCGCGAGGACACGGTCGGCGAGCGGGAGCAGGTGGGGCTGGAGGGCCCCGAGGCGCTGGCCGGCGTTGGAGTGCCCGGTCAGTGTGCCGATCTCCACGTGGGGGTGCGCGACGAGGAGACGCAGGAGCTCTCCGCCCGCGTATCCGCTCGCACCCGCCACTGCTACTCGTACCGTCATCGAAACCCTCCTCATGGATGGCATGACTATACGTGTCGCCGAACTTTTATGCAATGACAGGGAGAGCGACTCGGTGCGGCCCGGTACGACAGAGAGATCGACTCGGTCCGGCCCGGTACGCCAGGGAGAGCGACTCGGTCCGGCCCGGTACGCCAGGGAGATCGACTCGGTGCGGCCCGGTACGCCGGAGAGATCGACCCGGTCCGGGCCCGGTACGCCGGAGAGATCGACTCGGTCCAGCCCAGTACGTCCGCCGGAGAGGTCGACTCGGTCCGGTCCGCTACTCCGCGCCATCGGGTCGCCCACCGCTTCACGGCCTGCCAAGGTGTCCCCCATGAGTGCCGAGCCCACACGCCCCGGACCGGACCGCCACGACGACCACGGCACCTGGCTCGTCCGGTTCACCGGGCGGGTGCTCGTCGTCTGCCCCGGCTGCGGCGGCCGCGCGCTCGTGACGCCCCGGCCGGGCCTCCCGGAGCCGCGGCACCTGCTCTTCGAGCCCCGTCGCCTCACCTGCGGCGGCTGCGGCGCGGTCGCCGAGTGGACGGCGGGACAGCGGGGCGGAGGCCTGGTGGGAGCGGTGCCCGGCGGCACCGAGGACCCGTTCTTCCGCCGTCCGCTCTGGCTCCAGACGCGCTGCGCGGGGCGGATCCTCTGGGCCTACGACGAGGAGCACGCCGACGCGCTGGCCGCGTACGTCCGGGCACGGCACCGCGTCCGCCACGCCTCCCCCACGCTGTCGATGTTCGCCCGGCTGCCCGCCTGGATGAAGTCCGCGAACCGCCGGGAGGAGGTCCTGGCG
The DNA here is from genome assembly GCF_042890295.1 of Streptomyces sp. NPDC002232. Taxonomy (NCBI): domain Bacteria; kingdom Bacillati; phylum Actinomycetota; class Actinomycetes; order Kitasatosporales; family Streptomycetaceae; genus Streptomyces; species Streptomyces sp. NPDC002232. Next base: position 260,003 of record NZ_JBIARV010000007.1, on the reverse strand, counting down.
GGCCTGGCGACGCTCCGCGCCCTCGCCGAGCGGACGGCCCCCGCCGACCGCTCGGACGCGGCCCACGAGCGCGGCGACCGCCCGCGCCACCACGGCAGCCTGCTGTTCCGGGGCGGGCCGTACTAGAGGGCACACGACCGGACCGTACCGGGGAGCACGCGACCGGACCGTCCGTCGGCGGCCTGCAACCGGGCCCTGCCGGTCTCGGAGATGCGGGCCCCCTTCGAACCCAGGTCGGGCATGCCCGACCTGGAGGACGGATCGGCTCCGTGAGCGGGGCCGGGCGCCCCCGGCCTGGACGACGGGTGGGGCTCGGTGAGCGGGCCCGGGCCCGGGGCGACGGGTCGGTCCCTTGAGCGGGCATCACGGCCCGCACACCTGATCACCGACCCCCCCCCCCCCTTTGCATGACCATGCGAGTTCATGCATAATCTTCCTATGTCCAAGGTCCTCACCTCCCTGCCCGCCGGCGAGCGCGTCGGCATCGCCTTCTCCGGCGGCCTCGACACCTCCGTCGCGGTCGCATGGATGCGCGACAAGGGCGCCATCCCCTGCACCTACACCGCCGACATCGGCCAGTACGACGAGCCCGACATCGAGTCGGTCCCCGGCCGCGCGAAGACCTACGGTGCCGAGATCGCGCGCCTGGTCGACTGCCGCGCCGCGCTGGTCGAGGAAGGCCTTGCCGCGCTCACCTGCGGCGCGTTCCACATCCGCTCCGGCGGCCGCGCCTACTTCAACACCACCCCGCTCGGCCGCGCCGTCACCGGCACCCTGCTGGTCCGCGCGATGCTCGAGGACAACGTCCAGATCTGGGGCGACGGCTCGACGTTCAAGGGCAACGACATCGAGCGGTTCTACCGCTACGGCCTGCTGGCCAATCCGCACCTGCGGATCTACAAGCCCTGGCTGGACGCGGACTTCGTGACCGAGCTCGGCGGCCGCAAGGAGATGTCCGAGTGGCTGCTCGCCCATGAGCTGCCCTACCGGGACAGCACCGAGAAGGCGTACTCCACCGACGCCAACATCTGGGGCGCCACGCACGAGGCCAAGACCCTGGAGCACCTGGACACGGGCGTCGAGACCGTCGACCCGATCATGGGTGTGAAGTTCTGGGACCCGTCGGTCGAGATCGTCACCGAGGACGTCACGATCGGCTTCGAGCAGGGCCGCCCTGTGACGATCAACGGCAAGGAGTTCCACTCCGCCGTCGACCTGGTCATGGAGGCGAACGCCATCGGCGGCCGCCACGGCATGGGCATGTCCGACCAGATCGAGAACCGGATCATCGAGGCCAAGAGCCGCGGCATCTACGAGGCCCCCGGCATGGCGCTGCTGCACGCCGCGTACGAGCGCCTGGTCAACGCGATCCACAACGAGGACACCCTCGCCCAGTACCACAACGAGGGCCGGCGCCTCGGCCGCCTCATGTACGAGGGCCGCTGGCTCGACCCGCAGGCCCTCATGGTCCGCGAGTCGCTCCAGCGCTGGGTCGGCGCGGCCGTCACCGGAGAGGTGACCCTGCGGCTGCGGCGCGGCGAGGACTACTCGATCCTCGACACCACCGGCCCGGCGTTCAGCTACCACCCGGACAAGCTGTCCATGGAGCGCACCGAGGACTCGGCCTTCGGACCGGTGGACCGGATCGGCCAGCTCACCATGCGCAACCTCGACATCGCCGACTCGCGCGCCAAGCTGGAGCAGTACGCCGGTCTCGGCCTGATCGGCACCGGCAGCCCCTCCATCGGTGCCGCCCAGGCGGCCGCGACGGGCCTGATCGGCTCCATGACGCAGCTGCCCGAGGGCGGCGCCGAGGCCATCGCCTCGCGCGGCGAGGTCTCCGGCGACGAGGAGATGCTGGACCGGGCCGCGATGGAGTTCGGCACGGACTGACGCACGACGGCACGACCACGGAAGGCCGGTCCGACACGCCTGGTGCCGGACCGGCCTTCTCGCTGTCCTGGGCGGTTTCGGCCCGCGCGCCCCTGTCACATCGCGACGGGTCCTCGCGTCAACGCGGTGACGGGAACCGACGAGGAGTGGGACGCCATGGACGACGACACCTTTCTGACCGCCCTGACCAGGCGCTTCGACGCCCAGGAGGAGCGACTGCGGGCCGTGGCCCTGCGGATCACCGGATCGCCGGCGCGGGCCGAGGCGGCCCTCGCGGCGGCCCGGGCGGGGCTCGGCAGGGACGGCGACGCGGCGGTACGCGCCTGGCTGACGGCGACGGTGGGCGAGACCTGCGTACGGGGGCTCCAGGGGCGGGGGGCTGGGGGTGGTTCGGGGGCTGGTGCGCGGGGAGCCGGGGCCGGTCGGGGGCCTGGAGCGCGGGAGGTCGGCGCCGGTTCGGGACCTGGGGCCGGGGACGGTTCGGGGCCCGGGGACGGGGACGGTTCGCCACCCGGGGACGGGGACGGTTCGGGGACCGAGCCCGGGGTCGGGGACGGCCGAGGGCCCGGGGTCGGGGACGGCGACGTCGAGGCTCTGTGGCTGGTCCTGCTCGTGATGCTGGAGCGGCTCGGGGGGCAGGAGCGGCTCGCCTATGTCCTGCACGACGCGTTCGGGCTGCCCGTGCCCCAGACCGCGCGGATCCTGGGGAGCTCCCCCGAGGCGGCGGCGCGGCTGGCCCGGGAGGCGCGGGAGCGGATCAGGGGCCGCGGAGCCGTCCGCACGGAGGGGGAGCGGGGGCGGCAGCGGGCGGTGGTGGACCGGTTCGTGGCCGCCGCACGCGCGCGGGACGCCCGCGGTCTGGTGTCCGTCCTCGACCCGGACGTCGTGGCGTACGCGGACGCCGGCCCGGTCCACGGGGTCGCCGCGGTCTCCGAGACGGCCGCCGCCTTCGCGCGGAGCGTGGACGTGTCCCGGCCCGCGCTGGTCGACGGGGCCGTCGGCGCGGTGGGCTTCGCCGCCGGGCGGCCGGTCTCGGCGCTCGCGGCCACCCTCCACCGGGACCGGATCGTCACGCTCTCGGTCACCACCGGCGAGGAGCGGGTGCGCGCACTGGACCTGACCTTCCCCGACAGCTGAGACCGAGAGGCAGGCGGGGGCGGGCGGGGCACAGCCGCAGGCTGGGGCCCAGAGGTAAAGCCCGTGCGTTCGGCGACCGGATCCTTTAGCCTCGACGGCATGTCTACGCCCCGAATCTCCTAGCTGAGGACCCGCACTCACGCCACCCGTGTGTCCTCAAGCTTGTTCGGAGCGTTATCCCATGATCACCGTTCGTGGTGCCGACGTGCGCGTCGGCGCCCGGCTCCTGCTGTCCGGCGTCTCCTTCCACGTCGCCCCCGGCGACCGGATCGGTCTGGTCGGCCGCAACGGCGCCGGCAAGACCACCCTCCTCGACACCCTGGCCGGGCTGCGCGCCCCGGCCGCCGGCACCGTCACCCGTACCGGCTCCCTCGGGCACCTCGCCCAGGACGCGCGGGCCGCCGACCCCGAGACGACCGTCACCGACCGGATCCTCTCCGCGCGCGGCCTCGACCAAGCGGCTCGGCGGCTCGCGGACGCCGCCCGGCGGCTCGGCGAGGCGCCCGACGCGCGAGCACTCGCCGCGTACGACGCCGCCGAGACCGCCTTCGAGGCCGGCGGCGGCTACGCGGCGGAGGCGGAGGCCGCCCGGGTCGCCGCCGGCCTCGGCCTGCCCCCCGCCCTGATGGACCGGCCGGTCGGACGGCTGTCCGGCGGGCAGAAGCGCCGGGTCGAACTCGCCCGGATCCTCTTCGCCGGGCACGGGCGGGACGACACGCTGCTGCTCGACGAGCCGACGAACCACCTGGACGCCGACTCGATCGGCTGGCTGCGCGGCCACCTCGCCGCCCACCGGGGCGGACTCGTGCTGATCAGCCACGACGTGCGCCTCCTCGCCGAGACCGTCAACCGGGTCTTCCACCTCGATCCGGGGCGCGCCGCACTCGACGTCCACAACACCGGTTGGGACGCGTACCTCGCCCAGCGGGACGCCGACGAACGGCGCCGGGTGCGCGAGCGCGCCAACGCCGAGCGGAAGGCGGCCGCCCTGCACGCGCAGGCGGACCGCATGAAGTCGCGCGTGGCGACGGCGACGACGGCCCGCAGCATGGCACGCCGCGCCGACCGGATGCTCGCCGGGCTCGACCCGGCACGGCAGGCCGAGCGGGTCGCCCGCATCCGGCTGCCGGAGCCCGCCCCGTGCGGCCGGACGCCGCTCGGCGCCGTGTCGCTCACCAAGGCGTACGGGGAGCAGCACGTGCTCGGCGGCGTGGACCTGGCCGTGGACCGGGGCTCGCGGCTGGTCGTCCTCGGGCTCAACGGAGCCGGGAAGACGACGCTGCTGCGGCTCCTCGCCGGGCGGGAGACGCCCGACGCGGGGCGGGTGGTGCGCGGCCACGGGCTGCGGCTCGGCTACTTCGCCCAGGAGCACGAGACGCTGGACCGGGCGCGTACGGTCCGGGAGAACCTCGCGGCGGCGGCCCCGCACCTGACGGACGGTGAGGTACGGGCGGTGCTCGGCGCGTTCCTGTTCCGGGGCGACGACGCCGACAAGCCCGCCGGGGTGCTGTCCGGCGGCGAGAGGACCAGGCTCGCGCTGGCCGCCCTGGTGCACTCCGGCGCGAACGTGCTGCTCCTGGACGAGCCCACCAACAACCTGGATCCCGCGTCGCGCGACGAGGTGCTGGCTGCGGTGGGCACGTACCCGGGCGCGATCGTGATGGTCACGCACGACGAGGGCGCGATCGACGCGCTGCGCCCGGAGCGGGTCCTGCTGCTCCCGGACGCGGACGAGGACCTGTGGAACGCGGAGTACCGGGAGCTGGTCACCCTGGCGTGAGGTCCCGCCGTCCGGGGCTCGGATCCGGGCGGGGTCGCGGCGGCCTGCCGTCACCGGGCCTCTGACGCGGGCGCGGGTTCGGGCCGGGGCGTCGCCTCCGGGGCCGCCGGGCCGGGTCCCGGGCCCGTCACCGCGCGGGCCGCCAGTGCGTCGCGGCGGCGGGTGAGGCGGGCGATCTCCGCGTCCAGGGCGGCGAGCCGGCGGCTCACGACCGGCGACGCCCGGACGCACACGCCCTCGGGGACCCGGCGCGAGCGGATCGCCTCCGCGTCGAGCAGCGGGAGGCGGTCCACACAGGCGCGTACGTCCTCGATCGTCAGGCCGAGGCCGAGGAGTTCGCGTACGACCCGGACCCGCTCCACGTCGTCCGGGCCGTAGCGCCGCTGGCCGGTGGGAGTGCGGTCCGCCGGCGGAAGGAGACCGCGCTGCTCGTAGAGGCGCAGTGCCCGGGGTGTGGTCCCCGCCGCTGCCGCCGCGTCACCGATCCGCATGCCGGCCACCCTCCGTCGCGTCACCGATCCGCATGTCGACCACCCTCCGCCGCGTCACCGACCGCATGCCGACCGCCGCCCTCCGCCGAGACCACCGTCGTCACGGCAACTCGACCACGACCGCGCCGAGATGCCGGCCCTCCATCACCTCCCGCAACGCCTGGGCGGCGCGTTCCATGCCCGCGACCCTGAGGTGGGGGAAGGTGATCGTCCCGGCGCGCAGCCAGTCGCCGAACCGGTCCCGCCACTCGGCGTCGGTCTCGGGGTGGTCGAGCGGGCTGAAGCCGCGCAGGGAGATCCGCCTGAGGATGAGCGGGAACGTGTCCAGCTCCACGCGCGCGGTGGCTCCGTTTCCCTCCGGGTCGAGCTGTCCGGCGAGCGCGCCGACGAGGACGGCCCGCGCCCCGGGGCGGGCGGCGGCGAGCGCGGCGCTCAGCTGCTCGCCGCCGACGGTGTCGAGGACGACGTCGATGCCGTCGGGCGCGGCCTCGGCGAGCTGCGCGGCGAAGGGGGCGGCGGCGCCCCGGACGACGGCGGCGTCGTAGCCGAGTGCGGTGACGAGGTGCTCGGCCTTGGCCGGTGAGCCGGTGCTGCCGATGATCCGGCCCGCGCCGAGGAGCCGGGCGATCTGGCCGGCCATCGTCCCGACGGCGCCGGCCCCGCCGGTGACGAGGACCGTGTCGCCGGGGCGCAGCTCCGCGCCGCGGGTGAGGGCGGCGTAGGCGGTCCGGCCCTGGGAGAGGTGGGCGACGGGGTCGGGCAGCGTGTCGCCGACGGGCGTGACCAGCGACGGGGCCACGGCGGCGTACTCGCGCCAGCCCTGCCAGTGGAGGACGAGGTCCCCGGGGCGAGGGCCGCTGCCGTCCGGTGCGGACACGACTTCGCCGACGGCCGCGCCGGGGAGGGGGTCGCCGGGCTCGACGGGCGGGAAGGGGGCGTCCTTCACCCCGCCGCCGATGAGGGTCCGCAGGGCGGCGGAGACCGCGAACCAGCGGTTCCTGACGAGGAGTTCGCCGGGGGCGGGCTCGGGACGGGCGGTGGTGACGAGCTCCAGGTGCTCGGGGGCCGGGAGGCCGCGCTCGGGTCGGGTGCGCAGCCGGATCTCGCGGTGGGTGGCCATGGGGCGCTCCGGGGAAAGGGGGCGGGCGGGTCGGGCGGACCGTAGACCCTGACCCGCGCGTCAGGGTCAAGTCCGTGACGAGGGAGGGTGATCCCCGAGAGACACCGCCGCCGGAGCCTCCTAGCCTTGAGACATGATCACCGATGCGCAGATCCGCTCGCGCTCCTGGAGCATATGAACGGGGAGTGCCCGGCCCCTGGGGTCCGGCACTCCCCGGCGCGGGGCGGCGTGCCCTAGCTCTGGCGCACCGCGCGCAGCACGACGAACTTGGCGTCGCTCGCGACGAGTTCGCTGTTGCCGAAGATCCGGCGGAGCGTGACGTGGTAGCCGAGGTGCCGGTTGCCGATGACCCACAGCTCGCCGCCGGGGCGCAGGGCGCGCCGCGCGTCCGCGAACATCCGGCGGGCGGTGCGGTCGGTGGTGGCCTGATGGCTGTGGAAGGGAGGGTTGTTGAGGACCAGGTCGAACGAGCCGGGCGCGAGGCCGGTGAGCCCGTCCCCGACGAGGAACTCGGCCTTGCGGTCCGGGCCCAGGTGGGCGCGGAAGTTCTCCTCGGCCGAGGCGACCGCGGGGTACGACTCGTCGGTGAAGACCAGTTCGGCCTCGGGCTCGTGGAGGGCGATGGCGAGGCCGACGACTCCGTTGCCGCAGCCGAGGTCGGCGACGCGGGCCCGGCCGAGACCGCCGGGCAGGTTCGCGAGGAAGAAGCGGGTGCCGATGTCCAGGCGGTCGGCGCAGAAGACGCCCGCGTGGTTGGTGACGGTCAGTCCGGGGAGTCCGGGCGCGGGGGTGTCTCCGGGGAGGGCGTAGCGGTGGGGCCAGGGGTTGGGCCGGGGAGTGAGGGCCGGATCGGGGGTGGTGTGGATGAGCCGGGCCTTCTTCACCGCGAGCGAGGTGCGGGTGGGGCCGAGGATCCGCTCGAAGAGCTTGAGCGTGGAGGTGTGGATCTCCTTGACCATGCCCGCGCCGACGACCACGGTGTCCTCGTGCACAGCGGGGGCGAGCCGGTGCAGCTGGTCCTCCAGGAGCGCGAGGCTCTTGGGGACGCGGACGAGGAGCACGTCGATGCGCTCGGGCGGCGGATCCTGGGTGGTGAGGAGGCGGACGGCGTCGGGGGCGGCACCGGCGCGGGCGAGGTTGGCGCGGGTGGCCTGCTCGCCGAGGTACGAGTCGGTGATCTGGACGAGTTCGCGGGGTCCCGCCGCCTGGAGCGCCGTGACGAGCGCGCCCCAGCGGTCGCCGAGGACGGCGACGTTCCCCGACAGGTCGGTGCCGCTCTCGGCGAGGTGTCCGAGGAGGTACTCGTCGGACGCGTCCCAGGCGCGCAGCTGGTCGCGCGGGTCCTCGGGGAAGCGGGTCAGCGTGAAGGCGCCCCATGACGTGCTCAAACGGTTCATCGTGCTCTCAGGCTAGCCGGTCGGGGCCGAGTGCCCCACCCTGCGCCAGCCGGTCGGGGCCGAGTGCCCCACCCCGCGCGTCCGGGGAGCCGTCAGTGGAGGGCGGTGGCGAGGTGGAGGTGCCAGAGGCCGGGGCGGCCGGTGAGGGTGATCGTGGAGAGGGGGCGTACCTCGACGTTCCAGTAGGTGGCGGGCGGCGCCTTGAGGGCGTACACGAGGGCGGCCCGTACGACGGAGGGCTCGGCCACGGCGACGATGGCGCCGTCCTCGGCGGGCCGGGTGTCGAGCCAGTGCCCTATCCGGGAGATGAAGGCGAGGAGGGGTTCGCCGCCGTGCGGGGCCGTGCGGGGGTCGGTGAGCCAGGCGTCGACGGCGGCGGGTTCGAGGGCGGCGACCTCGGCGAGGGTGAGGCCGCGCCAGCGGCCCATGTCGCAGTCGCGGAGCGCGGGCTGGACGAGGGGCGCGTAGCCCAGCGCGGTGCCGGTGGCGCGGCTGCGCGGGGTCGGGGAGCAGTAGCGCAGTTCGGCCGCGCCGAGCGGGATGAGCGCGGGCGCGGCCTGCTGCACCTCGTACCAGCCGGCCTCGTCGAGGGGCCGGTCGTCGTCGAAGCGTTCGGCGAGCAGGGAGGAGCTGCGTGCCGCCGTGACGAGCGTCACCCGAAGACTCATGGCCGCGATCGTGAGGCCGGTGACTGCGCTGGTCAAGGGGTCATGTGCCGGGACGGGCGGGGGTGGGTCTCACTGCTGCCCGAGAGCCATCCACTTGTCCGGATTCCGCAGTGGCGTGAAACCCACCTTCTCGTACACGCCGTGGGCGTCGGCGGTGGCGAGCAGGACCCGGCGCAGTCCGTACGGTGCGAGGTGGTCGCGGACGGCGGTGACGAGCGCGGTGCCGAGGCCGGTGCCGCGGGCCGGGCGGTCGACGTAGACGTCGCAGAGCCAGGCGAAGGTGGCGTAGTCGGTGACGACGCGCGCGTAGGCGCTGATCTCTCCGGTCTCCCGGTGGTAGGCGCCGAGGTTCAGGGAGCCCGCGATGGCGCTGTCCTGCTTCTCCCGAGGTCGGCCGAGGGCCCAGTAGGAGTCGGTGGACAGCCAGTGGTGGACGCGGGCGGCGTCGATCCGGGCGGGGTCGGCTGAGATCTCGTACGCCCCGTGCAGGACGGGGGCGCCGGGGGTGTCGGAGGCGGTGCTGTCGCTCATGGGCGAAGGCTCGCAGGGGCGGGTGGGCTTGTCAGGTGAATTTGCCCGCGGCCAGGGCGGCTGGCCGTGCCGCGTGGTGGCCCCGCGCGGCCCGGCCCCCGGCGTCAGCGGGTGAGCTCGTCGACCGCCGCCCGCAGGCGGCGCACGCCCTCGACGATCTCCGCCGGTCCCGCGACACCCGCGAAACTCAGCCGGATGTGGCCGGCGGGGGGTTCGGCGCAGAAGTAGGGGCGGCCGGGAGCGGCGGCGACGCCCGCGCGCAGGCCCGCGGTGAGGAGGGAGGTCTCGGGGAGGGTGTCGGGGAGGCGCAGCCAGAGCTGGTAGCCGCCGGAGGCGACGTGCGGCAGGGCGAGTTCGGGAAGGTGGAGGGCGAGCGCGCCGGTCATGACGTCCCGGCGGCTCCTGAGCTCCTGGGAGACGGCGCGGAGGTGACGCGGCCAGGCCGGGGAGCCGACGAGTTCGAGCGCGGCCTCCTGGAGGGGGCGCGGGACGAAGAAGCTGTCGACGACCTGGATGGCGCGCAGCCGTTCCAGGACGGGCCCCCGGGCGGCGAGGGCGCCGACGCGGAGGCTCGGCGAGGTGATCTTGGTGAGGGAGCGGACGTGGACGACGACGCCGTCGGGGTCCTCGGCGACGAGCGGCGCGGGGAGCGGGCCGGCGTCCTCGTGGCCGAGGCGGCGGGCGAAGTCGTCCTCGACGACGAAGGCGCCGGCGGCGCGGGCGATGCGGACGACCTCGCGGCCCCGCTCGGGGCGGACCACGGTCCCGGTGGGGTTCTGGAAGAGCGGCTGGCAGACGAAGACGCGGGCCCCGGTGGCGCGGAACGCGGCGTCGAGGAGCTCGGGGCGCACCCCGTCGGCGTCGGTGGGCACGGGGACCGGGCGGAGTCCGGCCGCGCGGGCGACGGCCAGCATGCCGGGGTAGGTGGGCGACTCGACGAGCACGGGGGTGCCGGGCGGGGCGAGGGCGCGCAGCGCGGTGCTGAGCGCGGACTGTCCGCCGGCGGTGACGAGGACGTCCGCGGCGGTGACGCCGCCGCCGATCTCGCGGGCGAACCAGGCGCGCAGTTCGGGCAGACCGTCGGTGGGCGGCCGGCCCCAGGCGCCGGGGCGGCGGCCGGCCCGGGCGAGGGCGGCGGCGAGGGCGCTCTCGGGCTGGAGGGAGGGGTGGAGATAGCCGCCGTTGAACTCGATCACGCCGGGCGGGGGCGCGGAGAGGGTGACGAGGACTCCGGAGGCGTCGACGGCGCGGGGCACGAGTTCGGTGGCGGCGTCGGCGCTGAGCGCGACCTCCTGCCAGGAGGTGTCGCCGACGACCGGGGCGGGGGTGCGGGCTTCCGCGCGGAAGGCCCCGGCCCCGGGGCGGGTGACGACGAGCCCTTCGGCGGCGAGCTGGGCGAGGGCCCGGGTGACGGTGACCGGGGAGACGTGGAAACGCTCGACGAGCGCGCGACTCGACGGCAGCTTTCCCCCTGGTGAGTAGCGGTCCAGCTCCTCTCGCAGGGATTTCACCAGTTCCGCGACACTGCTACGCTCGTGCATGAGGACACAGGATAGCGCTACTACTCCGACGGCGATAGCGGTCACCGCCCCCGGACCCGCCCGGACCGCCACCCCCGCCGCTGCCGGATCCACTCGGACCGCCGTCCCGGGGGCCACCGGACCCGCTCGCACCGACACCCCGGACGCCGCCGCGCCCGCCCAGGCCGTCTCCGGCCGGACCCCCTCCGAGCCCGCTCCGACCGCCTCCGGCCGGACCGTTACCGGACGGACCTCCTCCGCGACCGGGGCAACCCCCTCCCCCGGGCCCCGCGCCCCCGCCGACCCCCGGACGCGGGGCACCCTGCTCGCCGGGCTCGGTGTGATCGCGTTCTCCCTCACCTTCCCCTCGACCGTCTGGGGTCTGGAGAGCTTCGGCCCCTGGTCGCTCGTGGCCGTGCGCTCCACCCTCGCCGCGCTCGTCGCCGGGTGCTTCCTCCTCGCGGGCCGGGTGCCGCTGCCCGAGCGCCGGCACTGGGCGGGTCTCGCGGTCGTCGCCTGCGGAGTCGTCATCGGCTTCCCGCTCCTGACCACCCTGGCCCTGCGGACCTCCACCACCTCGCACGCCGCCGTGGTCGTGGGCCTCCTGCCGCTGACCACGGCGACGCTCGCCGCCGTGCGGACGGGCCGCCGCCCCTCCCGCGCCTTCTGGGTCGCGGCCGTCTCCGGCGCCGTGGTGGTGCTGGGCTTCACGCTCCAGCAGAGCGGCGGCTCCTTCTCCACGGGCGACCTCTACCTCTTCGGGGCGCTGCTCGTGTGCGCGGCCGGATACACCGAGGGCGGCCGGCTCGCCGCGCTCATGCCGGGCTGGCAGGTCATCGGCTGGGCGCTGGTCCTCTGCCTGCCGCTGATGGCGGTCGGCTCGGCCGTGTCGCTGTCGTTCGAGCCCGTGCACCTGACCGCGCACGGCGTCATCGGTCTGGTGTGGGTCGCCGCCGGCTCCACCTTCTTCGGCCTGTACGTCTGGTACCGGGGCATGGCCGCCATCGGCATTCCCAAGGCCAGCCAACTCCAGCTCGCCCAGCCGCTGCTCACCCTGTTCTGGGCGGTCGTCCTCCTGGGCGAGACGCTGCCGGTGGCCGCCCCGATCGCCGCGCTGGCGGTCCTGGTCTGCATCGCGGTCACCCAGCGGGCGAGGAGCTGACGCGACGAACCAGGACGGAACGGTCACAATGGCAGACAGAGACCCTGCGCAGTACAGGCCAGGAGAAGCCAGGTCGCGAGGAGGTCAGCCCGATGCAGGCGAGCGTGGGCGACAAGCTGCTGGTACACGGCCGGACCGTGGGTCACCACGACCGCACGGCCGAGGTCCTTCAGGTGCTGGGGGAGAACGGCACTCCCCCGTACCGCGTGAAGTTCGACGACGACGGCCACGAGGCCCTGATGTCGCCGGGCCCCGACACCGTCGTACGCCACCACCCGGAGATGGGGATCGGCTGAGCCGTCCCTACCTCGGCGGACGGACCCTGGTCGGGTAGTGATCGGCCACCACGGTGGTCATCGCCCCGATCGGGTCCGCGGCGACCTCCTTCGCGGAGAACCAGCAGTGGCCCCCGACGGAGGGATACGTCCGGGCCAGGTCCAGATGGCGCGAGAGCTCCCGCAGGTCCTGCCAGGGCGCGGGCTGGGCCGGATCACCCGCCTTGTAGAGCGCCTCGCCGATGTAGAGATTGACCCCGGTGCCCCGCACCACCGCGTCCCACCAGGGCAGCAGCCTGGCGTAGTCCGCGGCGGGTAGTCCGATGTTCCAGTAGAGCTGCGGGACGATGTGGTCGATCCAGCCCTCGCGGATCCACTTCCGGGTGTCGGCGTGGAGGTCGTCGTAGGTCTGGACGCCGGCGCTCGTGTCCGAGCCCTCCGGGTCGGTGGAGGCGTTCCGCCAGACCCCGAACGGGCTGATGCCGAAGGCCGTGCGCTTCCCGGTCTCCTTGATCCGGGCGGACATCTCCGAGACCAGCAGATCGGTGTTGTTCCGCCGCCAGGACGCCCGGTCGGGGAAGTCCCCTCCGTACCGCGCGTACGTCTCGTCGTCGGCGAAGACCTGCCCGGCCACCGGGTACGGGTAGAAGTAGTCGTCCCAGTGCACGGCGTCGATGTCGTAGCGGCGCACCGCGTCCAGCATCGCCTCCTGGACGAAGCCGCGGACCTCGGGCAGCCCCGGGTCGTAGTAGAGCTTCCCTCCGTAGGGCAGGACCCACTCCGGGTGGAGCCGGGCCGGGTGTCCGGCGACGAGCCGGCCGGGGTCCGTGTGGTTCGCCACGCGGTACGGGTTGAACCAGGCGTGCAGTTCGAGGCCCCGGGCGTGGGCCTCCTCGACGGCCGTGCCCAGCGGGTCCCAGCCGGGATCCCGGCCCTGCGTGCCGGTCAGGCACTCCGCCCACGGCTCGTACGGCGAGGGCCAGAGCGCGTCGGCGGTCGGCCTGACCTGGAGGACCACCACGTTGAGCCGGCGCTCGACGGCCGCGTCCAGGTGATCGAGGAGCTCGGCGCGCTGCCGCTCCGCCGTGAGTCCGGGCCGGGAGGGCCAGTCGCGGTTGGCGACGGTCGCCAGCCACATCCCCCGGAACTCCCTCCCGCGACGCGGCCCGCCCCGACCCGGGCGCGCGGCACCGGACGCCGGGGCTGTCGTTCCCGTCACGGCGAGGGCCGCTCCGCCGGCGCCGGTCACGAACCCTCTTCTGCCGATAGGCCGCACTTGTACCCCTCTTCTGTCGGATACGTCACACCCACCCGGACAGCATGCCCGTCCTCGGCGATCGATCATCGGTTAATGAGCGGTAACGTCGTGGGGGTAGAGGCGGACGCTCCCGGAATCACACGGGCCCCCGCCGCCGGAGAAGAGCGAAAGGCACGAGGTGACGGACTCCATGGCCGACATTGAGCGCGTCGGAGTGGTGGGCTGCGGCCAGATGGGCGCGGGCATCGCGGAGGTGTGTGCCCGGAGCGGGCTCGAGGTGAGGGTCGCCGAGACCACCGGCGAGGCGCTGGAGATCGGCCGCACACGGCTCTACAACTCGCTGAACAAGGCCGCCGAGCGCGGCAAGATCAGCGAGGAGGAGCGCGACGCGACGCTCGCCCGCCTCAGCTTCACCACCGACCTCGGCGAGTTCGCCGACCGTGACCTCGTCATCGAGGCGGTCGTCGAGAACGAGCAGGTCAAGACCGAGATCTTCCAGGTCCTCGACCAGGTGATGACCCGGCCCGACGCCATCCTGGCCTCCAACACCTCCTCCATCCCGCTGGTGAAGCTGGCCGTGGCGACCTCCCGCCCCGACCAGGTCGTCGGCATCCACTTCTTCAACCCGGCCCCGGTGCAGAAGCTCGTCGAGCTGATCCCGGCCCTCACCACCTCCGAGGGCACGATCAGCCGGGCGCAGGCCTTCGCGGAGAAGGTGCTCGGCAAGCACGCGATCCGCGCCCAGGACCGCTCCGGCTTCGTGGTCAACGCGCTGCTCGTGCCGTACCTCCTCTCGGCGATCCGGATGTTCGAGTCGGGCATCGCGAGCCGCGAGGACATCGACAACGGCATGGAGTTCGGCTGCGCCCACCCGATGGGCCCGCTGAAGCTCTCCGACCTGATCGGCCTGGACACGATCGCGTCCATCGCCGACTCGATGTACTCCGAGTTCAAGGAGCCGCTGTACGCCGCTCCCCCGCTGCTCCAGCGCATGGTGGACGCGGGCCGGCTCGGCCGGAAGACGGGCTCGGGCTTCTACCCGTACCCCTAGGACCCGGCACTCCCCAGACCCGGAGTCCGGCGTCCGACCCCTGACACCGTGACTCCGGCCGGACGGCCCGTACCCCCGCACAGGCACGGGCCGTCCGGCACAGGTGCCCCCGCGTCTCAGCCGAGGCGCAGATGGTGGAGCATCAGCAGCCCGGCGGCCATGTTCGCCGCCGGGATCTCGCCCCGGCCGATCATGTCGGGGATCTGCTTCAGCGGCACCCAGGCCCGCCGCGAGGACTCGAAGGCGTCCTCGGGCGGTCCGGTGTACGTGGCGCGCTCCGCCCAGTAGAGGTGGTGCCGGGCGTCGGTGAGGCCGTTGGAGGGTTCCACGGTGAGGAGATGGCGCAGCGGCCCGGGCCGCCAGCCGGTCTCCTCCTCCATCTCGCGGGCCGCGGCGGCCTCGATGTCCTCGCCGTCCTCGACGACGCCGGCGGCCAGCTCCCAGCCCCAGCTGTCGGTGATGAAGCGGTGCCGCCAGAGCATCAGGACTTCGTCGGCCTCGTTGACCGCCGTCGCGACGGCGACCGGGCGGAGCCGGATCAGATAGTGGTCGAGGTGGCGGCCGTCGGGGAGTTCGACGTCCGCGAGGTTCACCCGGAACCAGCGGTTCTCATAGACAGAGCGTTCGCTCAGTTTCGTCCACTGCACGTTCTTGCCACCTTCCGATCGGTCGGTGCTTGTTTGGTGGCAATATCGCAGCAGTTGACGGGTCACAGGGGAACGCGCAGCGCCCCGTCGATGAGCGCGGCGGCCTCCCGGGCGTCCCCGCCGCCGCTCGCCAGGAGCCGCTCCCGCACCTGCGTCAGCCGCTCCCTCAGCCGCCGCGACTCCATCCCCCGCGCCCGCTCCGTCATCTCCACCGCCGTGCGCGCCGCCCGGTCGGCCTCCCCCCGCCGCAGCTCGATCTGGCACAGGATGGCGAGCCGGTGCACCCGGCCCCGGTCGTGCGAGGGCGTCCCCACCGCTTCGGCGGCGTGCTCGTGGGCCGCCGCGAGATCGCCCAGGTCGAGCAGGGCCTCGGCCACCTGGACGTTGACGAACCCCGGCTGGACGTAGCCGGTCTCGACCGGCTCCTCACCCGGACTGATCCGCCCCGCGGCCTCCTCCGCCCGCCGGATGCAGGACAGGGCGGCGGCCCCGTCGCCCAGGTGCGCGTACGCCTTCGCCTGCATCGCCGTCAGATCCGCCGCGAGCGCCGGGGTGAGCTGCGCCCCCGCCGCCCGCAGCGCCGCCTCGGCGAACGCCACGGCCTGGCGGTACTCCCCCGTGAACAGCGACTGGTTGACCAGGAGCGCGATCACGTACGCCCCGAGACCCCGGTCCCCGCTCGCCTTCGCCAGCCGCAGCGCCTGGTGGAAGTAGCGCTGGGCGAGGCCGTGCGCGTCCGCGTCGTACGCGCAGATCCCGGCCACCGCGACGAGCCCGCCGGTGGCCCGGTGCAGCCGCCGCCCCAGCGCGTCGCCGTACGTCCCGCGGAGCAGCGGCGCGGTCTCGGTGTTCAGGAAGCCGACGATCCGGGCCCGGGTCGCGATGCCCCCGGCCCTGCGGTACATCTGCTCGTAGTGCGACCGGGCCGCGCTCAGGACGGTGATGTCGGCCGCCGAGACCGTCGTCCGGCCCGTACGGGACACGTCCACGTCCTCCGGCGGGTTCTCCCACTCCCACACCGGCATCACCGCCGGGGTGCCGGTCACGGCCGGGGCGGCGACGATGTGCGGCCGCTGCTGCTCGTCGGAGCGCCACAGCGCGGCGGCCCGCTCCACGAAGCCGGACAGCGGCGATCCGGCCGCCGGCGGCCCGCCGCCCGGCACGCCCAGGCCGATGTCGTCCAGGGTCACCTGCCGGTGCAGCCGGGCGGCGAGCACCTCGCAGATCAGGTCCGGCACCTGGCCCCGCGGCCGCTGGCCCTTCAGCCAGCGGGCCACCGCGGTGTGCTCGTACCGCAGGGTGAGGCCCCGGGCCCGGCCCGCCCGGTTCACCCGGGCGGCCAGGCCGGCGTTCGAGACGCCCGCTTCGTCGAGCAGGGCGTCGAGCAAGGTGTTGGGCTGCATGACCGCTCCGGTGGCTCGCGTGCCGCACCGCACGCTCGGTGAAGTCAGCCTAGCGGCGGCCGATTTCGCACGGGGTGTGAACGAAGTACCCGTTCTCCCGGTCCGCGTACTCTGCCGCGCTCGTCCGGGCCCCGGTTGACTGTGCTTCTCGCCGCAAGGCGAAGACCGGGCCGCCGGCTCCCCCTCGTACAGTGCGGCCGCCCGGTCCGCGTCGCCCGCTCCGCTGATCTGCCCGACACTCCGTGGCGGAGCGGGCGACGCCGGTCCCGGCCCCCTCCGCTCAGCAGCGCGGGGAGGGGGCGGGCCGGGGGCGGCGCAGCCCGGGTTCGGCGGGCTGCGCCGGCACCCGGACACGGTCGTTGCGTACGACGAGCAGCGCGACGTCGTCGGCGAGCCGGCCTCCCGTGTGGTGCAGCAGCGCCGCCCGGACCCGGCGGACCAGGGCGGCGGGCGCCTCGCCGGGCACCCCGGACAGGGCCGCGTCCAGCGCGAAGAACCGGCCCCGGTGGTCCCGGGCCTCCTCCGCGCCGTCGGTGTGCAGGACCAGCGTCTCGCCGGGCAGCAGCCGCGCCGCCGTGTGGGGCACGAGCACGGCGGGCAGCGGGAGCACGCCGAGCGGCGGCAGCGGGTCCCCGACCGGGAGCCGCTCCGCCCGGACTCCGAGCCGGTACGGGCCGGGATGGCCGCAGTTGAGGACGGCGAGGCGGCCGTCGGGGCGGACCTCCACGAGCAGCAGGGTGACGAACTCCTCCGCCACCGGGTGCGGGGGCTCCGCGTCCGGCCCCGCCGGCTGCTCGTCGCGCGCGGGCTCCCGCAGGTGGCGCTCCAGGGCCCGCTCCAACCGCCGCAGCACCCCGGCGAGTTCGGCCTCGTCGTGGGCGGCCTCGCGGAAGCTGCCGAGCACCGCCACGACCGCGCCGAGCGCGGCGAGCCCGTGGCCCCGCACGTCCCCGACGACGATCCGTACCCCGTGGGGCGTGGCCACCGCCTCGTAGAGGTCCCCTCCGACGGACGCGCCCCGGGTGGCGGACAGCTGTCCGGCGGCGAGCGTGAGGCCGTCGAGCCGGGCCGGCGGCGGGCGCAGCAGGACCCGTTGGGTGGCGGCGGCGACGGCCCGGGCCCGCGTCAGCTCCCGCACGAGCCCGTGCCGGAGGCCCAGGACCATCCCGATGCCGACGGTGAGGAAGACGACGCTGGTGGCGATCCGGGTCGGCAGCCCCGGCTGCCGGGCCAGCGGACAGCAGAACTTCCACGCCACGGCCACGGCACCCCAGGCGGCGGGAAGGACAAGCGGGGCCAGCCGGCGGAGCCGGGAGCCCTCGGCGAGCAACGACCTGGTACGGATCATCCACGGCCCTTCCCGAGCCCCGACAGCGCCCGAAGGCCCCGCGGCCCACAGGTCCGCCCCTGTGGCCGCGTCGATTCTGCCGACCGTGCCCGGCGCGCCGGAACAGCGCCCGGGGATCTCACCCGAAGGAGTGAGCGCCCCCCGCGCGCCGCCTTCCGCCAGGGCTGCGCCACGCGCACGGGCGGCCTGATCTCGCACGGATGTACGGACCCGGCGCCCGCGCGCGGCACGCCCCCGACACGGCGGAGGGCCGCCCCGGGAATCCCGGGGCGGCCCTCCTTCGTCCTGCCGGACGTGCTGCTCGGTGCCGGTCAGGCGCCGCGCAGGACGGCGCCCGTGCGCTCGGCGGCCAGGGCCACCGCGGCGTCGCGGGCCGCGCTGGCCTCGTCGACCGTCAGGGTCCGGTCCGCGGCGCGGAACTTCAGCGCGTACGCCAGGGACTTGCTGCCCTCGCCGAGCTGGTCGCCGGTGTAGACGTCGAACAGCCGGATGGACTCCAGGAGTTCACCCGCGCCCTCGGTCAGGGCGGCCTCGACGTCGGCGGCCGGGACGCCGGCGGCGACGACCAGGGCGACGTCCTGGGTGGCCACCGGGAAGGAGGAGATCCGGGGTGCCTTCAGGGGCCCCTCGTTCGCCTTCTCCAGGAGGTCCAGGTCGATCTCCATCGCGCAGGCGCGGGCCGGCAGGCCGAACGCCTTCACCACGCGCGGGTGGAGCTCGCCGGCGTGGCCGACGAGGACCTTCTCGCCGTCCACCTCGACGTGGAACGCGGCGCAGCGGCCGGGGTGCCAGGGCGCGTGCTGGTCGGCGCTGATGATCAGCTCGACCCCGGCCTCGGCGGCCACCGTGCGGCCGGCCTCGACGGCGTCCGCCCAGTCGGACGGACGGCCCTTGCCCCACCAGCCGGCCTGCTCGCGCGCACCGGCGAGGACGACGGCGGCACGGCGCGGCTGCGCGGGCAGCGCGGCGTTGACCTCGGCGATCTCCTCGTCGGTGGGACGCCGGTCGACGCCCAGGCGGACGGCGACGCCCGGCCGGTCGCCCGGCCGGAAGACCAGACCGGTCTCGAAGAGCGCCAGGTCGTGGCTGCCCCGGCTGTCGTTGCGGCGGAGCGCGCCGAGCAGGCCCGGGAGCAGCGTCGTACGGAGCGCGGGCTCCTCGTCGGAGAGCGGGTTGACCAGCTTCACGAGGCGGCGACGGGCGTCGTCCGCGTCGAGGCCGAGCTGGTCGAGGGCCTGCTCCCCGATGAACGGGTAGTTCAGCGCCTCGACGTAGCCGGCGCCGGCCAGGGCGCGGCCCACCCGGCGGTGGACGCGCTGGCGCTCGGTGAGGCCGCGGCCGGCCGGGGGCTTGGGCAGCGTGGAGGGCAGGTTCTCGTAGCCCTCCAGCCGGATGACCTCCTCGGCGAGGTCGTTCGGCTCGTTCAGGTCGGGGCGCCACGAGGGCACCGTGACGACGAGCTCGTCCTGGCCGTAGACATCGCAGCCGACCTCCTGGAGGCGACGGACGACGGTCTCGCGGCCGTAGCCGACGCCCGCGACCTGGTCCGGGTGGTCCGCCGGCATGGCGATCGTCCGGGGCGCCGACGGGGCCGAGACCTCGGTGACCCCGGCCTCGGCGGTGCCGCCCGCGAGCAGCACCAGCAGGTCGACGCAGCGCTGCGCGGCAGCGGCGGCGGCCTGCGGGTCGACCCCGCGCTCGAAGCGCTTGGACGCCTCGGAGGACAGCTTGTGGCGGCGGGCCGTGCGGGCGATCGAGATCGCGTCGAAGTGCGCGGCCTCGATGACGACCTCGGAGCTGCCGGTGACGACGCCGGTCTCCGGGTCGGTCTCCGGGTCGGCGATCTCCGTGTTGGCCCCGCCCATGACGCCCGCGAGGCCGATCGGGCCGCGGTTGTCGGTGATGACGAGGTCCGCGGCGTCCAGGACGCGCACGGTGCCGTCGAGCGTGGTGATCTTCTCGCCGGCCTCGGCGCGGCGGACCCCGATGGGGCCGTCGAGCCGGGTGCGGTCGTAGGCGTGGATCGGCTGGCCGAGCTCCAGCATCACGTAGTTGGTGACGTCGACGGCCAGCGAGATCGAGCGCATGCCGGCCTTCTGGAGGCGACGCCGCAGCCAGATCGGGGAGCGGGCCTCGGGGGCCAGGCCGACCACGGTGCGCGCGGTGAAGCGGTCGCAGCCGAGCGGGTCGCTGATCCGGACCGGGTAGCCGTACGAGTTCGGCGCGGGCACGTCGAGGAGCGCCGGGTCGCGCAGCGGAAGGCCGTAGGCGGTGGCCGTCTCGCGGGCGACGCCGCGCATCGAGAGGCAGTAGCCGCGGTCCGGCGTGACGGCGATGTCCAGGACCTCGTCGAACAGCTCCAGGAGGACCGTGGCGTCGGTGCCGATCTCGTGCTCCGGCGGCAGCACGATGATGCCGTGCGTGCCGTCGTCGCCCATGCCGAGCTCGTCGCCGGAGCAGATCATGCCCCGGGAGACGCGGCCGTACGTCTTGCGCTCGGCGATCCGGAAGTCTCCGGGGAGGACGGCGCCGGGCAGCGCCACGACGACCTTGTCGCCCTCGGCGAAGTTCCGGGCGCCGCAGATGATCTCCTGGGGCTCACCGGTGCCGTTGGCCTGGCCGACGTCGACGGTGCAGAAGCGGATGGGCTTCTTGAACTCCGTCAGCTCCTCGATGGTGAGGACCTTGCCGACCACCAGCGGGCCGGTCAGACCGGCGCCGAGCTGCTCGACGGTCTCGACCTCGAGGCCTGCCGAAATGAGCTTGGCCTGGACGTCGCGGCCGGTCTCCGTCGCCGGCAGGTCGACGTACTCCCGCAGCCAAGAAAGCGGGACCCGCATCAGATCTCCATCCCGAAAGGCCGGGTGAAACGGACGTCACCCTCGACCATGTCTCGCATGTCGTCGAC
This sequence comes from Streptomyces sp. NPDC002232, assembly GCF_042890295.1. Taxonomy (NCBI): domain Bacteria; kingdom Bacillati; phylum Actinomycetota; class Actinomycetes; order Kitasatosporales; family Streptomycetaceae; genus Streptomyces; species Streptomyces sp. NPDC002232. Next base: position 239,414 of record NZ_JBIARV010000007.1, on the reverse strand, counting down.
GTTGTGGCGGAACATCAGCATCCGCTCGATGCCGAACCCGAAGGCGAATCCGCTGTACTTCTCGGGGTCCACACCGCAGGCGGTCAGCACCTTCGGGTTGACCATGCCGCAGCCGCCGAGCTCGATCCAGCCCTCGCTGCCGCAGGTGCGGCAGGGACGGTCCGGGTTGCCGACGGACTCGCCGCGGCAGACGTAGCAGAGCATGTCCATCTCGGCGGACGGCTCGGTGAAGGGGAAGAAGTTCGGCCGCAGCCGGGTCTTCATGTCCGGGCCGAAGAGCGCCTGGACCATGTGGTCCAGGGTGCCCTTGAGGTCGGCCATGGTGAGGCCCTCGTCGACGGCGAGCAGCTCGATCTGGTGGAAGACCGGGGTGTGCGTGGCGTCGAGCTCGTCGGTGCGGTAGACGCGGCCGGGGCACACGACGTAGACCGGGGGCTCCCGGTCGATGAGCGTGCGGGCCTGGACCGGCGAGGTGTGCGTACGGAGCACGACGCCCGACTCGTCGCCGGTCGTCGCCTTTCCGTCGGCGGAGGTGCCCTCGACGAAGAAGGTGTCCTGCATCTGCCGGGCCGGGTGGTCCGGGACGAAGTTCAGGGCGTCGAAGTTGAACCACTCCGCCTCGACCTCGGGGCCCTCGGCGACCTCGTAGCCCATGGAGACGAAGACGTCGGAGACGCGCTCCATGAGGGTGGTCAGCGGGTGCCGGGCACCGGCCGGGACGCGGTCGTACGGCAGGGTGACGTCGACGGCCTCCTCGACGAGGACGCGCGCGTCGCGCTCGGCCTCCAGCTCGGTCTGCCGGGCGGCCAGCGCCTTGGAGACGGCGCCGCGGGCCTGGCCCACGAGCTTGCCGGCGGCGGCCTTGGCCTGCGGCGGCAGGGCGCCGATCTCCCGGTTGGCGAGCGCCAGCGGCGAGGTGCCACCGGTGTGCGCCGTCTTCGCGTGCGCGAGCGCGTCGAGGTCGCCCGCGGCGGCGAAGGCGGCGAGCGCCTCGTCCCGCATGCGCTCGATCTCTTCCGGTTTCAGTGCCTCGACCTCAACCGGGTCGTACGACTTATTGGGTGCGGACATCTCTTCCCGTGCTTCCGTTGGCTGGCTGGGCGGCCCCGCTCGACGTCAAGGGCGCAAACGTGCCAAAGGACGAGTCTAACGGGGCGCGGGGACGCGAATGAGCCCGTGGGCAGGCCGGGCGGCTCCTGATCTCGTACGGTCTCGACTGCTGAGACGTCAGAGGAGGTGGGCCGGGGTGCCGACGGGCAGGATAAATCGGAACTCGGCCCCGCCACGGGGGCCCCGTCCGACGGTGATGGTGCCGCCGTGGGCCTCGACGACGCCCTTGACGATGTAGAGGCCGAGGCCGGTGCCGCCGCGTTTGCTGCCCCGCCAGAAGCGGGTGAAGACGCGGTTCATCGACGCTTCGGGGATGCCGGGTCCCTCGTCTCGCACGGTGACCTCCGTCCCCTCTTCTCCGTCGTCGCCCAGCGTGGTGGGTGCCACCTCGATGGTGACGGTTCCGTCGCCGTGGCGCACCGCATTTTCGAGGAGGTTGCCGAGGATCTGGTCGATCTTGTCGGGGTCGGCCCACAGCGCGGGCAGCTCGGGCCTGATCCGTACGAAGAACCGGTCCGGGGACTGGCCGTTGGTGGTGTGCACCTGGATGTGGCGGCCGACGGCGGCGGCGATGTCCACGGGCTGGCGGCGCACTTCGAGACGGCCGGAGTCGATGCGGGAGATGTCGAGGAGCTCCGCGATGAGCCGCTTGATGCGGCCCGCGTCGGCGTCGACCGTCTCCAGCATGAGCCGCTTCTGCTCGTCGTTGAACCGCTCCCACTTGTCGAGGAGGGTGGCGGTGAAGCCCTTCACGGAGGTGAGCGGGGAGCGCAGTTCGTGGGCGACGGTGGCGATGAGCTCGGCGTGGCTGCGCTCGGTGCGGCGGCGCGCCTCGGTGCCGCGCAGGGAGACCACGACGCGCCGGACGGGTCCGGTGGGGTGCTCGCGGACGTACCGGGCGGAGACGAGGACCTCGCGGCCGCCGGGGAGCAGCAGGTTCCGCTCGGGCTGTCCGCGCCGGGTGGCGAGGCCGCCGTACGGATCGGTCACCGCCCACCAGCGGCATCCCTTGAGGTCCTCCAGGGGCAGCGCCCGGTCGAGGGGGAGGCCGAGGGCCCGGTCGGCGGGTACGGCGGTGATGCGGGCGGCCGCGGCGTTGAAGCAGACGACGCGGCCGGTCTCGTCGGCGATGACGAGGCCGTCCGGCAGGTCGTCGGGGTCGACGCCGGCGAACCCGGCGGGCTGCTGCGGGGCGTGCGGCGGAGCGCTCCCTGCCTGTGCGGGACTGTCCGTGCCGACCGTCATCCCCGTACCCCACCCCTCCGTGCAGTGCAGTGGGTCCCCGAGTGCGTCACTCTACTGGGCGGGGGCCGCGGAATGGACCCCTCAGGGGGAGGTTCGGGGGCGCTGGGCGCGCGCGGAGGCGTACAGGCAGACCGCCGCGGCGGTGGCGAGGTTGAGGCTCTCGGCCTTGCCGTGGATCGGGACGCGGACGACGGCGTCGGCGAGCGCCCGGGTCTCCTCGGGCAGCCCCCAGGCCTCGTTGCCGAAGATCCACGCGGTGGGCCCGCCCATGGTGCCGGCGTCGAGCTCGTCGTCGAGGTCGTCCAGGCCCGCCCCGTCGGCGGCGAGGATCCGCACGCCCGCGCCCTTGAGTCCGGCGACGGCCTGCTCGACGGGGACGCCGACGGCCACCGGCAGGTGGAAGAGGGAGCCCACGGAGGCGCGGACGGACTTGGGGTTGTAGAGGTCGACGGAGGCGTCGGTGAGGACGACGGCGTCGGCACCGGCGGCGTCGGCGCAGCGCAGGACGGTGCCGGCGTTCCCGGGGTCACGGACGTGCGCGAGGACGGCGACCAGCTTGGGCCGGGCGGCGATGATCTCCTCGAACGGCGAGTCGAGGAACCGGCAGACGCCGACGAGGCCCTGCGGGGTGACGGTCTGGGAGACCTCGGCGAGGACGGCGTCGGAGGCGAGGTGGACGCGGGCGCCGGCGGCGTGGGCCGCGTCGACGATCGCGGCGTAGCGCTCGGCCGCCTCGACCGTGCTGAAGAGCTCGACGAGGGTGGGCTCTCCGCCGGGCCCGCGGTGCTCGACGGCCTCGCGGACGGCCTGCGGGCCCTCGGCGATGAAGAGGCGGTCCTTGCCCCGGAAGTTGCGCTTGGCGAGCCGCCGGGCGGCGACGACGCGCGGGGAACGCGGGGAGATCAGCTCGGGGGTGGACATGTGCCTGCGGCTCTCTTGCTCGTCGGGTACGGCGGCTCGGGCCCGGTCCGACGGGGGCGCCGGCGGGGACCTGGGGCGGTCAACGCGCCGGACCCGCAGGCGCGAGGCCTGCGGGTCCGGGCAGAAGTACTGCGGCCTGGGAGATCAGGCGGCGGCCTTCGGGGCGTTGACGTCGGCCGGGAGGGCCTTCTGCGCGACCTCGACCAGCGCGGCGAACGCGTTGATGTCGTTGACGGCCAGCTCGGCGAGGATCTTGCGGTCCACCTCGATGTTGGCGGCCTTCAGACCCTGGATGAGGCGGTTGTACGTCATGCCGTTCTGGCGGGCAGCGGCGTTGATGCGCTGGATCCACAGCTGACGGAAGTCGCCCTTGCGCTTCTTGCGGTCGTTGTAGTTGTAGACCAGCGAGTGGGTGACCTGCTCCTTGGCCTTGCGGTACAGGCGCGAACGCTGACCGCGGTAGCCGGAGGCCGCCTCGAGGATCGCCCGGCGCTTCTTGTGGGCGTTGACTGCCCGCTTGACGCGTGCCACTTGTTAACTCCTTGTAGCGGGGTCGTGGTTGGACTCACACGACCCGAAAAACGAATGGGTCCCGGACCTGGCCGGAGGCCCCCGTCGCCGGGGGCGGGTGATCAGATCAGATGCCCAGCATCTTCTTGATCTTGGCCGCGTCGCCCGGGGCCATCTCGGCGTTGCCGGTGAGGCGACGCGTCAGCTTGGACGACTTGTGCTCGAGCAGGTGGCGCTTGCCGGCGCGCTCGCGCAGGATCTTGCCGGAGCCGGTGACCTTGAAGCGCTTCTTGGCACCGGAGTGCGTCTTGTTCTTCGGCATCGCGCCGTATCTCCTCGTCAGTGGCGCTCCCCCCGGTGCGGGCACCGGACATCCGGGAGCGTCAATTCTTCGTTGGGTGGTTCCGGGCGGGGCCCGGGGCTGCCTGGGTGGCAGCCCCTCGGGTCACGCCTCGGGGGTCTCGGCCGGAGCGTCGACCGGGGCCTCGGCTGCCGGGGCCTCGGCGACCGGAGCCTCGGAGGTCTCCTCGGAGGAGACGCCCTGGCGCTCGGCCTTGCGTGCGGCCTGGGCCTCACGCGCCTCGGCCATGGCCTCGGTCTTCTTCTTGTGCGGACCGAGAACCATGATCATGTTCCGGCCGTCCTGCTTCGGGTTGGACTCGATGAAGCCAAGCTCCTCGACGTCCGACGCCAGCCGCTGCAGCAGTCGGAAACCAAGCTCGGGGCGGGACTGCTCACGACCACGGAACATGATCGTGATCTTGACCTTGTCACCCTGCTTGAGGAACCGGACGACGTGACCCTTCTTGGTGTCGTAGTCGTGCGGGTCGATCTTCGGCCGGAGCTTCATCTCCTTGATGACCGTGTGCGCCTGGTTCTTGCGCGCCTCACGGGCCTTCATGGCCGACTCGTACTTGAACTTCCCGTAGTCCATGAGCTTGCACACGGGCGGACGGGCGTTCGCCGCGACCTCGACCAGGTCGAGGTCGTACTCCTGTGCGAGCTCCAGGGCCTTGGCAAGCGGAACAATCCCGACCTGCTCGCCGCTGGGTCCGACAAGTCGCACCTCGGGAACGCGAATCCTGTCGTTGATGCGGGGCTCGGCGCTGATGGATCCTCCTCGGTAGCACCACGCGACCGTCTGGCGGACGGACGCGCACGTCTGTTTCTGAGACCAACCGAGCCGGCACATGAAAAACGCCCCGGTACAGTACACAGGCGGGGCTCCATGGAAAACCGGAGCACCGCCACGGTGAACCGCGGGGCGCACATCGGGCGGCTCCATCGTCCGTACGGAACGATGGGCGCCACCTGACCGGTGACCCGCCTCCCGTGAGGGCGGTCGGGTGGGAGTACGGAGCCTCCACTTGTGGGCCGGACACAGAGATGTCCAGCCGGTCGTTACACAAGGTTAGCAGGACCCGGCGGTCGGCGCGAACCGTACGTCCGCTTATCGTGTGGGCATGAGCGAGACGCCCCAGAACGAGTCCACGGACTCCCCCGACTTCGAAAGCATGACCCGCGACATCGCGGAGGTCCCGGCCGTCGAGGTGATCGTGACCGTCGCCGTGAATCTGATGAGCGCCGCCGCCGTGAAGCTCGGGCTCACCGAGGAGGGCGAGAAGCACAAGGACCTCGACGAGGCCCGGAAGCTGATCCACGCGCTCGCGGGCCTCATGGACGCCGGCGCGACGGAGGTGTCCTCCTTCCACGCGGCGCCCCTGCGCGACGGCCTGAAGTCCCTCCAGCTCGCCTTCCGCGAGGCCTCCCTGATCCCGGACGAGCCGGGCCAGGGGCCGGGCGAGAAGTACACGGGTCCGGTGTACGGCTAGGAGCCGCTTCCCGCAGACCTACCGCACGTAGAAGGGCTCGCCCGGAGGCGTGGCCGAGACCGGCAGGAGTGCCAGGTCGAGGCCCCGCACCAGGCGGGCCCTCAGTGTTTCGTCGGCGGCCAGGGCCCGCGCCACCCGCTGGGCGGCCTCCGCCGGGGAGGCGCCGGGGTCGAGCACCAGGGCGACGGTGCCGTCGGCGGCGCCGGGTCCCAGGTGGGCGCGGAGCACGGCGGGCTCGGCGGCCACGACGGCGCGCACGGCCTCCCGCACGGCCGGGTCGTCGAGCGGGTCGGCGCTGGAGCGGCCCTCGGCGAGCGCGAGCAGCGCGGAGCCGGTCACCTGGTACGGGACGGGGCCGGCCAGGTCCAGCACCAGGGTGTCAGCCTTCTCGTGGACGAGCGCGGCCAGCGCCTGCCGCGTCGGCACGGCGACGGGGCGCGCCTGGGGGTCCCAGAGGGCGAGCGCGGCGATCGAGGTGAAGGCCGGCAGGGCCCGCCGGTCGCCCGCCGTGAGGGTGGGGACGGCCATGTCGCTGGTCTTCTCCTGCTTCAGGCCCGTCACGGGGTCGGTCTCGACCTCGCCGAGGACGGCGACCACGGGGACGAGCAGCCGGGCCTCCTTCAGCGCTTCGAGGACGGGACCGTGGGCGGTTCTGTCCTCCGCCCAGGCCGCCAGGGCCGCGGCGAGGCGCGGGTCGGCGGTGCCGTCGTCTTCGGAGAAACCGGGGTCCGGGATGTTCTTGAGGGCCACGGGACGAGCCTAGCCGCCGGGTCCCGGCCCCCGGCTAGGAGGTCCGGTGGGCTCGCCGGAGGACGACGGCGGTGAGCAGGAGCAGGGCGCCGAGTCCGCCGGCGACGGGCGCGAGCAGGCCGAAGGGGCGGCTCTCCTCGACGGCGGGGAGGGGTCCGGGCCCGAAGTGGCGACCCTGGTAGCCGGTGGCGGTGTCCTTGGGGTCGCCGCCCCTCATCCCGCGGCCGGCGGCGATCGCCGCGGCCGGGTCGACCGTCCCGTACCCCTTGGCGTCGCTGCGTCCGCCCTTCGGCCGGTCGCGGGCCGTGTCGATGAGGAGCCGCTTGATCTGGGCGGGGGTGAGGTCGGGGTGGGCCGAGCGGACGAGGGCGACGGCCCCGGAGACGAACGCCGCGGCGGCGCTGGTGCCCCAGCCCTCGTAGTAGCGGCGGTCGGGGTCGGCGATGACGATGTCGTCGCCGGGGGCGCTGACCGTGGCGTACCAGCGGCGGGTGGAGAAGGCGGCGTGGGTGCCGTAGCGGTCGACGGCCGTGACCGCGATGACGCCGGGGTAGGCCGCCGGGTAGGAGACGTGGTCGCCCTTCTCGCCGCCGTTGCCCGCGGAGGCGACGACGGAGACGCCCTTGCCGAGGGCGTACTGGACGGCGGCGTCCTCGCCCGCGTCGGGGTGGGCGGACTTGGAGTCGTCGCCGAGGGAGAGGTTGATGACGTCGGCGCCGTGGTCGGCGGCCCAGCGGATGCCCTGGGCGAGGGCGGTGCCCCGGGTCTTGCGGGCCTTGTCGCGGGCCTTGTCGGCGGACTCCAGGATGACCCGCACCGGCAGGACGCGGACGTCGGGGGCGACGCCGAGGACGCCGTCCTGGGCACCGGGGCCGTGGCCGTGCCCGGCGATGATGCCCGCCATGGCCGTGCCGTGCCGGGCCCAGGCGCGGTCGCCGCGCGCGGCGCCGAAGCCGATGAGGTCGTGTCCGGGCAGCACGGATCCGGCGAGGTCCGGGTGGTCGGCGTCGACGCCGGTGTCGAGGACGGCGACGGTGACGCCATTGCCCCGGGTGGTGCGCCAGGCCTCGGTGGTGTGGAGGGCTTCGAGACCCCACTGCCGGGCCCGGATGGTGTCGGCGTGCGCGGGGGCGGTGGTGGCGGGCAGGACGGTGAACGCGGCGGCGAGCAGGGCGACCGCGCCGCCGCGGGCGGGGCGGCGGTGGAGGGGTCGGGTCACCGGTCGTTCTCCTCGGCGGCCGTGGTGGCGGCCGTGCGCAGCAGTCGTACGAGGCGTTCGGTGATGCCCTTGGCCTCGTGGCCGAGTCCGGACTGGGCGACGGGGTCGGGACGCTTGCCGACGACGGCCTCGTCGGCGGACACGGGTGCGCCGTCGGTCTTCCGGCCGTCGGCGAAGCCGGAGACGGCGGTGACGACGACCGGGAGGTCGGCGGGGGCGTTCAGCCACCAGGCGGCGCGCTGCGGGGCGCCGAAGCGGGCGGCGACGGTGCCGGGTCCGGCGAGGGCCGGGGGGACGTCCGCGCCGAGGCGGGCGGTGAGGTCCTTGCCGAGGGTGCGCTGGGTGGTGGCCTCGGCGCGGGTGAAGACGAGGCCGACGGTGATGACGCTGCTGGCGGTGGCGTCGGTGTACGTGGCGCGCAGGACGCGCTCGCAGCCGAGGGGCTCGACGGTGGCGAGGAGTCCCTCCGCGAGGGCGGCGGAGGTGCAGGGGGCGTCCGGGGCGACGACGATCCGGGTCCAGGTGCGGTCGGCGCCTCCGGGGCCGGCGCCGGGGCCCGCGAGGGTGCGGGGGAAGAGGGTGTCGACGGGGGCGTTGTGCCAGAGGTCCTTCGCCTCGGTGTAGCCGACGGGCTCGACGGGCCTGCCGGGTTCGGCGGCCGCCAGCCACACACCGGCGAGGGCACCGCCGACGAGCCCGAACCCGAGCACGGCGCAGGCGGCGACGGCGAAGCTCCGCCCGCGACGGCGCTCGGGCCGGGGCCGCGCGCGGGGGGCGACCTCGACGGGCACCTCGGGCGGCAGGGCGCCGGGACCTCGGGAGTGGGCGTACGGGGGGAGGCCCGGCGGGCGCGGGGAGGCGGCCGCACCGGCGTGCGGGGCGGGGCGCCCGGGGGCGGCGGGCCCGTCGACGGGGGTGGCGGCGGCCCCGGGGTGCGGGGTGTGGCGCCCCGGGGCGGCCGGGGACCGGGGCGGCGCGGCTGCGGGACGTGCGGGCGGAACCGAGGGCCGGGAGGGCGCGACCGGCGGCACGGTGGCGGACGGCGCGGTGGCGGACGGCGCGGTGGCAGCCGGTGCGGGCGTCACCGGAGCCGGTCGGGCGACCTGAGGCGCCGGTCGGGCGGGCGGAGCCGGGGGCCGGGCGGGCGCGGCAGCGGGGCGGGCGGGGGCGACCGGACGCGCCGACGCGGCAGCCGGACGGGCGGGCGCGGCCGAGGGGCCGGCGGGCAGGCGCGGGGCCGCGGGGGTGATCGGGCGGAGGCGGGTCGTCGTCTCCGCGGCGGGGAGGTCGGCCGCCTCCGGGGCCGGGAGCAGGACCTCCGGGGCCGGGAGCAGGGCGTCCGTGATGCGGGAGGTCGTGGCGCGGTGCTCGCCGGTCATCCCCGTCCCCCCGCTCGTCCCGACAATGCCCGTCACTCTACGGGCTGTTCCCCCACGTGCGGGAACCCAGGGGTACCCACCCGCAAACCGGTCTGGCAAGCTCGGGCCATGACTCCCCGTGCCGCCGACCGGGCCCGATACGACCGGGCCACCGCTCACCTCGACGCGCCGGTGGCGATCGTCGATCTGGAGGCCTTCGACGACAACGCGGCGGACCTCGTGCGCCGGGCCGGGGGCAAGCCGATCCGGGTGGCGAGCAAGTCCGTGCGGTGCCGGGCGCTGCTCGAACGGGTCCTGGCGCGGGACGGGTTCGCCGGGATCATGTCGTTCACGCTCGACGAGTCGCTGTGGCTGGCGCGGGCCGGGTTCGAGGACGTCCTCCTCGCGTACCCGTCCGCCGACCGCTCCGGCTTCGGGGAGCTCGCGCGGGACCCGAAGCTGGCCGCCGCCGTGACGGTGATGGTGGACGACGTGGCGCAGCTCGATCTGATCGACGCGGCCCGCGCGGGCGGGGCGGAGGAGGTGCGGGTCTGTCTGGAGATGGACACCGCGCTCCGGCTGCTCGGCGGGCGGGTGCGGATCGGGGCGCTGCGCTCGCCGCTGCGGACCCCGGCCGACCTGGCCGAGCTGGCCCGTTCCGTGGTGCGGCGCCCCGGTTTCCGGCTGGTCGGGATCATGGCGTACGAGGGACACGTCGCCGGGGTCGGGGACGCGGTGGCGGGCCGGCCGCTGCGGTCGCGGGCGGTCCGGCTGATGCAGTCCGCCGCCCGCCGGGAGCTCGCGGAGCGCCGGGCGGCCGTGGTACGGGCCGTCCGGGCGGTGGCGCCGGACCTGGAGTTCGTGAACGGCGGCGGGACCGGCAGCGTGCAGCACACGGCAGCCGAGGACGCGGTGACGGAGATCGCCGCCGGTTCGGGGCTCTTCGTCCCGCGTCTCTTCGACCACTACACGTCCTTCAGCGGGCGCCCGGCCGCGCTCTTCGCGCAGCCGGTGGTCCGCCGCCCGGGGGTGGGCGTGGTGACGGTCCTCGGCGGCGGCTATCCGGCGTCGGGCGCGGCGGGCCCGGACCGGCTGCCCGTCCCGTATCTGCCGGAGGGTCTCCGGTACGACGCCCAGGAGGGTCCCGGAGAGGTGCAGACCCCGCTGCTCGGCTCCCCCGCCGACGATCTGCGGATCGGCGACAAGGTCTGGTTCCGGCACGCGAAGGCCGGGGAGCTGTGCGAGCGGTTCGAGAGCCTGCACCTGGTCGAGGGCGACCGTGTGACGGCGACCGTCCCGACGTACCGGGGCGAGGGGATGACCTTCCTCTAGGACCCTGGGCCCGACGCGGCGGGCACTGGAGCTAGAAGACGGTGTCCAGCTGGTCCGGGACGACGCTGCCGTCGGCGCGCCGGACCGGCTGCGTCGTGCCGTCGCCTGCCGTGTAGCCGGTGGTGGAGCAGGGGTAGGCGCTCGTCTTCTGCTTCTTGGGCTCGATGAACATGGGGTTGACGAGCCAGCGGCCGTCGCCGTTCTCGTACGCCCGGCACATGAGTTCGTTCTTGTTGCGGTTGAGGACCAGGCGCAGTCCCGTGGCGTCCCGCAGGAAGGAGATGTCGGTGTCGGAGTCGCCGGCGGCGAAGACCTGGCGGCGGGCGGCGGGCTGGACGCGCTCGGCGGCGGGGCCCCGGACGCCGAAGATCTCCTGGTTGATCCAGCAGCGCTTGCCGTCGATGTAGGTGATCATCGCGTCCTCGCCGTCCCGGACGGTGCCGCAGCCCTTGAGGTGGCTGGTGAGGCGGCCGTGGTCGGTGGTGTTGCGGATGCCGAGGGCGTGGGAAGGCGCGACGCCGACGCCCTTCGCCCAGACGTCGACGACGGGTTCCGGCGAGGCGGAGACGATCCAGACATCGAAGCCGGTGTCCTTCAGGGCGCGGATCAGGTCGCGCTGCTGGTCGTAGTAGCGGACCCAGCCGGTGACCCGGGCCGTGCCGACCTGCTGGGTGGCGCCCTGCGGAGCGGCAAGGTTCTCGGCGCGGGCGGCGGCGGCGAAGGAGGCGGCCTGGCGGGTGGTCCAGCCGTGCAGGAGCTGGGCGAGCCAGGCGTACTGGGGCTCGATGCGGCGGTGGTCGTAGCCGGCGAAGGCGGTCTTCCCGCCGGTGGTGGTGCCCGAGCCGTAGACGGAGAGGAGCTCGTCGGCGCAGCGGGTGTCGGTGGACGTGGGGAGGGTGCGGACGCCGGTGGGACAGGCCGTGCCGAGGGCGGTCGCGGCCTCGGGGGTGAGGTACCGGCTGGTGGTGGACCAGTCGCCGCCCTTCGGGGGGCGGACGCGGTCGTGGCGCAGGAGCCAGTAGAAGGTGGCGTCGCCGACGTCGTTCTTGATGACGGTGTTGTCCCAGTCGAAGACGGCGACGGGCTTCCTGCCGCCCTTGTCGCGGTTCCCGCAGTGCTCGGCGAGGAGGGCGTCGACGCGGGCCTTGTTGGTCCCGTACCAGCCCTCGGAGACCTTCAGGGTGGGGCATCCGGCGGGCCGGGCCGCGGGGCGGGCCTCGGCGTTCGCCGCGGGGAGGAGGCCGGTGGCGGCGAGGGCGAGGGCCGCCGCCGCGGCGGAGGTGCGGAGCTTGTCGTTCATGATCACTCTCCTGGGTGTACGCAGGACAGCCGGGCGCCTCGCGACGCCCGGCTGTCGGGTGGGGGGATTCGAGGTGAACGGTTAGAGCGGGGTCACGTACGCGCCGGCGATGCCGCCGTCGACGACGAAGTCGCTGGCGTTGACGAAGGAGGAGTCGTCGCTGGCGAGGAACGCGACGGCGGCGGCGATCTCCTCGGCCTCGGCGAAGCGGCCGACGGGGATGTGGACGAGGCGGCGCGCGGCCCGCTCGGGGTCCTTGGCGAAGAGCTCCTGGAGGAGCGGGGTGTTGACGGGCCCGGGGCAGAGGGCGTTGACGCGGATGCCCTCGCGGGCGAACTGGACGCCCAGTTCGCGGGACATGGCGAGGACGCCGCCCTTGGAAGCGGTGTACGAGATCTGACTGGTGGCGGCGCCCATGAGGGCGACGAAGGAGGCGGTGTTGATGATGGAGCCCCTGCCCTGGCGGCGCATGTAGGGCAGCGCGGCCTTGCAGCAGAGGTACACGGAGGTGAGGTTGACGTCCTGGACGCGCTTCCAGGCCTCCAGGCCGGTCTCCAGGATGGAGTCGTCGTCGGGGGGCGAGATGCCGGCGTTGTTGAAGGCGATGTCGACGGAGCCGTAGGTCTCGAACGCCGTCCTGAACAGCGCCTCGACCTCCTCCGGGTCGGTGACGTCGACCTTGACGAAGGTGCCGCCGACCTCCTCGGCGGCGGCCTTGCCGGCCCGCTCGTCGATGTCGGCACAGACGACGTGGGCGCCCTCGGAGGCGAGGCGGCGGGCGGTGGCGAGGCCGATGCCGCTGCCGGCCCCGGTGATGACGGCGGTGCGGCCGACCAGGCGGCGGCAGACGATCTCTTCGGTGCTCATGCGGTTCAGGCCTCCGTGCTGAGGAAGACGTTCTTGGTTTCGGTGAAGGCGGTCAGGGCGTCGGGGCCGAGTTCGCGGCCGAGGCCGGACTGCTGGTAGCCGCCGAAGGGGGTCCAGTAGCGGACGCTGGAGTGCGAGTTGACGGAGAGGTTGCCGGCCCGGACGGCGCGGGAGGCGCGCAGGGCGCGGCCGAGGTCGCGGGTCCAGATCGAGCCGGACAGGCCGTACTCGGTGGCGTTGGCGAGCCGGATCGCGTCGGCCTCGTCCTCGAAGGGGAGGACGACGGCGACGGGGCCGAAGATCTCCTCGACGGCGCAGGGCGCGTCCTCGGCGACGCCGGTGAGGACGGTGGGCGGGAACCAGAATCCGGGTCCCTCGGGTGCCTTGCCCCGGATGCCCACGGCCTGCTCGGTGGCGTCCGTGACGTAGGAGCGGACGCGGTCGAGCTGGGCGCGCGAGATGAGCGGGCCCATCTGGGTGCGCTCGTCGGCGGGGTCGCCGACGACGATCTCCTGGACGGCGGGGGTGAGGAGCTCCAGGAAGCGGTCGTACGCGCTCCGCTGCACGAGGATCCGGGTGCGGGCGCAGCAGTCCTGGCCGCTGTTGTCGAGGAAGGACATCGGCGCCGCCGCCGCCGCGGCCTCCAGGTCCGCGTCGGCGAAGACGATGTTGGGGCTCTTGCCGCCGAGTTCGAGGGTGACCCGCTTCACCCGGTCGGCGCACTTGGCCATGATCGACTTTCCGACCCGGGTGGAGCCGGTGAAGACGATCTTGGCGACGCCGGGGTGTTCGACGAGGGCGTTCCCGGCGACGGGGCCGGTGCCGGGGAGGACCTGGAAGAGGCCTTCGGGGAGGCCGGCCTCCAGGGCGAGTTCGGCGAGACGCAGCGCGGTGAGCGGGGTGGTCTCGGCGGGCTTGAGGAGGACCGCGTTGCCGGCGGCGAGGGCGGGCGCGGTGGCCCAGGCGGCGATCGGCATGGGGAAGTTCCAGGGGGCGATGACGCCGACGACCCCGAGCGGTTCCAGGATCGTGAGGTCGATGCCTCCGGCCACCGGGATCTGGCGGCCGTTGAGCCGCTCCACTCCCCCGGCGGCGAAGTCGAGCAGGTCGCGGACGTTGCCGGCCTCCCAGCGGGCGTTGCCGAGGGTGTGGCCCGCCTCGGTGACCTCCAGGCGGGCGAGTTCCTCGACGTGGTCGTCGACGACGGCGGCGAAGCGGCGGAGCAGCCGGGCCCGGTCGGCGGGCGCCGCGGCGGCCCAGCCGCGCTGGGCGGCGGCGGCGCGGGTGACGGCGGCGTCCACGTCGGCCGGGGTGGCGGCGGGGACGGTGGCGACGAGTTCCTCGGTCGCCGGGTTCAGTACCTGGAGCAACTCTTCCTCTTCTTTCGTCTTCGTCACAGGCGTTCGAAGGTCGTCACAGGCGTTCGAAGGAGCGGCGCAGCTCCCAGTCGGTCACCGCCGCGTCGAAGGCGTCGAGTTCGACGCGGGCCATGTTGCGGTAGTGGGCGACGACCTCGGGCCCGAAGGCGGCCTTGGCGATCTCGCTGGTCTCCCAGAGTTCGGCGGCCTCGCGCAGGGTGGTGGGGACGTGCGCGTACTCGGCGGTGTACGCGTTCCCGGCGCAGGGCGCGGGCAGTTCGAGGCGCTGCTCGATGCCGTGGAGGCCCGCGGCGACCAGGCCGGCGACGGCGAGGTAGGGGTTGACGTCGCCGCCGGGGAGGCGGTTCTCGAAGCGGGTGGAGCGGCCGTGGCCGACGACCCGGAGCGAGCAGGTGCGGTTGTCGTGGCCCCAGGCGACGGCGGTGGGCGCGAAGGAGCCGGGCTGGAAGCGCTTGTAGGAGTTGATGTTCGGGGCGTAGAGGAGGGAGAAGTCGCGGAGGGCGGCGAGCTGTCCGGCGAGGAAGTGGCGCATGGTCTCGGACATGCCGTGCTCGTCGTCCCCGGCCATGACGTTGTGCCCGTCGGCGTCCTGGAGCGAGAGGTGGATGTGACAGGAGTTGCCCTCGCGCTCGTTGTACTTCGCCATGAAGGTGAGCGAGCAGCCCTCCTGGGAGGCGATCTCCTTGGCGCCGGTCTTGTAGACGGCGTGCTGGTCGCAGGTGACGAGGGCCTCGTCGTACTTGAAGGCGATCTCGTGCTGGCCGGGGTTGCACTCGCCCTTGGCGGACTCGACGGTGAGTCCGGCGCCGGTCATCTCGTTGCGGATGCGGCGCAGGAGGGGTTCGATGCGTCCGGTACCGAGGACGGAGTAGTCGATGTTGTACTGGTTGGCGGGGGTGAGGTCGCGGTAGTTCGCGTCCCAGGCCTGCTCGTAGCTGTCCCTGAAGACGATGAACTCCAGCTCGGTGCCGACGTGGGCGGTGAGGCCGAGCTCCGCGAGGCGCTCCAGCTGGCGGCGCAGGATCTGGCGGGGCGCGGCGACGACCGGGGTGCCGTCGGCCCAGGCGAGGTCGGCGGTCACCATGGCGGTGGCGTCGTTCCAGGGGAGGCGGCGGAGGGTGGTGAGGTCGGGATGCATCGCGAAGTCGCCGTAGCCGCGGTCCCAGGACGACATCTCGTAGCCGTCGACGGTGTTCATCTCGGTGTCGACGGCGAGGAGGTAGTTGCAGCCCTCGGTGCCGTGGCCGAGGACCTCGTCCAGGAAGAACGGTGCGGCGAACCGCTTGCCCTGGAGGCGTCCCTGCATGTCGGGGAAGGCCAGGACGACGGTGTCGATCTCGCCGCTCGCGACGAGGGCGCGGAGCTCCTCGACGGTGAGCGGGGGTGTGCGGTCTGCCACGGGATTGCTCCTCCTTCGGCCTGCCGGGAGCCATAAGGTATTGCGGAAGACCATTGCTTGGGAAGTGCTGGAGGAAGGGAAACGAGAACGTGGCCAGTACGAGTGAATCGGCGGACCGGCTGACGCCCGTGCTGCGGCCGGTGCGGGCGGGCAACGGGTTCGAGGAGGCCCTGGAGCAGATCCTCCAGGTGGTGCGGCTCGGTCTGGTGCCCGGCGGGGAGCGGCTGCCCGCCGAGCGGGAGCTCGCCGAGCGGATGGGGATCAGCCGGGTGACGCTGCGCGAGGTCCTCAAGGTCCTCCAGGAACAGGGGCTCGTGGAGAGCCGGCGCGGCCGGTACGGCGGGACGTTCGTGCTGCCCCGCACGCAGACGGCCGACGAGGACGAGCTGCGGCGCCGGATCGCCACCGTCGACATGGAGGACACCCTGCGCTTCCGTGAGGTCCTGGAGGTGGGGGCCGCCGGGCTGTGCGCGGCCCACGGTCTCGACGCGGCGGGCGCCGAGCGGCTGCGGACGGCCGTCGCGGCGACCCAGGACGCCCCGCTGGCCGATTACCGCCGCCAGGACACCCTGCTCCACCTCACGCTCGCGGAGCTCTCCGGCTCGCCGACGCTGACGGCCCAGTACGCGGCCGTCCGCGCGACGGTGAACGACCTCCTGGACTGCATCCCCCTGCTCGTACGCAACCTGGAGCACTCCCAGCACCAGCACACCGCCCTGGTGGAGGCGGTCCTGGACGGGGACGCGGACGCGGCGCGTGAGGTGATGCGGGAGCACTGCGCGGGCACGGCGGCGCTGCTGCGGGGCTTCCTGACGTGAGGCGCGCGCCCCGCCGCCGCGCGCCGGGCGCGGCCCTGCGTGACGGGGCGGCGGACGGCGGCGTAACCCGAAAGTAACGCACGGGGGTTGCGCTCCCCCGTCGGCCACCGCAAAGGTATGGCTCCAATCCATTGGGCCCGTTGCGGGGAGCTGACGCTGCCATGACGCTCGAAGACACCACGCCGACGAAGGACGACTACCTGGAGCGCCGGGCACTGCGCCGCGGCAGCGCCGGGTGGCTGCTGCTGACCGGTCTCGGCGTGGCGTACGTCGTGTCCGGAGACTTCTCCGGCTGGAACATCGGCCTGTCGAAGGGCGGCTTCGGCGGGCTCGCCGTCGCCACCGTCCTGATGGGCGCGATGTACGCCTGCCTGGTCTTCGCGCTCGCCGAGCTCTCCGCCATCCTGCCCACCGCGGGCGGCGGCTACGGCTTCGCCCGGCGGGCGCTGGGCACCTGGGGCGGCTTCCTCACCGGCACCGCGATCCTCATCGAGTACATCCTGGCCCCCGCCGCGATCTCCATCTTCATCGGCGACTACGTGGAGTCCCTCGGGCTCTTCGGCCTGGAGTCGGGCTGGCCGGTCTACCTGGTCTGCTTCGCGCTCTTCATCGGCATCCACCTGTGGGGCGTCGGCGAGGCGCTGCGCTTCAGCCTGATCGTCACGGCGATCGCGGTCGCGGCGCTGGTCGTCTTCGCGCTCGGCGCGTTCACCGACTTCCACGTCGACGGCCTGAACGACATCCCGGTCGACGGCGAGGCCTTCGGGTCGAACTCCTGGCTGCCCTTCGGACTCCTCGGGATCTGGGCCGCCTTCCCCTTCGGCATGTGGTTCTTCCTCGGCGTCGAGGGCGTGCCGCTCGCCGCCGAGGAGGCCAAGGACCCGGTGCGGTCCATGCCGAGGGCGCTCGCGATCGCCATGGGCATCCTGGTGCTCCTCGCCGTCATGACCTTCTTCGCCGCCACCGGCGCGCGCGGTTCGGCCGCCGTCCAGGAGGCCGGCAACCCACTGGTCGTGGCGCTCCAGGGCGACGGGGAGCCGACCGCGCTCAGCCGCTTCGTGAACTACGCGGGGCTCGCGGGCCTGGTCGCCTCCTTCTTCTCCCTCATCTACGCCGGTTCGCGTCAGCTGTTCGCCCTCTCCCGGGCGGGCTACCTGCCCCGCTTCCTCTCCCTGACCAGCCGCCGCAAGTCGCCCTACCTGGGGCTCCTCATCCCGGGCGCCATCGGCTTCGCGCTCGCCGCCGGGACCGGGAACGGCGCCCGGATGCTGAACATCGCGGTCTTCGGCGCCACCATCTCGTACGCCCTGATGGCGCTCTCCCACATCGTGCTGCGCCGCCGCGAGCCGGGTCTGCACCGGCCGTACCGCACGCCCGGCGGGATCGTGACGTCCTCGGTGGCCTTCGTCCTGGCCCTCTCGGCGCTGGTCGCGACCTTCCTGGTGGACCGGACGGCGGCGTTCATGGCGCTCGGGGTGTACGTGATCGCCCTCGCCTACTTCGCGTTCTACAGTCGGCACCACCTGGTGGCCAGGGCCCCCGAGGAGGAGTTCGCCGCGCTCGCCGCGGCCGAGGCCGAACTCGAACGCGACTGATGCCCCTTCCCTTCCTGGAGGACGTTCCGTGACCAAGCCGCTCATCGGCGTGACCACCTACCTGGACCAGGCGCGCTGGGGGGTGTGGGACATGACCGCCGCGCTGCTCCCCGCCCCGTACCCGCGTCTCGTCCGGGAGAGCGGAGGCCTCGCGGTGATGCTGCCGCCCGGCGGGCCCGAGGACGCGGCGGCGGTCGTGGCCCGGCTGGACGGCCTGGTCGTCGCGGGCGGGGCGGACGTCGAGCCCGTACGGTACGGGGCCGAGCCCGACCCCCGCACCGGTCCGCCCGCCCGCGCCCGGGACACCGGGGAGCTGGCCCTGATCGACGCGGCGCTCGCCGCCGGGACCCCGCTCCTCGGCATCTGCCGGGGCATGCAGCTCCTGAACGTGGCGCTCGGCGGCACGCTGATCCAGCACCTGGACGGGCACGTGGAGGCGGTCGGGGTGATCGGCCGGCACGCGGTGAAGCCGGTGCCGGGCACGCGGTACGCCGCGCTGGTGCCCGAGCTCACCGAGGTGCCGACCTACCACCACCAGGCCGTGGACCGGCTGGGCACGGGCCTGGCGGCCTCGGCGCACGCGGAGGACGGCACGGTCGAGGCGGTGGAGCTGGCCGCGCCGGCCTGGGCGCTCGGCGTGCAGTGGCACCCGGAGATGGGCGAGGACCTGCGCGTGATGCGGGGCCTGGTGGAGGCGGCGGCCGGCCGCTGACGCGGCGACGGGGTGCGGGGCGACCGGGGTGGGCTCCGGTCGCCCCGCGGCATGAGGGGGGGGTGGCTCAGCTCGTCGCCCGGCGGCACGAGGGGGTGGCTCAGCTCGTCGCCCCGCGAGATGACGGGGTGCGTCAGCTCGTCGCCGCCACCGCGCGGCGGCCGAGGAGCACGTACAGGCCCGAGGCGACGGCCATGCCGACCGGCAGGGAGAGGTCGACGCCGCCGAGCGCCGAGGCCACCGGACCGGTGTAGAGCGTGTCGACGCAGAGGGACGCCACGGCCACGCCGGTGATCAGGGAGACGGCTCCCGCCCGGTTGACGCCGCGGGTGAACCAGAAGGCGCTGCCGGGGGTCTCGTCCGAGAGCGCACGGCCGTCGTAGCGGTTGCGGCGCAGGAGGATGTCCGTGGCGTACACGGCCATCAGCGGACCGCTCAGGACGACGATCACCTGGAGGGCGTTGCTGACGGTGTCCAGGAAGTTGGAGACCAGCAGGCCGTAGAGGGTCAGCGCGACCGCCACCGTGCCGTCGAAGAGGACGCTGACGGTACGTCGGACGCGCAGGCCGACGGCCTGGAGGGCGAGTCCCGCGCTGTACGCGGTCAGGGCGTTGATGGAGATCGTGCCGAGGACCAGGGCCAGCAGGAAGACGGGCGTGAACCAGCCCGGCAGGATCTCCTGAAGTGCGGTCTGAGGGTCCGTCATGTCGACGGCGGTGGCCGCGAAGGCGCCGAGCGAACACACGATGACGCTGGGCACGAAGGCGCCGAGCGCCGTCCAGCCGATGATCGCCTTCCGGGAGGCCGTGCGGGGCAGGTAGCGGGAGAAGTCGGCGCTCGTCGTGTACGAGAGCGGACCCGAGGCGATCATCGTGGTGCCCGCGACGAGCAGGGCCCAGAGCCCGGCGCCGTGGGCCGGCTCGGCGGGGGTGTACGAGAAGTCGGCGTGCCGGAAGACCGCGAGCGCGACGACCGTGAAGGCACCCGCCAGGGCCAGGGTGATCGGCAGGTACAGCTTGATGATCAGGGCGTGGCCGTAGACGCTGATCGCGAGGGTGAGCGCGGCGATGACGACGATCACCGCCACCTCGACCGGGACGTTCACGGTGATCCCGGCCTTCTCGACGAGCGCGAAGGCGGCGGTCGCGGCGGCGGCGAGGTTGAGCGCGAAGTAGCACACGGAGACCAGCCAGCCGCCGATCGCGTTGTTCACCCGGTTGCCGATGACGCCGTACAGGGCGCGGGTGATCACCTCGCTGGGCGCTCCGGCGG
Source organism: Streptomyces sp. NPDC002232 (assembly GCF_042890295.1). Classification (NCBI taxonomy): domain Bacteria; kingdom Bacillati; phylum Actinomycetota; class Actinomycetes; order Kitasatosporales; family Streptomycetaceae; genus Streptomyces; species Streptomyces sp. NPDC002232. Next base: position 219,795 of record NZ_JBIARV010000007.1, on the reverse strand, counting down.
CCGGTCCGGAGGTGGCGAGGAGGCCGGTCAGCACCCAGAAGAGGTTGCCCACGACGATCACGCCGACGGCCTGCCAGAGGCTCAGGCCCATCAGGACCAGGGCGCCGCCGATGACCAGGCTGAGGTAGTTGACGTTCGCCGCGGCCCACACGGAGAAGAGCTCGCGCGGATGGCCGTGGCGCTCGCTGTCGGGAATGTGATCGATGCCGTGGGCCTCGATGCGGCCGGGGCGGTCGGCCGGCGGGGTGGCCTCGGCGCGGGCGGCGCCGTGGTCGGGGATCGTGGAAGCCATGCGGCCCTCCGGATGCGTGTGGTGCCCACCTGGTTGCTTATTGGTCGCACACTCAATAGCATCGCCGGTATGCCGTCAAGCGTCCAGCGCAAGAGAATTCGGAAAACTCCCGAGGCCCGCAGGGCCGAGATCGTGGAGACCGCGGCCCGGGTCGCCCTGACCGAGGGCCTGGAGTGCGTCACGCTCCGGCGCATCGCCGACGAGCTCGCCGTGCGCCCCGGTCTGATCAGCCACTACTTCCCGTCGGCGGAGGATCTGGTGGCCGAGGCGTTCAGCGTCGCCGCCACCGGGGAGCTCGACGCCCTGCTGCCCGCCGACCGCCCCGACGGCACCCCCACGCAGTACCTCGCGCGCTACTTCGCCCTCTCGGCCGGAGAGGCGTACGACGACATCAGCCGCCTGTGGATCAACGCCCGGCACCTCAGCCGCTACCGGCCCGTCCTGCGCGACCGGGTCTCCGCGCAGGAGCTCGCCTCCGACGACCGCATCGAGGGCCTGATCCGCGAGGGCGTCGAGCGGGGCGAGTTCCGGACGGACGACCCCCGCGCGGCGGCGATCCACATCCTGGTCGTCCTCGACGGCCTCGGATCCCACGCCAACACGGACCGGAGCGATCTGCCGGAGGCGGTGGCGCGCATGGCGGTGACGACGGCGGAACGCGAACTCGGCCTCACGTACGGCGCCTTGACGGAGGTGGCGCTGCCGCCGGGGTGGACGGGGGCGAAGGGGTCCTGGGGGTCTGCGGAGCCGGACGGGGGCGAGGAGCCGGAAGCGCCCGAGCCGCCCGAGACGTCCGAGCCGGGGTGACGGCGACCGGGCCCACCACCTCACGCCGCTGACCGGGCCACTGCCGCCCCAGCACCCGTGACACTCACCCCCCACCCACCCACGACACTCCCCCATCCGCGAACTTCTGGAGCCACCGTGCGCACCCGACTCGTCCTGCTCTCCGCCCGTCTGCTCGACCCCGGCACGGGGGCGTTCCTGCCCGGGACGGCGCTCGCCGTCTCCGACGACGGCCGGATCTCCGCCCTGGGCGACGACCGAGAGATCCGGACGCTGGCCGGTCCCGGGACGACCGTCGTCGACCTCAAGGGGTCCGTCGTCACCCCCGGCCTCGTCGACGGCCACCTGCACCCGGTGTCGGGCGCCGAACTGTCCCACGGCCTCGACCTGTCCTACTGCGCGGACGTCGACGACGTACGGGAGGCCCTGGCCGCCGAGGTGCGGAAGCTCGACCGGGGCCAGTGGCTGTTCGGCTGGGGTCTGGACCCGAACGTCTTCGGCGACCGCCCCGTCGGGACCGCGCCGTTCGACGCCGTGCTCGACGGCGTCCCGGCGTTCCTGCTGCTCTTCGACGCCCACTCGGCCCTCGCCAGCCGCAGGGCTCTCGAACTCGCCGGGGTCGACGGCCCCCGCACCTTCGACCAGGCCTCCGCCGAGGTCGTCTGCGACGCCGACGGACGCCCCACCGGACTGCTCCAGGAGGACGCCGCCTGCGAGCTGGTCGAGCGGGTCGCTCCCAAGCCGACGCGCGAGGAGAGCCGGCAGCGGCTCGCGACCGCGCTGCGGTCGATGGCGGCGGCGGGCCTCACCGGCGGTCACGCGATGGACGCCAACGGCGACAGCCTCGCCCTGTACGGGGAGCTCGACGCGGCCGGTGAGCTGCCGCTGCGGCTCCGGGTCGCGCCCTGGTGCCAGCCGGGCACGGACGAGCAGGGCGTGCGGGAGCTGATCGCGCTCCAGGGCACGGGCGGCGAGCTCTGGCAGGTCGCGGGCGTGAAGCTCTTCATGGACGGGACGATCGACAACGGCACGGCGTGGCTGGAGCGCCCGGACTGCCACGGCGAGTCCACGCACGCGTTCTGGCCGGACCCGGAGGCGTACACGCGGATCATCGGGGAGCTGCACCGGGCGGGCGTGGCCACCGCGACGCACGCCATCGGCGACGCGGCCGTACGCCATGTCCTCGACGCGGTCGAGAACGCGCGGACCGGTGGCGGCGGGAGCGGAGTGCGGCACCGGGTCGAGCACATCGAGACGGTGCCGGACGACACGCTGCGCCGGTTCGCGGAGCTGGGCGTCCTGGCGTCGATGCAGCCCACGCACTGCTGCGACTTCACCCGGGCCGACCACACCGACAACTGGTCGCGGCGCCTCGGCGAGGAGCGGGCCGCGCGGGCGTGGCGCTGCCGGGACCTCGCGGACTCGGGTGCCACGGTCGTGCTGGGCTCGGACTGGCCGATCGCGCCGTTCCCGCCGCTCGGCGTGATGGCGGGGGCGCGGCACCGGCGCCCGAGCCGTGACCTCGGGCAGGCGCCGCACGGCCCGGAGCAGGCGCTCACGGCCCTTGAGGCGCTGCGGGGCATGACGACGGCGGCGGCGTACGCGGCGGGCGAGGAGCACGAGGCGGGGCGCCTGGCGGTCGGGTACCGGGCGGACCTGACGGTACTGGGGGCGGATCCGCTGACGACGGGGGCGACGGAGCTGCCGTCGGTGCCGGTGCGGCTGACGACGGTGTCGGGCCGCGTGACGTTCCGCTCGACGGACCTCTGACCCCCTGCGGCCCGGTCCTCCGTGGGCGGCGGCGCCCTCGCACCCGTTGTGGGCGGCGCCCCCGTCGGCCCCGTCGCGTGGGCCCGCCCCCGCCGCCCCCCGTTGTGGGCAGGCGTTCCGCAAGGGGCGGAACGGGTGGGCACAACGGACCAGCGCCCTGCCGGCGCCAGAGGCTCCTGTTCCTGACCCGCACCACCCGGGTGCCGTCACAGGCGGTGCGGGCCAGGGCACAGGACGCGGAGGCGCCGCGAGAGGGCGCCGTCCCGTGTGCCCACCCGTCCCGCCCCAGCGGGACGATTGCCCACACGGGCGTGGGCGACGGCCCCACACGGGCGTGGGCGCCGGGGGCACACGGGCGTGGGCGACGGCCCCACACGGGCGCGGGCGCCGGGGGCACACGGGCGTGGGCGATGGGCCCACACGGGCGCGGGCGCAGGCCCACAAGCGGCGCGGCCCGCACCGACGAGGGTGGCGGGACCGCACGGCGGCGGCCCCCACACGCGGCGGGCACTCGCGAGCGCGGGGGCCCAGGCCCACGCACGCGCCGAGCTCCCGCGAGGGCGAGCGCCCAGCTCCGGCGCGAGTGCCCGGGCCCGGCTCACCGGCGCCGGCCCCGGCCCCGGCGCACGGCCCCCAGCTCCGGCGCGGAGGCCCGGGCCCGGCTCACCGGCGGCCCCGGGCCCGGCGCAGGCCCCCCACATCCGCCGCCGGCACGACGGCCCCGCCTCACCCCCGCGTCAACGACAACAGGTCGCGCGCCGGGCCCGTCGGGCGATGGCCCGTCGGCCAGACCGCGCGCAGGTCCCGGCGGAGCAGTACCCCCTTCACCGGGATCGCCACCAGGCGCCGCGACGCCAGCTCCTCCGTGATCGCGAGCTCGCTGAGCACCGCCGGCCCGGCCCCGCTGACCGCCGCCGCCTTCACCGCCGTCGTGGAGGCGAGTTCGAGCAGCGGCTGCGCGAGCCCGCCGTGGGCGGAAAGCGCCGCGTCGAGGACCTGCCGGGTGCCGGAGCCCCGTTCCCGCAGGATCAGCGGGGCCGCGGCGAGCTCCGCCGGGTCGACCGGGTCGCGGCGCCGGGCCCAGGGGTGCGAGGGAGCGGCGACGACCGCGAGCCGGTCGTGCGCGACGACGGCCCCGTCCAGGCCGTCCGGGACGGCGAGGCCCTCGACGAAGCCGAGGTCCGCCTCGCCGGAGAAGAGGCGCGCGGCGACGGCCGCGGAGTTCCCGGCCTGGAGCGAGACGGCCGTGTCGGGCCGCTCGGCGCGCAGCGCGATCAGCCAGCCCGGCAGCAGGTACTCGGCGATCGTCATGGACGCGGCCACCCGCAGCCGCGAGTCCCGCCGTCCGCGCAGCGCCTGCGCGCCCGCGTCGAAGGCCTCGGCGGCCTCGACGATCCGCCGGGCCCAGTCGGTGACGAGGGCGCCCGCGTCGGTGAGCCGGGAGCCGCGCGGCGAGCGGTCGAGCAGGGCCACGCCGAGCTGCCGTTCCATGGAGCGGACGCGGCTGCTGGCGGCGGGCTGGGTGATCCCGACCTCGCGGGCGGCCGCGCCCAGGCTGCCGTGCCGGGCGACGGCGAGGAGGAGTTCGAGGGCGCCGAGGTCCGGGACCCGGTGGGAGAGGACCCGGTGGGAGCCGGCCTCCGGGGAGCCGGGCTCACCGGGGACGGGGGTCGGTGTCGTGCCCTGCTCGCTGCTCATAAAGGCAGCTTATGGCCTCATAGTCGCAACGTCCCTGGTGGGCCCCGTTCCGGCGCGAAACGATCGGGACATGGCAAGCTTCGCACCTCCTCTCCCCGTCCTCCGCGCCACCACCCCCGGCGCCCGCGCGACCCGGTCCGTCCGTCACCTCGGACCCAACTGGTACGCGTCCGTGATGGGCACGGCCATCGTCGCCAACGCGGGCGCCGCGCTCCCGGTGGACGTCCCGGGCCTCCGTACGGCCTGCGCCGCGGTCTGGGTCCTGTCGTTCGCGATGCTGCTCGCCCTGGTCGCCGCGCGCGCCGCGCACTGGGCCCGGCACCGGGACCAGGCCCGCGCGCACCTCATGGACCCGGCGATGGCGCCGTTCTACGGCTGTCTGTCGATGGCGCTGCTCGCGGTCGGCGGCGGGGCGCTGATCGTGGGCCGGGACTGGATCGGGCTCCCCGCGGCCGTCGCCCTCGACACGGTCCTGTTCACCGCCGGGACGGTGATCGGACTGGTGGCGGCGGTGGCCGTCCCGTACCTCATGGTGGTGCACCACCGGATCGAGAGCGCCTCTCCGGTGTGGCTGCTGCCGGTCGTCGCGCCCATGGTGTCCGCCGCGCTCGGACCGCTGCTCGTGCCGCACCTGCCCGCCGGGCAGGCCCAGCAGACGCTGCTGATCGGCTGCTACGCGCTCTTCGGCGTCAGCCTCCTCGCCACCCTGGTGATGCTGCCGCTGGTCTTCGGGCGGCTCGTCACGGGCGGTCCGCTGCCGCTCGCGCTGACGCCGACCCTCTTCCTGGTCCTCGGCCCGCTGGGCCAGTCGACGACCGCCGCGAACAAGTTCGCCAACACGGCCGCGGGCGTGCTGCCCGCCCCGTACGCGCACGGCTTCGCCGCCTTCGCCGTGCTCTACGGGGTCCCGGTGATGGGCTTCGCGCTGCTGTGGCTGGTGCTGGCCGGGGCGATGGTCCTGCGGGCCCGGCGGCGGGGCATGGGCTTCGCGATGACGTTCTGGGCGTTCACGTTCCCGGTGGGGACCTGTGTGACGGGCGCCGAGGGGCTGGCCCAGCACACCGGTCTGGCCGTGTTCCGGTGGCTCGCGATCGGTCTGTACGTGTTCCTCGTGGCGGCCTGGCTGGTGGCCGGTTTCCACACCCTGCGCGGGCTGGTCAGCGGTGCGCTGCTCGCAGGGCCCGGGACAGCGCACGCGGCGCCTCGGCGAGTGACGGCCCGTACCAGGTGAGCATGCGTCCGTCGACGAGGGCGGCGGCGGTCCCGGGGAAGGCCTCGGGGCCGTCGTCCGGCGTGAAGCGGTAGGGCTCGTCGGGCAGCACGACGAGGTCGGGCCCGGCGGCACGGAGCTCGTCCAGGGCGATCCTCGGATAGCGCTCGTCGTGGTCCGCGTACAGGTTGTGTACGCCGAGGCGGGCGAGCAGGTCGCCGGCGAAGGTGTCGCGGCCGAGGACCATCCAGGGCCTGCGCCAGATCGGTACGACGGCGGTGCGCGGCGCCGACGGCGTCACGGACTCCCAGGCCGCCTCGGCGTCCGCCAGCCAGCGGGGCCGCCGGCCGGCGCCGCAGGCGGCGAGGACGCGCTCCAGCTCCCGGAGCCCCTCGTCGAGGGTGCGGATCGTGGTGACGAGGACGTCGAGTCCCGCCGCCCGGAGGGCGGCGAGGTCGGGGACGCGGTTCTCCTCCTCGTTGGCGAGGACCAGGTCGGGCCGGAGCGCGGCGATCGCCGCGACGTCGGGGTTCTTGGTGCCGCCGACGCGGACGACGTCGAGGCCGGCGGGGCGGCTGCACCAGTCGGTCGCGCCGACGAGGACGCCGGGCGCGGTGACGGCGACGGCCTCGGTGAGGGACGGCACGAGGGAGACGACCCTCATCGGCACGGGGACCTCACTCCTCCTCGGCCTCGACGTGCTCGGCGACGGCGACGACGAGGAGCCGGGTGCCGGGCTCGGTGGCGCGCCAGCGGTGCCGCACGCCGCCGGACAGGTAGAGCGTGTCGCCGCGGCCGAGCCGGTGGGCCCGGCCCTCGGCCTCGACCTCGGCGGCGCCGTCGGCGACGTACAGCAGCTCGTCGTTCCGGTGCTGGAACTCGCGTCCCGCGTCCTGCTCGCCGGTGAACTCCAGGGCGTGCAGCTGGTGGCGTCCCCGGACCAGGGTGCGGACGCCCGGGGGCATGCCCGGGGCCGGCTCCCCGGCCCGTACGACGTCGACGGTGCGGGAGGCCTCGGCGGCGGCGAGGAGTTCGCCGGCCGTGGTCTCCAGGGCCTCGGCGACGAGTTCGAGGGAGCGGCGGCTGGGGCGGGCGCGCTCGTTCTCGACCTGGCTGAGGAAGGGTACGGACAGGCCGCTGCGGGAGGCGACGACGGCCAGGGTCAGCTGGAGCGCTCTGCGGCGCCTCTTGACGGCCGCGCCCACGCGGGGTGCTTCCTTGTCGTCCATGTCGGCTCCCTCCCTCAGCTCGTACCGGTCGGTTACCTGAACCTTACGCAGCTTTGGGGCGGGGTTTCGCGCCGTGACGAAAAGGGGTGGTCGCCGAACACGTTCGGCGACCACCCCTTTTCGGCCAGTGAGCCCCCCGTGGGCTCGGGCACCCCCGTGGGGGCTACTGCGGCGTGAGCTTCTCCGCGAGGCCGGGGTTCCGGTCCAGCCAGGTGCGGACGGCTTCCTGCTCCTTGCCCTTGCCGGTCTCCTGGATGACGGCCTCCAGGTCCGTGAGCTGCTTCTCGGACAGCTTGAAGTGCTTCAGCCAGGCGCCGACCTCGGGGTTCTCGGCGGCGAAGCCCTTGCGGGCGAGGGTGTGGACGCCGTCGCCCTTGCCCCAGGAGCCCTTCGGGTCGTCGAGCTTCTTCAGGTCGTGGGCGGAGTAGGCCCAGTGCGGGGACCAGAGGGTGACGACGACAGGCTCCTTGCGGTCGTAGGCGCGCTTCAGCTCGGCGAGCATGCCGGGCGTGGAGCCGTCGACGACCTTGTACTCGCCCTCCAGGCCGTAGTCCTTGAGGACCTTGTCCTTGAGGATGCCCATCATTCCGGCGCTGGGCTCGATGCCGACGATGCGGCCCTTGAACTGTCCGGCCTTGCCCTTGAGGTCGGCGAGCGAGTCGACGCCCTTCACGTACGAGGGGACGGAGAGCTCCAGGGAGGTGGGGCCGTACCAGGAGCCGAGGTCCTCCAGCTTGTTCTTGTACTTCTCCCAGTACTGGGCGTGGGTGACGGGGAGCCAGGAGTCGGTCTGGAAGTCCAGCTGCCCGCCGGCCAGGCCGGTGTAGAGCGCGCCGGCCTCCAGCTGCTTGGTCTCGACCTCGTAGCCGCGGCGCTCCAGGAGCTCCTTCCACAGGTACGTGGAGGCGATGCCCTCGTCCCAGGGGATGTAGCCGATGCTGACCTTCTTGCCCTGGCCGGCGGCGGAGGCGGTGTCGCCCTTGCCGCCGAGGAAGCCCATGCCGCCGGCGACGAGCGCCAGGACGACGACGCCGACGAGCGCGGCGACGGGCTGCGGGCGGTGGGCCCAGACCTTGGCGCCGGGGCGCTTGGCGCTCAGCGCGGCGCGCGCCTTGGCGGCGGCGCGGCGGCCCAGCGGGGAGACCTGGCGGCCGAGGGCGCCGGTCATCCGGTCCAGGTACATGGCGAGGACGACGATGGAGACGCCGGCCTCGAAGCCGAGGCCGATGTCGACGTTGCCGATGGCGCGGTAGACGGCGCCGCCGAGCCCGCCGCCGCCGACCATGCCGGCGATGACGACCATGGAGAGGCCGAGCATGATGACCTGGTTGACGCCGGCCATGATCGTCGGCAGGGCGAGCGGCAGCTGCACGCGCACCAGCGTGTTGCGCGGGGTGGTGCCGAACGCCTCGGCGGCCTCGACGAGTTCACCGTCGACCTGGCGGATGCCGAGCTCGGTCATGCGCACGCCCGGGGGCAGCGCGAAGACGATGGTGGCGATGATGCCGGGGACCACGCCGACGCCGAAGAAGATGATGCCGGGGATCAGGTAGACCATGGCCGGCATGGTCTGCATGAAGTCGAGCACCGGCCGCAGGACGGCGCTGACGGTGTTCGAGCGGGCCGCCCAGATGCCGAGCGGTACGGCGATCACCAGGGTGACGAGGGTGGCGACGAGGACGAGCGAGAGCGTCGCCATCGCCTCGTCCCACAGCTGGACCGAGTCGACGAGCGCGAAGCCCGCGAAGGCCAGGACACCGGCGGCGAGGCCGCGCAGCCACCAGGCTCCGATGGCGAGGATGCCGGCGAAGAGCAGCGGGTGCGGCGCGGAGAGGACGGCGTCGATGCCGTCGTAGAGGCCGGTGACGCCGGTGCTGACGGCGTCGAACAGCCAGGAGAACTGGGCCTGGAGCCAGTCGACGGAGCTGTCGACCCACTGGCCGAGGGGGAGCCTAGGCACCGGCGGTCACCTCCTCGGCCTTGGCGAGCGGGACGCTCGTGGCGGCGGCACCGCCCATGACGGCGAGGAGCCGCTCGGTCGGTACGACTCCGAGGACGGAGCCGTCGGCGTCCTCGACGGTCACCGGGTGCGGGGCCAGGGCGGCCACGGCGCACAGGTCGGCGACGAGCGTGTCGGGGCCGACGGCCCGGCAGGAGCAGTCGTCGGGGCAGTCGGCCGGGGTGGCGGACTCCGTCATGACGGCGGAGGCGGTGAGCACGCGCGAACGGTCGACGTCCTGGATGAACGAGGCGACGTAGTCGTCGGCGGGGCGGACGAGGATGTCCTCGGCGGTACCGAGCTGGACGATCCGGCCGTCGCGCATGACGGCGATCCGGTCCCCGAGACGCATGGCCTCGTTGAGGTCGTGGGTGATGAAGACGATCGTCTTCTTCAGGCGCTTCTGGAGCACCAGGAGCTGGTCCTGCATGTCGCGGCGGATCAGCGGGTCGAGCGCGCTGAAGGACTCGTCCATCAGGAGCAGGTCGGCGTCCGTGGCGAGCGCGCGGGCCAGGCCGACGCGCTGCTGCATGCCGCCGGAGAGCTCGTCCGGCCAAGACTTCTCCCAGCCGGCCAGACCGCACAGTTCGAGGGCCTCGGCGGCGCGGGTCTCGCGCTCGGCGCGGGGCACGCCCTGGACCTCCAGGCCGTAGGCGGCGTTCTCCAGGACGTTCCGGTGCGGGAAGAGCGCAAAGTGCTGGAAGACCATGCTGATCTTGGTGGACCGGACCGCGCGCAGCTCGCGGGGGGAGAGCGCGGTGAGGTCGTGGCCGTCGTAGAGGACCCGGCCGGCGGTGGGTTCGAGCAGGCCGTTGAGCATGCGCAGGAGGGTGGACTTCCCGGAACCGGACAGGCCCATCACGACGAAGATCTCACCGGGGTCGACGGCGAAGCCGGCGTCCACGACGGCGGCGGTCGTCCCTTCGGCGCGCAGCTCCTCGCGGTCGGCGCCGTCGACGAGCCGGCGGACGGCTTCGTCGGGTCGTCTGCCGAACACCTTGAACAGGTGGTCGGCCTGGAGCCTGGACACATACACCTCACGGGTAGAAACGAAGAACGGCCCCACCACCCCCGCGTGGCCGGCCGTGGAGCGGGCGGGATCGGCCCGCGGCCCGTCTCGTTGCGAGATCCTTTTCGTTGAATCCCGTACCGGGTTCCGCTCCGGGCTCGCGCCTGCCCGGCCCCATCGAGTGCAAACGCAAAGGTGACGGGGGTCACGCGCGGGTGAGGGGCGGGGCGGGGAGGGGCGCCGCGGGGGCGGGGGCGACGCGAGGGCCGACGAGGAAGGGCCTGCCGCCCGGGAGGGGTGTCGGCGTCGCGGGAGCGACGGCCTGTCGCTCGGAGGGGACTGTCGGTGGGGTGCGGCATGATCGGGGTGTGACGCGACGCCTGATGCTCCTCGACACCGCCAGCCTCTACTTCCGCGCGTACTTCGGCGTACCGGACTCCGTCCGGGCCCCGGACGGCACCCCGGTGAACGCCGTGCGGGGCCTGCTCGACTTCATCACCCGGCTCGTCCAGGACCACCACCCCGACGACCTGGTGGCCTGCTGGGACGAGGACTGGCGGCCGCAGTGGCGGGTGGACCTGATCCCCTCGTACAAGGCGCACCGGGTGGCCGTGGAGACGGAGACCGGGCCCGACGAGGAGGAGATCCCGGACACGCTGTCCCCGCAGGTACCGGTCATCGAGGAGGTGCTCGCGGCGCTCGGCATCGCGCGGATCGGATCCGCGGGGTACGAGGCGGACGACGTGATCGGGACGCTGGCCGGCCGCGCCGAGGGACCCGTGGACATCGTCACCGGCGACCGCGACCTGTTCCAGCTGGTCGACGACGCCCGGGGGATCCGCGTGCTGTACCCCCGCAAGGGCGTCGGCGACTGCGACCTCGTGGACGGGGAGATGATCCGGACGAAGTACGGGGTGCGGCCCGACCAGTACGCGGACTTCGCGGCCCTGCGCGGGGACGCGAGCGACGGACTGCCCGGGGTGAAGGGCATCGGGGAGAAGACGGCGGCGCAGCTGATCACGGAGTACGGGGACCTGGCGGGCGTCCGGGCGGCGGCGGAGGACCGCACGTCGAAGCTGACGCCGGCGAAGCGGCGCGGGATCGTGGAGGCGGCCGCCTACCTGGACGTGGCGCCGACGGTGGTGCGGGTCGCCTCCGACGCGCCGCTGCCGGAGTTCACCGCGGCCCTGCCGACCGCGCCCCGCGACCCGGCCGCCCTGGAGACGCTGGTGAAGCGCTGGGGTCTGGGCGGTGCGGTGGGGCGCCTGCTGCCGGTCCTGGAGCGCTGACAGGAGGCCCCGCGGCGGCCCGGTCCGGGCTCCGGTCACGGGGGCCGCTCGGGTCACGCCGTGCCCCTCTTGCCTCGGGATGCTAGCTTAGGCATACCTAAGTGCGCAGAGTCAGGAGAGCCCGTCGTGGCAGAGCAGCAGGCCCGCAAGGCACCGAAGGCCACGGAAGCACGCGTGGTGCACACCGAGCGGATCACTCCGCACATGGTGCGGGTCGTGCTGGGAGGCCCCGGGCTTGCGGGCTTCGCGGCGGACACCTACACCGACCATTACGTGAAGCTGCTCTTCGCCCCGGAGGGGGTCTCCTACCCGGAGCCCTTCGACATGGAGCGGATCCGGGCGGAGTTCCCCCGGGACCAGTGGCCGACGACGCGGACGTACACCGTGCGGGCCTGGGACCCGGTCCACCACGAGCTGACGATCGACTTCGTGGTCCACGGCGACGAGGGCCTCGCGGGCCCGTGGGCGGCGCGCGCCCGGGCGGGCGAGACGGTGCGCTTCCTCGGCCCCGGCGGCGGTTACGCGCCGGACCCGGAGGCGGACTGGCACCTGCTCGCGGGCGACGAGAGCGCGCTCCCGGCGATCGCGGTGGCCTTGGAGGCACTCCCCGAGGGCGCGAGGGCACAGGCCTTCGTCGAGGTCTCGGACGCGGCCGAGGAGCAGAAGCTGGCGACGTCCAAGGACATCCACGTGACCTGGCTGCACCGCGGCGACCGCCCGGCGGGCGAGGCGCTGGTGGAGGCGATCACAGCCCTGGAGTTCCCGGCGGGCGACGTGCAGGCCTTCGTCCACGGCGAGGCCGGCTTCGTGAAGGAGCTCCGCCGTCACCTGCGGCACGACCGGAGCGTGGCGCGCGAGCGCCTGTCGATCTCGGGCTACTGGCGGCTGGGCAAGTCGGACGAGGCGTGGCGCGCCATCAAGCGCGAGTGGAACGACGAGGTGGAGCGCGAACAGGAGAACTGAGCCCGCGCGAACGACCCCGAAGGGCGGCGACCGAGACACGGCGCCGCCCTTCGGGGTTCCCGGGCCCGTCCGGTAGGACGGCCCGCGCCGGTCACGGCTGACGGAGTGAGCACGGCCGCAGGACGGGGAGCGGCACGTTCGCACGACCGACGGGGAGCAGCCCTTCGTCCGCCACGGTCACCCGTCGCCCTGCGAACACGCGCACGACCGGCGCCGCACCGGGGTGCACGCGGCGGTCCGCATCGCCCGGTCGAGGCCGCACGCCCGGTGGCCAGGTGTGCGAAGCGCCTGCGGGCGCGGGCCGAGGCACGCCAGACGGGTGTGCCCCCGCGTACGTACGGCGCGGTGCCGCCCTCCCCCGCGCGGGACCCCTGACGCCACGCGGCGGCGAAACCCGTACGCCCCCGCACCCGGGGGCACGCGACAGCCCGCCCCCGGCAGAGCCGTAGGCCCGGCGGACCAGGTGTACGCGGCGGCCCTCGGCGCCCGGGAGATGCCGTACGCCCAGCGGCGCGGGCCCGACCAGTGCGGTATCCCGGTGTCGCCGTACCCGTGGCCGGAACCGCCCCACCGCAAAGCTGTCGGCCCGTCCCCGCGGCGTCAGGTCGTGCGGCCGAAGGCGCGGTCCGAGGCGTCCGCGTGGGCGATCCGGCGCAGGGCCGAGAAGATCGCGTCGCCGAGGACCGTGCCGACGACCACGCTCTCCACCACCTCCTCGCGCGCCACGTGGTGCGCGACGTACTCCAGGTCGACCCGCGCCACCCGCTCCGCCGCGTCCGCGTACGCGCCGAGGACCTCGGTGAACGCCCCGTGGCCGGCGTCCTCCAGGGCCGCGAGCGCCGTCGCGAGGGCCTCCGCGGCGGGCCCGCCCTCGTGCGTGTGCCAGCCGCGCTCGGCGATCAGGTCGGCGACCCGCTCCCGCGCCTCCTCCATGCCGGCACCCGGCTCGTGGTCGTAGCGCGGCACGAGCCGGCTCGCCGCCGCTCCCAGCACCTTGTGCACCGGCCGCTCGGAGTCGTCGACCGCGACGATCACCTCACGGACCGCGGCCACGGACAGGCCGCCCACGTCCATGAGCGCCCGGATCAGGCGGAGCCGCCGCACGTGCGTCTCCCCGTACGAAGCCTGGTTCGGACTCGTGAGCTCTCCGGCGGGCAGCAGACCTTCCCGTACGTAGAACTTGATCGTCGGCACCGACACCCCGGTCGTACGACTCAACTCTCCGATGCGCACCGCGTGTTCACCTTCCAGGTTCTCCCCCGGCCCTTGCCGACCGACACCCCATCATAGATAGTGGCGCTATCAGATAGTGGCGAGTGCCACTATCCATACTTTGCATGGGGGATTCGTATGTCGTCTTCACCGCGCCCGCAGAACTCACCGGCCACACCGACCCGGTTACACCGCCCGCTGCTCTGGTTCTCCGCGTCGATGGGCGTCCTCGCGCTCGTCTCCGCCGTCGGCATCGCCGTCGACGACCGGGTACTCGTCGGCGTCCCGATCTGGACGAAGCCGTTCAAGTTCTCCGTCTCGTTCATCGCCTACGCGCTGTCGCTCGCCTGGATGCTGACCCTGCTCCCCCGCGGCCGGCGGGCCAGCTGGTGGGCGGGGACGGTGATCACCGTCGCCGGCGTGGTCGAGATGGCGCTCATCACGCTCCAGGTGATCCGCGGCACCCAGAGCCACTTCAACCAGGCGACCCCCTTCGACGGCGCCGTCTTCCAGATCATGGGCGCCACCGTCGTCGTCCTGTGGCTGGGCGCCCTGGTCATCGCGGTCCTGCTGCTGCGGGCGAAGATCCTGGACCGGGCGATGGCCTGGGCCGTCCGCCTGTCCTCCCTGATAGCCCTGGCGGGCGCGGGCGTCGGCTTCCTGATGGTCCGTCCGACGCCGGAACAGCTGGCGGTCGAGAACCCTCCGATCAGCGGCGCGCACAGCGTCGGCGTCCCGGACGGCGGACCGTCGATGCCGGTCACCGGCTGGGCGACCACCGGCGGCGACCTGCGCATAGCCCACTTCTTCGGCATGCACGCGCTACAGCTGCTCCCGCTGCTGCTGATCGTCCTGACCGCCCTCGCCGCGCGCTCCGCCCGCTTCCCGGCCTTCGCGCGCCTGGCCGACGAGAGCGTCCGACTGCGCCTCACGCTCACCGGCTCAGCGGTCTACGGGGCCGCCTTCGTCCTCCTGACCTGGCAGGCCCTGCGCGGCCAGGCGCTCCTCGCGCCGGACGGCGCGACGCTCGCCGGAGCGGCGGCGATCGTGGTCGCGGGCGGTGCGGCGACGGCCCTGTCGCTCCGTACCACCCGCACCCGCCGCACCGCATCCCCCGCTCTCACCGAGGAGGTCGCGGCATGACCGGCTTCCTCTTCGAGCTGACGTTCCTCCTCGCGGCGCCGGTCTGGCTGCTCATGATCTTCGCGCCGGGCCTGCGGGTCACGGAGCGCCTCGCGGCCTCGCCGCTGACCGTCCTGCCGATCCTGGCCGTCTGGGCCGTCCTGGCCGCACCCGTCCTGCCCGAACTGTGGGCGGCGGTGACCAGCCCCGACCTCGACACGTTCCGCGCCCTCACCGCGCACCCGAACGGAGCCGCCGCCCTCTGGGCCCAGGTCATCGCCTGGGACCTCCTCCTGGGCCAGTGGATGTACCGCGAGGCCCGCCGCCTCTCGCTCTCCCCCTTCCTGATGGGCCCGCTGCTGCTCCTGACGATCCTCCTGTCTCCCGTCGGCCTGCCCCTGTTCCTGATCGCCCGCGCGACCGGAACCCCCCGAAGGGACCGACGGCCCGCGCCGGCCGCCCTAGTCTGACCGCATGCCAGACACCGACCGAGCCGTGGGCGCCGTACTGGGTTCCGCCGTGGGCGACGCGTTGGGCGCGCCCTTCGAGTTCGGCGCGCCGGGCGTCTTCCGGGAACGGTTCCCGGACGGCGTCGGGGAGCTGTGCGGGGGCGGCGGCTGGGATCCGGGCGAGGCGACCGACGACACGCAGATGGCCGTCCTGCTCGGGGAGTCGCTCCTGGAGCGGGGCGGCCTGGACCTTCCGGACGTCTTCGCACGCTTCCGGCTCTGGGCTGCGGCCGACCCCAAGGACATCGGCCTCCAGACCGAGCAGGTCCTGCTGGGCGGCGACGCCTGGGACATCGCCGCCGCACTGTATTTCCAGGTCAACGGCCGTGCGGCCGGGAACGGTTCACTCATGAGGGCCTCGACCTCAGCGGTCCACTTCGCGGCACGGGGCCGGACGGAGACGATGGACGCCGCCCGTCGGATCGCCGCGCTCACGCACGGGGACCGTGCGGCCTGGGAGGGCACCGCCGTCCTGCACGAACTGGTCCGGGTCGCCCTGCTCGGCGACGACCCCCTCGCCGCCGTGAACGCCACGCTGGCCGAGGTGGACCCGGCCCACCGGGAACGGTGGGCGAGGGTCCTCGCCCCGCACTGGCACCCGGACGACGCGACCGAGTTCAACGGCGCCGTCTGGCCCTGCCTCGGCTCGGCGCTCTGGGCCCTGCGGACCACGGACTCCTTCGAGGCAGCTCTCGCGGCGGCCGTCGACCTCGGCGGCGACACCGACACCGTGGCCGCCGTGACCGGCACCCTCGCGGGCGCGGTGTACGGCCCCGACGCCATCCCCGCCCGCTGGACGACCCCTCTCCACGTCCCCCTCCCCGGCTCCGCAGGCCGCGTCCTGCACGCCGAGGACCTGCGAACCCTCGCCCGCTCCCTCGCGGAGGGCCCTGGCGGGGGCGGAGTCCTCGGCGGGGGCGGGGGCCGGATCTGAACCGGCCGCCGCCACCGGGCCGTCGAGGAGCCGGACGCTTCCGGGTCGTCCGCCCGGAGCCGCACCCCCTCAGCCCCGGGCCCGGACCGTGGCCAGTACGTCGCGGTCCGGCTGGAGGGTGAGGCTGGGGACCGGGAGGATCTCCTCCGTCGTGAGGTCCAGGTGGTAGCGGCGGGCCAGGACGGCGAGGACCAGGACCGCCTCCACCAGGGCGAAGCGGGTGCCCAGGCAGACCCGGGGGCCGCCTCCGAAGGGGAACCAGGCGTACTCCGGTATCTGTTCGGCCGGTTCGCCGTCCTCCCCGGTGAGCCAGCGCTCGGGCCGGAACGCCTCCGCGTCCCCGTACCAGCGGGGATCCCGCTGCGTCGCCCACTGGCTCGACCAGACCCGTGTCCCGGCCGGGACGGGGGTGCCGCCGAGGGTGGCGCCCTCCTTGGCGATGCCGGTGAGGAGCCAGATCGTCGGGTAGAGGCGCAGGGTCTCCTTGATGACCGCCTGCGTGTACGTGAGCGCGGCGTAGTCGTCGTACCCGGGCTCGTGGTCCACGAGCACCCGGTCGAGCTCCTCGGCGAGCGCGTCCCGGACCCGGGGGTTGCGCGAGAGCAGGTACCAGGCCCAGACGAGGGTGGAGCTGGTGGTCTCGTGCCCGCCGATGTACAGCGTGACGGTCTCGTCCCGGATCTCCTGGTCCGAGAGCGGCGCGCCCGTCTCGTCCCGCGCGGCGAGCAGCCGGCTGAGCAGGTCGGGGCGCTCCGTGTCGCCGTCACGGTGACGGGAGACGACCCGGGAGACCTCCGCGTCGATGACGGCCGTCGCGCGCTTGATGCGGGCGCGGCCCGGCGTGGGGAGCCAGTCCGGCAGCACCGCCCCGATGCCGCTGAACTCGGCACCGATCTCCCGCTGCGCGACGTCCATCGCCCGCCCGATGGCCTCCGCGTCGGCGGCGGTGTCCACCCCGAAGATGGTGCGGACGGCGATGAGCTGGGTGAGGGCGGCCATCTCCTTCTTGATGTCGATCCGCTGTCCGTCGCTCCAGCGGTCGGCGAGGTCCACGGCGCACTCGGCCATCGTCGAGGCGTAGGACCGGACCTGCTTGGGACGGACCGAGGGCTGGACGAGGGAGCGCTTGCGCCGCCAGTCGGCGCCCTTGGAGACGATGACCCCGCTGCCGAGGAGGGTCCGGAAGGCGATGCCGAGGTCCGGCTGGTCGAAGGTGCGCTCGATCTCGGTGAGGAGCTCGCCGATGCTCTCGGGGTGGGCGATGAAGAGGGCGGGACCCCGGCCGAAGCGCCAGCGGACGAAGTCCCCGCGCTCCCGGAGCTGTTCGAAGAAGGCGAGCGGGTCCTTGCCGAAGGCGGGCAGGTTCCCGAGGAGGGGCACTCCCCGCGGCCCCTCGGCGAAGACCGGCGCGCCCCCCGGCTTCCCGGCCGGCGCCTCCCTCACTCCCGGCTCTCCGACCGCCACCGCCCCCACTCCCGGCTCCTCGACCGCCGCCACCCCTACGCCCGGCTCCCCGACCGTCACCGTAGGCCCGCCTGCCGACACTCCGGTCCGCTGCCCCTCGTCTTCCGTCCCGGCGTCCGGACCGGCCTGCGTGGTCATGCGCGTTCCCTCCCCAACTGACTCTCCCTGCTTGCGAGTCCATGCAAGCGGAAGCCCGGCCCCCCGCGCCACCCCTGTGGACGACGACCTGTGGAAAACCCCTGCCGGGGGCTCGGGGGCATGCCGAAGGGCCCGTGGCGCACCGGCCACGGGCCCTTCGCTGACGATCGACGACCCCGTCAGCCCACGGAGCTGTAGGCGACGACACCGCGCAGCAGCGCGTCCACCGCCTTGCGGGCGTTCTTGGCGACCGTGCTGTTCTCCTTGGGCGCCGCCGCGGCGATCTGCCCGAGGACGTCGATCACCTGCTTGCACCAGCGGACGAAGTCACCCGCGGGCATCTCCGCCTCCCGGAGCACCTCGTCCAGGCTCTTGTCGGAGGCCCACTGGTACGCGGCCCAGGCGAAGCCGAGGTCGGGCTCGCGCTGACCGACACCCTCCGCCTGGTTGATCTTGAAATCCTCTTCGAGCGCGTCGAGTCGGCCCCAGATCCGTACCATCTCGCCGAGCGCCGCCTTGGCGTTGCCCGTGGGCAGCTTGGGGGCGACGGCGTCGTCCGACTGACGCGCCTCGAACACCAACGCGGAGACGCAGGCTGCGAGTTCGGCCGGAGTGAGGCCCTCCCAGACTCCGTCGCGAAGGCACTCGCTGGCCAGCAGGTCGAGTTCGCCGTAGAGCCGGGCGAGCCGCTTGCCGTTGTCCGTGACCTCGTCGCCGCGCAGGTAGTCCAGCTCGGTGAGGAGCGCGACGATCCGGTCGAAGGTGCGGGCGATGGTGTTGGTGCGGCCCTCGATGCGCCGCTCCAGCTGCTGGGTGTCGCGCTGGAGCCGGTGGTAGCGCTCGGCCCAGCGGGCGTGGTCCTCGCGCTCGTCGCAGCCGTGGCAGGGGTGCGCGCGGATCTCGGTGCGCAGCCGGGCGATCTCGCGGTCATCGGCGGCGGCCGCGCGCTGGCGCTGGTGGCGCTCGGGGTTGATGTGCCCGGCCTTGCTCCGCAGCGCGGAGGCGAGGTCGCGGCGGGACTGCGGCGAGCGCGGGTTGAAGGACTTGGGGATCCTCATGCGCTCCAGCGCCTCGACCGGGACCGGGAAGTCGATGGAGGCGAGCCTCTTGACCTGCCGCTCGGCGGTGAGGACGAGGGGCCGCGGCCCGTCGTGGTGCTCGAAGCCGCGGTGCCCGTTGGTGCGGCCGGCCGGGATGCCGGGGTCGAGGACGAGGGCGAGGCCCGCGAACTTGCCGGTGGGGACGTGGATGACGTCGCCGGGCTTGAGCTTCTCCAGGGAGCTCGCGGCCTGGGCGCGGCGCTGGGCGGCGCCCTGCCGTGCCAGTTCCGTCTCGCGGTCCTTGAGGTCGCGGCGCAGCCGCGCGTACTCCTCGAAGTCTCCGAGGTGGCAGGTCATGCCCTCGCGGTAGCCGTCGAGCCCTTCCTCGTTCCGCTGGACCTGGCGCGAGATGCCCACGACGGAGCGGTCGGCCTGGAACTGGGCGAAGGAGGTCTCCAGGAGCTCGCGCGAGCGGTGCCGGCCGAACTGGTCGACGAGGTTGACCGCCATGTTGTACGAGGGCCGGAAGCTGGAGCGCAGCGGGTACGTGCGCGTGCCGGCGAGCCCGGCGAGGTGGTCGGGGTCGAGTCCGCGCTGCCAGAGCACGACGGCGTGCCCCTCGACGTCGATGCCACGGCGTCCCGCGCGGCCGGTGAGCTGGGTGTACTCGCCGGGGGTGATGTCCGCGTGCTGCTCGCCGTTCCACTTGACGAGCTTCTCGAGGATGACGGTGCGCGCGGGCATGTTGATGCCCAGGGCGAGGGTCTCGGTGGCGAAGACCGCCTTCACCAGGCCGCGGACGAAGAGCTCCTCGACGACCTCCTTGAAGGTCGGGAGCATGCCGGCGTGGTGGGCGGCGATGCCCCGCTCCAGCGCTTCGAGCCACTCGTAGTAGCCGAGGACGTGGAGGTCCTCGGTGGGGATGGCGGCGGTGCGTGCCTCGACGATCTCCCGGACGCGCAGGCGCGCCTCGTCGTCGTTGAGGCGGAGTCCGGCGTAGAGGCACTGCTGAACGGCGGCCTCGCAGCCGGCGCGGCTGAAGATGAAGGTGATGGCGGGCAGCAGCCCCTCCGCGTCGAGGCGCTCGATGACCTCGGGGCGGCCGGGGGTCCAGATCCGGGAGCGCTGGCGGCGCTCGCGCTCGCGGTCGGCCTCGCGGACCATCTTGCCGCGCCGCCGGTCGCGCGGGTTGTACGTGCGCGTGTTCTCCGTGCGGGCGAGGCGGAGGAGGTCGGGGTTGACCTCGCGGCGGGACGCGCCGCGGCCGCCGTGGTCGGTCTCCTCCTCGAAGAGGTCGTACATCCGGCGTCCGGCGAGGACGTGCTGCCAGAGGGGCACGGGGCGGCTCTCCGACACGATGACCTCGGTGTCGCCGCGGACGGTGTCGAGCCAGTCGCCGAACTCCTCGGCGTTGGACACGGTCGCGGAGAGCGACACGAGCGTGACCGACTCCGGGAGGTGGATGATCACTTCCTCCCAGACCGCGCCCCGGAAGCGGTCGGAGAGGTAGTGGACCTCGTCCATCACGACGTACCCCAGGCCGGAGAGGGCCTGGGAGCCCGCGTACAGCATGTTGCGGAGGACTTCGGTGGTCATGACGACGATCGGCGCGTCGCCGTTCACACTGTTGTCGCCGGTGAGCAGGCCGACCTTGTCGGCGCCGTACCGCTTGACGAGGTCGGCGTACTTCTGGTTCGACAGCGCCTTGATGGGCGTCGTGTAGAAGCACTTGCGGCCCTGCGTGAGGGCGAGGTGGACGGCGAACTCGCCGACGATGGTCTTGCCGGAGCCGGTGGGCGCGGCGACGAGCACGCCCTTGCCCGCTTCGAGTGCCTTGCAGGCCTCGATCTGGAACGGGTCCAGACCGAACTCGTACATCTCGCGGAAGGGCGCAAGGGCGGTGGCCTGCTCGGCGTTGCGCGCGAGGGCTGCCGCGTACGCCTGGGCTGGAGTGAGGTCCTCTGTCATCTTGTCGTCGAGCCTACCCGCCACCTCTGACAGTGACGCGATCTTTATCGAGGGGATGCGGAGGCTTTGATTCCGGGGGTGTCCGGGAGGGGCCCCGGCGGGTCGGGACCCCTGCGGAAGGCCCACAGGGAAGGCCCCCCGGACCGAGTCCGGGGGGCCTTGCGCCGATCCGCGTGCCTGACGGGAGCAGGTGATCAGGTGATCAGGTGATCAGGTGATGTCGTCGTACCCGTTGAGTCGCTTCACGCCCTTGTCGGCGTACCCCCCGGTGACCTGCTCGGGCAGGGCCGGTGCGGCGCTGATCGGCTCCACGGAGGCGACGGCCTCGGGGGTGAGGTCGAGCGAGGAGGCCTCGTCGTCGTCGAGCTCGGCGTCGGGGTTGCCGCGCCGCCGCCGGCGGTCGTTGAGCAGGGAGAACCCGACGGCCGCGAAGTACAGGATCGTGATCGGCCCGGCGAGGGCGAGCATGCCGACGGGGTCGGTGGTCGGGGTGATCACGGCGCCGAAGATGAAGACGCCCATGATCACGCCGCGCCACCAGCCGGCCATGCGGCGGCCGCTCAGGACACCGGTGAGGTTGAGCATCACCAGGACGAGCGGGAGCTCGAAGGCAAGGCCGAAGACGAGCACCATGCGCAGGGTGAAGTCGAGGACGTCGTTCAGCGCCAGGAGGTTCGCGGAGCCGGCGGGCGTGAGGCTGATGAGCACCTTCACGCTGACGGGAAGGATGAGGTACGCGAGGTAGGCGCCGGCGCCGAAGAGCGGCACGGCCGCGCCGACGAAGGCGTACGTGTACTTCTTCTCGCTCTTGTGCAGTCCGGGCGCGATGAAGGCCCACAGCTGGTAGAGCCAGACGGGACTGGCGACGACGAGACCCGCCGTCAGCGACACCTGGATCGTCGTGCTGAAGGGGGCCATCAGCGTGTTGAAGGTGACGACCGCGCAGTTGCCGCCGTCACTGGTGACGTTCGGGGGGCATTTGGGCACCGACTTCGACAGGAACTGCAGCAGCTCCTCGCTGTACACGAGGGCCGCGATCGTCACCACCGTGATGGCGAGAATGCCCTTCGCCAGTCGGTTGCGGAGCTCACGCAGGTGCTCCACGAGGGGCATCCGGCCCTCGGGATCCTTCTCCTGCTTGCGGGCAGACTTGGGCAACCCACGTCCTCATCTCGTGCGGCAGCCGCCGCACGGTGCGACGGCCGCGGCGGACCGGGTCAGCGCTTGGTGGTGTCCGACGGCTCGGTCACGGGACGCGCGCTGGTCACGTCGCCGGGAGCGGCCTGGATGGTGCGCGGGGCGGGCTCCGGCGTGGCGGGGTGCGGCGGGTCGGCGGGGGCGGGGGCGGCGACCGGCTGGTCGTCCGACTTCATCGCCTTGGCCTCGCTCTTGAGGATGCGGGCCGACTTGCCCAGCGAGCGGGCCATGTCGGGAAGCTTCTTGGCGCCGAACAGGAGAATGACGACGACGAGAATGAGAATGATCTCGGTGGGGCCGAGCCTACCCATAGCTGTTTACCTTCTTCACCGAGGCGACATGGAGTGCGTGCCCGGCGGGTCGGACATGCGTCCGGCCACCGCGCTGCCTGCGATCGTAACCCGCAGGAGTAAACGCGGGGCAATGCCCGTGCATACTCCCGATTGCGTCCCGCGGGCCCCGGACGGGGCCCTCATTGCAGCGTACGGCACTGCTTCAGCGAAGCGACTCACCGGTCCGGGCCAGGTCGGCGGCGGCGGTTTCGAGGTCTTCCGCGGCCCGCTGGATCCGCTCCGAGGTGCGGGCCACCTGGCGGCCGAGCCGCTGGACCTCCAGGAAGACCCGGACGGCGAGGACGCCGAGGACGGCGAGGCCGAGGAAGCCGAGGGCGATGGCGAGCATGGGCCAGAACATGTGCTGAGCCTAGACGCTGGGCGGGTGCGGCTCGCTCCGACGGTGGTGCGCGGGCGCGGGGTCCGCACCCCAGGGGCGTTCAGGCGGTGGTGCGCGGGCGCGGGGTCCGCACTCCAGGGTCGCTCAGACCGTGGCGTGCAGGATCGGGGTCCGCGCCCCAGGGCCGCTCAGACAGTGGCATGCGGGCGCGGAGTCCGCGCCCAGAGCCGTTCAGACCGTGGTGTGCAGGCGCAGGGTCCGCACCCCGCCGCCGGTCAGGAGCTCGACGATGCGCTCCCCGGCGGGCTTGCGGACGGAGCTGCCGCACTCGGGGCAGGTGAAGGAGTAGAAGGTGGTGCGGCGGCTCGCCCCGATGGCCAGGCGCAGGGCGCCGGCGGAGAGCTCGAAGCGCGAGCGGCAGTCGGGGCAGGCGGCCTTGAAGAGGACCGGGGCCATGGACGCCGCAAAACCGTGCATCACGGACATCTCCCTCATCTCTCTCGACTCTCGCGTCACGTCGGTCACAGCGTCTCCGGAGCGGGGAACGTCACACGCCCTCGTACGCGGCGAGCGCGGCGGCCGCGGCCGTCCGCGCGCTGTCGGCCAGCTCCGCCGGCGCGACGATCCGTCCGTCGCTGCCGAGCCGCAGCGCCAGCCTGCGCAGCGAGGCGGGGTCCGGCGTCCGCAGCGTGATCCGCAGCCCGCCGTCCGCCAGCTCCTCGGCCCGGTCGTGCGGGTAGTACTCGGCGACCCAGCGGCCCCCGGGGCCCACCTCGACCACGACCTCCGGGTCGTCGGCCGACGGCTGGACCAGGCCCTCGGACAGGTCGCGCAGCTCCAGCTCCGGCGGCGCCGCGTGCTCGTCGAGGATCCGGATCTCGGCGACCCGGTCGAGCCGGAAGGTGCGGCGCGCCTCGGAGAGCCGGCACCACGCCTCCATGTAGGTGTGACCGACGGCGAAGAGCCGGATCGGGTCGACCTCGCGCTCGGTGAGCTCGTCGCGCGCTGGCGAGTAGTACCGCACCCACAGCCGCCTGCGCTCGGAGATGGCCCGGTCGACCTCGGCGAAGACCCCGCCCTCGGACTCGAAGGTCACCGAGAGCCGGGCGCTGGCCCCGGCGGCCTCGCCGGCCGCCGCCTCCAGCTTCGCGGTGGCGCGCAGCAGGGCGTCCCGGTCGCTCTCCCGGAGCCCCGGCAGGGTGGCGACGGCCCGGGCGGCGACGAGCAGCGCGGTGGCCTCGTCCGCGGCGAGCCGCAGCGGCTCGGCCACGTCGTCCGGGTTGTGCCACCAGATCCGGTCGCCGTCGGTGTCGATGTCGAGCAGGTCGCCGCCCCGGAAGCTGGTGCCGCACATGGGCAGCACGTCCAGGTCGGAGATCAGCTCGTCCTCGGTGATCCCGAAGGCACGCGCCACGTCGGCGACGTGCGCGCCGGGGCGCTCACGGAGATAGGTGACGAGGGAGAGCATCCGCCTCGTCTGGTCGATCGCGTTGGCAGCCATGCGGTACGTCTCCCCCTCAGCCCTTGGCGACGGCGCGCAGCCGCTCCACCACGTCGGCCCGCAGATCGGCCGGTTCCAGTACGACGACGTCGGGGCCGAACTCGACGAGCCAGGCGTCGAGCCCGTGCCCGTACGGGATCTCCAGCTCGTCCCAGCCGTCGGCGCCCCCGGTCACGGCCCGGGCACGGGCGCGCAGCGGGTAGCCGCAGCCGGCGCGCAGCCGGATCCGCGCGGAGCGGGTGGCGGTCTCGCCGGCCCAGCTCTCGACGGTCTCCCGGACGGTCGAGACGTCGGGGACGGGCGCGGTGAAGGCGCCGGCCCGCGAGCGGACCTTTCCGGTGATGCGGGAGAGCCGGAAGACGCGCTCGGCGCCCCGGTCCCGGTCCCAGCCGGCCAGGTACCAGTGGCCGCGCCAGCATTCGAGGGTCCAGGGCTCGACCTGCCGGGTCTCCGGCCGCGCGGCGTTGGCCTTGCGGTAGTCGAAGACGACGGGCCGGCGGTCCCGGCAGGCCAGCATGAGGGGCTCGAAGGCGGTCTCGTGGACGGGGATGCGCGGTTCGAGGGCGCTCGGCTGGGTCTCGTACGAGTCCTCCGCCTCGGGCATGCCGGCGGCGCGGAGCTTCTGGAGGGCGCCGCTCGCGGCGCCGGCGAGCCGGGCCTGCTGCCACACCTTGGCGGCGAGGCCGAGCGCGGCGGCCTCCTCGGCGTCGAGGGTGATCGGCGGCAGCCGGTTGGAGTCGCGGCGGGCGAGGTAACCGGTCTCGCCCTCCAGGTTCTCGACCGTCTCGATCACCAGGCCGAGCTCGCGGAGATCGTCCTTGTCCCTTTCGAACATGCGGTTGAAGGCGTCGTCACCGCTGGCCTCGAGGTACGCCTCGATGGAGCCGCGGAGCTCCCGCTTGCTCAGCGGGCGACGCGTCCCGAGCAGGCACAGCGCGAGATTCATCAGCCGCTCGGACTTGGCAATCGCCATCGACGCCCCGCACCCCTTCGCCGGTTGCACTTCTCGACGTCCGACCGTACCGCCCCGGGGTGTCGGGACCAAAGCCGAGGGCCCCCGCCGTCTCACGGCGGGGGCCCTCGGCTCGGGCGGACGTCAGCCCTTCACGCCCACGAGGTCGCAGACGAAGATCAGCGTCTCGCCGGGGGCGATCGCGCTGCCGGCGCCGCGGTCGCCGTAGGCGAGGTGCGCGGGGATGATCAGCTGGCGGCGCCCGCCGACCTTCATGCCCTGGACGCCCTGGTCCCAGCCCGCGATGACCTGGCCGACGCCGAGCTTGAACTCGAGCGCGCTGCCGCGGTTCCAGGAGGCGTCGAACTCCTCGCCGGTGGAGAAGGCCACACCCACGTAGTGGACCTGCACGAACTGGCCGGCCGTGGCGACCTCGCCGTCGCCTTCCCAGAGGTCCTTGATCTCCAGGTCCTTCGGCGGCTCGCCACCCGGGAAGTCGATCTCGGGCTTCTCGATGCTCACTGAACTGCTCCTCATACCGATGAACCGCGCGACGGTGGGACGCGCGAACGGGACAGTCTTACATCTTCGTCAGGATGTCCACGGCGAAGACGAGGGTGGAGTTCTTCGGAATCCCCTGCTGCTCCTTGTCGCCGAAGGCCTCGGACGGCGGGGCGACGATCAGGACGCGGCTGCCGACCTTCTTGCCGACGAGACCGTCCTTGAGGCCCTTCAGCGTCAGCTGCGGCAGCGGGAAGTTGGCGGGCTTGCCCGCGGTGTACGTCGAGTCGAAGACCTTGCCGTCCTTCCACAGGGCGGCGACGTAGTTCACGACGACCGTGTCGGTGGCCTTGACGGCCTCGCCCTTGGACTCCAGGACGTAGTTGGACACGAGCTTGGTCGGCGGGTCCGTCTTCGGGACCGTCAGCGAGGGGGCCTTGCCGTCGGTGTTCGTCCCGACGACCGGCAGGTCCTTGTTGTCCTGGGCGACCGGGGTGCCCGTGGCGGACTTGGGGATCGTGACGGCCTTGAGGATGTCGACGACGAAGACGAGGGTCGCGTTCGGCTTGATGCTGGGCGGCGAACCCGCCTCGCCGTAACCGAGCTCCGGCGGGATGCCGATCTCGATGCGGCTGCCGACCTTCTGCCCCTCCAGGCCCTGGTCCCAGCCCTTGATGACCTGACCGGCGCCCAGCGTCACGTCGAAGGGCTGACCGCGGTCGAAGCTGTTGTCGAAGGGGGTGGTGGAGTCCCAGGCCTGACCCAGGTAGTTCACCTGGAGCGCGTCGCCCTTCTTCGTCACCGGGCCCTTGCCCTCGCTGATGACGTTGACCTTGAGTTCCTTGGGCGGGTCGCCCTCACCCTTGGCGAGGGTCGGCTTCTCCCCGAACTTCTGCCCCGCGGTGATGGAGGGCAGTCCGTTCGTCATCGAGGCGGAATCGGAGCCCTTGTCGTCGCTGCCGCACGCCGCTGTGGAGAGCAGCAGCAGTGGGACGACGAGAAGGCCGGCAAGTCGGCGCACGTGTTCCTCAGATCTCAGACGGCACAGTAGTGGTGCCGACACTCTAGGCGCTCCTCCTCTCACGTCGAGGGCCCCGCACGCCGAACGTGCGGGGCCCTGCCGACCGATACGACCTGCCTACATTCCGGCGATCAGCTTTTCCACCCGGTCGTCGACGGAGCGGAACGGGTCCTTGCACAACACCGTCCGCTGCGCCTGGTCATTGAGCTTGAGGTGGACCCAGTCGACGGTGAAGTCCCGCCGCTGCTCCTGCGCGCGGCGGATGAAGTCGCCGCGCAGCCGGGCCCGAGTGGTCTGCGGGGGCACCGACTTGCCCTCGAAGATCTTCAGGTCGTTGCAGATGCGGGCGGCCTGTCCGTTCTTCTGGAGCAGGTAGTACAGCCCGCGACGACGGTGGATGTCGTGGTAGGCGAGGTCTATCTGCGCGACCCTCGGGTTCGACATGGTCATGTTGTGCTTGGCCCGGTAGCGCTCGATGAGCCGGTGCTTCATGACCCAGTCGATCTCGGTCTCGATGCGGTCGAGCCGCTCGCTCTCGATCGCGTCGAGCGTGCGGCCCCACAGCTCCAGGACCTGGGCGACCGTGCCGGAGCGGATGCCGCGCCGGTCGACGAAGTCCACGGCCTTCTCGTAGTACTCGCGCTGGACCTCCAGGGCGGAGGCCTCCCGGCCGCTGGCGAGGCGGACCTTGCGCTGGCCGGTGATGTCGTGGCTGACCTCGCGGATCGCCCGGATGGGGTTCTCCAGCGTGAGGTCGCGCATGACCGTGCCCGCCTCGATCATGCGCAGCACCAGGTCGGTGGCGCCGACCTTGAGCAGCATGGTCGTCTCGGACATGTTCGAGTCGCCGACGATGACGTGCAGCCTGCGGTAGCGCTCGGCGTCCGCGTGCGGCTCGTCCCGGGTGTTGATGATGGGGCGCGAGCGGGTGGTGGCCGAGCTGACACCCTCCCAGATGTGCTCGGCACGCTGGGAGACGCAGTAGACCGCGCCGCGCGGGGTCTGGAGGACCTTTCCCGCGCCGCAGATCAGCTGCCGCGTCACGAGGAAGGGAATGAGGATGTCCGCGAGCCGGGAGAACTCTCCGTGGCGGGCGACGAGATAGTTCTCGTGGCAGCCGTAGGAGTTTCCGGCCGAGTCGGTGTTGTTCTTGAAGAGGTAGACGTCGCCCGCGATTCCCTCCTCGTGCAGGCGGCGTTCGGCGTCGACGAGCAGGCCCTCGAGAATGCGCTCGCCGGCCTTGTCGTGGGTGACCAGTTCGGTCACGTTGTCGCATTCCGGTGTGGCGTATTCCGGATGCGAACCCACGTCGAGGTACAGGCGGGCGCCGTTCCGCAGGAAGACATTGCTGCTGCGGCCCCATGACACGACACGGCGGAAGAGGTAGCGCGCCACTTCGTCAGGAGACAGCCGGCGCTGTCCCCTGAACGTGCACGTGACGCCGTACTCGTTCTCCAGCC
This sequence comes from Streptomyces sp. NPDC002232, assembly GCF_042890295.1. Lineage (NCBI taxonomy): Bacteria > Bacillati > Actinomycetota > Actinomycetes > Kitasatosporales > Streptomycetaceae > Streptomyces > Streptomyces sp. NPDC002232. The sequence goes on along the minus strand of NZ_JBIARV010000007.1, from coordinate 191,859 downwards.
CGAAAATGCGGCGGTCCATGTCTGAACATTACGCCTGACGGCGTGCGCTGAAACCGGGTTGGACGTTCCCGTTTCGATCATTTTCCGATCAGTGCGTGTTCTTTTCGGTGTGTACGGCGGTGGGGACCGGCTCTCCCCCGGCGTGTCGCACGACGCCACCGGCCGCGACCGGGGCGGCGAGGACCCGTCCGGTGGCGAGCAGGACGAGGAGCGCGACGAGGCCGCCGCCCCCGGCCACCGCGAACCCGGCGACCGTTCCGGCCAGTTCGATCGCGGGGCCCGCGACGGCGGAGCCCAGGGCCGCGCCGACGCCGAAGGTGGTGACGAGCCAGGAGAAGGCCTCCGTGACCGTGCCGCGCGGGGCGTGCCGGTCGACCACGATGAACGCGCAGGCGAGGACGGGGGCGAGGAAGACGCCGGACAGCACCGCGAGGGCCGTCATGGCGACGGGGCCGGGGGTGAGCGTCAGCGGCAGGTAGCAGACCGCGAGGAGGGCCACCAGGACCCTCAGCCGCCGCTCGGGCTCCCCGGCCCACTGCCGGGCGCCGTAGGCGACGCCGCCGACGAGCGCGCCGAGGCCGAGCGCGGCCATCAGCCAGCCGTACACGGACGGGGTGCCCCGGTCGTCGGCGTACGCGACGGCGGCCACCGTGATGGAGCCCAGGGCGAGCCCGACGAAGAAGAACGAGCCGAGGAGGGCGAGCAGCCCGCGCGAGCGCAGGGCGCCCAACCAGTGCGCCTCGCGGGTGGCGGAGCGCCAGATGCGGGAGGGCTCGGAGAGGACGACCGCGAGGGCGCCCAGGACCCCCAGCACGTTGATGACGACGAGGGCGGCGGCGGGCGAGCGCAGCGCGACCAGAAGCGTCACCAGGAGCGGGCCCACGGTGAACATCACCTCCTGGGCGACGGCGTCCAGGGCGTACGCCCGGTGGACCCGGTCCTCGCGGCCGAGGACGCTCGGCCACAGGGCGCGCAGGCCGCCCTCCAGCGGCGGGGTGAAGAGCCCGGCGAGCACGACGGCGGCGTAGGCCAGGCCGAGGTGTCCGATGCCGGTGAGGGCGAACAGGGCCATGCCGAGGGCGGAGAGGACGGCGGCGGGCAGCTGGACGCGGGGCTGGCCCTTGAGGTCGACGGCACGGCCGAGGAGCGGCTGCCCGACGGCGTTCGCGACGCCGTAGGCCGCGATGAGGCCGCCGGCCAGCGTGTAGCTGCCGCCCTGGTCCCGGACGAAGAGGGTCATCGCGACGGGGCCGGTGCCGTTGGGCAGGCGCCCGACCAGCGTTCCGGCGAGCAGCCGGGCGGCGTGCGGCGCCCGGAGTATGTCGAGATAGCCGCCGCGTGCCGTGGCCTCGGTGGCCATGTCGGTCTCCCCTCCGCCCCGGAAGAACCGAGGTTTTACGTATAACTTCCTGCGTCATACGTACCATGTCGACAGCGCGCGGGTCCACCCCGCACCCCGGAACCGTCCGACGCGGAGGCATGTGTGCAGACCCCGGAACCGATCGGCTCCGCCCGCCCCACCAGCCGGGACGTGGCCCGGGCCGCGGGGGTCTCCCAGGCCACCGTCTCCCTGGTCCTCGGCGACAAGTGGCGCGGCCGCGTCTCCGAGCGCACCGCCGGGACCGTCCGCGAGGCCGCGTCCGAACTCGGCTACCGGCCCAACCTCGCCGCCCGCAACCTGCGGCTGGGACGGACCCGGACGGCCCTGCTCGTCGTCCCGGCCCTCACCAACGAGTTCTTCGCCCACGTCTACACCGGCGCCGCCGCCGCGGCGGCGGAACACGGCTTCGGCGTCGTCCTCTACCCCTCCCCCGACGGCCTCGGGCCCGCCCGCGACCCCTTCGCCTCGGCCCAGGCCGCGCTCGACGGCGTGATCGCCTCCTCGATGGCGACCGACGCCCTACGGGCCTTCAGGGGCGGCGACCTCCCGCTGGTCATGCTCGACAGCGACCCGGCGGGCTCCGGCGCCGCCGCCCACGTCAACCTCGACGTCGCCGACGGCATGCGCCGCGTCACCGGCCACCTGCTCGGCCTCGGCCACCGCCGCTTCCTGCACCTGGCCTCGGCGGCCCCGTCCTGGACCTTCGACGTCCGCGCCGAGGTGCTCGCGCACGCCCTGCGGGACGCCGAGGTGCGCACCGTGCGCTCACCGCTGAACGTCGCGGACGCCTGGGAGGCCGCGCGCACCGCCCTCGCCGCCCCCGGGCCCCGGCCCACCGCCGTGATCTGCGACGACGACATCCTCGCGGTCGGCGTCTGCAAGGCCGCGCGCCGGCTCGGCCTGCGGGTCCCCGAGGACCTCTCCGTCACCGGCTTCGACGACATGGCCCTGGCCACCGTCGTCGAACCCGAACTGACCACGGTGCGGCTCCCCGCCGAGGAGTTCGGCCGGCGGGGCATGGAGGCGCTCCTGGCCGTCCTCGCGGGCGAACGCCCCGAGCCGGTCGCCCTGCCCGTCTCCCTCGTCCCCCGCGGCTCCTCGGGGCCCGCACCGGCCGTCTGAGCACCGCTTGCGCCGGGAGGGCCCCAGGTACTCCAGAAGCTGCCAGGTGCGCCGGGAAGGGCCCCGATATGCCTGAGACACCAGGTACGCCGGGAGGGGCCCAGGTCCAGGCGGACCGGGGCCCCTCCGGGCACCGCCTCGACTACTCCTCCGGAGCCTCGTCCGAGGGCTCGTCGGTCTTCGCCGCGGCCGCGTTGTCCGCCTCCAGGAGGCGGGACAGCTGACGGCCGAGGATCCGCTTGAACTTGCGCTGCTGCGGTCGCGTACGGTCCAGGACCGCCACCTCCAGGCGCTCCGCGGGGATCTCCCGCTCGGTGCCGTTGGTGTCCCGCGACAGCGCCTGCACGGCCAGCTTCAGCGCCTCGGCCAGGGACATGCCGTCCCGGTGCCGCTGGTCCAGGAAGGAGCTGATCTGCTCCGCGTTCCCGCCGACCGCGACCGAGCCGTGCTCGTCCACGATCGAGCCGTCGTGCGGCAGCCGGTAGATCTGGTCGCCCTCCGGCTCGGAACCGACCTCGGCGACGACCAGCTCCACCTCGTACGGCTTCTCCCCCGCGCTGGAGAAGATCGTGCCCAGCGTCTGGGCGTAGACGTTGGCCAGGCCGCGCGCGGTGACGTCGTCCCGGTCGTAGGTGTAGCCCCGAAGGTCGGCGTAGCGCACCCCGCCGATGCGGAGGTTCTCGTACTCGTTGTACTTGCCGGCGGCCGCGAAGCCGATCCGGTCGTAGATCTCGCTGAACTTGTGCAGGGCACGGGACGGGTTCTCACCGACGAAGACGATGCCGTCGGTGTACTGGAGGACGACCAGGCTGCGGCCGCGGGCGATGCCCTTGCGGGCGTACTCGGCCCGGTCCGCCATGGCCTGCTGAGGTGAGACATAGAACGGCGTGGACACCGGCTACCGTCCCTTTCTTCCGGTCTGAAGGGCTGCTGCGGGCGACGAACGGTCAGAGGAGGGCGGCGCGCGGCCCGTCGGGCTGCTCCAGACGCCGCTCGGTGACCGACCGGGCCAGCTCGGAGGACTCCGCCTCGGTGAGCCGGCGGAAGCCCTCGTCGGTGATGACGGTGACGATCGGGAAGATCCGGCGGGCCATGTCGGGACCACCGGTCGCCGAGTCGTCGTCCGCCGCGTCGTAGAGCGCCTGCACCACCAGCGTGGTGGCCTGCTGCTCGGTGAGGTCCGCGCGGTACAGCTTCTTCATCGAGCCGCGCGCGAAGATCGAGCCGGAGCCGGTGGCGGCGAAGCCGTGCTCCTCGGAGCGGCCGCCGGTCACGTCGTACGAGAAGATCCGGCCCTTCTCCTTGCCCTCGTCCCAGCCCGCGAAGAGCGGCACGACGGCGAGCCCCTGCATGGCCATGCCCAGGTTGCCCCGGATCATGGTGGAGAGACGGTTCGCCTTGCCCTCCAGGGAGAGCGTCGCGCCCTCCACCTTCTCGAAGTGCTCCAGCTCCAGCTGGAACAGCTTGACCATCTCCACGGCGAGGCCGGCGGTGCCGGCGATGCCGACCGCGGAGTACTCGTCGGCCGGGAACACCTTCTCGATGTCCCGCTGCGCGATCATGTTCCCCATGGTCGCCCGCCGGTCACCGGCGAGCACGACCCCGCCGGGGAACGTGGCGGCCACGATGGTGGTGCCGTGCGGCGCCTCGACGATCCCCTCCGGCAGCTTCCGGTGCCCCGGGAGCAGGTCGGGCGAGTGATCGGCCAGGAAGTCCATGAAGGAGGACGATCCCGGCGTCAGGAAGGCCGCCGGCAGACGCCCGGTGCTACGAGGGTTGGCTTCCACGCGATTCCTTCCGGGTGGGAGATTCGGACCGCCGTGGGACGCGCGGGCCGATCTTGCTTGCTGTGCACGGACCTTACCCGTGCCACCGCTTGTCATCCGTCCCCGGACCCGCGGCTTTCTCCGGGGCTCCGGGGACGGAGGACGACAGGCGCGGTGCGGCTACTCGCCGCCCTTCTGCACGAACGACCGCACGAAGTCCTCGGCGTTCTCCTCGAGGACGTCGTCGATCTCGTCCAGGACGGAGTCCACGTCGTCGCTCAGCTTCTCCTGGCGCTCCTGGAGGTCGGAGCTCGCCTCCGTGGTGGTCTCCTCGACCTCCTCCGTGGATCGCGTCGCCTTCTGCTGTCCGCCGCCGGTGTCCTTGGTCGCCATATCCCTCACCCCGCTCGAATCGGCCCGCTCGGTTGAGTCCGTACAAGATCAGACCCTATAGGTCGGGTCCGATTTCGGCCCCGCAGTTTCCACAACGCCCGGGCACTGTTTCCATGATTCCCAGTGCCGGGGCATTTCAGGCCCGTGCCGGGCCCCCGGTTCAGCCGCCGGACAGCACGCGGACCAGTTCCTCGGCGGTCCGGCAGCGGTCCAACAGCGATTTCACGTGCGCCTTGGTGCCGCGCAGCGGCTCCAGGGTCGGGACCCGCTGGAGGGAGTCCCTGCCGGGCAGGTCGAAGATCACCGAGTCCCAGGAGGCCGCAGCGACGTCGTCGGCGTACTGCTCCAGGCAGCGGCCCCGGAAGTAGGCCCTGGTGTCCTCCGGGGGCGCCGTCTCGGCCCGTACCACCTCGGCCTCGTCCAGGAGCCGCTTCATGCGCCCGCGGGCCACCAGGCGGTTGTAGAGGCCCTTGTCGGGGCGTACGTCCGCGTACTGGAGGTCCACCAGGTGCAGCCGGGCCGCGTCCCAGTCCAGGCCGTCGCGGCGCCGGTAGCCCTCCATGAGCTCCCGCTTGGCGACCCAGTCCAGCTCGCCGGCGAGGCTCATCGGGTCGGTCTCCAGGCGCCCCAGGGTGTCCTCCCAGCGCGCGAGGACGTCCATGGTCTGCTCGTCCGCGTCCGCGCCGTACCGCTCCTCCACGTACTTCCTGGCCAGCTCGAAGTACTCCATCTGGAGCTGGACCGCGGTGAGCGTCCGGCCGCTGCGGAGCGTGATCAGGTACTGGAGGGTCGGGTCGTGCGAGACCTGGTGCAGGGTGCGCACCGGCTGGTCGACGGCGAGGTCGACGGTGATGAAGCCGTCCTCGATCATGGACAGGACGAGGGCGGTGGTGCCGAGCTTGAGGTAGGTGGAGATCTCCGAGAGGTTCGCGTCGCCGATGATCACGTGCAGGCGGCGGTACTTCTCGGCGTCGGCGTGCGGCTCGTCCCGGGTGTTGATGATGGGCCGCTTGAGGGTGGTCTCCAGACCCACCTCGACCTCGAAGTAGTCGGCGCGCTGGCTGAGCTGGAAGCCGTCCTCGCGGCCGTCCTGGCCGATGCCGACCCGTCCCGCGCCGGTGACGACCTGGCGGGAGACGAAGAAGGGGGTGAGGTGGCGCACGATGTCCGAGAAGGGGGTCTCCCGCTTCATCAGGTAGTTCTCGTGCGTGCCGTAGGAGGCGCCCTTGTTGTCGGTGTTGTTCTTGTAGAGGTGGATGGGCTGGGCCCCGGGGAGCTGGGCGGCGCGCTCGGCCGCCTCGGCCATGATCCGTTCGCCGGCCTTGTCCCAGAGGACGGCGTCCCGCGGGTTGGTGACCTCGGGGGCGCTGTACTCGGGGTGGGCGTGGTCCACGTAGAGCCGGGCCCCGTTGGTGAGGATGACGTTGGCCAGGCCGATGTCCTCGTCGGTGAGCTGGCTGGAGTCGGCCACCTCGCGGGCGAGGTCGAAGCCGCGGGCGTCCCGCAGCGGGTTCTCCTCCTCGAAGTCCCAGCGGGCGCGGCGCGCCCGGTGCATCGCCGCCGCGTAGGCGTTGACGATCTGGGACGAGGTGAGCATGGCATTGGCGTTCGGGTGTCCGGGGACGGAGATCCCGTACTCCGTCTCGATGCCCATTACTCGCCGTACGGTCATGCGGCCCTCCTTGCCCGGCGGTCGCTCACTGTGCGCGACTCGGCGGGTACCGATGAGCCTAGAGCGGCTCCGCGCTGGTGGGGAGATCAGTTGCAGTATTTCCCTGTTTCCCCGTGCTGCCGGGGGAAATGCGGGACGGAATGCGTCGGCTGCGGATGCCCGGTTTCCGGGCATCCGCAGCCGGTGGGCGTTTTACAGGTACTGACCGGTATTGGCCACCGTGTCGATGGAGCGTCCGGTGTCCGCGCCCTGCTTTCCGGTGACGAGCGTGCGGATGAAGACGATCCGCTCGCCCTTCTTTCCGGAGATCCGGGCCCAGTCGTCGGGGTTGGTGGTGTTGGGCAGGTCCTCGTTCTCCTTGAACTCGTCCACGCACGCCTGGAGGAGGTGGGAGACCCGGATGCCCTTCTGGTTGTGGTCGAGGAAGGCCTTGATGGCCATCTTCTTGGCCCGGTCGACGATGTTCTGGATCATCGCGCCGGAGTTGAAGTCCTTGAAGTAGAGGACTTCCTTGTCACCGTTCGCGTACGTCACTTCGAGGAAGCGGTTCTCCTCGGATTCCGCGTACATCTGCTCGACGACGGACTGGATCATTCCGTGCGCGGCGGCGGCCTTCGAGCCGCTGTGCTCGGAGATGTCGTCCGTGTGGAGCGGCAGGGTGGCCGTCAGGTACTTGGCGAAGATGTCCTTCGCCGCCTCCGCGTCCGGACGCTCGATCTTGATCTTGACGTCGAGCCGGCCGGGCCGCAGGATCGCGGGGTCGATCATGTCCTCGCGGTTGGAGGCGCCGATGACGATGACGTTCTCCAGGCCCTCCACACCGTCGATCTCGGCGAGCAGCTGGGGGACGATGGTGTTCTCCACGTCCGAGCTGACACCGGATCCGCGGGTGCGGAAGAGGGATTCCATCTCGTCGAAGAAGACGATGACGGGGGTGCCCTCGCTCGCCTTCTCCCTCGCACGCTGGAAGACGAGGCGGATGTGCCGCTCGGTCTCGCCGACGTACTTGTTGAGGAGCTCGGGGCCCTTGATGTTGAGGAAGTAGGACTTCCCCGCGGGCCGGCCGGTCACCTCGGCGACCTTCTTGGCCAGGGAATTGGCCACGGCCTTCGCGATCAGCGTCTTTCCGCAACCGGGCGGGCCGTAGAGCAGGATGCCCTTGGGCGGACGCAGTTCGTGCTCCTTGAAGAGGTCCGGGTGGAGGTACGGAAGCTCGACCGCGTCGCGGATCAGCTCGATCTGGTTGCCCAGACCGCCGATCTTCTCGTAGTCGACGTCCGGGACCTCTTCCAGAACGAGCTCCTCGACCTCGCTCTTGGGGACCACCTCGTAGACGTAGCCGGACCTGGAGTCGAGCAGCAGGGCGTCGCCGGCGCGGATGGTGACGTCCAGCAGAGGCTCGGCGAGCCTCACCACCCGCTCCTCGTCGGTGTGCCCCACCACCAGGGCGCGCTCGCCGTCCTCGAGGATCTCCTTGAGGGTGACGATGTCCCCGGCGCGCTCGAACTCCATGGCCTCGACCACGTTGAGCGCTTCGTTGAGCATGACTTCCTGGCCGCGCTTGAGCTCTTCGAGCTCGATGCTCGGGCTGACGTTCACCCGGAGCTTGCGGCCCCCGGTGAAGATGTCGCACGTGCCGTCCTCGTTGGCCTGCAGGAAGACACCGAAGCCGGCCGGCGGCTGTGCGAGCCGGTCGACCTCCTCCTTGAGGGCCACGATCTGGTCGCGGGCCTCACGGAGCGTGTTCGCCAGACGTTCGTTCTGCGCGGACACGCCGGCCAGGTTGGTCTGCAGCTCGACGATCCGCTCTTCGAGAATCCTCGTGTGGCGCGGAGAGTCGGCGAGCTTGCGGCGCAGGACGGCGATTTCCTGCTCGAGATAGGCAACCTGACCGGCGGGGTCTTCAGACCCTCGCCCCGGCCGGATGCCGCGGTTGATGTCGTCGTCGTGGGCTGCCACGGTCCTCACCTCCTCCAAGGGGAGCTGGACGCTTCCTGACCCTACCTGCGTGGGTGGTGATTGAAACCCCTAGATCAAAAAGACTCCGGGGTGTGTCCGATCTTCACCCTTGCGCTTCCCCTCTCGCCAGGGGAATACCCACCCTTCACCGTCTGAAAGCGGGCGGTTGTATCGTCGTCTTTGGTCAACACCCGTCAGAGGTGGCCCGACTTATCGCGCGAAGCAGAAACGGCAGGAGATATGACCGTGCAGCACGAGGACCCGGCGACGGGTGCCGAGGAGGCGCTCGAGGTCTGGATCGACCAGGACCTGTGCACCGGGGACGGGATCTGCGCGCAGTACGCTCCCGAGGTCTTCGAGCTCGACATCGACGGACTCGCTTATGTGAAGAGCGCCGACGACGAGCTCCTCCAGGACGCGGGGGCCACCACGCCGGTGCCGCTGCCGCTACTCCAGGACGTGGTGGACTCCGCGAAGGAGTGCCCGGGCGACTGCATCCATGTGCGCAGGGTCGCGGACCGGGTCGAGGTGTACGGCCCCGACGCCGACTGAGGGCTCAGACGCCGCGGGCGTCGGCCTGGCCGGCGCGGACGAAGGCGCCGCTCTGCCAGCGCCAGCTGACCTGCTCCTTCTCGTCGGGGCAGCAGCTGGGCACGTCCGGGGACGAGTAGCCGAGCAGGGTGGCGCGCACGGCCCCGTCGCGTACGGCGAGCTCCGTGACGCTCCGGTGCTCGTCGGGCGCCACGAGCGTCGCGACCACGCGCGCGGGGGTGCCCGCCTCCCGGCCGCGGGTCAGGACGTAGACGCCGCTCGGGGGCGTGCCGGAGCCGGCTTCGCAGTGCACGACCGCAACGGTCTCGGGGTTCCGGTCGCCGTCGAGGTCCCCGGTGGCCCGCTGGGCGACCGTACGGGCGCCTCCCCCGCAGTCCAGCGGATAGGCGGCTCCGGCGGCCTCGGGCGCGGGTGCCGGGCGCGGGGCGGCGGCCGGGGCGGCCGAGGCTCCCGCGGGGCCGGGCTGGAGCAGTCCGGCCAGGGCGACGACCGCGGCCGTCGCGGTGGCGGTGGCCAGCCAGTGGGACGGCCGGGCGAAGGTGTGGGCGAGGTCCGCGAGGTCCGGGGCGGCGGAGGGCTGCACGCGCGACGTCTCCTGTGGGGTGGTGCGGCGGGGTTCCCGGCATCGTGCCACACGTCACAGGGGGACGGAACAGCCGGGTCGTCGGCGGCCTCGGCCCGTCCTCCGCCGCCGGCCCCCTCGCGCACGGCACCGGGACCACTCCGGCCGGGCCCCGGCGTGCGCTCCGGGGCGAACATGAGGACGCCGCCGTCGAGTTCCCGGCGTGGACCGGGAACTCGACGGCGGCGTGCTGTGAATGTCGGGACGTCAGCCCTTGTTGGGGCCCTCGTAGTCCTCGCCGTAGGCGCCCTTGGCGGGGCGGCGGCGGCGCATCGGGGGCTCGACGCCGTCGGCGAGGCGACGGGCGGTGACGAGGAAGCCGGTGTGGCCGATCATGCGGTGATCGGGCCGGACGGCGAGGCCCTCGACGTGCCAGTTGCGGATCATGGACTCCCACGGCTGCGGCTCGGCGTAGCAGCCGAACTCGCGGATGGACTCCACGGTGCGGGCGAGCTGGGTGGTGGTGGCCACGTAGCAGCAGAGGATGCCGCCGGGGACCAGGGCCTTGGAGACGGCCTCCAGGCACTCCCAGGGCGCGAGCATGTCCAGGATGACGCGGTCGACGTCGGTGTCGGACAGGTTGTCCTGGAGGTCGCCGACGGTCAGCTGCCACGCGGGGTGGGGTCCGCCGAAGTAGCGCTCGACGTTGCCCTTCGCGATCTCGGCGAAGTCCTCGCGGCGCTCGTAGGAGTGCAGCATGCCGCTGTCTCCGATGGCGCGCAGGAGGAAGCTGCTCAGCGATCCCGAGCCCACTCCGGCTTCCACGACGCGGGCGCCGGGGAAGATGTCGGCGAAGGCCAGGATCTGCCCCGCGTCCTTGGGGTAGACCACGGCTGCGCCGCGGGGCATGGACAGGACGTAGTCGGGGAGCAGGGGGCGCAGCGCGAGGTAGGCGACGTTTCCGGTGGTACGGACAACGCTGCCCTCGGGGGCGCCGATCAGTTCGTCGTGCGGGAAAGAACCCTTGTGGGTGTGGAAGTTCTTTCCCTCTTCGAGCGTGAACGTGTAGTGACGGCCCTTGGGGTCGGTCAGCTGAACCTGGTCCCCGACCTTGAAGGGCCCGCGTCGGCGGGCGGCACCGGTCGGTTCGGACATGTGACCAGAGTACCGGGGTTACGCGGACGGTCGTGCCATGGCCTGGACGAAGGCGCGCTCGACGTCCGTGGTGGCGAGGACGCCGTAGATGGCGCCGGTCTCCTCGACGACGAGGTACTCGGTGGCCGGGCTGGCCCGGAGGTGGTCCAGGAGGGGCTGGCCGGTGAGTTCGGCGGGGACCCGCATGCCCTCGGTGAGGTCCTGGGCGAGGGTGCTGACGGCGACCCAGGGGCGGCGGTGCTGCGGCACGGCGGCGATGGCGGTCTCGCGGACGATGCCGGTGGGTTCGCCGGTGGCGTCGACGACGACGAGGGCGCGGGCGCCCGCCTCGTTCGCGCGGCGCAGGGCCTCGGAGAGCGGGGTGGCGGGTTCGACGGGGATGGCGCGGCGGGTGAGGGCGCGGGCGCGGAGCTCGGGGAGGTGCTCGCGGAGGCGGGCCATGCGGAGGCTGTTGCCGGCGCCGGTCCAGATGATCGCGGCGAGGATCGCGGCGAGGAGGGCGTCGGTGACGGTCTCGAAGCCGCCGATGTCGTCGGTGGAGTTGCCGAGGAAGCCGGTGCGGGTGAGCAGGGGCAGGCCGACGAGGACGAGGACGGCGAGGGCGCGGCCGACCCAGGCGGCGGCGACGGTGCCGCTCATCGGGTTGCCGGTGATCTTCCAGACGACGGCGCGGAGCATGCGGCCGCCGTCGAGGGGGAGGCCGGGGAGCAGGTTGAAGACCGCGACGATCAGGTTGGAGATCATCAGGCCGGCGAGGAGGACGCCGGGGACGGTGCCCGGTTCGACGGCGTAGAGGGAGAGGTAGAACAGGCCGGCGAGGACGAGGGAGAGCAGGGGGCCGACGAAGGCGAGGACGAACTCGCGGCCGGGGGTCTCGCTCTCCTTCTCGATCTCGGACACGCCGCCGAAGAACTGGAGCTGGATGCGGCGCACCGGGAGCTTGAAGCGGAGCGCGGCGATGGTGTGGGCCAGTTCGTGGACGAGCACGGAGGCGTAGAAGGCGATGGCGAAGAAGAGGGAGACGAGATAGCGGGCGGCGCCGAGCTCGGGCAGGACGCGCTCGATCTGGTCGCCGAAGACCCAGGTGATGAGGGCGGCGACGAGGAACCAGCTGGGGGCGACGTAGACGGGCACGCCGAAGGGCCGTCCCATGAGGATCCCGCCGCCGGGCTCCTCGGTCCGCTGCGGCTTGGGCTCGTCGTGGTTCACGGGTTCCTCTCGTCGCGTGGTGTGACCCCGCGTCGGTGCGTCACGGTTCGATCATGCAGTGCGACGGGGTCCCAGGTCGATGGTATGCCGCTGGTTGTCCGTGGCGGGTCGTAGGGTCTTCGTCATGAGTACGAGCGAGCAGGTGCCGTCGGAGCCGCGGGCGCCCATGTCGTTGTCGCCGTCGCGGGCGAGCGATTTCATGCAGTGTCCGCTGCTGTACCGGTTCCGGGTGATCGACCGGCTGCCGGAGCGGCCGAGCCCGGCGGCGACGCGGGGGACGCTGGTGCACGCGGTCCTGGAGCGGCTCTTCGACGATCCCGCGGCGGAGCGGACGGCGCCCCGGGCGCGGTCGATGGTTCCGGGCCAGTGGGACCGGCTCCTGGAGTCGAAGCCGGAGCTGGGCGAGCTGTTCGCGGAGGATCCGGGCGGGGAGCGTCTCGCGGGGTGGCTGGGCGAGGCGGAGTCGCTGGTCGAGCGGTGGTTCACGCTGGAGGACCCGACGCGCCTGGAGCCGGCCGAGCGCGAGCTGTTCGTGGAGACGGAGCTGGATTCGGGGCTGCGGCTGCGCGGGGTGATCGACCGGGTGGACGTGGCGCCCTCGGGCGAGGTGCGGATCGTCGACTACAAGACGGGGAAGGCGCCGCGGCCCGAGTACCGGGACGGCGCGCTGTTCCAGATGACGTTCTACGCGCTGGTGGTGTGGCGGCTGAAGGGGGTGATCCCGCGGCGGCTCCAGCTGGTGTACCTGGGCAGCGGGGAGGTGCTGACGTACGACCCGGTGGAGGCGGACCTGCTGCGGGTGGAGCGGAAGCTGCACGCGCTGTGGGACGCGATCCGGCTGGCGACGGAGTCGGGTGACTGGCGGCCGCGGCCGACGAAGCTGTGCGGTTGGTGCGACCATCAGGCGGTCTGTCCCGAGTTCGGGGGGACTCCCCCGGTCTATCCGCTGAAGATCGTTTCCGCGCGCCCGCCGGAGTCGGGTGAATCCGGGCAGGGCAGAATGGACCCGGCCCAGCCGTCTTCCTGAGCACGGCCCGCACCCTGGCGGGCCTCCCGCGTGAGCTCAGCACCGTGAAGGAGCCCTTGTGACGATCCGCGTCCTGTTGGTCGACGATCAGCCGCTGCTGCGGACCGGCTTCCGGATGATCCTGGAGGCGGAGCAGGACATCGCGGTGGTGGGCGAGGCCGGGGACGGTCTGCAGGCGCAGGAGCAGGTGCGGGCGCTCCAGCCGGACGTGGTCCTGATGGACATCCGGATGCCGCGGATGGACGGGGTGGAGGCGACCCGCCAGATCACCGGTCCGGGGCGGGACGGTCCGGCGAAGGTGCTGGTGCTGACGACCTTCGACCTGGACGAGTACGTGGTGGAGGCGCTGCGGGCGGGGGCCAGCGGCTTCCTCCTGAAGGACGCCCCGGCGAACGAGCTGGTGCAGGCGATCCGGGTGGTGGCCGCCGGTGAGGCGATGCTGGCGCCGTCGATCACGCGCCGGCTGCTGGACAAGTACTCGGCGCACCTGCCGACGGGCGAGGAGCAGGTCCCGGACACGCTGAACACCCTGACCGACCGTGAGGTGGAGGTGCTGAAGCTGGTGGCGCGGGGCCTGTCGAACGCGGAGATCGCGGCGGACCTGTTCGTGAGCGAGACGACGGTGAAGACCCATGTGGGGCACGTGCTGACGAAGCTGAGCCTGCGGGACCGGGTCCAGGCGGCGGTGTACGCGTACGAGAGCGGTCTGGTGCGGCCGGGGGCCGGCGGCCAGTAGCCACGGGGACGACGTCGTCGACGCGGGAGGGCCCGGTGCGCGGGGTGCGCACCGGGCCCTCCTGTGTCGACGGGGCGTCAGCCCTTGCGGATCTCCCAGAAGCGGAAGACGGTCGACGCGTCGAGGGTCCATTCCAGACCGGTGACGTCGTCGCGGGCGACGGCGTACTGCTTACCCTGCCAGAGCGGGAGGAGCGGGAGCTCGTCGGCGACGAGGTCCTGGAGGCGGCCGTACTCGTCGGTGGTGGCGGCGCGGTCGGCCGCGGCGGCGGTCTTCGGCAGGAGGGTGCCGGTGATGGTGCGGTTCTCGTAGTGGTTGCCGAGGACGTTGCCCTCGCCGAAGAAGGGGCCGGTGAAGTTGTCGGCGTCCGGGTAGTCGGGGACCCAGCCCTTGACGTAGACGCCGTACTTGCCGGCGGCGATGTCCTTCTCGTACTGGTCGTAGGCGACGGACTTCACGTCGGCGTCGAACAGGCCGCTCGCGTTGAGCTGCTCGGCGATGGCCTTGAGCTCCTGGTCGGTGGACGGGCCGTAGCGGCTGGGCGTGGACCAGAGGGTCAGCTTGACCTTGCCGGTGATGCCCGCGTCGCGGAGGGCCTTCTTGGCCTTGGCCGGGTCGGGGGCGCCGTAGGTGTCGTAGAAGGCCGTGTTGTGTCCGGCGATGCCGGCCGGGACGATCGAGTAGAGCGGGGTGGCCGTCGACTTGTAGACGTTCTCGACGAGGGCCTCGCGGTCGACGAGGTGGGCGATGGCCTTGCGGACGCCGAGCTTGCCGGCGACCGGGTCCTTCATGTTGAAGACGAGGTGCTGGACCTCGGCGCTGCTGCCCTGGATGACCTCGATGCCCTTGTCGGCGGTGGTGGAGGAGTTCTCCAGGGCGGCGATGTCGCCGGCGGAGAGGCCTCGGTAGGCGACGTCGATGTCGCCGTCGGTGAAGGCCTTGGAGAGGGCGGCGCGGTCACCCCGGTAGAGCTTGAGGGTGACCGCGCCGTTCTTGGGCTTGGCGTCGCCCTTGTAGCCGGGGTTGGCCGAGAAGGTGGCCTCGGTGTCGCTGAAGGAGTCCAGCTTGTAGGGGCCGGAGCCGGTGGCCTTGCCGTCGGTGCGGAGCGCGTCGGCGGGGTAGTCCCGGTGGTCGACGATGGAGCCGGCGCCGGAGGCGATCTTGCTGGGGAAGGTGGCGTCCGGGACCTTCAGGCGGAAGACGACGGTCTTCTCGTCCGGGGTCTCGATGGTGTCGATGGTCGAGAGGAGCGGCGCCGGGCCGGCGGGGTCGGCGATCTTGAGGGCGCGCTCGAAGGAGAACTTGACGTCCTCGGAGGTGAGCTTGTTGCCGTTGGAGAAGGTGAGGCCGTCGCGCAGGGTGCAGGTGTAGACCTTGCTGCCCGTGGCGAACTCGCACTTCTCGGCGGCTTCGGGCTGCGGCTCGGCGCCGCCCTTGGGGAAGGCGAGGAGGGACTGGAAGACGTTGTTGAACAGCAGCCAGGAGCCGGGGTCGTAACCGGCCGCCGGGTCGGTGGCGAGGATCTCGTCGGACATGCCGACGCGTATGCCGCCTCCGGAGTCCCCGGAGCCGCCCTGCTCGGTGCCGCAGCCGCTGAGGAGGGCGGCGGACAGGCCCGCGGCGAGCGGGGCCGTCAGCCACTTGTTGTGTGCCTTCACAGAACTTGCCTCTTGATCTCTTGCAGGCCGGCCGCGCAGGGGCGCGCGGCCGGGACGACGAAGGGGTCAGGCGGTGCCGCGGCCCAGCTCCCACAGCAGCAGGTCGGAGGAGGTGTTGAGCGCGTACTCGACCCCGTTGAGGTCGTCGCGGGCGGCGACGTACTGCTTGCCCTGCCACAGCGGCAGGACGGGGACGTCCTCGGCGACGATCTTCTGGATCTGCGCGTAGACGGGGCTCGCGGCGTTGCGGTCGGCCTGGCGGCGCGAACGCGGGATGAGCTTCTCGCGGACGGTCTTGTTCACGTACGGGGTGTTCAGGAAGTTGTCGCTGTCCAGGAAGGGCGCGATGTAGTTGTCCGGGTCCGGGTAGTCCGGGAACCAGCCGAGGCCGTAGACGGCGTAGTCGCCGCGCTTCTGGGCCGTGCGGAAGGTGGACCACTCGGCGCCCTTGACGGAGGCGTCGAAGAGCTCGCTGGCGACGAGCTGCTTCTTGAGCGCCTCGAACTCCTGGGCGGTCTCGGCGCCGTAGTGGTCGGTGGTGTAGTTGAGGGTCACCTTGACCGGCGTCTTGATGCCCGCGTCCTTGAGGATCTTGGCGGCGCGGGCGGTGTCGGGCTCGCCGTACTCGTCGAAGAAGGGGGTGGCGTGACCGGTGATGCTGGAGGGGATCAGCGAGTAGAGCGGCTCGGCGGTGGGGCCGTAGACGAGGTTCACGAGCGCGCCCCGGTCGACGACGGCGGCCATGGCCTGGCGCACGGCCTTCTCCTGGACGGAGGGGGCCTTGGTGTTGAAGCCGAGGTAGCGGATCTCCAGGCCGGGCACCTCGGTGACGCGGATGCCGTCCTTGGGCGTCTCGGTGAGGTCCTTGATCTGCCTCTGCGACAGGGAGCGGGCCATCATGTCGATGTCGTCGCCCTCCAGCGCCTTGCCCATGGTCTCGGCGTCGGCGTAGGGGCGCAGCTCGACCTTGTCGTTGCGCAGGGTGATGTCGCCCTTGTAGGCCGGGTTCTTGGTGAAGACGAAGCGGGTGGCCTTGTCGCCCTCGCGCTCGACCTTCAGGGTGTACGGGCCGGAGCCGTCGACGTCGAAGCCGTCGCGGAGCTTGTCGGCGGCGTACTTGTCCTTGCTGAGGATGCCGGCGACGGGCGTGGAGAGCTTGTACGGGAAGGTGGCGTCGGGGGTCTTCAGGTGGAAGACGATCCCGTTGGTGCCCTGGGTCTCGACGGTGTCGATGTTCGAGAGGAGGGCGGCCGTGCCGTTGTCCGACTTGATCTTCAGCACGCGCTCGACGGAGTACTTGACGTCCTCGGCGGTGATCGGGGTGCCGTCGGCGAAGGTGAGTCCGGCGCGGAGCGTGCAGCGGTAGCTCTCGCTGGCCTTGTCGGAGAACGCGCAGCTCTCGGCGGCCTCGGGGACGGGCTCGCCGCCGCCGCGGGGCACGTGCAGCAGGGTCTGGACGGTCTGGCGCAGGATGTTCCAGGCGCCGGTGTCGTACGCGTAGGCCGGGTCGAGCGGGGCGGGGGCGTCCTGCGTGGCGATGAACTGGTCCGTGGTGCCGACGGCGATCGCTCTGGCGTCCTCGCCCCCGCCGCAGGCGGCGAGCAGAGGAGCGAGCAGTCCGGCCACGGCCGGCAGCACCAGGGTCTTGCGGTTCATCAGGGACGATCTCCTCATCCGGCACTGGGGTACAGCGGTCAGGGGAACTCCGCCGCGGCCGCCCGGTCGGGGCGGGAGCGATCGGGCCGGGTGTTGCGATCGGTCCTGTGTTCACGGCGACTTGGGTGTGCGCCGGTGCACGCGGTTATGCGGCGAAGTACTCGCGAAAGATTAGTGGGCGGCGCCGGTAATGCCGGACCACGGGCGGCCGTGGGGGTAATCGCACAGTGATCATGGATGCGGCGGGGTCGATAGTCATGCGCCGGAGGATGCGGAAGGACCCGAGCGAATCGGGACACATGGGAGCGCCGAAAGGGGCGCTTTTCGGTCACCGGACGAGGACAGGCCACCCCCCGTCGAGCACTCTGGGTGACCAAGGTCACGTGGAGGGCTTATCGGGGAATGGCCTGTCCGTTTTCCCGGCTCTCCCCGGCGCGAAAGCGCATTCCGCCGGGGGAAGCTCAGAGAATGCTCAGATTCCGGTGATCAGCGTACGCAGGAAGGGCACGTCGACCTCTTCGAGGGAGCGCACGACGACCCGGCCCGGCGAGGGCGCGATCGGGGCGACGGAGGGGACCGCGACGACCCGGCAGCCGGCCGCCTCGGCGGACGCGACCCCGGTCGCGGTGTCCTCGATGACGGCGCAGAGCGCCGGGTCGGCCCCGACGCCCTGGGCGGCCGTCAGGTACGGCTCGGGGTGCGGCTTGGTGCGGCCGACCTCGTCCCCGGCGACGGTGAGCGTGAAGCGGTCGCGGCCGAGCGAGGCGAGGACCCGGTCGATGATCCGGCGGTGCGAGGCGGAGACCAGGGCGGTGGGGATGGAGTGCCGTGCCAGCTCGGCGAGGAGCCGCTCGGCGCCGGGCATGAGGGGGACGCCCCGCCCGATGCGCTGCTCGAACTTCTCGTTGAGCAGGACGGTCAGCTCGTCGAGGGTGACGTCGGCGCCGGTGGACTCGATGAGGTAGCCCGCGCTGCGGGTCATCGGGCCGCCGACGACGATGTCCCGCCAGGCCTCGTCCAGCCGGTGCCCGAGGTCGGCGAAGACCTCGACCTCGGCGTCCCACCAGAACCCCTCCGTGTCGACGAGGGTCCCGTCCATGTCGAGGAAGACCGCCTGCAGGGCGGAGCTGCCGTTCGTACGGAACAGGGACGCGGGGACCGTACTGGTCATCGGCACACCTCCACGGAGGGACGAGAAGGCCGGCCCCCTCCCCGGTACGGGGAGGAAGACCGGCCTGCACTGGACCGACCAGTGTACGTCGCGATCACCGGAAAGGCGCGGATTTACGACACGCGTCCGGCTCGCCCCGGTCCGCGGGCCGGGGGGCGGTCACCGTGCGTTGAAGTACTTCGCCTCGGGGTGGTGGATGACGATGGCGTCGGTGGACTGCTCGGGGTGGAGCTGGAACTCCTCGGAGAGGTGGACCCCGATCCGCTCCGGGCGCAGCAGCTCCGCGATCTTCGCGCGGTCCTCCAGGTCCGGGCAGGCGCCGTAGCCGAGGGAGAAGCGGGCGCCCCGGTACTTGAGCGCGAACATGTCCTCGACCTGCTCCGGGTCCTCGCCGCCGAAGCCGAGCTCGGCGCGGACCCGGGCGTGCCAGTACTCGGCGAGGGCCTCGGCGAGCTGGACGGAGAGGCCGTGGAGTTCGAGGTAGTCGCGGTAGGAGTCGGAGTCGAAGAGCTTGGCCGTGGCCTCGCCGATCTTCGAGCCGACGGTGACGACCTGGAGGCCGACGACGTCGGTCTCGCCGGACTCCTCCGGGCGGAAGAAGTCGGCGAGGCACAGGCGGCGGCCCCGGCGCTGGCGGGGGAAGGTGAAGCGGGTCCGCTCGTTGCCCTGCTCGTCCAGGATGATCAGATCGTCGCCCTTGGACACACAGGGGAAGTAGCCGTGCACGACGGCCGCTTCCAGGAGGTTCTCGGTGTGCAGGCGCTCCAGCCAGCCGCGCAGCCGGGGCCGGCCCTCGGTGTCGACGAGCTCCTCGTACGCCGGCCCGTCGCCGGCCCGGTTCTGCTTGAGGCCCCACTGGCCCTTGAAGAGGGCGTCCTCGTCGAGCCAGGACGCGTACTCCTTCAGGCCGATGCCCTTGACGACGCGGGTGCCCCAGAAGGGAGGGGTCGGCACCGGGTTGTCGACGGCCACGTCCGACCGGCCGCCCGGCTCCGGCTCGTCGACCTGGAGGGCGGCCGCGGTCTTCGCGACCCGCCGCTGCTTCAGCTCGGGCAGCACGGCGCCCGGGACGCCCCGCTTGACGCCGATCAGCGCGTCCATGAGGCGCAGGCCCTCGAAGGCGTCGCGGGCGTAGCGGACCTCGCCCTGGTAGATCTCGTGCAGGTCCTGCTCGACGTAGGCCCGGGTGAGGGCGGCGCCGCCGAGGATCACGGGGTACTTGGCGGCCAGCTCGCGCTGGTTGAGCTCCTCCAGGTTCTCCTTCATGATCACGGTGGACTTGACCAGGAGACCGGACATGCCGATGACGTCCGCGTTGTGCTCCTCGGCGGCCTCGAGGATCGCGGAGACCGGCTGCTTGATGCCGATGTTGACGACGTTGTAGCCGTTGTTGGACAGGATGATGTCGACGAGGTTCTTGCCGATGTCGTGGACGTCGCCGCGCACGGTGGCCAGGACGATGGTGCCCTTGCCGTCCGCGTCCGACTTCTCCATGTGCGGCTCCAGGTGGGCCACCGCCGTCTTCATGACCTCGGCGGACTGGAGCACGAACGGCAGCTGCATCTGACCCGAGCCGAACAGCTCGCCGACCGTCTTCATGCCGTCGAGGAGCGTCTCGTTGACGATGTCCAGGGCCGCGCGGGTCTCCAGGGCCTCGTCGAGGTCGGCCTCCAGGCCGTTCTTCTCGCCGTCGACGATCCGCCGCTTCAGCCGCTCGTCCAGCGGCAGCGCGAGCAGCTCCTCGGTCTTGCCGGCCTTCATCGACTTGGTGGTGGCGCCCTCGAACAGGGCCATCAGCTTCTGGAGCGGGTCGTAGCCCTCGGCGCGCCGGTCGTAGATCAGGTCGAGGGCGGTGGTGACCTGTTCCTCGTCGAAACGGGCGATCGGGAGGATCTTCGAGGCGTGCACGATCGCGGAGTCGAGACCCGCCTTCACGCACTCGTCGAGGAAGACCGAGTTCAGCAGGATCCGGGCCGCCGGGTTGAGGCCGAAGGAGATGTTCGACAGGCCGAGCGTCGTCTGGACCTCGGGGTGGCGGCGCTTCAGCTCGCGGATCGCCTCGATCGTGGCGATGCCGTCCTTGCGGGACTCCTCCTGACCCGTGCAGATCGTGAAGGTCAGGGTGTCGATCAGGATGTCCGACTCGTGGATGCCCCAGTTGCCCGTGAGGTCCTCGATCAGGCGCTCGGCGATGGCGACCTTGTGCTCGGGGGTCCGGGCCTGGCCCTCCTCGTCGATGGTCAGCGCGATCAGGGCGGCGCCGTGCTCCTGCGCCAGACGGGTGACCTTGGCGAAGCGGGACTCGGGGCCGTCGCCGTCCTCGTAGTTCACCGAGTTGATGACGGCCCGGCCGCCGAGCTTCTCCAGACCGGCCCGCAGGACGTCCACCTCGGTGGAGTCGAGCACGATCGGGAGCGTGGAGGCGGTCGCGAAGCGGCCGGCGAGCTCCGCCATGTCGGCGACGCCGTCGCGGCCCACGTAGTCGACGCAGAGGTCGAGCATGTGCGCGCCCTCGCGGATCTGGTCGCGGGCCATCTCGACGCAGTCGTCCCAGCGCGCCTCCAGCATGGCCTCGCGGAACTTCTTCGAGCCGTTGGCGTTCGTCCGCTCGCCGATCGCCATGTAGGCGGTGTCCTGGCGGAACGGCACGGTCTGGTAGAGCGAGGCGGCGCCGGGCTCGGGGCGCGGGGAGCGCTCGGGGGGCGTGAGGCCCCGGACCCGCTCGACGACCTGGCGCAGGTGCTCGGGCGTGGAGCCGCAGCAGCCGCCGACCAGGGAGAGGCCGTAGTCGCGGACGAAGTTCTCCTGCGCGTCGGCCATCTCGGGGGCGGTGAGCGGGAAGTACGCGCCGTCCTTGGTCAGCACGGGCAGGCCGGCGTTCGGCATGCACATGAGGGGCGTACGGGAGTGGCGGGCGAGGTAACGCAGGTGCTCGCTCATCTCGGCCGGGCCGGTGGAGCAGTTCAGGCCGATCAGGTCGATGCCGAGGGGCTCCAGGGCGGTGAGCGCCGCGCCGATCTCGGAGCCGAGGAGCATGACGCCGGTGGTCTCGAAGGCGAGCGAACAGATCAGCGGCACGCTGATGCCCAGGGAGTCCATCGCGCGGCGCGCGCCGACGATGCTGGACTTGGTCTGGAGGAGGTCCTGGGTCGTCTCGACGATCAGGGCGTCGGCGCCGCCGGCGAGGAGGCCCTCGGCGTTCTGCTGGTAGCCGTCGCGCAGCACGTCGTACCCGATGTGGCCGAGCGAGGGGAGCTTGGTGCCGGGGCCGATCGAGCCGAGCACCCAGCGCTGGCGGCCGTCCTCGGCGCCGAACTCGTCGGCGACCTCGCGGGCGATGCGGGCGCCCGCCTCGGAGAGCTCGAAGATCCGGTCGGCGATCTCGTACTCGCCTGCGGCCGAGTGGTTGGAGCCGAACGTGTTGGTCTCGACGCAGTCGACGCCGACCTCGAAGTACGCCTCGTGGACCGAACGGACGATGTCGGGCCGCGTGACGTTCAGGATCTCGTTGCATCCTTCGAGGTTCTGGAAGTCCTCGAGGGTGGGGTCCTGGGCCTGGAGCATGGTGCCCATGGCTCCGTCGGCGACGACGACTCGGCTGGCGAGTGCCTCGCGGAGGGCGGCGGCGCGGGTCCGGCTGTCAGCGGAAGGGGTCGGCGACGAGGCCATGGATGAGCTCCCTGGGATGCGACGGCTGTCGGCTTTGCACCCTCGGGGGAGGATGCACGGGGCCAGCGTAACCGCGTGGGGGCCGGGGTGGACACGGCGTCCCACGGGCCGGACGGCATCCTGTGTGCGGGGACTCCCGGTTCTGCGCCTCCTTGGCCGACAATGAGCGGTGTGACACAAGGTCGGCATCGACCGATAGTGTTCAGCATTGTCGAACAGTGTGAGAAGGGTGAGGGGCCGGGCGATGGCGAAGAACATCCAGTCGCTTGAACGAGCGGCGGCCATGCTGCGACTGCTCGCGGGCGGCGAGCGCCGGCTCGGCCTGTCCGACATCGCGTCCTCGCTCGGACTCGCCAAGGGGACGGCCCACGGCATCCTGCGCACCCTCCAGGCGGAGGGCTTCGTGGAGCAGGAGGCGGCCTCGGGCCGCTACCAGCTGGGCGCGGAGCTGCTGCGGCTGGGCAACAGCTATCTGGACGTGCACGAGCTGCGGGCGCGGGCCCTGGTCTGGACGGACGACCTGGCGCGGTCCAGCGGGGAGAGCGTGCACCTGGGGGTGCTCCACCAGAGGGGCGTGCTGATCGTGCACCACGTCTTCCGCCCGGACGACAGCCGCCAGGTCCTGGAGGTGGGGGCCATGCAGCCGCTGCACTCCACGGCGCTCGGCAAGGTGCTGTCGGCGTACGACCCGGTGGCGCACAGCGAGGTGCTGGAGGTCGAGCGGGAGGCGTTCACGCCCCGGACGACCACGGAGCTCGTCGACTTCGAGTCGCTGCTGGACATGACGCGGGCCCGGGGCTGGGCGGCGGACGTGGAGGAGACCTGGGAGGGCGTGGCCTCGGTGGCGGCGCCGATCCACGACCGGCGGCGGATGCCGGTGGGCGCGGTGGCGGTCACGGGGGCGGTGGAGCGGGTCTGTCCGGGCGGGGAGCTGCGCCCGGAGCTGGTGGCCTCGGTGCGGGACTGCGCCCGCGCCGTCTCCCGTGACCTGGGGGCCGGCCGCTTCTGACCGCCCCGGGGGTCGGCGGCCCGTCCGACCCCGAGCAGAACCGAACCCGCCGGTAACGATCGCGTTATCGGCGGGTTTTTCACTTCCCAGACCCTTGACGTGCTGTTAACCCGAGGGCAAAACTTCCGTTCATCGGTCGGCATTGTCGAACAGCTAACGGCAATACGCGCTATGGTGTGGCAGTGCCAAGGGCCGGCAACGCCCTCACACGAGGGCGCGGACCACCGGAGGGACCCGGGGTTCGCCTTCCCCTGGACGAAGGACAAAGGAGTCGCGGGTGTCCAGCTCCGACATCTTCCTCGGCGAGACCATCGGTACCGCCGTACTCATTCTGCTCGGCGGCGGTGTGTGCGCCGCCGTCACGCTCAAGAGCTCCAAGGCCCGCAACGCGGGCTGGCTCGCGATCGCCTTCGGGTGGGGCTTCGCCGTCATGACGGCGGTCTACATGACCGCTTCCCTCTCGGGAGCCCATCTGAACCCCGCCGTCACGGTCGGTATCGCGATCAAGGACGGGGAGTGGGGCAACGTCCCCGTCTACCTCGCCGGCCAGATGCTCGGCGCGATGATCGGCGCGGCGCTGGTCTGGGTGGCCTACTACGGCCAGTTCCAGGCGCACCTCACGGACCCGGAGGCGGCCGGCGAGAAGCCGATCGAGGGCCCCGGCCCGGTGCTCGGCATCTTCTCCACGGGCCCCGAGATCCGCAACACCTGGCAGAACCTGGCCACCGAGATCATCGGCACCGTCGTGCTCGTCCTGGCCGTGCTCACCCAGGGCCTCAACGACAGCGGCAAGGGTCTCGGCGTCCTCGGCGCCCTGATCACCGCGTTCGTCGTGGTCTCCATCGGCCTCTCGCTCGGCGGCCCGACCGGTTACGCCATCAACCCGGCCCGTGACCTCGGCCCGCGCATCGTGCACGCCCTGCTCCCGCTGCCGAACAAGGGCGGCTCCGACTGGAGCTACGCCTGGATCCCGGTCGTCGGTCCGCTGATCGGTGGAGCCGTCGCCGCGGGTATCTACAACATCGCGTTCGCCTGAGCCGTCCTTCTTCCAGACTTCCCGAGGAGCACACCGTGACCGACGCACACACCACCGGCCCGTTCATCGCGGCCATCGACCAGGGCACCACGTCCTCGCGCTGCATCGTCTTCGACAAGGACGGCCGGATCGTCTCGGTCGACCAGAAGGAGCACGAGCAGATCTTCCCGAAGCCGGGCTGGGTCGAGCACGACGCCGCCGAGATCTGGACCAACGTCCAGGAGGTCGTCGCCGGCGCCCTGACGAAGGGCGGCATCGCCGCCGCCGACGTCAAGGCCATCGGCATCACCAACCAGCGCGAGACCACCCTGCTCTGGGACAAGAACACCGGTGAGCCCGTCCACAACGCCCTCGTCTGGCAGGACACCCGCACCGACGCCCTCTGCAAGGAGCTCGGCCGCAACGTCGGCCAGGACCGCTTCCGCCGCGAGACCGGCCTGCCGCTGGCGAGCTACTTCGCCGGTCCCAAGATCCGCTGGATGCTCGACAACGTCGAGGGGCTCCGCGAGCGCGCCGAGGCCGGCGACATCCTCTTCGGCACCATGGACTCGTGGGTCATCTGGAACCTCACGGGTGGCGTCGACGGCGGCGTGCACGTCACCGACGTCACCAACGCCTCGCGCACCATGCTGATGAACCTGCACACCCTGGCCTGGGACGAGAAGATCGCGGAGTCGATGGGGGTCCCCCTCAACGTCCTCCCCGAGATCCGCTCCTCCGCCGAGGTCTACGGCCACGTCAAGGACGGCGTCCTCGCCGGCGTCCCGGTCGCCTCCGCGCTCGGCGACCAGCAGGCCGCCCTGTTCGGCCAGACGTGCTTCGCCGAGGGCGAGGCCAAGTCCACGTACGGCACCGGCACCTTCATGCTGATGAACACCGGCGACAAGATCATCAACTCCTACAGCGGCCTGCTGACCACCGTCGGCTACCAGATCGGCGACGCGAAGCCGGTCTACGCCCTGGAGGGCTCGATCGCCGTCACCGGTTCGCTGGTGCAGTGGATGCGCGACCAGATGGGCCTCATCAAGTCCGCCGCCGAGATCGAGACGCTCGCGTCCTCGGTCGAGGACAACGGCGGCGCCTACTTCGTGCCGGCCTTCTCCGGCCTGTTCGCCCCGTACTGGCGCTCCGACGCGCGCGGTGTCATCGCCGGCCTCACCCGGTACGTCACCAAGGCGCACATCGCCCGCGCCGTCCTGGAGGCCACCGCCTGGCAGACCCGCGAGATCACCGACGCCATGACGAAGGACTCCGGCGTCGAGCTGACCGCGCTCAAGGTCGACGGCGGCATGACCTCCAACAACCTGCTGATGCAGACCCTCTCGGACTTCCTGGACGCGCCCGTCGTGCGTCCGATGGTCGCCGAGACCACCTGCCTCGGCGCCGCCTACGCCGCCGGCCTGGCCGTCGGCTTCTGGCCGGACACCGACGCGCTGCGCGCCAACTGGCGCCGGGCGGCGGAATGGACCCCTCGCATGGACGCCGAGAGGCGTGACAGCGAGTACAAGAGCTGGCTCAAGGCCGTGGAGCGGACCATGGGCTGGATCGAGGACGAGGAGTAATACGAGATGACCACCCTGCAGAGCGTCCCTGCCCTCGGGACGCACCCGGCTGCCGGTTCCCTTCCGAGCCGCGCCGAGACCCGGGAACAGCTTTCCAAGGCGACGTACGACCTCCTGGTGATCGGAGGCGGCATCCTGGGCATCTCCACCGCCTGGCACGCCGCGCAGTCGGGTCTGCGGGTGGCCCTGGTGGACGCCGGCGACTTCGCCGGCGCCACCTCCTCCGCCTCCTCCAAGCTCCTCCACGGCGGTCTGCGCTACCTCCAGACCGGCGCGGTCAAGCTGGTGGCGGAGAACCACTTCGAGCGGCGCGCGGTCTCGCGCCAGGTGGCACCGCACCTCGCCAACCCGCTCACCTTCTACCTGCCCGTCTACAAGGGCGGCCCGCACGGCGCGGCCAAGCTCGGCGCCGGTGTCTTCGCGTACAGCGCCCTCTCGGCGTTCGGCGACGGCGTCGGCCACCTGCTCTCCCCCGCCAAGGCCGCGCAGGACGTCCCGGAGCTGCGCACCGACAACCTGAAGGCCGTCGCGGTCTACGGCGACGACCAGATGAACGACGCCCGCATGGCGCTGATGACGGTCCGGGCCGCCGTCGACGCCGGCGCCACCGTCCTCAACCACGCCGAGGTCACCGGCCTGCGCTTCACCCGCGGCCGGGTCACCGGAGCGGAGCTGAAGGACCGCACCACCGGCGACGAGTTCGGCGTGGACGCCCGCCTGGTGCTCAACGCCACCGGCCCGTGGGTCGACCACCTGCGGAAGATGGAGGACCCCGCCGCGGCCCCCTCCATCCGCCTCTCCAAGGGCGCGCACCTGGTCCTCAGGCGGACCGCGCCGTGGAAGGCCGCGCTGGCCACCCCGATCGACAAGTACCGCATCACCTTCGCCCTCCCCTGGGAGGACATGCTGCTCCTCGGCACCACCGACGAGGAGTACGAGGGCGACCCCGGCCAGGTCGAGGTCACCGAGAAGGACACCGCCCAGATCCTGGACGAGGCCGCCTTCTCCATCCGCGACCAGCAGCTCTCGCGCGACCTGATCACGTACTCCTTCGCCGGTCTGCGGGTCCTCCCGGGCGGTCCCGGAGACACCTCCAAGGCCAAGCGCGAGACCGTCGTCACCGAGGGCCGCGGCGGCATGCTGTCC
The DNA here is from genome assembly GCF_042890295.1 of Streptomyces sp. NPDC002232. Lineage (NCBI taxonomy): Bacteria > Bacillati > Actinomycetota > Actinomycetes > Kitasatosporales > Streptomycetaceae > Streptomyces > Streptomyces sp. NPDC002232. The sequence goes on along the minus strand of NZ_JBIARV010000007.1, from coordinate 165,418 downwards.
GTGGCCGGCGGCAAGTGGACGACCTTCCGCCACATCGGCCGCACGGTGATGAAGAAGCTGGAGCAGCTCCCCGGGCATCCGCTCGGCGAGGACTACGAGCCGGTGTCCGCGCTGCCGAAGCGGCTGCCGCTGCCCGGCATAGCCAACCCGAACGCGGTCGCCCACCGGCTGCTCGTCGACGGTCCGGCGCCCGGCCCCCGCATGGCCGCCGACACCGCCAAGCACCTGGCCACCCACTACGGCTCCCTCTCCTTCGACATCGCCCGGATGGCGAACGAGAACCCGGAGCTGGCCCGCCGGATCCACCCGGACGCGCCGGAGATCTGGGCCCAGGTCGCCTACGCCCGTGACCACGAGTGGGCCGAGACGGCGGACGACGTGCTGCGCCGCCGCACGACGCTGACCATCCGCGGTCTCGCGACGGACGAGATCCGCGCCGGGGTCGAGTCGATGCTGGGCAGGTAACGCGCCCGCGTGCAGGGGCGGTTCCTCCTCGGAGGGCCGCCCCTGACGCGTGCCATGCGCCGTCCACACGCCCGCAACACTCGGCGCGCAGAGTGGGGACATGAAGTTTCAGGTGCTCTCGATCGTCCACCACTCCCCGCACCCGCTCACCGGCGAACTGCTGTCCGCCGCCGACCGGCTGGAGCAGGTCGTCACGCTCGGCGAGACCGCCGAACGGCTCGGCTTCGACGCGTACGCGGTCGGCGAGCGGCACGCCGGCGCGTTCCTGTCCTCCTCCCCCACCGTGCTGCTCGCCGCGCTGGCCGCCCGCACCCGCAGGATCCGGCTGCTCACCGGAGTCACCGTGGTCGCGATCCTCGACCCCGTCCGGGTCGCCGAGGACTACGCGACGCTCGACCAGGTCTCCCGGGGGCGGCTCGAGCTCGTCGTCGGCAAGGGCGCGGAGGCGGGCCACTTCGACCTCTTCGGCCTGGACGAGGAGCGCCAGTGGGACCTCCAGAAGGAGAAGTACGAGCTGCTCCGGCGGCTGTGGACGGAGGAGGGCGTCGACTGGGAGGGCGAGTTCCGTCCCCCGCTGAAGAACGTGACCACGGTCCCCCGGCCGTACGCGGGCACCCCGCGGATCTGGCACGGCTCGGCCACCAGCCTGAACTCCCCCGAGCTCGCGGCGAAGCACGGCGACCCGCTCTTCACCGCGAACGCGATCCAGCCGCGCGAGGCGTACGCGCGGCTGATCGCCCACTACCGCGAGAAGTTCGAGGAGTACGGGCACGACCCGGCGCACGCGCGCGTGGCGGCCGGTTCCGGCGGGCTGCTCATCGCCGACACGCCCGAGCAGGCCGTCGGCCGGTACAAGGAGCTGTACGAGGCGAAGGTCCGGCAGAGCTTCAAGCCGCACCTGGAGGGCCGGGCCGGGTACAACACGCCGTTCCGCACGATCGAGGACGCCATCGCCGACGGCCCCCAGCTGATCGGCTCGCCGCAGCAGATCATCGACAAGATCCTCGGCTACCACGAGCACTACGGGCACGACCTCCAGTCGATCACGGTCGACACCTTCGGCCAGTCGACGGCCGAGCAGGAGGAGACCCTCCACCGCTTCGCCGAGGAGATCGCCCCGGTGGTCCGGAGGGAGGCGCCGAGCACCCTGTGGGAGGAGTGACTCCGCCGTGTGCGGAGGTGAGTTCCTGGGTAGTCGATCAAGGCCGCACGTGTTCTCGGGGATCTCCGGGAACGGCGGGCGGCCCGCCGGAAAGCCGTAAGGTGGGGCCGTACGACAGGAACTTCGAATAAGGAGGCGCTGGGTGATCGAGCTCGAGGGGGTACCCGAGCTGATCGACCCGGTCATGGTGGCAGCGTTCGAGGGCTGGAACGACGCCGGCGACGCCGCCTCCACCGCGGTCGCCCATCTCGACCGGGAATGGAAGGGCGAGGTCTTCGCGGCGCTCGACGCCGAGGACTACTACGACTTCCAGGTCAACCGCCCCACGGTCTTCCTGGACAACGGGGTCAGAAAGATCACCTGGCCGACGACCCGGCTCTCGGTGGTCCGGGTCGGCGGCGACAAGCCCCGTGACCTGGTGCTCGTGCGCGGGATCGAGCCCTCGATGCGCTGGCGCTCCTTCTGCAACGAGCTGCTCGCCTTCGCGCACGAGCTGGGCGTGGAGATGGTGGTGATCCTCGGCGCGCTGCTCGGGGACACCCCGCACACCCGGCCGGTCCCGGTCAGCGGGGTCACCTCCGATCCCGACCTGGCGCGGACGATGGACCTGGAGGAGACGCGGTACGAGGGCCCGACGGGCATCGTGGGCATCCTCCAGGAGGCGTGCACGCACGCGGGCGTGCCGGCCGTGAGCCTGTGGGCGGCGGTGCCGCACTACGTGTCGCAGCCGCCGAACCCGAAGGCGACGCTGGCGCTGCTCAACCGTCTGGAGGACCTGATCGGACTGCGCATCCCGCTGGGCGAGCTGCCCGAGGACGCGCGGGCCTGGCAGGTGGGCGTGGACCAGCTGGCCGCCGAGGACAGCGAGGTCGCCGAGTACGTGCAGACGCTGGAGGAGGCGCGGGACACCGCGGAGCTGCCGGAGGCCTCGGGCGAGGCGATCGCCCGCGAGTTCGAGCGGTATCTGCGGCGGCGTGAGCCGGGCACGGGTCCGGGCGGCGGTCCGGGCCTCGCGACGGACGGCGGCGACAGCTTCCTGCGGGACCCGGGCAGCGGCCGGACGCGCCCGCCGAGGCGCGAGCAGCCGACCCCGGAGCCGGGCTCCGGGACGGACGCCGGGGCGGAACCGGGGACGGGTGCCGGGACGGCCGCGGAGGCCGAGCCGGAGACGGGTCCCGAGGCGGCCCCGGAGACGGATGCCTCCGGAGGGTCCGACGGCGCGGACGGTGACGCGGGCGGCGGCCGGGCCGAGGGGTCCGGCGGCGGGTCGCCCGACGGGGACGGCGCGACGGGCGGGTCCGGGGCGTAGCGTCCCGGGGAAGCGGACGGAGCGGGAGGGGTGCCCGAGGGCGCCCCTCCCGCTCGTGCGTCAGGCGCAGCCGAACCGGGCCGCCGCCCAGTCGCCGTGGTCGCCGCTCTTCGACCCGTTGGTGTCCGTGATCCTGAGCCGGACGTGCCGGGCGCCGGTCACGTCGACGTTCACCGGCAGGGTCGCGGAGGCCCCGGTCAGCCGGGGTGAGGTCCACAGGACCCGGCCGTCCGCCTCGACGGAGAAGGCCACGTCGCCGTAGCCGTCGATCTCGTCGTCGATGCCGACGTCGGCGGTGAAGGCGGTGCAGCGGCCGCCGAGGTAGACCTCGATGTCGGAGTCGGCGTGGCCGCCGATGCCCTTGGCGTAGGTCTTCCCGGCCAGGGTGAGCGCCCGGCCGTCGGCGGCGCCGGACTCGCCGTTGGAGCGGTCGCGTTCCGGCGGTCCCCAGCCGTTGGTGGCGCGCAGCCAGGTGAGGTCGCTCGCCCAGGCGTCGGCGGTGGGCGCCGGGGGCATCACGCCGACCGCGAGGCGCTGGACGGCGGTGCGATCGGTGCCCGCGGCCCGGTGCCGGACGGTCGCCGTGAGGGTGGCCTCGCCGATCGTCGCTCCGGCAGCCGGGGTGACGGCGACCTGGACCCGGCGGGTGGTTCCGGCCGGGAGGCGGGTGATCGGGGCGGCCGGGGTGACCCGCCAGCCGGCCGGGGCGTCGAGGGAGACGCGGACGTCGGTGGCGTCCCGGGTGCCCGCGGTGACGTCCACGGCGACGGTGCCGGGGGTGCCGGCGCCGAGCTCCTGCCCGGTGGGGGCGGCGAGGACCGCGGAGGCGCCGGGGACGGCCCCGCCGACGGCGCTGGTGTCGGTCAGGCGCAGCTCGAAGGCGCGGTCGGTGGACCGTGCGGTGGTCTTGATCCGGACCACTCCCCCTCGGTCGTCGCGGTCGTACCACCAGCCCTCGGCGGCCGCGTCGAAGGCGGCGCGGGAGGCGCGGGCGGGCAGCGTGCGCCCGTCGAGCCGCACCGTGCCGGGCGCGTCGCCGGTGTGGACGGTGAAGGAGTACGGCCGGGCGGCGGGCTTGCCGGTGTACGAGCCGGTGGCGGCGCCGACCCGGACGGTGACGTCGCCGGGGCCGGACCGCGGGGCGCGGACCTCGGCGCGCTGGGTGGAGTACTTCCCGGCGCGGTGCTCGCGGGTGACGCCGTCGTCCTCGTACAGCTCGAAGGACGAGGTGCCCTGCGGGTAGACGTCCCAGGCGATCGGGTCGCCGGGGGCGCGGTCCTGGTAGGAGCGGATGCCGCCCGGCCACATGGGGACGGTGGCGCCGGCCCGTACGAACAGGGGCAGGGTGTCGAGCGGGGCGCTGTAGTCGTCGACGGTCACGGGGCCCTGGTAGGTGCGGCCGCTCCAGTAGTCGATCCAGGTGCCCGCGGGGAGGTAGATGCCGTCGCGCTCGACGGCGTCCTGGTAGACGGGGGCGACGAGGAAGTCCTCGCCGCTGAGGAACTCGTACTTCGCGGCGTCGCTCGCGGCCTTCGGGTCGTCCGGGTACTCCAGGGCGAGCGGCCGGGCGAGGCCGACGCCGGTGTTCGTGGCCCGGTGGGCGTGGCTGTAGATGTACGGGAGCAGGGCCTCGTGGAGCTTGAGGGAGGCGCGGTTGATCGTGGTGTAGGGCTCGCCGTAGCGGAAGGGCTGCTTGTCGTTCGCGGCCCAGCCGTCCATGGTCATGGTGACGGGCAGGAAGGTCTTCCACTGGAGGTCGCGGGTGTAGGTCTTGGCGCTGCCGCCGAAGATGCCGTCGACGTCACCGGTGGTGTAGGCGAGTCCGGACATGGACGCGCCCGCGTAGGTGGGGATCTGCCAGCGGATGTACTCCCAGCTGCCGGACTGGTCGCCGGACCACTGGACGCCGCAGCGCTGGGCGCCGGACCAGCTCTCGGGGGCCCAGGTGAAGCCGCGGGCGTCGCTGTTGGCCTCGATGCCGGCGTGGGCGTCCTTGCAGCCGTCGAGGGCGAACTTGTAGCCCTCGCCGACCCAGGCGACGTCGAGCTTGGCGACCCGCTGGCCGGCCTTGACCTGGTCGGCGAGCTTGTCGATGCCGTCCTCGGTCCACAGGCCGAGCTTCATCCGGCGGTCGGCGAGTCCCGCCGAGGTCTCGGCGAGGTTCTCGTAGCCGCAGCCGTAGCCGTCGTTGACGAGCATCCAGCCGTTGGGCATGTCGTGCTCGACGTAGCCGTCGGCGACGTCCAGGGCGTCGAGGGTGTGGCGCTCGCCGCGGTTGGCGTTGTGGAGGTAGCAGTCGGAGTCGCCTGTCTCCAGGCCGTACACGGGCGGCAGGAAGGGCTTGCCGGTGAGCTTCGTGTACTGGCCGACGACGTCCTTGAGGGCGTCCTTGCCGTCGCCGGCGAAGTAGTAGGCGTCGAAGCGCCGTTCCTTCGCGCTGGTGGTGACGGGTTCGGTGAACGCGTAGGTGTTGGGCGCGTAGGTGTTGCGGTAGACGCCGTATCCGGCGGAGGAGAGGTAGAAGGGGACCGAGTTGGGGTGGCCGCCGTCGTTCCAGTTGTAGTCGACGCCGACCTCGACGGTCTTTCCGCGGTGGGAGGTGTTGCCCCGGCCGTTCTGCATGCCGGCGCCGTAGAACTGCTCGTCGGCGCCTCGCGCGAGGGTCTGGACGGTGCGGTCCTGGTTCCAGGTGAGGCCCTGGGTCTCGGTCCAGAGCGTGGTGCCGTCGGCGCGTACGGCCGAGAAGCGCAGGGGTGACTTGGTGGCGCGCAGGGTCACCTTGGCGGTGGCGAGTTCGTAGCGGTCGCCGAGGTCGCGCCAGCGGGTGGCCGGGGGCGGACCCTGGGGCAGGGTGATGTCGGTGCCGGTGGGGTCGGTGAACGCGCCGTCGGGGGCGAGCTCGATGCGGAAGGTGTCGGCGGTGACGAAGGAGACACGGGCCTGGGTGCGGCCGGCGGTCAGCCGGTAGACGGGCCCGTCGGCGGCGAAGCCGGTGACGTCGCCGACGGTGGTGTCGGACGGGGCGGCCGACGCGGTGGAGCCGGGTCCCGCGAGGGCCGCGAGGAGCCCGAGGACGGCTCCTGCGAGTGCAACTTTCATGCGCGATGATGATTGCATGGAGGTTGTTTAGCGCAGGAACGAGCAACCCCGCCAGGACAAAACGGAACCGCCCTCGGACTTCGACGAGAAGTCCGAGGGCGGTTGCCTGAAAGTGTGGTGCGCGGTCCTGCTCGTTACAGGGCCACACCGAGCAGTGCGTCGACGGCGCGGGAGACGAGACCGGGGGCGGAGTCGTCCGTACCGCCCTCGGCCGTCTGGAGCGCGGCCCAGCGGTCGACCGCGGCCAGCGCGGTGGGCGTGTCGAGGTCGTCGGAGAGCGCTTCGCGGAGCTCCTCGACGAGCGCGTCGGCCGACGGGCCGTCGGGGCGCGAGACGGCGGCGCGCCAGCGGTCGAGCCGCTCCACGGCCGTCTCCAGGATCTGGTCGGTCCACTCCCAGTCGTCGCGGTAGCGGTGCGAGAGCAGCGCGAGCCGGATGGCGGCCGGGTCGACGCCGTCGCGGCGCAGCTTCGAGACGAAGACCAGGTTGCCCTTGGACTTCGACATCTTCTCGCCGTCCAGGGCGACCATGCCGGCGTGGACGTACGCCTTGGCCATGGGGAACTCGCCGGTGAGGGCCTGGGCGTGGGACGCGCCCATCTCGTGGTGCGGGAAGATCAGGTCGGAGCCGCCGCCCTGCACGTCGAAGCCCATGCCGAGGTGGTCCAGGGCGATGGCGACGCACTCGATGTGCCAGCCGGGGCGGCCCCGGCCGAGGCTGCCGCCGTCCCAGCTCGGCTCGCCCTCGCGGGCGGCCATCCAGAGCATCGGGTCGAGCGGGTTCTTCTTGCCCGGGCGGTCCGGGTCGCCGCCGCGCTCGGCGGACAGGTGGCGCATCAGCTCGGTGTCGTAGTGCGAGACCTGACCGAAGTGCGGGTCGGCCTCGACGGAGAAGTAGACGTCGCCGTCGAGCTCGTAGGCGGCGCCGGAGTCCCGCAGGCGCTCGACGAGCGGGACGATGCCGGGTATGGCCTCGACCGCGCCGACGTAGTGCTGCGGGGGCAGCATCCGCAGGGCCGTCATGTCCTCGCGGAAGAGGGCGGTCTCGCGCTCGGCGAGGCCGACCCAGTCGACGCCGTCGCGGATGGCGCGCTCCAGGAGCGGGTCGTCCACGTCGGTCACGTTCTGGACGTAGTGCACCTGCCGCTTCGTGTCGAGCCACACGCGCTGAACGAGGTCGAACGCGTTGTAGGTCGCCGCGTGACCCATGTGGGTCGCGTCGTACGGCGTGATGCCGCACACGTAGATACGGGCGACGGGGCCGGGGGCGAGGGTGACTCGTCCACCGGTCGCGGTGTCGTGGATCCGGAGGTCGCGGCCCTTGCCGGGAAGGGCGGGGACCTCAGAAGCGGGCCAGGCATGCATGACCCGAGCGTAACCGGACAGGTGTTCCGGATACGAACCGGATCCGGGATCTTGACCGATTAGGCGCTCTTGCGGGTGAGAGGCGTGCGTGCATACCCCCCAGGGGTGAGGACCCCTCCGAGGCCCGTGGCCGAAACCTTTCGGCCGGTGGTCAGACCGGTGGCCAGGGGATCGCGGGCCACTGCCCCGAGGGCTCCGGATGGCGTCCGGTCGCCAGCAGCGCCTCCACGCGGGCGCGTACGGCCGCGACCTCGGCGACCGTCAGGAGTTCCGCCAGTCGGGTGGCGAGCGGCGCGCCCGGGGCCAGGGAGTGGCCGAGCGAGATCAGCACGGCGGACGCCTCGGCGGGCAGTTCCTCGCCCGCCCAGCCCCACAGCAGGGTGCGCAGCTTGTCGTCGACGTGGAAGGTCACGCCGTGGTCGATGCCGTAGAGGTGTCCGCCCGGCGCCGGCAGCAGGTGCCCGCCCTTGCGGTCGCCGTTGTTGATGACGGCGTCCAGGACGGCGAGCCGGCGCAGTTCCGGGGTGTCCGCGTGGACCAGGAGCGCGGTGCGGTCCTCGTCGATCTGCGCGGGCCCCACGGCCTTCCAGCCCTCGCCCGCCTCCTCGTCCTCGGTGAGCGCCAGGAGCCGCGCCCCGGGGTCGGCCTCGATCCAGAGCTGGACCATGCCCTCCCCGTACGGCCCGTCGCGGAGCACCGTCGGCGGGATCAGGCCCCAGCCGGTGGCCTCGGAGATCTCGTACGCGGCGACCTCGCGCTGGGCGAGGGTGCCGTCGGGGAAGTCCCACAGGGGCTGCTCGCCCGCGACGGGCTTGTAGACGCAGGCCGCCTCCCGGCCCTCGTGGGTGACGGAGCAGTACAGCACGGCGTTGGAGGCCTCGCGGACCCGGCCGCGCACCGTCAGCTCACCGCGCGCGAGCAGCTCCGTGTCGCGCATGGTCTCGGGGCTGGTCATGCTCCGCGGCGGTATCCGTTCTGGCGCGGGCAGACGTGCCCCTCGGGGTCGAGCGGCAGGCTGCACAGCGGGCAGGGCGGGCGGCCGGCGTTGACGACGTCCAGGGCGCGCTTGGCGAACGCCCGGGCCTGGGCCCCGCTGAGGCGGACCCGGAGCATCGGCGGGCCGTTCTCCTCGTCCTGGAGCAGCCGCTCCTCGGCCTCGGCGAGGTCCTCCTCGGAGTCCGCGTCGAGTTCGACGAGGGCCTGCGCCTCGACGATCATGCGCTGCTCCTCGCCGTCCCACGCGAGGGCCATGGTCCCGACCCGGAACTCCTCCTCGACGGGCACGTCGAGGGGCGCGGTGTCCGCGATCTCGGCGGGGGCGACCGCGGGCACCGGCGCGTTGCCCCCGGTGCGGCGGACGACCTCGTCGAGGAGCTCGTCGATGCGCTCGGCGAGGGCCGCGACCTGGGTCTTCTCCAGGGCGACGCTGGTGACCCGGCCGCCGGCGGACGCCTGGAGGAAGAACGTCCGGCGGCCAGGCAGTCCGACCGTGCCGGCCACGAAACGCTCCGGTGGGTCGTAGAGGAACACCTGACGGGACACGTTCCCGGCTCCTTGCGTCTCGACAGTCGTAACTACAGCGGCGCGTCCACCCTACTGCGCGTGGGGATCACGGTGCGCCCGCACCACCACCGACCTCCGCCGCCCCGCTGCCTCCGGGGTGCTCCCGGGGGGCGAACCCGGCGAAGTCCCCCGTGTCGCCGAGGCGGAGGAGGAAGGGCCGCAGGCGCGTGTAGCGGATCGCGGTGACCGAGCAGGGGTCGACGTGGATGCGCTGGAAGAGGTCGAGGTGGAGTCCGAGGGCGTCGGCGACGATCGCCTTCACGATGTCGCCGTGGGAGCACATGAGGTACGTGGCGTCCTCGCCGTGCTCCGCCTCGACGCGGGCGTTCCACTCGCGCACGGCCTCGACGGCGCGGTTCTGCATGGCGCGCATGGACTCGCCGCCGGGGAAGGCGGCGGCCGAGGCGTGCCCCTGGACGACCTCCATCAGCGGTTCGTCGCCCAGCTCGGCCAGCTTGCGGCCGGACCAGTCGCCGTAGTCGCACTCGTTGATCCGGTCCTCGACGTGGAGCGGGAGCCCGGGGCGGGCGTCCAGGAGCGGCCGGAGGGTCTCCCGGCAGCGCTGGAGGGGGCTGGTGACGGCGGCGGCGAGCGGGACGTCCGCGAGGCGCCCGGGGAGCGCGGCGGCCTGGGCGGCCCCGCGGTCGTCGAGCGCGATGCCGGGGGTGCGCCCGGCGAGGACTCCGGAGGTGTTGGCGGTGGAGCGTCCGTGCCGGACGAGGATCAGGGTGGCCATGCGAGCCAGCCTAGGGGGTGTCCTGTCGGCCACGCCGGATCAGGGAGCGGCGTCCGCCGCCGCCAACGCGGCGAGGCGCGGTGCCGGACGCCGCGAGCCCGGCCTGGCCCGACAAGACACCCCCTGGGCTGCCGCACGGGTGCGCGTCGGGGCCGTTCGGGGGAGAATGCCCGGCGTGATCGTCGACTCTGCCATCTACCGGGACGGGCGCCGTACGGACGGACCCGCCGACCTCTCCGATGCCCTGGAGGAGGCGCGGGCGACGGGCGGCGCCTTCCTGTGGGTGGGGCTGCACGAGCCCTCGGCGGCGGAGTTCGCCCACGTCGCCTCGGAGTTCGCGCTGCACCCGCTGGCCGTCGAGGACGCCCTGAAGGCCCATCAGCGGCCCAAGCTGGAGGTCTACGACGACTCGCTCTTCGTGGTGCTGAAGCCGGTCGTGTACGAGCCGGAGAGCGACCGGGTCTCCTCGGGCGAGCTGATGGTGTTCATGGGCGACTCGTTCGTCGTGACGGTCCGGCACGGCGAGGGCGCGCCCCTGGCGGAGGTCCGCCGGCGCCTGGAGGCCGACCGGGACGTCCTGAGGCACGGTCCGACGGCGGTGCTGTACGCGGTGAGCGACGCGATCGTCGACCACTACCTGGACGTGGCGGCCGAGCTCCAGGTCGACCTGGAGGAGCTGGAGGCGGACGTCTTCGCGCCCAGCGGGGGCAATCCGGCCAACACCGCGGAGCGGATCTACACGGCGAAGCGGCAGGTCCTGGAGTTCCGGCGGGCGAGCGGCCCGCTGGCCGGGCCGATGGCCCGGCTGACGGCCGGTTCCGTACCGTTCGTGAACGAGCGCTCGCAGCCCTTCTTCCGGGACGTCAACGACCACCTGCTGCGGTCGAACGAGCAGGTGGAGGGTCTCGACCGGCTCCTGTCCGACGTGCTGTCGGCCCATCTCGCGCAGATGGGGGTCCGCCAGAACGACGACATGCGGAAGATCTCCGCGTGGGCGGCCATGGCCGCGGTCCCCACGATGGTCGCGGGGATCTACGGGATGAACTTCGACCACATGCCGGAGCTGCACTGGGAGGGCTCTTACCCGGTGGTGATCGTGGTGATGGCGGGCATCGTCGTCGCGCTCTACCGGACGTTCAAGCGGCGTGGCTGGATGTAGGTGCCGGGGGCCCGCTCAGAAGGCGGGTGCGGGGGCCGCGGGGCTGCCGAGGGCGTTCAGCCGCTCGGGCATCCGCAGGTCGACCATCCGGTGCCAGCCGGCGGCGCGCTCGTACGCGTACATGGCGTGGATCCCGGCGGCGAGGACGGCCGCCTTGGGCTTCGGCCAGTTCAGGATCCGGCCCATGTGCCGCATCACGGCGAGGCTGACGTCGCGGTAGACCCGGATCTCGGCGAGGGCGGAGTCGCGCAGGGTCCGCTGGATGAGCCGGCCGTGGCCCTGGCGGGCGAGCCCGAGCAGCTCCTCGTGGCAGTAGGCGAGGTGGTTCGCCTCGTCGTTGTCGATCATGTGGATGGCCTTGCCCAGCTCCGGGTGGTCCCCGAAGTACGTGACGAGCATGTCCATCTGGTCGGCGGCGCGCTGCTCGGTGACCCGGCTGTGGGCGAGGTAGACGACGACGTCCGCCTCGGTGAGCGGCCGGTCGGCGCGGAGCTTCTCGTGCGCGAGGCCGATGCCCCGGCGCTCCAGGAGCATCGTGTAGTCGGTGTCCGGGGGCACGGGGACGGGTTCGAGCCCCCGCTTCCTCAGCAGGGCGTTGAAGATCCGGCCGTGCTTGTCCTCGTCGGCGCCGTGCCGGGTGATCTTGGGCGCGAGGGAGCGCATGCCGGGTGCGACGAGGGCCGCGATCCGGGCGTTCTCCCAGCCGCCCTGGGACTCGCCGCTCGCGGCGATGGAGCAGAAGAGCCGGAAGGACTCGTCGTTGTCGATGATTTCCTGGAACAGGCTCTTGGCCGTGAGCATCGCCGCCACCTCCGTGCGTACGTCCGCACTCCGGTACGTCCGGGGAGACCGAGTCAAGTCGGGTCCCGGGCGGCGGGCAACAGGAGGGCCGCCACGGCTCGGCCGAAAGAGTGAGTCCCCGGGGCGTAACCCGGGGCCCCGTGGCGCGTTGTGCTGCATGACGGCCGTGGCGGGGAAGACCCCCGAGCCCCCACCACGGCCGCAGGTTTCCGGCTCAGACGCCGGCGCGTTCCATCGCTTCCACGCCCGCCCGCAGGGCCGCCACCCGCTCGTCCAGGGTGAAGCCGGCCGGGGCGAGGGTGAGGGTGGTGACCCCCGCCTCCGCGTAGGCGGTCATCCGTTCGGCGATGCGCTCGACGGAGCCGAGCAGCGTGGTCTGGTCGATCAGCGAGTGCGGCACGGCGGCCGCGGCCCCGGCCTTGTCGCCGGCCAGGTACTTGTCCTGGATCTCGGCGGCCTCCCTCTCGTATCCCATGCGCTGGGCGAGCTGGTTGTAGAAGTTCTGCTTGCGGCTGCCCATGCCGCCGACGTACAGCGCGGTGTACGGACGGAAGACGTCGGCGAGCGCGGTCACGTCGTCGCCGAGGGCGAGCGGCAGGGTGGGGCAGACGTCGAAGCCCTCCATGGTCAGACCGGCCTTCTCGCGGCCCGCGCGCAGGTGGCGCAGCGCGGTCTCCTCCAGGTGGTCGGCGGAGGGGAAGATCAGCAGGGCGCCGTCGGCGATCTCGCCGGTCTGCTCCAGGTTCTTCGGCCCGATCGCGGCGATGTAGAGCGGGATGTGCTCGCGCTCCGGGTGGACGGTGAGCTTGATGGGCTTGCCCGGGCCGCCGGGGAGCGGCAGGGTCCAGTGCTCGCCGTCGTAGGTGAGCCGCTCCCGGGTCATGGCCCTGCGGACGATCTCGACGTACTCGCGGGTGCGGGCGAGCGGCTTGTCGAACTTCACGCCGTACCAGCCCTCGGAGACCTGCGGTCCGGAGACGCCGAGGCCGAGGCGGAAGCGGCCGCCGGTGAGTGAGTCGAGGGTGGCGGCGGTCATCGCCGTCATGGCGGGCTGGCGGGCCGGGATCTGCATGATCGCGGAGCCGACGTCGATCCGCTCGGTCTTGGCCGCGACCCACGCGAGGACGGTGGGGGCGTCGGAGCCGTAGGCCTCGGCGGCCCAGCAGACGTCGTAGCCGAGGCGGTCAGCCTCCTGGGCGACGGCGAGGTTGTCGCCGTCCATGCCGGCGCCCCAGTAGCCGAGGTTGATGCCGAGCCGCATTCCACACACCCCTTACCCATCGGTAACGTCACTGGGGCGGACTCTAGCGCGCGCGTGGGCCATCCGTCAGGACACGGTTGTCCACAGGCTCTCTCCGCGTGGTGCCCTGGCCAGTACTCTCGCGCCCATGGAGCAGAGGCATCTCGGACGTACCGGCCTGCGTGTGTCGCGCATCGGACTCGGCACCCTCACCTGGGGCCGGGACACCGACGAGCACGACGCCGCCGAGCAGTTGAAGTCGTTCTGGGACGCGGGCGGCACGCTCGTGGACACCGCCGACGTGTACGGCGGCGGCGAGGCGGAGTATCTGCTCGGACGCCTGATGGAGCGCCTGGTGCCCCGCCAGGACCTCGTGCTCTCGACGAAGGCGGGCAGCGTCCCGGACCCCGACCGCCGCACGGACGGCTCGCGCGGGCACCTGCTCGCCGCGCTCGACGCCTCCCTCGCGCGCCTGGGCACCGACCACGTCGACCTCTGGCAGCTGCACGCCTTCGACCCGTACACGCCCCTGGAGGAGTCGCTCCAGGCCCTCGACATCGCCGTACGCAGCGGCCGGGCCCGGTACGCGGGCGTGGCCAACTTCTGCGGCTGGCAGCTCGCCAAGGCCGGCACCTGGCAGCTCGGCGGCGACCGGACCCGGCTCGCCGGGGCCCAGCTCGAGTACTCGCTGCTCCAGCGGGGCGTCGAGCGGGAGGTGCTGCCGGCCGCGCGGGACCTCGGCATAGGGCTGCTGCCCTCCTCCCCGCTGGGACGCGGGGTCCTGACGGGGAAGTACCGCAGCGGCACGCCGACGGACTCGCGGGGGGCCTCGGAGCGGATGGGTCCCTTCGTGGAGCCGTACCTGGACGAGGCGGCGAGCCGGATCGTGGACGCGGTGGCGACGGCGGCCGACGGGCTCGCGACGACCCCGCTGCACGTGGCGCTCGCCTGGGTCCGCGACCGGCCCGGGGTGACCGCGCCGATCGTCGGCGCGCGCACGGCGCGGCAGCTCACGGCCGCGTTGTCAGTGGAGACGCTTAGTCTTCCTGACGAGATCTGTCGGGCGCTGGACGATGTGTCGGCGCCCGTGCACCGCTATCCGGATCACGACTGGAGCACCTTGTGACCGAGCCTTCCGGGGAGACCGCGCCCGAGGCCGTGCCGCCCACCGACCGGCCGGGGACGGCCGCGGAGCGGGACGCGGAGGAGAAGCCGGAGACGGCAGGGCGTCCGGGCGCGGGCGACGGGGCGACCACGCCCGAGGAGCCCGGCACGCCCGAGCACCCGAGAGCGGACGGCACGCCCGACGCGGGCGAGCGACCGGAGACGCACGAGAGCCCCGGGGCGGCCGAGGACCCGACCACGCCCGAGGACGGAACGCCCGAGAGCGGAACGCCCGACACGGGCGAGCGACCGGAGACGGAGGAGCCCGGGGCGGGCGACGAGACGCGGACCGGGGCTGACCGGGAATCCGGGGGTGACGGGGAGTCCGGGGCCGACCGGGAGTCCGGGGCGGCCGGAGAGCCGGACACGGCGGAGCCCCACGCGGGCGTCGCGGCGGACGGCGGCACCGCGGACGCCGCCGAGCCCGGTGCGGACGGCGGCGCCGGTGACGGCGGGTCCTCGGGGGACCTGAGCGACGCGCAGGTCGAGCTCGCCGCGCAGCGGGAGCTGCGGGCGAAGATCGCGGCCCGCAAGGCCGAGAAGGACGGCCCCCTCGCGAGCGGCGCCAAGCTCAGCGGCACCGCGGCCGACCTCCTCGCGGCCGTCCGGGCCGTCGAGGGCGGCGCCGCCTCGGGCAGCAGCCTCTACGAGGCCCCCGAGCCCGCCACCCGGCGCTCCGCCGCCGAGGCGGCCCCCGAGATGACCGTGCGTCCCCCCGCGCCGGAGCGGCCCGCCGCACCGGCGCCCGGCACCACGGCCGCCGTCCGCGAGGTCCTCGCCGAAGGCGGGGCCCCGGAGGCCCTGGCCGTCCCGGTCGCCGCCGCGCTCGGCGAGGGCGCGGCCGCCGTGCTCCGTGAGGACCCGTGGCAGCTGCTCACGGTGGCCGGGGTCAAGCCCGAGCAGGCCGACGGGTTCGCGCGGGCGCTGCTCGGCCCCGCGACCGGTCCCGGCGACCCCCGCCGCACGGTCGCCCTGACCGTGTGGCTGCTG
This sequence comes from Streptomyces sp. NPDC002232, assembly GCF_042890295.1. NCBI lineage: Bacteria > Bacillati > Actinomycetota > Actinomycetes > Kitasatosporales > Streptomycetaceae > Streptomyces > Streptomyces sp. NPDC002232. Next base: position 150,366 of record NZ_JBIARV010000007.1, on the reverse strand, counting down.
GAGCGGGCCGCCCTCCAGGGGCACACCGCCCTGGAGATCCAGGCCGTGCGCGCGGGACTCGCCGGGCATGCCGTGCCCGACCCGGAGGAAGCCGTGGAGACGGCGGTCTCCGAGGCCGCCGTCCTCGTCTTCCAGGAGGAGGAGACGGCACAGGACCCGGAGGACGACGAGGACGCCGAGGACGCCGGCGAGGACGCGGCCGCGCCCGCCGCGGAGCCGGAGCCCGCCGCGCCCGTGCTGCTCGGACTGGACCGGTACGCGCTGGCGGAGGAGAGCCTCGCGGACGGTCTCGCCCGGCTGGTGCGGACGGCGACGGCCGACACCTGGGAGGGCGGCGAGCTGGAGCGCGCCGCCGGGGCGCACGGCCTCGTCCTGCACACCGGCGGCGAGGCCTCCCGCGCCGAGCCCGTGGCGCTCGCCGCGGCGGCCCGCGCGCGCGGGCTGCGCACCCTGGTGGCCGTCCACGCGGACGCCGGGCGGCGCGCGGGCGGCGCGGACGCGGTGACGGTCGGCGCCCTGCTGTCCGGCGCGGCCGGTCCCGGCCGGGACGAGGACGGGGCCTTCGCCCTGGACCTGCTCGTGGTCCTGGACGCGCCGCAGCTGGACGTGGAGACCGGCGCGATGCTCGTGGAGTCGCTGCCGGACGGCTGCCGACTGGTGCTGAGCGGGGACCCGGAGGTGCTCGGCGCCCCGGGCGCGGGGCGGGTCTTCGCGGACGTGCTGGCGGCACGGGTGTGCCCGAGGGTCGCCTCCCGCGTGCCCGACCCGGGCCCGCTCGGCGAGCTGGTGTCGGGCATCGGGGTCGGCGAGCTGAACCAGGTCGAGGCCCCCGGCAAGGAGATCGTGATCGTCCCGGTGCGGGACGCCGGCGAGGCCGTGCACCGCACGGTCCAGCTGGTGGCGGACTCGGTGCCACGGGCGATCGGGGTGCCGTCGGAGCAGACGCAGGTCGTCACGGTCGGCCACGGCGGCTCGGCCGGTACGCGCGCGCTGAACGCGGCCCTCAAGCAGCGGCTGAACCCCGGGCCCGGCCGCTTCGGCGGCTACGACCCCGGGGACCGGGTGGCGTACGCGCCCGTGCCGGGCCGGACGGTGACGGGCACGGTCCTGTCGGCCGACCCGGAGGGGCTGCGGCTGCGCTGCGGGGACGACGAGGTCCTCGTACCGAGGGATCGGGTGGAGCCGGCGCTGCGGCACGGCTGGGCGCTCACCGCGCACCAGGCGGCCGGGGCGCGCTGGCCCGCGGTGGTCGTGGTGCTGCCCGGGGACGCCGCGGGCGGTCTGAGCCGGCCGTGGGTGTACACGGCCTTCGGCCGGGCGGAGCGCCATCTGTCGGTCGTGCACGGCGTGGACCAGGCGCTGGCCCGCGCGGTGGCCGAGGGCGTGGCCCCGGAGCGGACGACGCGGCTGCGGCCGCTCCTGGAGGGGCTGCTCGCCCCCGAGGAGCAGTAGGCGCGGACGGAGCGAGGGGCACGGGCGACGAGGGAAACGACGGGGAACGAGGAGGGCCCGGACACCGCGCGCGGTGTCCGGGCCCTCCCACGTCCCGTCAGGCGTCCGGGCTCTCCGGCGTCCCGTCAGACGTCCGTGGGGCCGACCGCCACGTCCGCCACGGGCTCGTCCATCCCGTCCACCCCGTCCACCCCGTCCTCTTCGTCCTCTTCCTCGTCGAAGACCGAGCTGACGTCGAAGCGGCAGACGATCCGCTCGGGATCGGCGTGGTCGAAGGGGGCGCCCAGCCACTCCCCCGGTTCCGGGAGCTCCTCGGCGGCGGTGACCCAGAGCGTGGAGTCGCCCTCCTCCAGGCCGAACTCCTTGTGCCGGGAGGCGATCTCGTCCGGTTCGTACTCTCCGAAGAGCATGCCGAGCGCGGCGAGCGGCGAGGCTCCGGCCCGGGCGGCCGCCGCCGTGTCCGTGGTGTCGCCGAGCTCGGCGACACGGCGGGCCTGGGCGAGCAGGCGCCGCGGTTCGGCGACGGCGTAGTCGCGGCGGATCAGGAGGCTGACGGCGTGGGGTTCGTCGGGCCCGGTGTACGGCGGCAGGTTGCCGTCGGCTCCGGGGATCTCGAAGGGAGTGACCTCGTCGTAGCGGTCGTAGAGGAGTTCGTCGTACGCCTCGGCCGCCGTGGCGAGGGCGTTGAAGGCTTCGTAGACGGCTGTGTCGTCGTCTCCCGTACGGCGTTCGACCGCCGCGAGGTGACGGTCCAGTGCGGCTTTGACCGCCTCGGCGGCGGCGCGTACCTCGGCAGCGGTGGGCTGCGCAGCATCAGACATGGGAGAGACGCTATCCGTACCGGGCCGGTGCCCGCACAATAGATGCGATGCCGGAATACGAATTTGTCGACGTGTACGTGCCGCGCGGTGTCTCCCGCAAGGAGGCGACGCGGCTGCTGACCGACCATGCCGAGTACGGACACTGGGAGTTGGACCGTCTGAGCCTGCACCGGGACGGGAGCCGCAGAGTGCGGTTGAAGCGGCGGATCATCCGCCAGGTCAGGGCGACCTGGTAGGGAACGGGACGACGCGAAGGGGCCCCGCGGTGTGCGGGGCCCCTGTGCGTGGTGCGCGACCGGCGCGGATCAGGCGGCGCGGCGGGCGCGGCGGTAGATCAGCGAGCCGGCGAGCAGCAGTCCGGCCCCGGCGGGGACGATCACGCCGAGCGGACCGGAGCCGGTCTCGGCGAGCTCCTCGACGGAGCGGGGCGGGGTGACGCCGTGCTCACCGGGGGTGTTCGGACCGTGCTCACCGCCGGGCGTACCGGGAGTGCCGGGGGTCCCGGGCGTCCCAGGAGTGCCAGGCGTACCCGGAGTGCCGGGCGTACCGGGGGTGCCGGGGGTCCCAGGAGTGCCAGGCGTACCCGGAGTACCGGGGGTCCCAGGCGTACCGGGCGTCCCCGGGGTTCCCGGAGTGCCGGGGGTCCCGGGCGTGCCCGGCGTACCCGGGGTCCCGGGCGTGCCGGGTCCCTCCTCGCCGTACCCCGTGTCGCCGTCGTCCCCGCTGTTGGCGCAGTCGTTCCCCATGGCGGGGTTCAGCAGGCCCACGCCGGTGACGCCGTTGCCGCACACGTTGACGGGGGCGTCGACCGGCACCTTGACGTTGTTGCCGGAGGCCACGCCAGGCGAGTTGCTCGTGTGTCCCCCGGCGGACGAGCCGCCGCCCTGCGAGGACGTGTTGGCGCACTTGTTGGCGAAGGCCGGATTGAGGACTCCGACGACGTTGACGGTGTTTCCGCAGGCGTTCACCGGTACGTGTACCGGGACCTGGACGGAGTTTCCGGACGCGACGCCCGGGGAATTCATGGCCGTACCGTTCGCGCCGGAATCGGCGTGCGCATATCCGCCGCCGACGGCGGCGAATACGCCTCCGGCGGCCACGACGGTGAGAAGGCCCTTGCGCGTGACCTGTCGCATAGCTTGTTCCCTGCCTGCTCGGCTTCGAAAGAGTGCCACCGGGCGGTCGGCCCGGGGCGGAAATGGCCACCGGCCCCGGAGTGCATGGCACGCACTCCGGGGCCGGACCGGCTCACACCCTCACGGGGCGAGGCACAACGTCAGGCGTTGACGCAGGTGTTGCCGAAGGCGGGGTTCAGCAGACCGATCACGGAGACCGTGTTGCCGCACACGTTCACGGGGACGTGAACCGGCACCTGGACGACATTGCCCGAGAGCACGCCGGGGGAACCGATGGCGGCACCCTGGGCACCCGCGTCGGCGACGGCCATGCCCGCGCCCGCGAGAACGAGACCGCCGGTGGCAGCCGCAGCAGCGACGACCTTCTTGATCATTATTCCTCCTAGTTGGCAATGCGGCCCCAGCCGCGGACCGCATCACCTGTAACGAGGGGGAATGGTGGGGGCTACGAGTGCCCGAGTTCATTCACTCTTTCCGGTCACATGCAAACGTGCGGACGAATTCAGCAGGCGTCGAGGAAGCGGTCCAGGACGCGGACGCCGAACTTCAGACCGTCCACCGGCACCCGCTCGTCCACGCCGTGGAACATGCCGGCGAAGTCGAGCTCCGGCGGCAGCTGGAGCGGCGCGAAGCCGAAGCAGCGGATGCCGAGGTCGTCGAAGGACTTGGCGTCGGTGCCGCCCGAGAGCATGTACGGCACGGCGCGGGCGATCGGGTCCTCGGCGCGCAGCGCCAGCTGCATGGCGTCCACCAGGGCGCCGTCGAAGCTGGTCTCCAGTGCCTTGTCGCCGTGCACGTCCTCGCGCTTCACGCGGGGACCGAGGATCCGGTCGAGGTCGGCGAGGAACTCCTGCTCGTACCCGGGCAGGAAGCGGCCGTCGACGTGCGCCGTGGCCTGGCCGGGGATCACGTTCACCTTGTAGCCGGCGCCGAGCATCGTGGGCGCGGCCGAGTTGCGGAGGGTGGCGCCGACCATCTTGGCGATGCCGCCGAGCTTGGCGAGGGTGCCGTCCATGTCCTCGGGGTCGAGCGGGGTGCCCAGGGCGTCCGAGAGCTCGTCGAGGAAGGACCGCACGGTCTTGGTGACCCTGACCGGCCACTGGTGGCGGCCGAGGCGGCCCACGGCCTCGCACAGCTCCGTGATGGCGTTGTCGTCGTTGGTCATGGAGCCGTGGCCCGCCGTGCCCTCGACGGTCAGCCGCATCCAGTGCATGCCCTTCTGGGCCGTCTCGACCAGGTAGAGCCGCAGGTTCTCGTTGACGGTGAAGGAGAAGCCGCCGACCTCGCCGATCGCCTCCGTGACCCCGTCGAAGAGGCCCCGGTGCTGGTCGACCAGGTGCCGGGCGCCGTAGGTGCCGCCGGCCTCCTCGTCGGCGAGGAAGGCGAGGACGACGTCCCGCGGGGGCTTGCGGCCGCTGCGCAGCCGGTCGCGGACGACCGCGAGGGTCATCGCGTCCATGTCCTTCATGTCGACGGCCCCGCGGCCCCAGACGCAGCCGTCGGCGATCTCGCCGGAGAAGGGGTGGTGCGTCCAGTCCTCGGCGTTGGCCGGGACGACGTCGGTGTGGCCGTGGATGAGCAGCGCCGGCCGCGACGGGTCCTCGCCCTCGATCCGGGCGACGGTGGAGGCCCGCCCCCGGTGCGACTCGATGATCTTCGGCTCCAGGCCGACCTCCGCGAGCTTCTCGGCGATGTACTCGGCCGCCGCCCGCTCGCCGGGGCCGGAGTGGTCGCCGTAGTTGCTGGTGTCTATGCGGATGAGGTCGCGGCAGAGGTCCACCACCTCGTCCTCGCCGCTGACGGTCCGGACCGTGTTCGACTCGCTCACGCTGCTTCCTCCCACTACGTGCCCCACGTGCTTGCTGGTGATCTCCCCCCATCCTCGCGCGTGCCCCCCTCGGCACCAAGGGCGCCGGCCGGCCGACACGCTGCCGTCACATGCCGGGGGCCCACCGGGGGTGGTGATCGACCGGTCCGAATGTTTGCTATGGTTTTCCTCGTCGGAAGGGCCCAGCGGCCAGGAAGACAGACACCTTGTCCGGGTGGCGGAATGGCAGACGCGCTAGCTTGAGGTGCTAGTGCCCTTTATCGGGCGTGGGGGTTCAAGTCCCCCCTCGGACACCAGCGGAAGACCCCACATCTTGTGGGGTCTTTCTTGTTGCGGCAGCAGGAAGCACGGCGGTACCGGTGCGACGCAGATCCAAGGGCCCTTCCTCGCCCCTCCCCCAGCTCCGGGGGATCGACCCGGTGCGGGTGCGGTTCCCGGAGGATCCCGAAGGCTCTCCGGCCACGGTCGGCGCGTACCTGGTCGCGCGGTACGGGCATGCCGTCGGGGTCGGGCGGGTCGAGGAGATGCTCCGGGACGGACGGTTCGTCGGGGTCGACGGGCCCGTCGACGGGACCGAGCCGTACGTGGCGGGGCGGTACCTCTGGTTCCACCGGGACTTCCCCGCCGAGACTCCGGTGCCCTTCGCGATCGGGGTCGTGCACCGGGACGAGCGGATCGTGGTGGCCGACAAGCCGCACTTCCTGGCCACGATGCCCCGGGGGCGGCACGTGACGGAGACCGCGCTCGCCCGGCTGCGGCGCGACCTGGGGCTTCCGCACCTCCAGCCCGCGCACCGGCTGGACCGGCTGACGGCGGGGCTCGTGCTGTTCGTGGTGCGCGAGGAGGACCGGGGGGCGTACCAGACGCTGTTCCGGGACCGGGTGGTGCGCAAGGAGTACGAGGCGGTGGCGCCGTACGACCCGGCGGTGGAGCTGCCCGTGACGGTGCGGAGCCGGATCGAGAAGGAGCGCGGGGTGATGGCCGCGCGGGAGGTGCCGGGCGAGCCGAACGCCGAGAGCCGGATCGAGCTGCTGCGCCACGCCGGGGGGCTCGGGCGGTACCGGCTCGTGCCGGTGACCGGGCGGACCCATCAGCTGCGGGTGCACATGAACCGCCTGGGCCTGCCGATCGTCGGCGATCCGGTGTACCCGGTCGTGCGCGAGGACGGGCCGGAGGACTTCGCGCGTCCGCTGCGACTGCTCGCGCGGACGCTGGAGTTCACCGACCCGTTCACGGGTGACGTCCTGGGGTTCGAGAGCCGGCTGCGGCTCAGTGGCCCCGCTTGATCCATTCCTCCAGGTGCGGGGCCTCGGCCCCGATCGTGGTGGTGTCGCCGTGGCCGGTGCGGACGACCGTCTCCGCGGGCAGGCCGAGCAGCCGCTCGCGGATCGAGCCGACGATCGTCGGGAAGTCCGAGTAGGACCGGCCGGTCGCGCCGGGGCCGCCCTGGAAGAGGGTGTCCCCGGTGAAGACGGTGCCCAGCTCGGGGGCGTACAGGCAGACCGCTCCCGGGGCGTGGCCCGGGGTGTGGAGGACCGTGAGGTCCGTGCCCGCGATGGTGAGGACCTGGCCGTCGGCGAGCTCGCCGTCCGGGCTGTGGTCGGGGTGGGTGAGCTTCCACAGGGGCTGGTCGGCAGGGTGGAGCAGGATGCGGGCGCCGGTGGCGGCCGCGAGCGCCGGGGCGGCGTCGATGTGGTCGTCGTGGGCGTGGGTGCAGACGATGGCGCGCAGGGCGCGGCCGTCGAGCGCGGCGAGGATCGCCTCGGCGTCGTGGGCGGCGTCGATGACGATGGCCTCGGTGTCGTCGCCGACGATCCAGACGTTGTTGTCGACGTCCCAGGTGCCGCCGTCGAGGCTGAAGGTGCCCGAGGTGACGAGGTGGTCGATGCGGGCGGCCATCAGAGGACCACCACCGAGCGCAGGACGTCGCCCTCGTGCATGCGGGCGAAGGCCTTCTCCACGTCGCCGAGGCCGATGGTCTCGGTGACGAAGGCGGCGAGGTCGATGCGGCCCTGCTGGTGCAGGTCGATGAGCATCGGGAAGTCGCGGGACGGCAGGCAGTCCCCGTACCAGGAGGACTTGAGCGAGCCGCCTCGGCCGAAGACGTCGAGGAGGGGGAGTTCGAGCTTCATCTCGGGGCTGGGCACGCCGACGAGGACGACGGTGCCGGCCAGGTCGCGGGCGTAGAAGGCCTGCTCGTACGTCTCCGGGCGGCCCACGGCCTCGATGACGACGTCGGCGCCGAAGCCGCCGGTGAGCTCGCGGATCGACTCGACGGCGTCGGCGTCGCGGGAGTTGACCGTGTGGGTGGCGCCCATCTCCTTCGCCTTGGCCAGCTTCCGGTCGTCGATGTCGACGGCGATGACCTTCGCGGCTCCGGCGAGGCGGGCGCCGACCACGGCCGCGTCGCCGACGCCGCCACAGCCGATGACGGCGACGGTGTCGCCCCGGCCGACGTTCCCGGTGTTGAGGGCGGCGCCGATGCCGGCCATCACGCCGCAGCCGAGGAGGCCCGCGACCTCGGGGGCGACGGCCGGGTCGACCTTGGTGCACTGGCCGGCGGCGACGAGGGTCTTCTCGGCGAAGGCGCCGATGCCGAGGGCCGGGGAGAGCTCCGTGCCGTCGAGCAGGGTCATCCGCTGCTTCGCGTTGTGGGTGGCGAAGCAGTACCAGGGGCGGCCGCGCAGGCAGGCGCGGCAGGTGCCGCAGACGGCGCGCCAGTTGAGGATCACGAAGTCGCCGGGGGTGACGTCGGTGACGCCCTCGCCGACGGACTCGACGACTCCCGCGGCCTCGTGGCCCAGCAGGAAGGGGAACTCGTCGTTGATCGCGCCCTGCTTGTAGTGGAGGTCGGTGTGACAGACGCCGCAGGCCTGGATCTTCACGACGGCCTCGCCGGGGCCGGGGTCGGGGATCACGATGGTCTCGACGCGTACCGGTTCGTTCCTGCCCGGGGCGATGACCCCCTGGACGTGCTGCGGCATCGCGAACTTCCCTTCCTGCGGCCGGATCTTGTAAGGCTCTTGCGTACCACTATCTCCTGACAAAAGGCGAGTCCCCCGCAGGCCGTGCCTGCGGGGGACCTCCTTCTCCCGTGGGGGGAGTCTCAGCCCTGGTGCGACCCGGAGGTCTCGCGGACCCGTCGGCGGACCAGGAACCAGCCGCCGGTGAGCGCGGCCGCGATGAGCGGCAGGCAGCTCACGGTCGTGCGGCTGATGCCGCCGTCCATCCACATCAGGACGAGGACGGAGGCGAGGAAGCCCAGCGTGACGATCTGGGTGTACGGGGCCCAGGGCAGGTTGTAGCCGGGGCGGGTGACCTTGCCCTCCCGGGCGCTGCGCCAGAAGAACAGGGAGCAGACCATGATCATGGCCCAGGTGCCGATGATGCCGAGGGAGGCGAAGTTGAGGACGAGCTCGAAGGCCTCGCCGGGCATCACGTAGTTGAGGGCGACGCCGAGGACGCCGAAGCCGGCGGTGAGCAGGATGCCGCCGTAGGGGACGCCGCCCCGGTTCATGACGCCGGTGAACTTGGGCGCGGAGCCGGCGAGCGACATGGAGCGCAGGATGCGGCCGGTGGAGTAGAGCCCGGAGTTGAGGCTGGAGAGGGCGGCGGTGAGGACGACCAGGTTCATGACGCCGGCGGCGCCGGGGACGCCCAGCTTGTCGAAGACGGTGACGAAGGGGCTCTGGTCGCCGGAGTACGCGGTGTAGGGGAGGATCAGCGCGAGCAGGACGACGGAGCCGACGTAGAAGAGGCCCACGCGCCACATGATCGAGTTGATCGCCTTCGGCATGATCTTCTCGGGGTTCTCGGTCTCGCCGGCGGCGACGCCGCAGAGCTCGACGGAGGCGTAGGCGAAGACGACGCCCTGGATGAGCAGCAGCATCGGCATCATGCCCTGGGGGAAGATGCCGCCGTTGTCGGTGATGTTGGCGAGGCCGGGGGTGTGGCCGCCGACCTCGTGCGAGGTGACGATGAGGAAGATGCCGACGAGCATGAAGGCGACCAGGGCGGCGACCTTGATGATGGCGAACCAGAACTCCATCTCGCCGAAGTACTTCACGGAGATGAGGTTGGCGGCGAGGACGACCGCGAGGGCGATCAGGGCGAGGACCCACTGCGGGACGTCGCTGAACATGGCCCAGAAGTGGGCGTAGGTGGCGGCCGCGGTGATGTCGGCGACGGCGGTGGTCGACCAGTTGAGGAAGTACAGCCAGCCGGCCGTGTACGCGCCCTTCTCGCCCATGAACTCGCGGGCGTAGGAGACGAAGGCGCCGGAGGAGGGGCGGTAGAGCACCAGCTCGCCGAGGGCGCGCACCACGAAGAAGGCGAAGACGCCGCAGACGGCGTAGGCGATGAAGAGGGACGGGCCCGCCTGGGACATCCGGCCGCCGGCGCCCAGGAAGAGGCCGGTGCCGATGGCGCCGCCGATGGCGATCATGTTGATGTGCCGGGACTTGAGGTCCTTGCGGTATCCGGCGTCGCCTGCGTCGACGTGGGGGACGGCGGCCGTGTGCGCCGGGGCGGCGGACAGCGGCTCGGCCGCGGTGACGCGGTCAGTCATGAACGAGGTCGCCTTCGTGAGGGGGCAGTGCGGTACCCGGCCGTGCCCGCTGGGGGGTGTCCCCGGCACGGCCAGCGCACATCCTCACGGCAAACGGCGCCCACAGACTGTGGCGCATGTCACTGAACGCCCAGATTTGAGCTAGTTCAGAGCTTCACGGAGCCAGGACGTCCAGTTCCCTGAGGGCGCCGACCGCGATCTGGCGGGTGAGCTCCTCGGCGCGGGCCGCGTCGCGCTCGCGCACGGCCTCGGCGACCTGGACGTGCAGGGTGACGGCGGCCGGGTCGGGGTCCTCGAACATCACGTGGTGGTGGGTACGGCCGGTGAGGACCTCCGCGACGACGTCGCCGAGCCGGGCGAACATCTCGTTGCCGGAGGCATCGAGCACGACGCGGTGGAAGGCGATGTCGTGGACCAGGTACTCCTCCAGGCGCCGGCCGCGCGAGGTGGCGACCATGCCGAGGGCCTGCTCGGTGAGCTCGCGGCACTGCTCGGGGGTGGCGTGCAGCGCGGCCAGACCGGCGGCGACCGGTTCGACGGCCGAGCGGAGCACGGTGAGCGAGCGGAGCTGGCGGGGGCGGTCGGCACCGGCGAGCCGCCAGCGGATGACCTGGGGGTCGAACACGTTCCAGCTGGCCGTGGGGAGCACGGTCACGCCGACGCGGCGGCGGGACTCGACGAGGTGCATCGACTCCAGGACGCGGACGACCTCACGGACGACGGTCCGCGAGACGTCGAAGCGCTGGGCGACCTCGTCGGTGCGCAGCACGGTGCCGGGCGGGTGCTCCCCGGCGGTGATCGCGAGGCCCAGGGTGGCCAGGACGTGCGAGTGGAGGCCCCGGGCCGGTGTCGTCATGACGATCAGCCTATGCGCGCGGGCCCGGGTGACCACACCCGGGAATGAAAAGTACGACTTTTATGTCACAGCCTCTTGAATACGTCGTACCCAATGGGTTTCATGAGCGCGACGGATTCACCGAATCGATGTCGATGAAGACAGCGAGGCACCCCCCATGAGCACCACCCCCCTCTCCGCTCCCCCGGTCGTCGTCGTGATGGGCGTCGCCGGGACCGGCAAGACCACCATCGGTCCGCTGGTCGCGGAGGCGCTCGGCTTCCCGTACGCGGAGGGCGACGACTTCCACCCGGCGGCGAACGTCGCCAAGATGTCGGCCGGCACGCCGCTGGACGACAGCGACCGGGGGCCGTGGCTCGACGCCATCGGGGAGTGGGCACACGGCCGGGCCGGGCTCGGCGGGGTCGTGAGCAGCTCCGCGCTGAAGCGGAGCTACCGGGACCGGCTGCGTGCCGCCGCGCCCGGGGTGGTCTTCCTGCATCTGACCGGTGACCGGGAGCTCATCGAGGGGCGGATGGCCGCGCGCCGGGGCCACTTCATGCCCACCGCGCTCCTCGACTCCCAGTTCGCCACCCTGCAACCGCTGCAGGAGGACGAGGCCGGCGTCGCCGTCGACGTGACCGGCACCCCGGAGGAGATCACCGCCCGCGCCGTCGCCGCCCTGCGCGGCCTGGCCGGCTGACCCTCCTCCGCACCCCCCGTACCCCCGTCCCCCCTTCCTGCCCGTACGAAGGACTCCACCGTGACCAGTCTCAGCGTCGAGATCCTGGCAGCGGACGCCGCCGAACCGATCACCTCGGCAGGCAACGCCCAGCTCGGGATCGCCGTGCTCGCCGGCATCGCCGTCATCGTCCTGCTCATCACCAAGTTCAAGCTGCACGCGTTCCTGGCGCTGACCATCGGGTCGCTGGCGCTCGGTGCCTTCGCGGGCGCGCCGCTCGCGGACACCATCAAGTCGTTCAGCGCCGGACTCGGCGCCACCGTCGCCGGTGTCGGCGTGCTCATCGCGCTCGGCGCGATCCTCGGGCGGCTGCTCGCCGACTCCGGCGGCGCCGACCAGATCGTGGACACGATCCTCGCGAGGACCGGCAAGCGGGCCATGCCCTGGGCGATGGTCCTCATCGCCTCGGTGATCGGTCTGCCGCTCTTCTTCGAGGTCGGCATCGTGCTGCTGATCCCGGTGGTGCTGATGGTCGCCAAGCGCGGCAACTACTCGCTGATGCGGATCGGCATCCCGGCACTCGCCGGACTGTCCGTCATGCACGGGCTCATCCCGCCGCACCCCGGCCCGCTGGTCGCGATCGACGCGGTCGGCGCCAACCTGGGCGTGACGCTCGCGCTCGGCCTGGTGGTCGCCATACCCACCGTGATCATCGCCGGCCCGGTCTTCTCGAAGTACGCCGCCCGCTGGGTGGACATCCCGGCGCCGGAGAAGATGATCCCCGCGCGCCCCTCCGAGGACGTGGAGAAGCGCCCCGGCTTCGGCGCGACCGTGGCGACGATCCTGCTGCCCGTCGTCCTGATGCTGGTCAAGGCGCTCGTCGACATCGTGGTCGACGACCCCGAGAACGGCGTGCAGAAGGTCACCGACGTCATCGGCTCCCCGATGATCGCCCTGCTCGCGGCCGTGATCGTCGGCATGTTCACGCTGGGCCGGGCGGCCGGCTTCACCAAGGAGCGGCTGAACTCGACCGTCGAGAAGTCCCTCGCCCCCATCGCGGGCATCCTGCTGATCGTCGGCGCGGGCGGCGGCTTCAAGCAGACCCTGATCGACATCGGCGTCGGCCAGATGATCCTCGACCTCTCCAAGAGCTGGTCGATCCCGGCCCTGCTCCTCGCCTGGCTGATCGCGGTCGCGATCCGGCTCGCGACCGGATCCGCCACGGTGGCCACGATCTCCGCGGCCGGCCTGGTGGCCCCGCTCGCCGAGGGGATGTCGACCGGCGAGGTCTCGCTGCTCGTCCTCGCCATCGGGGCCGGTTCGCTCTTCTTCAGCCATGTCAACGACGCCGGTTTCTGGCTGGTGAAGGAGTACTTCGGCATGAGCGTCGGCCAGACGGTCAAGACCTGGTCGGTGATGGAGACGATCATCTCGGTCGTCGGCATCGTCTTCGTGCTGCTGCTGTCGCTGGTGCTGTAGGCGGCCCCGTACGCGCGGAGGGGCCCCGGATCTCCGGGGCCCCTCCGCCGTGCTCAGCCCCGCAGCAGGTCCAGCACCTCGCACCCGAGCTCCAGGGCCTCCTCCGGCGATCCGACCGACTGCTGGAGGTCGACGAAGCAGCCGTCCGCGCCGGTGTCGCGCACGCCGGAGAGCACGCGGGCGATCGCGTCCGCCGTGGCACCGGGCGCGGGATTGAAGCGGATCCGGCGGCGCAGCACGTCGGGGTCGCGGCCCGCCTCCTCGGCGGCGCGCCGGGCCTCGTCCCACAGGCCCTCGGCCACTCCGGGAGGCAGGACGGCACCGACCCAGCCGGCGGCCCTGCGGCCGACCCGGCGCAGGGCGGCCGGGCTGAAGCCGCCGAGGTAGACGGGCGGTCCGGCGGGCTGCACGGGCCGGAGCCCGACGTACGAGACGGGGATGGTCCAGCGGGGGCCCTCGTGGCCGAACTCCTCCCGCGTCCAGATGCCGTCCAGGACGTCGAGCAGTTCGTCGAGGAGGGCGCCCCGCCGGGCGAAGTCGGCGCCGACGGCGGTGTACTCGTCCCGCAGCCAGCCGATGCCGAGACCGACGTCGAGCCGCCCGCCGCTGACCTGGTCGAGCGAGGTGAGGGAGCGGGCGAGCAGGGCCGGCGGGTACCAGGGGCCGTTGAGGGTGCTCATGCCGAGCCGGGCCCGCGAGGTGGCGCCGGCGGCGACCGTGAGCACGGTCAGCGGGTCGAGGAAGGTCCGGTACTGACGGGGGTACGGGTCCTCCGGCGTGTGCCCGGGATAGATGTCGCTGGGGGCGACCGGGGTCAGGGCCCGGTCGCCGACCCAGAACGAGTCGAACCCGGCGTCCTCGGCATCCCGTGCGAAGGCCGCGATGCGGTCGGCGCGGGCGTGGGTGCCGTACTGGGGCAGTGCGATGCCTGTCTCCATGGCCTGATCCTGGCCAGGGGGGCGCCCCGCGACACCTGGGCCGCGCCATCTACCGGTCGGATCCGTGAGGCGCGGCCTCAGGCAGGCGGGTGCGTGAGCCGCGCCACGGACCGCCCCGCCTCAGGCGGGAAGGGGCGTGAGGCGCGCCACGTGGCGGGCGGCCTCAGGCAGGAAGGGGCGCGCGTGGCGCCCCACGCCCCGCCCTCAGCTCACCGCGCGCGCCGCCGCCCGGCCCGCCGCGCGGCCCGAGAAGACGCAGCCGCCCAGGAAGGTGCCTTCGAGGGAGCGGTAGCCGTGGACTCCGCCGCCGCCGAAGCCGGCCGCCTCCCCCGCCGCGTACACGCCGTCCAGGGGCGCGCCGTCCTCCGTCAGGACGCGGGAGTCGAGGTCGGTCTCCAGGCCGCCGAGCGACTTCCGCGTGAGGATGTTGAGGCGGACGGCGATCAGCGGTCCCGCCGCCGGGTCGAGGATGCGGTGCGGCGCCGCCGTGCGGATCAGCTTGTCGCCGAGATATCGGCGCGCGCCCCGGATCGCCGTGACCTGGAGGTCCTTGGTGAAGGGGTTGGCGATCTCGCGGTCGCGGGCGGTGATCTCGCGGCGCAGCGCGGTCTCGTCGATCAGGGGCTCGTCGGTGAGGGCGTTCATCCCCCGGACGAGGGCGGAGAGGTCCTTCTCGACGACGAAGTCGGCGCCGTGGTCCATGAAGGCCCGGACCGGGGCGGGTACGTCGGCGCGGGCGCGGCCGAGGACGCCCCGGACGGACTTGCCGGTGAGGTCGGGGTTCTGTTCGGAGCCGGACAGGGCGAACTCCTTGCCGATGATGCGCTGGTCCAGGACGAACCAGGTGTGGTCGTGCCCGGTCCGCGTGATGTGCTCCAGGGTGCCGAGGGTGTCGAAGCCCGGGAAGAGCGGCACCGGGAGGCGCTTGCCGGTCGCGTCGAGCCAGAGGGAGGACGGACCGGGCAGGATGCGGATGCCGTGGCGGGCCCAGATGGGGTTCCAGTTCTCGATGCCCTCGGTGTAGTGCCACATCCGGTCGCGGTTGATGTGGTGCGCGCCCGCCTTCTCGGCGATGCCGAGCATGAGGCCGTCGACGTGGGCGGGGACGCCGGAGAGCAGCTTGGCCGGCGGGGTGCCGAGCCGGGCGGGCCACTGCGCGCGGACGAGGTCGTGGTTGCCGCCGATGCCGCCGGAGGTGACGATCACGGCCTGGGCACGGAGTTCGAAGGCGCCCGTGACCTCGCGGCTCGACGCGGTGCCGCGGGCCGCGGTGGAGGGGGCCAGAATCTCGCCGGAGACCGTGTCGACGGCTCCGGCCGTCCGGGCGAGTCCGGTGACGCGGTGGCGGAAGCGGAGGTCGACGAGGCCGCGGGCGGCGCCGGCGCGGACCGTGCGCTCGAAGGGGGCGACGAGGCCGGGGCCGGTGCCCCAGGTGATGTGGAAGCGGGGTACGGAGTTGCCGTGGCCGTTCGCGTCGTAGCCGCCGCGCTCGGCCCAGCCGACGACGGGGAAGAAGCGCACCCCGCGCGCGTGGAGCCAGGCGCGCTTCTCGCCGGCCGCGAAGTCGACGTAGGCCTCGGCCCACTTCCTGGGCCAGTGGTCCTCGGTGCGGTCGAAGCCGGCGGTGCCGAACCAGTCCTGGAGGGCGAGGGCGCGGCTGTCCTTGACGCGCATCCTGCGCTGCTCGGGCGAGTCGACGAGGAACAGTCCGCCGAAGGACCAGTGCGCCTGGCCGCCGAGGGACTGCTCGGGTTCCTGGTCGAGGAGGATCACGGTGCGGCCGGCGGCGACCAGTTCGGCGGTGGCGACGAGGCCGGCGAGGCCCGCCCCGATCACGATCACATCAGCGTCGTAGGACATGGACCGCATCTTGGATACACGCGTGTATCCAGTCAACCGTCCGGCCCTCCCTTCCCGCCTTTCGCTTTTCTAATGTCGAGCATTAATATGGACGCATGGCGAGGACGTCGGGACCCGAGACCCGGGAAAAACTGATCCGCGCGGCGGAGGAGCTCTTCGCCGCACAGGGCGTCGACGGCGCCCAGCTCCGGGACATCGTGGCCCTGGCGGGACAGGCCAACCCCTCCGCGGTGCAGTACCACTTCGGCTCGCGCACCGGGCTCCGCGACGCCGTCATGGCCGGCCGCCAGGCCCGCACCGAGCAGGTGCTCGCGCCCCTCCTGGACGCCGCCGGCGACGACCTGCGGCGGCTGGTCGCCGCGCTCGTCACCGCCGAGGCCAGTGAGCTGCGCACCGACCGGGGCCGCCGCTGCCTGCGGATCTCGGCCCAGCTCAGCCACGAGAGCGGCGTCCGCACCCGCACCCCCCATCCCACGCTCGCCGGCACCGTCTACTGGCGCCTGATCGAGCGGATCGCGGACCGGCTGGCCGCCGGCGGGCTCCCCGGTCCGCTGCTCCTGGAGCGTCTGGACCTGGCGCTGACCGTGGTGGGCGCGGCCATGGCGGACCGGGCCCGGCAGTACCTCGACGGCGCCGAGCCCCTCACGGACGAGCCGCTCTTCCTCGCCGATCTCGTCGAGACCACCACCGCGCTTCTCCGGGCCGCACAGCCCCGGAGCGTCTGAACAACCCCGAAGGGACCCCCTCATGAACGACCTCACCGGCAAGACCGTGCTCATCACCGGCGGCGCCCGCGGCCTGGGCGCCGAGGCCGCGAAGCTGGCCGTGGCCGCCGGAGCGAACGTCGTGATCACCGACGTGCTCGACGAGGACGGCAGGGCCACGGCGGAGGCGCTCGGCGAGCGGGCCCGCTTCCTCCACCACGACGTGACCTCCGAGCAGGACTGGGCGGCGGCCGTCGCCTTCGCGGTGGCGGAGTTCGGCGCCCTGCACGGTCTGGTGAACAACGCGGGCATCTCCACCGGCGCCTTCCTGGAGACCGAGTCCGTCGAGCACTTCCGCAAGGTCCTCGACATCAACCTGACCGGGGTCTTCATCGGCATGAAGGCCGCGATACCGGCGATGAAGGAGGCCGGCGGCGGCTCCGTCGTCAACATCTCCTCGGCGGCGGGCCTGATGGGCCTGGCCCTGACCGCCGGCTACGGCGCCTCCAAGTGGGGGGTCCGCGGGCTGACGAAGATCGGCGCGGTGGAGCTCGGCACGGCCGGGATCCGCGTCAACTCCGTCCACCCGGGCATGACCTACACCCCGATGACGGCGTCCGTCGGCATCGAGCGCGGCGAGGGCAAGTACCCGAACACGCCGATGGGCCGGGTCGGCGAGGCCGACGAGATCGCGGGCGCGGTCGTCTTCCTGCTCTCGGACGCCGCCTCGTACGTGACGGGCGCCGAGCTCGCCGTGGACGGCGGCTGGACGACCGGTCCGACGGTCAAGTACGTCATGGGGCAGTGATTTCATGGGCGCATGAGCGCCTCCGAAGAGATCCTCGACGTCGTCGACGAGCACGACCGGGTGATCGGACGGGCCCCGCGCGGCGAGGTGTACGCGCGGGGCCTGATCCACCGCTGCGTCTTCGTCCGGGTCCGGGACGCCGAGGGCCGGGTCTTCGTCCACCGCAGGACACCGACGAAGCTGGTCTTCCCCTCCCGGTACGACATGTTCGTCGGCGGCGTCGTCGGCGCGGGCGAGTCCTACGACGAGGCCGCGCTGCGGGAGGCCGAGGAGGAGCTCGGGGTCTCCGGGCTGCCCCGGCCCGAGCCGGTGCTGCGGTTCCTGTACGACTCCGGGGGCGTGGCCGGAAAGTGGTGGTCGACGGTCTACGAGGTCCGCTGCGAGCTGCCGGTGCGCCCGCAGGCGGAGGAGGTCGCCTGGCACGCCTTCCTCACCGACGGTGAGCTGGAGGAACGCCTCGGCTCCTGGGACTGGGTCCCGGACGGCCTCGCCGCGTACGAGCTGCTGCGCGCGCACCCGGCGGGGTGATCAACCGGCCGTTAGGGTGCACGAGTGAGCGATTTCGTGCAGAGCCTGCGGCTGTGGTTCGCGCCGCAGCGGATCCGGGACGAGGGCGAGACCCCCGACTACCGCTTCTCCCTCGCCAACGAGCGGACCTTCCTGGCCTGGATCCGGACCGCGCTCGCCCTGGTCGGCGGCGGGTTCGCCGTCGACCAGTTCCTGCCGGACCTGCGCTGGGGCGTCCGGGTGGGGCTGGCGCTCGCGCTGCTCGTCGGCGGGGTGCTGTGCGCCCTGCGGGCGGTGAACCACTGGGTGCGCTGCGAGCGGGCGATGCGGCGCGGCGAGGACCTGCCGGTCTCCCGCTTCCCCGCGGTGCTCAGCGTCGCGGTGGCCGTGGTGGCGCTCGCGATGGTGGCGCTCGTCGTCTTCGGCCGGGCCGGGCGGTGACCGCGCCCGCCGCGGCCCGGGATCCGGGGCTCCAGCCGGAGCGGACCCGGCTCGCGTGGCGGCGTACGACCCTGTCGTGCACGGTCGTCGCCGTGCTCGCCGTGAAGCTGACCGTCAGCGACGAGGTCACGGCCAAGGAGCTGACCGGACTCGCCCTGTCGTGTCTGGTGTGGGTCGCCTTCCTGGCCGTGTCCCACCGCCGGATCCGCTCGCTGGGGGCGGCCCGGCCGCTCCCGCTGTCGCACCGCGGCGCGCTGCTGGCCGCGGTGTGCACGATCGCGCTCGCCGTGTTCGGGGCGGCCGTCATCTGGTGACGGCGAGGACCCGCGGTCCCACGCCGGGCGTGGTCGCCGTCATGTCGGGCCCCGGGCGTGACGTCACGCTCCCGTCGTCGCCCGGGGGGCGGGATCTCCACGACACCGCCTACGGGACGGTGACCACGACCTTGCCGTTCAGACCGCCGGCCGCGTTGGCGCGCTGGGCCTCGGCCGCCCGCTCCAGCGGGAAGGACCGGGCGACCCGGACGGAGAGGACGCCCGCGTCGGCCAGGTCCGCGAGCGCCGTGAGGTCCGCGGCGTCGGGGCGGACCCAGAAGTAGGTCCCGCCGAGCGCGAGGACCTCGCCGTCCGCGATCGAGGCCAGCCGGCCCCCGGGGGAGACCAGCGGGGCGGAGAGCTTCAGGAAGGGACCGCCGATGGTGTCGAGGACGGCGTCCACGCCCAGGGGAGCGAGGGCGCGGACCTGGTCGGTGAAGGTCGCCTCGTCGTAGCGGACGGGTTCGGCGCCGAGCTCCGCGACCCGCTCCAGGCCCGCCTCCCTGGCCGCGCCGATGACCCGGCAGCCGAGGTGGCGGGCGATCTGCACGGCCATCGAGCCGACCCCGCCGGCCGCCGCGTGGACCAGGACGGTCTCGCCCGGGCGCACCGCGAGGGGCCGGTGGAGCGCCTGGTACGCGGTGAGGCCGGCCAGCGGGAGGGCCGCGGCCTCCTCGAAGTCCAGGGTGCGGGGCTTGCGGGCGAGGGTGCGGACGGGTGCGGCGACGTACTCGGCGAAGGTGCCCCGGGAGAGGAAGTCCTCGCGGACGTACCCCATGACCTCGTCGCCCACGGCGAACTCGGGGACGGAGACGCCGAGCCGTACGACGACGCCGGAGACGTCCCAGCCGGGGACGACCGGGAAGACCGCGTCCATCATCCCGTCGAGGTATCCGGCCTGGCACTTCCAGTCGACCGGGTTGACGGCGGCCGCCCGGACCTCGATCAGGACCGCGTCCGGTCCGACCTTGGGCTCGGGCAGCTCGCCGTACTCCAGGACCTCCGGGCCGCCGTACCGGCGGTAGCTGATCGCCTTCATACCTCCGACCCTCGGTGCCCGCGGGCCGGCCCGCAAGCGGGGGGTCAGCCGCCGAGCGCCGCCGGCGGCGGGAGCATGGCGCGCGGGTCGCGTCCCGAGGTCCACAGGCCGATGAGGAAGGCGGTGGCCGCCTCCAGGAGGTCGGCGTGGGCGAGCGGACCGGCCACGAAGGGGGCGCAGCCCAGGTCGGCCGCCAGGCCTGCGACGAGTGTCAGGGCCTCCTCGTCGTCCCCGCAGAGGGGGACGGCGACCGGTCCGTCCGCGAAGACGGGCGGGACGCGGCCCCACACGGCGGGGGTGAGGTGGTTGAAGGCCTTGACCACGCGGGCGCCCGTCGCGGCGGCGAGCGTCCGGGCGGCGCCGGGGCCCTCCCCGGTGGTGAGGACGGGCCCCGGTCCGACCGCGTTGGTGCAGTCGATCAGGATCCGTCCGCCGAGCGAGCCCTCGGGGCCCACCGTCCCGAGGACCGGCAGGACCGCGTCGTACGGCAGCGCCAGGAGGGTCGCCCCGCCGAAGCGGGCCGCCTCGGCGAGGGTGCCCGGCCGGGCGCCGGTGCTCGCGGCGAGCGCGGCGGTCCGGTCCGCGTCCCGGCCGCCGACGAGCACCTCGTGGCCCGCCCGGACCCATCCGCCGCCGAGCGCCCGCGCCATCGCTCCCGTACCCATCACTCCCACCCGCATGGGGCGTCCTCCTTCACGTACCGTTGTGCGTGCTGTCGTGAACGACCGTAGGCGGGGGGTGACTTACCGAATGGTTCCCGACCGGCTGCTCGCGGACTGCCGGGCGCGGCTCGGTTTCGACCTGCTCGCCCACACCTGGAACGGGGTCGTGCTGTACGCGCTCGCGGACGGGCCGCGCCGGCCCGGCGAGCTGCGGGCGTCGATCGGCGGGATCAGCGCGAAGGTGCTGACGGAGACCCTGCGGCGTCTGGAGGGCTACGCCCTGGTGGAGCGGCGGGCGTTCGAGGAGACGCCGCCGCGGGTCGAGTACGGCCTGACGGAGCTGGGCCGTTCGCTGCTCGGGCCGATCGAGGCGCTGGGGCGGTGGTCGGCGGAGCACGGGGACGCGTTCGTGGCGGCGCAGGGCTGGGACGGGGACGAAGCGGGGTGAGCGGTTCCGGGTTTCCAGCGCTGGGCGGGGGCTGGCAGTCTTCCCCTGTCCAGTCGGGCTCTCATCCGGGGGAATCCCTTTGTCTGCCACCGAACCCTATGTGGTCGCGCTCGCTCCGCACGTCTACGCCTTCGTCCAGCCGGACGGCGGCTGGTGCCTGAACAACGCCGGTTTCATCGGCGGTCCGGACGAGTCGCTGCTCGTCGACACCGCGGCCACCGAGCGGCGGGCGCTGCTGCTGCGCGAGGCGGTGCTCGCCGAGGATCTGCCGCTGCCGCGGACCATCGTCTCCACCCACCACCACGGCGACCACACCTACGGGAACGGGGTGTTCCACCCGGAGGCCCGGATCATCGGGCACGAGAACTGCCGGTCGGAGCAGCTCGCGGCCGGTCACCAGCTCCATCTGCTGTGGCCGCGGACCGACTTCGGGCGGGTCGACATCCTGCCGCCCTCCGTCACGTACAGCGACCGGCTCACGCTGCACGTCGGCGGGACCGAGGTGCGGGTGCTCCACCCGGGGGTCGCCCACACGACGGGCGACTCGATCGTCCATCTGCCCGAGCAGGGCGTGGTGTTCACCGGCGACCTGGTCTTCCAGGGAGGGACGCCGTTCATACCGATGGGGTCGCTCGCCGGTTCGCTGCGCGCGCTGGACCTGCTGCGCTCCCTGGACGCGCCGACGGTGGTACCGGGGCACGGGCCGGTGACCGACCCCTCGGCGTACGACACCATGGAGCGGTACCTGCTCTGGGTGCGCGAACTGGCCGTCGAGGGCTACGCGAAGGGCTCGACGCCGCTGGAGACGGCGCGGCGGACGGACCTCGGCGAGTTCGCGGCGTGGCGGGAGAGCGAGCGGCTGGTGGCGAACCTGCACCGGGCGTACGCGGAGCTGGAGGGCCTGCCGGAGGGGTCGCCGCTGGATCCGGTGGCGGTGTTCGGGGACATGTCGGCGATGAACGGCGGGGTTCCGGTGGCCTGTCACGCGTAGCGGGGGCGCGCGGTTCACCAGCGGCTCGGGGTCCGTCCGGGGTGGACCGCCCGCGTCGCCGCCGTGTCGTGGCGGTCCCGGTGGGCGCCGTCGTCCTCCAGCCGGCGGCGGTGGAGCGACTCCCGGGCGCCTCGGTCGAGTGCGACGCCGAGCCCGGACGTGCCGGGGACCGTGAGGCGGCCCGCGCGGAGGACGGGACGGGGGATGACGACGTCCTCCGTCTGCCACGGGCAGTGCGTGTCGCGGCAGGGTGGCGGCGAGCGCCCGGATCGCGGTGGCCTCCCTCGCGGGCTCGGCCGGTCGTGGCGCTCCACCGCTGTCGGCGGCGAGGGCGAAAAGGCCGTTCACATCGGTGACCGGGCGGCCCGGAAGGCGATCACCAGGGCACGGACACGCTTCCCACCCCTCCCCTCTGGACGACATACCGACCGGTCGGTCATCATGAACACCGACCGAAGCCGATCCGGAGGTACGCACGCATGAGCTCCGCCCCGCCGCCAGGACTCGACCCCGAGCGGCTGCGCCGCCACCTCGACCGCGAGCGCCCCGGGCTGGTGTCCGGCCCCCTCGAAGCCCGGCTGATCGAGGGCGGCCGGTCGAACCTGACGTACGCCGTGACCGACGGCACCGGCCGCTGGGTGGTCCGCCGCCCCCCGCTCGGCCACGTCCTGGCCACCGCCCACGACATGCGGCGCGAGCACCGCGTCATCAGCGCCCTGCACACGACGGACGTACCCGTCCCGGAGACGGTCCTGCTCTGCGAGGACGAGTCGGTGCTCGGCGCGCCCTTCTACGTCATGGAGTTCGTCGACGGGACGCCGTACCGCTCCGCGCGGCAGCTCGCCCCGCTGGGCCCCGAGCGCACCCGCGCCGCCGTCCTCGGCCTCGTCGACACGCTGGTCGACCTGCACGCCGTCGATCCGGAGGCGGTCGGACTCGGCGACTTCGGGCGCCCCGAGGGCTTCCTCGACCGCCAGCTGCGCCGCTGGGGCAAGCAGCTCGCCGCCTCGCGCGGCCGCGAGCTGCCGGGCATCGAGGAGCTGCACGCGGCCCTCGGACGCGCGCTGCCCGCCTCTCCCCCGCCCACCGTCGTCCACGGCGACTACCGTCTCGACAACGTCCTCGTCGGCGGGGACGACCGGATCCGGGCCGTCCTGGACTGGGAGATGTCCACGCTGGGCGACCCGCTCACCGACCTCGGCCTGCTGGTCATGTACAGCACGCCGCTCGACCTGCCGAACTCCCCCATCTCCACGACCGCCACGGCCCCGGGGCATCCGAGCGCCGCCGAACTGGCCGAGCGCTACGCCGCCCGCTCGGGCCGCGACACCTCCGCGCTCGCCTGGTACACGGCCTTCGCCTGGTTCAAGCTCGCCGTGATCCTGGAGGGCATCCACTACCGGTGGACCCTCGGGCAGACCGTCGGCGAGGGCTTCGACCGCATCGGCGAACTCGTCCCCGTCTTCATCGAGCACGGCCTCACGACCCTTCAGGAAGGCTGATCCGCCATGGACTTCGCGTACGACGCCCGCACCGAGGAACTGCGGGCCCGGCTGCTCGCCTTCATGGACGAGCACGTGTACCCCGCCGAGGCCGTCGCCGAGGAGCAGCGCGCCGGCCTCGCCTCACCGTGGGACGCCCCGCCGGTGGTGGAGGAGCTCAAGGCCGAGGCCAGGCGGCAGGGCCTGTGGAACCTCTTCCTGCCCGACGCGGCGTACGGAGCCGGGCTCACCAACCTCCAGTACGCGCCGCTGGCCGAGATCACCGGACGCAGCCCGCAGCTCGCGCCGACCGCCCTCAACTGCGCCGCCCCGGACACCGGGAACATGGAGCTGCTCGCCCAGTTCGGCGACGAGGCGCAGAAGAAGCAGTGGCTGGAGCCGCTCCTCGCCGGTGAGATCCGCTCGGCCTTCGCGATGACCGAGCCCGAGGTCGCCTCCTCCGACGCGACGAACATCGAGACCCGGATCCGGCGGGACGGCGACTCGTACGTCGTCGACGGACGCAAGTGGTACATCTCCGGGGCGATGAACCCCGACTGCGCGGTCTTCATCGTCATGGGCAAGACCGACCCCGACGGCACCGACCCGCGCCGCCAGCAGTCGATGATCCTCGTGCCGCGCGACACCCCGGGCGTCGAGGTCCGGCGCGCGATGCGGGTGTACGGCTACGAGGACCACTACCACGGCGGCCACGCCGAGGTCGTCTTCGACGGGGTCCGGGTCCCGGCGGCGAACATCGTCGGCGAGGAGGGCGGCGGCTTCGCCATCGCTCAGGCCCGACTCGGCCCGGGCCGCATCCACCACTGCATGCGGCTCATCGGCATGGCCGAGCGGGCGGTCGAGCTGATGTGCCGGCGCGCCGTCTCGCGCACCGCCTTCGGCAAGGCGCTGGCCCAGCAGGGCGTCGTGCAGAACTGGATCGCCGACGCGCGGGTGACGATCGAGCAGCTGCGGCTGCTCGTCCTCAAGACGGCCTGGCTGATGGACACCGTCGGCAACCGGGGCGCGCACACGGAGATCCAGGCCATCAAGATCGCGACCCCACGCGCGGTGGTCGACATCATCGACAAGGCCGTGCAGGCCCATGGAGCCGGCGGGGTGTCGCAGGACTTCCCGCTGGCCGAGCTGTGGGCGGCGGCGCGGACGCTGAAGCTGGCGGACGGGCCGGACGAGGTGCACCAGCGGTCGCTGGCGCGGCGGGAGCTGAAGCAGTACCTGTAGCGCGGGTCAGGGGCGCAGGGCCCGCAGCAGGAGGTCGGCGAGGTGGTCGGCGACCTGCTGCGGGGTCAGCGGGCCGTCCGGGCGGTACCAGGTCGACAGGTGGTGCACCGAACCGAAGTGGTAGTCGACGACGAGGTCGGCGGGGGTCGCGGAGGAGAACACCCCGGTCCGCTGCCCCTCCTCGACCAGGGCCCGGAACCGCTCGTGGTAGCGGCGCCGCTCGGACCGCACCTGCTTGTTCTTCTCCGGGCTCAGGTGGTGCATGGAGCGGAAGAAGATGGCCGCGTCGTCGAGGTTCTCGATGGTGGTGACCACCACGTCGGCGGCGGCGTCGCGCAGCCGGTCCTCGATGGGGGCGTCGGCGTCCGCGTAGGCGTCGAGCCGCTCCTGCTGGAGGCGCAGGACGCGGGAGTAGACCTCCTGGAGGAGGTCCTCCTTGGAGCCGAAGTAGTGGTAGAGCGCGCCCTTGGTGACCCCCGCGGCCTCGACGATCTCCTGGACGGAGGTGCGGTCGTAGCCCCGCTCGGCGAAGAGCCGGGTGGCGGCGGCGAGGAGTCGCTGGGGGACGGGGGCGCCGCTCCCGTCCGTCGTCCTGGCCATGCTCCGCCGCCTTCCTCGCTGATCGTTCTCGGTCACGGGAACGTGCTCCCGCCCGTAGATCTTCCCATCCGCCGGGGTCTACGGCCGACCGGTGCCCTTCTCCCAGGTCCGCTGGACGTGGTTCATCGTGCCGAGCCACCTCTCGGGGTCGGTGGCGCGATTGCGGTAGTAGCCGGCGACCTCGGGGTGCGGCAGCACGAGGAAGCGGTCGGCGGCGATGGCGTCGACGAGGGCGTCGGCCACGTCCTCGGGCTCGATCGCGGTGGGGGCGAGGACGAGCTCGCCGGCGGATCCGGCCGCGGTGAGCATGTCCGTGCGGACGCCCTGCGGGCAGATCGCGTGGACCTTCAGGCCGCGGTGGCGGTAGGTGAGCGAGAGCCATTCGGCGAAGGCGTACGCGCCGTGCTTGGAGACGCTGTAGGGCGCCGCGCCGATCATGGTGAGCAGTCCGGCGGCCGAGACGGTGGAGACGAAACGGCCGCCGCCGCGCTCCAGCCACTCGGGGAGGAGGGCGCGGGCCGCGCGGACGTGGGCCATGACGTTCACGTCCCAGGCGGCGGCCCAGACCTCCTCGTCGGCGAAGGCGTCGCCGGGTGAGGACAGTCCGGCGTTGGCGCACCAGACGTCCACGGTGCCGCCGAGGGCCTCACGGGCCGCGTCGACGACGGTGGAGGCGTCGCCGGGGACGGCGACGGCGCCGATCTCCTCGGCGACGGCCCGGGTGCGTCCGGGGTCGAGGTCGTTCACGACGACCCGCGCGCCCTCGGCCGCGAAGCGGCGGGCGAGGGCGGCGCCGATGCCGCCGCCCGCGCCGGTGACGACGACACCGGCGCCCTGGAGCTCGTTCGTGCCCGCGGTCATGGACCCACCTCCCGGCTGTGACGGCGCGGATGGCCCCGCGCCCCGAAGACCGGCACAGACTAACCGGTCGGTATGGAAAGGCGGAAGACCCGTTCCGCACGCCTCGTTCCCCGGGACGGTCCGGACCGCTAGCGTGCGTGCCCTCGTCCCTGCCGAGGAGGTCCCGCATGAGCGTGTCGCGACGGAGTCTGCTGGCCGCGGGAGGGGCCCTCGGGGCGGTGGCGGCCACCGGGGCCTCCCCCGCGGCCGCCGCGCCCGGTCACGGCCGGGTGCGGACCGGCTTCGAGCGGCTCGCGGCCGACGGGTACGCGCTCCTCGCGGGCGAGCGGGTCGGCATCGTCACCAACCCGACCGGAGTGACCCCGGACGCGCGCCACGTCGTGGACGTGATGCACGCCGACGAACGGGTCGACCTGGTCGCGGTCTTCGGCCCCGAGCACGGCTTCCGGGGCACCGCCCAGGCGGGCGGCTCGGAGGGGCGGTACGACGACCCGGCGACCGGGCTGCCGGTCTACGACACGTACCTGAAGAGCGGGCAGCCGCTGGCGGACGTCTTCACCGCCTCCGGCGTGGACACGGTGGTCTTCGACATCCAGGACGCCGGCGCCCGCTTCTACACCTACATCTGGACGCTCTACGACTGCATGGCGGCCGCCGCCCTCGCCGGGAAGCGGTTCGTCGTCCTGGACCGGCCGAACCCGGTGACCGGCCGGGCGGCGCTCGGCCCCGTCCTGGACCGGGCGTTCGCCACGTTCGTCGGCCGGGAGCCGATCGCGCAGGCGCACGGCATGACGGTGGCCGAGCTGGCGGGGCTCTTCGACGGGGAGTTCCTGGACGGGAGGGTCGGGGTGGAGACCGTCCGCATGACGGGGTGGCGGCGGTCGGACTTCTTCGACGCGACCGGGCTGCCGTGGGTGCCGCCCAGCCCCAACATGCCGACGGCGGACACCGCGCTCGTCTACTCCGGCACCTGCCTCTTCGAGGGCACCAACCTCTCCGAGGGGCGGGGCACCACCCGCCCCTTCGAGCTCCTCGGCGCGGAGGGGATCGACCGGCGCTGGGCCGAGGCGGCGAACGCCCTCGGCCTGCCCGGGGTCCGCTTCCGCGAGGCGTACTTCGCCCCGACCTTCTCCAAGTTCCAGGGGAAGACGGTCGGCGGCGTGCAGCTGCACGTCCACGACCGGGGGTCCTTCGACCCGGTGCGCACCGGCATCGGGCTCCTCGTCACCGCCCGCAGCTCCTGGTCCGGCTTCGCCTGGCGGGCGGACCGGTGGATCGACAAGCTGACCGGCTCGACGCGGGTGCGGACCCTGATCGACGCGGGCGCGGGCGTGGACGAGGTCGTGGGCGCGTGGCAGACGGACCTCGCGGCCTTCCGGGCGGTACGGAAGGGGTACTTGCTGTACCGGTGACGGGGACGGGCGGACGGCTTGGAGGCGGGGCGGACGACCGGCTGGCAGGCGAGGCCGGGCGGCTGGCGGCCGGCCGGGGGCCGGGAGGCCGGGGGCCAGGAGGCCGGGGGCCGGGAGGCCGGGGCGCTGGCGGCCGGCCCGAGCGCGGGGCCGGGGGCTGGCCCCCGTACGACACGGGGGCGGGCGGGATGTCGGCCTGCCGTCCCCCCGACGACGCTTGCACCATGAACCTTTCCTTACGACGCCACCGCCTGCCGCTCGTCGGGCTCCTCCTCGCCGCCTGCCTGGGCTCCCTGGCACCCGCCGCGAGCGCCGCCCCGGCCCCGGCCGGCCCCGACCCCGCCCGTGAACTCGCCCGCTCCGCCCGGCCCCTGACCGATCTGCACCCCCTGGACCGGATGATCGGCTCGGCCGAGGTCGTCGGCATCGGCGAGGCCACCCACAGCTCGGCGGACTTCTTCACCACGAAGCACCGGATCTTCGAACACCTCGTGGAGGAACGGGGCTTCACCACCTTCGCCCTGGAGGCCCCCTGGTCCACCGGCCTCCTCGTCGACGCGTGGGTCCGCACCGGCCGTGGCGACATCCGGGCGATCATGCGGGACGAGTTCCAGGAGTCGTACCGCCTCTGGAACACGGAGGAGTACCTCGACCTCTTCCGGTGGATGCGGGAGTACAACCAGCGGCACCCCGGCCACCAGGTCCGCTTCATGGGCAACGACCTCGGGTACGCCGGACCGAACCTCTTCGACACCGTGACCTCGTACGTCGCGCGCGTCCGTCCGGAACTCCTCCCCCGCTTCCGGGAGCTGTACCGGGACTCGCGGCCCACGGGCGGGGTGGAGGCGTGGATGAGGGGATACATGGACCGGCCCCTCGACGAGCGGCGGCGGATGGCCGGCGACGTGGACCGCGCCCTCGCCCTCCTGGAGCGGCAGACCCCCGGCAAGGGGCCCGGAGCGCGGGACGCGCACGCGTGGGCGGTGCAGCACGCGCGCGCGATCGCCCAGGTCGGGACCGAGCACGCGCACGACCTGACGACGCCGGAGGGGGTCGCCGCGGCGATGCTCTACCGCGACCGCGTCATGGCCGAGAACACCGTGTGGTGGCAGCGGGCGACCGGCGACCGGATGGTGCTCTCCGCGCACAACGGACACGTGGGGTACGAGACGGTGACGCCGGACCAGTACCCGCGGACCCAGGGCGCGTTCCTGCGGGACGCCCTCGGCCGGGACTACGTGAGCGTGGGCGCCTCCTTCGGCCGTGGCTCCTTCAACGCGCACGACACCACGGCCCCCGGCGAGCCGCTGCGGGCCTTCACCGTCGGGCCGCTCGGCCCCGGGAGCAGCGCGGAGACCCTGGACCGGGTCGCGTCCGGCCCCTTCTACCTGGACCTGAGGCGGCCGGCTCCGGCGGCGCGCGCCTGGCTGGACGTGCCCCGGCCGACCCGGCACATCGGCACGGCGTTCCCCTGGGAGGGCGATGTCGCGTCCGTGCGGTACTCCACCTCCTACGACCTGCTGATCCACTTCCCCCGGGTCTCGGCGGCCCGGCTGCGCTGACACCGCGTCGCGCGTCTGGACGGCCCCGCGCGCGGGCATGCACTCCGAGGAGCCGCCGCCCGCGCACGGGGCGCACCGGTGTCGCGGCCCCCTCGACGTGGAGGGACGGTCGGGCCGTGACCGGGATGAGTGTGGAGC
The DNA here is from genome assembly GCF_042890295.1 of Streptomyces sp. NPDC002232. Taxonomy (NCBI): domain Bacteria; kingdom Bacillati; phylum Actinomycetota; class Actinomycetes; order Kitasatosporales; family Streptomycetaceae; genus Streptomyces; species Streptomyces sp. NPDC002232. Next base: position 121,558 of record NZ_JBIARV010000007.1, on the reverse strand, counting down.
CGTACCGGGAGATCACCTTCGACAAGGACGGCGACGGGCCGCCCGGCCAGGCCTCGGAACTCGTCGCGCTCGCCCGGCGGGGCGTCGGTGACCTGGTGGTGTTCGCGCACGGGTGGAACAGTTCCCCGTCCGGCGCCACCCTCCTGTGCTCCGACTTCTTCGCGCCGTTCCCCGAGCTGCTCGCGCCCGGGGTGGAGGCGGGGTACGCGGGCCTGATCTGGCCCTCGATGGTCTTCTCGGGCGAGCCGGTGCCGGACTTCCGGGCCCTGGTGACGGTGCTCCCGGAGAAGGAGGCGGTCGTCGGGCGGCTGACGGAACTGCTGGCGGCGGCACCGGACTCCGCGGCCGCGTTCACCGAGTTCGGCGCGCTCGTAAGGGAGTTGACGGACGTGGGCGCGCGGTGCGCGGCGGCTCCGGAGTCGGTGCCGGAGTTCCTCGTCGCGGACCCGGTGGTGGTGTGCGCGCGGTTCACCGAGGCCCTGGGGGACGCGGAGAGCGTCCCCGCGGACCTCTTCGGAGGGGACCTGAGGACGTTCTGGAAGGGTGCCAAGGAGGTGCTGCGGCAGGCCACGTACTACGTCATGAGGCAGCGGGCCGGTCAGGTCGGCGAGCACGGGCTCGGGCCGCTGCTCGGCGAGGTGGCACGCGCGGCGCCCGGGCTCCGCGTCCACCTCGTGGGCCACAGCATGGGCGCCCGGCTCGTCGCGTACGCGCTGCGCGGACTGCCCGCCGGGGCCCGGCCGGTGGCCTCCGTGACGCTGCTCCAGGGCGCCTTCTCGCACTACGCCTTCGCCGCGCGGCTCCCGCACGACCCGGGGAGGTCCGGCGCGCTGCGGGACCTCCAGGGGCGGGTCCGGGGGCCGGTGGTGGCCTGCCATTCGCGGTACGACACGGCGCTGGGGGTGCTGTACCCGCTGGCGTCCCGGCTGGCGAACGACTCCGCGTCGCTGGCCGGCCCCGCGACGGGACTGCTCGGGACGGACGATCCGCGCTGGGGCGCGATCGGCCACGACGGCGTGCGGGCGGTGCCGGGGGCGGTGCGTATGAGCCTCGCGCAGGCCCTGCGCTCGGGGGTGCCGGGCGCGGGCTGCGTGAGCGTGGACACCTCCGAGGTGGTCCGTTCGCACACCGACATCCGGCGCGCCGAACTCGCGGAGGTCGTGGTCGCGGCGTCCGGGACGGGCCGGTAGGAGGGGCGGCGAACCCCACCGGACGCCCTGGTTCCGCCGGGTGTCCGGGGTCACTTCCGCGCCAATGATGGCTCCCATCCGTATTTCGATGGAACACGACGGGGCTCCCGTTCGTCCCTCTGATAGCGCGGAAGGACCAGCGGCGGAGGTGGCGAGTGATGGCCGGTTTCCGGAGTCTCGCGAGACAGGTGCGCGATTCGGGGTGCGACACGGCGCTGCGCAGGTACTCCCTGCGCAAGTGCCTGGAGAGGTTCGCGCCCTACGGGCACCGCGCGACCTGGGACCATCTGTGCCGCAGGCACAGGTTCGGTCCCGAGGACCGGGAGCTCGACCCGGGGCGGCTGGTGGCCGCGCTGGAGGAGTTGGAGGAGGCGCGGGCGGTCTGGCTCGCGTACGAGGAGCGGTTCGCGGCCCGGCGGCGGCGCGAGAAGCACGAGGGGCTGCGCGGACTCGGCGCGCTCGACGACTGGCACCGGCGCGTCTGGGGCGGGAACGGCGTGGTCCGTTGCGGCGATCCGACGGTGCACCCCTCCGATCCGCTGCCCGAGGTGCTGCGGCGGCTGATCGGCGCCCTGGAGGGCGGGCCGGGCGAGGCGTGTCCTGGGTGCGCGGGGCCGCGGATCGAGTGGGCCGGGCCGGGTGATCCGTACGAGCCGTGGCTGGGTCCGGTGTGCGGGGACTGCGGGGTGGGCGTCCCGCGTGCGGTGCTGACTTCGGGGGCGCTGGCCCGGGCGCGCGGGGAGCGGCGCGCTCCGCTGGCCTCGGCGGCGTGAGGCGCGGGACGCCCGCGGTGCTCCAGGTGTGCCTCAACGGCGTGCGGGGGCCCGCGGAATCGGCGGCGGTCCCGATGTCGCCGGAGTCCCTGGCGGAGTCCGCGGCGCGGGCGGTGGCGGCGGGGGCCCGGGAGGTGCGGGTGCACCCCCGCACGCCGTGCGGCCGCACGTCGCTCTCGCCCCGGGTGCTCGGGCCGGTCCTGACGGGGATCAGGTCGGCGCTCGGCGCTCCGGTGCCGGTCACGACGGCGGTGTCGGCCGAGCCCGACCGGGACCGCAGGGCGGAGCGGATCCGCTCGTGGACGGTGCTCCCCGACCTGGTGTCGGTCGAGTGGCACGAGCCGGGTGCCGAGGAGCTGGCGACGGCCCTCCTGGAGCGCGGGGTCGGGGTCGAGGCGGCGCTGTGGTCCGGGACGGACGGGCCCGGCCGGTTCGCGCGCTCCCCGCTCGCCCCGGCGGTGCGCCGGGTCCTCGCGAGGGTGGCGGCGGAGGACGCGCCGGGACCGGCGGAGGCGCTCGTCCGGCCGGCGGCGGGGGTGCCGGTGCTGCTCCACGGCGAGGAGGGCGGTGTCTGGCCGGTGCTGCGGCTCGCCCGGCGCCTGGGCGCGGACACCCGGATCGGCCTGGAGGACACGCTGTCCCTGCCGGACGGCACCCGGGCGCGCTCCAACGCCGAACTGGTGACGGCGGCACTGGCGTACTGAGGGGCGTGGTGAGGGGCCGTCGTCCTGGGGTCCCCGGTGCGTACGAGTCTCCTAGGGCTGCTTCTCCTCCGTCGCCGGTCGGCTGACCGGGAGGAGGCGGGAGCCCGCCATGCGCTCGCCGAAGCGGTCGTCGGGGTTGGACAGGACGCAGGTCTCCAGGGAGAGGCAGCCGCAGCCGATGCAGTCGGTCAGGTGGTCGCGGAGCCGTCCGAGCTGCTGGATGCGCGCGTCGAGCTCGGTGCGCCAGGCGCCGGAGAGCCGGGCCCAGTCCTCGTTCGTGGGGGTGCGCTCCTCGGGGAGCTGGGCCAGCGCCTCGCGGATGGTGGCCAGGGGGATCCCGACCCGCTGGGCGGCCCGGACGAAGGCGACCCTGCGGAGCGTGTCGCGGCCGTAGCGGCGCTGGTTGCCGCTGGTGCGGCGGCTGCTGATGAGCCCCTTCGCCTCGTAGAAGTGCAGGGCGGAGACGGCGGCCCCGCTGCGGGCGGAGAGCTGGCCGACGGTGAGTTCGTGGATCTTCTCTGGAATCTGCGGCACCCGGGGAACCCTACTGGTCCACCCCGGGCGGCCGTTGACAGCGGCCCCCGCACCCCACATGCTGAGCGAGCGCTTAGATACCGACCATTAGGTATGCCGTACGAGAAGGGACGGGCGAACATGGCCGAGCCGAGGATCTTCACCTCCGCCGAGGAACTGCGCGCGGGAGTCGGCGAGCAGCTGGGGCACAGCGACTGGGTGGAGATCGACCAGAAGCGGATCGATCTCTTCGCGGAGGCGACCGGCGACCACCAGTGGATCCACGTGGACCCGGAGCGCGCGGCGGAGGGGCCGTTCGGCTCGACGATCGCGCACGGCTATCTGACGCTGTCGCTGCTGCCGCTGTTCGTGCCGCAGGTGCTGCGCGTCGAGGGCATGAGGATGGGCCTCAACTACGGCACGGAGAAGGTCCGTTTCCCCGCGCCCGTCCCCGTCGGCTCGCGACTGCGCGCCACCGCCGTCCTGACGAAGGTCGAGGAGGCGGGCGGCGGTGTGCAGGTGACGGCCGCGGTGACCGTGGAGCGCGAGGGCTCGGAGAAGCCCGTCTGCGTCGCCGAGTCGGTCTCCCGCTACTACTTCTGAGCGCCGGCCATCCGCAGGACGAGGTCGGCGTAGAGCGCGCCGACCTCGTCGGCCGTCCGGCGGCCCTGGGTGTTGTACCAGCGCGAGACGTCGATGCAGAGGGAGAGCACGGCGACCGTGGTGCCGGGCACGTCCGCCACCTCGAACTCGCCCGCCGCGACGCCCTCGTCGAGGATGCGCCGGACCACGGCCTCGGACTCGCGGCGCAGCTCGACGATCTCGGCGCGGTGCTCGGGGCCGAGCGCGTCGAGCTCGTACTGGACGACGCGCGCGGTCGTGTGGCGCTCGGCGTGCCAGCGGACGAAGGAGCGCACGGCGTCGGCGAGCCGCTCGGCGGGGGTGCCGTCCCCGTCGGCCGCGGCCGCGAGGATCTCCAGGGCCTTGTCGTGGCCGATCCGGCTGATCCGGTGGAGCAGCTCTTCCTTGGTCTTGTAGTGGATGTAGAGCGCGGCGGGGCTCATCCCGGCGCGGCCCGCGATGTCCCGGGTGGTGGTGGCGTGGTAGCCGCGCTCGGCGAACGCCTCGACGGCGGCCACGAGCAGCCGCCGGGCCGCCTCGGGCGTGACCTCGCCCCAGGGCATGTCCTCGCCCCCGGGCGTCTCCTCCGCCGCGCTCATCCCACACTCCTTCTCGGACCCCGTCGGGACGAACACCATACAACGAGGGTGAGCAAGCGCTTAGATCTTCTCGGCCCGCGAGATCACGGCCTCAGAGCTTCTGGAAGGGGTCGTGCTCGGCGAGGAGCTTCTCCAGGCGGGCCTGGTCGACCCTGCTGACGATCTGGCCGGCCTCCTGGCGGTCGCGGACGACCTTGGCGAGGGTGAAGGCCGAGGTCGTGAGGTAGAGGACCGAGATGGCGAGGAAGGCCCGCACCCAGGCGCTGGCGTCGAGCTGGTAGACGCCGATGGCCACGGCGGCGATCGCGATCCCGAAGGAGATGACGGCCTGCATGTAGTAGGCGGCGGTGTTCTGCTGCTTGACCTGTGTGTCGCTCATGCCGCACAGCATCGGACGGATGTGGCCGGTGCCACATCCGTCCGCGTACTCACCGACGTACTCAGAAGGCCGAGACGCCCGTCAGCGCCCGGCCGATGATCAGCTTCTGGATCTGGCTGGTGCCCTCGTAGAGGGTCATCACGCGGGCGTCGCGCACCAGCTTCCCGACCGGGTACTCGTCGATGTAGCCGTAGCCGCCGAAGACCTGGAGGGCGTTGTTCGCGGCGCGCACGGCGGCCTCGGAGGCGTACAGCTTGGCCTTCGAGGCGGCGGTGGCGAAGTCCTGGCCCCGGTCGATCAGGTCGGCGACCCGCCAGGTGAGCAGCCGGGCGGCGTCCACGTCGACGGCGATGTCGCTGAGGAGTTCCTGGACCAGCTGGTAGGAGGCGATGGGTTTGCCGAACTGCTCGCGCTCCCCCGCGTAGCGCACGGCGGCGTCGAGGGCGGCCTGGGCGATGCCGACGCAGCCGGCGGCGACCGACATGCGCCCCTTGGCGAGGGCGGACATGGCGACGGAGAAGCCCTTGCCCTCGGGGCCGAGCAGGGCGGAGGCCGGGACGCGGACGCCCTCCAGGACCAGTTCGGCGGTGGCCTGGCCGCGCAGGCCGAGCTTGCCGTGGACGGGACGGCGGGTGAGACCGGGGGTGTCGGTCGGGACCAGGAAGGCGGAGACGCCCCGGTGGCCGGGGGCGTCGCCGGTGCGGGCGAAGAGCAGCACGACGTCGGCCCAGGTGCCGTTGGTGATGAACATCTTGCCGCCGTCGACGACGTACTCGTCGCCGTCCCGGACGGCGCGGGTGGCGAGGTTGCCCGCGTCGGAGCCGGTGCCGGGCTCGGTGAGGCCGAAGCAGCCGAGCGCCTCGCCGGACGCGAGCCGGGGCAGCCACGTGCGCTTCTGGTCCTCGTCGCCCCAGGCGGCGATGGTCTTGGCGACCAGACCGAGGGAGACGGAGACGATGCCGCGCACGGAGGAGTCACCGCGCCCCAGCTCCTCGGTGACGAGGCAGTAGGCGAGGTGGTCGCCGCCGGAGCCGCCGTACTCCTCGGGGATCGTGAGCCCGAGGAAGCCGACGGCGCCCAGCTTCTTCACGACGGACCGGTCCACCTCCTCCGCGCGGTCCCACGCGGCGGCGTGCGGGGTGACCTCGCGCGCCACGAAGTCCTCGGCGAGCCGGCGCACGGCCTCCTGCTCCTCGCTCAGTTCCAGATTCATGCGGTGCCACCCACCTCGTTAATTACCACTGCTAGTTTTATCGTCGCGGGCCTACTATGTGCGCCATGGCCCGACCGCGCAAGCCCCTGCTCAGCCGAGACCGCATCGTCGAGACGGCGGGCGCGCTCGTGGACGCGGAGGGCCTCGCGGCACTGTCCACCCGGCGGCTCGCCGCCGAGCTCGGGGTGAGCGGGCCGTCGCTCTACAACCACTTCCGCACGAAGGACGAGATCCTCGACGCGCTCGCGGACGCGGTGAGCGCGAAGATCGACCTGTCGATGTTCGCGGCGGACGACGGCCGGGACTGGCGGACCGCCCTGCACGACTGGGCGGTCTCCTACCGCGCCGCGCTCGCCGACCACCCGCACCTCGTCCCCCTCCTGGCCCAGGGCCCCGGGCGCCGCCCGGCGGGCCTGAGGGTCGCCGACGCCGTCTTCGGCGCGATGGTCCGCGCCGGCTGGCCCCCCGCCCAGGCCACCTCCATCGGCGCGCTGATGCGGTACTTCGTCACCGGCTCCGCCCTCGGCTCGTTCGCCCGGGGCTTCGTCGACGACGAGACGGCCTACGACCCGGCCGACTACCCCCACCTCGGCCGGGCCCATCTGCTCGCGGAGCACCGCCAGAAGGTCGACGAGGGTGCCTTCGAGACGGGCCTGCGGGCGCTGCTCGACGGCCTGCGGCTCCAGTACGAGGCGCTCCCCGCCCGCCCCCGCGCACCGCACGGTTCGGCCTCCGCCGAAGCGTGAGTGCGGCAGTCTGGAAGGCATGGCAGCCAGTGATCTCGCCGCGCTCGCGGCGCTCTTCGCGGACGAGAGCCGCGCCGCGTTCGTGCTCGCCCTGCTCGACGGCCGGGCCTGGACCGCGGGGGAACTCGCCCGGCACGCCGGGGTGGCGCCGTCCACCGCCAGCGAGCACCTCGGGAAGCTCGTGGCGGGCGGGGTGCTCGCGGAGGAGCGCCAGGGCAGACACCGGTACGTCCGCCTCGCCGATCCCGGCATCGCGCACCTCGTCGAGGACCTGGCCGCCCGCTCCGAGCCCGCGGTGCCCCCGGCCCCGCGCTCGCTGCGGGCCGCGAGCGCCGGGCAGGCGATGGCGCGCGGCCGGACCTGCTACGACCACCTCGCGGGGCGGCTCGGCATCGCGATCGCCGACGCGATGACGGAACGCGGACTGCTGCGCCAGGACACCGGGTTCGCGCTCACGGACCGGGGCCTGGCCTGGTTCGACGAGCAGGGCATCACCTTCGTACGGAAGGGGCGGCGGCCCGTCGCGCGCGGCTGCCTGGACTGGACCGAGCGCCGCCCGCACCTCGCGGGGCTCGCCGGCGCCGCACTGTGCCGGCACGCGCTCGACGCCGGGTGGTGCGTCCGGATCGGGTCCGAGCGGGCGGTGAAGGTGACCCCGGCGGGCGAGAGCGCCCTGCGGACGGGCCTGGGCATCACGGCGGAGGCGCTGCGCTGAGGGGGGTGGGAGCCGGCGGGGCGCCAGGGCGCCACCGCCACCGGCCCCGGCCCCGGCCCCGGCCCCGGCCCCGGGCGATATTGCGGTGAGCGCCGAAGGGTTCGCGTCCTACGGTCGGTCCATGCAGAAGCAACCCTCCCGCCTCGCGCTCGTCGCCGCCGGTGTCACCGTCGTCCTGTGGGCCTCCGCCTTCGTGTCCATCCGCAGCGCCGGGGCGGCCTACTCCCCCGGCGCGCTCGCGCTCGGCCGGCTGCTCGCCGGATCTCTGGTCCTCGGGGCCGTGCTCCTGCTCCGGCGGGAGGGACTGCCGCCCCGGGCGGCTTGGCCGGGCATCGCCGTCTCGGGCCTGCTGTGGTTCGGGGTGTACATGGTGGTCCTGAACTGGGGCGAGCAGGAGGTCGACGCGGGCACGGCGGCGATGGTCGTGAACATCGGACCGATCCTGATCGCCCTGCTGGGCGCCCGCTTTCTCCGGGAGTCACTGCCGCCGCGGCTGCTCGCCGGCATGGCGGTCTCCTTCGCGGGCGCGGTGACGGTCGGCCTGTCGATGTCCGGCGGCTCCTCCGGCGGGCACGCCTCGGTGCTCGGGGTGGTCCTCTGCCTGCTCGCGGCGATCGCGTACGCGGGCGGGGTCGTCGCCCAGAAGCCGGCGCTCGCGCACGGCAGCGCGCTCCAGGTGACGACCTTCGGGTGCCTCGTGGGCACGGCGGCCTGTCTGCCCTTCGCCGGGCAGCTGGTCGAGGAGGCGGGGCGGGCCCCGCTGTCGGCGACCCTGAACATGGTCTACCTGGGCGTCTTCCCGACCGCGCTCGCCTTCACGACCTGGGCGTACGCCCTGGCCCGCACGACGGCGGGACGGATGGGCGCGACGACGTACGCCGTGCCCGCGCTCGTGGTGCTCCTCGCGTGGGGGCTCCTGGGCGAACTGCCGGGTGCGCTCACCCTCGCCGGGGGTGCGCTGTGCCTCGCGGGCGTGGCCGTATCCCGCTCCCGGGCGCGGGCCTCCGCGGCCCCCGGAACGGCTGAATCCACCTGACAGGCCATACCTCCGGTTCCGGTCAGTTCGCGGGCCCCTCTCGCGGGCCGGGCGCCCGCGACCTGGGACGAAGAAGCGCGTCAAGCCCCAGTTCCGGCCGGAACGAAAGGAAGGCACGTTTCGCCGGTCCCCGGCCGGATAGTTTCGAGTCGGTCACAGGCGCGGGCCGGAAGACAACGCTCCGGCCCTTCTCGCGACTCCAACTCCACGGGGGAGCTCATGGCGATTCAGCAGCGCGCGGAACGCACCAGACAGGAGATCCTGTCGTCGGCCGCGAAGGTGTTCGACAGGGTGGGCTACGAGCGGGCCTCGCTGGCCCGGATAGCCGGTGAGGCACGCGTGACCACCGGCGCACTGGTCTTCCACTTCGCGACCAAGTCGGACCTGGCGACCGCGGTGCGCGGCCGGGCCCGCGCGGTCACCCGGATCACGGTCGAGTCGGCCTGTCTGTCCACCGAGGGCGTGGGCGGCACCGCGATCGACAAGCTGGTCATCACCACCCACGCGCTGATCCGGCTCTTCGAGACCGATCCCACGGCGCGGGCGGGCGAGCGCCTCGCCCGCGAACTCCAGTCGACCGAACCCGGGCCGGGCCAGGAGTGTCCCTGGCGGCGCGAGGTGGGCCGTCTGGCGCGGTACGCGGCGGCCGAGGAGGCCTTACGGCCGGGCGTCGACGCGACGGCGGTCGCGGCGCTGATCGGCTACGTGATCACCGGGGTGGAGCTGGAGATGCGCCCCCCGGGCACGCCCGCCGACCCGCCCCGGCCGACGGAGAGCGACGCCCTGCACGACCCCGCGGAGGTGCGGCTGCGCCGCATCTGGGAGCTGATCCTGCCGGGCCTCGTCCACCCGGCCACCACGGCCGGTCCGGCCGTCACCACCATGCCGACGCCACAGGCGGCGTCGAAGGCTCCCTCACCAGGACGGTCAGCGACCGCCTCCTGAGTGGAGCAGCTGGCGGGCGAAGACTGTCAGAGAGCGCCCGATGCGCTCGGCCGACAGGCCGAGCTCGTGCCGCTGGAACTGGAAGAGCTCGGGCGACAGCGGACTGAGCGCGATGTCGATCAGCGGATCCGGGTCCTCGACCCCGTGGTCGACCAGCAGGGTCCGGACGTGGACGCGCCAGAATCCGTACGCGCCCGTCCGGAAACGCGCCGGACCCGTCTCCGCCCCCAGCGCCAGCGGCAGATGCCGTTCGAGCAGGTCGAGCATCGCCAGGTAGAACGCCGCGAGCCGCTCCCCCGCCGGGGCGCCGGGGCCGAGCGGCGGCGGCCCGTAGATGAGCTGCCCCTGGAGCCGGCGCTCGTGCTCGTCGAGCAGCGCCACCGCCACCGAGGACGGGTCGGGGAAGCTCCGGTACAGCGTGGCCCGGCCCACGCCGGCGGCCTTGGCGATGCGGTCCATGGTGACCGAGCGCGGATCCTGCTCGGCGAAGAGCCGCTCGGCCGCGGCCAGGATCTGGGCACGGTTGCGCTCCGCGTCCGCGCGTCTGCGCGGCGCGACCGGCTGCTCGTCCGCGGCCTGAAGATCACCGAGGAGCCCGCCGACCCGGTGCACGGAGGAGGCCCCGCGGCCTCGCTGCTCTTCCTCGCTCATGACCCGACCTTACTTCCCCCGGGGCTAAGTGGACACCTTGTCCGTTTGCCATGTTGCATGGCATGCTAAACGGACTCAGTGTCCACTTATCCGCTCGCCATCCCGCCCCAGGGAGATCCAGATGCACACCGCGCTACTCGCCGCGGCCCTGCTGGTCGGCTGCCTCCTGGCCGTCCAGGCCTCGGTGAACCTCCAGCTCAACGCCGCCGTCGGCACCCCGTACGGCGCCTCCACCATCCAGCTCGGCGTGGCCACCACGCTGCTCGTCGTGCTCGCGGTGGCCGCCGGTGCGCTCGGCGCGCTCGGCAAGCTGCCCGACGTGGAGTGGTGGCAGCTGCTCGGCGGACTCGCCAGCCCCCTCTACATCACCAGTGGCATCCTGCTGTTCCCACGGCTCGGCGCACTGGCAGCCGTCGGACTCTTCGTCACCGGCCAGATGTTCGCCTCGCTCGCCCTCGACCTCTTCGGCCTCCTCGGCCTGAAGCAGAAGGACCTGAGCGTCGGCATCGTCCTCGGCGCCCTCGCCGTCCTCGCGGGCATCGTCGTGATCATCCGGGGCATGAAGGCCGCGGCTCCTCCCGGCGCCCCCAAGATGTCGAGCGCCGGCCGCGCCGGCTGGCTCGTCCTCGGCATCGTCGCCGGCGCCGTGCTCCCGATCCAGGGCGCGGTCAACGCCCAGCTGCGCGCCCAGCTGAAGCAGCCCATCACCGTCGCCGTGATCAGCTTCGCCGTCGCGACCTTCACCATCGCCGTCGTCCTGCTCGTGCTCTACGCGACCCGGAAGACCCCGAAGCCCAAGATCGCCCCGCTCAAGAAGATGCCCTGGTGGGGCTGGCTCGGTGGCGCCTGCGCCGCCGCGTACGTCACCGGCACCTTCCTGCTCATCCCGACCATCGGCGCGGCCGTCACCATCGCGCTGACCGTCACGGGCCAGCAGCTCACCTCGGCCCTGATCGACCACAAGGGCCTGTTCAAGCTCCCGCAGCGCTCGCTGACCAAGCCGCGCGCCCTGGGCCTCGCCCTGCTGATCGCCGGCTCCCTGACCATCCAGCTCGTCTGACCGAGGCCGGCACCTCCCCCGGGCCCGCGCCCGGGGGACCCCCGGCCCGCTCGGCGCCTCGTGAAAGGCTGCTCATGAAGACGTCCTACACCGCCGGGCCGGACATCCACGTCCTCCCGTCGGCCCTGCCCATCCCCGGTCTCGGCGACCAGCCGGTGAACGCCTTCCTCCTCCGGTCCGGCGAGCCGCTGCTCGTGGACACCGGCATGCCCGTCGACCGGGAGGGCTTCCTGGACTCCCTCTGGTCGCTGATCGAGCCGGGCGACCTGCGCTGGGTCGTCGTCACCCACGACGACCGCGACCACACCGGCGCCCTGGCCCGCATCCTGGAGGCCGCGCCGCGGGCGAAGGTGCTGGCCAACGCGATATCGATCACGCGAATATCGGAAGAGTTCAGCATTCCGCAGGAACGGGTGGTGACCGCGAACCCGGGAAGTCGCGTAAAAGTCGGCGATCGTGAGCTGAGTTTTCACCGGCCCCCCACCTTCGATTCACCCGGAACCCTCGCCGTGTTCGACCATTCCGATGGAACGCTCTACAGCTCCGACAGTTTCGGTACCGTCGTCGAAGAAATTCAGCAGGACTTCACCGACCTTTCGGAGGAGGAATTCTTCCACGGCTTCGAGGTACTGAACCGTGCGATAGCCCCGTGGACCGCGCTGGTCGACGAGGCCAAGTTCCTCCGCCCCGTGCACGAGCTGGCCGCCCTGCGCCCCGCACGGCTGCTCAGCGCCCACGGGCCGACCGTCGAGGAGGCCGCCGTGCCCCGGCTCTTCGACGCGATGGCCCGCATCCCGTCCCTGCCCGCCTGGCTGCCGGACGCCGACCTCGACCTCGAGGCGGCCCTGGACGCCCACGAGTCCACCACCGGCTGAGCACCGCTCGGCCCGCGCACCCGAACCGAGGAGAACCATGTCCGACCCGACCACCGCCGAACTGACCCCGCCGCGCGGAGTCGTCACCGTCTTCTCCGACATCTGGTGTTCCTTCGCGCACATCGCCATCCACCGGCTCCACGCCACCCGGACCCGGCTGGGCCTGGAGGAGCAGGTCTCCTTCGACCTGCGCGCCTTCCCCCTGGAACTCCTGAACGACGCCCCGAGCCCGCGCCCCGGCACGGACAGCGAGGTCGCCCGGATGGCCAGCCTGGAGCCGGCCGCCGGCTGGCAGCTGTGGCAGGCCAAGGACTGGCTGTACCCGTCGACGACGCTGCCCGCCCTGGAGGCGGTGCTCGCCGCGAAGGAGCAGAGCCTCAACGCCTCCGAGCAGCTCGACCTCGGGCTGCGCCGGGCCTTCTGGGCCGAGTCGCGGTGCATCAGCCACCGCAAGGTGATCCTGGACGTCGCCGCCGAGACGGGCGCCGTCGACGTCGACGCGCTCACCGAGGCGCTGGACGACGGCCGGGCCCGCCGGAGCCTCGCCGACCAGGCCGCCCTGTCCAAGAGCGACCGCGTGAACTGCAGCCCCCACCTGTTCCTGCCCGACGGCTCCGACCACGCCAACCCCGGCATCGACGTGGGCTGGGAGGGCGCGTACGGCATCGGCTGGCCGGTCATCGCCTCGGACGACCCGAAGGTGTACGAAGACATCCTGCTGCGGGCCGCCACCGAATAGCCGGAACAAGCCGCGGAAGCGGCGGTACCAGCGCGAACGACGGCCAGGCATTCCTTTCGAGGAATGCCTGGCCGTCGTTCCTTTTTTTCTGCCGCAGAACATCGCGGTGATTATTAATTGCGTGACCCGGCCGTTATTCGCAAGGCCGCTCGAAGCTCTTACAGTCATTCACGCCGCCGGAATTCCGGACGGAGATTCGTTTCGACAGCGGGAGTTCTTCATGTCGGTCACCGACAAGGCAGACGTCAGCACTTTCGTCGACCTCACCCAGCACGAGATCGAGGCTCTGAAGACCCGGTTCAACCTGGCCGACGCGCACACCCACCAGCGTCAGTCCGCCTCGCAGGAGCGCATCGTCTCCCGGCTCCCCGAGCTCTGGCACGAGTCCGAGTCCAAGCAGCAGGCCCACTTCGAGCGCCAGTTCATCGACGCCTTCTTCCGCCTGCACCAGCAGCCCACCGCCCGGGCGATGGACCGGACGCTCCTCTCGTACTCCGCCAGCGTCTCCACGATGGTGGCCGGCATGTTCCTGAAGCAGCGCGGGATGTCCGTGCAGCTGGTGGAGCCCTGCTTCGACAACCTGGTCGACCTGCTGCGCAACATGCAGGTGCCGCTCGGTCCGGTCGACGAGTCGGTGCTGCACGACAAGGACGCCATCTACGAGCGCCTGGTCGAGTCGATCGACGCGGACGCGATCTACCTGGTCGACCCGAACAACCCGACCGGGTTCACCCTGCTCGCCGAGAAGCTGGAGGGCTTCGCCGAGGTCGTGCGCTACTGCGTCGACCACGACAAGGTCCTGGTCATGGACTTCTGCTTCGCCTCCTTCGCGCTCTGCGACGAGGGCATCGGCCGGGTGGACATCTACAAGCTCCTGGAGGAGTCCGGCGTCACCTACATGGTGATGGAGGACACCGGCAAGACCTGGCCGATCCAGGACGCCAAGTGCGCCATGATCACCGCCAGCCGGAACATCCAGGAGGAGGTCTACAACCTCCACACCAGCGTCCTGCTGAACGTGTCGCCGTTCGTCCTCAACATGGTCACGCAGTACATCGAGGACTCCATCACCGACGGCTTCGCCTCCGTCCGCGACATCATCAAGACCAACGGCGACGCCGCCCGCGCCGCCCTCGCCGGCACCATCCTGGAGTTCCAGGAGCCGGTGGTCGGCACCAGCGTCGCCTGGTTCCGCATCACCTCCGAGAACCTCACCGCCACCCAGCTCCAGGCCGTCCTCTTCGACGAGGAGGTGTACGTCCTGCCCGGCACCTTCTTCTACTGGAACACCAAGGAGAAGGGCGAGCGCTTCGTCCGCCTGGCCCTCGCCCGCGAGCCCGAGGTGTTCGCCGGCGCGATGGAGCGGATGCGGAAGGTGCTCGAGCGCTATGCCGGCTGACGCCACGCCCGCGAACGGGGCGGCCGGGCACGCCCCCACGGTGTTCATCGACGCCACGCTCTTCATGGGCATGCACAGCGAGGACGAGACCGTCCGCGTCGCCGCGAAGTCCTTCTTCGCGGCCCGGCTCGCCGCCGGGGACGCCGGCCGGGTCGTCATGAACTGGGAGCAGGTCGGCCGCTGCGACGACCTCGTCTGGGGCTACGAGCGCGGCGTGCAGGACGACTACTACCCGTTCATGGACGTCCTCCACACCGACCTGGCCATCGACCGGGTCCCGTACGACGAGGACGACCTCCGGCGGGCCTTCACCACCCCCGAGTTCGACGGACTCCCCACGCACGAGCGCCTGCTGCTGGCCCAGGTCACCGGCCGGAACGGCGTGCTGCACACCGCGAGCCCCCGGCTGCTGAAGGCGGCCGACGGCCTGCCCGTCGTGCCGCTCGGCACCGGCGCGGAGCCCGCGTTCCCCGCGTACCTGGAGGACCTCTACCGGCGCTCGCTGGTGCTGAAGGTCGACTCCGACTCCCTCTGATCCAGATCTCGAAGGGCACTCCACTCATGCCTGACTCCTACTCCGGGACCGTCGTCCCCCTGATCACCCCGCTCGACGAGCACGGCACCGTCGACGAGCAGAGCGTCGTCCGGCTCCTGGACCACATCCGGGCCGAGGTCACGGGTCTCATGCCGGCCCTCACCTCCGGCGAGGGCTGGAAGCTCGACGCCCGGCAGTGGCAGGACGTCGTCACGTACACCGTGAAGCACGCCGGCGGGCTCCCCGTTCTCGCCGGGATCCAGCTCCCCGACACGGCCTCGGTGGTCGACCGGGCCCGCTCGGCCGCCGAGATCGGCGCCGACGCCGTCGTCGTCACCACGCCCTTCGGCGCCGACGTGACGCAGGACCAGATCGTCGAGCACTACCGGGCGATCCGCGCGGCCCTCGACATACCGATCTTCCTCTACAACGAGGAGGCGCTGTCGGGCAACCGCATCGAGTTCGAGACCCTGATCCGGATCTGCAAGGAGATCCCCGGGATCGTCGGCATCAAGGAGTCGAGCGGCGACGCCGCCTTCACCCGCAGGATGGCCGAGGCCGGCACCGGCATCCCGGTCTTCGAGGGCTGGGAGAACCTCCTCGTCGACGCCCGCGGCATCCAGGGCTTCATCGGCCCGCTGGCCAACCTCGAACCCGGCCTGTGCAACGCGATGCTGGTCGACCCCACCCCGGACCGCCAGGCGGAGATCAACACCGTCTGCGAGAAGTACGGCGTCTTCCGCGACGACTGGTACCGCTGGGTCAAGAAGGAACTGCACGAGCGCGGCGTGATCTCCTCCCCCACCACGCACGAGGAGGTCGAGGCGGCATGAGCACCACCCCCGCCTCCCCCACCGCCTCCTCCGTCCCGGTGGCCGCGCACTCGATCGCGGCCCCGGCCGCGACCGCCCAGCGCGAACTGCACGCCCTCTACCGGCGGGTGCCCAACCTCGGCGACTACGGCTCGATGACCGCGATCGAGGAGCGGTGGATCCTGCCGAAGGCGCGCGCCTACGAGGCCTCCGCCCCCACGTTCGGCTCGGCCGGCGAGCTGCTCCAGGCGCTCAAGGAGTTCCTCGCCGAGGAGGAGGCCGCCCTCCCGGAGAGCGCGACCTTCCTCGCCGAGCACGCGACGCTCGACCAGTTCAAGCTGATCGTCCGGGAGTTCGCGCTCGACGGGCTCACCGAGTCCGAGTCGCTGCTCCCGGTGGTCCCCCGGCTGCCCTACCGCTCGGCGATGGCGGTCTTCCGCGTCCTGATCGACGAACTGGGCTGCGGCAACGAGGAGAAGGCCCACTCCCAGCTCTACCGGGACCTGCTCACCGAGCTCGGGATGAGCCTGGAGCTCGACGACTACCTCGACGACACGTCCCCGGAGTGCTACGCCTACGTCAACATGTTCCACTGGCTGGCGAGCCGGGCGCCGTCCCCGCAGTACTTCCTGGGGGCGTACGCCTACTTCGAGACCAGCGTCCTGTACGCCTTCCAGAGCTTCGCCCGCGCGGCGCGGCGGCTCGGGATCGCCCACGACGCCTACTACACCGAGCACCTGTACATCGACTCGTACCACAGCAACCACATGCGCACCGCGATCCGCGCGCTCGACGAGCCCGACTTCGCGAAGATCTGGGCGGGTGTGCGACTGGCCTCCGACATCGTCGGCGAGGCCACCGAGACGGCGATCGCGCGGGCCCGGGAGAGCGTCGCATGACGGCCGTGCCCGCCGGGCGGCGGGGCTCCGGCGAGCCCGTCGTCCGCCAGGTGACCGAGGACCTGGTCCTGGTCGAGGTCGGCGGCCGCAAGGTCCTCGCGGCCGCCCTGTGCCCCCACCGCGGGGGCCGGCTCAAGTACGGCAGGGTCGACGGGGACAGGCTGCGGATCACCTGCCCCCTGCACCACACGACCTTCGACCTGACCAGCGGCGAGCGCACCTCCGGGGCGGCCTGCGCCGCCCTCCGGGTGGTCGACGTGCTGCCCGGCCAGGACCCGGCCGGGGCCCTCTCCGAGGAGCTCGCCGGGGGCGCCTCATGACCACCACACCGACCGGGGCGGCGTCCACCGTGACGCCGCCCCGTGCGGCGGTCGACCACGACGGCATCGCGCCGGTGCCCGAGGCGGAACGCACCTCGACACCGGGCGACTTCGGCTGGATCTGGCCCTCCGCGCAGTTCTCGTTCGGCACCGTGGTGCTCGGAGCCCTGCCGGTGGTCTTCGGCCTCGGCTGGTGGGCCTCGGCCACCGCGATCGCGGCCGGCGTCGCGGTCGGGACCGCGCTGCTCGCGCCGCTCGCCCGCTTCGGCGTCCGCACCGGCACCAACGATCCGGTGTCGAGCGGCGCCCACTTCGGGGTGCGCGGCCGGGTCGTCGGCAACGTCATCACCGTGGTGACCGCGCTCGGCTTCTTCGCGATCGCGGTGTGGACCGGCGGCACCGCCGTGATGGTCGCGGGGCACCGGCTGCTCTCCACCCCGACGGGCCCCGGCGCGCTGACCGTGGCGATGTTCGTGACGGCGGCGGCGGTCGCGCTGGTGGCCGTGCGCGGCCACGAGACGCTGGTCCGCACGTACCGGATCACGGCCGTCACCGGCGGGGCCGTCCTGCTCGGCACCGCGCTCGTCCTCGCGCCGAAGTTCGACCCCGGATACTCCGGCGGCAGCCTGGCGCTGGACAGCACCCTGCACACCTGGCTGCTCGCGGCGACCGCGTCCGCGACCGTGCCCCTGTCGTACGCGACCTTCCAGGGCGACTACACCCGCTACATGCCGGCCGGCACCCCCACCGGCCGGGTGGTGCGGGCGAGCGGGATCTCGATGTTCCTCAGCAGTCTCGCCGCGCTGCTCACCGGCGCGTACGTGACGACGCTCTTCCCCGTGCCCGACGAGCCGTGGCTACAGGGCCTGACGGACGCCGTGCCCGCCTGGTTCGCCGTGGCGGTGGTCGTCTTCGGCTTCGCGGGCACCCTGCCGCAGGCCGGGCTGTGCCTGTACGCGGCCGGGCTCTCCGCCAACTCGGTGTTCTGGCGCTCCTCCCGGGCCGCCGTGACCACGGTGGTCGCGCTGCTCGCGGCGGCCGTGCTCTACCTCGGCGCGGTGGTGTACGACGCCATGGACGCGATGTCGGCGTTCGTGACGCTGCTGCTCACCGTCGTGGCGCCGTGGGCGGCCGTGCTCTCCGTCGGATACGTGTTCCACCGCGGCCGGTACGACGCGGAGGCACTGCGCGCGTTCACCACGGGCGGCGGCGGACGGTACTGGTACACGGGCGGGGTCAACGCGCGCGCCGCCGCCGCCTTCGCGGCGGGCTCCGTGGTGGGCGTGCTGTGGGTGAACAACCCGCTCTACACGGGTCCGCTGACCGGCCTCACCGGCGGCGTGGACCTGAGCCTGCCGGCCTCCTTCGTGGTCGCCGCGGTGGTGTACGGGGCGCTGTGCCGGCTGTGGCCGGAGCCGCTGCTCCCGCCCACCGGGACGCCGAGGTGATGCCGTGAACGACGCCGAGGTGACGTCATGAACACGGTCCGGCTCATGGTCCGCTCCGTCGTCCGGGAGGCCGAGGGGGTCCTGGGGCTGCTGCTCGGCGACCCCTCGGGCGCCGCGCTCGCGCCCTGGGAGCCGGGAGCCCACCTGGAGGTGACGCTGCCGTCCGGGACGGTCCGGCACTACTCGCTCTGCGGCGATCCGGCGGACCGGACCACGTACCGGCTCGGGGTCCTGCGGGAGCCCGGCGGCCGGGGCGGCTCCGAGGAGCTCCACACCTCCGTCGGCGAGGGGACGGTCCTGGACGTCCGGGGCCCGGTCAACCGGTTCCCGCTGGTGCCCGCCGAGCGGTACCTGTTCGTCGCGGGCGGCATCGGCATCACCCCGCTGCTGCCGATGGTCCGCTCGCTGCCGACGGGCTCGTGGTCGCTGCTGTACGGCGGGCGGAGCCTGGCCTCCATGGCGTACCGCGAGGAGCTCGCCGCGCTGCCCGGGGTCACGCTCGTCCCGCAGGACACGGCGGGGCTGCCCGACCTGGACGCCGTCCTGGCCGGGCAGCCCGCCGGGACGGCCGTGTACTGCTGCGGCCCCGAGGGGCTGCTGCGGGCGGTGGAGGACCGGTGGCGGGGACCGCTGCACCTGGAGCGGTTCGGCGCGGCGCCGGTGGAGAGGCCCTCCGGCGAGGGCGGCTTCGAGGTCGAGCTCCGGCGGACCGGGCGGACCCTGAGCGTGCCGCCCGGACGGACCCTGCTCGACGCCGTGCGCGAGGTGATGCCGGGTGTGGCGTACTCCTGCGAGGAGGGCTGGTGCGGCACCTGTGAGACGAAGGTGATCGCCGGGACGCCCGAGCACCACGACACCGTCCTCGGCGAGGACGAGAAGGCCTCGGGGACGACGATGATGATCTGCGTGGGACGCTCACGCGGCGACCGTCTCGTCCTCGATCTCTGACCCGCTCCCCGCGGGTCGCACCACGGAAGCCCGTACCGGACCCCCGCCGGTACGGGCTTCCGCGCGCCCAGGGCCGGAAGTCGCGGCTCGGGCCGGAGCGCGCGGCCCGGGCCGGACGCCCTCCCGTCGGTACGCGCTTCCGCGCCTCGGGTCAGAAGACGACGAGGGCGCGGCCGCCCTTGCCCGCGAGCATGTTCTCGAAGGCGCCCGGGATGCCGTCCAGGGTGATCCGTTCGGTGACGAGGGCGCCGAGGTCCAGCCGTCCCGCCCGGATGTGCGCCGCGAGCACCGGGAGGTCCTCGGCCGGGTTGGAGTTGCCGTAGACGCAGCCGGCGAGGGTGCGGCCCCAGTGGAAGATCTCCAGGGCGTTGAAGGTGACCTGCTGGTCCTTGCCCCCGATGCCGACGACGGTGGTGCGGCCGCCGCGCCGGGTGGACTCCCAGGCGGTCCGGATGGTGACCGCGCGGCCGACGCACTCGACGGCCACGTCGACGCCCTGGCCTCCGGTCAGCTTCCGGATGTCCTTGGCCGTGGTCGCGGAGGCGACGACGTACTCGGTGGCTCCGGCGGCCCTCGCGAGCGCCTCCTTCTCCGGGGAGACGTCCACGGCGACGATCGTCGACGCGCCCGCGATCCGGGCCGCCTGGAGGGTCGCGAGGCCCACCCCGCCGACGCCGAAGACGGCGACGGTCTCGCCCTCCCGGACCCGGGCGGAGTGGTGGACCGCGCCCCAGCCGGTGAGGACCGCGCAGCCGAGGAGCGCCGCGTCGGTGAGCGGCACGCCGTCGGGGACGGGCAGGACGCAGTTCGCGGCGACGACCGTCTCCTCGGCGAAGGCGGCGACGTTGAGCCCCGGGTGGAGCTCGGTGCCGTCCTCGGTGCGGGCGTGGACGTTCGCCGCGCCGGTCAGCGCGTTCGCGCAGAGCCAGACCTCGCCGAGCGAGCAGGGGTGGCAGCCGCCGCAGGACGGCGCCCAGTTGAGGACGACGCCGTCACCGGGGGCGACGTGGGTGACGCCCTCGCCGACGGAGACGACCGTGCCGGCGCCCTCGTGTCCGAGGACGGCCGGGACCGGGACGCGCATGGTGCCGTCGGTCAGGGAGAGGTCGGAGTGGCAGACCCCGGCGGCGGCGAGCCGCACCCGGACCTGGCCGGGACCGGGTGCGGGCAGTTCGATGCCGGTGATCTCCAGCGGAGAGCCGACGGCGGGCAGGACGGCGGCGCGGATCACGCGTCTCTCCTCGGTTCCTGGGCCTAGAACTGCAGGGACTTGGTCGTCAGGTACTCGGCGAGGCCGTGCGCGCCGAGCTCCCTGCCGACGCCGGACTGCTTGTACCCGCCGAAGGGGGCCAGCGGGTTGAACCGGCCGCCGTTGATGTCGACCTGGCCGGTGTCCATGCGGCGGGCGAAGGCGACGGCCTCCTCGGGGTCCCCCCAGACCGCTCCGGCGAGTCCGTAGACGGTGCCGTTGGCGATGGCGAGGGCCTCTTCCTCGTCCTCGTAGCGCAGGAGGGAGACCACCGGGCCGAAGATCTCCTCCTGGGCGATGGTCATCTCGGGGGTGACGTCGGCGAAGACCGTCGGGGAGACGTAGTAGCCGGTCTCGCGCGGGGCCTCGGGACCGCCCGCGACGAGCCGCGCGCCCTCCTCGACGCCCTTCTCGATGTAGCCGCGCACGCGCTGGCGCTGCTTGGCGTTGACGAGCGGGCCGACGCGCTCCCCGGGGACGTACTTGGCGACGGCCTCGGCGGCGAGCGCCACCGCCTCCTCGTACCGGTCGGCGGGGATCAGCATCCGGGTCCAGGCGCTGCACGTCTGGCCGGAGTTGGACATGACGTTGGCGACGCCGACGGAGACGGCCTTGGCGAGGTCGGCGCTCGGCAGGATCACGTTGGCGGACTTCCCGCCGAGTTCGAGGGCGACCCGCTTGACGGCGCCGCCCGCGAGGGCGCCGATGCGGCGGCCGACGGCGGTGGAGCCGGTGAAGGAGACGAGGTCCACGCCGGGGTGCTCGGCGAGCGCCTGCCCGGCGACCGGGCCGAGGCCGGTGACCAGGTTGAAGACACCGGCGGGCAGGCCGGCCTCGTGCACGGCCTCGGCGAAGAGCTGCGCGGTGAGCGGGGTGTCCTCGGCGGGCTTGAGGACGGTGGTACAGCCGGCGGCGAGGGCCGGGGCGACCTTGGCGACGATCTGGTGGAGCGGGTAGTTCCAGGGGGTGATCGCGGCGACGACTCCGACCGGCTCGGCGTAGACGGTGGAGTTGCCGACCTTCTCCTCGAAGGGGTGGGTGGCGGCGAGTTCGGCGAAGCTGCCGGCGATGGCGATCGGGAGTCCGGCGTGGACGGCGGCGGCGAACTGCGGCGGGGCGCCGAGTTCGGCGGTGACGGTGGCGGCGATCTCCTCCGCGCGGGCGGCGAGCGCGTCGCGGAGGGCCGCGATCCGGGCTCCGCGCTCGGCGGGCGGGGTGGCGGCCCAGCCGGGGAGCGCGGCGCGGGCGGCGCGCACGGCGGCGTCGACGTCCTCGGCGGTGCCCGCCGGGACGTGGCCGATGACCTGCTCGTCCGCCGGGTTCAGCACCGGGATGGTGTCCGTGGAGGAGGCGGGGCGCCATTCCCCGCCGATGTACATCCCGTCGTGGGCCTTCATCCGCTGTCTCCTCACGTTGCCGGTTCCTCGTCCGACCCAAACTAGCGCTGTTAGTTTTTCGGCGCCAGGGTCCGCGGGGTGCCGCCCGTCTCACCGGGGACGCCGCGGGAAGCGGCGCGGACCCGGACGGAGCGCGCTGTTCGATCGTGCCGCCCCGACGCGGGGGATGTCCACGTCGGGCCCGCACAGGCGTACGCGACCGGAACTGGCGGAACCCCCCTTGCCGCGTCGAGCGGGAGGGCGCGGACCGGCGGAGGTGGGGGACCACGGATGCGGCGGACGGGGAGGGCGAGGACGGGAGAGGACGGGAGAGGGAGGCGACGGTGGGCGAGGGGGCGAGGGGGGGCGAGGGGGCGAGGGGGCGAGGGGGGCGAGGGGGGGCGAGGGGGCGAGAGGTTGGTACGGCACGGGGGCGCGCGACACGCCCCGGTCGACGGAGCGGCTGGGTCCGTCGGCCGGGGCGTGGGTTCGGGGGATCCGAGCGCCGTCGCGGTCGCGTCGGATCCAGGGCCGGATCCGAGTCCGTCGGATCCCGCGTCTGTCGCGACCGCTTCAGATCTTCTGGGCGATCTCGGTGAGGTGGGCGAAGACGACGATGTTCGCCTCGTAGCCCTTGCCCCGGTCGAAGGTTCCGCCGCAGGTGAGCAGCCGCAGTTCGGGCCGCCCGGCGTCCCCGTACACCTCCTTGTCGGGGAAGGCGTTCTTCGCGTACGTCCGCACGCGGTCGACCGTGAAGACGGCGACCTTCCCGTCGGCGCGGGCGACCCGGACGGTGTTGCCGGCGCTGAGCGAGTTGAGGTTGAGGAAGACGGCGGGCCCGGTGCGGGTGTCGCGGTGACCGACGACGACGGCGGTCCCCCGCTCACCCGGCGTGGGCCCCTTGGCGTACCAGCCGACGATCCGAGGGTCGTCGGCGGGCGGGGTGCCGAGCCGGCCGGTGGCGTCGAGGCCCAGCTCCATCACGGGGGCCTCGATGGTGATGGCCGGGACGGCGACGGTGACCGGGCGCGACCGGGCGAGCGGCGCGGGTGCGGGCGCGGGCTTCGGCGCGGGCGCGGCCTTGGGCAGGGCCCTGGGCTTCGCCTTGTGGTCGACGGCGGTGTGCGCTCCGGCCGCCGTTCCGGCCGCGCCCTGGGCGGCCGCGCCGGAGGCGGCCGGCGCCGCGGCGAGCGGCGGGTCGGCCGGCTCCCCGTCGCCGGCCCACCAGAAGCCCCCGGTCACCAGGGCCGTGGTCAGCGCCACGGTCCTGGCGAGCCGGAGCAGCCGCCGCTGCCTGCGCGTGAAGCGGGACCTACGAGGCGCCATGGACGCGGCGGCGCGAGCGGCGGATCAGGACCAGTCCGGTCGTGCCGGCGAGACCGGCGGCGACGGCCGCCCCGACGCCGAAGGCGGAGGAGTCCTCGGCGGCGATCTGCGCGCTGCCGCCGCCGCCCGCGCCGACCGCGCCGTGCGGGGGCCCGCCGTGCTCGTGACCGCTGTCGCCCCCGTCTCCGCCGTCGCCGTTCCCGTCGCTCCCGTTGCCCCCGCCCCCGTTCCCGCCGTCGTCGCCCCCGTTCCCGTTGCCGCCGTTGCCGTTGCCGCTGTTGCCGTTCCCGCCGTTCGCCCCGTTGCCCGTCGGGCAGTTGACGCGGAAGACCTTCGACTTCGCCGCGCCGTTCTGGCCCACCCACGTCCACTCGACCTTGTACATGCCGGTCGCCAGGCCCGAGATGTCGTTCGTGTGCCCGTCACCGTTGACGTCGATCGCGATGCTGCCGTTCCTCAACGACGGATCCTGGTTCCCTGGCCCGCCCGGCTGTGCGTAGATGTTCCATCGGATGCTCTGCAAGCCGTCGAAATTGAAGGCGGCGAAGCGGACGACGCACCCGACCTGGGGCTGGTTGGCCTGGTCGGTGTCGGGGGTGCCCTGCCGGTGGACCTTGACGTCGCCGTTGTCGCCCGGCGCGGCGAAGGCCTGGGGGGCGCCGGCGAGGGTCACGGCGCCGAGCGCCAGGGAGGCGAGGGTCGCGCGGAGCAGGGTGCGGGTGGGGGGTGTCGCCATGGGAGAGGTCCTCCAGTCGTGATCACGTCGGCCATTACCGCGATAATCCGACTATCTGTCACAGTATGGATACGGAGGGTGGCGACCCGGCCGCACCACCCTCCGACTTCCACCCGTCCGGCGCACCTCCCCGGACCCCCTCCACCCGGCCCACCGACTCCCTCGGGCGGGACGGCACCGGCAGACCTGCTCCCGCGGGCGGAACGGGACGAGGACAGGACCGGCCCACCGGCTCCCGCGGCCGGGACTGGACCGGGTCGAGCCCGGCCGGGTCAGACGATCCCGAAGAGGATCCCCGCCGCCAGCACGACCAGCGAGGTGAGCGCGGCCCACTTCACCGTGAACCGGGTGTGGTCGCCGAACTCCACCTTGGCCATGCCCACGAGCACGTACACCGCGGGCACCAGGGGGCTCGACATGTGCAGGGCCTGTCCGGCCAGCGAGGCGCGGGCGATCTCCAGGGGCGACACCCCGTGGGCCGCACCCGCCTCGGCGAGGACGGGCAGGACACCGAAGTAGAAGCCGTCGTTCGACATGAAGTAGGTGAGCGGGAGGCTCAGCACGCCGGTGACCAGGGCCATGTGCGGGCCCATACCCTCGGGGATCGCGCCGACGAGCCAGTCGGCCATGTGCTTGACCATGCCGGTGCCGGTGAGGACGCCGGTGAAGACGGCGGCGGCGAAGACCATGCCGGCGACGTTGAGGACGTTGTCCGCGTGGGCGGCGATGCGCTCCTTCTGCTCGGCCATCTTCGGGTAGTTGACGGTGAGCGCCAGGGCGGCGCCCAGGAGGAACAGCACCGGGATCGGCAGCAGTTCGAGGATCATCGCGGCGAGCAGCGCGACCGTCAGGGCAGCGTTGAACCAGTAGAGCCGGGGCCGCAGCGTCGCGCGGTCGGGGTCGAGCCCCTGGAATCCGTCATCCTCGCCCTCGCCCGTACCGGTCGTCGCCGCCGCGAGGGCGCCACCGCGCTCACCCGAGCCGCCGCCACTGTCGCCACCCTCGGCCGTGGCCGCACCACCGCCGCCCTTGGCCGCACCGCCGACACTCTTGCTCGCACCGCCGGCACCCTTGGCCGCGCCACCGGGACCCTTGGTCGCACCGCCGCCCGCCGTGACCAGTACCGCGTCGGTCTCCGGGACCAGGGCCTCGTCGAGGGTCAGGTAGCCGATGCGCTTGCGCTCGCGGCGCCCGAGCACGTACGCCAGGACGAAGACGAAGAGCAGGCCCACGCCGAGCGCGGGGATCATCGGCACGAAGATGTCGGCGGCGTCGAGCTTCAGCGCCGTCGCCGCGCGGGCGGTGGGGCCGCCCCAGGGCAGGGTGTTCATGACGCCGTTGGCGGTGGCGGCCACACCGGTCATGACCACCAGGCTCATCCCGAGCCGCTTGTAGAGCGGATACATCGCCGAGACGGTGATCATGAAGGTGGTGGAGCCGTCACCGTCCAGGGAGACGATCGCTGCGAGCACCGCGGTGCCCACGACGACCCGCACGGGGTCCGCCTTGCAGAAGCGCAGGATGCCCCGGACGATCGGGTCGAAGAGGCCGACGTCGATCATGACGCCGAAGTAGACGATCGCGAACATCAGCATCGCGGCCGTCGGCGCCAGCTTGCCGACCCCGTCGATCACGTAGTCGCCGAGCTGGGCGCCCTGCCCGACCGCGACGCAGAACAACGCGGGGATCAGGACGAGCGCCGCGATCGGCGACATCTTCTTCAGCATGATCAGGACCAGGAAGGTCGCGATCATGGCGAAGCCGAGGACGGTCAGCATGGAGGACACCTCACGTTCACCCTTGAACTGCCGCCGAGCGGCGGTCCGGATGACCGTAGGTGCCCCCTTCCGCCGTTAACAAGATGTCCACGCGTGAGCAATACGAGCAAAACCCCAGGTCAATAAGGGGTGCAAGACGCGGTGCCGGTCAGGTCGTCCGGCGGGGCGACACCTCGACGGGGAAGCCGTTGAGGACCGCCGTGCCGGAGAGCGGGTCGATGCGGGACCCGTCGAGCAGCTGGTTGACGTTGACCCCGGGGCGCGCGGACGCGACGGAGAGCCGGGTGCCCGGCCGGTCGTGTCCCCAGCCGTGCGGAAGGCTGACGACGCCCGGCCGGACGCCGTCGGTGACCTCCACCGGCACCTCCAGTTCCCCGCCCTCGCCCTTCACCCGGGCCATGCCGCCGTCGGTGAGCCGGAGGCGCTCCGCGTCCCGGGGGTGCACCTGGAGGGTGCAGCGGTTCGAACCCCCGCCCAGCGCAGGCGTGTTGTGGAGCCAGCTGTTGTTCGAGCGCAGGTGCCGGCGCCCGACGAGCTGGAGGGTCTCCGGCTCCGGTGGCGCGTCGAGGGCGGCCCGCAGCCGGGGCAGGTCGGCGGCGAGGGGCGCGGGGAACAGCTCGATCCGCCCGCTGAGCGTCCTGAGGACCGCCGGCAGCCGCGGCTTCAGCGGTCCGAGGTCGATGCCGTGCGGGTGCGCCTTCAGCTCGTCCAGCGTGAGGCCGTACGGACCGAGCCGCAGCATCAGATCGAGTCGCCGCTCGGCTCCGGTGGCCCCGGTGAGCCGGGCGGCGAACTCCTCGGGATCCGCCCCGAACACCGGCGAGTGCTCCTGTACGACGGCCTTGGCGAGGGTGGTGCCGATGGCGAGGTCGTCGACGGCGGAGGGCGGGGCGCCGTGCATCCCGGAGACGGCGAGGATCAGCCGGGCGTGGATCTCGCACTCGTCCATGCGGTCCGCTTCCAGGGGGACGGCGGCGGGCGACCAGCGGGCCTGGTCGCGGACGGCGAAGGCGTTGAAGGCGAAGTCGAAGTGGGCGCTCCGGGAGGGCGGCGGCGGGGGCAGCAGGACGTCGGCGTGGCGGGTGGTCTCGTTGAGGTACGGGTCGACGGCGACCATCAGGTCGAGGGAGCCGAGGGCCGCGTCGAGGCGCTGCCCGTCGGGTGCGGAGAGGACGGGGTTGGCGGCGACGGTGATCACCGCCCGGATGCGCCCCTCCCCCGGCGTCTCGATCTCCTCCGCGAGGGCGACGAGCGGCAACTCGCCCTTGACCTCGGGGTGGTGCGAGACCCTGCTGTGGCGGCGGCCGAGGGCGAAACCCCTGCCGGGCCCCGCGGGGCGCGGGGCGGGTGAGGTGGCGGAGAGCGGGAAGAGGGCGCCGCCGGGCCGGTCGAGGTTGCCGGTGAGGACGTTGAGGACGTCGACGAGCCAGTTCGCGAGGCTGCCGTACGCCACGGTGGAGCTGCCCATCCGCCCGTAGACGGCGGCGGTGGGCGCGGCGGCGAGCTCCCGGGCGAGGACACGGAGGGTGTCCGCGTCGACGTCGCAGGCCTCCGCGACCGCCTCGGGGCTGAACTCCCGCACCGCGGCCCGTACCTCCTCGACGCCTTCCACCTGGGCGGCGAGCGGGCCGGGGTCGGCGAGGTCCTCGTCGAAGAGGGTGTGGACGAGGGCGGCGAGGAGCAGGGCGTCGGCGCCGGGGCGGATCGCGACGTGCCGGTCGGCGAGGCGGGCGGTGCGGGTGCGCCGGGGGTCGACGACGGTGAGGGTGCCGCCGCGCCGGCGCAGCGCCTTGAGCCGGCCGGGGAAGTCGGGCGCGGTGCACAGGCTGCCGTTGGAGTCCAGCGGGTTGGCTCCGAGGATCAGCAGGTGGTCGGTGCGGTCCAGGTCCGGCACGGGGACGGCGAGGGGGTCCCCGAAGAGCAGTCCGCTGGAGACGTGCTTGGGCATCTGGTCGAGGGTGGAGGCGGTGAAGACGTTCCGGGTGCGCAACGCGCCGATCAGCAGGGGCGGGTAGAGGGCGCCGGCGATGGTGTGCGCGTTGGGGTTGCCCAGGACGATACCCACCGCGTCCGGCCCGTACTCCTCGACGAGCGGGCGAATCCTGGTGGCGATCGTGTCGAACGCCTCGCCCCAGGTGGCCTCCTGGAGTCTGCCGTCCCTGCGGACCATGGGGACCCGGAGCCGGTCGGGATCGGCGTCGATCTCGGGGAAGGAGGCGCCCTTGGGGCAGAGGAACCCCTGGCTGAAGATGTCGTCGCGGTCGCCGCGCGCCCCGGTCACGCGGCTCCCGTCGAGCGTCAGGGTGAGTCCGCAGGTCGCTTCGCAGAGGGGGCAGATGCGCAGGGCTGTGGGCATGGCGTCTCCCTGGGGGCGTCGGGTGACGCCGAGCATACCGACCGGTAGGCACGGCGGGGAGGGGCCCTGCGCGAGGTCACGAGAGCGAGGGCGCCAGGTACGCGTGGAGGAGGCAGCGGGTCTCGGCGACGAGCGCCGGGTCCCCCGCGGGGTCCGAGCGGAAGGCGAGCCGGACCAGGGCGTCGGCGGTCTCGACTCCGACGAGCACCTTCCGGTGCAGGTCCTCGTCCGCGGCGCGGCCGAGGTGGGTGGCGAGGAGCGCACAGATCCTCTCGGCGACGAGCCGGTTGGGATCGTCGGGCACCGCCTCGGCCGGGTCCTCGTCGGGGCCGTCCGGCGCGGCGTCCCCGGGGGTGGCGGCGGGCGCGGCGAAGTCGACGAGCGCGAATCCCGGGACGGTCCGCTTCATCGCGATGAACTCGTCGAGGACACTGTCGATGGCGCCGTGCGCGTCGAGGATCGGCGCCGAGGCGAGGCGCTCCGAGATCCGCTCCGCGTACCGGTCGAGGTTGCGGTGGGCGAGGGCGGCGACCATCGCCCGCTTGTTGCCGAAGAAGCGGTAGACGGAGCCGATGGGGACGCCGGCTCGGGCCGCGACGGCGCGGGTGCTCAACTGCTCGTAGCCGGTCTCGTCGAGGAGGACGGCGCAGGCGTCGAGGATCCGGGCCAGCCGCTCGGCGCTCCGCTGCTGCACGGGAGCGCGGCGGAGCGCCGGCTGGGTTCGGGGGCGGGTCTGGGGCACGGGGTCCATGATGCCGTTCCGGTCCGGCTGAGGCGATCGGCCCCCTCACCGCCGGCCCAGCTCGCCGGGCGGGGCCGGTGGGACGGGGCGGGCCGTCAGGCGATGAGCAGGCCGATGCCGCCGAGGGTGTACGCGATCATCAGCACGAACAGCGGGAGTTGCCCGGCGACGGCCCGGGCGGGCGGGAAGAGGCGCACGGACCGGTCGTGCGCGGCGACGACACCGAGGACGTGACCGGTGACGATCGCGGCGACCTGGAGGGTGGCGAGGCCTCCGGGACCCAGGGGTGGAGCGGGCGAGGGGGCGTTGTCAGTGCCCGCTGCCATGATGACTGTACGTGGCCCTTCGGTCACGAGAAGTGAGAAGTAGTGGGCCGTGAGGTAGCCGAGGGCGATGGGCAGGAGCGAGTGCGCGAAGGAGGTGAGCGGAGTGGTGAGCGCGGGGTTCATCAGGCGCAGGGCGCCGGCACAGACGCCGTAGAGGGCGGCGACGAGGGCGACGGTGGCGGCGAGGCCGAGGGTGGCGGTGGGGACGGGGCCGAGGGCGGAGGTCTGGAGGGTGGTGATCCAGCGGGGGTTGTCGGAGAGGCCGTCGTAGGCGGTGGAGCCGAGGAGGACGCAGACGGTGGCGACGAGACCGGGGGTCTGCGGGGTGGAGTCGAGGCCGTGGAAGGGGGAGCGCAGGACCAGGCGGCCGTCGGCGCGGCGGCCGAGCGGTGAGAGCCGGGCGAGAAGGGAGGAGTAGACCTCGAAGGGGTCGGCGTGGGAGAACCACCGGTCGCCGTACCGGGCGGCGCCCAGGAGTTGGACGGAGGTGTGGACGCCGAGCGCGACGAGGAGGGTGGTGGTGGAGGTGTTGTCGGGGGCGACGAGCTCCAGCCAGGTGAAGAGGAGGAGTCCGGCGGCGGCGGGCCGGATGCCGAGCGCGGCGGGCAGGGGGCGCGGGTTCCGTGGCGGCCGGAGGGAGTGCAGGGCGCGCAGGGGGTTGAGCAGGCGCCACACGGGGCCGAGGAGGAGGGAGGCGGGGACGAGTCCGACCCAGAGGAGGACGTAGAGGGCGCCCGGCGCGGGGTTGCGGTCCGGGTCGTCGGGGCCGAGGAGGAGGTGGAGCAGGAAGAGGAGGGCGCCGGCGGCTCCGATCAGGCGGAGGGCGGTGCGGGTGGCGGGGGCGTCGGCCGCCCGCTGGACGGCGGCGGGGAGCGGGCGGCCCGACCGGTCGCCGTCGAAGCGGGAGGAGGACCAGAGGAGTCCGAGGGCGAGGAAGGAGACGAGGAGGGCGGTGAAGGCGCCGGCGTAGGCGTAGAAGGGAGAGAGGGGGAGGTCGTGCCGGGAGCCCACGCCGTGGGCGAGCGGGAGCCCGAGGGGCCCGGCGGGTGCGGGGCCGGGGCCGGGGCTCATCGGACGACGAGTTGGGTCAGCACGAGTCCGGACTCGTGCGTCTCGACCTCGAAGAGGCCGGTCCGGTCCGCGGTGAGGGTGAGGGTCGCGGGCACGCCGGGAGAGAGGGGCAGTTCGCGGTCGTAGCCGTGCACGTGAAGGGTGTCGGCGCGGTCGCTGGTGACACGGAGGGTGAGGCGTTCGCCCTTCTTCAGCTCGATGCGGGAGGGAGGTGGCTCGACGGTCGTTCCGGTGAGGGTGAGGGTGACGGTCCGGCCGGGGTCGGTGGTCCAGGGGCTCGACGGCGCGGAGGCGGACGGCGCGGAGGCGGACGGGGTGGAGGACGGCGGGGCGGAGGACGACGGGGCGGAGGAGCCCGTGGAGGTGGCGGGGGTGGCGTCGAGACGGACCGTGGCCTGGACCGGGGCGCCGGCGACGGTCCAGACGGTGTGGTCGTCCGCGTGGAGGCGGACGGTCAGGGTGTGGGCGCCGGGCGGCACGTAACCCCACGGGCCGTACAGGCGGGTGGTCTCGCGACCGTCGACGAGGAGGCGGGCGTGGCCCCGGCCGGGGAGCGCCGCGCCGCCGGTGCTCTCGGGGGTGAACTGGAACCTCTCCACCGTGAGGTGGACGTTCCAGCCGCCCTCGGAGTCGGGACGGATCTCGGCCCTGACGGTGGGCGCGTCCGCCGCGGGGAGCTCACGGAGCCGGTGTCCGCTCTCGTCCCGGGCCGCCAGGAGGGTGCCGCTGTCGCCGGTGGCCTCCTGGTGACTGGTGCCGGGCTTGTGGTGGGTGGTGGCCCGGCCGCCGCAGCCGGTGAGGACCAGCGCGGCGGCGGCCACGACGGCGAGCAGGTGCGCGGTGGTACGCACGGCCGCGCGGCGGGACGGGGCTGCGGGCCGGGCGGGGGGCTGAGGGGTGGTGGGGCTCGGGCCGGCGGGACTCGGGGCCGTAGAGCCCGGGGCCGTAGAGCCCGGGGTGGCGGGACTCGGGGTCACGGCGCCCGGGGCGGCGGGACTCAGGGCGATCGGGCCCCCGGCGCCGGGGCCCGGGGCCGAGGAAAGTGGAGGTGTCATGCCGTCGCGCCTTCCGGGTGGCCGGCCGGGGGATCCGTCGGCGGGTCCGTCGGAGATTCCGTCGAGGCTTCGGGCATGGGTTCAGCGGCGGGGGCGGAGCTGGTGCGCGTCCCGGCGGCGATGACCGCCCACAGCACCCAGATGGTGCCGAGCAGCAGGCGGATCCAGGCGGGGCTGAGGGGGATGCCGGGGACCATGAGGACCGCCTTGTCGAAGGCGTCGAGCAGGGTGAGGGCGCCGAGGGCGACCGTGGTCCAGGCG
The DNA here is from genome assembly GCF_042890295.1 of Streptomyces sp. NPDC002232. NCBI lineage: Bacteria > Bacillati > Actinomycetota > Actinomycetes > Kitasatosporales > Streptomycetaceae > Streptomyces > Streptomyces sp. NPDC002232. Next base: position 90,162 of record NZ_JBIARV010000007.1, on the reverse strand, counting down.
AGGACGGGGCGGCCGGGGCGCAGGGCGAGGCCGAGGAGGGTCCACCACACCCCCATGAGGAGCAGCGCGAGGGCGGGGAGGAGGGTCGGGGTGAGGGCCAGGGTGGAGCCGGCGACGTCGAGGGCCAGGCCCACGAGGCCGGCGAGGGTGGCCGCGCCGGCGAGGCGGCTGCCGCGCAGCCGGCGCCACCAGAGGGCGCCGCCGACGAGCGCGAGGACGAGGGCGCTGGCGAGGGCGAACTGGGTCTCGACGCGCTGGAGGCCGCGGGCGCCGTACCAGTCGCAGCCGGCCGGGAGGCGGCGGGCCTGGACGTTGTAGTCGGCGCAGACGAGGAGCTGGGCGAGTTTGACGGGTTCGCCGACGAGCCGGTCGGTGGCGCCGGAGACCTCGCCCCGGCGGGCTCCGCAGGCGGGCGGGGCGCCGGGGGTGGCGGCGCCGGCGTCGGCCTGCCAGCAGTTGCCGCCGCCCTGGCCGTCCCACCAGACGTCGGTGCGGTTGGGGCGGGCGTGGCCGGCCTTGTCGACGCCGAGGCGGTTGCCGGCGTAGCGGTTGTGGTGGGAGGTGTCGGTCTGCTTGCCCCAGGCGGACTCGCCCCGGATGAAGGCGGGGACGGCGCTGAGGAAGAAGGCGGCGCGCTGGTGGCCGTAGACCCAGTTGTCCTCGTAGAGGTTCCAGTTGCCGCCCGCGGTGATGATGCCGGTGCCGGGCGGCATGGAGATCTGCGGGCAGACGACGCCCCGCTCGTAGCCCCGGTCGACGGGCGGCTTGGCACAGGTGCCGTCGGCGACGTGGGGATAGTAGTTCTGGTTGTTGTCGTGGATGTCGTTGCGTTCGAAGCGGGCGTGGTTCTGCGGCAGTCCGGGGTGCCCGGGGAAGGCGGAGTCCATGGACGCGCCGCCCATGTTGTGGTCGAACTCGTTGTCGTGGACCCAGACCGAGTCCCCGGCGGTGCCGGAGTAGCCGACCATGTTGTGGTGGCTGCGGCAGCCGGTGATCTCGATGGCGTAGCGGGGTACGTCGTAGCCGTACCCGTCGTTGATGTTCGAGGCCGAGCCGGGGTAGATGCCGGAGTCGCCGTTCCCGTAGGACTCGCAGTTCTTGTAGAGGCCGTGGTCGGAGGCGAAGGTCAGGAAGCCGTACTCGTCGTTCCAGCGGGTGAGGACGTCGTCGATGACGAAGCCGTCGGCGGCGAGGACGTAGAGGGAGTTGAAGGTGGTGCGCTGGGCGGTGAAGTTGCGGAAGTAGACGCCGTCGGAGCCGTCGGCGCGGAGGGCGTTGAGCTTCCGGTACTTGGCGTCGACGATCACGTCGAGGCGGGAGGCGCCGGTGCCCTCGATCTGGAGGTTCTTCTTGCCGAGGATCGCGACCAGGTTCTGGTTGTGGGGGCACTGGAGCTGCTGCGCGTAGCTGAGGATCTGGTAGCCGAGCGCGGACTTGGGGGCCTTGAGCGTGGCGCAGGCTCCGGTGGGCGGCGGCAGGGAGGGCTCCTCCTCGTACAGGCCGGGGAGGATCGCGATGGTGAGGCCGGGCCGTTCGACGGCGTCGACGGCCTGCTGGAGGTGGCGGTAGCCGCTGCGGGCGCAGCGTTCGAAGAGGGCGAGGTTGCGGGTCTTGAGGGCGGCGGGGAAGCCGGAGATCCGGCGTGCGAAGTCGGCGCGGTCGGTCTTGCAGACGAGGAGGTCGGGTTCGCCGGTGCGGAGTTCCGGCACGCTGCCGGTTCCGTCGGGGAGGGTGACGGGACGCTCCTCGTGGGCCTGGGCGCCAGGAGCGGTGAAGAGGGCCGCGGCGAGCGCCACGAGCACGACCGAGAGCACGGAGACGAACCTTCGGGTCCACGACATGCGCGTGAGAGTAGAGCAATGTTCATCTTTTTGAACCCCACGTGCGGGCACCAATCCGGGCACGGTCCCGCGGCGCCCCGTTGACGTGGGCCGCGCGGAATCCTACGGTCATCCATAGGATTCCCTTGCGGACTCAGGACGAGCCTCAGGACAGGGCCCCCGAGCAGGGCCCCAGGACAGGAGCGGGCGATGACCACGGAGCAGGCCAGGAAGACGGCCGAGGCGCTCACCTACAGCACCGGTTTCGGCAACGAGCACAGCTCGGAAGCGATCCCCGGCGCACTGCCGGACGGCCGCAACTCGCCGCAGCGGGCCCCCCTCGGGCTCTACGCCGAGCAGCTCAGCGGCAGCGCGTTCACGGAGCCGCGGTCCCACAACCGCCGCTCCTGGCTCTACCGGATCCGCCCCTCGGCCGCGCACCCGCCGTTCACCCGCATCGACAACGGCGCGCTCGCGGGCGCCCCCTTCACCGAGACCGTGCCGGACCCCAACCGGCTGCGCTGGAACCCGCTGCCCGAGCCCGCGCCCGGCACGGACTGGCTGGCGGGCCTGTGGACCCTCGGCGGCAACGGCGACGCGACCCAGCGGACCGGCATGGCCGTGCACCTCTACCACGCGAACGCGTCCATGGAGCGGGTCTTCGGCGACGCCGACGGTGAGCTCCTGATCGTCCCGGAGCGCGGCGGCCTCCTCCTCCGCACCGAGCTGGGCCTGCTCGCCGCCCACCCGGGCGAGGTGGCGCTCATCCCGCGCGGCGTCCGCTTCCGCGTCGAGCTGCTCGACGAGACGGCCCGCGGATACGTCTGCGAGAACTACGGCGCGCCGTTCCAGCTGCCGGACCTCGGCCCGATCGGCGCCAACGGCCTGGCCAACGCCCGCGACTTCCGCGCACCCGTCGCCGCCTACGAGGACGTCGAAGGCCCGGTCGAGGTCGTCAACAAGTACTGCGGCAACCTCTGGTCGGCGACGTACGGGCACTCGCCGCTGGACGTCGTCGCCTGGCACGGCAACCACACCCCGTATGTGTACGACCTGCACCGCTTCAACGTCATCGGGTCGATCTCCTACGACCACCCCGACCCGTCGATCTTCACGGTCCTCACCTCGCCCTCCGACACCCCGGGGCTCGCGGGCGTCGACTTCGTGGTCTTCGCCCCGCGCTGGCTGGTCGGCGAGGACACGTTCCGGCCGCCGTACTTCCACCGGAACGTGATGAGCGAGTACATGGGCCTCATCGAGGGCGCCTACGACGCCAAGACCGCCGGTGAAGGGGGCTTCGTGCCGGGCGGCGGCTCGCTGCACAACATGATGTCCGCGCACGGCCCCGACCGGGACACCTTCGACCGGGCCAGCGCGGCGGAGCTGAAGCCGCAGAAGATCGACGACGGCCTCGCCTTCATGTTCGAGACCCGCTGGCCGGTGACCGCGACCGCGCGGGCCGCGGGCGCCGGCCATCTCCAGGAGGGGTACGACGACGTATGGCAGGGTCTTGAGCGCCACTTCCGGCCGTAATGTCTCGGCCGTAAGCCCGTAGCCTTCGTACGGAGAACCCGTGACCGCCTTCGCTCCCGACTCGCTGGTCCTGAACCGCAAGCTGCCGCTCTGGTACCAGGTCTCGCAGTCGCTGCGCGCCTCGATACTGGGCCGCGCGCCCGACGCCTCTCTGCGGCTGCCCACCGAGGAGCAGCTCGCGGCCCACTACGGCGTGAGCGTGCTGACCATGCGGCAGGCCCTCAAGGAGCTGGAGGAGGAGGGCCTGATCAGCCGGCACCGGCGGCGCGGGACCTTCATCGAGCCGGGCGCGCGGCGGTCGACCCCGCGTCGGCTGCTCGGCTCGATCGACGCGATCGTGGCCCAGCAGTCGGGTGAGCGGACGACGGTCCTCGGGCACGGCACGGAGCCGGTGCCCGGGGAGCTCGCCGAGTACTTCCCGGACGTGCCGGAGGTCGTGGCGTACCGGAGGCTGCGCAGCGACGGCGAGAGCGGCGAGCCGACGAACTGGGCGGAGAACGCTGTGCGGCCCGAGCTCGCCGCCGCCATCGACCCCGCCGACCTGGAGCGCTGGCCCATGACGAAGGTGCTGCGGGACGTGGTCGGGGTGCGGATCAGCCGCATCACGGACACCGTGGAGGCCCGCCTCGCGGACCCGGAGACGGCGGGCCTGCTCCAGGTCCCGCTGCTCTCCCCGATCCTGCACTACACCGGCGTCACGTACGACGAGGACGGCCGGGTCGTCGACGTCGCCCGCATCCGCTACCGCGGCGACCGCTTCTCCTTCACGGTGACGGTGGAGGCGCACTGACGCCCACGGGCGGAGGGACGCGGGTACGGAAGGGCCCCGAGACGACCGGCGCGCCCACGGGCGGGGGCCCACGGACGGGGACACGGGTGCGGAAGCGCCCCCGACGCGACCGGCCCTGGCCCCGTACGGACGGCGCTCGTTAGCATGCGGGGCGTGACGGAAGCCCCCCGAGCCGAAGCCCACCGGAGCGAAGCCCACCGGACGGAAGCCCCCCGAGCCGAAGCCCGCCGCCCCGATGTCCCCCGATCGCAATCCCCCGGTGCCGCCGACGACGCGCCGCTCCTCGACGAGCTGATGCCGTGGTCCGTGGCCCCGCCGCGTCTCGGGCGGTCCTGGATCGTCGCGCCCGACGCCCGGACCCTGCGGGCCCGGTGGGACCGGCTGGTGGCCGCCGAGGGGGCCGAGCGGGAGGCGCTGTTCCGGCCGAGCCGGGCCCGGACTCCCGCGAGCGCCGTGGGCGCGCTGCCCGGACAGCGGACCGGGACGACCAGGTTCGCGCGCGAGTCGGGGCCGTGCCCGGACCCGGTGCGGGTGGCGCACGGGCCGTTCGACGAGCAGTGGCTGCTGCCGGACCACCGGCTGATCGACGCCGCCCGCCCGGAGCTGTGGCGGGTCGCCGGGGAGCCACAGCTCTTCGTCGTCGAGCAGGGGTACGTGCCGGGGGCGGAGGGGCCCGCGCTGCTGGTGACGGCGGCGTTGCCGGAGGGCCGTTCCCCGGCGGGCCGTCCGGGCCGGGTCCGGCCGCTCTTCCGGCGGCCCGGCGGCCGGGAGCCCAATCTCGCGCCGGGCCTGCTGGAGTTCCTCGGGAAGCGGTACGGGTGCGAGGTCGGCGCCCGGGACTGGCTGGCGTGGACGGTGGCGGCGGCGCTCCCCTCCCCCGCCGGCTGCCGGGTGCCGCTGCCCGGGGACCGGGAGACGTGGAGGGCGGGCGTGGCGCTCGGCGGGGAGCTCGCCGACGTGCAGCTGCGCGGCGCCCTGAGCGGGACGCGGCCCCGGCTGCCGGGCGGGCGCCGGCCCTATGTGCGGGCGGCGGTCCCGGCCCGTCCGGCGGCGCTGTCGTACGACGCCGGCACCGAGGTCCTGGACGTCGGCGGGGGCGTGATCTCCCCCGTACCGGCGGAGGCCTGGGAGTACCGGGTCGGCGGGGTGCGGGTCCTGGAGCAGTGGTTCGCGCACCGGACGGCCCCCGTCGAGCCCGGCTCCCTGGAGGCGATCGGCCCGGCGGCCTGGCCGCAGGAGTGGACGTCGGAGCTGCTGGACCTGGTCACGGTGCTCGCGCTGCTCGGGGCGCGGGAGCCGGACCGGGCCGCGCTCGCCGCCGGGGCGCTGGGCGGGGCGGAGCTCCGGGCCGCCGGGGCGTTGGGCCGGGAGGAGCTGCGCGCCGCCGGAATCCTGCCGCCGCCGTCCGCGTCCCGGCGTCCCGCGTCCGTGCTGGACCATCAGGAGGAGGGCCCGGAGGGGCAGTTCATGCTCCTGTGAGCACGCCCCGGCCGTCGCCCGGGTCGAACGAGTCGAGCAGCCGGACGATGGTCATCGCGAACATCTCGTCCGGGTCGGCGGGAGCGGCGGGCGCCTCGGCGAGCAGTCCGGCGAGGTGCGGATACCGGCCGCTCGCCACCTGTCCCCTGAGGTAGGCGCCGCGCACGGCCTGCTCCTCCTCCTCGGACCAGGGCAGTCCGCGGGCGCGTTCGGCGATGGCCTGCTCGTTGGCGACGGTCGCCATGACCGTGCCGTTGACCATGGCGATGAGCTGCATCTTCAGCCCGGCGGGCACGTCCAGGGGGACGAGGCAGCCGAGGCACCACTCCAGGTAGCGCAGGGCGTTGGGGCTGAAGCCGTAGGCGGTGGTCATCACCCGGGGCAGCCAGGGGTGGCGGTACATGAGGGCGCGGCTCTGGTGGGCGATCGCCGTCATGTCGGCGCGCCAGTCTCCGCTGGGCTCCCCGGAGAGCTCGTACTCGCCGCTGACCGCGTCGACCATGAGCTCGTACAGGTCCTCCTTGCGGGGGACGTAGTTGTAGAGGGACATGGTGCCGCAGCCGAGTTCGGCGGCGACGCGGCGCATGGAGACCGCGTCGACGCCGTCCGCGTCGGCGATGCGGACGGCCGCGTCCGCGATGTCCCTGCGGCTGTACGCCGGCTTCGGACCGCGGCCCGCACGCTCGGGCCGCGCCCAGATCACTTCCGGTTCGGCCGCTCGGCCCGTCATGGATCATCACCTCGCCCCCCATCGTAGTTACGTACGGCGTACGTAGTGGGATAGGGTCGCACCATGACAACTACGTACGCTGTACTTAGTGAGGGTCTGCGGAAGCGTTACGGCGACGTCCACGCCCTGCGCGGCCTCGACCTCGCCGTCCCCGAGGGCACGGTCTGCGGAATCCTCGGTCCCAACGGTGCCGGCAAGACCACCGGGGTCCGCGTCCTCACCACGCTGGTCGCTCCCGACGGGGGAAGCGCGCTGGTCGCGGGCCACGACGTGGTGCGCGATCCGGCGGGGGTACGGAAGCGGATCGCGGTCACCGGGCAGTACGCCTCCGTCGACGGCGACCTCACCGGCGCCGAGAACCTCCGCCTCTTCGCGAGGCTGCTCCGTGCCCCGCGCTCCCGCGCCGACGAGCTCCTGGAGCGGTTCGGCCTGACCGCGGCGGCCGGACGGCCCGCCCGCACCTACTCCGGCGGCATGCGGCGCCGCCTCGATCTGGCCGCGAGCCTGCTCGTGCCGCCGCGGGTGCTGTTCCTCGACGAGCCCACGACCGGGCTCGACCCGCACAGCCGGAACGGGATCTGGGACGCCGTACGGGAGCTGGCCGACGCGGGCACGACCGTGCTGCTGACCACGCAGTACCTGGAGGAGGCCGACCGCCTCGCCGACGACATCGTCCTGATCGACGGGGGACGGGCCGCGCAGCGCGGCACCCCGGCCGAACTGAAGGCGCTCGTCGGCAGCTACGCCGAGGTCGTCGTCGCCGACCCCGCGTCCCTCGGAGCGGCCGCGGCCGTGCTCGACCGGCTGACCGGCTCGGAGCCGGCCCTGGACGCCGAGCGGCGCACCGCCGGCGCGGTGACCACGGACACCACGCTCACCCTCCCCCGGATCGTCCGCGAGATCGACGCCGCCGGGGTCCACATCATCGACGCCTCCCTGCGTCCACCCACCCTCGACGAGGTGTTCCTGCGCCTCACCGGCCGGAAGGAGCTCGTCGCGTGAGCGCCCTCGTGCACGACGGGACCGCCGTCCTCGGCCGCCACCTCCTGCGGATCAGGCACGCGCCCGCGCTGACGGTCCTGACCCAGACGATGCCGATCGTCTTCCTGCTCTTCTTCGGGTACGTCTTCGGCAGCGCGCTGGCCGCGCCCGGCGCCGAGTACCGGGCGTTCCTGGTGCCCGGCATGCTCGCCGCGACGGCGGCGGGCGGCCTGATGACGGGCATGTTCCAGGCCGCGCAGGACTCCCACCGGGGCGTCACGGACCGCTTCAGGACCCTGCCGGTCAGCCGCGCCGCCGTTCCCCTCGGACAGGCGCTCGCCGACCTCCTCGCGAGCGCCGTCGGCACGGTCCCGCTGATCCTCGTCGGCCTCGCCATGGGCTGGCGGATCGAGGGCACGCTCCCCGAGGCCCTGGGCGCCGTCGGCCTGCTGCTGCTCTTCCGGTTCGCGACGACCTGGGTGGGCATCCTGCTCGGCCTCGCCTCCAAGAGCGAGGAGGCCGCCGGGCAACTGGGCAGCGCCACCTTCATGCTGCCGCTGCTCTCGAACGCGTACATCCCCACCGACGGCATGCCCGGCTGGCTGCGGACGGTCGCCGAGTGGAACCCCATCTCGGCGGTCACGACAGCGGTGCGGCAGCTCTTCGGAAACGCGCCGGTCCCGGCGGACGCGGCCTGGCCGGTGGCGCACCCGGTCGCGGGCGCGCTGCTCTGGTCGCTCGGCCTCGTCGCCGTCTTCGCCCCGCTCGCGGTGCGCCGCTACGCCCGGGGGTGACGTACCCCCTGATGACAGGGGCCGCCGGGCACGGTAGGCCTGACGGACATGAGCACTCAGCCCCTCCCTCCGGCCCCTCAGCCCCTCCCGCTCGCCGGGGTCACGGTCGTCGCCGTCGAGCAGGCCGTCGCCGCGCCGTTCGCCACCCGCCAGCTCGCCGACCTCGGCGCCCGCGTCGTCAAGATCGAGCGCCCCGACGGCGGGGACTTCGCCCGCGGGTACGACACCGCGGCCCGGGGCCTCGCCTCGCACTTCGTCTGGTGCAACCGCGGCAAGGAGTCGGTGGCGGTCGACCTCAAGGACCCCCGGGGCCTGGCGCTCGCGCGGAGGCTGGTGGCCGGCGCGGACGTCTTCGTGCAGAACCTGGCGCGGGGCGCCGCAGCCCGCCTCGGCCTCGACGCCGCCACCCTCTGCGCGGCGCACCCCCGGCTGATCGCGGTGGACGTCTCGGGGTACGGGGCGGAGGGCCCGTACGCGGACCGGCGGGCGTACGACATGCTCGTCCAGTGCGAGGCGGGCCTCGTGTCGGTGACCGGCACGCCGGGGCAGCCCGTCAAGTCGGGGATCCCGGCCGCCGACATCGCGGCCGGGATGTACGCCTTCTCCGGCGTGCTCGCGGCCCTCGTGCGGCGCGGCACGACCGGCCGGGGCGGTCCCGTGGAGGTCTCCCTGCTCGACTCGCTGGCCGAGTGGATGGGGCATCCGCTGCACCACGGGATGCACGGGGGCACGACACCGGCGCGCACGGGGCTCGCGCACGCCGTGATCGCCCCGTACGACGCCTATCCGACGGCGGACGGCGGCCTGGTCCTGCTCTCCGTGCAGAACGACCGCGAGTGGCGGCGGCTGGCCGGGCGGGTCCTCGGCCGGCCCGAGCTCGCCGACGCGCCGGACTTCGCGACGAACACGGCGCGGGTGGCGGGGCGTGCGGCGACGGACGCGGTGGTCGCGGCGGCGCTCGCCCCGCTGACGGCGGCCGAGGCGCTGGCCCGGCTCGACGCGGCGGGGATCGCCTGCGCCCGGCTCAACTCGGTCGCGGAGCTCGCGGACCACCCGCAGCTGACCGCCCGCGACCGCTGGCGGGAGGTGGAGTCCCCGGTCGGGCCGCTGCGTGCGCTGCTGCCGCCGATCGTGTTCCCGGACGCGCCGGAGCCCCGGATGGACCGGATCCCCGCTCTCGGACAGGACACGGACGCGGTGCTCGCCGGTCTCGGGGTGCCGGAGGCGGAGATGAAGGAGCTGCGGGGCGCGGGGGTGATCGCCTGAGGGAGAGGAAGGCGAGCGCGAGGGTGATCGCCTGACGCGCGGGAGAGAGGCGGGCGCGGGGGTGATCACCATGACGCGCGCGAGAGAGGCGGGCGCCGCGGTGGTCGCCTGAGGGACGAGAGGGCGAGCGCCGGGGTGGTCGCCCGACGGAGGAGAAGGCGGGCGCGGGGCACGGTCCGGGGCGAGCGGGCCCGGGGACCGTGCCGGCGGCTCAGGGGGCGGATGAGGCGGCTCCGGACACGACCGATCGCCGGACGGGCGGGGACACGTCCGGCGGAGTCGTGGTCGGGGCCGTACGGGCGGCCGGGCCGTCCGGGCTAGTGACGCGTGCCGAAGAGCGAGCGGCGCAGGCGCCGCAGCGGGGCGAAGAGCGAGACCCGCGCGCTGCGGCTGCGGTGACTGTGCACCGGCGCCTCACGTGGCCGCGTCGTCAGTTCCCGCATGAGCAGCGTCGCCTCGGCCACCTCGCGCTGGGGCGCGGCGGGGCCGCCGAGCACCGCGAGATGGCGGTCGAGCCGCGAACTGGTCGCGCTGCTCCCGCAGGTGATGGCAGGCACTCGCGGCCTGCTGCGCATTGCTATCTGTTCCATGTCACTCCCCACCCGTACAAGGGCACCCGGCCCGGGCAGGTTAACCCTATCGCCCCATCGCGACACCCGGGTATCCCGCCGACGGGATTCACCGCACCCGTACGGGGGTTGACGGTGACTGTCCGAATCCATCTGATTCCAGGGCGAGTTGGACAGCACTCGAACACCTGCCGAACCATCACGAACCATCCTGCACTCCGGGCCGCCGTGCACGGACGCGCGGACCGGTGTGATCTCCACCACCAAGATCGTCCGCATGGGCCGGCCGAGGGGACCTCGACAGGACCGGAGCCCGGCGGACTCCGCTCGGCTACCGTGGATCCATGACGGTGATCGCGGGTCGTTACCGGCTTCTCGACGTGCTCGGCGAGGGCGCGACGGGCACCGTATGGCGTGCCCTGGACGAGACGGACCGCCACGAGGTGGCCCTCAAGGAGCTGCGCGCCCCCGCCGGGCTCCCGGCGGACGAGGCGCTGCCGCTGTACGCGCGGCGGGAGCGCGAGGCACGGGCCGCGGCCCGGATCTCCCACCCCTCCGTCGTGCGGGTGCTCGGCGTGGCCACCGAGGACGGCCGGCCCTGGGTCGTGACGGAGCTGGTCCGCGGCCTCACGCTCGCCGAGACCCTGGACGCCGGCGGTCGGCTGCCCGCGCGCGAGGCCGCGCGGGTCGGTGCCGAGGTCCTCGCGGGCCTGCGGGCCGCCCGGGAGGCGGGCGTGCCGCACCGGGGCGTACGGCCGGGGCAGGTGCTCCTCGCGAACGACGGACGGGTCGTGGTCACCGGCTTCGGCGGCGCGCCGGGCGACGGGACGGCCCCGGAGGCGGACCTGCGCTCCCTCGGGGCGCTCCTCGACGCGGCGGCGGACGACCGCTCGGGGCCTCTGGGCGCCGTCATCGACGCCCTGACGGGCGCGACCTCCGGCATGACGGCCGATCAGGTGGAGCGCGAGCTGCGCCGGGCGGCGGGCGGCGCCCCGAGGACCGGGCCGGGCGGCGCGGCGGAGGCGTCCGCCCCGACCCGGGCGGCGGGGGGCGACGACGCCGGGCCCGGGCCGGGCGCCGGGGCCGCGTCGACGCCGCCCGTCGCGTCGGAGCGACCGGTGGCGCGGCGGAGGAGGACGGCGCCCCGCCGGGGTCCCGTCCTGGTGGCCGGGATCGTCGGGGCGCTGCTGATCGCGGGTGCGTGGACGTATCAGGTGGTACGGGACGACGGACCGGGCACCGGGCCGGGGCCGGGCGGTGGCGCGAGCACCGCTCCGGCGCGGCCCGGGGCCGAGGGCGGGACGGTTACACCGCGCCCCTGAAGGAGGGCAGGTAGCCGCCGGACTGGCCGGCGGCGGTCGGGTGGTACGACTCGCCGATGTTGAGCCAGTTGACGCTGTGCAGCCAGGCGGAGCCCGAGCAGATCTCGTGCCCGGTGAAGGCTCCGACGACGCCGGCGAAGGTGAAGCCGTGGTCGGCGGCGCGCTTGGCGACGGCCGCGTTGAGGTAGTCGGAGGCGCCGTTGATGGCGTTGCGCTCGTTCTCGCTCAGACCGGCGACGCAGCTGCCGCCCAGCTGGTAGAAGCGCGGGTAGCCGAGGACGACGACGTGGGCGGAGGGTGCCTTTCCTCGGATGGCGTTGTAGACCGAGTCGAGCTTGCCGGGGAGCGTGCCGTCGACGTACGCCTTGGCCTGATTCACACGGCTGATGCAGGTGGATTCGGACTGGAGCACGCACGTCGTCATGACGTCGGCGAATCCGGCGTCATTTCCCCCGATCGTGACGGAGACCAGGTCAGTGGCGGCCGAGAGCGGTCCGAGCTGATTCGCGGTCACATCACCCGTTCGGGCGCCCGAGCAGGCGGTGAAGGCGAACGAGGAGGGGGCGTTCGCGTTCTTCCACAGGACCGGGTACGCCTTCGTGGAGCGCTTGCAGTCGCCGCTGGCGCTGTCGTAGCTGCCGGAGCCGACCCCGGAGGAGTACGAGTCCCCCAGGGCCACGTAGTCGAGTGCGGCGTTCTCGGCGGCCTGGGCCGCGCCCGTCCCGGTGAGGGCGAGGACGGCGCCGAGGAGGAGCGAGGAGGAGAGGGCGGCAAAACGGGACAGTCTCATGGAACCTCCCTGTAGCAGGATCTCTGCGTTACCAGGTAGTAGCATCGGATCCAGCCGACCGGAAGTGTCCATGTCAAAAATGGAAGTGAACTCCGGCCGATCCTCCGTCAGGGACGGTCGAGAACCAGCCACTTCGGGACGCGGCGCGGAGCGCCGGCAGCGGGCCGCAAAACCCGGTGCGCGGGCCGGTGCCGTGACGGATCATGGGCGCCATGTCTGACACCCCCGTCGCACCGTCCGTCTTCCGGCAGCCCCTGGCCGCGTCGCTGCCCGTCGTCGTGAACCTCGACGACAGCGACTCCCCGGGGGACGTCCTGGACGCGCTGTTCCTCGACCGGTTCGCCACCGGGGAGCAGCCGCACGCGCACAGCACCAGCCTGGACCGGACGAAGCCCGACGCGACGCTCCTCCCGGCGGGGGCGACGGTGCTGCGGGCCGCGAAGGACGACGACCGCAGCTCGGTGCTGGCCGAGGGAGAGGGCTGGACGATCCTCTCCTCCCGCTGGAACCAGCGGGCCGACGTGACCGTCACGGCGACCGACCCGGAGCTGGCGAAGCGGATCCTCGACGAGGCCACGGACGGGGCGAAGGACGAACCCGAGCCGGAGCCCGAGGACGTCACGATGGGCTTCTGGTACGTGGCTCCGCAGCGCGGCCCGCGCCGGATGACCCGCCGGATCAGCGCCGGGACGTGGGAGGAGGTCCGGCCCAACTACACGGCGTCGGTGGCCGCGTCGATGGACCGGCTGATGAAGGTGACCCCGGAGGACATCACCGGCCGGCTCCTGCTGCTGCACGGCCCGCCGGGGACGGGGAAGACCTCGGCGCTGCGGACCCTGGCCCGGTCGTGGCAGGACTGGTGCCAGGTGGACTGCGTGCTCGACCCGGAGCGGCTCTTCAACGACATCGGCTACCTCATGGACATCGCGATCGGCGAGGACGACGGCACGTCGAAGGAGCGCTGGCGGCTGCTGCTCCTGGAGGACTGCGACGAGCTGATCCGCGGCGGGGCGAAGCACACGGCGGGCCAGGCCCTGTCGCGGCTGTTGAACCTGACGGACGGACTGCTCGGCCAGGGGCGCAACGTCCTGGTCGGGGTCACCACCAACGAGGACCTGGAGCGGCTGCATCCGGCGGTGGTCCGGCCGGGCCGCTGCCTGGCCCGCGTCGAGGTCGGACCGCTGAGCCGGGCCGAGTCGGTGGAGTGGCTCGGCCGCGAGGAGGACGTGCCGCGCGAGGGCGCGACGCTCGCGGAGCTGTTCGCGCTGCGCCGCGGCACGCCCCCGACGGACCTTCCCGAGCCCCGCACACCGGGGGCGGGTCTGTACCTGTAGGACCCGGGGCCGGTCCCGTCGCCCGGAACCGGCCCCGGGCGAGGACCCGTCAGTTGCCGTTTGGGCCGCGCGCACGGGTACGTCGGCTGCCGTACGCAACCCGCAGCGCCCCATCAGATGTCGCACGCCACCCGCAGGGGCACGTCGGCTGTCGTACGCCACCCGCAGAGGCACGTCAGCTGCCGTACTCCACCCGCGAGGCCCCGTCAGCTGCCGTACTCCCCCCGCGACGGCGGCCCGTCAGTCGTCGTACGCCGCCCGCAGCGCCTCGTTCAGGGCCGCCTCCGCGGCCTCGCGGCTGAGGCCCAGCCGGCGGGCCTCCTCGGCGTACTGGGCGGCGGCGGTGGCGGCCCTGCGGGTCGCCGCGTCCCCCGCCGCGGCGACGAAGGTGCCGTGGCGCCCCCGGGTCTCGATGACGCCGTCCGCCTCCAGCGCCTTGTACGCCTTGGCGACCGTGTTCGCCGCGAGGCCCAGTTGCTCCGCGAGCCCCCGTACCGTCGGCAGCTTGTATCCGACCGGCAGTCTGCCCGACCGGGCCCGCTCCGAGATCTGGGCTCGCAGTTGTTCGTAAGGAGCGGTGGTGGATCCGTGGTCCACGGCGATGGTGAGTGTCACCCGGCCGATTCTGCCCCCACCCCGGGGAAAAAGGGGAGGCGGCGGCACGTCCCCGCCCGTAGCGTGCCACCACATGACTGTGATCGTCCGTGATGTACGGCCCCCGGACGCCGAGGGCTTCGCCCGGGTCCGCCGGGCCGCCGTGCCCTACATGCTCGCGACCGCCGAGCAGCTCGTCTTCGACTGGGCCCACGCCCACCCGGAGAGCCACGCCCGCCCCCTCGTCGCCGTGACCGGGGACGGCGAGATCATCGGGACCGCGCAGCTGAGGATCGCCCACGACGCCCCGGAGCCCGGGATCGGCTCCGTCAACGTGTACGTGGACCCCGCCCGCCTGGGCCTCGGCGCGGGCACGCTGCTGCTGCGGGCCGCCGAGGAGCACCTCGCCGAGCGGGGCGCCCGGACGCTGTACAGCTGGGTGGTGGACGAGCCGGCGAGCCGCGCGTGGGCCGAGCGGCGGGGGTACGCGCCCCGCCGCGGCGCGCACTTCCTCCGGCTCGACCTGACGACGGCGGAGCTGCCGCCCCTGGAGGACCCGCCGGCCGGCGTCGAGCTGCGCACGGCCGAGGACTTCGCGGCGGACCCCCGGCCGCTGTTCGAGCTGGACGCCGTGACGACGGCCGACGAGCCGAGCGACGTGGGAGCGTCGCTGGACGACTACGCGCACTGGCGGGAGACCACCTGGGACCATCCGCTGCTCGACCGGACGCTGACGACGGTCGCGGTGGTGGACGGGGTGCCGGCGGCCTTCACCGCGGCGCAGACGGACGGTCTGGGCCGGTACTCGTCGGGGATGACCGGCACCGCGCCCGCGTTCCGGGGGCGCGGCCTGGCGAAGCTCGCCAAGAACGCCTCGCTGCACCGGGCCCGGGCCGCGGGCTGCGTGGAGGCGTTCACCAGCAACGACGCGGAGAACGGCCCGATGCTGGCGATCAACGAGTGGTTCGGATACGGGATCGGCGCGACGGAGGTGCGGCATGTCCGGACGATCGGTTGAGATCACCCTGACGAAGGCGGGGCGGACGAAGATCCGTTACCCGGCCGAGGTGCTGGCGGAGGAGGGCGCCCGGCTCTCGGTGCGCGCTCCGTGGGCGGCCGAGGGGGTGCGGGACTTCGGCTTCGTGCGCTTCGAGCCGGGTGACGTGTTCGTCGAGCACTACTGGAGCGACCGCTGGTTCACGGTCAAGGAGGTGTGGGCCGCGGACGGCGTCCTGAAGGGCTGGTACTGCGACATCACGCGGCCGGCCGTGATCGGCCGTTCCGGGGTGGTGGTCGAGGACCTGGACCTGGACCTGTGGGTGTCGGCGGACGGCAGCGAGGTGCTGCGGCTCGACGAGGACGAGTTCGAGGCGAGCGGTCTCGCCGCCTCCGACCCGGAGGCGGCGGCCCGTGCCGTGGCGGCCCTCGACGAGCTGGAGGCGCTCGGCCGGAAGGGCCTGGTCGAGCTGCTCGGTCAGCGCAGTTCGACGTCGGCCTGCTCGGCGGCGAGGTAGCCGGGGAGCGGCAGGCCCGACTCGCCGGCCGTGAGCTGGAAGAGGGTGGCCTCCACCCGGGCGGCGCCGGGCCGGTAGGCGGGGTCCTTCACCACGGCGCTGTTGGTCCAGGTGTGGACGTGTCCGTCGCAGACGGCGCGGGTGCCGCCGATCCCGGTGGAGCGGTCGCCCTGCGTGACGGTGGAGCTGACGAAGACCGGGCCCTCGCTGTCGTCGAGGCAGCGGTAGGTGCCGGAGACGCCGACCGTGGCGTCGGCGGCGAGGGTGCCGTACGCGTCGACGGTGAGGCCGTCGGCCCCCCTCGCGTGGGCGAGGGGGGAGACGGCGGCGGTGAGCAGGGCCGTCGCGGCGAGGACGAGGCGGACGCGCATGGGTGGGGGTCCCTTCGGGGGTGGGGGGAAGGTGCTGCCCGCCAGGGATACCGGATCCGGCCGCCGACTGTCCGAATCTCACCCCATCGGCGGCGAGTTGGACGCCCGGCCGCTCATACCGTCGTACGTTCGCGGCCAGGAGTGCGCGGAGGCGGACTCTCTGTCCCGGGTGAGCGCCCGCCGCTATCCGGAGTACTTCGCGGAGACGGGCCGCGCGGAGGTCACCCTCCGCCACAGCGGAACGGGCCGCCCGGAACGGCGCTACCGGCGGCTGGGGTAGCTGTTCCTGAGGGGCCTCTTACCTGCGCCTTAACGCCGCCCTAAACGCCCCGACCGGTGCTTCTTCCGGGGCTAGTTTGCTCGGCAACCCCCCACACACCCTCGTGAAGGAGTTGTCCCCCCCATGACCTCTCGCCGTACGGCAACGACCGCCGTCACCGCCGCTCTGGTCCTGTCCGGTCTGGCCGTCGCGCCCGGTGCGTTCGCGCACGGGTCGATGACCGATCCCGTGAGCCGGGTCGCGGCCTGTTACGCGGAGGGGCCCGAGGCTCCGAAGTCGGCGGCCTGCAAGGCGGCCGTGGCGTCGAGCGGGGCGCAGGCGTTCTACGACTGGAACGCGGTGAACATCGCCAACGCGGCCGGGCAGCACCGGCAGCTGATCCCGGACGGCAAGCTGTGCAGCGCCGGGAACGACAAGTACCGGGGTCTCGACCTCGCGCGGGCCGACTGGCCGGCGAGCGCCATGTCGTCCGGGGCGCACACCTTCCGGTACAAGGGGACCGCTCCGCACAAGGGCTCGTTCGAGCTGTACGTGACGAAGGACGGGTACGACCCGTCGAAGCCGCTGAAGTGGTCGGACCTGGAGGCGAAGCCGTTCCTGACGGTGACCGACCCGGGGATGCAGAACGGCGACTACGTGTTCCAGGGGACCGTGCCGAAGAAGTCGGGCCGCCACCTCATCTACTCGATCTGGCAGCGCTCCGACTCCCCCGAGGCGTTCTACACCTGCTCGGACGTGGTGTTCGGGAAGGACAACGGCGGTACGGCCCCGGCCACGGCCGCCCCGTCCGCGGCCACGCCCGCCCCGACCGCCTCCGCGCCCACCGAGCAGCAGATCGAGGACGGCGCGGACAAGTCCACGGTCCAGCACGGCGGTCACGGCGGGCACGGGACGACGGGCGGCGGCGCCGCGCCCACCGCTCCGGCGGCCGGCACGCACGCGGCCGGCACTCCGGCGGCGAACGCGCCCGCCCCCGCCGCCGGTGAGGGTTCCGGTGTCGAGCTGGCGGAGACGGGCGGCGACTCCGCCACGCCGTTCGTCGCGATGGGCGGCGCCGCCGGGCTCGCGCTGGGTGCGGCGCTGCTGTTCTCGACGGCCCGGCGGCGCCGGACCCGCGGCTAGCCGACCACCGAGACGCAGGTCGTCGGGGTCGCGTGGGCCGGGTCGAGGGCGTTGGCCACCTCGTGGAAGGTGACCCGGTCCACCGTGCCGATCGCCACGTGCTCGGAGAGGTCGAGCGCGCACTTGTCCTGGATCAGGACGTTGGTGACGTTCGGGCCGCTGAGGAACTGGGAGCGGTACGGGGTGACGACCTCGTCGTACTTGCTCGCGATGACGTGGTAGCGGACGCCGGGCACGGTGTCGCCGCCCTCGTTGAGCTTGGTGATGAAGGCCGAGCCGGCGATCTGGTCGGCGAGGCCCGGGGTCGTGGAGCTGATGAGGTCCTCGGCTCCGGGGAAGTACGGCAGGAGCTTGGTGAGGCCGAGCAGGGTGGTGCCGTGGTTGTCGGGGGCGATGCCGACGAGCGTGTTCACCTTCTCGGCCCCGCCGAGGAACTTGAGGTACCAGCGGGGCATCATGCCGCCCTGCGAGTGTCCGACGAGGTCGGCCTCGGGGGCGCCGGTGGCGGCCAGGACCCGGTCGACGTAGGTGTCGAGCTGTCCGGCGGACGCGGCGATGGGACCGAGCCCGTTGAAGAGGGGCACGCCCGGCAGCTGGCCGTAGTCGAGCGAGAAGACGCAGTAGCCCCGGTTGACCAGATAGGGGGCGAGGGCCAGCCAGTTGTCGACGGAGTTCCCGAAGGTGCCGTGGACGAGGACGACGGGGCGCGGGTGCGCGGCGGACGGCTTGCAGGAGAAGTCGTTCCAGCCCCGGCTGGGGGCGGCGGCCTGCGCGGCGGCGGTGGGGGCGAGGGTGGCGGCGGCGGTCAGGAGCAGGACGGACAGGGCTCTGACCGTGCGCTTCCAGGTCTTCGCGGACAGCATCGGGCGATCTCCTTGCGGCTCAAGGGGAAGGTGGGGGTGCTGTGCCCTGCGGTCCGGACCACAAGTGGGGATGCTCTCCAGCCAAATTACGCACGGGTAGCCTCGGCTGGGAAGTTACGCGTCGGTAAAAAGTGATGTGTCGTCAGAGAGGCGCGATCAGGCGATGCTTCGTCGGAGGGGCGTGATCAGGCGATGCATCGTCAGAGGAGCGCGATCAGGCGATGCGTCGTCAGAGGAGCGCGATCAGGCGACGTGTCGTCAGCGGGGCGTGATCAGGCCGCGAGTGAGCCGGGGAGGATCGCCCTCGGGCCGAACCTCGCCCGTGCCCGGTCGGCCACCGCCTCGATCCGCCGGGTCTTCTCGTCCGCCGGGTCCAGGGACAGCTGGTGCGCGGCCCCCTCGGCGTCCCGCAGGCCCTCGGCGCGCAGCGCGATGCCCCGGACCCGGGCCCGCTGGAGGCCGAGGGAGTCGTGGACGGCGTACGCGAGGGCGGTGAGCGCCGCCGAGTGGGCGGTCGGTTCGGGCAGGGCGCGGCTCCGGGTGGTGGTGCTGCGGTCGGCGTACCGCACGGTGAGGGCGAGTCCCCGGCAGACCTGGGCCTCGGTCCGCAGCCGGGCGCCGAGCTCTTCGGCGAGCGAGAGGAGGGCCCTGCGCTGCGCGGTCCGGTCGGTCTCGTCGTGCGGGAAGGCGCGCTCGGCGGCGATCGACCGGGAGGCCGCGTTCGGGACGACGGGGGTGCGGTCGACGCCCCGTGCCCTCTCCCACAGTTCACGGCCGGCCTTCGCGCCGACGAGCCGCTGGAGCACGGCGAGCGGCGCGTCGGCGACGCGGCCTGCGGAGTCGAGTCCGTAGCCGCAGAGGGTACGGGCGGTGGCGCGGCCGACCCCGTCGAGGGCGGCGACCGGCCGGTCGCGCAGGAAGGCCGCCGGGTCCTCGACGACCAGGGTGGCGCCGGGCCGGGCCTCGCGGGCCGCGAGCCGGGCCAGCATCGGGTTGGGACCGGCGCCGATGACGCAGTCGACGCCGTACAGGGCGAGCGCGCGGACCCGGACGACCGAGGCGAGTTCGGCGGGGGTCCGGCCGAAGTAGCGCAGCGCGCCGCGCACGTCGGCGAGCGCCTCGCGGGGCGGGGCCGCCTCGACGACGGGGGTGAACTCGCGGAGCAGGTCGACCAGCCGGGGCAGGGCCGCTTCGTCGGCCGGCTCCAGGCGGAACCGTACGCAGAGGATCATCCGGCGCTCCCGGGGCTGCTGTGCCACAGCTTCCGCGACGGCGTCGCGGTGCCTTCCCCGGCCGGCCGGAGGTCGGCCCAGGGGTTCATCTCGTAGCCGGTGGACATCGTGATGCGCCGGCCGTTGTCGGCGCGCTCCGCGGCGGGCGCGGTCTCGGCGAGCCGCTCCCCCACCGCGTCCAGGCCTCCGGAGGCCCGCAGTTCGACGAGTTCGGCGAGGTTCCAGGCGGCGGAGCCGACGACGCTGAGGCTGCGCGGGCCGCGCCGCTGCACCACGCCGCGGACGAGGAGCAGCCAGGAGTGGAAGACCGTGTGGGCGCAGCGCTCGTGGGCGTCGTCGAAGAAGGCGAGGTCGACGAGGCCGGTGCCGTCGTCGAGGGTGCTGAAGATGACGCGTTTCCCGGAGCGGATGGGCGGGGTCTGGGTGGCGGCCTTGGCGCCCGCGACGAGGACGGTCTGTCCGTGGGCGGCGGAGCGCAGCCGCTGGGCGGAGACGACGCCGAGTTCGCGGAGGAAGGCGTGGTGGTCGCTCATGAGGTGGCGGGAGGCGTCCATGCCGAGGATGCCGAGTTCGGCGCTGAGGCGTTCGGTCTCGTCGAGGTCGGGCAGGCCGACGGGGGCGGTCCTGCCGCCCTGGGCGAGCGGCAGCTGGCCTCCGTGGGAGGCGGCTCCCCGGTGGACGCGGCGGAGTTCGGTGAGGTGGAGCAGCAGGTCACGGCGGTTGGCGCCGAAGGCGTCGAGGGCGCCGACCTGGGCGAGCCGTTCGGCGACGGGGGTGCGCGGGCGGGCTCGCTCCCAGAAGTCGAGGAGGGAGGCGTAGGGCTGTCCGGCCGCGATGCGGGCGCTCTCGGTCTCGGCGATGCCGTGGACGTCGGCGAGGCCGAGCCGGAGGCCCCAGAGCGGAGGCTCTTCGGACACCAGTTCGATGCGATGGGCGACCGCCGAGCGGTTCACGTCGAGCGGCAGCACCGGCACCCCGCGCCGCCGGGCGTCCGCGAGCAGCAGCCGCTTGGGGTACATGCCGGGGTCGTGGGTGAGCAGTCCCGCGTAGAAGGCGGCCGGGTGGTGGGCCTTGAGCCAGGCCGACTGGTAGGTCGGCACGGCGAAGGCCACCGCGTGCGCCTTGCAGAAGCCGTACGAGCCGAAGGCCTCGACGATCTCCCAGGTGCGGGCGACGACCTCGTCGGCGTACCCCCGGGCCGAGGCCCGCGCGGTGAACCAGATCCTGATCCGGGCCTGCGACCCGGGGTCGGAGAGCCCGCGCCGGACCTGGTCGGCCTCGGCCCGGTCGCAGCCCGTCATGATCCGTACGATCTCGATGATCTGCTCGTGGAAGACGACCACGCCGTACGTCTCCTTCAGGGTGCCCTCCAGGTCGGGGTGCGGGTAGCGGACGGGGGCGCGGCCGTGCCGGGCCTCGATGAAGGGCCGGACCATGTCGGCGGCGACCGGGCCCGGCCGGAAGAGCGAGATGTCGACGACGAGGTCGTGGAAGGTCGCGGGCTGGAGCCGGCCGACCAGGTCGCGCTGGCCGGGCGACTCGATCTGGAAGCAGCCGAGGGTCTCGGTGGAGCGGATCAGCCGGTACGTCTCGGGGTCGCCCTCCGGGACCGCGTCGATGTCGGGCCGGGTGCCGGTGGCCCGCTCGACCTCGGTGACGGCGTGGGCCATGGCGGACTGCATGCGCACGCCGAGGACGTCGAGCTTGAGCAGTCCGAGGTCCTCCACGTCCTCCTTGTCGAACTGGGACATCGGGAACCCCTCGCCGCTGGTGGGGACCACGGGGGTGCGGGTGAGCAGCGAGGCGTCCGAGAGCAGGACGCCGCAGGGGTGCATGGCGATGCCGCGCGGGAGCGCGTCGAGTGCCTCGACGAGCTCCCAGAGGCGGCCGAACTTCTGCCGCTCGCCCGCGAGTTCGCGCAGCTCGGGCAGTTCGTCCAGGGCGGCGAGCGCGTCCCTGGCGCGGATGTGGGGGAAGGCCTTGGCGATCCGGTCGGTCTCGGCGGGGTCCAGGGAGAGGGCGGCGCCCACGTCCCGCACCGCGTGGCGGACCCGGTAGGTCTCGGGCATGGAGACGGTGGCGACCCGTTCGGTGCCGAAGCGGTCGATGATCGCCCGGTAGACCTCCAGGCGACGGGCGGACTCCACGTCGATGTCGATGTCGGGCAGGGCGGTGCGGCGCTTGGAGAGGAACCGTTCCATCAGCAGGCCGTGCTCGACCGGGTCGGCGTGCGCGATGCCCAGGAGGTGGTTGACCAGGGAGCCGGCGCCGGAGCCGCGCGCGGCGACCCGGATCCCCATGGACCGGACGTCGTCGACGACCTGGGCGACCGTCAGGAAGTAGGTGGCGAAGCCGTGGTGGGCGATGACGTCCAGCTCGCGGTGCATCCGGTCCCAGTAGCCGCGCCGCCTCTCGTACCCCTTCAGGACCATGCCGGCGGCGGCCCGTGAGGCGAGGACGCGCTGGGCGGTGCGGTGCTCGGCACCGACGAGGTGCGGCTCCGGGAAGTGCGCCGAGCCGATGCCGAGGTCGTCCTCGGGGTCGACCAGGCACCCTGCGGCGACCTCCGCGGTCCGGTCGAGCAGCCGGTGGGCGGCGTCCCGGCGGAAGCCCGCGGCCTCGACGGTCCGCTCGGCGGCGGCCAGCATGCCGTCGGGCCCTTCGGCGCCCTTGAGCCAGGCCTCTCCGCTGTCGAGCTCCTTGCGCGGGTCGACGGGGACGAGGCGGCGGGCGGAGTCGAGGACGTCGGCGACGGGGCCCTGGCCGGGGTCGGCGTACCGGACGGCGTTGCCGAGGACCGGCCGGACGCCCTGCTCGGCGGCGAAGCCGACGGTACGGGCGGCGAGCCGCAGGGAGCCTGGCCCGGTGCCGGTGCGCCCGTGGTGGACGGCCTCCAGGCACAGCGCGTCGCCGTACCACTCGCGCCAGGGGGCGAGCAGCCGGGCGGCCCGGTCGGGGCGGCCTGCGGCGAGGGCGCGGCCGACGTCGGAGGCGGGGCCGAGCAGGACGTGCACCCCGTCGCCGGTCAGGGCGGTCGCGGGCAGCAGGGGGCGGTCCGCTCCCCCGGCGTGGGCGGCGGTGACCATCGCGCAGAGGGTGGCCCAGCCGGTGCGGGAGCGGGCGAGGAAGAGGGCCCGGGGTGCGGACTCGTCGACGAAGGCGCCGCCCCGGACGGGCACCCGGCGGGCGGATCCCCGGTCGGCGGGGTCGTGCGCGGGGAGGGCGGCCTCGTAGGCGAGGTCCACGCCGAAGAGCGGGCGGACGCCCTCCTTCTCGCACGCCTTGGCGAAGCGGACGGCGCCGGAGAGGGTGTCGCGGTCGGTCAGGGCGAGGGCGTCCATGCCCCGCTCGGCGGCGCGGGCGGCGAGGGCCTCGGGGTGGGAGGCTCCGTAGCGCAGGGAGTAGCCCGAGGCGGTGTGCAGATGCGTGAAACCTGGCATGCCCGGCGCGCCTCCCGCCCTTCCGCATCGAATTCGTACATACGTTCCCACCCCCTCGCTCCCACCTTAACCCACTTTCGAACATCCGTGCGATAACTCGTTCAGACCCGTCCCACCTGCGGAAACGTCCTCCGCCCCGGAGCCTGGGGGGCATGAGCTTCGTCGACGAACTGAAGAGCGCCGTCACCCCCCGAGCCTTCCTGCTGGTCGTCGGCGTCTTCGCCCTCCAGCTCCTGTTCATCACCTCGTACGTCGGGGCCCTGCACGACCCGAAGCCCACGGACGTCCCCTTCGGCGCGGTCGCCGCTCAGCAGCAGGTCGCCACCGCCCTGGCGGACCGGCTGGAGGAGTTGCCCGGCGACCCCCTCGACCCGCGCGTGGTCGCGGACGAGGCGCAGGCGCGGAACCAGATCATGGACCGGGAGATCGACGGCGCCCTGATCGTCGACCCGCGGGGCCGCACCGACACCCTGCTCGTCGCCTCCGGCGGCGGGAAGGTGCTCGCCGCGACCCTGGAGGCGATGGTCACGAGGCTGGAGGCGGCGAACCAGCGGCTGGTGCGGACCGTCGACGTGGCCCCGTCCTCCTCCGAGGACTTCAACGGGCTCTCCGCCTTCTACCTGGTCATCGGCTGGTGCGTCGGCGGCTACATCTGCGCCGCGATCCTGGCGATCAGCGCGGGCTCCCGGCCCGCCAACCGGGAGCGCGCGATCATCCGCCTCGGGGTCCTGGCGCTCTACGCGGTCCTCGGCGGTCTCGGCGGCGCGGTCATCGTCGGCCCGATCCTCGGCGCGCTGCCCGGCAGCGTCGCGGCCCTGTGGGGCCTGGGCACCCTGGTGATCTTCGCCGTGGGCGCCGTGACCCTGGCCCTCCAGTCCGTCTTCGGGATCGTCGGCATCGGCCTGGCGATCCTGCTCATCGTGATCGCGGGCAACCCCAGCGCGGGCGGCGCCTTCCCGCTCCCGATGCTGCCGCCGTTCTGGCGGGCGATCGGTCCGTACCTGCCACCGGGCGCGGGCACCTGGGCCGCACGCTCGATCGCCTACTTCAAGGGCAACGACATGACCGTCTCGATGGTGGTCCTCTCGGTCTGGGCGGTCGTCGGCGCCGCCGTCACCCTGGTGATGTCCTCGCTGCGGCGGAAGCCGGAGGCGGAGCCGATCGCCGCCGAGGTGGGCGGGACCCCGGCCTGACGGCACGCCGAAGGCCCCCGCGGCGGCGGGGGCCTTCGGCGTGCCGGGGGCTACGCGCCGTAGTAGGCGCGGGTCATCAGCTCCTTCATCTCGTCGATCATCGGCATGCGCGGGTTGGCGGGCGCGCACTGGTCGGCGTAGGCGTTCATCGCCTGCTGCGGCAGGGCCGCCAGGAAGGCCGCCTCGTCGACGCCCTCCTCCCGGAAGGAGGCCGGGATGCCGCAGCGGGTGCGCAGCTCCTCGACCGCGCGGGCGTACGACTCCACGCCCTCCTGCGGGGTCGCGGCCGGAAGGCCGAGCGTCCGGGCGATCTCCTGGTAGCGCTCCGGGGCCCGGTAGACCTCGGCCTTCGGCCACGGCACGGCCTTGTGGGTGACGGTGCCGTTGTGCCGGATCACGTGCGGGAGGAGCAGGGCGTTGGTGCGGCCGTGGGCGACGTGGAAGGTGTTGCCGAGGGTGTGGGCCATGGCGTGGACCAGGCCGAGGAAGGCGTTGGCGAAGGCCATGCCGGCGATGGTGGACGCGTTGTGCATCCGCTCCCGGGCCTCGGGGGCCTTCGCGCCTTCCGTCACGCAGGTCTCCAGGTTCTCGAAGACCAGCCGGATCGCCTGGAGGCACTGGCCGTCGGTGAAGTCGTTGGCATAGGCCGAGACGTACGCCTCGGTGGCGTGGGTCAGGGCGTCGAAGCCGGAGTCGGCGGTGACCGTCGGCGGCAGGTGCAGCGGGAGCACCGGGTCGACGATGGCGACGTCCGGGGTGAGCGCGTAGTCGGCGAGCGGGTACTTCCGCGCGGCCTCGGGGTCGGAGATCACGGCGAAGGGGGTGACCTCGCTGCCGGTGCCCGAGGTGGTCGGGATCGCGACCAGCTTCGCCTTCTCGCCGAGCTTCGGGAAGCGGTAGGCGCGCTTGCGGATGTCGAAGAACTTCTCCTTGGTGTCCGCGAACTCGACCTCGGGCCGCTCGTACATCAGCCACATGATCTTCGCCGCGTCCATCGGGGAGCCGCCGCCGAGCGCGATGATCGTGTCGGGCCGGAAGTCCCGCATGGCGTCCGCGCCGGCGCGGACGGTGGCGAGCTCCGGGTTGGGCTCGACGGAGTCGATGACCTGGACGGTGACGGGTTCCGGGCGGCCGTTCAGGAGGTCGGTGACCTTCCGCACGAAGCCGAGGTCGCTCATCGTCCGGTCGGTGACGACCGTGACCCGCTCCGGGCCCTCCATCTCGCCGAGGTACCGGAGGGCGCCCCGCTCGAAGTAGATCTTCGGCGGCACCTTGTACCACTGCGTGTTGGTGGTGCGGCGTCCGATCCGCTTGATGTTGAGCAGGTCGACCGCGGTGACGTTGCCCGCGACGGAGTTGCGTCCGTACGAGCCGCAGCCGAGGGTCAGCGAGGGGAGGAAGGCGTTGTAGACGTCGCCGATGCCGCCGAAGGTGGAGGGAGCGTTGACGATGACCCGGATCGCCTTGACCCGCCGGCCGAACTCCTCGACGAGGGCCTCGTCCTCGGTGTGGACGGCGGCGCTGTGGCCGAGGCCGTGGAAGGCGACCATGCGGGCGGAGAGGTCGAGGCCCTCCTCGGTGGAGCCGGCCCTGAGGACCGCGAGGATCGGGGAGAGCTTCTCCCGGGTGAGCGGCTCGGCCTCGCCCACCTCGGCGCACTCGGCGAGGAGGACCGAGGTGCCCTCCGGGACCTCGAAGCCGGCCTGCTCGGCGATCCAGACCGGCGACCTGCCGACGACGGCCGCGTTGAGCCGGGCGCCGGCGCAGTCGGTGGCGTGGGCCGTGGTGCCGAAGACGTACTCCTCCAGCTTGGTCTTCTCGGCGGCGGTGACGACGTGGGCGCCGAGCCGCTCGAACTCGGCGATGCCCTCCTCGTACACCTCGGCGTCGAGGACGACGGCCTGCTCGGAGGCGCAGATCATGCCGTGGTCGAAGGCCTTGGAGAGCACGATGTCGTGGATCGCGCGCTGGAGCTTCGCGTCCCTGGCGACGTACGCGGGGACGTTGCCGGCGCCGACGCCGAGGGCGGGCTTGCCGCACGAGTAGGCGGCCTCGACCATCGCGTTCCCGCCGGTGGCGAGGATGGTGGAGACCCCCTCGTGGCGCATGAGGAGGCCGGTGGCCTCCAGGGAGGGCTCCTCGATCCACTGCACGCAGTCCTCGGGCGCCCCGGCGGCGACGGCGGCGTCGCGGACGGTCCGGGCGGCCTCGGCGGAGCACCGCTGCGCGGAGGGGTGGAAGGCGAAGACGATCGGGTTGCGGGTCTTCAGCGCGATCAGCGCCTTGAAGACCGTGGTCGAGGTCGGGTTGGTGACGGGGGTCATCGCGCAGATCACGCCGACGGGTTCGGCGATCTCGGTGACGCCGCTCAGCTCGTCGTGGCGGATCACCCCGGCGGTCCGCAGTCCGGCCATCGAGTGGGTGACGTGCTCGCAGGCGAAGAGGTTCTTCACGGCCTTGTCCTCGAAGAGGCCGCGGCCGGTCTCCTCGACGGCGAGCCGGGCGAGCTCGCCGTGCGCGCCCAGCGCGGCGAGCGCGGCCTTCCTGACGATGTGGTCGACCCGCTCCTGGTCGAAGGTCTCGAACCGCTCCAGCGCCGCGCGGGCCCTTTCGACGAGTCCGTCCACCCTCTGCGTCGTGTCCATCGCAGGCTCCTTCGCGCGTCCCTGGTCTTTCCTCTTCCAGTCGACACCCGGCGAGGGCGGGACGGGGCCGGGGAAAGACCTCGGCGGGAGGGGCGAAGGTCCTGGACGGCCGCGGTCCCTCCGGCCGCCGTCGGCGGCCGGAGGGACCTTGTGCGGGCGGGCCGGAGGGCCCGCGGTCGGGGGTCGGTACCTTCCCCCTGGCCGCGGCGCCGGGATCAGAAGACGCTGACCCCGTAGGCGCTGAGCGCCTCGGTCACGGGCTGGAAGAAGGTCGTCCCGCCCGAGGAGCAGTTGCCGCTGCCGCCCGAGGTGAGGCCGATCGCCCGGGTGCCCGAGTAGAGCGGGCCGCCGGAGTCGCCGGGCTCGGCGCAGACGTTGGTCTGGATCATGCCGTAGACGATGTCGCCGCCGCCGTAGTTCACGGTGGCGTTCAGGCCGGTCACCGTGCCGCTGTGGATGCCGGTGGTGGAGCCCCGGCGGGTGACGGACATGCCGACGGTGGCGTTGGCGGCGCCGGTGATGTCGACGCTGCCGACCGTGCCGGACTTGGTCACCGAGGTGTTGGTGTACCGGACGATGCCGTAGTCGTTGTTCGGGAAGCTCGACCCGGCGGTGGTGCCGAGCACGGTGGTGTGGGCGGAGTTGGACCACCAGGTGCCC
This sequence comes from Streptomyces sp. NPDC002232, assembly GCF_042890295.1. NCBI lineage: Bacteria > Bacillati > Actinomycetota > Actinomycetes > Kitasatosporales > Streptomycetaceae > Streptomyces > Streptomyces sp. NPDC002232. Next base: position 62,840 of record NZ_JBIARV010000007.1, on the reverse strand, counting down.
GCGCCGTCCGTGCAGTGGCCGGCGGTGAGGAAGTAGTAGTTCCCCGCGCCGTCCTTGACGTTGAAGCCGAGCGAGCAGCGCCAGCTGCTCGCGTAGATGGCGTCGCCGCCGGAGATCAGCTTGTTGAAGGTGCCGGGGGTGCGCTCGATGCGCAGCGCACCGGCGTTGGAGCCGGCCCGGTCTCTGATCTTCGCGATCTCGGCCTGGGAGACGGTGGAGTCGGCGGTGACGACGACCTGGCCGGTGGCGGTGTCGACGCGCCAGGCGGTGCCCGCGACGTCGGCCGCGAGGACGGCGTCGCCCGCGGCGGAGAGCTGCGTGGCGCTGAACGTCCGGGTGGAATCGGCGCTGGCGGTGGGGACGCCGAGCGTCGCGGCGGCGGCGGCGAGACCGGCCGTGAGGGCGAGCAGCCGGAGCTTCTTCGTGGGGGTGGTGCGCGTGGTCCTCACTTCTTGTTCCTCCTGTGGGGGGAGATCCAGCGGGTGGGGGGAATCAGCGGGGGACGCCGTCGGTGCGCTCGGTCCTCGCCGTGCTCCTCACGTCCTTCCGGGAAGCGGAGGGTCCTGGGCGGGTCGCCCGTGAGGCACCGTCAGATGACGTGCTCCTGACAGGCGTCGTGAGTGATACTGACCCTCCCCGGGCGGACGCACAAGACCGCCGTACGCGCGGGCGCCCCCGGCCGTTCCGGCCGGGGGCGCCCGCGCTCCGTACGAGGGAAACAGAAGAAGGAGGTCAGGCCCCGGTCAGCCGCCGCTCACCGGCCGGCACCGCCGTGTCCAGGGTGTTCCCGGGCGGCGGGAAGGGGCAGATGAAATGGTCCGCGAAGGCGCACGGCGGCAGCAGCGCCCGGTTGAGGTCGACCGTCACCGAGCCGTCCGCCGCCGGGGCTTCGGGCCGCAGGAAACGGAAGCGGTAGCTGTCCCGGCCACTGGTGGCGTCGGCGAAGACCGCCCACAGGGAGCCGTCGTCCTCGACGGCCACCTGGAGGACGTGCTCGCCGCCGTGCAGCTCGAAGACGAGCTCCCCGGACAGGCCGAGCCCGCGCTCCCGCCCGTCGGCGTTCTCCACCCGCACGCTGCGCGTCTCCGGGTACGGACGGAACACCCCGGGCACCACCCAGCCCGCGTCGTACGGGGTGGCCTCGATGCCCCGGAAGGCGCTCCGCGCCGCCGAGCCGGGGTCGAAGTCCCGTACCGCCCACAGCCCTTCGCGCCGCAGCACCACAAGACGCCGGCCCGCCGACGCCACCCGGGACTCGTGGATCGGGGCGTGGTCCGCGGTGAGCCGGACCGTGCCGGCGAAGGGCTTGCCGTCGACGGTGACGTCGTCCTCGGCGACCGCCGTCAGGACCACCTCGTCGCCGTCCTCGCGCCACTCGCCGGGCACCCCGGGGACGCGCCCCCCGGGGAAGTCCGCGAGCCAGTGGGTGCCCGTCAGGGAGAGCGGGCCGTACGACGAGGCGACCGCGGCCTCGCGCTGCTCGTGCCAGCGCCGCCAGTCCTGCTGTGGATCCGTGCTCATGGTGTTCCACCCTTCCACACGGGCTCGGGAAGCCCGAGGTGCGAGCGCAGTGTGGTGCCCTCGTACTCCGTACGGAACACGCCCCGCTCCTGGAGCAGCGGGACGACCCGGTCGACGAAGTCGTCGAGGCCGCCGGGGGTGAGGTGCGGGACGAGGATGAAGCCGTCGGCCGCCTCCTCGGCCGTGAACTCCTCCAGGGCCGCCGCCACCGTCGCCGGGGAGCCCACGAAGGACTGCCGGCCCGTCGACTCGACGACCGTCTGCCGGATGGAGAGCCCCTTCTGCTCCGACAGCGCCCGCCAGCGGCGCGCCACCCCGACCGGGTCGGCGACCCGCACCCGGCCCTGGACCAGCGTGGAGTCCGGGTCGGGGTCGACGTCCGGCAGCGGGCCGTCGGGGTCGTAGCCGGACAGGTCGCGGCCCCAGACCTGTTCCAGCGCGAGGATCGCGTTCTGCGGGGAGACCTGCTGCCGCCGGATCTCGGCCGCCCGCTCCTGCGCGTCGGCGTCGGTGTCGCCGATGACGTACGTCACCCCCGGCATGATCTTCAGGTCCCCGGGGTCCCTCCCGTACCGGGCCACCCGGCCCTTCACGTCGGCGTAGAACGCCCGGCCGGCCTCCAGGGTGGAGTGCCGGGTGAAGATCACGTCGGCGGCCGAGGCCGCGAACTCCCGTCCCTCGTCGGAGTCCCCGGCCTGGATGACGACGGGCTGCCCCTGCGGGGAGCGCGGCACGGGGAACTCGCCCTCGATCCGGAACTGCGGACCGCTGTGCGCGAAGGGCAGCGTCCCGCCGTCCGGGGTCCGGGAGTCCCACAGCTCCCGGACGGTGCCGAGGAACTCGGCGGCCCGCGTGTACCGGTCGGCCCGGTCCAGATAGCCGCCCCGGCGGAAGTTCTCCCCGGTGAAGGCGTCGGACGAGGTGACCACGTTCCAGGCGGCCCGGCCGCCGCTGAGCTGGTCGAGGGAGGCGAGCCGACGGGCCAGTTCGTACGGCTCGTTGAAGGTCGCGTTCACCGTGGCGGCCAGGCCGAGCCGCTCGGTGACGGCCGCCAGGGCGTTCAGGACGGTGATCGACTCGGGCCGTCCGACGACGTCCAGGTCGTGGATGCGGCCCGCGTGCTCGCGCAGCCGCAGCCCCTCGGCCAGGAAGAAGAAGTCGAAGAGCCCGCGCTCCGCGGTCCTCGCCAGGTGCTCGAAGGAGGAGAAGTCGATCTGCGAGCCGGAGCGCGGATCGGCCCAGACGGTCGTGGAGTTGACGCCGGGGAAGTGCGCGGCGAGGTGGATCCGCTTCCGGCCCCGGCTCATGAGGAGGCTCCCGTCGTGGCGTACTGGCTGACCGGCCGGGCGAGTCCCAGATGGTCGCGGAGGGTGGCTCCCCGGTAGGCCGTACGGAACAGCCCCCGGTCCCGCAACCGGGGCACGGTCCCCGCGGCGAACCGCTCCAGGTCCCGCTCCGGCACGGCCGGCACGAGGTGGAAGCCGTCGACCGCGCCGCCGCCGTGCCAGCCGGCGATCAGCTCGGCGAGCGCCCCGGGCCCGCCCTCGTACGCGTCGAGGTCGACGGTCAGCGAGAGCAGCACGCGCAGCTGCCCGGGGTCGCGGCCGTGGGCGGCGGCCCCCCGGCGCAGTTCCGCGCGGAGGGCGGCGGCCTCCTCGGCCGAGGCGGCCCGGATCAGGGCCACGTCGGCGTGCTGGACCGCGGTGTCGCGGGCGGCCGGGCGGGTGGCGTCGACGACGGTCACCGGATTGCCCTGCGGGGGCCGGGGCACGGTCGAGGGGCCCTTGACCGAGAAGGTCGCGCCCTGGAAGTCGACGTGGTGCAGCTTGCGGCGGTCGACGAACCGGCCGGTCGCCACGTCCCGGATCTCGGCGTCGTCCTCCCAGCTGTCCCAGAGCTTCCGGGAGACCTCGGCGACCTCGCCCGCCTCCTGCCAGAGTTCGGCGGTGGGCGGAGCCGGCCGGCGGCCGACGAGCCGGGCCTCGGCCCCGGACGGGGAGACCGCGATCCGCCAGCCCGCCCGGCCCCGGCTCACCCAGTCGAGGGTGGCGACCGCGGCCTGGACGTGGAAGGGCTCGGTGTGGGTGGTGGTCACGGTCGGCACCAGGCCGACGGAGCGGGTCTCGGGGGCGACCCGGGCGAGGACGGCGAGCGCGTCGAGGCCGGGCCCCGCGAAGGAGTCGTCGTGGGTGAGGAAGTCGAGCGCGGCGGCCTCGGCGAGCCGGGCGAGCGCGACCGCCCGGGCGGCGGCGTCCGGCTCCGGGCCGGCGCGGCCGGAGCCCGGGGCGAGCTCGGCGGCCAGGTGGAGCGGTGGGGTGCTGGTGGTCATGCGGTCTCTCTCGGAGCAGGCGGGGCGCGGGTCAGTTCTTGGTGCGGGGCAGGCCGGGCGGGTTGATCTCCGACTTCTGCACGGCCTCGCTGGTCAGCCCCCACCGCTTGAGGACCTGCGCGTAGGTGCCGTTCTCGACGATGTGGTCGATGGCGGCCGCGTAGGCGGCGACCAGACCGCTGTCCTTCTTGGTGGTGGCCGCGATCTTGCCCTGGAGCCCGGCGCCCGCTCCGGAGAACTTGCCGACGGCCTCGGTCTGTCCGGCCGTGGCCACGTGGTAGGCGACGGTGGGGTTGGGGCCGAGGTAGCCGTCGATCCGTCCGGACTGGAGGGCGAGGTAGTAGTCGGTGGTGTTGTCGTAGTACTTGATGTCGACGCCCTTGCGGCCGGCCTTCTCGTTCTGCCGGGACCAGTCGACGAGGATCTTCTCCTGGTTGGTGCCGCTGCCGACGGCGATCCGCTTGCCCGACACGTCCTCGGGGCCCTTCACGGTCCAGCCGGAGCCCTTCTTCGCCTCGAAGGCGAGGTCGTCGAGCCGGTAGGTCGCGAAGTCGTACTTGTCCTTGCGCTCCTCGGTGACGGTGACGTTGGAGAAGACGCCGTCGTACTTGCCGCTGTCCAGGCCGACGAAGAGGTTCTCCCAGGAGACCGGGTTGAACTCGGGCTTCAGGCCGAGGGTGTCGGCGACCAGGGTGGCGAGGTCGAGCTCGACGCCGATCAGCGTCTTGTCGTCGGTGGCGCGGAAGGCGAGCGGCGGGTTGCTCTTCGCGGAGACGCCCAGGATCAGGGTGCCTCTCTTGCGGACGGCCTCCGGCAGCTTGCCGGCGATCGCGTCGACCTTGGCGGTGTGGACGCGGTTCTGGTCCGGGCCGACGTTGATGCCGGTGTCCTTCTGCCCCTCGGGCTTGATCTCGCCGACGGCGGCGTCGCCCGCGCCGCAGGCGGTGAGGAGGCCGAGGGCGGTGAGCGAGGCGAGGGCGGTGAGGACGGTGCGACGGGTCTTCATGGCGGTACTGCTCCTTCGGTGGGTTCGGGCTGGCTGGTGCGGGTTCGGACCGGCGTGGGTGCGAGCCGGCGTGGGTGCGAGCCGGTGTCGGTTCGGGCCGGTGTGGGTTCGGGCCGGTGTGGGTGCGAGCCGGCGTGGGTGCGAGCCGGTGTCGGTTCGGGCCGGCGTGGGTTCGGGCTGTCGGCGGGTCAGAGGACCTTGGAGAGGAAGGCGCGGGTCCGCTCGTGGCGGGGGCTGTCCAGCACCTCGGCCGGGGAGCCCTGCTCGACGATCCGGCCCTCGTCCATGAAGACCACCGTGTCGGCGACCTCCCGGGCGAAGCCGATCTCGTGGGTGACGACGATCATGGTGGTGCCGGACGCGGCCAGGTCCTTGATGACGTCGAGGACCTCGCCGACGAGTTCGGGGTCGAGCGCGGAGGTCGGCTCGTCGAAGAGGAGCAGGCTCGGCTCCAGGGCGAGCGCCCGGGCGATGGCGACCCGCTGCTGCTGCCCGCCGGACAGCTGCTTGGGGTACGACTCCGCCTTGTCGGCGAGTCCGACGCGTTCGAGCAGCTTCCGGGCCGCGGCCTCGGCCTCCTTGCGGGGACGCTTCAGGGCCGAGACGGGGGCCTCGACGATGTTGTCGAGGACGGTGAGGTGCGGGAAGAGGTGGAAGTTCTGGAAGACGAAGCCGATGCGCGTGCGCTGCTTGAGGATCTCGCGCTCGCGCAGCTCGTAGAGCTTGTTCCCCGAGCGGCGGTAGCCGACGAGGACGCCGTCCACGCCGACCGTGCCGCTGTCGACCTTCTCCAGGTGGTTGATGGTCCGCAGCAGGGTCGACTTGCCGGAGCCCGAGGGACCGAGGACGACGGTGACCTCGCCGGCCCGGACGTCGAGGTCGATGCCGCGCAGCACGTGGAGGGCGCCGAAGCGCTTGTGGACGGCGCGGATCTCGACCTTGGCCGTGGCGGTGGCCGTCCCGTCGGCGGGCTCGGCGGTCTTGGTCACGGAGCTCATCGGGCGCTCCCCTTCGCGTAGTGGCGTTCGACGTAGTGCTGGACCACGGAGAGCGCGGTGGTGAGCAGGACGTACCAGGCGGTGGCGACCATGAGGAGCGGGACGACGCGCCCGTTGCGGCCGTAGACGACCTGGACCTGGTAGAAGAGTTCGCCGATCGCCATGACGGAGACGATCGAGGTGCCCTTGAAGAGCGAGATGATCTCGTTGGCGGCGTTGGGCAGGATCGAGCGCATCGCCTGCGGGAGCACGATCCGCCGCACCTGCCGGAGCTTCGGGATGCCGAGGGAGGCCGCGGCCTCCAACTGGCCCTCGTCCACGGACAGTACGCCGCCCCGGACGATCTCCGCCGCGTAGGCGGCCTGGTGCAGGGCGAGGCCGAGGACGGCGGCGCTCATCTCGCCGACCAGCCCCATCGTGTCGAAGGAGAGGAAGCTCGGCCCGAAGGGGATGCCGATGCTCAGTTCCTTGTAGAGGTAGGCCAGGTTGAACCAGAAGAGCAGCTGGACGATGAGCGGGATGGAGCGGAAGGCCCAGATGTAGCCGAAGGCGACCGACCGCAGGAACGGGCTGGCGGACAACCGCATGAAGGCGAGCACGATGCCGATCGCGAAGCCCAGCGCGGTGCCGTAGAAGGTGAGCTGGAGGGTCACCCAGACGGCGCGCAGGATCGTCTCGGTGGTGAAGAAGGCGGCGAAGACGTCCCATTCCCAGCCGGGGTTGGTGACGAGGCCGTGGAGGAACTGGACGAGCAGCACGGCGGTGGCGGCGACCGCCACCCAGCGCCAGGGGTGGCGCACCGGGACGACCACCAGTGCGGGCGCCGGGTCGGTGGGACCGGCGGCTTCCTCGGAAACGGGCGCCGGGTCGGGTTCGGCGGTGGCGGGGACCGTGGGCTCGGCGGTGGGGGCCGCGGGCTCGGCGGCGGGGGCCGCGGGCTCGGCGGCGGGGACCGTGGGCTCGGCGGCGGGGGCCGCGGGCTCGGCGGCGGGTGGATCGCTGGTGAGAGACATGGCGGTTCCTCGGGAACGGGGCACGGGAGCGGAGAAGGGGCGCGGATCAGGCGCTCAGCGGGGCGGGGAGGCGACACTCCCGGTCGCGCAGGAGGGCCAGGGCGGCCCGCGCGGAGGCGTCGTTCTGCCCGAAGGCGACCCCGCCGGTACGGGGCCGGGTGAAGGCGCTCCCGGCGCGGGCGGTGGTGTGCGGGCCGAGGGCGAAGCGGCGCGGGTGCGGTCGCCCGTCGCGCTCCAGGATCCGGCCGTCGACGGGGTCGACGACGAGGAGGCCGCCGCCGGTGGTCCTGGTCCCCTCCTCGTACAGGGCGCGCAGCAGCGGGCTGCCGGTGAGCTCCAGGGTGGGGTCGGGGATCCGGGCCTCGACGAGGGCGCGGGCCTCGGTCCACTCCCCCGGCACCGCGGTGGACGCGGCACGGAAGACGCCGCGCTCCTCGTCGGTCTCGACGGTGACCTCCGGACCGAGGAAGCGGACGACGCCGGCCCGGGAGAGCGCGAGGAGCTGCCGCAGCCGGGGGCCCGGCGGGCCGGAGGCGAGGTAGCTGAAGAAGCCGTGCCACCAGCCGCCCGGGTCCAGCCGCTTGCCGAGCCGCAGGAGCTGGCCGTAGACGGAGAGCAGTCCGGCGAAGACGGCCGCGTCGGGACTGTGGGCGGGGTCGTGGCGGCGGGCGAGGTCCGCGGTGATGTAGCCCCGCAGGCCGTGCTGGAGCGCGTCGGCGGAGTCGTGGCGGAGGCCGTCCAGAGGGCGGTCGAGGGCGTCGAGGTCGAGCCGGTCGGCGGGGTCGGGCACGGCGGCGGCGACGAGCGCGGCGAGCTCGGCCGAGCGCGGCGGCGCCTGCGCGTAGGCCCGCTCGAAGGCGTCCGGGGCGAGGGCGGTCCGCTCGGGGTGGGCCGAGAAGAGCCGGTGGTAGTGCGCCCAGCCGAGCTCCTTGTCGATGAGCGGCCACACGTCGCGCCCGAAGTCGATCGGCCCGGCGCGCCCGAGCAGGGCGTCGGTCTGCTCGGTGCCGAAGAAGCGGGGCAGCGGGGGGCGTTCGCCGTCGAGGACGTAGCCGATCTTCGAGTGGTACGGGACGCCCCGGCGCGATCCGACGTGCAGCACCGGCTCCTTGCCGGAGGGGACGTAGACCAGCTCGTCGCCCTCGCCCTCGTACCGGCCGCCGCGGCCCTCGGTGAGCAGCACCATCAGGTCGACGAAGGCGAGGCCGAAGCCCCGGACGAGGACGGGTTCGCCGGCGGGCAGGGCGGCGAGGTCGGCGTCGGCGGTGAAGTCGGGCGGAAGGTGGACGAGGCCGTGGCGGGCGGCGAAGCCGGCGAGGTCCCGCTGCTCCCGGTCCGGTTCGGCGTCGAGGTGGCCGACGGTGAGGACGACGAGGTCGGCGAGGAGGGGCACGGCGGTGCCGTCCAGCCAGACCCGCTGCCGGCCGTCACGGGGGCCGGTGACCCGCAGGGCGGTGGTGCGGTGCTCGTGGACGGTGACGCTGGCGGGCAGCGCGGCGCGGGCCCGCTCGTACACCCAGCGCAGATAGGCGCCCTGCTGCGGGCGGGTGGGGAAGGTGCGGCCGTCGATGCCGGCCCACTCGGCGAGGGTGGGTCCGGGCCGGACGGGCCCTTCGAGGTCCACCGTCTCGTCGGTGAACATCGTGACGTCCTCGGCCTGGGAGTTCATCCAGAGCAGCGGGGACTGCGCGGTGCGCCAGATCCGGCCGGGGCCGGGCGGGTGCGGGTCGACGAGGTGGACGTCGAGGGGCTCGTCGCCGTACAGCTCGGGCAGGTTGGCGGCGAGCCGTTCGAGGAAGCCGGTCCCCCGCGGCCCGGCGCCCACGATGACGAGGGAGCGGCGCGGGCTCATCGGGCACCGGCCGTGCCGCGGGCGTAGTGCCGCTCGACGTAGTGCTGCCCGATGCCGAGGACCGAGGTGACGGCGACGTACCAGAGCGTGGCGACCAGCAGCAGCGGGATGATCTCGTACGTGCGGTGGTAGACGAGCTGGGTCGAGTAGAGCAGGTCCTGCACGGCGATGACGGAGACGATCGAGGTGCCCTTGAGGGTGCCGATCAGCATGTTCCCCGCGGGCGGGACGATCGCGCGCATGGCCTGCGGCAGCACGATCCGGCTGAGCCGGCGCCACCGGCCGAGGCCGAGGGACTCGGCGGCCTCGATCTGGCCCCGGTCGACGGAGAGGATGCCGCCGCGGACGACCTCGGCGGCGTACGCGGCCTCGTGCAGGGTGAGTCCGATGACGGCGACGGCGACGGGGCCGAGGAGGTTGACCGTGTTCACGCCGAGGATCTGCGGGTAGAGCACGCCGATGTTGAACCAGAAGAGCAGCTGGACCAGGATCGGGGTGGACCGGAAGAACCAGACGTAGCCCCAACTGACCGCACGCAGAACGGGGTTGGCGGAGAGCCTGAGCACGGCGAGCAGGGTGCCGAGGACGAAGCCGAGGGCCATCACGAGGGCGGTCAGCCACAGGGTGAGGCCGAGGCCGCGCAGGACGGACGCGGAGGTGAAGTACTCGGCGACGACGTCCCACTGGAAGGCCTTGTTGCGGACGACCGAGACGAGGGCGAGCGCGAGCAGGACCAGGACGAGGACGGCGGCGGTCCACTGGCCGGCGCGGCGGGTCGGGACGATGCGTGGAGGAGGTTCGGCCGGCGGGGCCGTGGAAGGTGTCTTGACGAGGGTCGCGGACATGCGAGGGCTCCGTGGATGCCAGAGGGCGGATCGAACACGGGGTGCGCCTTCACACGCGATGAGTCACGGATCCGGGCCCCTCAGCCCGATCCGCCCTTCGAGGCTATGCGGTCAACACGCCCTGCTGTCAAGGGTGTCCGCACTCTGAGCCGTACGTCTCATCCCGGTTGACGCGGACCCGGATGCCTGTTCCACTGGGGCCATGCATCCGCAGCAGCTGGTCACGCGCTCCCACATCGACTTCGGTCGCGTGTGGTCCTCTTCCTGTTGAGCCGACCCTCTGCTTCGCCCCGTCCGCGTGCTGTAGTCCGCGGCGCCTTCACACCCAGGCCCCACGTGAGCGCCTGAGCTCTCCCCTCCCCTCGCCCCACCCCGTCACGCCCTTCCCTCCTTCGCCCTGAAGGACCTTCATGACCTTCGCGTTGTCCGTGCACCGGACCACGACCACCGACCCCCTGGCCCGCCCGCTCCTCGACGAGCTGGCGTACGAGTACACGACCCGGTACGGGTCCGCGCACGATCTGCACCGCTATCCGGCGGCGGAGTTCGCCCCTCCGTACGGCGCCTTCCTGCTCCTCCTGGAGCAGGGCAGGCCCGTCGCGGGCGGCGCCTACCGCCGCTACGACGAGGACACCGCCGAGCTGAAGCGGATCTGGACGCACTCGGCGCACCGCAGGCGCGGTCTCGCCCGCCGTGTCCTCACCGTGCTCGAACGGGAGGCCGCCGCGCGCGGCTACTCCCGCATCTACCTGACGACGGGGCCCCGCCAGCCCGAGGCCAAGGGCCTCTACCTGGCGAGCGGCTACCGCCCGCTCTTCGACGTGTCCGCCGATCCCGAATCGATCGGCCCGCTGCCGTTCGAGAAATTCCTGGAGAACCCGAAGCCATGAGTACGCGCACGAGTTCCGGCACCGCACGCACCACCCTCGCCTTCGCCCTGATCACCGCCGCCGCGCTCGGCCTCACCGCCTGCTCGGGCGGCGAGCCCGCGACCGCCCCGGCCGGGGCGGCGGGAGCGCCGGGCACCGCGAAGGGCGCGCTCCCGACCGAGGACGTGGTGGCGGCGGTGAAGAAGAACGAGGCGGCGGCGAAGCTGCTCCCCGCCGACGTGCGGCAGCGCGGCAGCCTGACCTTCGCCGCCTCGGTGAGCAATCCGCCCAGCGCCGCCTTCCTGCCCGACGGCAGGACCGTCGTCGGCGTGGACGCCGACTTCTCCGCCGCGGTGACGAAGGCGCTCGGTCTGGAGCTGAAGCGCGAGGTGGTCGGCTTCGAGGCGATCCTGCCGGCGCTCGGCAGCGGCAAGTACGACGTGGGCACCGGGAACTTCGGCGTGACCGAGGAGCGGCGCAAGACCATCGACTTCGTGACGTACATCAACGACGGGCAGGGCTTCGCCGCGCGCGCCGACAGCACCCTGAAGGCGGTCACGGACCTCACCCAGCTGTGCGGTCTGAAGGTGGCCGTGAACGCCGGGACCACCTTCGAGCGGACGCTGGAGAAGAACAAGGACCGGTGCGGGAAGGCCGGGAAGCCGGCGTACGAGGTGAACGTCTACAGCGAGACGGGGGCGATCTGGATGTCGCTCCAGCAGGGCCGCAGCGACGTGGTGATGAACACGATCAACGGCGTGCGGTACGCGGTGACGCAGCAGAAGAACCTGAAGTTCCTCAACGAGTACCGCCGTCTCGACGTCGGCTTCGCCTTCAAGAAGGGCACTCCGCTCGCGCCGGCCTTCCAGGCCGCGGTGAACGGCCTGAAGGCGGACGGGACGTACGACCGGATCCTCAAGAAGTGGGGGGTGACGGCCTCGGGCATCGAGACGTCGCAGATCTCCCCGCCGGAGATCCCGGCACCGACGAAGTAGCGGGGCGGGGTCCCGGGGGCGCCAGGCGGGCGAGCGGCCGGACGGCTGGGCCCCCGGGGGCGCCCGACGCCGGGGCGGCCGGCCCCGACGGGCCGTCAGCAGTCGCAGCCGCAGTCGCAGTCCCCGCAGCAGCAGTCCCCTTCGCAGCAGGAGGAGCAGTTGCTACAGCAGTCGCAGCAGTCGCAGCAGTCACCGGGGTCGCACTGCTGGCAGAGGCCCTCGCGGCGCTGGCGGCTCCAGGGGTCCTCGAAGCTGCCGCAGCACATCTGGCAGGTGCAGGCGAGGCCGATCCAGAGGGCGCAGCCGGCTATCAGACCGCGCCGGTTCGGCGGCTCGGGCGGGAGCGGGCCCCCTCCGCCGGAACCTCCCGGTCCGGGGGTCCAGGGCCCGCCCGGTCCGCCCGGGCCGCCGGGGGCGTACGGGTTGCCGGGCACGGGCCCGCCCGGTGTCGCGTACGGGTTCCCCGGCACGGGGCCGTGGGCACCCGGCGCTCCCGGTCCCGCCCCGTGCGAGCAGGTGGTGGTGCCGAAGGCGCGGTCGACCGAGGTCCGCAGCTCGTGGGCGAGGAGGACGTGGGCGAGCCGGCCGTTCGCGAACTCGGCGTCCTTCAGCGCCAGGCGGATGCCGTGGAGGGCGTCGTCGGCGAGCCGGCGGGCCTCCTCCCGGGAGGTACCGGTGGCGGTGAGCGGGTTCCACGCGCCGGTCCCGGCGTCGGCGGCCTGGTCCTCGACGGCGTCGAGGAGGTGGGCGAGGCGGCCGAAGAGGCGGCCCGCCTCGGCGAGCGGCGCCGCGTTCCCCGGGCGGCCGGCGAGGACGGCGGTGTGGGCGAAGGCGGCGGCGGTCGCCGTCTCGGTCGGCTCGGTGACGGTGAGCAGCGGGGTGCCGGGTCCGGCGAGGGCCTCGATGCCGGTCTGGCGGTCGACGGCGTCGACCAGGACGGCGGTGTCGAAGCCGAGGTCCCGGCCCGTCCTGGCGCCCGCCCTGTCCCAGGAGCGGGCGACCCGCCGGGCCGCGGCGGCGACGGGGCGGCGGGCCAACAGGCCGTCCCGGTCGGCGACGTGGTCCCGCACCTTCGCCGAGGCGAGGACGAGCGAGACGGCGGCGGCGAGCCTGGCTCCCTCGCCGCGGGCGACCGGCGCGGTCCGCAGGGCGCGCAGGGCGCAGGGCCCGGCCTTGCGGCGGCCCGCCTCGGTCACCCCGGTCTGAGCCTCCGTCAGGACGGAGACGATGAGGCCGTCGTAGTTGGTGACGACCCGGGCGAACTGGCCGTGGTCGGCGCGGAGTGCCAGGCAGAGGCCGCAGAGGTGGGCCATCCACTCGGTCCTGAGCCCTTCGGTGAGCCGATGGGTGCAGGGTCTGACGATTCCGAACAAGGACTCCCCCGTGAGTCGTGGGCGGCGGCGGGCGGGGGTCCGCCGAGCGGCCCCGCGGCATCGTAGCGAGCGGCTTCGTTCACCCGTACGCGCCCATCGTCACCCTTGTGGCCCGACTTTCATATTTTCAGCTACATGGCCCTCCTTCAGGCCCCGCATACCGTAAGTTTTCTGACGAATCGCCAGGAAACGGCCCTCACGTTCTGCACCAGTCCCGTCACGAATCTTCTGCGCGCCGACTATCCACTTGGCGCGCGATCCGCATCATGGACGACGATAGGGACATGCGGAACCACAAGTGACCGCGTTGAAAGGAGGCGTCCATGGGATCGGTGCGCAAGGCCAGTGCCTGGCTGGGACTCGTCGAGGACAACGACGAGCGGTACTACGACGACGAGTACGCCGACGGTACCGAGGGCGGCGACGCCTGGGTGACGGACCCCCGCGTCCGGGTCGCCACGGACACCGCCGAGGAGCGGGGCCGCCGGATCGCCACCGTCTCCCCGGACGGCTTCCGGGACGCCCGGGGCATCGGCGAGCTCTTCCGGGACGGGGTTCCGGTGATCGTGAACCTGACCGCGATGGAGCCGAACGACGCCAAGCGCGTCGTCGACTTCGCCGCCGGTCTCGCCTTCGGCCTGCGCGGCTCGATCGAGCGCGTGGCGACGCGGGTCTTCCTGCTGACGCCCGCCGACACCCAGATCGTCAGCGGCGAGACGGGACGCCGCCGGCAGGACGGCTTCTTCAACCAGAGCTGAGCGGGTCCGCCGGCCCGGCACCTCCCGACTGGGATCGGGTCAGTGCACCGGGCGTCCCGAGCCGGCGGACTCGATCGCCTCCCGCGTCGCGGGCACCCGCGGCGCCGCCGCCCCCTGGGCGGACACCGGGGACACCGGGGACTCCGAGGAACCGCGCCGCCGCTCGGGCGCCGCCTCCGGCTCCTGGGCCGACCCGCCGGGGCGCGCCCCGTCACCGTCCGGGGCGCCCTGGCCCGAGTGGGCCTCGTCGAAAGCCTCTTCCTGATCCACCGGACACTCCATGACCCGCGGCAGCCGCCGGGCCATCAACGCGCCCACGAGCAGCAGCGCGGCGCTCACGCAGAGCGTGACGTGGAGACCGGTCACGAAGGAGTGCCGGGCGGCCTGATGCAGGGCGTCACCGGCCGCGCCGCCGAGCTGATCGGCCACCTTGTACGCCTCGCCGAGCGAGTTCGCCGCGGCCCGGCTCGCCTCCGCGGGCACCCCGGGGACCGAGGCGAGCCCGGGGGCGTACGCCGCGTTCATCACGCTGCCGAGCAGCGCGATGCCCATGCCCGCGCCGAGCTGGTACGAGGTCTCGCCGATCGCGGCCGCCCCGCCCGCGCTCCGCTGCGGCGCCTCGCTGAGCATCGACTCGTACGCCGAGAAGAGCGTGGTCTGGAGGCCGAAGCCGAGGAGCACGAAGCCCGCCGTGAGCAGCAGCGGCCGGTCGTGCTGCCCCATGAGGGTCAGCAGCAGCACCGCGCCGGCGGTGAGGAGGAAGCCCCAGCCGACCATCCGGCGGGGCCCGATCCTGCGCAGGGTGTACGAGCCGGTGGCGCCGGCCGCCATGGCGGCGAAGGTCAGCGGGAGGAGCCGGAGCCCGGTCTCCAGCGGGCTGAGTCCGAGGACCAGCTGGAGGTACTGGACGGCGATGAGCTCCAGGCCGACCAGGGCCAGCATGCCGATGACGATGCAGCCGACGGAGGTGGTGAAGGCGGCCCGGGAGAAGAGCCGCATGTCGATCAGCGGGTGCGCGCGCCGCTTCTGCCGCCGGACGAAGAGGACCAGGAGCGCGGCGCCGAGCAGCAGCGGTCCGGCGGTCGGCAGGGCGAGCAGCGGGTCGCCGGCTCCGGCGCGCTTCACGCCGAGCACGCAGCCCAGGACGCCGCCCGCGGCCATGAGCGCGCCGAGCACGTCCCACGGCCCGTCGGCGGCACCCCGGGACTCGGGGAGCAGACGGCGGCCGAGGGGCAGGATCAGGGCCATCAGCGGGATGTTGATGAGGAACACGGAGCCCCACCAGTAGTTCTCGACGAGGAAGCCGCCGAGCACCGGTCCGGTGGCGGCCCCGATCGCGGCCGTGGCGGTCCAGACGCCGATCGCGGTGGCCCGCTCCCGCCGGTCGGGGAAGACCGTGCGGAGGATGGAGAGCGTGGCGGGCATGATCATGGCGCCGCCGACGCCGAGCAGCGCGCGGGCCGCGATGAGGACCGCGGGGTCGGTGGCGAGCGCCGCGACCGCCGAGGCGATGCCGAACAGCGCGTAGCCGAGGAGGAGCACCCGTCGTCTGCCGACCCGGTCGCCGAGCGTGCCGAAGAGGATCAGCAGCGCCGCGCAGACCAGGGGGTAGGCGTCGACGATCCAGAGCAGCGCGGTGGCGCTGGGGCGCAGGTCCTCGGTCAGTGAGGGGACGGCGACGTGGAGGATGGTCGCGTCGAGCGCGACCAGGAGGAGACTGACGCAGAGGACGACGAGGACGACCCAGCGGTTGGCGCCGGTGCCGACGGCGGCACCGGTTCGCTCGTGGGCCGTGTTCGTCCGCTGCATGTACGTACCTCCCAGTGAAGCTCTCGCGCTCGGCGGGCCCCGACCAGGGCGTATGCCCCTGGGGCGGCCCGGCATCGACGGGCGAGTGAGCCGTCAGCGTACGCGAGTTCAAGCCCCGAGCGCGTGGTGCAGCTCTCACCCCGGCGGGCCTCCTGGTGTGGCGTACGCCACTCGACGGGGGCCGCGCGTCGCATGTAATTCCGCACGGACATCTGTTTGAGGAAATTCCTCCGCGTTCAAACACCCTTACGGAAAGAACCCGCCCGGCATTAGGGCGGAAGGTCATCGGATTTCCCGACGGACGCCTGGAATGAACCACCCGGTGAGACCCACTCCACATCACATGGTCATCACGAAGGGAGCGGAACGACCGGGTCTGCTTCTCACTCCCTGTAACGTCGATTGGGTGCGTACCGACATCTTTGCCCGGCTGGACCGGGAGCCGGAACCGCCGAAGATAGAGGTCCCGCGGATGACCCGCACGCGTCTCGCCCTCTTCGGCGGGACGTCGGCGTTCTATCTCGCCATCGTCGTGGCCGTGCTGCTGTCGACATGGCTGGTGACCCTCGACTGGAAGATCATGCTCTTCCGGCCGTACCAGCAGTGGCCCGAGATCCACGGTTTCCTCGACTACTACGTCGTCCTCGGCCAGCGCGGCCCCACGGCCGTCATGGTGGCCGCCTGGCTGGGCTGGCGCTCCTGGCGTCAGCACACCCTGCGCCCCCTGCTGTGCCTCGGCGCCACCCTCCTGCTGCTCAACATCTCGGTGGGTGCGGTCAAGCTCGGCCTCGGCCGCCTCGGACCCCACTACGCGACCCAGGTCGGCTCCGCGGAGCTCTTCGCGGGCGGCGACATATTCCCCTCGGGGCACACCGCGAACGCGGTCGTGACCTGGGGCATCCTCGCCTATCTCGCGACCACCCCGAGGGCCCGCCGCTATCTGTCGGCACTGTCGGCCGTCGTCGCCCTCGGCGTGGGCCTCACCACCGTCTACCTCGGCACGCACTGGCTGAGCGACGTGCTGCTCGGCTGGGCCGCCGGGCTGCTCGTGCTGCTCGCGCTGCCCTGGTGCGAGCCCGTCCTGGCCGTGGCGGAGTCCTGGATCCTCGCCGCGCGCGACCGCGTCCGGGAGCGGCTGCGGGACCGTCGCCGGCTCGTCCCCTCGCTGCCCGTGGCCTCCGGGGGACCGCGCCCGGTGCGCGAGCCGGTCCGCGAACCGGTCCGGGAACCCGTGGGAGTGGCCGGCGGCCGACGCGCCCCGGCGACCCGCGGCTGACCCGCACGACAGAAGGGCCCCGGCCGTCTCGGCCGGGGCCCTTCCGCATGCGGTCCGCCGGTGCCTCAGCCGAGCCAGCAGCGGGTGACGGAGCCGTGCTCGACCTCGAAGTTGATGCGCCCCGACAGGTACTCCATGGTGATGATCGAGCCGGGCGGCAGGGACCGGACGACGCTCCAGCCGCGGGTCCTGGCGAGTCGCTCGGCCCCCTCGGCGTCGAGCCCCACATAGGACTCGGGAGCGTCGCGGGGCGGTTCGGGAGTGCGCGAAGTAGGTGACATGAACCTCACGTTAGTCCCTCTGCGGTCACGCTTGTGTCACAAGTTCTCGACATATGTTTGCCCTGCTCACTCGCGGTCAGGAGGAGAGTTTCCGGCCGTTTCTCCAGTAATTCCGAACGACCCCGAGCAGTTCGCACGAAGCGCGCACAAGCACCGGTGACGCGCGCTCAATTCCCCGCTTTCCGCGCCCCCGCCCCGAATTGCGTCGGCGACGCGCACCCGAGGCGCACACTCTTCCCTTACACGATGCTTACGCTGTCCGAACGCCCGGAGACGCGGAGCCGGGACCTCGGCGAGGCGGAGGCAGCGATGGGCAACGGGACAGCGACCGCGACCTCGGAATCGAGCCGCGAGCGGCACGGCCGCGTCCTCGTCGACTGGCTCACCACGACCGACCACAAGAAGATCGGCCATCTGTATCTGGCCACCTCGTTCGTCTTCTTCCTGATCGCCGGACTCCTGGCGATGGTGATGCGGGCCGAGCTGGCCCGCCCGGGGCTCCAGCTCGTCACGAACCAGGAGTACAACCAGGCCTTCACGCTGCACGGCACGATCATGCTGCTGCTCTTCGCCACGCCCACCTTCGCCGGCTTCGCCAACGAACTGGTGCCCCTCCAGATCGGCTCGCCCGACGTGGCCTTCCCGCGGCTCAACATGTTCTCGTACTGGCTGTTCCTCTTCGGCGCCCTGATGGTGCTCGGGTCCCTCTTCACGCCGTCGGGCCCGGCCGCCTTCGGCTGGACCGCCTACGCCCCGCTGAACGGCCTGGAACGGTCACCGGGCGTCGGCGCCGACCTGTGGATCATGGGGCTCGCGCTCTCCGGCTTCGGCACGATCCTCACCTCGGTGAACTTCCTCGCCACGATCGTCGGCATGCGGGCGCCCGGCATGACCATGTTCCGGATGCCGATCTTCACCTGGAACGTGCTCTTCACCGCGGTCCTCGTGCTCGTCGCCTTCCCCGTCCTCGCGGCGGCGCTGCTCGTCCTGGAGGCCGACCGGCGCCTCGGCTCCGTGGTCTTCCAGCCCGAGAACGGCGGGGCCCTGCTCTGGCAGCACCTCTTCTGGTTCTTCGGCCACCCCGAGGTCTACATCATCGCGCTGCCGTTCTTCGGGATCGTCAGCGAGATCATCCCGGTCTTCGCCCGCAAGCCGATCTTCGGCTACGCGACGCTCGTCGGCGCCACCCTGACGATCACCGGGCTCTCGGTGGTCGTCTGGGCCCACCACATGTTCGCGACGGGCGCGGTGCTGCTGCCCTTCTTCTCGCTGCTGTCGTTCCTCATCGCCGTGCCGACCGGGGTGAAGTTCTTCAACTGGACCGGCACGATGCTGCGCGGCTCGCTCTCCTTCGAGACCCCGATGCTCTGGTGCGTCGGCTTCCTCGTGTCCTTCCTCTTCGGCGGGCTCACCGGCGTCATCCTCGCCTCGCCGCCGATGGACTTCCCCGTCACCGACTCGTACTTCGTCGTCGCCCACTTCCACTACACGGTCTTCGGCACCGTCGTCTTCGCGACCTTCGCCGGCTTCTCCTTCTGGTGGCCCAAGTTCACCGGCCGGATGCTCGACGAACGCCTCGGGAAGATCCACTTCTGGACCCTCTTCACCGGCTTCCACCTGACCTTCCTGGTGCAGCACTGGCTCGGCGCGGAGGGCATGCCCCGGCGGTACGCCGACTACCTGGACGCCGACGGCTTCACCGCGCTCAACACGGTGTCCACCATCGGCGCCTTCCTTCTCGGCATGTCCACGCTGCCGTTCCTCTACAACGTCTGGCGGACCTGGCGGTACGGCGAGAAGGTCGAGACCGACGACCCCTGGGGCTTCGGGCGCTCCCTGGAGTGGGCGACCTCCTGCCCGCCGCCCCGCCACAACTTCGACGCCGTGCCCCGGATCCGCTCCGAGTCGCCCGCCTTCGACCTCCACCACCCTGAGTTCGCCGCGTACGAGCGGACCCGGATCAGTCCTCCGGCGGGCTCCCCGGCCGGTCGAGGGCACGGGACAGACGGTCCCTGAGCAGCCGCACCGCCTCCACGAGCTCCGGCGGGTCGACGACCTCGAAGTCGAAGCCCATGAACATCACGTGGAACACCATGAAGTCCAGGCTGCGCGCCCCGGTCCGCAGCAGACAGGCGTCCTCGCCGTCCGCCGTCAGGACGCCGTCCAGCGGGCCGACGACGGCCGCCGCCTCCGCCAGGGGGACGAACAGCCGGACCGTCGCCTCGCGCGCGTAGGCGCTGCCGGACACGCCCTTCTGCACGTACGCCGCCAGGTCCTCGGCGGGCGGCTCGCGGGGCGGGAAGCGCGGGCCGTGCGGCGGGGTCGGCTCGATCCGGTCCGCCCGGAAGGTGCGCCAGTCGTCCCGCTCCAGGTCCCAGGCGACCAGGTACCAGCGGCGCTCGGTGCAGACCAGCCGGTGCGGCTCGACGGTCCTGCGGGTGGCCGTGCCCTCGTGGTCCCGGTACGCGAACCGGAGCCGCTCGCCGTCCCGGCAGGCGTGGGCCAGCTCGGTGAGGACGGCGGGGTCGACGCGCTCCCTCGGGGTACGCAGCAGGGGCACCGTGAACGCGTTGAGCGCCCCGATCCGGCGCCGGAGGCGGCTCGGCAGGACCTGCTCCAGCTTCGCCAGGGCGCGGACGGAGCTCTCGCCGATGCCCTCGACGCCCTGGCCCGCGGCGGAACGCAGCCCGACCGCGACCGCGACGGCCTCGTCGTCGTCCAGGAGCAGCGGCGGCAGCTCGGCCCCGGCCCCCAGCTGGTACCCGCCGCCGGTCCCGGGGCTGGCGTGCACGGGATAGCCGAGCTCCCGGAGCCGGTCGACGTCCCGCCGCACGGTGCGCGGCGTGACGCCGAGCCGCTCGGCGAGATCGGGACCGGACCATTCCCGGTGGGCCTGGAGCAGGGACAGCAGGCGCAGAAGTCGTGCGGACGTCTCCAACATCCCCCCAGCCTCCCAGCCCCCGCGGACAACCACGGTCCGCAATGCCCCCGCGGCGGGCGGCGCCCCGCGGTTGTGGGGGCGCCCCGCCGTTGTGGGCGACGCGCCCCGCCGGGCCCCGTTACGGGCCCGCGCCCCGCCGTCGTGAGCGGCGCCCCCGCCGGGGCCCCGTGGTGGGCCTGCGCCCCGCCCGTTGTGGGCAGGCGTTCTGCAAGGGGCGGAACGGGTGGGCACAACGGACCAGCGCCCTACCGGCGCCAGAGGCTCCCGCGCCCCGACCCGCACCACCGGTGACGGCACCCGGGCGGTGCGGGTCCAGGCACAGGAGGCGGAGGCGCCGCTGAAGGGCGCCGTCCCGTGTGCCCACCCGTCCCGCCCAGCGGGACGATTGCCCACACGGCAGCGGGCGAGCGCCCACACGGGCGTGGGCGACGGGACCACAGAGCGGCGCGGGCACACGGGCAGCCACCCGCGACGCCGGGCCAGGG
This sequence comes from Streptomyces sp. NPDC002232, assembly GCF_042890295.1. Lineage (NCBI taxonomy): Bacteria > Bacillati > Actinomycetota > Actinomycetes > Kitasatosporales > Streptomycetaceae > Streptomyces > Streptomyces sp. NPDC002232. Next base: position 42,489 of record NZ_JBIARV010000007.1, on the reverse strand, counting down.
CACGCCCGGGGAGGGCGCGGGCGCAAGGGCAGCAGCCCAGGGCGGCAGGCCCAGGCGCGCGGGGCGGCGCGGGCGCGCGGCCAGCGGGCGGGCTCGCGGGGGCGTCGGGCCCCACGTGCCGCGGGCCTCCGGGGGCCGGTCGTGCTGCGGGCCCCCGGGGGCAGGCGCGTCAGCGGAGGCGGCGGACCAGTCGCCCCACCCGCGCCTTCTGGGCGTAGACCGCGTCGATCACCCGCCCCACCCCCCGATGCACCCGCGCCCGCACCGGCGCGTGCGCGCGTCGTCCCGCGCCGCGGGCCAGCAGCTCCCCCCACAGCTCCTCGTGCCGCGCCGCGATCCGCACCGGGTCGAAGCGCTCGGACGCGGCGAGCGCCGCCCGCCCGGCCCGGGCCCGCAGTTCCTCGTCCTCGACGAGCTCCCGCAGCGCGCCCGCGACCGCCGCGACGTCGTCGACCGGGACGAGCCGCCCGTCGACCCCGTCCTCGATGATCTCGCCAGGACCGTGGGGGCAGTCGGTGGAGACGACCGGCAGTCCGCACCGCATCGCCTCGACGATCGTCATGCCGAAGGACTCCCGCTGCGAGGTCACCGCGGCGATGGAGCCCTTGGCCCACTCCGGTTCCATGGGGGTGACGGTCCCCATGAGGAAGGCCTGCCCACTGAGGCCCCGGTCCTGGATCCGGCGGGCGAGCGGGCCCCTGAGGTCCTGGACGGCGTCGCCGGAGCCGTAGATCCGCAGCTTCCAGTCGGGGTGGTCCGCGGCGACGGCCGCGAAGGCGTCTATCAGCACGTCGTACCGCTTGACGCCGGTGAGCCGGCCCGCCGCGACGACGGTCCGCGCCGCGGGGTCGGCGGGCGGTGCGGAGGGCGCGGGCACGCTGTTGGGGACGGACTCGACGCGTACGCCGGGCAGACGGAGCCTCCGGTAGGCGCGGGCGTCGGCCTCGGTGACCGTGGTGACCGCGTCGAGGAGGGCGTACTCGTGGGCTATGTCCCGGCGCAGCCGGTAGCTGTGGCCGTCCAGGATCAGGTGCTCCTGCCCGATGAGGACCGGCCCCGGCCGGGCCTGCCGGACGAGCTGCACGTTGAGCCCGGGGCGGGTGGCGACGAGGACGTCGGCCTCCACCCGGCCCAGGTGCTCCCCGATCCGGGCGTCGGTGAGCGCGCTGTACTGCTTCCAGCGGCCGTCGCCGCGCGGGAAGACCCGGGCGGGGCGGTGGTGGTCGGGGTGGTCGCCGTCGTATCCCGGGCTGTCGTGGCGCAGGTCGACGAGGTGACGCAGGGTCACCCCCGCCGGCAGGGCGAGGCGCGGACGGTCCCGGTGGCGGAACACCGAGACGATCTCCACCTCGTGACGTTCCGCCAGTTCCTCGGCGAGGGTGAACGTGGTCCGGATCGTCCCGCCGTAGTGGTAGCCGTTGTGGAGCAGAAAAGAGATACGCATCGCGCTGCCGGTTCCCCCCGGTCAGTCATCAGGTGGTCGGTGCCCGACTGTACTGCCGGCGCCCGGCGGCCTTCACGGCCGGTGGCCGAGCGGCGGTACGGCCGCCCGGTTCCTCGTCAGGTCCCTCTGGCTCACCCGGCCGCGGCCGTCCTGCCAACGGGCCACGGACAGGAAGGTGTTCCAGGGCGGAGAGGGCCGAACCACACCGGCTCCGTCCAGGCGAGGAGCGGAAGGGCCGGCGCGGCTCCCGGGCCTCCGGCGGGGAGCCGGCCGCTTACCGGTGACGGCTCAGAGCGGGCCGATCCGCAGCATGGTGCCGACGACGATCCGGTTGGGATCGGCCCCGATCACGGTCCGGTTCGCCGCGTACAGCGCCTTCCAGCCGCCCTTGATCCCGAAGCGGCGGGCGATGGAGGCCAGCGTGTCGCCGCGCTGGACGGTGTGGACGCGTCCGGACAGGCCGTACCGCTTGGAGCAGACCGGCCAGGCGCCCCACCCCTGGACGCGCAGCACGTCCTCGGCGACGGTGATCTGCTGCTGCCGGGTCGCCAGGTCGGCGCGCCGGGCGTACTTCAGTCCGCCGTACTCGATCCAGGTGGGGTGCCAGAACTGGAGGCCGCCGTAGAAGCCGTTGCCGGTGTTGGTCTGCCAGTTGCCGCTGCTCTCGCACTCGGCGACGCAGCCCCACGGCCACTGGTCCCGCGCGCAGGCGTACGGGGGCAGCGCGGCGGCCGTCTCCCGGAGTGCGTCCGACAGGCCGAGGAGCGCGGCAGAGGCCTCCGCCATCCCGTCCGGGGCGCCCAGGACCTCGCCCGGCACGTCCCGTGGCCCGTCCGGGGCGTCCCGTACGTCCCTGACCGAGGCCGACGCGCCGAGGGGCCCGGCGGGGGTCTCGCGGGCGTGGGCCGGTGCCGGGGCCAGGCTCAGGAGCGCGGCCGCGGAGGCCGCCGCGAGGGAACCGGCTGTCCAAAATCGGATCTTCGACATCGGGGAAGGCTAGGCAGCCTCCCGGCGCCCCCGGCCCGTGCCGCGCGGAACACTGTTCACACCCCACCCGGTCGGAGTCACGGCCCGCCGGCGGCCCCGCACGGCCCCGGCCGCACGGGCCTCCGGCAAGTTGCCCCGCTTCCGCGCGTGACCCCGGCCGATGCTGACCCGTTGAACTCGTCATGAGACGACCGGGAACGGCCCGGCGTCCCCCCGTACCGAGTCCCAGGGAGCCCCCCGTGCCGCGCATGCTCGACGTCAGCGAGGACGTACGCGCCGAGATCGGCGACGAAGAAGCGGACCGGCTGCTCGCCGGCGACAACGCCCCGGGCGGCTACGACTGCACGTCCTGCCGCACCCCGGGGGACTCCGACCAGGAGCGCACGAGCACGGTGCTGTTCGTCGGCGACGAGACCGCGGTCCTCGCGTTCGCCCACGCCACATGCATCCCGTCGCAGGTCGTCCGGGTCGCCGAGGAGCAGCTCCAGGGCGCCGTCGCCTCCATCACGGCATCCGACGCCGCCGACGCGCTCTCCGCCTCCTACCCGGAGCAGGCCGTGCTCGGGGTCACCAGCGGTCTCGTGCTGATCGAGGGCGAGCTGCACCCGGCGCTCGTCGTGGAGCCGACCGCGCCGGTGGCCCGTCCGGGCACGGACGGCCTCACCGACGAGTTCCTGCCGCTCCTGGCCGAGCAGGGCTTCCAGCAGGTCATGGACCTGGGGCAGCGCCCGGCGGTGCTGCCGGGCTGGTCGGTGCTGGTCGCCATGGGCCAGCTGCACTCCGTGCTCCAGCCGGGGCCGGGCGGCGCCGGGCAGGCGGCCTGGTGGCAGGCCCACCAGCCGCTCCAGGTCACTGAGGGCTGGCGCGCGGCGGCCAACAAGTCGCACACGGTCCTGGTCTTCGCCGCCCCGGTCGGCTCGATCGGCCAGCAGCCGCGCGAGGACCTGCTGCGCGACGCCCTGGAGAAGGCAGCGGCGAACGGCCGTCTGGTCGCCGCCGCGATGCCGCTCGCGGGCACCTGATGGAGGACGGCCGGCCCGGCATAGGGCGGGCGCGGAGGCCCGGTCCGGGCGCGGGGGCGCCGGCCGTCCCCCGCCCCCGGGCCGCTCCCCTTTCGGAGAGCCGCCCGCATCCGACGGGCGTCGGTGTCGTTGGCACCTATGTGCACCCATACGACCCCTTCCTCCAGCCGTATCCGAGCCCGATCCCGTCGATGCGCCCCGCGCGGGACGTCGCGACGGGGCCTTCGCCCACGCCGATCTACGACGCCCTGTACTCGGAGTACCTCAGGACGTTCCGTACGCTGCCGGGCGACCGCAGCGGTGAGGAGGAGCTCGGATTCCGGGCCTTCGGCACGGTCCTGAGCACGGGCGTCCACGGGCAGGGGCACCGGCCCCACGCGGCGCATCCGACGGCGTGGTCGGCGCAGCAGCACCCGCACGCGCAGGCGGCGCTGCCACCGGGGCCCCGCAGGAGCCTCTGAGGGCCGCGACGTACGGCTGAGGGCCGGGACCCCGATCGGGTCCCGGCCCTCAGCCGTACGGGGAGCGCGGAGGCTACTTCTTGCGGCCGCGCTTCTCGCGCACCCGGACCGAGATGTGGATCGGGGTGCCCTCGAAGCCGAACTCCTCGCGCAGCCGGCGCTCGATGAAGCGGCGGTAGCCGGCCTCCAGGAAGCCGGACGCGAAGAGCACGAAGCGCGGCGGCTTAGTGCCGGCCTGCGTGCCGAAGAGGATGCGGGGCTGCTTGCCGCCGCGGATCGGGTGCGGGTGGGCCGCGACGATCTCGCCGAGGAAGGCGTTGAGCCGGCCGGTGGGGACACGGGTCTCCCAGCCGGCGAGGGCGGTCTCGATCGCCGGAACCAGCTTCTCCATGTGGCGGCCGGTCTTGGCGGAGACGTTGACGCGGGGCGCCCAGGCGACCTGCTGCATCTCGGTCTCGATCTCGCGCTCGAGGTAGTAGCGGCGCTCCTCGTCGAGCTCGTCCCACTTGTTGTAGGCGATGACGATGGCGCGGCCGGACTCGACCGCCATCGTGATGATGCGCTGGTCCTGGACCGAGATGTTGTCGGTGGTGTCGATGAGGATGACGGCCACCTCCGCCTTCTCGACGGCGGCCGCGGTCCGCAGGGAGGCGTAGTAGTCCGCGCCCTCCTGGAGGTGGACCTTCTTGCGGATGCCGGCGGTGTCGACGAACTTCCACGTCACGCCGCCGAGCTCGATGAGCTCGTCGACCGGGTCGCGGGTGGTGCCGGCCAGCTCGTTGACGACGACGCGGTCCTCGTTCGCCACCTTGTTGAGCAGCGAGGACTTGCCGACGTTCGGGCGGCCGATGAGGGCGATGCGGCGGGGGCCGCCGACGGCGTTGCCGAAGCGCTGCTCGGGGGCCTCGGGCAGCTTCTTCAGGACCTCGTCGAGGAGGTCACCGGTGCCGCGGCCGTGCAGCGAGGAGACGGGGAACGGCTCGCCGAGGCCCAGGGACCAGAGCGTGGCCGCGTCGGCCTCGCCGGACTGGCCGTCGACCTTGTTGGCGGCCAAGACGACGGGCTTCCCGGCGCGGCGGAGCAGCTTGACGACGGCCTCGTCGGTGTCGGTGGCGCCGACGGTGGCGTCCACGACGAAGAGACAGGCGTCGGCGGCCTCGATGGCGTACTCGGCCTGGGCGGCGACGGAGGCGTCGATGCCGAGGACGTCCTGCTCCCAGCCGCCCGTGTCGACGACCTTGAAGCGGCGTCCGGCCCATTCGGCCTCGTAGGTGACGCGGTCGCGGGTGACGCCCGGCTTGTCCTCGACGACGGCCTCGCGGCGGCCGATGATGCGGTTCACCAGGGTCGACTTGCCGACGTTCGGGCGGCCGACGACGGCGAGAACGGGGAGCGGGCCGTGGCCGGCCTCCTCGATCGCGCCCTCGACGTCCTGGACGTCGAAGCCCTCTTCCGCGGCGAGCTCCATGAACTCCGCGTACTCGGCGTCGCCAAGTGCCCCGTGGTCGTGCTGGTCGTTCATGAAGTCCGTTCCTTGTTCATTCGTGGTCGGTGGTCCCGGGGGGCCGGAGCCGGTGGGAGCCACTACTGAGAGTGTCGCTCAGCGCCCGGTGAGGCGCCTGGCGTTTTCCAGGTGTGCGGTGAGCTGCCCCTGGATCCGTACGGTGGCCTCGTCGAGCGCCTTGCGCGTCCGGCGGCCGGAGCCGTCCCCCGCCTCGAAGGCGTCGCCGAAGACGACGTCCACGCGGCCGCGCAGCGGGGGCAGCGCCTTGACCAGCCGTCCTCGGCGGTCGGTGCTGCCCAGGACGGCGACGGGGACGATCGGCGCACCGCTGCGTACGGCGAAGTACGCCAGGCCCGCGCGGAGCGAGGCGAAGTCGCCGTCACCGCGGGTGCCCTCGGGGAAGATCCCGAGGACGCCGCCCTGGTCCAGGACGCCGAGAGCGCGGGCTATCGCCGTGCGGTCGGTCGACTCCCGGTCCACCTTGAGCTGCCCGATGCCCTCCAGGAAGCTGCCGAGCGGGCCGACGAACGCCTCCTTCTTGATGAGGAAGTGCACGGGGCGCGGGGCGGTGCCCATGAGCATGGGGCCGTCGATGTTGTGCGCGTGGTTGACGGCGAAGATCACGGGGCCGGAGGCCGGCACCCGCCAGGCGCCGAGGACGCGCGGCTTCCAGAAGCCGTACATCAGCCCGATGCCGATGCGTCTGCCGACCGCGGCACCCTTCTCGGAGGGCACGGTCACCGGGCGGCCGCCCGCTTCTCGTCCACCAGGGTGACGACGCACTCGATGACCTGGTCCAGGGTGAGGTCGGTCGTGTCGACCTCGACGGCGTCGCCGGCCTTGGCGAGCGGGGAGGTCTTGCGGCTGGAGTCGGCCGCGTCCCGCTTGATCAGGGCCTCCCTCGTGGCGTGCACGTCGACGCCCTTGAGCTCGCCGGAGCGGCGGGCGGCACGGGCCTCGGGCGAGGCGGTGAGGAAGATCTTGAGGTCGGCGTCGGGCAGGACGGTGGTGCCGATGTCCCGGCCCTCGACGACGATGCCGACCTCGGCGCCGCGGGCGATGGACCGCTGAAGCTCCGTGATCAGGCTCCGCACCTCGGGGACGGCGCTGACCGCGCTGACCTTCGAGGTGACCTCCTCGGTCCGGATCGGACCGGACGCGTCGGCGCCGTCGACGGTGATCGTCGGCCGCGACGGGTCGGTGCCGGAGACGATGACCGGCTTGGAGGCGGCGTTGGCGACGGCCTCGGCGTCGGACACGTCGACGCCGTTGCTGATCATCCACCAGGTGATCGCCCGGTACTGGGCGCCGGTGTCGAGGTAGCTCAGCCCCAGCTTGGCGGCGACCGCCTTGGAGGTGCTGGACTTGCCCGTGCCGGAGGGCCCGTCGATGGCGACGATCACGGATTCCACGGTGGGAACACCTTCCTGGGGGTGAACGGTAGGCCCGGCGGGATGCGGGGGACCCCCACAAGGTTACCGAGTCCCCGGCACCCGTTCGGCCCCCTGGTCGCCCCTGGCCGCGCGCGACGGGGCTCGCGCTCCCGGTGGCCCGTCGTGGGGCGGGTCCACCCGTTGCGGCCGGGGCCCGCCCGTTGTGCGCGGCCCGCCGGACCGTTGTGGCGGCGCGCCCCCCGCCGGTCCGTTGTGGGCGGCGCCCCCCGCCGGTCCCGTTGTGGGCGGCGCCCCCGCCGGTCCCGTTGTGGGCAGGCGTTCCGCAAGGGGCGGAACGGGTGGGCACAACGGACCCGCGCCCTGCCGGCGCCAGAGGCTCCTGCGCCTGAACCCGCACCCACGTGCACGGCCCCTGGGCGGTGCGGGCCAGGGCGCGGAACGCGGAGGCGCCGCGAGAGGGCGCCGTCCCGTGTGCCCACCCGTCCCGCCCCAGCGGGACGATTGCCCACACGGGCAGCGGGCGAAGGCCCCGCACACGACGGGCGACACGGGGCGCACGGGTGCGGGGCGAAGGCCCCGCCGGACGCGGACCGACGCACGCGCGGCGCCGCGCGGCGCGGCGTCAGCGGCCCACAGTGGCGGGCCCGCAACCCGGCTCAGGCCGTGCGCAGCGACCAGCCCCGGTCCTGGAGCGCCGTGCTCAGGCCCGCCGCCGCCGACGGTTCGACCATGAGCTGGACCAGACCCGCCTGCTGCCCGGTCGCGTGCTCGATGCGGACGTCCTCGATGTTGACCCCCGCGCGCCCCGCGTCGGCGAAGATGCGGGCGAGCTCGCCCGGCTGGTCGCTGATGAGGACGGCGACGGTCTCGTAGGCCGTGGGGGCGGCACCGTGCTTGCCGGGGACGCGGGCCCGCCCGGCGTTGCCGCGCCGCAGCACGTCCTCGACGCCCGTCGCGCCGTCGCGCCGTTCGTCGGCGGACGCGGACTGGAGTGACCGCAGCGCGCGGACGGTCTCGTCGAGGTCCGCGGCGACGCCGGAGAGGACGTCGGCGACGGGCCCGGGGTTGGCGGAGAGGATCTCGACCCACATGCGCGGGTCCGAGGCGGCGATCCGGGTGACGTCGCGGATGCCCTGCCCGCAGAGGCGTACGGCGGAGTCCTCGGCCGACTCCAGGCGCGCGGCGACCATCGAGGACACCAGCTGCGGGGTGTGGGAGACGAGGGCCACGGCCCGGTCGTGGGCGTCGGCATCCATGACGACGGGCACGGCGCGGCAGAGCGCGACGAGCTCCAGGGCGAGGTTGAGGACCTCGGTGTCGGTGTCCCGGGTCGGGGTGAGGACCCAGGGCCGCCCCTCGAAGAGGTCGGCGGTGGCGGCGAGCGGGCCCGAGCGCTCCTTGCCGGACATGGGGTGGCTGCCGATGTACGCGGTGAGGTCGAGGCCCAGCGCCTCCAGCTCCCGCTTCGGGCCGCCCTTGACGGAGGCCACGTCCAGGTAGCCGCGGGCCAGGCCCGCCTTCATGGCGTCGGCGAGGGTGGCGGCCACGTGCGCCGGGGGCACGGCGACGATGGCGAGGTCCACGGGCCCCTCGGGCGCCTCGTCGGTGCCCGCGCCGAGCGCGGCGGCCGTGCGGGCGCGCGCCGGGTCATGGTCGCGCAGGTGGACGGTGACGCCCCGGCCCGCCAGGGTGAGGGCGGCGGAGGTGCCGATCAGGCCGGTTCCGATGACGAGCGCTGTTCTCACTGGGCGATGTCCTTGCGCAGGGCGGCCGCGGCGCCGAGGTAGACGTGCGCGATCCGGGACTTGGGCAGTTCGGTCTCGACGTGGGCGAGCAGCCGGACGACCCTCGGCATCGCACCCTCGATGTCGAGTTCCTGCGCGCAGATCAGGGGCACGTCGACGATCCCGATGTGCCGGGCCGCGGCGGCGGGGAAGTCGCTGTGCAGATCGGGCGTGGCCGTGAACCAGATGCTGATGAGGTCGTCGGCGGTGAGCCCGTTGCGTTCGAGGACGGCGGCGAGGAGTTCCTCGACCTGCTCCCGCATGTGTCCGGCTTCGTCCCGCTCCAGCTGGACGGCTCCTCGGACCGCTCGTACCGCCACGTCGTGCTCCTTCGCCTGCGTCAGTGCTCCGTTCAGCCTAGTCAGCGGCGGGGGCGGCGCACCGCGGCGCCCGCCCTCCGAGACGGGGCGGGCGCCGTGGGGTGGTCAGAGCCGCTGCTGCCGGATGATGTCCTCCAGGGAGCCGCCCTGGGGCAGCGACCCGTCCGGGGTCAGCTTGTCGACGGCCTGGGGCAGCGACCGCGCGATCTCGTCGGCGGCCTGCTCGGGGCTGACGCCGGCCTCCGTGGCGACCCGCTGGAGGGTCTCGTCGGGGAGGGCGTCGGCGATCTGGGCGCCGCTGACGGCCTGGTTGTCACCGGTGCCGACCCAGGACTGGGCCTGGTCGGTGAGGCCGGACCTGGTCAGCATGTCGAGGAGACCGCCGAGCGGGTTCGAGCCGGTTCCGCCCCCGCCGCCCTGCCCGCCCATGAGCGCCCCCAGGAGCGAGCCGAGGACGTTGCCGCCGCTCTGTCCGGCGCCGCCCCCGCCGCCGAGGAGACTGCCGAGGAGACTGCCGAGGTCGTTGCCCGCCATGGTCCTGCCTTTCGTCCGGTACGGAACACGCCCAATGTCACCCGGAGCGGGATGGCCCGCCAGTCGGGGCGGGGACGGCCGTGCGGGGGAGGCGGGCGGCGCCCGCAGGCGTGTTGCGGGCCGTGGGGGCGGCGCGCGACGAGAAGCTGGCGGCATGACTTCGAGCGCCTCGACACGTCGCACTGTCCTGTTCGCCGCGGCGGCCCTGACGACGGGCTGCGGCTCGGACGGCGGTGACGGCGGTACGGGCACGAGCACTCCGCCGGCCCCGGAGACGGCCGGCACCCCGGCCGTCTCGAAGACGCCCGCCTCGGAACCGGCCGGCACCCCGGCCCCGAGCGGCGCCGCCCCCTTGGCCAGGACCTCCGAGATCCCGGTGGGGGGCGGGAAGGTCTTCACGGCGGAGAAGGTGGTCGTGACGCAGCCCTCGGCGGGCGACTTCAAGGCGTTCTCGGCGATCTGCACCCATCAGGGGTGCCTGGTGGACAAGGTCGCGGACGGCACGATCGACTGCCCCTGTCACGGCTCCAGGTTCCGCGTCGACGACGGCTCGGTGGCGGCCGGTCCCGCGCCCCGCCCGCTTCCGGCCGAGAAGATCGTCGTCTCGGGGGAAAGCATCACCCTGGCGTAATCTGCCCCGCATGACTCCGGACGAGCTGGTGCGCGAGCACACGATCTACTCCTGCGTGATGGGCTCGCGCGCCTTCGGTCTGGCGACCGAGGACAGCGACACGGACGTGCGGGGCGTCTACCTCGCCCCGACGCCGCTCTTCTGGAACTTCGACAAGCCTCCCGCGCACGTGGAGGGGCCGCGCGAGGAGCAGTTCAGCTGGGAGCTGGAGCGCTTCTGCGAGCTCGCCCTGCGGAACAACCCGAACGTCCTGGAGTGCCTGCACTCCCCCGTCGTCGAGCACGCCGACGACTGGGGCCGCGAGCTGCTGTCGCTGCGCGGGGCCTTCCTGTCCCGGCGGGCCCACCAGACCTTCGTGCGGTACGCGGGCGGCCAGCGCCGCAAGCTGGACGCGGACGTCCGCCAGTACGGCCGCCCGCGCTGGAAGCACGCCATGCACCTGCTGCGGCTGCTGACCAGCTGCCGCGACCTGCTGCGCACGGGCGAGCTCCGGCTGGACGTCGGCGCCGAACGGGACGCCCTCCTCGCGGTGAAGCGCGGCGAGGTGCCCTGGCCGGAGGTCGAGTCCTGGATGAACCGGCTCCAGGAGGAGGCGGACCGGGCCCACGACAGGACGCCGCTGCCCGACGCCCCGGACGAGGCGCGGATCCAGGACTTCCTGATCCGCGCCCGCCGGGCCTCAGCGCTGAGCGTGCTCTAGCCGGGCCCGTACGACGAGGTCGTGCAGGGCGTCGTGGACGCGTACCTCGTCGGGCAGCTTCGAGGCCGCCCGGGCCTCGTCCAGGACGCCGTGCAGGGCCTGAATCTCGGCGCTTACGGCCTCGGAGTCGACGTCGACCCGCCCGTGCTCGGCCGCCTCCTTCGCCACGACGAGCCCGGGCAGCCGCGCGGGAGCCTCGGGCACCTCCCCCACCAGGGTCGGCAGATGGGCCTGGACCTCGCCCGAGCGCATCAGGTGGATGCCGGTGAGCGGGTCGGGCTGTTCCGCGACGACGGCGGAGAGGTCCCGGTCCGCGTCCAGGGTGAGGGTCATGGCTCACGCGTCCCAGAGCGCGCCGAGGGTCAGCAGGTCGCTGCGGTACTCGACGCGCTCCGCCCACTCCTTCGGCCAGGCGTCCGCGCCGAGGTGCGCCCCGGCGAAGGCGCCCGCGAGGGCGGCGATCGAGTCGGAGTCGCCGCGCGTGCAGGCGGCGCGGCGGAGGGCCGTGAGGGGCTCGTCGGGGAAGAGCAGGAAGCAGAGCAGTCCGGTCGCGAGGGCCTCCTCGGCGATCCAGCCGTCGCCGGTGTACTCGCAGGGGTCGAGCTCCGGGTCGGCCGAGCGCTGGACGGCGTCGAGGCGCTCCAGGACCGCGAGGCACTCGTCCCAGCCCCGCTGGACGAAGTGGAGGGCGCTGGGGTCCTGGGAGCGGGTCCACAGGTCGCCGAGCCACTGCTCGCGGTAGACGGAGCGGTTCTCGTACGCGTACGAGCGCAGCTGTCCGACGAGCCCGGCGGGGTCGACGCCCTGCGCGAGCAGGTGCACGGCGCGGGCGGTGAGGTCGGAGGCGGCGAGCGCGGTGGGGTGACCGTGGGTCAGGCCGGACTGGAGCTGCGCGGCCCCGGCCCGCTGCTCGTCGCTGAGCCCGGGGACGAGCCCGACGGGCGCGACCCTCATGTTGGCGCCGCAGCCCTTGGAGCCGATCTGGCCGGCGTCCTGCCAGGGCCGGTCGGTCATCAGCAGCCGGCAGGCGGTCAGGCAGGTGTTGCCGGGGGCACGGTTGTTCTCCGGGGACTGGTACCAGTCGACGAACTCGTCACGGACGGGCCCGACGAGCCTCTCGGGGTCGAGCGGGCCGAGGTCCATGGCGGCGCGGATGCCGCGGGCGAGGGCGAGGGTCATCTGGGTGTCGTCGGTGACGTACGCCGTCCCGCTCGTGACGGGCAGGGCCATCTTCCGCCAGGGCCCCGTCTTGGCGAGGATCGACGGAACGTCGTTGAACTCGGTCGGGAATCCCAGCGCGTCGCCCAGCGCCAGCCCGATGAGGGTGCCGGTCGCGGCCTGCTTGGTGGCGGTGCGGGTGAGGTTCATGGGGTGCGTCCTTCCGGTCGCAGGAGGGGCGGGTGGAGGGTCGTGGCCCCGCCCGCCCGGTAGAGAGCGGCCGGTTTCCCCCGTCCGCCGGTGAGGCGCGGCGGTCCTTCCACGGCCTGGACGAAGCCGGGCGTGGTGAGGACCTTGCGCCGGAAGTTGGGGCGGTCCAGGTCGACGCCCCAGACCGTCTCGTAGACCTGCCGCAGCTCGCCGAGGGTGAACTCGGCCGGGCAGAAGGCGGTCCCGAGGCAGGTGTACTCGAGTTTGGCGCCGACCCGTTCGTGGGCGTCGGCGAGGATCCGGTCGTGGTCGAAGGCGAGCCCGCCGTGCGTCCCGTACGGGACCCAGCGGGCCTGGACCGCGTCGCCCCCGCCGCGCGGCTCGGGCGGGTCGGGCACGAGCGCGGTGAAGGCGACGGAGACGACCCGCATCCTCGGGTCCCGGTCCGGTTCGGTGTAGGTCCGGAGCTGTTCGAGGTGGAGTCCGGCGACGGTGGCGTCGGAGAGTCCGGTCTCCTCGGCGAGTTCGCGCCGGGCGGCCCGCTCGGCGGACTCGCGGGGCAGCACGAACCCCCCGGGGAGGGCCCAGGATCCGGCGTACGGCTCCTGGCCGCGCTCGACGAGCAGGACGTGCAGCCGCTCCTCGCGGACGGTGAGGACGGCGAGGTCGACCGTGACGGCGAACGGCGCGAAGGCGTGCGGGTCGTAGCCCTCGGGGGCCCGGTGGACGGTCATCGGAGCTCCGGCGGGGGTTCGGTGGGGTGCGGGCCCTCGGCGAGGAGTCCGTCGACGGCGGCGACGGCGGCGGCGAGCCGCTCCTCGTGGGGGCCGGTGAGGACGGCCGTGCGGCGGCCGGTGTGCGCGAGCTGGGTGAGCAGGCGCGCGGTCGTCCAGGGCCGCAGCGGATCGGTGTCGTCGGCGCCGTCGATGCCCCGGTGGTCGGTGAGCAGCCAGAGGTGCTGCCGGCCGTGGGCGGCGACCTCGCAGGCGGCGGGGCTGCTGGTGCCCGTGTGCCGCTCGTGCCGGATGGTGGTGGCGAAGGCGTCGCTGTCGCAGAAGAGCACGGGCGAGCCGTCCCGGGCGGCTTCCTCCTCCCGCTCGGCCTGGCGCTGGGCGATGACGGGGAAGTCGGCGGAGCGGAGGGGGATGTCGGCCGGGTCCGCGCCGGGGTCTCCGGCGGGTCCGGGCGCCCGGTACTCGGCCGCGTGATCCGGTACGCACCGCGTGCGGGCCCAGACTCCGCCGCGCCGCCGGTAGTGGTCGGTGAGGGCGCGGGCCATGGTGGTGGCACCGCTGGACGCGGCGCCGAGGACGACGACCCGCCGGGTGAGCGCGGCACGCACCGGCGGCTCCAGGTGGTCCCAGAAGGCGGCGGGATCCGCGCGGACGGCGGTGCCGGTGAGGTGCGGGACCCGCTCGACGAGGACGGTCTCGGCGCCGAGGGCGTGCCCGGGGCCCGCTCCGTACGGCCGCGCGGTGAAGACGGCGTCGACCCGCTCGGGGCCGGTGTACTCCTCGCCGCCGACGACGAGGACGTCCGGGTGGATCTCGCGCATCCAGGCGACCCGGTCCTCCAGGGGGAGGCTGTCCGCCGCCGTGGCGCGGACGAGCACGGTGAGGCGCTCGCAGCGGTCGCGCGCGGTGCGGACGAGGTGGTGGTGGCCGGCGTGCGGCGGATGGAACCTGCCGGGGACGAGGCCGTGGCCGTAGCGCGTCATGGTGTGCTCCCCGCCGTGGGCAGCCCCGCTCCCCCGGTGCGACGTGTGCGGCGCGCCGGAGGGAGGTCGAGACCTGATCCACCCCCGTGGGTCCAGGTCCACCGGCTGTTCACGGCGGGGCTCACCTCCGATCTCTTTAAGAGTCATCCTGACTATAAAACGTGAGGCGGTGCTTCCACAAGGTCCACCGGACGCGAGGAAGCCCGTGACCGCCAAGCGGTCACGGGCTCCTCAGGGGTGGCACACGGCCTTACATGCCGACTTCCTTCATCAGCATGCCGACCTCGGTGTTGGTCAGACGGCGCAGCCAGCCCGACTTCTGGTCGCCCAGGGCGATCGGACCGAAGGCGGTGCGGACCAGCTTCTCGACCGGGAAGCCCGCCTCGGCGAGCATCCGGCGCACGATGTGCTTGCGACCCTCGTGCAGGGTGACCTCGACGAGGTAGTTCTTGCCGGTCTGCTCGACGACGCGGAAGTGGTCGGCGCGGGCGTAACCGTCCTCCAGCTGGATGCCGTCCTTCAGGCGCCGGCCGACCTCGCGGGGCAGCGGGCCGGTGATGGCGGCCAGGTAGGTCTTCTTCACGCCGTACTTCGGGTGCGTGAGGCGGTGGGCCAGCTCGCCGTGGTTGGTGAGCAGGATGATGCCCTCGGTCTCCGTGTCGAGGCGGCCGACGTGGAAGAGCCGGGTCTCACGGTTGGTGACGTAGTCGCCGAGGCACTGGCGGCCGTCCGGGTCCTCCATGGTGGAGACGACGCCGGAGGGCTTGTTCAGCGCGAAGAACAGGTGGGACTGGGTGGCGACGGTCAGGCCGTCCACCTTGATCTCGTCCTTCTCCGGGTCGACGCGCATGCCCTGCTCGACGACGATCTCGCCGTTGACCTCGACGCGGGCCTGCTCGATCAGCTCCTCGCAGGCGCGCCGCGAGCCCATGCCGGCGCGGGCGAGGACCTTCTGAAGGCGCTCCCCCTCCTGCTCGGCGCCCGGGAAGGTCTTGGGGGTCTTGATCTCGGGCTTGCCGGCGTACCGCTCCCGGTTCCGCTCCTCGGTGCGGGCGTCGTACTCGCGCGAGCGCGCGGGCGCCGTACGGCCGCCGCCGCGCTGCGGGGACTGCCGGGGGCCGCCCTTGGCGCCGCCGCGCGCGGCGTCGCCCCGCCCGCGCTTGGGGGCGTCCGAGGGGCTGTAGCGCTCGTCGTAGGTGCGCTCCTCCGGGCGCGCGTTGCGCGGGTTGGAGCCGGCCGGCCGGCCGCCGCCCTGGCCCGGACGCCCGCCGCCACCCTGCTGGGGGCGCCCGCCACCCTGGCCCGGACGCCCGCCACCCTGGCCCCGGCGGTCGTCGCGGCCGCCGCCACCCTCGCCGGGGCGTCCGCCGCCCTGGCCCTGACGGTCGTCGCGGCCGCCGCCGGAGCCGCGGTAGTCGCCGCGCCCGCCGCCACCGCCGCCGTTGCCACGGCCGCCGCCGCTGCCGCCGCGGCCGCCGCTGTTGCCACCACGGCTCCCGCCGTTGTTTCCGCTGCTGTTCCTGCCGCTGCTGCTTCGCATCAAATTTCCGTCTTGTCGTCTACGTCTGCGTCCGGGTCGAACGACGGGACGCCTTCCAGGGAGTCCGGCTCGACCGCCTCGGCCTCGGGGAGGAAGGGGGCGAGCTCGGGGAGTTCGTCCAGGCCGCGCAGGCCCATCCGCTCCAGGAAGTAGTTCGTCGTCCTGTACAGGATCGCACCTGTTTCGGGTTCCGCGCCCGCCTCCTCCACCAGACCGCGCTGGAGGAGGGTCCGCATCACGCCGTCGCAGTTGACTCCGCGGACCGCCGAGACCCGCGAACGGCTGACCGGCTGGCGGTACGCGACCACCGCGAGGGTCTCCAGGGCCGCCTGGGTGAGCCGGGCCTGCTGCCCCTCCAGGACGAAGGCCTCGACCGCCGGGGCGAAGGCGGCGCGGGTGTAGTAGCGCCAGCCGCCGGCGACCCGCCGCAGCTCGAAGCCGCGGCCCTGGGAGGTGTACTCGTCGGCCAGCTCGCGCAGGGCGTCGGCCACCTCGCGCGGGGTGCGCTCCAGGACCTTGGCGAGGTGGGCCTCGGTGGCGGGCTCGTCGACGACCATGAGGACGGCTTCGAGGGCGGGCTTGAGGTCGCTCACGCGAGGGCCTCCTGGTCGAATTCGTCGGTCACGGCCACGGACGGGTCCGTCTCGCCGCCGGTCCAGGAGACCGTGAGGTCCCCGAGGGGGGTCTCCTGGTCGAGGGCGACCGCCTTCTCCCGGTAGAGCTCCAGGAGGGCGAGAAAGCGCGCGACGACGGTGAGGGTGTCGCCGGCGTCCTCGATCAGCTCCCGGAAGACGGCCGTCCCGCGCTCGCGGAGCAGCGCGACCACCACCGCGGCCTGGTCCCGCACGCTGACGAGCGGCGCGTGGATGTGGTCGACGTACACCTGGGGCTCGGCCTTGGGCTGCATGGCCTTGACGGCCAGCCTGGCGAAGCCCTCGGCCCCGATGGAGATGACGACCTCGGGGAGCAGCTCGGCGTGGTGCGGTTCGAGCCCGACGGTACGGGGATGGCGGCGGCCCTCGGTCTCCCAGCGCTCCTCGAAGATCGCGGCGATGCGCTTGTACGCGCGGTACTGGAGGAGCCGGGCGAAGAGCAGGTCGCGGGCCTCCAGGAGGGCGAGGTCGGCCTCGTCCTCGACCTCGGCGGCGGGGAGCAGCCGGGCGGCCTTCAGATCGAGCAGGGTGGCGGCGACGACGAGGAACTCGGTGGTCTGGTCGAGGTCGCCGTCGGGCCCGAGGGCCCGGAGGTGCGCCATGAACTCGTCGGTGACCTGGGAGAGGGCGACCTCGGTGACGTCGAGCTTGTGCTTGGTGATGAGCTGGAGGAGCAGGTCGAAGGGCCCCTCGAAGTTCGCCAGCCGCACGGTGAACCGGCCGTCCCCGACGCCCTCACCGGCGGGCTCCGAGGCGGGCGACGCGACGGGGGCCGAGGCGGGTGCCGCCCCGGCCGGGAGTTCGCCGACCGCCGGAGTGACCTCCGCCGCGGGCACGGGCCCGCCACCGGCCCCGGGCTCGGGCTCGGGCTCGGGCTCGGGCTCGGGCTCGGGCTCGGGCTCGGACAAGGATTCCGGCTCGGCCACGGACCGTGGCTCAGGGCGGGAGACGGACCCGGGATCCGGCATGGGGCCGGGGGCTCCGGGTTCCGTCCGGCCCTCGGGCGCGGGCGCGGGATCGGCCGCCCCCGGCGTCGCGGGGGGCTCGGCTTCGGGGGGCGGGGGCGCCTGGGGCTCCCCGGGTGCCGCCCCCGCGCCCGGGCCGCGACCCAGGAGGCGGCGCGGTGGGCGGGACGTTTCGTCAGGGGCGTGGTGCATGGGGGTCCAGGGGGGAACGAGGAGGACGGCAGCCCGCAGGCTACCGTCAGCGGCCGCGCAGGCGGCGGACGAGGATGCTCGCGTCGCCGCGGGACTCCAGGTCCGCCAGGACGACCGCGACGGCCTCCCGGACGATCCGGCCCCGGTCGACGGCGAGACCGTGCTCGCCGCGGAGCACCAGCCGGGCGTGCTCCAGGTCCATCAGCTCCTCGGCGGAGACATAGACCGTGATCTTCTCGTCGTGGCGCTCGCGGCCGCTGGGCCGCCGGTTCGCGGTCCGGGCGCCGCGCCGCCGGGCCGCCGCCGGAGCGGGCACCGGGGCGGTGGGAGCGGCCTTGCCGGCCGGTCCCTCGGGCTCGGCCGTCCTCGCGCGGGGCTCCGCGGCCTCGGAGTCCGCCGGAGCGTGCTCCGCGGAGCCCTCGGCCGCCGCCGTGTCGCTCTCGGCCGCGGGGGCCGGGACCGGGCGGCGGGGTGCGGACGCCTGGAGCGCCGTCCCCCCGGTCGTACGGAAGAGTTCGTCGGCTCCGGGCAGACTCACTCGGCGTGACACCGGGCGAGCACCTCCCTGGCGAGCTGGCGATAGGCGGCGGCGCCCACGGAGTTGGAGGCGTACGTGGTGATGGGCTCACCAGCGACCGTGGTCTCCGGGAAGCGCACGGTCCGCCCGATGACCGTGTGGTACACGTGGTCGTCGAAGGCCTCGACGACGCGCGCGAGGACCTCACGGCTGTGCACGGTCCGGGAGTCGTACATCGTGGCGAGGATGCCGTCGAGCTCCAGCTCGGGGTTGAGCCGCTCCTGGACCTTCTCGATGGTCTCGGTGAGCAGCGCGACTCCGCGCAGGGCGAAGAACTCGCATTCCAGCGGCACGATGACCTTGTGAGCCGCCGTCAGGGCGTTCACGGTCAGCAGGCCGAGCGAGGGCTGACAGTCGATCACGATGTAGTCGTAGTCGTTCATCAGCGGCTTCAGGGCCCGCTGGAGCGTCGACTCGCGCGCGACCTCGCTGACCAGCTGGACTTCGGCGGCCGAGAGGTCGATGTTGCTCGGCAGCAGGTCCATGTTGGGCACCGCGGTCTTGAGGAGCACCTCGTCCGCCGACATGCCCCGCTCCATGAGCAGGTTGTAGACGGTGAGGTCGAGCTCCATCGGGTTCACGCCGAGGCCGACCGACAGGGCTCCCTGCGGGTCGAAGTCGACGAGCAGCACCCGCCGCCCGTACTCGGCGAGCGCGGCGCCCAGGTTGATGGTCGACGTGGTCTTGCCGACGCCGCCCTTCTGGTTGCACATCGCGATGATCTTCGCGGGTCCGTGGTCGGTCAGGGGACCCGGGATCGGGAAGTACGGCAGAGGCCGTCCGGTGGGGCCGATCCGCTCGCGGCGCTGGCGGGCAGCGTCGGGTGCGAGGGTGGCCGCGTACTCCGGGTCGGGCTCGTACTCGGCGTCGGGGTCGTAGAAGTGCCCCTCGGGCACCTCGTCGTAGGCGGCGAAGTGGGTGGACTCTCGGCCCATCTCGTTGCCGGCCGTGGCGTTCACGTGTAGGCCGTCCATCGTCTTCATCGTGTGGGCACTCGTCATGGGCTGGTGCGTCGCGAAGGTCCGCACCGCGACGGAGCCGATCGGGGCACCTGGCGCGCCGCTCCCGGGAGTAATTGTCGACTCATTCACAAGTCGTCTTACCTCCTTGGATGTCACCAGGAACATTTATCGATAGGTCAGCGTGGCACCATGCCGACGGTTGGCGACTCTATGGCGTGTCACCGCTCCGCAGCAACACAATCCGCCGGACCCGGCCCGATGTGTCGGCAACCGAACACCTCTCTGTCAAGGGTGCGCAGGCATGCATCCACACGTTTCAGGGGTGCGCGAAACGGTTAAAGGGTTACGTTCGCGGCGAGTTGCCCGAACGTTTCGCCGGGCCCGAGACACGGCCGGCCGGACCTTGTCGAACAAGGTCCGGCCGGGTGCGTGATATTGACGGCACGCGTTGACGGGGACGGCGTCAACGGGCTCTCGGGGTCAGGCCAGGAGGCTGGCCAGCTCGACGTGCTCGAGGTTGTGCGCCTCGGCGACCTCCTTGTAAACCACCTTGCCGTCATGGGTGTTGAGACCCAGGGCGAGCGCGGCGTCGCGGCGCAGCGCCTCGACCCAGCCGTTGTTCGCCAGCGACACGATGTAGGGCAGCGTGGCGTTGGTGAGGGCGTAGGTGGAGGTGTTCGGGACGGCGCCCGGCATGTTGGCGACGCAGTAGAAGACCGAGTTGTGGACCTGGAAGGTCGGCTCGGCGTGGGTGGTCGCGTGCGAGTCCTCGAAGCAGCCGCCCTGGTCGATGGCGATGTCGACAAGGACACTTCCGGGCTTCATCTTGGCGACGAGCTCGTTGGTGACCAGCTTCGGGGCCTTGGCGCCCGGGATGAGGACGGCGCCGATGACGAGGTCGGCCTCGACGACGGCCTTCTCCAGCTCGTAGGCGTTGGAGACGATCGTCTTCACCTTGGTGCCGAAGATCTTGTCGGCCTCGCGGAGCTTGTTGATGTCACGGTCGAGCAGGGTCACGTGGAAGCCCATGCCGACGGCGATCTGGGTGGCGTTCCAGCCGGAGACGCCGCCGCCGATGACGACGCACTCGCCGGCGTGGGTGCCGGGGACGCCGCCGGGGAGGACACCGCGGCCGCCGACGGAGCGCATCAGGTGGTAGGCGCCGACCTGCGGGGCCAGGCGGCCCGCGACCTCGGACATCGGGGCGAGCAGCGGGAGCGCGCGGTTGGCGGTCTCGACCGTCTCGTAGGCGATGGCGGTGGTGCCGGACTCCAGGAGGGCGTCCGTGCACTCGCGGGAGGCGGCGAGGTGCAGGTAGGTGAAGAGCGTCTGGTCCTTGCGGAGGCGGTGGTACTCCTCCGCGATGGGCTCCTTGACCTTGAGCAGCAGGTCGGCGATGGCCCAGACCTCGTCGGCGGTGGGGAGGATCTCGGCGCCGGCGGAGACGTACTCCGCGTCCGTGATCGAGGAGCCGACACCGGCGTTCTGCTCGACGAAGACCTGGTGGCCGTGGCGGACGAGCTCGTGGACACCGGCGGGGGTGATGGCCACGCGGAACTCGTTGTTCTTGACCTCGCGGGGGATGCCGACCTTCATCGTCGATCACGGTCCTTGAATCAGGGGGATATCTGGGGCACTGCGATACATACCCGGATGCACGGGGGCGCACCGGGGCAGACCACGTTCGAACGCGGCTCACCCAGTCTAATGAAGGAGTTCCTGCTGTCTAGCCTTTCAAAGTACTAATCTTCGACGGAGCCACTGCGGATTTCGTAGGCAGATGATTCCGTTTCCAGGAGTCTCTCCGCCGCGGACCGGTGCAGACCTGCGGCCGCGGGGTCGCCGAGCCGGTCGAGGGTGTCGGCGAGCCGCAGCTGGAGCGCGGCCTGGAGCCGGGTGTCCTGGGCGCGGCGGGCCCACTCCACCGCCTCCTCGCAGGTCCGCAGGGACTCCTCGGGCCGCCCTGCGTACTCCTGGACCCGGGCCGCCTCGCTCAACGCCCGTGCGTAGCCGGGGAGATCGGACAGCCTCCGGTAGCCGGCCGCGGCGGCGCGCCAGCTCCGCAGGGCCTCGCCGTACCGCCCGGCGTAGGTCTGTACGGCCCCGAGGCGGGTGTACAGCCGGGCCTGGTCGGGGCGCTCGTCCCGGGCGAGGCGCTGCGCGAGCGCCCGCCCGTACCAGTCGCCGGCCCGCTGCCAGTCCCCCAGCTCCTGATACGAGCCACCTACGGATTCCATTGCGCGACCGGTCGCATACGGATCATTTGCTACGCGTCCGGCCTCCAAAGCCGACCGATATCGCAGAAGTGCGTCCTTCGTCCTGCCGGTCCTGGCATCGAGGTCGGCCAGGTTCAGGAGGGCTGCGGCCCGCTCCCGGTGCAGCCCGTGCCGCTCGGCGACGTCCAGGACCAGCCGGTGCAGGCCGTACAGCTCGGGAGCGGCGGCGTCCGCCCCCCGGTGCGCGGCGAGCGCCCGCACCAGGGAGGCGACCAGGCGGCGGGCCAGGGTGTCGAGCTCGCCGTCGGCGACCGCGAGACGGGCGGAGGCCAGCAGCACGGACTGCCGGGTGTCCAGCCAGGAGGCGGCCGCGGCCCGGCCCGGGAAGCGCAGGGCGCGCGGCAGACCGGCCAGCTTGCGGCGGGCGGGCGAGCCCTCGGGCTCGGTGACCGCACGGCAGGACTGGAGGAGCCGTACGGTCCGCTCCAGCATCCGGGCCCGGGCGAGCTGCACCTCGGCGGGCCGGTCGCGCTCCTCCAGCTGAGCGCGAAGCAGCGGGACGAGGTGCGCGCGCACCTCGTACTGTCCGTCCTCGCCGCCCGCGACGAGGCCGAGGGCCTCGAAGTCGGCGAGGGTGGTCGCGGCCGCCGAGACCGAGCAGCCGGCCAGGGCGGAGGCGGTGTGGGCGTCGGCCCGGCCCAGCGGGGCCAGGGCGAGGAATCGCAGTATGCGCGCGGCGGTGGCGGGCAGCGCCTCGTGCGCGAGCAGGAAGGAACGCGTGAGGGGGTCGCCGCTGAGGCCGTGCAGCCGCTTGGCGAGGTCGGCCACGGAGGCCTTCGGCTGCGAGGACAGCCAGCCGCCGGCGAGGACGACCGCGGCGGGCAGCCCCCCGCACTCCTCGACGAGGGTCTCGGCGGCCTGCGGGTCGACGGTGACGCGGACGGAACCCGTGAAGGAGGTCAGCAGTTCGATGGCCGACTTCGGATCGAGCCCGCCGAGGGTGCAGGGCCGCACGTCCGGGATGCCCGTCAGCGGCCCTCGGGCGACCCCGATGACCAGAGTGTCGGGATTGTCGGGGATCAGCGGGTCGGCCTGCTCGGCGTCGACGGCGTCGTCGAGGACGAGGACGGCCCGGCGGTCCGCGAAGGCGGCCCGGACCAGCTCACTGAGCTCGTCCTCGCCCGCCCCCGGAGGTTCGGCGACGCCCAGCGCGGCGAGCAGTTCCTGCGCGGCCCGCGCGGTGGGCACGGGGTCGCCGCCGGGCTCGGTGAGCCGGGCGCGGAAGATCCCGTCGGGGTAGCGGTCGGCGAGACCGGCGGCCAGCTCCTCGGCGAGCGCGGACCGGCCGGAGCCGGGCTTGCCGGCGATGAGCAGGACGCGCGCGCGGGGTGCCTTCCGGCCGGTGAGGGTGTCGAGGCCCGTCCGTTCGATGTCGGCGCGCAGGGCCTTCAACTCCCGCTGCCGGCCGAAGAACTGCCGGCTGCCGGCCGCCGCCACAGCCTGATCCGTCACGGGCCACGCTCCCGTCCACCTGCGCACTCGCCTCTCCCGCGGGGGGCATCCGCACGGGCGATTCCGAGCGTAGTTCAGGGGGCGGGGCGGACCTGGCGGTCCGGGCCGGGCACGTCCCCCGATCGGATCAACACATCGTCAGACCGCGACCCCCACAACGGCCCTGCTGCGGGCACCGCCCCCGCCGTGGCGGGCCCGCGCCCCGCCGTCGCGGGCGCCCCCGCCGACCCCCGTCGTGGGCCGCGCCCCGCCGTTGTGGGCAGGCGTTCCGCAAGGGGCGGAACGGGTGGGCACAACGGAACGGCGCCCTGCCGGCGCCAGAGGCTCCTGCGCCTGAACCCGCACCCCCGTGCACGGCCACTGGGCGGTGCGGGCCAGGGCACAGGACGCGGAGGCGCCGCGAGAGGGCGCCGTCCCGTGTGCCCACCCGTCCCGCCCAGCGGGACGATTGCCCACACGGGCGTGGGCGACGGCACCGCCCGAAGCGGGCGCGGGCACACGGGCGCGGGCGAAGGCCCGCACGCGGCCGCGGGCACACGCGGAGCGCACCGCCCTGCCAAGGGCCCAGATCCCGGCGCGGGGCGCACCGCCCCGCCCAAGGCGTGGCCCCGCACGGCCGCGGGCACACGCGGGGGCCCCGCCCCACCAGGGCCCAGCCCCCACCGAGGCACCGCCCAGGCCGCCGCCCGCCGAGGCGCCGCCCCGCCCCGCCCCCTACGCCTCGAACGGCCGGGCCGGCCAAGGCGCGGTCGCCGGGCGGAGGGCGTCCAGGCCGTCGCCCGCCCGTGCCGCCGCCAGCGACAGCACCCCCACCACCAGGCAGTTGTTGTGCAGTTCGCCCGCGAGGACGCCCCGTACCAGATCCGCGAGCGGCACCCGGGCGAGCTCCATGTCGGCCTCCTCCTCGGAGACCTCGTACCGCTCGCCGTCCGCCTCCGAGAGGTCCCGCGCGAGGAAGATCCGTACGGCCTCGTCGCAGCCGCCGGGCGTCGTGTAGACGTCGGCGAGGACCCGCCAGTCCTCCGCCTTGACGTGCGCCTCCTCGTACAGCTCGCGCTGGGCCGCGTGCAGCGGGTTCTCACCGGGCACGTCGAGGAGCCCGGCGGGGATCTCCCAGAGCTTCTGGCGGACGGGGTGCCGGTACTGCCGGAGCACGACGACGCGGTCCTCCCCGTCCAGGGCGAGGACGGCCACGGAGCCGGGGTGGACCTGGTAGTCGCGGCGGACGACCGAGCCGTCCGGCATGACCACGTCGTCCGTGCGGACACTCGTCTTCTTGCCCGTGAAGGGGGTGGCGGTGGCCGCGACGCGCCACTCCTCCGGGGTGTCCTGCACCTGCTGCATGAGCTGTCCTCCCACATGACCGCATACGAAAGCCGGGGCGAGGAGTCCCGGTGAGGACCCTCGCCCCGGCTACGTTAACGCGCCGTACCGCTACGCCGTGATGCCCGTCTTGCGCGCGACGGCCGCCTTCACCAGGCCCGCGAAGAGCGGGTGGGGGCGGGTCGGGCGGGACTTGAGCTCCGGGTGCGCCTGGGTGGCGACCAGGTAGGGGTGGACGTCCCTCGGGTACTCGACGAACTCGACGAGCTTGTTGTCCGGGGAGGTGCCGGAGAAGACCAGACCGGTCTTCTTCTCCAGCTCCGCGCGGTACGAGTTGTTGACCTCGTAGCGGTGGCGGTGGCGCTCCTCGACGTACGGCTCGTCGCCGTAGGCCTCGCGGACGACCGAGCCCTCGGCGAGCTTCGCCGGGTAGAGGCCCAGGCGCATCGTCCCGCCCAGGTCGCCCGCGCCCTCGACGTACGCGAGCTGCTCCTCCATCGTGGAGACGACGGGGTGCGCGGTGGCCGGGTCGAACTCGGTGGAGTTGGCCTCGGGGATGTCCGCCAGGTTCCGCGCGGCCTCGATCACGATGCACTGGAGGCCCAGGCAGATGCCGAGCAGCGGCACCTTGTTCTCGCGGGCGTACTGGATCGCGCCGACCTTGCCGGAGACACCGCGGTCGCCGAAGCCGCCGGGGATGAGGATGCCGTCGATGTCGCCGAGCTGCTTGGCGGCGCCGGCCGGGGTCTTGCAGTCGTCGGAGGTGACCCACTTGACCTTGACCCGCGCCTTGTTGGCGAAGCCGCCGGCGCGCATGGCCTCGGTGACCGACAGGTAGGCGTCGGGCAGGTCGATGTACTTGCCGACGAGCGCGACGGTGACCTCGTGGTCCGGGTTGTGGACGCGGTCCAGGAGGTCCTCCCAGACGGTCCAG
This sequence comes from Streptomyces sp. NPDC002232, assembly GCF_042890295.1. NCBI lineage: Bacteria > Bacillati > Actinomycetota > Actinomycetes > Kitasatosporales > Streptomycetaceae > Streptomyces > Streptomyces sp. NPDC002232. Next base: position 17,749 of record NZ_JBIARV010000007.1, on the reverse strand, counting down.
TCCACGTCGCGGAAGGGCAGGTCGAGCTTGCGGACGACGTAGGCGTCCAGGCCCTCGGTGTGCAGCACCTTCGGGATGTCGTAGATCGACGGGGCGTCGATGGCGGCGACGACCGCGGCCTCGTCGACGTCGCACATCAGCGAGATCTTGCGCTTGATGGCGGTCGGGACCTCGCGGTCGGCGCGCAGCACGATCGCGTCGGGCTGGATGCCGATGTTGCGCAGGGCGGCGACGGAGTGCTGGGTCGGCTTGGTCTTCAGCTCGCCGGAGGGGCCGATGTAGGGCAGCAGCGAGATGTGCACGACGAAGACGTTGTCGCGGCCGACCTCGTGGCGGACCTGGCGGACGGTCTCCAGGAAGGGCAGCGACTCGATGTCGCCGACCGTGCCGCCGACCTCGGTGATGACGACGTCGACGTCGTCGGTCGCCATGCGGCGGATGCGGCCCTTGATCTCGTTGGTGATGTGCGGGATGACCTGCACGGTGTCGCCGAGGTACTCGCCACGCCGCTCCTTGGCGATGACCTGCGAGTAGACCTGGCCGGTGGTGACGTTGGCCGAGCCGTCGAGGTCGACGTCGAGGAAGCGCTCGTAGTGGCCGATGTCCAGGTCGGTCTCGGCGCCGTCGTTGGTGACGAACACCTCACCGTGCTGGAAGGGGTTCATCGTGCCCGGGTCGACGTTCAGGTACGGGTCGAGCTTCTGCATCGTGACCCGCAGGCCGCGGGCCTTGAGGAGCGCACCCAGGCTGGAGGCGGTGAGCCCCTTGCCGAGCGAGGAGGCGACACCCCCGGTGACGAAGATGTGCTTGGTCGTCGTGGTGTTGGGCGGCATCGCCAAGAGGGGGCTCCCGTGGTCGCGTTCTGGAGGTGCGTACCGGCGTCCCCTCCGGAAGAATCGGGGGGTGCCGTCGCTGCGGTTTCGGGGTCCTCGGCTGTCGCCGTTTCCCACCGGTCCACGGGGTACCAGGGTATCAGCGACATCGGGAGGGCGCTTCCGGCCACACGCGGCAGTCGGGTGTTCACGGAGGGCGACACGGTCGTCGCGGACGGAGCCGGATCGGCTCACCCGAGTGGAGCAGCGGGGTGCTCGTGTGATCACTATGGTCCTGGGGGTGGCACGTATTCTGCTCGGACATCCCCCGCAGAAGAAGGCCGGCGTCATCCGCCGGGCAGGCCGGCGGCACCCGTCGCGCAGGCCGGCTTCGCCCGTCACGAGGACCGGCTCATCCCGCACACTGGCGTGGCCGACACCTCACAGACATCACGCACATCAGCAGGAAGCGCCCCTCAGGGGCGGACGTGGCCGTACGACTGGAGTGGAGCACGTGGCCGGGCGCATCGAGGATTACGCACTCATCGGAGACATGCAGACCGCAGCGCTGGTCTGCCGGGACGGCAGCGTCGACTGGCTGTGTCTCCCCCGCTTCGACTCGCACGCGGTCTTCGCGGGACTCCTCGGCACCGAGGAACACGGATTCTGGAGAGTGGGACCGGCGGTTCCGGCGGACGCGGAGCCCGCGCCCGCCGACCGGCGCCGCTACCGGGGGGACTCGCTGATCCTGGAGTCCGAGTGGGACACCCCGCGCGGCACCGTCCGGGTGACCGACTTCATGCCGCCGCGTGACGGCGCGCCGCAGCTGATCCGGATCGTCGAGGGCGTCTCGGGCCGGGTGCGGATGCGTTCCTCGCTACGGATGCGGTTCAGCTACGGCCGGATCGTCCCCTGGGTGCACAAGGTCGGGGAGCGGACGGTCGCCGTCGCCGGGCCCGACTCGGTGTGGCTGGACACGGACGCCGAGACCCACGGCAAGGACCTGACGACGTACTCCGACTTCACGGTCATGCCCGGGGAGCGGGTCACCTTCACGATCTCCTGGCAGCCCTCCCACAAGGAGCAGCCGGCGCTGCCGGACCCGGAGGGCGCGCTGGAGGCGACCGCCGACTTCTGGCGCGAGTGGGTCGACCACTGCACGTACCACGGCCCCTACCGGGAGGCCGTGATCCGCTCGCTGATCACCCTGAAGGCGCTGACGTACGCGCCGACCGGCGGGATCGTCGCCGCGCCGACGACCTCGCTGCCGGAGGAGATCGGCGGCGTCCGGAACTGGGACTACCGCTACACCTGGCTGCGGGACGCGGCGATCACCCTCTCCTCGATGCTCCGCACCGGCTACCGCGAGGAGGCCCGCGCCTGGCGGGACTGGCTGCTGCGCGCCGTCGCGGGAGACCCGGAGAACCTCCAGATCATGTACGGCATCGCGGGCGAGCGGGAGCTCGGCGAGGCGGAGCTCGACTGGCTGCCGGGGTACGAGAACTCCGGCCCGGTCCGGGTCGGCAACGGCGCCGCGAACCAGCTCCAGCTGGACGTGTACGGCGAGGTCACGGAGGCCCTCCACCTCGCGCACATGACGGGCCTGTCCCGGAACGACTACGCGTCCCTGCTCCAGATCAAGCTGATCAACTATCTGGAGAAGAACTGGGACCAGCCCGACGAGGGCATCTGGGAGGTCCGCGGTCCGCGCCGCCACTTCACCCACTCCAAGGTGATGGCCTGGGTGGCCGTCGACCGCACGATCAAGCTGATCGAGTCCGGGGACGCCGACGGCCCGCTGGAGCGCTGGCGCGAGCTGCGCGACGACATCCACCGGGACGTCTGCGAGAAGGGCTACGACAAGGAGCGGAACACGTTCACGCAGTCGTACGGCTCCCGGGAGCTGGACGCCTCGCTGCTGCTGATCCCGCAGATGGGCTTCCTGCCGCCGGACGACAAGCGGGTCATCGGCACGATCGAGGCGATCCAGCGCGAGCTGTCCACGGAGGACGGCTTCGTGCTGCGGTACCCGACGGCCGGCGAGGAGGCCGGTGTCGACGGTCTGGAGGGCGACGAGGGCGCGTTCCTCGCCTGCTCGTTCTGGCTGGCGGACGACCTGGCGATGATCGGCCGGGTCGACGAGGCCCGCACCCTCTTCGAGAAGCTGCTCGCGCTCCGGAACGACCTGGGGCTGCTCGCCGAGGAGTGGGACCCGCGGCTCCAGCGGCAGGTGGGCAACTTCCCGCAGGCGTTCAGCCACGTCCCGCTGATCGACACGGCGCTGCGGCTCACGGCGAGCGGGGCGTACGGGGGCTGATTCGGGCGTACGGGGCTCGTACGGGGGCGGGGTGGCCCCGTACGGGGCTGGTACGGCGGCTGGTCGGGCGTACGGGGGCTCGGGCGCTCGACGCGACGTACCTGAACTTCGTCGGCGCCGAGGGCGAGCAGCGGATCGTCTCCTCCTTCGGCGAGGAGAACTTCCGCCGGCTCGCCGACGTGAAGGCCGCGTACGACCCCGAGAACGTCTTCCGGTACAACCAGAACATCCCCCCGGCCGGCTGAGCCGTCACCGGCGGCCGGCGGGCGCTCCCACGGGTGACGTAGGCCACAGTCGACAGGCGGTCGCACAATTCCGGCCACAGTGCGACGAGTTGTCGCCCCGGTGTACGAACGGTCGGGGCCCGTGACCGTGCGGTGATGTCGTCGCGTCACGGACGCGGGTAGCGTCCGGGCCCATGGACAATCAGGGCGGGATCACCGTGCAGCGGGCGCTGGAGCTCCCCGGGCTGCGCGGCGGGCTCCCGGAGGTCGTGGCCGGCGCGGACCGGCTGCACCGCACCGTGCGCTGGGTGCACGCGGGCGAGGTGCCGAACATCGCGTCGCTGCTCAAGGGCGGCGAACTGCTCCTCACGACGGGCCTCGGCCTGGGCACCCGCCCGGCCGAACAGCGGGCCTTCGTCCGGCGGCTCGCCGACCGGGGCATCGCCGCGCTCGTCGTCGAGCTGGGCCCGCGCTTCGCCCGCCTCCCGGCGACGATAGTGGAGACCGCGCGGGCGGCCGGGCTGCCGCTCGTCCAGCTCCACCGCGAGGTCCCCTTCGTCGCCGTCACGGAGGAGATCCACACCGAGATCGTCAACGGCCACTACGCCCTCCAGCGGCAGGCCGAGGAGGTCCACCGGCAGTGCACGGAGGCGCTCCTCGGCGGCGGCGGGGTCCCGCAGGTGCTCCGCATCCTCTCCGACTTCGCCGCCAACCCGGTCTTCCTGGAGACCGCCGACGGACAGCTGCTGTACGCGGCGGGCACCGAGTCCGCGCCCGCCGACCCGCTCCAGGTGTGGGACGGACTGCGCGGCCAGCGGGCCGCCCGCGAGTCCGGCCCGCCCACCGGGACCGTCCTCGTCGACGTGCCCGGCGGCGGCCCGGGGACGGGCTCGGTACGGGCCCGCCTCGTCCTCCTCGCGGTCTCCGGCGCCCTCTCCGCCGTCCACCGGATGGCGGCCGAGCGGGCGGCGGGACTCCTCGCGGTCGTCCTCATGCAGGCGCGCCAGGAGGAGGAGCTCGCCGCGCGCGGCCGGGGCGACTTCCTGACGGACCTGGCGGAGGGCCGGATCTCGGCGGAGGACGCCCCGGCACAGGCGCGGGTCCTGGGCTTCAGGCCCGGGGACGGCCCGCTGCTGCCGGTGGTCATGCGCCTGGCCTCGGAGCTGTCGCCCTCGGGCAATTGGGCCCTGCTGGCCCGGGCGGTCCACGAGGAGCTGTCCTCGGTCGGCGTACCGGCCCTGCTCGGCGTCCGCCCGGTGGAGGGCCGTGTGCCGCTGCTCCTGGGCCTGCGCTCGGAGTCGGAACGGACGGCGGTCGCCGACCGGGTCGCCGCGGCGCTGCGCGCAGGCGTGGAGCGGGCGGGCCTGGAGCGCGCCGGGGGGCATCCGCCGGTCGTCGTGGTCGGCGTCGCGGGCGGCTGGGCCGCGGCCTCCGCGGGCCTGCGGCACGCGGCGGAGACGGCGACGGCGGCGCAGGGCCTGTCGGACCGTCCCTGGTACGACGCCCGGCGCCTGGACATCGACCTGCTGCTGTGGCGGCTGCGCGACCATCCCGACCTGGCGGCCTTCGTGGACCGCGCGATCGGTCCGCTGCGGGACCACGACCGCACGTCCCGGCCGCCGCTGCTGCCGACCCTGGAGACCTATCTGGCCCATGCGGGCCGCAAGGCGGAGACGGCGCGCGAGCTGCACCTCAACCGGCAGACGCTCTACAACCGCCTGGCCCGCATCGCGGAACTCCTGGGCACGGACCTGGACGACCCGCAGACGGTCCTGGCCCTCTCCCTGGCCCTGAGAGCCCGCCGGCACACGCCCTGACCCACCCCCGGCCCGCCCCGTCGCGGGGCCCGCCCCGGTGTGGCCCCGCGCCCCGTGCGGGCCCACACCCGGTGCGCCCCGCGCCCGCCGGTCCGCTCCGGACCTCCGCCCCGCCGCCCGCGCGGGCCCGCGCGCCCCGGTGGGGCCTTGCCTCCGGCCACGCCCCGTGTGGGCAATCGTCCCGCTGGGGCGGGACGGGTGGGCACACGGGACGGCGCCCCTTAGCGGCGCCTCCGCGTCCTGTGCCCTAGCCCGCACCACGCGTGACGGGCACGAATCGGTGCGGGTCCAGGCACAAGAGCCTCTGGCGCCGGCAGGGCGCTGGTCCGTTGTGCCCACCCGTTCCGCCCCTTGCGGAACGCCTGCCCACAACGGGGCCGACGGGGCACCTGCCGTAACGCGCGGGCGCGACGCACGGGCGGGGCGCCGCCCACAACGGTGGGGCGCGGGCTCACAACGGGCCGGGCGCGAGTCGTGACGCGCGGGCCCGCAACGGCGCCCGGCCCTACCGGAGGGACGCCAGTTCGTCGTATACCGACAGGACGTGCGCGACCGTCTCGTCCTCCGTCGGCCACGTCCCCGCCTGCACCCGCCCCGCCGCCGCCAGGTCCATCCGGCGTTCCGCGTCGTCGAGGAGGCCCCGTACCGCCCCCGCCAGCGCCCCCGCGTCCCCGTACGGCACCAGTTCCGCCGCGTCGCCGACGAGTTCGGGGACGCCGCCGACGGCCGTCGCGACGAGCGGCACGCCGAGCCGGAGCGCCTCCTGCGCGAGCAGCGCGCGGGCCTCCCAGCGCGACGGCAGCACGGCGACGTCCGCCGCGGCGAGCAGCTCGGCCACGTCGTCCCGGCGGCCGATGAGCCGGACGGGGAGCCCTTCCTCGAAGATCCGCCGTTGCAGGAAGGCCCGTTCACGCCCCTCGCCGGCGATCACGAGCAGCGGCTGCGGGTCGAGCTCCCGCCACTCCCGGGCCGCGTCGAGCAGCGTCCGGTATCCCCGGCCGCGTTCGAGCGCTCCGACGGCCATGACGAGCGGGCGGTCGACGGCGCCGAGTTCGGCGCGGGCCTTGCCGTCGTGGAGGCAGACGGGGCCGCGCGCGGGCGGCACGGTGACGGGCGCGAGGCGGGCGTCCCGGGCCCCGCGCCGCCGGGCCCGGTCGACGAGTTCGGAGGAGGTGCCGAGGACGACGGTCGCGGCGCGCGCGGTGGTGCGTTCGAGGATCCGCAGCGCCCCGCCGCGCGCCCCGTCGGCGGGGGTCCGGCTGTGCCAGGTGGTCACGAGGGGCGCCGCGCGGCCGCCGCCGGCGAGCGCGAGCGCGGCCCGTACGGAGGCCTGGAGGCCGTGCGCGTGGACCACGTCCGCGCCGATGCATGCGTTGCGGAGCGCGGTGACGGCCGCCGGGTCGCCGAGGCGCGGCAGGGGCACGAAGTGTGCGCCGGCGCCCAGGTAGTCGTAGGCGCGGTCGAGTTCGGCCGGGGCGCAGACGGTCACCCGCACGCCCCTCGCCACCAGCCCCGAGGCAAGTGATCGGACGTGCGCGCTGCTGCCCGCGCCGCCGCCGCCCAGCACTTGGACCGTACGGAGCTGTGTCACGCGCCCAAGGATGCCAGTCCGCGCCCCCGACCGTACGCACGTTCCGGCACCGGAACGGCGTCGTTCCGCCGTGCGGGAGGCGTGCGGCGCGGGCACGCACTCCACGGGTTCACCCACACGGGTGAGCGCACCGGCGTGGCGCACACGCCCTCAGGCGGAGGCGGCGCGCTCCCCCCACACGGCGGCGGCCACGAGACCGGCCGCGTGCGCGGCGAGCCCGAGGCGCCCGTTGGAGGCGGCGACGGCGCTGCCGACGGCGGCGCCCAGCGCGTGCGCGCCGGTGTCCCCGAGCATGGTCTCCTCGCCGAGGTCGGCGCCGAGGAGCGCGGCGGCGGCCCCCATCGGCGCCGCGGCGAGCGTTCCCCGCAGCAGGCCGGGCGCGGCGAGCCCGAGCACCAGGAGGCCCGCGCGTCCCGGCCGTACGTCCACGAGGTTCACCAGGTGGGCGGTGCCGGCGATGACGACGCCGGCGAGGACCTTGTCGACGGGCTTCTCCCGCAGGAGGGCGCCGGCCGCGAGGGAGGCCGCGCCGATGCCGAACAGCTTCACGGCCCCGCTGGTCACCTCGCCCGCGCGCAGCGCCTCCAGGTGGGCCCGGAAGCCGCGCCGGTGGTCGCCCCGCAGGTCGTCGTACCGGCCGCACACGGCCGCCGCGGTGACGGCCAGGGCGGCGGCGGGTGCCGAGGGCAGGACGGCGGCGGCCGAGCCGAGCGCGGCGGCGGGGCCGCCCTGGAGCCCGACCGGCCGGCCCGCGTGGTTGGTCCGCTCCCAGTCGTCGGGCTTCCCGGGCGGGCGGCGGCGCAGCTGCCCGTACGCGAGACGCGTGGCGCCGAAGGCGGCGGCGAAGGTGCCGAGCCGCCCCGGGGCCCGCGTCATCCGTCCGCCCGGGCGGTGGCGAGCAGCTCCTCGGCGTGGGCCCTGGCGGTCTCGGAGTCCTCCTGGCCGGCGAGCATCCGGGACAGCTCCCGGACGCGCTCCTCGCCCTCCAGGACGGTGACGCCGGAGCGGGTCACGGAGCCGTCGTTGGTCTTCTCGACGAGCAGCTGCCGGTCGGCGAAGGCCGCGACCTGCGGGAGGTGGGTGACGACCACGACCTGGGCGGACCTGGCGAGCTTGGCGAGACGGCGGCCGATCTCGACGGCCGCCTTGCCGCCGACGCCCGCGTCGACCTCGTCGAAGAGGTACGTGGGCACCGGGTCGACCCCGGCGAAGACGACCTCCACGGCGAGCATGACCCGGGACAGCTCGCCGCCGGACGCGCCCTTGGCGATGGGCCGGGGCGGGGCGCCGGGGTGCGGGGCGAGCAGCAGCTCGACCTCGTCGGCGCCGGACGGGCCGTAGGCGACGCGCCGGCCGCCGACCTCGACGCCCTCGGGGTCCTCGGTCTGGGCGATGGCGAAGGACACGCGCGCGTGGGGCATGGCCAGCGAGGCGAGCTCGGCGGTGACCGCGTCGGCGAACCGGGCGGCGGTCTCCGTGCGCGCGTCGGTGAGCCGCTGCGCGAGCACGGAGAGGTCGTCGCGCAGCCGGTCCCGCTCGGCGGTGAGCTCCTCGATGCGGTCGTCGTCGCCGTCGAGCTCGCCGAGCCGCCCGGCGCTCTCCTCGGCCCAGGCGAGGACGGCGCCGATGTCCTCGCCGTACTTCCGCGTCAGCTGGGTCAGGGCGGCCCGCCGTTCCTCGACGGCGGCGAGGCGCAGCGGGTCGGCGTCCAGGTCGTCGGCGTATCCGGCCAGTTCCTGCGCCACGTCCGACAGCAGGATGGAGATCTCGCCCATCCGGTCGGCGAGCCCGGCGAGTGCCGGGTCGTGCGACCGTACGGCTTCCAGGGCCCGGCCCGCGCCCGCGACGAGGGTGGTCGCGTCGACGGCCTCGGGGTCCTCGGGCTGGCCGACGAGCGCGCCGTGCGCGAGCGCGGCGGCGGAGGCGAGGGCCTCGGCGTGGCCGAGCCGCTCGGCCTCGGCGGCGAGCTCGACGTCCTCGCCCGCACGCGGCTCCACGGCCTCGATCTCGCCGAGCCCGAAGCGCAGCAGATCGGCCTCCTGGGCGCGTTCCCTGGCCCGGGTGGTGATCTCTTCCAGTTCGGTGGTGACGGTCCGCAGCCTCCGGTACGCCTCGCCGTAGGCGGCGAGCGGTTCGGAGACGGCCCCGCCCGCGTACCGGTCGAGCGCGCCGCGCTGCCGGGCGGGCTTGAGCAGGCCCTGCTGGTCGGTCTGGCCGTGGACGGCGACGAGCTCGTCGGCGAGTTCGGCGAGCAGCCCGACGGGCACGGAGCGCCCGCCCACGTGGGCGCGCGAGCGTCCCTCGGCCGAGACGGTGCGGCTGACGAGGAGCACGCCCTCGTCGAGCTCGGCACCGGCCTCCTCGGCCCGTACCGCGACGGGCGCGCCTGGGGGCACACTGATCCGGCCCTCGACGACCGCCGAGGCCGCGCCGATCCGCACCAGGGCCGCGTCGGCCCGTCCGCCGAGCAGCAGCCCCAGGCTGGTCACGACCATCGTCTTGCCCGCACCGGTCTCACCGGTCACCGCGGTGAAGCCGGGCGACAGCTCGACCACCGCGTCGTCGATGACCCCGAGCGACCGTATCCGCATCTCCTCCAGCACGCCCCAGACCATACGAGGTTTCCCGGGTCGGATGCGACATCGCCCCCGGGCGTAACCCTCGGGCGTGCCGCTCGTTGCGCCCCGCCGGGAGGGGTGTCAGCGCGGTGCGCCCCGCCATCCCGACACGGGCAGGGCGAACTTGGCGACGAGCCGGTCGGTGAAGGACGCGTGGTGCAGCCGGGCGAGCCGGACGGGCACGGCGCCGCGCCGCACCTCGACGCGCGCGCCGGCCGGGAGCTCCACGGTCCTGCGCCCGTCGCACCACAGCACGCCGTCCGGGGTGTGCGGCTCGACCTCGACCGTGAGCACCGACTCGGGGGTGGTGATCAGGGGCTTGGCGAAGAGGGCGTGGGCCCCGATCGGGACCATGAGCAGCGCCTCGACCTCGGGCCAGACGACGGGGCCGCCCGCCGAGAAGGCGTAGGCGGTGGAGCCGGTGGGTGTCGCGCAGATCACCCCGTCGCAGCCGAAGCCGGTCACCGGCCGGCCGTCGATGGCGAGCACGACCTCCAGCATCCGTTCCGGCGAGACCTTCTGCACGGCGGCCTCGTTGAGCGCCCAGTCGCGGTGCAGGACGTCGCCGTTCTCGTACACGGTGACGTCGAGGGTCATCCGCTCCTCGACCTCGTACGCCTTGGTGACGACCCGGTCGACGACCTTGTCGAGGTCGTCGCGCTCGGCCTCCGCGAGGAAGCCGACGCGTCCCAGGTTGACGCCGAGCATGGGCACGCCGGAAGCGCGGGAGAACTCGGCGCCGCGCAGCAGGGTGCCGTCGCCGCCGAGGACGACGAGGAGTTCACAGCCGTCGAGCGCGTCGGAGCAGGCCTCCGGCACCCTCTCGACGGACGGCGGCAGCGGCAGGTCCGCGGCCTCGGCCTCCAGGACGCGGACGCCGATGCCGCAGCGCAGCAGCCCCAGGACGACCAGTTCGGCGCTGCGCACGGCGGCCGGCCGGCCGGTGTGCGCGAGCAGGAAGACGGTGCGTGCCGTTCCCGATGGTGCTGCTGCCGTTGAGCTCAACGAGGTCCCTCCGCCACGGCGCGGTCGACGTCCGCCGGATCCAGCGCGGGCGCGCCTGCCCGCAGCCACAGAAAGTACTCGACGTTGCCGGAGGGCCCGGGCAGCGGGCTGGCCGTGACGCCGAGGACGCCGAGGCCGAGCTCGGCGGCCCGCCGGGCCACGTTCTTCACGGCGTCGGCGCGGAGTTCGGTGGACCGTACGACGCCGCCGGTGCCGAGCCGCTCCTTGCCCACCTCGAACTGCGGCTTGACCATGAGGACGAGGTCGGCCCCGGGGGCCGTGCAGGCCGCGAGGGCGGGCAGGACGAGGCCGAGCGGGATGAAGGACAGGTCGCCGACGACGAGGTCGACCGGGACGCCGTCGATCGCCTCGAGCGTCAACTCGCGTACGTTCGTGCGGTCCTTCACGGTGACGCGCTCGTCGCTCTGCAGCGACCAGGCGAGCTGTCCGTAGCCGACGTCGACGGCGACGACGTGGGCGGCGCCCGCGCGGAGCAGGACGTCGGTGAAGCCGCCGGTGGAGGCTCCGGCGTCCAGGGCGCGCCGCCCCTCGACCTCCAGGCCCAGGGGCACGAAGGCCTCGAAGGCGCCGGCGAGCTTGTGTCCGCCGCGCGAGACGTAGTCGGGGTCGGAGTCGTCCTGGACGACGACGATGGCCGCGGCGGTCTCGACCTGGGTGGCGGGCTTGGTGGCGACGGTCTTGCCGACGGTCACCCGGCCCGCGGCGATCAGCTGGCTGGCGTGCTCGCGCGAGCGCGCGAGCTTGCGCCGGACCAGCTCGGCGTCGAGACGGCGGCGTGCCACTCCTGCCACGTTCGGTTCAGCTCCTGTTGTCGTGCGGACGGGGGGCGGGGTGCGTGTCGAGCGAGGTCAGCTCGGCGCGCAGTCCACGGTGTACATCCTCGTACACCTCCAGGTGTCCGTCCGCCGGGAGGTGGTCCACCTCGGCGAGACGCGCGAGACCGGCGTCGACGGCGGGATGTCCGGTGAGCTCCAGGGCGACTCCGAGCGGCGCGGGCCCGGCGGGCTCGTACGCCTCGGCGGGGGCCGGCTCCTGGGGGGCTTCGGGGCGGGGGTCGCTCATGCCCCGACGCTATCGCGAAGCCCTGGGGTACCGTCGACGGCGATGGCGACGATCACGGAGTGCCGCGGCGCACTGGACAGACTTTCGGACAATCTCGCGCGGGCGGACGACGGCGTGCGGGGTGCGGCCGCGCTCGACCGCAGCCTGAGCTGCCACATCACCGACCTCGACACGACGTTCACGGGCCGCCTCGCGGAGGGCCGGATCCGGGTCGACGGGACGGTGGAGGGCCCTCCCCCGGGCAAGGCGCAGATCCGGCTCGCGATGACCGGGGACGACCTGGTGGCGATGGTGGACGGGCGGCTGAACTTCGCGAAGGCCTGGGCCTCCGGCCGGGTCGGCCTGGAGGCCGGTTTCCGCGATCTGCTGCGACTGCGGTCGCTGCTGTAGGCGCCGCGGTCACTTCCGCAGCGCGGGCTCGCGGGCGGCGGACTCCTCGGCCGGCGCCGGGGCGGCGGTCCGCGCGCGTGCCTTCCGTCCGGCCGGCACGACCAGCGGCGTCCCCGTCTCCGGGTCGTCGATGACCTGGCAGCGCAGCCCGAAGACCCGCTCGACGAGCTCGGCGGTCACCACCTCCGCCGGCGGTCCCTCGGCGACGATCCGGCCGTCGCGGACCGCGATGAGGTGCGTCGCGTACCGGGCCGCGTGGTTGAGGTCGTGGAGGACCGCGACGAGCGTCCGCCCCTGCGTCTCGTGCAGCTCGGCGCAGAGGTCGAGGATGTCGATCTGGTGCTGGATGTCGAGGTAGGTGGTGGGCTCGTCGAGCAGCAGCAGGGGCGTCTGCTGGGCGAGGGCCATGGCGATCCAGACGCGCTGCCGCTGACCGCCCGAGAGCTCGTCCACGTACCGGTCGGCCAGCTCGGCTACGCCCGTCGCCGCCATCGACTCGCGGGTGACGCGCTCGTCCTCGGGGGACCACTGGCGCAGCAGCCCCTGGTGCGGGTAGCGGCCGCGCGCGACGAGGTCGGCGACGGTGATCCCGTCCGGGGCCACGGACGTCTGGGGCAGCAGCCCGAGCGTCCTGGCGACCTTCTTCGCCGGCATCGTGTGGAGGGACTGCCCGTCGAGCAGGACGTGGCCCTCGGTGGGCTTCAGCATGCGGGAGAGGGCGCGCAGGAGGGTGGACTTGCCGCAGGCGTTGGGCCCGACGATGACGGTGAACGAGTGGTCGGGGATCGCCACGGACAGGTCGCGGGCGATGACCCGCTGCTCGTACGCCAGGGTGACCGCTTCCGCGCTCAGGCGCTGCCGCTGCCGCTCGTCCATACCCGCGCTCCCGCTTCCTCGTCCGTGACCGGGTCCTGCGGTGACGACCACGACCCACGGGAAGTTAGGTTAGCCTACCCAACCTCGCACGACTCCGGGGGTGCAGCGCCTCTCGGGGTGCGGCACCTCCCGGACCCTGGGCCGTCACACCCCGAGCGTCTCCAGCGCCTTCCCCGCGTCCGGCACCCGCCCACCCGCACGGTCCGCCTCCGACCAGGCCGCCCCGCACAGCGCCCGCACCCCGTCCAGCACATCGGCCCCCTCGCCCGGCGCGGCGTCGAGCACGAGCTCACCGCCGCTCACGGAGGCCCGCCATCCCCCGCACGCGAAGCCGCCGTCCCCGTCCGCGGCGACCTCGGGCTGACCCGTCAGCAGCCCCCGCAGATCCGCCGCCACGTACGTCGGCCGGTGAGCGGGTACCGCCGCCAGCAGCTGGGCCACGTCCGTGACCCCGGTCAACACGAGCAGCGAGTCCACCCCGCCGTTGAACGCGCCCTCGATGTCCGTGTCCAGCCGGTCCCCCACCACCAGGGGCCGCTCCGCCCCCGTCCGCAGCACCGTCTCCCGGTGCATCGGCGGCAGCGGCTTCCCCGCGACCTTCGGCTCCGCCCGGCCCCCGGTGGCGATCCGTACGACCTCCACCGCGGCCCCGTTCCCCGGTCCGATCCCCCGCGCCCCCGGAATGGTCAGGTCCGTGTTCGAGGCGTACCAGGGCACGCCCCGCCCCACCGCGTACGCCGCCTCCGCGAACCTGGCCCACGGCATCCCCGGCCCGCCGTACCCCTGCACGACCGCCACCGGGTCGTCGTCCGCCGACTCCACCGGCACGAGGCCCCGCTCGCGCAGCGCCACCCGCAGCCCCTCACCGCCGACGACCAGCACCCTGGAACCCCCGGGCACCTCGTCCGCGATCAGGCGGGCCACCGCCTGCGCCGAGGTCACGACGTCCCCGGCCTCGGCCGGCACGCCCAGCTCCGTCAGGTGCTCCGCCACCTCACCGGGCGTCCGCAGCGCGTTGTTGGTGACGTACGCGAGATGCATCCCGCCCGCCCGGGCCACCCCGAGCGCCTCCACGGCGTGCGGCACGGCCTCACCGCCCGCGTACACGACACCGTCCAGGTCCAGGAGCGCCGTGTCGTACGCCTCGCTCAACGCGACCGCGCTGCTCCCGGGGCTCTTCCTGCCGCCGTCGGACTGCCCCTGGCCGTTCCGCACCGTCACCGCGCACTCCTCAGATCACCGGGTGAATTCCCCCACTCCCCCGATCATCGCTCATGCCCGCCGCCATACGATGACAGGATGAACACATCAGGTCACGCGGCCGACGACGTCCGCGCCGACGCCACAGGTCTGCGCCTGGCCCCGTTCCGGGGACTCCGGTACGTCCCCGAGCGGGTCGGCAGTCTCGCCGCCGTGACGTCCCCTCCCTACGACGTCGTCGTACGACCTGACGGGCTGCTCCATCTGGAGTCCGCGGACCCCCACAACATCGTCCGGCTGATCCTCCCGCAGGCCGTCACCGCCGGCACCCGCCACCGCAAGGCCGCCGTCACGCTCGACCGCTGGCTCGCGGACGGCGTCCTCGCCCCGGACCCGGAGCCCGCGCTCTACGTGTACGAGCAGCACGGCGACGGCGTCCTCCAGCGCGGCGTCATCGGCGCCCTGGAGCTCTCCACCCCGGCCGAGGGCGTCGTCCTCCCCCACGAGGACGTCATGCCGCACGTCGTCGAGGACCGCGCCGCCCTCATGCGGACCACGGCGGCCAATCTGGAGCCCCTGCTCCTCACGTACGTCGGCGGCGACGAGGGCGGCGCCGACGCGGTCATCGAGCGCACGGTCCGGCGCGAGCCCCTGCTCTCCACCACGACGGAGGACGGCTTCCACCACCGCCTGTGGTCGGTCACGGACCCCGCCGAACTCGCCACGATCGCCGACGAGCTGAGCCGGCACCAGGCCCTCATCGCCGACGGGCACCACCGCTGGGCGACGTACCTCCGGCTGCGAGAGGAGCACGCGGCTCCCGGCCCCTGGAACTACGGCCTGGTCCTCCTCATCGACACGGCCCGCTACCCGCTGCGGGTCCGCGCCATCCACCGTCTCCTCAACCGGCTCCCGGTCGCCGACGCCCTCGCGGCCCTCGGCGACGCCTTCCGGGTGCGCCGCGTCGACGAGCCCCTCCCGGCGGCCCTGGAGGCCCTGGAGGCCGCCTCGGCCGAGGGCAACGCGTTCCTCCTCGCGGGGGACGGCGCCTTCCACCTGCTCGACCGCCCGGACCCGGCCCTCCTGGAGCGCACGATCCGCACGGACCGCCCGCGGGCCTGGCGGACCCTGGACGCCACCGTCCTGCACTCGACGCTCCTGGAGCACGTCTGGCACATTCCGGACGCCCCCGAGGACATCGCCTACATCCACGACACGGTGGCGGCGGTGGAGCAGGCGGAGCGCCGCGGCGGTACGGCGGTCCTGATGCACCCGGTGCGCGAGGAGGTCGTCCGCGACCTCGCCCGCCAGGGCGTCACGATGCCCCGCAAGTCGACGTCCTTCGGACCGAAGCCGGCGACGGGCCTGGTGCTGCGGAGCCTGGCGCTGGACTGAGCGGACGGAAACGAAGAAGGGCGGCACCCGGAGGGTGCCGCCCTTCTCACTGTTCCACCGGATCAGCCCTTGTCGCCGTCGCGGTCGTCCTCGTCGGCCTCGTCTTCGTCGTCGTCCTCATCGTCCTCGTCGTCCTCGTCATCGAGGTCGAGCTCGACATCGACGACGTCGCGGGCCTCGGAGGCCTCCGGCGCGTCCGACTCGTCCTCGTCCTCGTCGAACGCGTCGACGAACTCGACGCCGTCCATCTCGGCCAGACGGTCGGAGGCGTCCGTGGCGCCGTCCTTGTCGGCCTCCAGGGCCTTGGCGAACCACTCGCGCGCCTCGCGCTCACGGTCGGCGGCCAGCAGCGCGTCGGCGTACGCGTACCGCAGGCGCGCGGTCCACGGGTGCACCGCGCTGGAGGCGAGCTCGGGGCTCTGGAGGGTCACGATGGCCGCGTCCAGCTGCCCCAGGTCGCGGCGGGCGCCGGCGGCGACGAGCCGCATCTCCACCTGCCCGGCCTTGTCCAGCTTCTGCACCTCGGGCTCACCGGCCATGGCGAGGGCCCGCTCGGGGCGGCCGAGCCCGCGCTCGCAGTCGGCCATGACGGGCCACAGCTCGACGCCGCCGCTCATCCGGCGGGCCGCACGGAACTCGGCCAGCGCCTCGGAGTACTTCTGCGTCGCGTACGCGGCGAAGCCGGCCGCCTCACGGACGGCGGCGACGCGGGACGCGAGTCGCAGGGCGACGCGGGAGTAGCCGTAGGCCTTCTCCGGGTCCTCGTCGATCAGCTGGGCGACCATGACGAGGTTGCGCGAGACGTCCTCGGCGAGCCCCTTGGGGAGGCTCATGAGCTCCTGGCGCACATCGGGGTCGATCTCCTCGCCGGTGACCTCCGGCGGGATGGGCAGGCGCTTGATCGGCGCGCGGTCGCCACGGTCGCGGTCGTCCCGGCGGCCGAAGCCGCCCCGGTCGTCACGGCCCCGGTATCCGCCACGGTCGCCACCCCGGTCGTCACGGCCGCGGAACCCGCCTCGGTCGCCGCCACGGTCGTCCCGGCGGAAGCCACCGCCACGGTTGTCGCCGCCACGGTCGTCACGACGGAAACCGCCACCACGGCTGTCGCCACCGCGGTCGTCACGACGGAACGACGAGGGACGCTCGTCCCGACGGAAGCCACCGCCGCCACGGTTGTCATCACGCGAGGGGTACGAGGGGCGGTCGTCCCGACGGAACGACGAGGGCCGCTCGCCACCGCGGTCATCACGGCGGAAGCCACCGCCACCGCGGTTGTCGTCCCGACGGTCGTCACGCTGCCCGTACGAGGGACGGTCGTCGCGACGGAAGCCACCGCCACGGTTGTCCCCACCACGGTCGTCACGACGGAAACCGCCGCCACCGCCACGGTTGTCGTCGCGCTGTCCGTAGGAGGGACGGTCGTCACGGCGGAAGCCACCGCCACGGTTGTCGCCGCCACGGTCGTCACGACGGAAACCGCCGCCACCGCCACGGTTGTCGTCCCGACGGTCGTCACGCTGCCCGTAGGAGGGACGGTCGTCACGGCGGAACGACGAGGGACGCTCGTCACGACGGTCATCGCGACGGAAGCCACCGCCGGCACGGTTGTCGCCGCCACGGTCATCGCGGCGGAAGCCGCCACCGCTGCGGTTGTCGTCGCGCTGCCCGTAGGAGGGACGGTCGTCACGGCGGAAGCCACCGCCACGGTTGTCCCCACCACGGTCATCGCGACGGAAGCCACCGCCACCACCGCGGTTGTCGTCCCGACGGTCGTCACGCTGCCCGTACGAGGGACGGTCGTCGCGACGGAAACCGCCACCACGGTTGTCACCACCGCGATCGTCGCGGCGGAAGCCACCGCCACGGTTGTCACCGCCACGGTCGTCACGACGGTTGTCGCCACCGCGATCGTCACGGCGGAAGCCGCCACCACGGTTGTCCCCACCACGGTCGTCACGACGGAAACCGCCGCCACCGCCACGGTTGTCGTCCCGCTGGCCGTAGGAGGGACGGTCGTCACGGCGGTGGCCACCGCCACGGTTGTCGCCGCCACGGTCGTCACGACGGAAGCCACCGCCACCGCCACGGTTGTCGTCACGGCGCGGCCCGCGGAAGCCGCCCCGGTCGCCACCGGCACCGTCCCTGCGACGCGGCTCGCGCTCCGGACGGTCGTCGGGAGAGTTGGTGGACATCGGTGTGACTCCTGTCTTCGGGTACTTCAGTCATTCTCGCGCAGCCGGCACTCGGCCGCGCATCGGAAAAAGTCAAGCAAAAAACAAAAGGACCCCTGGTCCCAGCGTGAACGCTGGGACCAGGGGTCCTGAAGAATTGTTCGGCGGCGTCCTACTCTCCCACAGGGTCCCCCCTGCAGTACCATCGGCGCTGAAAGGCTTAGCTTCCGGGTTCGGAATGTAACCGGGC
>NZ_JBIARV010000006.1:717069-755097 GCF_042890295.1 Streptomyces sp. NPDC002232 | reverse complement strand
CGCTTCCTTCGTTTCCGACTCTATCAGATCTTTCCGATCCGATTTCCTCGGTGCTTTCCGGTCCCTTTTGCTTTCGCTCCGGGCCCTTCCGGCGTTTCCGACTCTATCAGATCCTTTCGGCGTCTGACTCCCAGTCAGGGGGGTTTGTCTTTCCGGCTGTTGGGCCGTTCCGACGTCTCAAACTCTAGCGGGTTTCCCCGGCGACTCATAATCGAGTCTTTTCGAAATGAATTTCGGCATGCCGAAATTCGTCCCGGTGGGGAGGCCGTGCTGAGTAGAGGTGCCGCATCAAGCGGCGGGAGTGGCTGCCCTGGAACCTTCCGGCTCCGTGACAACTCGGAGAACACTACGCATCCGGCAGGGGAGTGTCAACCCCCCTCCAGCCCGGCTCCGTCGGTCGGGAGCCGTCAGTCCAGGTCGGTCAGGCGGCCGCCGGCGTCCGGCTGGGTGAGCTCCACCCGGCGGAGGAGGCGGATGAGCGCCTCCCCCAGAAGGCCCCGCTCGTCCGCGCTCAGGTCCTGGAGGAGGTCCTCCTCGAAGTCGGTGGCCATCCGCATGGCCTCCAGCCACTTCGTACGGCCCTCGTCGGTCAGCTCGACGATCACGCGGACCCGGTTGTTCTCGTCCCGGTCGCGGGTGACCAGGCCCTCGCCCGCCATGCGGTCGATGCGGTGCGTCATCGCCGCGGGCGTGAGCCCGAGGCGCTTGGCCAGTTCGCCGGGGCCGAGGCGGTAGGGGGCGCCGGAGAGGACGAGGGTCTTGAGGACCTCCCACTCCGCGTTGCTGATGCCGAGGTCGGAGAGCTGGCGGCCGTACGCCACGTTCATCCGGCGGTTCAGCCGGCCGAGGGCGGACACGACCTTCTCCACCTGCGGGTCGAGGTCGCCGTACTCGCGCTGATACGCGGCGATCTGCTCGTCGAGGCTCGGCTCCTGGGGAGCGGTGTCGGACATGCGGCGAGTATCCCACGCCTCTCGTTGGCGTTGAAGTCCTTCGGTGTGTACTGTTAAGACGTTAACTTTATGGTTGAAGTCTTCAGGGTTCAGGCGTACACGTCTGAACCCGCGACCGAAGTGGGTGAGTGTGACCAAGGCGAGGGGCGCAGCGATGCGCCGTATCCAGGCAGGCAGCGCGCTGAGCGCGTTCGGACTCGGCTTCACCGTCCCGTACCTCTATGTGTACGTGGCGCAGGTGCGGGATCTGGGCGCCGCGACGGCGGGGATCGTGCTGGCCGTCTTCGCCATGGCCGCACTGGTGGTGCTGCCCTTCAGCGGGCGGGCCATCGACCGGCGCGGGCCCGTGCCGGTGCTCCTGGTGGCCTCGGTCGTCGCCGCGGTGGGCGCGGTGGCGATGGGCTTCGCGTCCAGCGTGCCGGCGGCCGTGGGGGCCGCGGCGCTCCTGGGTGCCGGTACGGCCGTGCTCCAGCCGGCGCTGGCGACGATGATCGTCTGGTGCTCCGAGCCCGTCGGCCGCACCCGGGCCTTCGCGACGCAGTTCTTCCTTCAGAACCTCGGCCTCGGTGTGGGCGGTCTGATCGGCGGTCTGCTGGTCGACACGACCCGGCCGGGCAGCTTCATCCTGCTGTTCTCGATCGAGGCGGCGATGTTCCTGGTGCTCGCCGCGATCGTGGGGACCGTCCGGATGCCGGGTTCGCCGGCGCTCCAGGGTGCGCGTCCGGCCGAGGGCGGCGGGGGCGGCGGTGTCCGCGCGCTGCTCGGGCACAAGGCCATGGTGCAGCTGTGCGTCCTGGGCTTCGTGCTGTTCTTCGCCTGCTACGGGCAGTTCGAGTCGGGGCTCGCGGCGTACGGCACGGAGGCCGCGGGCATCCAGCCGTCGACGCTCGGGATCGCCCTCGCCGCGAACACGGCGGTGATCGTGGTCGCCCAGTTCCTGGTGCTGCGGTTCGTCGAGCGCCGCAGGCGGAGCCGGGTGATCGCGGCCGTGGGCCTGATCTGGACCGTGGCCTGGCTCATCGCCGGGTACGCGGGTCTCGGGCACGGCAGCCAGGCCATGGCGACGGCCGCCTTCGTCTCCACGTACGCCCTCTTCGGGCTCGGTGAGGCGATGCTGTCGCCGACCGTGGCCCCGCTGGTGGCCGATCTGGCGCCGGAGTCGATGGTCGGGCAGTACAACTCGGCCTTCGCCCTGGTGAAGCAGCTGGCGCTGGCGGTCGGTCCGGCCGTGGGCGGGCCCATGGGGGCCGCGCTGCACGGTCCGTACATCGTGACCTTCGTGCTGTTCTCGCTCGGGATCACGCTGCTGGCCGTCCGTCTCGGCAGGCGGCTGACGCCCGAGCAGGACCAGCCCTTCCTCGCCCTCAAGCCGTCGAAGGTCGTCGCCCGGCACGAGCCGGTGCGCGAGAGCGAGACCGCGGCGGTCTGACCGGATCAGTCCGGCAGGGCGAACTCGCACCAGACCGCTTTGCCGCCGCCCGGTGTGCGGCGGCTCCCCCAGGACGAGGCGATCGTCGCGATGATCGAGATTCCGCGACCCGCCTCGTCCTCCGTCTCCGCCCTGCGGCGGCGCGGCAGGTGGTCGTCGCCGTCCGTCACCTCGATGATCAGGCGGCGGTCGGTGCGGCGCAGCCGCAGGCGCATGGGCGGGGTGCCGTGCTGGAGCGAGTTCGCCACGAGCTCGCTGGTGGCGAGGACCCCGAGGTCGCGCAGTTCGACCGGGAAGCGCCAGGAGGAGAGGACGCCCGAGGCGAAGGCACGCGCGCGGGGCGCGGCCTCCACCCCGCCCAGGAGTTCCAGGGCGGCGTTGTGGAAGAGCTCGGCGTCCGTGCCCCTGCGGGAGGGGTGCTGGACGACTAGCACGGCGACATCGTCGTCGTGCTCTGCGGTGACGCCGAGGGCGCGCAGGAGCCGGTCGCAGACCACCTGCGGGGTGCCGTCGGCGCCGGAGAGGGCGCGGGCCAGGGCGGCGACGCCCTCGTCGATGTCCTCCCGGCGGCGCTCGACCAGGCCGTCGGTGTAGAGGACGGCGGTGGAGCCGGGCGGCAGGGCGATCGATCCCGAGGCGTGCAGCCAGCCGCCGGTGCCGAGCGGCGGGCCGGTCGGGTCCTCGGCGCGGCGGACGGTGCCGTCCTCGTCCCGGACGAGGATCGGGAGGTGGCCGGCGGAGGCGTACACCAGCTTTCCCTCGCTGGGGTCGTGGATCGCGTACACGCAGGTGGCGATCTGGCTGGCGTCGATCTCGGCGGCGAGGCCGTCGAGCAGCTGGAGCACCTCGTGCGGGGGCAGGTCCAGGCGGGCGTAGGCCCGGACGGCGGTGCGGAGCTGGCCCATGACGGCGGCGGCGCGCACGCCCCGGCCCATCACGTCGCCGATGACGAGGGCGGTGCGGCCCGCTCCGAGGGTGATCACGTCGTACCAGTCGCCGCCGACGGCCGCGTCCGCGACGCCGGGCTGGTAGGTGGCGGCGATCCGCAGGTCGTCGGGCTGCTCCAGCTCCTGCGGGAGCAGCGAGCGCTGGAGGGTGACGGCGGTCTCGCGGTGCCGTCGCTCGCTGGCCCGGAGCCGCTCGGCGGCGTCGGCGTGGTCGGTGACGTCGGCGGCGTGGACGAGGACGCCGCCACCGAGGCGGGGGCTGTCGACGGGCAGGCAGGTGACCGTGTACGAGCCGCCCTCGCGGGTGCGGCGGGACTTCACCGTCCGGGGCTTGCCGCTGCGGAGGACCTGGTCCATGAGGGGCAGCAGGCCGAGCTCCTCGGCCTCGGGGCAGGTGTCGGCGACGGTGGCGCCGGCCGGGCGGGGGCCGAAGGCGGCGGCGTACGCGTCGTTCACGTACGCGATGCGGTGCTCCGGGCCGTACACGAGGGCGACGAGGCCGGGGAGGCGGCCGAGCAGCTCCCGTACGGGGAAGTCCTCCAGGGCGGGGACGTCGGCGGCCGCGGCCCCGTCGTCGGGCAGCTCCGGATGCTGACCGTACTCACCGCGGGCGGCGGGCACGGAGCCCTCTGTCCCGCGCGCCGCGCGGCGCTGCGTGCCGGGGAGCCGGGCGCTCCAACGGGTGAAGTTCACGGATCTGTATGCCTCGTGGTGTCGGTGCCGTGCAGAGTCACGCTGTGCAGGTGTGAGCCCACCTATGGTCACACGTCCAGTGTGGGTGAGTGCACTGACAGTGATGTCAGGAGCGCGGCTTGTCGCCGTCGCCGGGGGGTGGTGAGGCGGCGAGTTCGAATTCGGCCCTGGGGTGTTCCAGCGAGCCGAGAGAGACGATCTCCCGTTTGAACAGCCCGGACAAGGTCCATTCGGCGAGGACCCGGGCCTTGCGGTTGAAGGTCGGGACGCGGCTGAGGTGATAGGCGCGGTGCATGAACCAGGCCGGATATCCCTTGAGCTTGCGTCCGTAGACGTGGGCGACTCCCTTGTGGAGGCCGAGGGAGGCGACGGAGCCCACGTACGCGTGCGCGTACTGCTTGAGCGGCTGCCCGCGCAGGGAGGCCGCGATGTTCTCGGCGAGGACCCGGGCCTGGCGGACGGCGTGCTGGGCGTTGGGCGCGCACTCCTTGCCGGGCTCGGCCGCCGTGACGTCGGGGACGGCGGCGGCGTCGCCGGCCGCCCAGGCGTGCGGGGCGCCCTCGACGGCGAGGTGGGCGGTGCAGCGGAGCCTGCCGCGTCCGTCCAGCGGGAGGTCGGTGGCGGCGAGGAGCGGCGCGGGCTTCACTCCGGCGGTCCAGACGACGGTGCGGGTGGGCAGGCGGCTGCCGTCGCTGAGGACGGCGACCCGGTCCTCGCAGGACTCCAGCCGAGTGTCCAGGCGCACGTCGATGTTCCGGTTGCGGAGCTCGCGGACGGCGTACCGGCCCATGTCCTCGCCCACCTCGGGGAGGATCCGGCCGGTGGCCTCGACGAGGACCCAGCGCAGGTCCTCGGGCTTGATGTTGTGGTAGTACCGCGCGGTGTAGCGGGCCATGTCCTCCAGCTCGGCGAGGGCCTCCACGCCCGCGTAGCCGCCGCCGACGAAGACGAAGGTGAGGGCGGCGTCGCGGATCGCGGGATCGCGGGTGGAGGAGGCGATGTCCATCTGCTCGATGACGTGGTTGCGCAGCCCGATGGCCTCCTCGACGGTCTTGAAGCCGATGCCGTGGTCGGCGAGACCGGGGACGGGGAGGGTGCGGGAGACCGATCCGGGGGCGAGGACCAGTTCGTCGTACGCCAGGTCGACGGCGCCGGTGCCCTCCTCCGCGGTGGCGAGGGTGGAGAGGGTCACGGTGCGCTTGGCGTGGTCGACGGAGCCGACCTCGCCGATGACGACCCGGCAGCGGTCGAGGACCCTGCGGAGCGGGACGACGACGTGGCGCGGGGAGATGGAGCCGGCCGCGGCCTCGGGCAGGAACGGCTGGTAGGTCATGTACGGCTCGGGGGTGACCACCACGATCTCGGCGGTGCCGGCTCTGAGCTCCGCTCCGAGCTGCCGCTGGAGGCGCAGCGCGGTGTACATGCCGACGTATCCACCGCCGACCACGAGAATGCGCGCAGGTTCGGTCACTGTCCCATGACGCACCCCCGTCCGTGGTTTGTCCACAGGCCCGGCAAATTGTGTGACCGGAGGGATATGGAGGCGCGGGGTGGCGCGGGGGCGTCGTGCGGGGGAAACGGCGCAGGTCACCCCGGCCGGGGCGGGTGGGGAGAGGGGTGGGAATCGGGAGTCTTCCGGGCCTTGCTCCGATCGGGGGTCGCACCGTACGGAACTCCCCCTTCTGAATTGACCCCGACTCAACTATGTTCGTACTTCGTCGGGGTGTCGGACCGGGGCGCGCGCGTGGACCGAAGCGCTCGTCCGCCGGAAGCCCCGTGTCAGGGCGGGGAGTCTCCGGGGGGAGACATCATGAGCGGGGGAACGCTTATGCAGATTCAGGATTCGGGATGGCAGTCGGGCGCCGGGACGGCGACCGTCGACGGGCACGGCGTCGGGACGGCCGAGCCGCGCCACGGCACGCTGCCGGCGGGCGGCAGGTCCGCGCCGCTGCGGGTGGACGCCCAGCGCAATCTGGAGCACGTGCTGCGGGCCGCGCGCGAGGTGTTCGGCGAGCTGGGCTACGGGGCTCCGATGGAGGACGTGGCGCGCCGGGCCCGGGTCGGGGTCGGCACCGTCTACCGCCGCTTCCCCAGCAAGGACGTGCTGGTGCGGCGGATAGCCGAGGAGGAGACCTCCCGGCTGACCGAGCAGGCGCGGGCCGCGCTGGGCCAGGAGGAGGAGCCGTGGTCGGCGCTCTCCCGGTTCCTGCGGACCTCGGTGGCCTCGGGCGCGGGCCGTCTCCTGCCGCCGCAGGTGCTGCGCGTGGGCGTGGACGAGTCCGGCATCCCGCTCGTCGGGCCGGACGCGGACGAGGCGGCGCGGGTGCCGTACCAGCGCGGTCTCGCCGAGCCGTCCGACCCGCGCGTGGTCGCTCCGCGTGCCGTGCCCGCCGAGGAGCGGGACGACGCGGGGGCCGCGGAGCTCCTCGAGGTCGTCGGCCGGCTGGTCGACCGGGCGCGGGAGGCGGGTGAGCTGCGGACGGACGTGACCGTGGCGGACGTCCTCCTCGTGATCGCGACCGCCGCACCGGCCCTGCCGGACGCGGTGCAGCAGGCGGCGGCCTCGGCCCGGCTCCTCGACATCCTCCTCGAGGGCCTGCGGTCCCGGTAGTCGCTTCCGGCGGCTCCTCGCGGGTGGCACCTTCCGTGGCCCGGGGGGAACCGTACGGGGGGCGTGGTCCGGGCGGACCGAACCGTACGGGCGGCGTGGTCCGGGCGGACCAAACCGTACGGGCGGCGTGGTCCGGGCGGACCAATCAGCCTGACACGAACGTGTGAACGGTTACGCCCGGATACACGAAGTCGCCCCGGACGAGTGGTAAGTGGACGCGGCGCTTCGGCGCGCCCTCGCTCTGTGACACGCTGATCCGACATTCGGGTCCGAGCGCGCGTGACGGGGGCTTCCGCGATGAGCGGTGACAGTCGGGACGATCCGCCGGGCGGCGGCGCGGAGACCGGGGACCTGCCCTCCCGGCAGGTCCCGGGCCAGGGCGGCCGGGGTGCTCACCCCGCGGCGCCGAGCGTGCCGTCCGCGCCGAGCGTGCCGATGCAGCGCGCGGGCAGGGTCCAGGGGCCGGGCGCTCCCGAGGCCCCCGGCACGGACGAGGGTCCCGACGGGGCCACCGAACCCGACGGGCTCGTCGGGCCCGACGGCCCCGGCCGGGCCGACGAGGCCCACGAGGCCCACGAGTTCCACGAGTCCCACGGCACCTACGTGCCCCACGCGCTCGACGCGTCCCACGAGCCCGACGAGCCCGACACCGTGCTCCCGCCGCCGCTCGAACTGCCGCCCTCCGACGCCGAGCTCGTCCGGCTCATGCGGGACGGCGACGGCTCCGCGTACGAGGAGCTGTTCCGCCGCCACTCCGACGCCGTCCGCCGCTACGCCCGGACCTGCTGCCGGGACGCGCACACCGCCGACGACCTCACCGCCGAGGTGTTCGCCCGCACCCTCCAGGCGGTCCGGGGCGGCGCCGGGCCCGAACAGGCCGTGCGGGCCTACCTCATGACCACCGTCCGGCGGGTCGCGGCGCACTGGGCCAGGACCCAGAAGCGGGAGCACCTCGTCGAGGACTTCGCCGTGTTCGCCGCGGACGCCGCCCGCTCCTCCGAGGTCTCCGACCAGGACACGATGGACCTCGGCGCGGACGTCCGCGCCATGCACGAGGCCGAGCAGTCCCTCGCCCTTCAGGCCTTCCGCTCGCTGCCCGAGCGCTGGCAGGCCGTGCTGTGGCACACCACCGTCGAGGAGGAGTCCCCGAGCGAGGTCGCCCCGCTCTTCGGCCTGACCGCGAACGCCACGGCCGTCCTCGCCAGCCGGGCCCGCGAGGGCCTCAAGCAGGCCTACCTCCAGGCGCACGTCAGTCAGTCCCTGACCGCGGGCGGCGACTGCGCCCGCTACGCGGACCGGCTCGGCGCCTACGCCCGCGGCGGACTGCGGATGCGGGCCGAGCGGGGACTGCGCAAGCACCTCGACGCGTGCGCGAAGTGCCGCCTCGCCGCCGGAGAACTGGCCCACGTGAACGCCGGGATCCCCGCGCTCCTGCCGGTCGCCGTCATCGGCTGGTTCGCCGCCGGGTACACGCTCAAGGCGGCCGGTGCCGTCGCCGGCGGCACCGCCGCCGCGGCCGGCGCGGGCGCGGCGGCCGCCGCCACCGGGTCCTCCGGGGGAGCCGCCTCGGGCGGGGCCGCCGCCGAGGGGCTCGGCGCGCCCGCGAAGGCCGGCATCGCGGCGGCCATGGCGGTCGCCGCGGCCGCCGGGCTCGTCTGGGCGATGGCCGGGGACCCGCAGCCGGTGTCCGCGCCCCGGCCCACCCAGCCGGTCGTCACGCCGATCGTGCCGGAGCCCGCGCCGCCCGCCGAACCCTCCCCGAAACCCGCGCCGCCGGCCCCGCCCGTCGCCTCCGCCCCGGCGCCCGAGCCCCCGCCGCCGGCCCCGAAGCCGAAGCCGACGCCCAGGCCCGTACCGAAGCCGACGCCGCCCCCGGCACCCGCCCCCGAGCCGACGCCCGCGCCCGCCCCGAAACCGACTCCGAAGCCCACGCCGCCGCCCGGGAGGCCCGCGCCGAAGCCGACGCCCCCGGCGCCCGCGCCGCCGTCCGTCTACCAGGTCGGCGAACTGGACTACGGCATCTTCGGCGACGGCACCAAGCCCGAGGTGTCCCTCGCGGACAGCAGCTGGATGTGGCAGCGGAACTCCCTGTCCATCGGCGGCACCTCGTACGCGCCCGGGGTCAGCGTCCACGCGCCGTCCTCGCTGCTCATCGACCTCAACCGGCAGTGCACCGGCTACGACGCGGTCGTCGGCATCGACGACCTCAGCGCCTGGCTCGGCACCGGCGGCGTCCGCTTCTCCGTCTACGGGGACGGGGAGCGGCTCTGGCGGTCCGCTGTCGTCCGGGCGGGCGACCCGCCCGTCCCGGTGCACGTCGACCTCACCGGCCGCGCCACGCTCCGGCTCGTGGTGGAGGAGGACACGCCGTTCGGCCGGACCGCGGTCGCCGACTGGGCGGAGTCCCGGATCAGCTGCTCCTGACGGCCCCCGCGGGGCCCGGCGCCGCCGCGAAGGACGCGACGAGGTCGAGGACCTCGTCGAGGCCGAGTCCCGTCCCGGCCGCGCGGGCCGCCTCCAGGGCGGGCGCGTCGAGCTCGGCCCGCGCCCGCGCCTCCAGGTGCTCCAGCTCCCGGAGCTCGGGGACCGAGCGCGGGGTGTCCCGGCGCCAGTGGTCGACGGCGGCCATGACCCGCACGGCGAGGGCCGTCTCGCCCGCCTCGGCCAGGGCGAAGGCGAGCCCCTCCCCCAGTCCGACGGTGATGAAGTCCGCGCACTGGGCCTCCCGCGCGATGCGGAGCGCGGTGGCGGCCGTCGCGACGGCGGCCGCGCCCCGTCCCTCGTACGCCTCGACGCGGGCGGCGATGCCGACCACGGCCGCCTCGAAGTGCGGGGGCGGGGTGCCGAGCGCGACGGTCCTGCCCGCCTCCTCCAGCTGGGCGCGGGCCTCGGCGATGTCGCGGCGGTGCAGGGCGAAGGCGGCGCGGAGGAAGCAGACGTACGTCTGGCTGTCCCGCACGTGGTAGCGGTCGGCCTCCCGTGCGGCTTCGTCGAGGGTCGCCTCGGCGGTCTCCAGGTCGCCGAGGCGGTAGGCCAGTTCGGCCAGGCGGGCGAGGAGGAAGGGCGCCTCGGCGTGGGCTCCGACCTCACGGGCGAGGGCGAGGGCCTCCTCGTACACCTCGCCGGCCTCCGCGTGCCGGCCGCGCATCGTGTGGGCCTCGCCCGCCGCGCTCGCGATCTGCGCGGCCATCCAGCGGTCGCCGACGCGCCGGGCGATGACGCGGAGCTCGGCGAGGGCGTCGTCGATGCCGGGCATGCCGCCGGGCATGTCGACGACCATGTGCGTGCGGAACATCAGGCTGACGCCGAGCTCCCAGTCGCCGCCGTGGCGGCGGCAGTTGTCGACGGCGGAGTCGAGCAGGGAGCGGACCGTGGAGGGGTCCTCGGTGAGGTACGCGGTGAAGGGCCAGAGCAGACCGGGGAAGCGGGCCGCCTCGGGGCCGGGCTCCTTCCCGAACGCGTCGCGCACGCGCCGGACGAGCGCGAGGGTCTCCGGCTCCTGGAAGTCGCCCATCGACTGGCTCTCGACCGCGAGGAAGAAGTGCAGCATGCGCAGGTGCATGCGGGGCCAGTGGCGGGGGTCGGCGGGATCGGCCGGGTCCTCGCCGAGGTCGAGCGCGCGGCCGACCCAGACCAGGCCCTCGGGGCGGTAGTTCCGCAGCCACCAGAACCAGCCCATGGCGAAGACGAGCCGGAGGGCGGCGGTCTCGTCGGGGTCGGTGACGAGGGTGCGGTGGAGGGCGGCGCGGATGTTGTCGAGGTCGCGCTCCACGGTGTCGATCCAGGGCAGCTGCTCCGCCGAGCGGAGTCGGGGCTCGGCCGTCTCCGCGAGCGCCGTGAAGTGGGCGGTGTGGGTGGCCTCGGCGGCGGCGAGCAGCTCGGGCTCCTCGGCGGCGCGCTCGGCGGCGTACTCGTGGATGGTCTCCAGGAGGCGGTAGCGCATCTCGCCGCCCTCGGTGGGGGTGGCGACGACGAGCGACTTGTCGACGAGGGCGCCGAGGGCGTCGGCGGCGGACGGGGAGAGGGCCTCGGCGGCGGCCAGGTCCCAGCCGCCGGCGAAGACCGACACCTGGCGGAGCAGGGTCCGCTCGGCCGGGTCGAGGAGGTCCCAGGACCAGTCGACGACCGCGCGGAGGGTCTGCTGGCGGGGGAGGACGGTCCGCGAGCCGGAGGTGAGGAGGAGGAACCGGTCGTCGAGGCGGTCGGCTATCTGGCGCGGGGTGAGCAGCCGCAGCCGGGCGGCGGCCAGCTCGATGGCGAGCGGCAGGCCGTCGAGGCGCCGGCAGATCTCGTCGACGGCCTCGCCGCCGTCGCGCGCGAGGTCGAAGGAGGGGCGCACGGTGCGGGCCCGCTCGGTGAAGAGGCGGTGGGCGGGGTCGGGCGGAAGGGGCTCGACGGGGCGGACGGACTCGCCGGGGACGCCGAGGGGTTCACGGCTGGTGGCGAGGACCCGGAGCTGCGGGCAGTGGGTGAGCAGGGTCTCGGCGAGGGCGGCGGCCGCGTCGATGACGTGCTCGCAGTTGTCGAGGACCAGGAGCAGCGGGCGGCGGGCCAGGTGCTCGACGAGGTGGGCGGTGGGGTCGTCCTTGAGCGGGGCCCCCTCACGGGTGATCAGGTTGATCTCGCGGAGGCGCAGGGCGGAGAGGACGGCGCCGGGGAGGGCGTCGGGGTCGTCGAGCGGGGCGAGCTCGGCGATCCAGGCGGCGGGCCCGGCGGCCCGGAGCGCGGCCTCCTCGGCGAGCCTGGTCTTGCCGGAACCGCCGGGCCCGGTGAGCGTGACGAGCCGGGAGCGGGTGAGGTCGGCCCGGAGCGCGGCGAGCTCGGGTTCCCGGCCGACGAAGGAGGTGAGACGGGGGCGGATGTTTCCGGAGTCGGGGGCGGGTCCCCCGGCGGCGGCAGCGGGCGGGGCCGGGGAGGGGGCCGGGGTCGGGCTCGGGCTCGGAGTCGGGGCCTCGGTGCCGGTGAGGAGTTCGTGGTGGAGCGCGGTGAGCTCGGGGCCGGGGTCGGCGCCGAGGCCGTCCGCGAGGGTGCGGCGGGCCGATTCGTACGCCGTGAGGGCGTCGGCGTGGCGGCCCTCGGCCCGCAGGGCCCGGATGAGCTGGGCGCGGAACGTCTCGTCGTACGGATACGTGGTGGTGAGCTCGGTCAGCTCCGGTACGAGTCCGTCGGTGGCGCCCCGCCGCAGATCGGCCTCGACGCGCTGCCGGAGCGCGGCGACGCGCTGCGCCTCGGGCCGGACGCCGGCCGGTTCGGGCAGGTCGGCGAGGGCGGGGCCGCGGAAGAGCCCGAGGGCCTCGCGGAGGAGGGCGGCGGCGG
The DNA here is from genome assembly GCF_042890295.1 of Streptomyces sp. NPDC002232. Taxonomy (NCBI): domain Bacteria; kingdom Bacillati; phylum Actinomycetota; class Actinomycetes; order Kitasatosporales; family Streptomycetaceae; genus Streptomyces; species Streptomyces sp. NPDC002232. The sequence goes on along the minus strand of NZ_JBIARV010000006.1, from coordinate 743,148 downwards.
TGCCGGGGTCGCCGGCGTCGAGGCGGGCGGCGGCGTCCGCGGCCCGGCGCCGGAAGACGTACAGGTCGATGTCCTCGGGGCCGGCGGCGAGGCGGTAGCCGGGGCCGGGGGTGGAGGCGACGGCCTCCCTGCCGAGGATCCTGCGGAGGCGGCCGACCAGGGCCTGAAGCGCGGCGGGGGCGTCCTGCGGCGGGTCGTCCCCGTACACGTCGTCGGCGAGCTCGCCGACGGAGACGGCCCGTCCGCCGCGCAGCGCGAGGGCGGCGAGCAGCGCGCGCAGCCGGGCACCGCCGAGCGGGAGCGGGGTGCCGTCGGGACGAAGGGCCTCGGTGGTGCCGAGGATGAGATACCGCACCGATCCATTGTGTCGGCCGGGCGGTCCCGGCGCCTCGGGGTTTACCCCGGTGCGTCCCTCAGAAGGTGCGGGGGTCGAGCCCGGAGGTCATCGGGTGGGGCCGAGGCCGGAAGCCATCAGGCGGGGCCGAGCCCGGAGCCGATGGGGCGGGGAAGCCGCTCGGCTGTCCCCAGCCTGTGGACGGGTGTGCGGCCGCGGTCGTCGCCGGAGGGCCCCGGAGCGGGCGGCGGCCGCCGCGGCCTCACGCCGGCAGGGAGCGGGACGCGGGGATCAGGGGACCCTGGACCGCGCGGTGGGCGCGGGGTTCCGTGGTGCTCGTCCAGCAGGAGCCGCGGCGGGCGAGGAGGCGGCGGAGCCAGAGTTCGGTGGAGACCAGGTCGGCGAGGCCGTCGAGGGGGACGGGGGCGCCGTCGGTCGCCGCGCGCAGGGCCTCGCGGACCACGCGCGCCTCGATCAGGCCCGCGTCCGCGAGGAGCGGCGCGTCGAACAGGGCGAGGAGCTGCGGGAGCGCCGCGCGCAGCCCCGCGCGCGTGGCGGCGGCCGGGACGGCCGGGTGGGGGGCGCCCCAGCCCGAGGGGAGCTCGCGGACGCCCGCGCCGGAGAGGACCGCGCGCAGGACGCCGGCCCGGGCGTCCGGCTGGACCCGGAGCGATTCGGGGAGCTCACGGCAGGCCCGTACGACCTGGTTGTCCAGGAAGGGGGCGTGGAGGCGCTGGCCGCGGATCTCCGCCGCCTGCTCCAGGACCCGGTGGTCGGCCGCCGCGCGGACGAGGGCCGCACGCGCGCGTGCCTCGCCGGGGCGCTGGACGGTGGCCGGGAGCGTCGCCGCCCGGTTCAGGCGAACCGATACTTCAGCCAGCGCCTCTCCCGTCAGCCAGCGCGCCGCCGGTCCGGGCCGGGACCACGCGAGCGCGGAGAGCGAGGCCTCCAGGGGGCCGAAGCCGTCCGGGGCCGTGCGGTTCGCCTCCAGGACCCGCAGGGCCGCCGCCTCCAGACCCGTCCGGTACGGGGTGCGGGCCAGCTTCCGCGCCGCCCGGTAGACCGTCAGCGGCACCAGCAGCGAGCCCGCCGTGGGCCCCGAGGCCTTGGCGAGCGCGGTCACGGGACGCACCAGCGAGCGCCGCCTGCGGTCCATCAGGAGGTCGGCGAGGCGCGCCGGGTGCGCGTCCAGGACCTGCTTCGCGCCCATCCCGGTGAAGTGGTCGGCGCTGCCTCCGGCGAGCCGTCTGCGATGCCGCTCGGCCGTGACGAGCGCGGGCCCCGGCTCGTCGGTCAGCGGCCCGTCCAGCGCCGCGTACGGAAGCGCCTCCTCGTGGCCCGCGACGACCACGTGGTGCAGGCGCGGGTCGGCGGCGATCGCCCGGGCCCGCTCCAGCTCCGCCGTCCGGCGCGAACCGGCCCGCGTCGCCAGGTCGTTGAAGGTGACGGCGAGCAGCCGCTCCCCCGCGCCCGCGCCGTGCCCGGTGAGGGTGCCCGGCACCCCCGGGAGACCCGCCGCGAGCAGCGCCAGCGTGCCGGAGGCGCTGCCGCCGGACAGGTCGGCGCCGATGCCGGGGGCGGGGCCCGCACCCCGGGCCGCGCGCCGGTCGGCCGGCCCCATCCCGGGGACCGGGCCGGGGTCGGGCAGCGGCGCCTCGGGCGCGTGCCGGGGCGCGGTGAGCCGGGCGCGCACGGCCTCGACGAGGGCGTCCCGCACCCCTTCGACGGCCTGGCGGGGGTCCGCCTCGGGTGCGGCGACGGCGAGCGAGGCCACCTGCTCGTAGCCGGTGATCTCGCGCGAGCCCTCCCGCAGGATCAGGGCGTGCCCGGGCGGCACCCGGCGCACCCCCTCGTACGGGGTGGAGTCGCGCAGCGCCTCGGGGGTCTCGGGGCAGGCGAGCAGGGCGGCGAGGTGGCCGATGTCGAGCTGGGCCTCGACGAGGTCGGCGAGCGGCAGGGCCGCGGTGGCGTACGCGGTGCCGCCCGCCCACGGCGTGTGGAACACGGGCCGGGCGCCCGCGAGGTCACCCGTGACGGTGACGCGGCGGCCGGTCCTCACGACGGCGGTGTAGCTCCCGGGCCAGGCGGTCAGGTGCCGCAACGCGCCCCCGCGCGCGGTGAGCAGGCCGATCCGCAGTTCCTCGTCGCTCGCGGCACAGCAGCCGAGGACGGCGAGGCGGGTCCGGTCGTCGACGGACACCACGCGCACCTCGTCGGGGCGCCAGTCGCCGACCACCCAGAGCGGATCCGGGTCCCCCCACAGGAGCTGCGCGCCCACCGGCTGCACCGTGCGCCCCTCGGCCGCGCGGCCGGAGTCCCGGCCGTAGCCGTAGCCGTCGGGGGAGCCGTCGTCGTACGGGGAGCCGTGGCCGTACGCGCCGTTCACGGCGCCCGCCCGGCCCCCCGTGGTCGTTGCGAAGCCCGCGGCGACACTGCTCCAGCCCACCAGCCATCGCATCGGCGCCTCCACGTCCGTTTCGGTGGAGGACATGCTGCCACGACAACGGCGCACGGGGCGGGGTCCGGGCGCACGCGCGCGAAAGGCGAATGCGCCCCTGGCATGGGCCAGTTGACGATCAACGGCACACCGGCGTCATTCGGCCAAATATCGATCCCCGCGCGAGGTTTCGACCGGCGTCCGCGACGAACGACGGACACCGGCTGCCCGGGAGGCGCTCCCGCCTCCCGGGGCCGTCCGCCGCCCGCGGGGAATGGGGCGGCGATATCCCCCAGCCCACTGGTCCGGGACACCGTTCCCGGCCGAGCGGGCCGACCCACGCGACACCCATGGAAGCGCTCCCCCGGCGGCCGGACGAGAGCGCACGGCCGGGCGCACGGCCACACGGCGGGAGCACGGGCCGCGCCGCCGACCCGGCTCGTCGCACCTTCACACAACAATCTCGCCATACGGAACACCGCCCCTTAACGGTAGGGATGCGGCGAACTACGCTGTGTTTACGAATGCCGCACGCCTATGCCCGGCGTCGTGGCGGCCGTCTGTGTTGTCGAGGGGTGGCGTGATGTCCAGGGAGCAACGCGGGCCGAACGAAAAGCTCGGCACGGTTCTCGCCCTCGCGGGAATCAGCAACGCCGGGCTCGCCCGGCGCGTCAACGACCTCGGTGCGCAACGGGGTCTGACGCTTCGTTACGACAAGACCTCGGTCGCCCGGTGGGTGTCCAAGGGCATGGTGCCGCAGGGCGCGGCGCCGCATCTGATCGCCGCCGCGATCGGACAGAAGCTGGGCCGGCCCGTGCCGCTGCACGAGATCGGGCTCGCCGACGCCGATCCGGCGCCCGAGGTGGGGCTGGCCTTCCCGCGCGACGTGGGCGAGGCGGTGCGCTCGGCCACCGACCTGTACCGGCTGGATCTGGCCGGGCGACGGGCCGGCGGGGGCGGCATCTGGCAGTCGCTCGCCGGGTCGTTCGCGGTGAGCGCCTACGCGACGCCCGCGTCCCGCTGGCTGATAACCCCGGCCGACCCCTCGGTGGAGCGGGTCGCCCCGCGTCCCGGCGCGGTTACGGGCTCCGCCACGGCCGCCGCGGAGCACGCGCGCGTGGGCCACAGCGACGTCGCCAAGCTCCGGGAGGCCGCCGAGGACGCGCGGCGCTGGGACTCCAAGTACGGCGGCGGGGACTGGCGGTCGTCGATGGTGCCCGAGTGCTTACGCGTGGACGCGGCGCCGCTGCTGCTCGGCTCGTACTCGGACGAGGTCGGCCGGAACCTGTTCGGCGCGACCGCCGAGCTCACCCGGCTCGCGGGCTGGATGGCCTTCGACACCGGGCAGCAGGAGGCCGCCCAGCGCTACTACATCCAGGCGCTGCGGCTCGCCCGCGCCGCCGCCGACGTGCCGCTCGGCGGGTACGTGCTCGCGTCGATGTCGCTCCAGGCCACCTACCGGGGCTTCGCCGACGAGGGCGTCGACCTCGCGCAGGCCGCCCTGGAGCGGAACCGGGGACTCGCGACCGCCCGCACCATGTCCTTCTTCCGGCTCGTCGAGGCCCGCGCGCACGCCAAGGCCGGCGACGGGGCCGCGGCCGCCGCCGCGCTCAAGTCCGCGGAGGGCTGGCTGGAGCGCTCCCGGGACGGCGACGCGGACCCGAGCTGGCTCGGCTTCTACTCGTACGACCGGTTCTGCGCCGACGCGGCCGAGTGCTACCGGGACCTGCGGATGCCGCGCGAGGTGCGGCGCTTCACCGAGCAGGCGCTGTCCCGGCCGACGGAGGAGTTCGTCCGCTCGCACGGCCTGCGGCTCGTGGTGTCGGCGGTGGCCGAACTGGAGTCGGGCAACCTGGACGCCGCCTGCGCGGCCGGCACGCGCGCGGTGGAGGTGGCGGGCCGGATCTCCTCGGCGCGGACCACCGAGTACGTACGCGACCTGCTGCACCGGCTCGAACCGTACGGGCACGAACCGCGCGTCATCGAGCTGCGCGAGCGGGCCCGGCCGCTGCTCGTGACCCCGGCGTGAGGGGCGACCGGCACGCCGACGTGACACGCGTCCCACGGCGCGGGCGTTTAGCGGCATTGTCAGTGGGCCAGTGCACTATCGGGGGTGGGAGGTGGCGCTGGTGTTTGACTGTGACGTGCTGGTGATCGGCGGAGGGATCGTCGGCCTGTCGACGGCGTATGCCCTGACGCGTGCCGCCCCCGGCACCCGGGTCACGGTGCTGGAGAAGGAGCACGCCCTCGCGCGCCACCAGACGGGGCGCAACAGCGGGGTGATCCACAGCGGGATCTACTACCGTCCCGGCTCGCTCAAGGCGCGGTACGCGGTCGAGGGCGCGGCCGAGATGGTGAAGTTCTGTGCGGAGTGGGACATTCCGCACGAGGTGACGGGGAAGATCATCGTCGCGACCTCGCGCGAGGAGCTGCCCCGGCTGCACGCGCTCGTGCAGCGCGGCCGGGAGAACGGCATCCCGGTGCGCGAGCTCGGCCCGGCGCAGATCAGCGAGTACGAGCCGAGGGTGCGGGGGCTGGCCGCGATCCACGTCGGCACGACCGGGATCTGTGACTACGGGGCGGTCTCCGAGCGCCTCGCCGAGGCCTCCGGGGCCCGGATCCTGTACGGCGCGGAGGTCACCGTCGTCGACCGCCGGTCCTGGGGCGTCGCCGTGCGCACGGCGGACGGGCGCGTGGTGCGGGCGAAGGTCCTGGTGAACTGCGCGGGGCTGCACTGCGACCGGATCGCGCGGCTCGCGGGCGACGACCCGGGCATGCGGATCGTCCCCTTCCGGGGGGAGTACTACGAGCTCGCGGACCCCTCGCTCGTGCGGGGCCTGGTCTATCCGGTCCCCGACCCCGCCTTCCCCTTCCTCGGGGTGCACCTGACCCGGGGCATCGACGGCGGCGTGCACATCGGACCCAACGCGGTCCCGGCGCTCGCGAAGGAGGGGTACGGCTGGTCCGTCGTCCGTCCGCGCGAGCTGGGCGCCACCCTGGCGTGGCCGGGCTCGTGGGCGATCGCCCGCGAGCACTGGCGGTACGGCGCGGGCGAGCTGCACCGGTCGGTGTCGAAGCGGGCCTTCACGGAGGCGGTGCGGCGGCTGCTGCCGGTGGTCCAGGAGTCCGACCTGCGGCGGGCGGCGCCGGGGGTGCGGGCGCAGGCGGTGCTGCGGGACGGGACGCTGGTCGACGACTTCCTGTTCCGCGAGGCGGAGCGGACGGTCCACGTGCTGAACGCGCCCTCGCCGGCGGCGACGGCGTCCTTGCCGATCGGGCGCGAGGTCGCTGCGCGCGCTTTGGCGCACTTGTAGCCCGCCGGGCACGGGGCCGCGCGGCGGTGGCTCCCGCCTGCCCCTTGCGAGGCCGCCGCCTGCGCCCGTGTGGGCAATCGTCCCGCTGGGGCGGGACGGGTGGGCACACAGGACGGCGCGCTGAGCAGCGCCTCCGCGTCCTGCGCCCTGACCCGCACCGCCCAGTGACCGCGCACGGGGGTGCGGGTTCAGGCACAGGGGCCTCCCGCGCCGGCAAGGGCGCCGTTCCGTTGTGCCCACCCGTTCCGCCCCTTGCGGAACGCCTGCCCACAACGGGGGCGGCGGGGGCGCGTAACGCGCGGGCGCGACGGACCGGCGGTGCGCGGGCCCACAGCGGGCCGGGCGCCGCCCACAACGGCGGGGCGCCGGCCACAGCGGCCGGGCACCGGGCCCACAGCGGGGGCGTCCCGCGCGCCGTAGAATCGGGCGCATTGTGTCTGAGGAGATTGAGAGCGGGCCGCAGCCCGTCGCGCGCCGTGGCAGTCGGATGTTCGCCCCCGGTGAGGGCCCCCTGCCCGATCCCGCCGGGGCCCACCACGAGCGGCGGATCCGGAGCTTCCAGCCCCGCCGCAGCCGGGTCACGTACGGACAGGCCGAGGCCATGCTGAAGCGGTGGCCCGACTGGGGCCTCGACATCGACGGCAAGCGGGTCCTCGACCTCGAAGAGATGTTCGACGGGCTTCCGGTCGTCATGGAGATCGGCTTCGGCATGGGCGAGGCCACCGCCCAGATGGCCGCCGCCGATCCCGGCACCGGCATCCTCGCCGTGGACGTGCACACCCCCGGCCAGGGCAACCTCCTCGGCCTCGCCGACCGCAACGGGCTCACCAACGTCCGGGTCGCCAACGGCGACGCGATCATCCTGCTCCGCGAGATGCTGGGCGACGCCGCCCTCGACGGCTGCCGGGTCTACTTCCCGGACCCGTGGCCCAAGGCGCGCCACCACAAGCGGCGGCTGATCCAGCCCGAGTTCCTCAGCCTCCTCGCCCCCCGGATGAAGCCCGGGGCCGTGCTGCACTGCGCCACGGACTGGGAGGAGTACGCCGTGCAGATGCTGGAGGTGCTCTCCGCGCATCCGGACTTCGAGAACACGCAGGCCGACGGCGGCTACGCGCCCCGCCCCGACTTCCGTCCCCTCACCCGCTTCGAGGGCCAGGGGCTCGACAAGGGGCACGTCGTCCACGACCTCCTCTTCCGGCGGAAGTGACGCGGAAGTGACGCGGAGCCCGTAACCGCGTCGACCGGTGTCGGTGGAGGTCGTTAGGGTCGCTCACGTGTCGAACCCTGCCCCGAGCGACCCGTCGGCCGCCGCTCCCGTCCCGCACCGGGACACCGAGGAGCCGGCCTTCCCCGCCGCCGCCGACCGTTCCCAGTGGCGCTACCGGCCCCGCCGGGCCTTCTGGCGCAGTCGGCTGGTCCGGGCGATCGCCGTGGTGACGCTGCTCGCGCTCTGCGCGCTGGTCATCCTGGCGCTGGTCCGCGAGCAGACCGGCACCCAGGGCTTCCTCGTCGGCCTGGGCCTGGCCGTGCTTCCCGTACCGCTGCTCATGTCGGCGTTCCGCTGGCTCGACCGGGTCGAGCCGGGTCCCTGGAAGAACATGCTGTTCGCCTTCGCCTGGGGCGCCTTCGCGGCCGCGCTCGTCGCGATCCTGGCGAACTCCTTCGCCGTCCGCTGGATCGCCACGGCCACGGCCGATCCGGACTCCGCCGACACCCTCGGCGCCACCGTCATCGCCCCGGTGGTCGAGGAGAGCGCGAAGGCCGCCGCGATCCTGCTGCTGTTCCTCTTCCGCAGGAGGGACTTCGGCGGTCTCGTCGACGGGGTGGTGGTCGCCGGGTTCACCGCGACCGGCTTCGCCTTCACCGAGAACATCCTCTACCTCGGCAACGCCTTCGGCGAGGACCAGGAGTTCGGCTCCTCCGGCATCGGCTCGGTGACCGCGGCGACCTTCTTCGTACGGGTCGTGATGTCGCCGTTCGCGCATCCGCTGTTCACCGTGCTCACCGGCGTCGGCTTCGGTCTCGCCGCCCTCGCGCCGCGCGGGAAGCGGCTGCGCCGGGTGCTGCTGCCGCTCGGCGGGCTGCTGCTGGCGATGGGCCTGCACGCCGCGTGGAACGGCTCGGCCACCATCGGCGGCCCGCTGGCCTTCTACGCGGTGTACGGGGCGCTCATGGTCCCGGCCTTCGGTCTGCTGACCTGGCTGGCGGTCTGGAGCCGGCAGCGCGAGCTGCGCACGATATCCGGGGAGCTCCCGGCCTACGCGGCGGCCGGCTGGCTCGCCCCCACCGAACCGCTCGCGCTGTCCTCGATGCGGGCCCGGCAGATGGCCCGCTCCTTCGCGGCCCGGACGTACGGCCCGCCGGCCGCGCGGGCGGTCGGCGAGTACGAGTCCTTCGCGACGACCCTCGCGTTCCTGCGGGACCGGGCCCGCCGGGGCACGGCGGGCCCCGACTTCCCGGCCCGGGAGCAGGAGCTGCTGCACCACCTGTGGCAGCGCCGCGCGGTGGCGTCCCCGGCGCTGACGTACGCGGCGCGGGCCACGGGCCGGGCCTGGGCGCCGCCGCAGTATCTGGACTACGACGGCTACAACCCCTACCGCAGTTAGACGGCGGAGGCCTCGGTCAGGAGCGTCAGCTCGGCCTCGGTGAGGGTGAGGCCGGCGGCGGCGACGAGCGCCGGGAGCTGCTCGACCGTGCGGGCGGAGGCGATCGGCGCGGCGACGGTCGGCCGGGCGGCGAGCCAGGCGAGGGCGACGGTGGCGAGCTCCGCCCCGTGCGCCTCGGCGACCGTGTCGAGGGCGGAGAGCACGGCCCGGCCCCGCTCGGTCTCCAGGTGCCCGGCGGCCCCGGAGGCGCGGACGCTGTCGACGGTGGCACCGGGGCGGTACTTGCCGGTGAGGAAGCCGGCCGCGAGCCCGTAGTACGGGACGGCCGAGAGCCCGGCCCGCTCGACGGTCTCCAGGAGCGGGCCCTCGTAGGTGTCGCGGGAGACCAGGTTGTAGTGCGGCTGGAGGGCGACGTACCGGGCGAGGCCCTCGGCCTCGGCGAAGTCGAGGGAGGCGCGGAGCCGCTCCGGGGAGATGTTGGAGGCGGCGACGGCGCGCACCTTGCCGTCCTTCACCAGCTGGTCGAGGGCGGTGACGATCTCCTCGACGGGGACGGACTCGTCGTCGAAGTGCGTGTAGTAGAGGTCGATGTGGTCGGTGCCGAGACGGCGGAGGGACTCCTCCGCGCCCGCCTTGATGGTGGTGGCGGACAGGCCCTTGAACTGGGGGTGGGCGCCGACCTTGGTGGCGACGACGATGTCGGAGCGGTTGCCCCGGGAGGCGAGCCAGCGGCCGATGACGGTCTCGGACTCGCCGCCCTCGTTGCCCTCGGCCCAGGCGGAGTAGACGTCGGCGGAGTCGACGAAGTTGCCGCCCGCGGCGGCGTAGGCGTCGAGGACGGCGAAGGACTGGGCCTCGTCGGCGGTCCAGCCGAAGACGTTGCCGCCCAGGGCTATCGGGAAGACGTGGAGGTCGGAGCTGCCCAGCGGGCGGAGAGAGGTCATGTGTCGCTCAACCGCTCCCGCCGCCGGGCCTATTCCGGGTCCGCTCAGAGGCTGAGGCCCTTGGAGCGGAGCCAGGCCGCCGGGTCGATGCCGTCGCCGCCGGACGTGTGGACCTCCATGTGGAGGTGGGCGCCGGTGACGTTGCCGGTGGCGCCGACGCGGCCGATCGTCTCGCCGGTGCCGACGGTCTGGCCCGCGCCGACCAGCATGGACGAGAGGTGGCAGTACCAGACCTCGGTGCCGTCCTCCAGCTCCAGGACGATCCGGTAGCCGTAGGAGCCGGACCAGCCGGCCGACTTCACGGTCGCGCCGTGGACGGCCTTGAGCGGGGTGCCCGTGGGGGCCGCGAAGTCGAGGCCGGTGTGGTGGCCGGAGGACCACATCGAACCGGACTGCATGTAGGTGGCGGTGAGCGTGTACGAGGACACCGGCAGCGAGTAGCTCGCGGCGAGCTTGGCGAGGCGCTCGGCCTCTGCCTTCGCACGCGCCTCCGCCTCGGCCTTCGCCTTGGCCTCCGCCTCTGCCTTCGCCTTGGCCTCGGCGGCGGCCTTCTGCGCGGCGGCCTCCTTGGCCACGGCCTCGGCGGCGGCCTTCTCGGCCGCGGCCTTCTCCGCGGCGGCCTTCTCGGCGGCGTCGGCGGAGGCCTGCTGCTGCTCGGCCTGCTGGAGGATGCGGGCGCGCAGGGCCTCGCCGGCGGCGGGAGCGGCGGTGGCCGCCCGCTCGGCCTGCCCGGTGCTCTCCTCGGCCGCGGTGGCGTAGGTGGCGGTGGTCAGCGGGTTCGGGTTGGCGCGGGCCTCGCTGACGGGCGCACTCTGCTGCTCCGGGAGGAGGGCGGCGACGCCGGGGATGTCGTGGGCGTCCGGCAGGTCGATGTCCGGGAGGTCCGGCAGGGATATCGCCACCGGGGGCTTGTCCTGCGCGGTGGCGAGGCCGCCCGCGCCGACGGCCGCGATCACGCCGACGCCGAGGACGGTGGAGGAGCGGGCGAAGTTGGAGCGCTGCTTGACGACCCGGTGCCGGCCGCCGGAGCGGCTCTCGGCGCGGAGGGAGCCCTCGGTGGGGTTCCACTCGGTGTCCGGGGCGGAGGGAGCCGCACCGCCACCGAAGGCGTCGAAGGGGGCTTCGGGTGCGGGGGTGTTGGACGCCACGGGTGGGGGCGCTCCTTTCCTTCCTTCTCGCCTACCGGGTTAGCTGACGGGTTCGGAGCAGGAAGGTCTCCTACGGGCTCGACCGCACGCGTGCGTGGTCCGCACGGGTGCGAAGGGGCCCGATTCACCCCAAGTGGTGGTTCCCCGGTTCCTTTTCAGGATTCGGCGCGTGCGCACGGTGCCGTCTCTTGCGACGGCTGGGACGACCGCGCTGCGTTATCGAACGTTAATAGACAGGGGCTCCCGATTCCAAGCCGTTCCTCTTGATCATTCACGGGATTGGGGGGTAATAGCCTGACTTGACCGCCCTTCAGGGACAGGAGGCCAAACCCCCGCGATCTGACGTTATGTCAATTGTTATCGCAGTGACACCCTCCGACTACGCCTGGTGACCGGGCCCTCCGGGGGCCACCACGGGCATCGTCCGGCGCCGCTCCGGCTGCCCCGTCGCCGGACGGCTCACCGCCAGCAGCGCCAGGTCGTCGGTCGCCCCGCCGCCCGTGTGCAGCCGCACGTCGTCCACCAGCGCGTCGAGCAGTTCCTCGGGCCCCGGGAAGATCCGCCCGTCGAGCCGCGCCGCCGGATCGTAGAAGACGCCCTGCCCGTTCCGCGCCTCCGAGAGGCCGTCCGTGTAGAACAGCAGCGTCGCGCCCGGCGGGAACGGCCGCGCCTCCCCCCGGTCCGGCCACGCGGCCAGCTCCCCCATGCCGAGCGGCAGCGCCGCCTCCCCCGGCTCCAGCACCTCCAGCCGGCCGTCCGCGTACAGCATCAGCGGCGGCGGGTGACCGCGGTTGACGACCCGTACGAAACCGTCGAAGGTCCCGCTGCCGTCCGCGCGCGGGATCTCGGCCAGGACCGCCGTGGTGAACCCCTCGAAGGCGTCGAGCCCGTCCCGGCGGGTGCCCTCCCGGGCCAGCGCCCGTTCGAGCCGCTGCGCCACGCCCTCCAGGGTCCGCTCCTGCTCGGCCGCCTCCCGGAAGGCACCGATGACCACGGCGACGGCCTCGACCGCGTCCATCCCCTTGCCCCGCACGTCCCCGACCACGAGCCGCACCCCCTGCGGGGTGTCCTGGACGGCGAAGAGGTCCCCGCCGATGAACGCGTCCGCCTGCGCCGCCTCGTAGCGCGCCGCGCACTGCAACCCGCCGATCCGCTCGGCGGGCGTCGGCAGCACCGCCTTCTGCGCGGTCTCCGCGATGACCCGCGCCGAGGCGAGCCGCTCGCCGCTGCGGCGCACCACCCGGTTGATGAGGACGGCCAGCGCGGAGACGGTGAGGACGGTCAGGGTCTCGGTGAGCGCCGCCACCTCGTCGACGGTGTCGTTGTAGGCGTGCAGCCCGACGGAGGCGAGGACGGCCGCGATCCCGGTGATCACGGTCGTCAGCGTGGAGAAGAAGGGCGCGGCGATCAGCGGGGCGGCGGAGAAGAGCGGCGCCGCCGTGTACTGGGCCGGTGTCGCCACGTCGAAGACGACACCGCCCACGATGATCAGCGGGGGCAGCGCGCGGATGAACCGCCGGGCACGGCCGGGCTCGGAGCGGCCCTCGCCGCCCCGCCGTCCGCCGCCCGCCGCTCCTAGGGGGTGCCCCACCTGTGCTCTCCTGCCCGGTCCGACCGGCCGCGGTCCGCACCGCGCCCTCCCAGGGTGGCCGCCGCGGCCGACGGCGGCGACTTCCACGGGGCCGACTGGCGTACGGGTCAGCCGGCCGCCAGCCGGCCGCCCCGGGCGAGCAGCGCCATCGCCGCCGCGCAGGTCAGGCCCACCGCGCACAGCACGAGCCAGGGCGCCGCCGACCAGCCGGTGACGTCGAGCAGCGCGCCCGTGCCCAGGTTCCCGAGGGTGATCCCGACCCCGCAGACGGTGTTGTAGAGCCCGTAGTGGGTGGCGACCCAGCGGCCCCGGGACAGGGCGACGACGGTGTCCATCTCGTACGGGTAGAGCACCGCGTTCGCGACGGACAGCACGGCCGCGCACAGCAGCAGCCCCACCAGGCCGCGCCCCAGGACGGCCGGGAGCAGGAACGCCCCGCCCATCAGGGCCAGCCCGAGCACCAGACACCGCTCCCGGCTGAGGCGGCGCCGGCACCAGGCCGTGATCCGCAGCTGCCCGGCGAGCGCGACGAGCGCCGAGACCACGAACAGCGCGGTCGTCGCCGCCGTACCGCCCGCCGCGAGCGGCAGCGCCAGATAGACCTGGAAGGACAGCACGTACGAGCCGGTCATGGCCAGCGAGAACAGCCAGAACGTCCGGTGCGCGAGGACCGTGCGGAACTGCCCCCGCAGCTCCCTCGGCGCCTCGGCTGTCCGTACGGGCAGATGCCGGAGCTGTACGAGGGTCAGGCCGGCGAACAGCACCGCCGCCACCGCGCACGTCAGCCGGAACGACACCCCCGTCAGGGCCACCCCGACGAGCGGCCCGAGCAGGATGCCCGCCTGGTAGTAGGTGTTGAAGAGCGCGAAGGCCTCCACCCGGCGCTCCTCCCCGGCCTCCGCCGCGAGACAGGCCCGCACGGCCGGGTTGAACAGCGCTCCCGCGAGGCCGGTCGCGAGCGAGGCGGCGATCAGCATCGGCAGCGACTGCGCGAAGGCGAGCGCCCCGAAGCCGACCGTCCGCAGCGCGCAGCCGGCGACGATGAGCGGCTTGAACCCGAGCCGGTCGGCGAGCGCCCCGCCGACGAGGAACATGCCCTGCTGGGAGAGGTTCCGGGCGCCGAGGACGAGGCCGACGGCCCAGGCGGCCATGCCGAGCCCGTCCGCGAGATGCGCGGCCAGGTAGGGCATGAGCATGTAGAAGCCGAGGTTGATGGTGAGCTGGTTGAGGAAGAGCAGCCGGACGGCCGGGTCGAAGGTGCGGCTCTGCTTCCAGATCCCGCCCTTGGCGGGCGCGGTCGCCGTGGTCACGAGGCCCGCCCCAGGACGCGCCGGGTCCAGCCGCTGACCGTGTCGTCGGAGACGTACGCGGCGGGGTCCTCCCGCACGGGGCCGTCGAGCAGCCCGTGCGCCGCGCAGAACTCGTCGTTGAAGACGGTGTCGAAGTACCGCTGCGGCCCGTCCGGGAAGACGGCCGCGATCCGGGTGCCGCGGGGCCGGGTGCGGGCCAGCCATCCGGCGACCAGGGCCACCGCGCCCACGCTCCAGCCACCGGTCGCGAAGTGCCGCGAGGCCAGCCTGCGGGCCGTCCGGACCGCCTCCGCGGGCCCCACCCAGTGCACCTCGTCGAAGGCGCCGTGGTCCACGTTCCCCGGGTGGATGGAGGAGCCGAGGCCGCGCATCAGCCGCTCCCCGGCCGGCAGGCCGAAGACGGTGGAGTTCACCGAGTCCACGCCGACCAGCTCCAGGGCCGGGCTGCTGGTGGCGCGCAGGGCCCGGGAGATCCCGGCGGAGTGGCCCCCGGTGCCGACCGCGCAGACCAGGACGTCGACCCGGTCGAGCTGCGCGGACAGTTCGGCGGCGAGCCCCCCGTAGGCGGCGGGATTGTCGGGGTTCCCGTACTGGTCGGGCCACCAGGCCCCGTCGAGCTCGCCCAGCAGCTCGGCGACCCGGTCCATCCGGGCCCGCTGCCAGCCGCCGTGCGGGCTGGGCTCGGGGACGACGTGGACCCGGGCGCCGTGGGCGACGAGCATCCGCTCGACGATCGGTTCGAGGCCGGGGTCGGTGACGACGTGCACGGGGTGGCCGTGGAGGACGCCCGCGAGGGCGAGGCCGAGCCCGAGGGTCCCGGAGGTCGACTCGACGATCGGGGCGCCGGGGCGCAGCTGCCCGCGGCGGCGGGCCTGTTCGACCATGTAGAGGGCGGCGCGGTCCTTGATGCCGCCGAAGTTGAAGCCTTCGAGCTTGGCCCAGTAGCCGTCGTCCGTCCACAAGACGGGGGTGTTGCCGACGGTCTGCCCGGCGATGGACAGCGTCAGGGGTGCGGTCATGGGAGATACGTCCTCGGTGTGGGTACGCGAAAGGGAACCTGGTCACGCGGGTGTGCGGGACCCGGTTCAGTTCCGGTCCACTCCGAGGGCGACGAGCAGCCGGCCCGGCTCGGGGCCGGGGCCCGCCCGGTCCCGGACGCAGCGCGCGCGGGGATCGGTGCGGAGGTCCGCCGCGTACGGCAGGACCACGGCTCCGCCGGCGTCGGGCGCGGCGGACTGGGAGGAGGCGGCCTGCGCGGGGAGGTGGGCGTCGAAGCTCCAGGCGTCCCCGGACCGCTCGCAGCCGTGCGGGAGCGCGGGGGCGGAGGCGGTCGTGGTGCCGGAGGCCGGCAGCAGGTGCCCGTGGGAGCCGTGGCAGACGCTCACCAGGAGGGCGAGGAGCGCGAGCAGGACGAGCACGGCGGGCGCCCGCCGGCTCAGCTCACACACGCGCTGGTCACTCATGGTGCGCGTGACACTACGGTGGGTACGGGTGCGGCCGCAAAGAGGCGGGCGCGCTTTTGGCCACCGTTTACTTCGGACAGGTCCTTCAGAGGTTCCGCTCCGCGTAGACCCGCAGCGCGTCCCGGACGAGGACCGCGGTGCCCTCGCCGTGCCGGTCGTAGTTCGCGGTGAAGCGGGGGTCGTCGACGTACATCCGCCCGAGACCGATCAGGTACTCCCTGCTCGGCGTCGTGGTCGTCGACAGCCAGGAGACCTGGCGCCGGGCGATGGCCTGCACCTCGTCGCTGTCGGCGGCCAGGCCCTCCCGCGCCGCCCGCCCGAACGCGCGGGCGATGCCGTCCTGCTCGGCCATGAACGCCTTCCGCTGCGCGTCACCCAGCGAGCGCCACCAGCGGTCGGCGTTCTCGTACGCCTCACGGCCCCAGCGCTCGGTGACCTCCTCCTCGTACCGCGTGTGGTCAAAACCGTCGAACACTTCTTCGGCCATGAGCTCTTCTCCCTTCTCGGTCTTGTCGAGAGTGGTCCGCACCGACGCGATCTGGCGTCCGATGCGCTCGCGCTCCTGCTCCAGGAGGGCGAGATGGGTGCGCAGGGCGGCGGACGCGTCCCGCTGCCCCGCGAGGACCTCGGCGATGGCGGGCAGCGAGAGCCCCAGCTCGCGCAGCAGCAGGATCCGCTGCAAGCGCACGAGCGCCGCCTGGTCGTAGTACCGGTAACCGTTCGCGCCGATCCGGCTCGGCTCCAGCAGTCCGCGCTCGCCGTAGTGGCGGAGGGTGCGGCTGGTGGTGCCGGCCTTCTTGGCGATCTCCTGGATCGACCACTCCATGACCACCACGCTAGATCTTGACGCTGCGTCAAGGTCAAGCGGAGGGGCGAGCACGACGAAGGCCCGGATCCAGTGACTGGATCCGGGCCTTCGTTGCTACTGAGTAGCGGGGACAGGATTTGAACCTGCGACCTCTGGGTTATGAGCCCAGCGAGCTACCGAGCTGCTCCACCCCGCGTCGGTAAACATGACTCTACGGCATGACCGGGGCGATCACGAAATCGGTTCTCGTCAGCAGCCGCAGTCGTCGGAGTCGACCGGCGCCGTCAGCGGGTCCGCGGCCTTCTCCGCGGGCCCCTCCCACGTCTCGTACGCGAAGCCCTCGCGCACCCAGTACTCGAAGCCGCCGAGCATCTCCTTCACCTGGAAGCCCAGCTCGGCCAGGGCCAGCGCGGCGCGCGTGGCGCCGTTGCAGCCGGGGCCCCAGCAGTACGTGACGACCGGCACGGACCGGTCGAGCAGCTGCTCGGCCTGCTCGGGGATGAGCGCGGTCGGCAGGTGGATCGCGCCGGGGACGTGCCCCTGGTCCCAGGAGGCCGTGGAGCGGGAGTCGATCACCACGAAGCCCGGGTCGGCGCCCTCGGCGGCCGAGGCGGCCAAGGTGGAGGCCACGTCGGAGACGTCGGCGTGGAAGGCGAGGCTGGCGGAGAAGTAGGCGGCCGCCGCGGCGGGGGAGGCCGGCGCGGTCCTGAGCACGGGGTTGACCTGCGGTGTCGTCGTCGTCATGGTGAGCAATCTACGGACGAAGATCACCGCGCTGAAGTGGGGATTCACGGCGGTCGGGGGCTTCGGCCGGGGAATCCCGGGCGTGCACCACGAGGCGGCGGGGATCTCACGTACCGGAACCGTCGGACTCGCCTCCGGTGTCACACCGACGGCACTTGATCCGTCATGACGGCATGACGGGACGCGAACGGGGAGAACGAGTGGACCACGACAGGAAAGCCGACCCGGCGACCACGGACGGCCCGGACGGCCCGGACCGTGCCGCCCGCGCGGGCGGCGCCGACACGGAGCGCCTGGCCCGGCGCTTCGACGCCGACCGCGCCCATCTGCGGGCGGTGGCCTACCGGATGCTGGGCTCGCTCAGCGAGGCCGAGGACGCCGTCCAGGAGGCCTGGATCAAGCTCAGCCGCAGTGACGTCAGCGGCGTGGAGAACCTCAGCGGCTGGCTGACCACCGTCGTCGGCCGCGTCTGCCTGGACATGCTGCGCTCGCGCGGCTCCCGCCGCGAGGACCCGCTGGAGTACTACGTCCCCGACCCGGTGGTCCGGGTCGCCGGGGCCACCGACCCGGAGCACGCGGCGGAGCTCACCGAGTCCGTCGGGCTCGCGCTCCTCGTCGTCCTGGACACCCTGGGACCCGCGGAGCGCCTCGCCTTCGTCCTGCACGACATGTTCGCCGTCTCCTTCGACGAGATCGCGCGGATCGTCGACCGCACCCCGGCGGCGACCCGCCAGCTCGCCAGCCGCGCCCGCCGCCGGGTGCAGGACGCCACCCCGGCCCCCGGCCCGGACGCGCGCCGGCAGCGGGAGATCGCCGACGCCTTCCTCGCCGCGGCGCACGGCGGCGACTTCGAGGGGCTGCTCGCCGTCCTCGACCCGGACGTGGTGCTGCGCGCGGACGGCGGCCGGACCCTCGCCGCCGTCTCCCAGCTGGTGCGGGGCGCCGAGGCGGTCATCGCGCAGGCCCTCACGTACGCCAAGTACCGCACGGACGTGCTCCGGGTGGTCGCCAACGGCCAGCCGGCCGTCGTGTCGGTCGTCCAGGGGCGCCCGAGCTCGATCATGACGTTCACGGTCGTCGGGGACCGGATCGTCGCGCTGCACATCCTGGCCGACCCGGAGCGCATGGCCACGCTGGGCCTCACCGAGGAGGAGCTGGCGCGGGCGACGCGCTGACCCCCGCCCGGGTGCGGGAGGGAACCCTTCGTGCGAGTTTGTACGGGTTGGTTCCCTCCCGCGCAAAGGCGGTCCACCGTGCCGATCACCCCCGAGGAGGCCCGCCGGACGGCGGCCGACGGCTGGGTCTGGGGCTACCCGCTCCTGGACAACTACCGCACGATGTACGCGCAGGCGATCGACTCCGACGACCTCCGGTACGTGGGCGGCTTCGGCCGCTTCCGGCACTACGCCGAGCCCTTCACCCCGGCGAACACCGACGTCGTCACCCCGAACAACGACACCCCGTACTCCCCTGCCTGGCTCGATCTGCGCGCCGAACCGTTCGTGCTCTCCGTCCCCGCCGTGGACCGCTACTACGTGCTCCCGGTCCACGACCTCGACACCGCGTACGTCGGGTTCGTCGGCTCCCGCACCACGGGACAGTCCGCCGGCCACCACCTCGTCGCCGGTCCCGGCTGGACCGGCACCGTCCCCGAGGGCATCACGAGCGTCCTGCGCGCCGACACCCACCTCGTCGGGATCATGGGCCGCACCTACCTGGCCGGCCCCGACGACGTCCCGGCCCTGCGCGCCGTCCAGGAGCGGTACGCGCTCCGCCCGCTCTCCGCATACACCGACACGGCCGCCCCGCACCCCGCCGACGAGCCCGTCTGGCCGGTCTGGCGCAAGGAGGACCTGGAGACCGTCGAGTTCTTCACGGTCCTCGACTTCCTGCTCGGGTTCTTCCCCGTCCTGGAGCGGGAGCGCGACCTGCGCGAGCGTCTCGCGGCGCTCGGCGTGTCCGGCACGGGCATCTTCGAACCGGCGTCGCTCGACCCCGGGATCCGGGCGGCGGTCGAGCGGGGCGTCGCCGACGGCCGGGCCCGCCTGGCGAAGGCCACGGCGGTCACCCGGGTCTCCACCGACCTCTTCGGCACCCGCGAGGAGCTCGGCGACGACTACATCGGCCGCGCGGTCGCCGCCGACATGGGGCTCTACGGCCTGCCCTCGGCCGAGGCCTGGTACGGCGGCTGGACGGCGGACGACCACGGCGACCACCCGCCGAACGGGCACGACCGCGACCACGAGGTCCGCTTCCCGCCCGGGCAGCTGCCCCCGGCCCGCTTCTTCTGGTCCGTCACCCTCTACCGGCTGCCCGAGCGGCTGCTCGTCGCCAACGAGATCGACCGGTACGCGATCGGCGACCGCACCCCGGGGCTCGTGTACGACGACGACGGCGGCCTCACCCTCCACGTGAGCAAGGACCGGCCGGCCGACCCGAAGCGGGCGGCCAACTGGCTGCCCGCCCCCGACGGGCCGTTCACCCTCGTCGTCCGGCTCTACGGCCCCGACCCGTCGGTCCTCGACGGCACCTGGCGGCTCCCGCCGCTCACCGCCACGGACTGACCCCGGCTCACCTCTCCGCGGGAGAGAGCCAGCTCAGCGCCGCCAGCGACGCACCCGCGCTCGCGATGCCCAGGAGGGCGCCCGCGGCGACGTCGCCCGGATAGTGCACCCCCGTGTGCACCCGGGAGTAGCCCACGGTCCACGCCAGGGTCGCCAGCGGCAGCGTGGCGTGCGGCAGCACCGACCCCACGGCGGTGGCGAAGGCGACCGCCGACGCGGTGTGCCCCGACGGGAAGGACGCCGACGCCGGCATGGGGACGTGCCGGCCCACCACGACCCGCGCCGCCTCCCGGTCGGGCCTGCGCCGGTGGACCAGCCGCTTGCCCAGCAGGTTCGCGGTGGCCGAGGCCACCGCGATCGCCCCGACCCCGGCGAGCGCGGCCCGGCGCGGCCGCCCGGGCACGAGCGCGAGGGCCGCCGCGACCGTGAAGGAGATCTTGGAGTGGTCGGCCGCGGCGGAGAGCCGGCGGAAGGCCGTGTCGAGCGTGGGCGTCGAGGTCGCCGCCACCGCTCCGTACACGGCGCCGTCGACGGTCCGGATGTCCTGGAGGACCGACCGGAGGGTCCCGGCCGTCGTCTGGTCGTCGGTCATGCGCCGCTCCTAGCTGGTTCGGGGGGGGTACGAAGGTTCACGAGACTTCGAGACTTCGAGGGTTCGAAGGGTCACGAGATCTCAGGGATGCGAGGGTTCACGAGGTTCGAGTGTTCGAAGGGTCACGAGGTTTCGGGGGTACGAAGGGTCACGAGATACGGGGATCCCACGGCCTGCGGTCACTGACCAGCGGCTCCGCGGGGAAGGCCAGCCGGGTCAGGCGCCGCCAGTTCAGGCGCGGCGGGGGCACGGGCGAACCCGGCCGGTCCCGGGGCACCAGGACCCGCAGCGCCCCCGGGCGGAGCGTGCAGACGACCGGCGTGGGCAGCATCAGTGCCTCGCCGTCCACGGCGACGGGGATCTCGGCGCCCGCGCCGGGACCGCCGCCGACCTCCACCCTACGGGCCGTCAGCACGTTCAGAGCGGTGGCCTGGGTGCCCAGGACGGCCAGCTCGGCGGCCTGGGCGGCCCCGTCCACCCGGATGCCGATCACCCCGAGCTCGCCCCCGTCGAGACGCGCCCTGCGGGCCGCGGCCGCGCTGAAGGGATCGGGTGCCACGTACGGGTTGTTGCTGACCAGGAGGGCCTGCTGCCCGGTGAGCGGGACCTCGTCGGCGGTCGCGTCGAGACGGTCGCCCTCACCGCCCTGGAGCAGGTCCGGCAGGACGCCGATCGCCGTGCCCGCCTTGTCGTCGCGGTACTCGGGACGCTGGACCACGTCCGCGTACACCCCGAAGGAGACCGTGTTGACGAAGGGGCGTCCGGCGACATCGCCGAGGTCGACCCGCAGCTCCTCGCCGTCGTGCAGCGCGTCCAGGCAGCGGGACGGGTCGGTGCGGTCGAGACCCAGGTCCATCGCGAAGTGGTTGCGGGTCCCGGCCGAGATCACCAGGAACGGCAGGTCGAGCTCGGCGGCCACCTCGGCCACCAGCGCCTGGGTGCCGTCGCCGCCGGCCACCCCCAGCAGATCGGCGCCCTCGTCCGCGGCCTTCCGGGCGAGGGCGGCGACATCGGCCGGAGCGGACGGGTCGATGAGGACCACCCGCGCCCCGAGCGCCTCCGCCCGGGCGACGAGCCCGAACTCCTCGACCTTCCCGCCCCCGGACTTCGGGTTCATGATCAGCACCGGCCGGCGCGGCGCCGGGATCCGCACGCCCCGGGACAGCGCGGCCCGCTCGTCCTCCGGACGCCGCAGCGCGGCCCGCGCGCAGGACAGCGCCACGGCCCACAGCGCCAGGGCCACGAGGGCGTTCACCCAGACGCCCCCGACGACGTAGAGCCACAGGGTCCCGAGCGGCGCGGCGACCGCCAGGAGCGCCCCGAAGAACCGCACCGGCCCGCGGTGCGCGAGGAACCACCAGACGCCCGCCGCCGTCGCGGCGAACCCCACGATCCCGCTCAGCAGGATCAGCAGCCCGCTGCCGAGCGCGGTCAGCAGGGCCGCGGCCGCGCCCGCCGTCGCGAACAGCGCGTAGCGGGCGAGCCGCCGTGCCTCCCCCGCCGGATCACCGGTACCGCTGGCCGCCACCGACCCCACCTCCACACTCCGCGTCCACGTTTCCCCACGTTCCCCGGCACCGCCCCCGTACGCAGCCGTTCGGACGAACGGAGTTCCGGAAGCCTCCCGGACGAAGACCGAGAAAACCCGAAAATAGTTCTCGGGGAGCGATGACTTCCCGGCGGCCCCGCCGTCTGCACTCCCGTACGGCACCACCCGGAAGCCACGGACGAACAGGACCGGCCCCATGCGCATCGTGATCAGCGAGTTCATCAGCCTCGACGGCGTCGTCCAGGCCCCGGGCGGCCCCGAGGAGGACACCGACGGCGGCTTCGCCCACGGCGGCTGGACCCACCCCTTCTTCGACCCGGAGGTCGTGGGCGGCGCGTTCGCCGAGGCGACCGAGCGGGCCGAGGCCCTGCTCTACGGCCGGCGCACCTGGCAGAACATGGCCGCCGCCTGGCCGGAGCGGGCCGGCGACCCCTTCGCCGACCGCATGAACGCGCTCCCGAAGTACGTCGTCTCCCACACCCTCGGCGAGGCGGACCTCACCTGGAACACCACGCTGATCCCCGGCGACAAGGCCGTCGCCCGCCTGCGTGAACTGCGCGACGCCCCCGGCGGCGACCTCCTCGTCATGGGCAGCCCCAGCCTCGCCCGCACCCTCCTGGCCGAGGACCTCGCCGACGAACTCCGCCTGATGGTCATGCCGGTGCTGCTCGGCGGCGGAAAGTCGGTCTTCCCGTCGGACGGCACCCTGCGCACCCTCGCACTGACCTCCACGGTCACCAGCCCCCAGGGCGTCAACGTCTGCACGTACCGCCGCCCGGAAGGCCGCTGACCCCGCGAACGACGGAGCGCCCCGACCGGACGATTCCGGTCGGGGCGCTCCCGGCGGGTCGGAGGGTCTCCCCTCGCCCGCCTCGCGTAGGCCGTGTGGGACTCGAACCCACAACCAATGGATTAAAAGTCCACTGCTCTGCCAATTGAGCTAACGGCCCGTGGACAAGCACACCCGAGCAGCATAGCCCGAGAGGGCCCGGGAACCGATCGGGTATCCGACACCGGCCGCGCCGCGGGCCCGGCCGGTGTCGGCCGGGCCCGCGGTGGGACGGACGTCCCCTTGGGGGGAGCGTCGGATCAGAACAGGGACTTGAAGGCGTTCCAGCCGGAGCCGAGCAGGACGCGGGAGCCGTACGCGCCGCGGCAGGTGCTGCCGTAGGCGTACAGGCGGCCCGCCGTGTCGCGGGCCGTGAGGTCCGCGCAGCCGTCGCCGGTGATGTCGCCGACGCCCACCAGGGCGCTGTAGCCGCCCCAGCCGGAGCCGGCCTTCACGCGCGCGGTGACGCCGCCGGTCGCGGTCGCGTAGTAGCGCCACAGGACTCCGGAGGCGTCCACGCCGAGCAGGTCGCCGCGGCCGTCGCCGTCGAGGTCGCCGGCGCCGGTCAGCTTCTTGTACAGCTTCCAGTTGGTGCCGATCCGGACCCGGGTCTTCACCCGGTGGTCCGCGGTGCCGGCGTAGAAGTAGACGTCACCGGTCGACGCCTGACGCGCGACCAGGTCCGGGTACCCGTCGCCGTTCGCGTCGCCGGGGGACGTGAGGACGTCGTACTGTCCCCAGCCCGAGCCGACGACCGTGTACGGGGACGCCGCCGAGACCACCTTGTCGCAGCCCGGCCGGTAGGCCCGCAGCTGGTCGCCGACCCGGGCGAGCACGTCCGCGCACCCGTCGGCGTTCACGTCCCCGAAGGGCACCAGGACGGTCGAGGCCGGGAACTTCGTCCCGGTCCCGGCGATCCGCGCCGACAGGCCGCCGTAGCCGTTGCCCTTGTACAGGGACACCAGGCCCGCCGGGTCCATCACCAGGAGGTCGCCCTGCGTGTCGTTCCCGGCCAGGTCGCGCCAGGCCGGGCGGCCGCCGGTGACCGAGACCGTACCCGTGAGGGACAGGTCCGCGCCCTGTCCGTCGGCCGTGGACGCCGCCAGGTGCCAGCTGTACCGGCCGTTCGGGACGGGCTTCCCCGCCGTCGTACGGCCGTCCCAGGCGACGTCGATCCGGCCGCGGGTCTCGCCGCCGCCGTAGCTGCGGATCACGTCGCCGGTGAACACGTCACGCAGCGTCAGCTGCCAGAGCGACGCGGGCTTGGACAGTGCCCAGGAGGCCTTCCAGCCGTCCTGGGACCGCATGCCCGCCGGGACCTTCGCCGAGGCGGCGGTCAGACCCGAGGCGGGGACCCCGGTCCACAGCACGTGGACGCGGTCGTCCGTGTCCTTGTACGCGAGGCCCCCGCCGAACCGGTCGACGGTCCAGGTCACCCGGCGGTCGCCGGACGCGGGCTCGGCGCCGGTGAGCGCGCGGGTCTCCACGCGGCCCGTGTGGAAGTCGGTGAGCCGGAGCGACGAGCCGCTCCGGTCCACGAACCAGCCGTCACCGAGGAGACCGCCGGTGCCGTACGAGCGGGGCAGCGCGATCTTCGCGCCCGTCCTCAGGTCGACGACGCCCTGCTGCGCGAACTGCCCGCAGGACCACTGGAGCCAGCGCCCGCCCGCCGTCTGGAGCTCGGTCAGCGGACAGCCGGAGCCGGTCGCGACCGTGCCGAGGTCCTTGCCCGTGGCGAGGTCCCTGCGCGCGACCTGGCCGGCCGTCGCGGTCCCCGTGAAGAGGGTGTCGCCCCACACGGCGGCGGCGGTCTGCGGCTTCGTCGACACGACGGCCTGCGCGTCCAGGTCCACCACGACCGTCTCGCCGCCGGGGACCAGCTCGCCCGGGAAGGTGGGCCGTCCGGTCTGGACGACCGCCCAGCGGCCGAAGGCGTCGGTGAGCCGCCCGTCCTTGTCGACCGTCACGCGGGTCGTCCGGCCGGCGGTGTCCCGGGCGACGACCGCCCGCGCGGTGTACGGGACCCGGGGGTAGGAGACCGTGCGGCCGTCACCGGTGGCGAGGAGCGGCGAGGCGTTCCACTCGGCGCCCTCCTCGACGCCCTGCCACACCGGTGCGGACTCCCCGGTGCGGACCGGGCCGACGGGCAGGGTCCGGCCGTAGAAGCCGGACCCCTTCGGCCCGTCGTGCTCCAGCGCGGTGAGCCGTCCGGCGCCCAGCGCGAGCGCGTCGATCCTGGCCGGCAGCGGCTCCAGGCGGCGCAGCTTCTCCAGGACGGGCGCGCCGCCGTTCTTGCCCGGGACGGCCCTGAGGAGGGACCAGTCGGTGGCGGAGCCGCCGCCGACGACGGCCGCACCGCCGCCGGGGATCTGGTTGATCTCCGGCTCGGCCTTCTCCAGGAGGGTCTGCGCGCGCCCGTCCGGGTGCAGCGCGACCAGCCGCCGCTTCAGGGCGGCGTCGGTGCCGGAGGCGTCGCCGACGGCGAGGACCCAGTCGCCGACGAGGCCGATCCGGGCGGTGCCGAGCCCCTCGGGCAGGGCGAAGGCCTTCTCGGCGCCGGTCAGGTCGGAGCGCTCCCGCACGTGGACGGTGCGCTCCCGGTCGACCCAGGCGATCCGGTCGGGGCTGACGGCGACCGGCGCGACGAGCACGCTCGCTCCGGCCGGGGTCGGCGCGTCGAGCACGGTCATCCGCCCGGTGCGCAGGTCGACGACGCCGAGGTCGGTGTAGTCGTACGAGCCGGCGGACCGGCCGAAGCGGATCACGGCGGCGGAGCCGTCACCGGCGGCGAGGCGCGCGGTGTGCGGGTCGGCTCCGTCGGGCCAGCCGGTGACCGGGACGCGCGCGCCGGACGGGTCGTCGGCGCGGACCAGGTAGTAGCCGGTGGTGGTGGAGAAGTCCTCGGCGGAGGCGTACTGCTGGAAGAGCAGCGTGTCGCCGAGCAGTCCCCGGTAGCTCGCGTCGCGGGGCATGTCGAGCGGCTTCTCGGTGCCGGTGGCCAGGTCGCGGAGGTAGTGGGTGCCGATGCCGTGCTGGACGTAGAGCCACCGCCCGCCGACGCCGGACTCGGCGAAGGCCGCGTTCCCGGTGTCGTATCCGAGCGGGACGCTCCGGCCGGTCGCGAAGTCGGTCCATTCCAGTTGTCCGCCGAAGTGCTCGTCGGAGTCCTCGGTCTCGTGGGCGTACCCGGTGGCGGAGACCGAGGTGACGGTCTCCTGCCGGGGCACGGTCCGCCAGTTCGGCGTGAGGTCCAGCTGGTCGACGCCGGCGACGGGCGCGGCCGTCGCGGCCGGCGAGAGGCCGATCCCCGTGGCGAGCAGCGCGGCGGCGAGGACGGCGGTACGCGCGCGTGGTCCGCGCGCGCGTGGATGACGGCTCAAAGAGAGGTCCCTCCCCAGGGAAACCCGATGTGCGGGATGCGGGGAGGTCTCCGCGCCGGGCCCCCTGGCCGGCGCTCCTCACCCGCGTCGTTCGACCGGCTGAGCGTATCCCGCCGTACGCGCGTACGAGACAGGGCCCGTACCGGCACCGGAGTGCTGGTACGGGCCCTGTGTCAGGGTCCTACGCGAGGTCAGCCGTTGCGCTTCCAGCGCGGCTTGTCGTCGCGGCGGCCGAAGGAGCCGCCGGTCGAGCCGGTGCTGCCGCGGTGGTCGTCACGACGGCCGTACGGACGGTCGCCGCCGGAGCGGAAGCCGCCGGCGGGGCGGTCGTCGCGACGGTCGCGGTTGAACGGACGGTCGCTGCCGCGGTGGCCGCCGGAGGGGCGGTCGTCACGGCGCTCGAAGGAACGGCCGCCGCGCTCGTCGCGGTTGAAGCCACCCGACGGACGGTCGTCACGACGGAAAC